>CAVVDL010000015.1:0-16883 GCA_963747035.1 uncultured Gammaproteobacteria bacterium
CGGCTCTGGAATCGCTATTTGGCCCAAAAAAGTGAATTGGCTCCGGATTCGGGGTATCCACGCAGGGCCACATCGTCCACAATGCGGCCGTCTTCCCCTGCCGGAATTCCCCCCTCCATGAATCCGACCACCGCCGACGAAAAACCGCGCCTGCTCTGGGCCAACGTCCTGATGTTCGTCCTGACGATGGCGGGCGCCGTGATCGTCGTGCCCTGGTATGGATTCACCCACGGCTACAGCGTCGCGGCCTGGGTCTGGTTCGCCGTGTTCCTGTATGCCAACGGGCTTGCGATCACGGGCGGCTATCACCGCCTCTGGTCACACCGGACCTATGACGCGCACTGGTCGCTCCGGCTGGTCTACATGCTGCTCGGCGCGATGGCGCTGCAGAACAGCATCCTCGTCTGGGCCTCCGGTCACCGCAGCCATCACCAGTTCGTGGACGACGGCGACCGCGACCCCTACTCGGCGAGTCGCGGCCTCTGGTTCTCGCACATCGGCTGGATGCTCCGCCGCTATCCGAGCGGTGAGACGGACCTCAGCAATGTCCGCGACCTGCAGCGCGATCCGATCGTGGCATTTCAGCACAAGCACTATTACGTCCTCTCAATCGGCCTGAATGTGCTCGTGCCGCTTGCCCTCGGATGGCTGCACAACGACCTGTGGGGCGTGTTCCTCCTCGCCGGCGTGCTGCGTCTCGTGGTCAGCCACCACTTCACGTTCCTGATCAACTCGGTCGCCCATGCCTTCGGCCGCCAGCCGTACACCGACGAGAACAGCGCACGCGACAACGGCTGGCTCGCCTTCCTGACCTATGGCGAGGGCTACCACAACTTCCATCACCAGTTCGCCCACGACTACCGGAACGGCATTCGCTGGTGGCACTGGGATCCGAGCAAATGGATCATCTGCTCGCTGTCCTGGGTCGGGATTACGACGAAGCTGCGCCGCACGCCGGCCGTTGCGATCCAGCGGGCGCGCCTCGCCATGCAGTTCCGGCGGGTGGAAGCGAGCCTCAAGGACAAGGGCGCGTCCCTGCCCCATGTGGACCTCGAGCGGCTCCGGGGGACTGTCGCCCGGGAGTACGAGCAGTTTGTCGCGACCCTGGCCCAGTGGTCCAGGCTGACCGACACCTGGTACCAGAAGACCCGCTTACAGCTTGCCCAGCGCTGGGAAGAGGCCAGTTTCCGGTCCGAATCCCGGGTCCTGCTGGCGGAACTGCGGATGCAGCATCGCCGCCTGAAGGTCCTGGGCGCCCAGCTCGCCTGAGCCGCGCGTTCTTCGGCCTGCCCGTTTCCTGTCGCCGTTTGGCGACAGCTGTAAGACCGTTTCCAAACGGTACTGCGTGCTCGCTCGCGGGCGGGCAACTGGCTACTCTTGTCCTCCCCAACGGAGGATTCCCCATGGCCATCTGGAAGGACATTGTCGCCAAGGATTCGACACAGGCCGACGCGACCGATAGCGCGCCGCCGCCGGTCAACCGGCCGCGCCCCGAGGCCGTACCCTCGACTCCCGCGCCTCAGGCAGCATCTTTGAACCGCAAGGATCTCAAGGAGTCGGTCATCGCGACGGGCCTGACGTTCGAAGGCAAGATCGACGGCTCCGGCCACGTGCGGATCTCCGGCAAGTTCAAGGGCGACGTCCATGTGGACGGCACCTTGACGATCGAGGCCGGCGCGCACCTGGCGGGCTCCGTGCGCGCAGCCTCCGTTGTCGTCGCGGGCGAGATCGAAGGCAACATCGAGGGCGCGCAGCGCGTCGAGTTGCACCAGAGCGGCATCGTGAACGGCGATATCGCCGCGGGCTCCCTGACAGTCGCGGACGGCGCACGCATGCGCGGCCGTGCCGAGTTCGGCTGGAGCGAGACCGGCGGAAAGGCCAGCGGAAGCCGTTAAGCCATGGTGCGTGCTGTAGAACGGCGCGCGACTGTCGGCAAGACGCGGTCCTGCCCGCACTGCCGCGCGACCATCCTTGAAAGCGCCGCGGTCTGTCCGGCCTGCCGCCATCACCTGCGCTTCGAGAATCGGCGCGAAGAAGAGGCGCAGCAGGCCAGCGAGGTGGCGCTCAAGGTGTCGGGCCAGTTCGCGCGCAAGACGGCGTCGGGACCGGGGGAATACCACGTCGTCGTCGTGATTCGTGACGCGGCCGGGGCAGAGCTCGCCCGCAAGGTGATTGGCGTCGGCGGCCTCGCGCCTGGGGAAGAGCGCAAGGTCGAACTCAGCGTCGAGATCTTCGACCCGTTGTCGGGCGCATGACGCTCAAGATCGCCGAACTGCACCATATTGCCGTCCGGATCACGCCGGGCCCGGACGCGGTCGGGGCGGCGCTTCGCTTCTACAGCGACGTCCTCGGCTTCGAATCCGATCACGTGCCCTGGGACCGGTCCGGCGAGAACCAGCGGATCAACGCCGGTGCCCATGCCCAGATTCACCTCGTCCCGGGGATGCCGAAAGCGGCGCTCGGGAGCGGCGAGATCGACATCTCGGCGCCCCACATGGCCTGCGCCGTGGCCTCGATCGACGACGCCCAGGCGGAACTCGACCGCCTCACGGTGCCCTACCGGGTCGTCCACGGGCGGCTCGGTCCCGACTCGCGGCGCCTGTTCTTCGCGGACCCCGCGGGCAACCTGATCGAACTGCACCAGCTCGGAACCTGCCGCTGCACGGCCCGCGCCCGTGACGGCGTCGGCCAGGCGCGGGTCTCGGGCACGGTGCTCTTTGCCGACATGCGCGGCTTCACTGCGGTTGCCGAGCGCCTCTCGCCTTCGGACGTCGTGCCGCTCCTCAACGAATACTTTTCGTTGCTCTCGTCCGTCACCCGCGAGCACGGAGGCACGGTTTTCCACATGGCGGGCGACGGCCTGATGGCGGGATTCGGCCTGCCGTTGCCGGCGGATGACGCCAGCGGCCGGGCGGTTTCGGCCGCGCGCGGCATGATCACGGGCTTCGGCAAGCTCGCCGCCGAATGGAAGTCGCGGCTCGGCATCGAAACCGGCATCGGCATCGGCATCAACGCCGGGGATGTGATCGTCGGCGACGTGGGCGCGCCGGAACTGCCGAGCTACACGCTGATCGGCGACACGGTCAACGTGGCCGCGCGCCTCGTCCAGCGTGCCCGCGCTGGCGAGGCCCTCTTCTCGCTCTCGGTCAAGCAGTCGCTCGATCCGGTGCCAACGGGCATCGTCGAACTGCCTCCGCTGGTCCTCCGGGGCCGTACACAGCCGGTCGAGATCTATTGCATGGAATCGCCCACCCGCCTCGACCTTCGCATCGCCGCCGCCTGAGGAGGCGCCCCGGGCCGGGGTATAATGCCAGGGCTTCCGCAGGACCCAATCCGGCGGAACTGTCGTGCAGCGCGACCGTCTATCGGACGCACCTCCTTCAACATAGACGGGACCTCAATCGAATGGCATCCAGAGCGCGCACCGCCGTCCGGGCGGTCACCGGAATCTGTGCCCTGCTGGGCCTTGCCTGGCTCGCGGGTTGCGATGGCACGTTCGGCGCGAGCGCCCCGCACGCGGCACCGGCCAATCCAAACGCCGAGGCTGGAGACGGCCAGGTCGTACTTACGTGGGGACCGGTCACAGACGCGAGCCGCTATGTAATCCTGTGGGACGACGATGCCGGAAGTCCGACTTATGAGAATAAAATCAATGACATAAAAGAGACGAACTACGTCCACTCCGGCCTCACGAACTTCCGGACCTACCACTACAAGATTGCGGCTGAAACCGGTGGTGGCCGCGGTCCAGAGAGCCTGCCGGTTCGGGCGGAACCGGGACCCGTGCCGGGTCCTGTCGAATGGACCGCCGTTACGACCCAGGATCCGGACCACACCATCTATTTTGCGCCCGCTGTCAACGCGACACGCTACCGGGTCTATTTCGCTGCCAGCGAATCGCAGCTCGCAGGTCGCCGGCCGAACGCGAACTTCGAGGAGGCGCGTGCTTCGCCCTTCGTCCGAAAATCGATCGCCGTCGTCACACCGGTCTACTACCGCGTGATCGCCGTGAACGGCTCGCGCGTCGGGACGGGAGGCCCGGTCGCCTTTTCGCCGACGAGCGTCATCACCGAGCACGACCTCACGATCGCCGGCGCGGCCTTCGGGCGCGTGAACGACGACAACTGCCTCGACCTGCCGACCGCGGGCGGAGGCATCGACACCGGCGTCTGCAACGGCCACGTACACGGCGCGGGTCCTGGCTGACGCCGGCCTCACGGACCTGGTTGCGGATCCCCGCGCACGTGAGCGACGTGCGCTTCGCCGACTTCAACGGCGACGGCTTCGACGACATGTTCAGCAACACCGAGTCGAAGTTCAGCAACGAGGGATCCTTCGCCCTGCTGCACATGAACCAGGGCAACGGCAACTACCAGACCTCGGCGTCGGTCTCGGCACTCGGGATTCGCGGCGTCGGCGGCACGCTGCTGGCGGCGGATTTCGACAATGACGGCGACGTCGACATTTTCGCGCCCTACGACCAGTCGAACGGCGATGGCGCACGCAACTGGCTGCTCATCAACGACGGCAACGGCGTCTTCCACGACACCGCCGACGCTGCCGGCGTCGCGAACAACCCGGCGGGCGCAGCCTACATTCCGCGCGGCGGCCAGGCCGTGGATTTCGACGAAGACGGCTTCGTGGACCTCATCTTCGGCTCGCGCCTCATGCTCAACAACGGCGACGGCACGTTCCGGGATGGCAGCGCGGCGGCGCACATGCCGATGCGCGAGGACAACGGCCTCAAGCTGATCGACGTGGACCTCGACGGCGACCTCGACCTCATCCACCACACCGGCTCGATCACGCGACTGTACCGCAACACGGGCGGCGTCTTCGACGATGGCGTGCGCGTCGGCGCGACCGCCGCCGCCACCTTCGGCTACGGCCTCGCGGCCTGCGACATCAACGACGACGGCTTCGAGGACGTGATCATCGCGAACAATCTCGAGTCGACGGGCCGCGGCACGCCGAAGATTCTCGTGAACGTCAACGGCGTCCTGCTGACGTCGGCGACCCAGCAGGGTATCGCCTCCGACACGGACAAATTCGTTGCGCGCAACGAGCAGCTCGCCTGCGGCGACCAGAACGGCGACGGCATGATGGACGTCCTGTCGCGCTGGGGCAAGACTTACCGCCTCATGCGCGGCGCCGGAACGCTGTCGCGCAGGATCGTGCTGCGCATCGTCGGCAGCGGCGGCGAGCGGAACCAGCAGGGACGCATCGTCCGCGTGGTGCCGAAGGACACGCCGAACCGGATCATGACGCGGGTCGTGGACTCCGGCTCCGGCTTGCGCGCTCAGAACATGTATGACCTCCTGGTCGGCACGCCCTGGCCGGGCGACTACGACGTGACGGTGCGCTTCGCGACAGGCAACGTGACCGCGACCGTCAAGGCCGGCGACAGGAAGCTCATCTTCGAGGACGGCCGGGTCGAGGACATCGACACGGACTGACGAAGGCGGCCCCTCAGCCGAGCGCCACTTCCAGGTCGGCGACCAGGTCGCCGCTGTCCTCGATCCCGATCGAGAGCCGCACCAGCGAATCGCTGATGCCGAGCTTCGCGCGCGCCTCGGGCGGGACCGAGGCGTGGGTCATGATGGCCGGGTGGTCAACCAGGCTCTCGACGCCGCCGAGGCTCTCCGCAAGCGTGAACAGCGTAAGCCGCTCCAGGAAATGCCGCGCCTCCGGCAGGCCGCCTTTCAGGAAGAAGGTCACGATGCCGCTGCCACCGTTCTTCATCTGGCGCATCGCGAGCGCGTGCTGCGGGTGCGAAGGCAGGTACGGATAGACGACGCGCTCGACGCGCGGGTGGCGCTCGAGCCGGGATGCGATCGCGAGCGCCGACTCGCTCGACTGGCGCATCCGCAGCGGCAGCGTCTTGAGGCCGCGCAGCGCCAGGAAGCTGTCGAAGGGCCCGCTGATCGCGCCAATCGCGTTGTGCAGGAAGCCGACGCGCTCACCGAGCTCGGCATCGCCCACGACCGCGACGCCGCCCACCATGTCCGAGTGGCCATTCAGGAACTTCGTCGCCGAGTGCATGACGATATCGGCGCCGAGCTCGAGCGGCCGCTGTATCCACGGCGTCGCGAAGGTGTTGTCCACGACCAGGAGTATCTTGCGCGCCCGCGCGATCTCCGCGACTGCGGCGATGTCGACGAGGCGCAGCAGCGGATTGGTCGGCGTCTCGATCCAGATCATGCGCGTGGTCGGCCGGATCGCGCCGGCGGCCGCCTTCGGATCCGAGAGGTCCACGAAGGAGAAGTCGAGGTTCGCCGAGCGGCGGCGCACGCGCTCGAACAGGCGGAAGCTGCCGCCGTAGAGGTCGTCCATCGCGACCACGTGGGAGCCGGAGTCAAGCAGGTCGAGCAGCGTCGCCGTCGTCGCCATGCCGGAAGCGAAGGCAAAGCCGCGAATGCCTCCCTCGAGGTCGGCTATGCAGCGCTCAAAGGCCATGCGTGTCGGGTTCTGCGTGCGCGAGTATTCGTAGCCCTGGTGCACGCCAGGGCTCGACTGGGCGTAAGTCGACGTCGCATAGATGGGCGGCATGACGGCGCCCGTCGTCGGGTCCGGCGACTGGCCGGCATGGATCGCGCGGGTCGAGAATCCGTGGGTCGTCATCTTTTCTTTCATCGTGGCCTCATGGCGCAGCCAGCGGGGTCATCTGGCGGCGCAGGTAGTTCAGCACGTCGGCGCGCGTGATCAATCCGTAGAAAACGTCCTTGCCCATGACGGCCGCGTAGGGCTGCGACTCCAGCATCGCGACGAGCTCGCCGAGAGACAACGTCGTCTCGACCACGGGGACGTTCGTGTGCATCGCCGAGCTCACCGGGTCGTTGAATTTCTCGGGCTTGCCGAATGCGTACCGCAGGATGTCGTCCTCGTCGATGAACCCGACGAGCCGCTCGGCCTGCATCACCGGAAGCTGGCTGAAACCGGCATTCCGCAGTCGGTTGTGCGCCGTCGTCAGCACGTCGCCGGGACCGACCGTCACCGTCGCGCGCTCGCCGTGCGGCCGCCCGACGAGGTCCCTGAGGTCTCCATGCTGCTCGCGCTGGATGAAGCCCTGGTCTTCCATCCAGAAGTCGTTGAAGAGCTTCGACAGGTACTTGTTGCCGGTGTCGCAGGCGAAGGTGACGACGCGCTTTGGCGTCGACTGCTCGCGGCACCAGCGCAGCGCCGCAGCCACCAGCGTGCCCGTCGAGGAGCCGACCAGGAGCCCTTCCTTCAGCAGGATCTCGCGCGCGACCGCGAAGGACACGCCATCGGGAATGCTGTAGGCCTTGCGGCACATCGAGAAGTCGCAGATGTCCGGGATGAAGTCCTCGCCGATGCCCTCGACCAGCCATGAGCCGGCCTTGCCGTAGTGGCCCTTGTTCACCTGGTCCGCGAGCACGGAGCCCTCGGGATCGGCAAGGATGATCTCGACCGACGGCAGCCGCTCGCGGAAACACTGCGTGAGGCCCGCGATCGTCCCGCTCGAACCGATGCCGACGACCACCGCGTCCACCCGGCCCTCCATCTGCTCGAGGATTTCGGGACCCGTCGTCGTCGCATGGGCTTTCGGGTTGTCGGGATTGCCGAACTGGTTGATGTGGAAATAGCCGTGCTCGCGCGCGAGCCGCGCGCCGAGGTCCTGGTAGTACTCCGGATGGCCCTTCTCGACGTCCGAGCGCGTCAGCACGACCTCCGCGCCCATCGCGCGCAGGTTGAAGATTTTCTCCTGGCTCATCTTGTCCGGGAGCACCAGCACGACGCGATAGCCCTTCTGCGCGGCGACGAGTGCAAGCCCGAGGCCCGTGTTGCCCGCGGTCGCCTCGATGATCGTGCCGCCGGGCTTGAGGTCCCCGCGGCGCTCGGCCTCCTCGATCATCGTCAGGCCGATGCGGTCCTTGATTGAGCCGCCCGGGTTCTGGAGCTCCAGCTTGAGGAAAAGCCGGCAAGGACCGGCATCGAGCTGGCGCAGTTCCAGCATCGGCGTCCTGCCGATCATCTCGAGCACGTTGCCGAAGACCTTCATGGGTGGTTGTCGCTCACACCGGGGAACGCTAGTGTGACGGAATTGTAGCGGGAGACGGCCGGTGCGTTGGCGAACGATCAGGACCAGCCTGGCAGGCGCCGGCCTCGCGCTCGCACTCGCGGCGATGCCCGCTTTTTCCGCGAACACCCGCCCGGCAGTGCACGACGACACCCGCGTGCAGGCGGCCGTAGAGGACGCGCGGTCCCGGTTCCTGCCGACCGGCCGCCTCGACCGGCTCGACGTCACCGTGCTGCTCGCGGCGAAGGACGGCTCGTGGCGCCGCGGCAGCGTCGGCGGCGCAACGTCCTGGTATCCGGCAAGCTGCGTGAAGCTCGGCTATGCGATCGCGGCCGTGCACTGGTGCGAGGCCGGGGGGCGCGCGGCGGACTGCCTCGATGAACATGTCGGGCCGATGCTCCGGGTTTCGGACAACGTCGAGACCGGGTTCGTCGTGGACGCGATCACCGGCGCGCCGAACGGGCCGGCCGAGGGCGCGGACTACGACGCCTGGTTCGCGCGGCGGCTCTACACCGAGAACCTGCTTACGGAGCACAACCTGCTGGCCGGCCAGAAGTTCATCAACAAGACCTACCCGACGAACTCCGGCGAGGAGCCGACCGGGCTCGAGGCGCTCGCACGCGAGCGTTACGGCCGGAACGCCATGAACGCGGACGGCGCGGCAAACCTCATGCTCGCGCTCGTATCCGGCGAGTTCGGCGAACCGGCCGCAGAATACATCCGCTCGCGACTGCGCCGGCCGCCCGTCTCGGAGCACAGCAGCCTGGGCGGCGGCTTCCCGGAAGGCACCGCCTACGAAAGCAAGATCGGCGACGCCTACGACACGCTCGCGGAGATCGTCCACGCCGAGCTCCCGGACGGACGGCGCCTCATCATCGCCGCGTTTTCGAACGGGCGGGACCCGGACGGGCCCGACGAACAGGACCTGACCGCGCTCGCCGGATTCTCGAAGTTCCTGCTCGAGCGCCTGCCGGGGCCCGATGACTGAGCGCGCAGACCCCCTGCGCGGCGTTTTCCTCATGATCGCGGGCGTCGGCATCTTCTCGGTGATGGACGCCCTGATGAAATTCCTGACCGCGCGCTATCCGCCGCTCGAGATCGCCTGCCTGCGCGGCGTGAGCTCGCTGCCCTTCGTGTTCGCGGCCTATGCGGTCACCGGGCGCATCCGCGAATTGCGGCCCGTACGCTGGAAACTCCATGTCATCCGCGCCGTGTTCGCGATCCTGATGCTGTGGGGATTCGTCTGGGCGCTCGCGCGGGCGAGCATGACGGACACCTACGCGGTGTACATGTGCGCGCCGCTCCTCGTCGTGCTCGCGGCCTCCTGGCTGCTCGGCGAGAAAACGAACCGGCATATCTGGATCGCGATCGTCGTGGGGCTCGTCGGCGTCTTCGTGATGCTGGCGCCGACTGCCGCGGGCTTTGCGAGCCTTGCGGGACTCGCTGCCCTCGCCTCCGCCCTCGCCTACGCGTTCGTCGTCGTGATGGTGCGGGTGATGTCGGCGACGGAGACCACGGCCTCGATGGTCTTCTGGTTCCTGCTGATGCTCGCGCTCGGCGCCGGCGCCCTCGCGGCGCCCGGCTGGGTGCCGATCGAAAAGGCGGACTGGCTGTGGTTCGTCTGCGTCGGACTCTCGGGCTGGGCCGGCCAGCACCTGATCACCGAGGCATTCCGCATCGCGCCGGCCGTGACGGTCGCGCCCTACGAGTACATGGCCCTCGTCTGGGGGCTCGGCATCGACTGGATCGTCTGGCACACCCTGCCCGGCGCGCGCGTCCTCGCGGGCGCGGCGATTGTCGTCGCCGCGGGGCTCTATCTCATGCATCGCCAGGGGACGCGGCCCTGAGGCGGCAAATCCGGGCTATCCTCGGCAACCATGGACCTGCTCGAGAATCCCTGGATCTCGAAGTTCATCGTCGAACTGACCGTCAGCCTCGTGCTCGTGGCCGGCGGCTACCTGGTCGGCAGTTATCGGGAGCGGCGCAGCATGAAGGGCCGCAGACTCGACGAATATGACTTCTACCCGTACGAATCGACCCGCGAGAATTTCGCCGAGTTCAGCCTCAAGGACTTCCGGCTCGGCGTGCATTACTTCCTGCGCAACCGCGACGCACGCGCGGCCCGGCAGCTGATCTTCATCGGCGAGCAGAACGACGTGCGGGGCCAGCTGGATGCGGCCGAGCGCGCGGCCTACGAAAAGCTGTACGCGAAGTACGACGGCAAGTCGATTGCGGACGATACCCACGAGTTCCTGGAGAACTACCGCAATATCGTGCGGCTGATCGGCCGCACCTACCGGAATATGGGCATCGAGGTCCTGCTGCACGACCTGTCGAATCCCACCCGCTCGATCGCGGCCATCGAGGGCGGTGACACGACCGGGCGTTCGCTCGGCATGGGGACGACCACGCTCCTGATCGACCTCAAGCGCCGCCGCGCGCTCAACCAGGACAAGCTCAACTACGAACTCAACATCGGCGCGCGCCGGTTCAAGTGCACGACGATCCCGATCGTCCGCAAGGATTACGGGGTGATCGGCGCGGTCTGCATCAACATCGACATCAACTACGTCCGCGACGACGTGCTGTCGTCAGCGGAAAAGGTCCAGGAATTCCTGGCCCGATACTGCCAGACCGACATGCAGCTCGAGGAAAACATCCTGAGCCGCGACGAGTACCAGCTCGCGCTTCACGGCAAGCGCCATTTCAGGGATACGCCGCGCTAGCGCGACAGGTCCTTGATCAGGCTCCGCCACTGGATCACGGCGCCGTCGATCGTCGCGACCGGCACCCGCTCGTTGAGGCCGTGGGCGAAGTTGTCCTTCGCGGCCATGAAGATGCCCGACACGCCGTAGCACGGCACGCCGAGGTTCCGGTAGTACAGGCTGTCCGTGGCGCCGGCCGACATCGACGGCACGATCGGCAGGCCCGGGGCGCGCAGGTCCACAGCCTTGCGCAGCGCCTTCATGACGTCCTCGCGCAGCGGCGAGGCATCGCTCGGCACGGGATGGCTGACGAGCTTGACCTGCGCTTTCGGGTCGTCCACGGCTTTCGTCAGCGTCGACTGCACGTACTCGACGGTCTCGCCCGGGAACACGCGGCAGTTGATGTTGACCGTCGCGCTCTGCGGCAGCGCGTTCGGGGCGTGGCCCGCCCGCGCCATCGTCGCGACGCAGGTGGTCCCGAGCTGGCCGACGTACTCCGGATAGGAGGCCAGCAGTTCGTAGGCCTCCTTGTCATCGGGATTCTGCTCGTAGCGCAGCATCGCCGGCCCGACGGGCGCGGGCGTGATCGGCCCGGCCGCCTTGAAGTAGGCCCGGGTCAGTTCGCTGATCCGCGCCGGGAAGTGGAATGCTGCCACCTTGTCGATCGCGTGCGCGAGGTTGTAGATCGCATTGTCCGGGCTGGGCCGGCTGCTGTGCCCGCCCGGGCTCGTGTACGTGACCTCGAAGTCCATGTAGGTCTTCTCGGCGGCCTGCATCGTGTACAGGGTCGGCTTGCCGTCATCGCCGAGGTAGGCGCCGCCGGCATCGCTGTTGAGCAGGAGTTCCGCGTTCGCCCACTCCTTCGAGAGCGCGGCCGTCGTGGTCTGCGTCGTTTCCTCGTCGCCCGTCAATGCGAGCACGATGTCGCGCCTCGGCTTGAAGCCCTCCTGCTTGAGCCAGTGCAGCGCGGCCACCATCGAGACGAGCCCGAGCTTGTTGTCGTCGGTGCCGCGGCCGTACACGTAGCCGTTCTCGACGACCGCCGTGAACGGATCGCGCTCCCATTCCTCTCGCTTCGCCACGACGACATCCATGTGCGCCGCCAGCAGGATCGGCTTCGCCTTGGGGTCGGTGCCGTGGTAGACGGCGGTCAGCGTCGCGGTCTCGCCGCGCGGCTTGATCTCGATGTCTCCCGCCGCGAATCCATGCGCCTTCAATTCGCCTGCGAGGTACTCGGCGTAGGCCGGGACATTGCCCTCGCCGGCCACGGTCTTGAAGCCGACCGAGCGCTTCAGCAGCTCGAGCGCCTGCGCCGAGATATCGGGCGGGATCGCGGTGTCCTTGGCGGCAACGGCCGCGAACGGAAGAAGGCACAGGGCGATGGCGCCGAGGCGGCGCAGGGAATGAACTGATTGCATGAGTGGGGACCCTTGGGGCAGTTCCCGACATTCTGAGGTAGAGTACGCGCGTTCTGCAAACGCGGGGTTCCATGATCGTCACCCTCCTGCTCGCAGCGCTCTGGGTCCTCGGGGCGGCTTTCACATACGTTCTCTTCACCACCGCACGCAAGCACGGCGAACTCAAGCCGAAGGCCGAGGCGATCGCGCTCGGCGCAATCACGAATTTCTTCGATACGCTCGGAATCGGCTCGTTTGCGCCGTCGACGGCCTGGCTCAAGCTGCGCCGGATGGTGCCGGACAGCTTCATCCCGGCGATCCTCAACACCGGCCACTGCCTGCCGACCATCGTGCAGGGGCTCATCTTCATCAAGCTCGTCCAGGTCGATTCCGTGCTGCTCCTCGCCTGCATTGCCGCGGCCGTCGTCGGCTCGTTTGTCGGCACCCCGATCGTCGTGCGCGCGCCGGTGCGATTCGTCCAGGGCGTCGTCGGCGTTGCACTCCTGATCGCAGCAGGTCTCTATGCGATGACGAATCTCGGCTTGATGCCGGGCGGCGGAACCGCACTGACATTGGGGGCGGGTCCGCTTGCGATTGCGATCGGCGTGCACTTTATCCTGGGCGCCCTGATGGCATTCGGCATCGGAATGTATGCGCCGTCACTGATTACGCTGTCGCTGCTCGGGCTCAATCCGATCGCGGCATTCCCCATCATGATGGGTTCATGCGCATTCCTGATGTCGGCCTGCGGCATGCGCTTCCTGCAGACGGAGCGCATCGACCGCCGCGTCGTCATCGGCATCGCGCTCGGCGGCATACCGCTCGTGCTGGTCGCCGCCTTCCTGGTGAAGTCGCTCCCGCTCGAAAAGCTGCGCTGGGGCGTCGTCGTGGTCGTGCTCTACGCCGCGATCCTGCTGCTTCGTTCCTCCTTCAAGGGAAAACTCACCGCCGCCGTGGAGGCCGCATGAACCGCCGTCACTTCTTCCAGTCGACCCTGGCTGCCGCCGTCGCTTACGCGCTGCCGGTGCCGAGGTTGTACGCCCTCGACCAGGCCGCGTCGCAGGCTGCGGGTGGCCTTGCCGCCATCAAGCTCGACGGCACTGCCACGGTCATCGAACAGGCCGCGCTCGCGGATCTCAAGGCGAGCCTGCGCGGGCCCCTGCTCCTCGCCGGGGATGCGGGCTACGACGCGGCGCGCCACGTGCTGAACGAATCCATCGACATGCACCCGGCACTCGTCGTGCAGCCGACCGGCGTCGCGGACGTCATGAGCGCAGTGCGCTTCGCGCGCGATCGCGACTTGCTGCTCGCGGTCAAGTGTGGCGGGCACAGCCCCTCCGGCAAGTCCACCTGCGAGAAGGGCATGCAGATCGACCTGTCCCGCTTTCGCGGCGTGCGCGTCGATGCGAAAGCGCAACGCGCCTACGTCGAGGGCGGCAGCCTCCTCGGCGAGGTCGACCATGAGGCGATGGCGCAGGGCCTCGTCACGACCTGCGGCACGGTCTCGCACACCGGCGTCGGCGGCCTCACGCTCGGCGGCGGCTTCGGCCGGCTCGCGCGGCGCTTCGGCCTTGCGCTCGACAACGTGAAGGGCGTGGACGTCGTGACCGCCGACGGCCGTCTGCTGCACGCGGATGCCGACGAGAACCCGGACCTCTACTGGGCCGTCCGCGGCGGCGGCGGCAACTTCGGCGTCGTGACGAACTTCGAATTCGGGCTGCACCCGATGCAGCGCGAGGTCGTCGCGGGCGCCGCGGTGTTCCCGCTCGACCGCGCGCGCGAGCTCCTCGCCTTCTACGGTGAGTTCAGCTCGAGCGCGCCCGAGGAGCTGCAGACGGACTTCGTGATGCGCGCGCCGGCGGGCGGCAAGCCCGCCGCCGTGATCATCGCCGGCTGCTGGTCCGGGCCGGCCAGCGACGCCGATCGCGTCCTCGCACCGATCCGCGCGCTCGGCAAGCCGATCGCCGACACGTTCAAGGCGCAGGACTACTGCCTCGTTCAGCGCGCCAACGACAACCTCGACCCGCGCAATGAAGGCAGCTACCTGAAGGCCGGCTTCATCGACGGCTTCCCGGCGGGGCTCGTGGACAAGGTGGTGGGCGATTTCCGGCCCGACCCGGCGCGCACGACCGCTTTCTTCATCCAGCAGGCGGGCGGCGCGATCGGCCGCGTCCCGGCCGACGCGACGGCGTTCCCGCACCGGCGCGCGACGCACGGCATCTTTGCGACGGTCGCCTGGAGCCTCGCCGACGACCGCGCGCCGCACGTCGGCTATGTGAAGGACTACTGGTCGAAGCTCGAGCCCTTCACCGACGGCTACTACACGAACGAGACGGGCGACGAAGGCCAGCGCAAGATCGACGACAACTACCAGGGCAACCTGCCGCGCCTGCGCGAGATCAAGAAGAAATACGACCCGACGAACCTCTTCCGGTTGAACGCGAACGTTCAGCCGGCCTGAGTCAGTTCCTTGCGGTCCTGGTGCGCGAGCGCCGGGCTCTCCCGGCTCAGAACTCCTTCGTGAGCCGTACTCCGAATTCGCTGGCGTCGTTCGACTTGATGACCAGCACACCGTAGCCGGGATTGAGTCGCGCGTTGTCATAGCGCTCGTCCGTGACGTTCTTGCCGTAGGCCGAGACCGACCAATCGCCATCCGACGGCCGGTAAGTGATGTCGAAATTGATCAGGTCGCGACTTTCGATGCGCGTGAAGCGGCCCGGATCCGAGCTCGGTTCGCCGAACATGTCGTCGCGGAACGACCAGTCGGCCCGCACGGTGACGTCGCCGTTCGCCGAGCGGGAAGTTGAATTCCGGGCTCACCGAGACGGTGAGCTCCGGCGTCAGCGGCGCAACCGCGGCCGGATTCGGGTCGTGCACGTCCGCATCGATGTAACCGAGCGTCGTGTAGAGGCGGAATGCATCCGTAACGAGCCAGGTGCTTTCCCATTCGACGCCCATCGACGTCTGGTCCACGATGATGTTCACCGGTGTTGAAGCCGCGCGCCAGTCGTCGTGCTGACCTGGTACGGCAGGTCCGAGTAGTCGGTATAGAACACCGCGATGCTCATCTGCAGGTTGTCGAGCGGCTGGCCCTTGAGTCCCACTTCGTAGTTCAGCGCCGTGACGTTGTCGTTCGCCACGAAGCAGTTGTCGTCGGACAAGATCGCAGGGGATCGGGAGGACGGCGTATCCGGCGACGAGGACGGGAGTCCGAACAAGCAGTATGGACGCGCCGGGAACTGGCCCGACTGGTAGCCGCTCTGGATCGTGCCGTAGACGTTCAGGCGATCGTTCAGCTGGTAGTTCGCCGACACGTCCCAGCTCGATCTCGGACCAGTCGCGCTGTGTGTCTCGTTGATCTGGCCGTCCGGGCGAGGCCGCGCCTGTTGAGGATCACGGTGGCGTTCTTGTCGTCCTGCGTGTAGCGCAGGCCGCCCGAAACGCGCAGGTCATCCGAGAAGTTGTATCCGACATTCGCGTAGATCGCCTGGCTGTCGACCGTTCTGCTCCAGAAAGAAATCGCCCGGACTTCAGTTGAATATCGTCGGGTCCTGAATGTTCTCGCCCTCTTCCTCGAACCAGTACAAGCCGGCGACGTAGTCCCAGGCGCCGAAAGTCGCCGGTGAGCTGCAGTTCGGCGGACTGTCTGATCCGCGTCGCCGGTCTCCGGGAAGCTCAGGAAGTCGTCGAATAGGCCGTCGTCGTCGAGACCCGCCTGTGTACTCGGAATGCCGGTCGCTCACGAGGAGCTTCGCCGCCATGTTGTCCGAGATCTTGTAATCCACGGTCAGCGAGACGCCTTCGGCCTCGTTCGTCACCGCGGTCTGCGATTCCTGGCCGGTGTTGTTGTTGTACGGATTCGCGGCGGTGTCGGAGTTGCGGTAGCCGGCAAGGAACAAGCTGCCCGTTCGGCACCTCGTCGATCAGGGTGTCATAGGGGCGCAGCCCGTTGTCGCCCTCGTTTCCGTCAGCCGTCACGAGGAACGACAACCGATCGTTGGGCGACCACTTGAGTGCGACCCGCGCCGAGATGTCCTCGAGCTCGCCGACTTCCTTGCGCGGATTCTCGAGCATCAGGAACTTGCCGAGACCGTCGCGATGCTGGAAGGCGCCCGTGAGCGACATCGCGAACTGGTCCGATAAACTCATGTTGGTGTAGAAATCGGCATTCAGGCGGCCGCGCGAGCCGGCCGTCAGTGACACCCGCCCACCGTCTTCGTCGCCGGGCTGGCGCGTGATGATGTTGATCGCGCCGCCGATCGAGTTGCGCCCGTACAGGGTGCCCTGCGGACCGCGCAGCACCTCGACGCGCTCGATGTTCGCAAGACTCCAGTTCTGGCCGACCTGGCGGCCCAGGTAGACGCCGTCCACGTAGACGCCGACACCCGGGTCGGTCGTGATCAGGTGGTCCTGCAGGCCGATGCCGCGGATGAAGGGATTGGCCGAGGACGTCGAACCGGCGGAAAACTCCGTGACGTTCAGGTTCGGCACGAACTTGCCGATGTCGGTCAGGCTCTGCAATGCCCTGCTTCTCGATCGTATCGGCCGAGAAGGCGCTGATCGCGACGGGAACGTCGTAGATGCTCTGCTCGCGCTTCTGCGCGGTCACGATCACGGGTTCGAAAACGGTGGTCTCGTCGGCAACGGCGGGCGGTCCCGCCGCCAACGTTCCGATTGCCAACGTGCCGACGACCAGGGCAAGGCTGTGTTTTTGCACTGCGAGACTCCCAAATCCGAAGCGGA
>CAVVDL010000016.1:0-9819 GCA_963747035.1 uncultured Gammaproteobacteria bacterium
CACGCGCTTATCTTGAGAAAATCGAGCACGAACACGGGCGCAAGGCGCCGTAAAGACAGAGGAATCGACATGAAGATCGGCAAAGTCGTCAAGGTGGCGGGCAAGTTCGCCAAGCCCTATCGCGTCAAGGACGGGGACGGTTTCCGGCTCAAGGACATCGATCCGTCAGACACGGGCGGACTCGGGAGGGAGGACAAGCCGCGCGCGAAGGAAGCGCTGCAGACCGGCGTCGAGGCGCTGGCCGACTTGCAGGACATGCTCTACGCGCAGGACCGGTGGTCGCTACTGCTCGTGTTCCAGGCCATGGATGCGGCCGGCAAGGATGGCGCCATCAAGCACGTCATGTCCGGCGTCAATCCGCAGGGCTGCCAGGTGTCATCCTTCAAGGCGCCCTCGGCCGAGGAACTCGACCACGATTTCCTCTGGCGCTGCAACCGCAACCTGCCGGAGCGCGGGCGCATCGGGATCTTCAATCGCTCCTATTACGAGGAAGTCCTGGTGCTGCGCGTACATCCGGAACTGCTCGAGAGCCAGAAGCTGCCGCCGTCGCGCATCGACAAGGACATCTGGGAGCGGCGCTACCGGGACATTCGCGCCTACGAGCGGTACCTGAACGCGAACGGCACCATCGTCCGCAAGTTCTACCTGCACGTCTCGCGCGCAGAGCAGAAGCGCCGCTTCCTCGAACGCATCGACATGCCCGAAAAGAACTGGAAGTTCTCGCCGGCCGATGCGCGCGAACGCGGCCACTGGAAGGACTATATGTCGGCTTACGAGGACGCCATCCGCAACACGTCGACACCCGACAGCCCGTGGTACGTGGTGCCGGCCGACAACAAGTGGTTCACGCGCATCATCGTCGCCTCCGTCGTCATCGAGACGCTCGCCTCGATGGGCCTGCATTACCCGAAGGTGAGCAAGGCCAAGCTGAAGGAGCTTGCCGCCGTTCGCAAGATGCTGATGGCGGAGAAGAAGTGACGAGTGCGGGATGTCCGCCGGGGCCCTAGAGCGCATCTCACCGGCAGGTTTCATCCGTCAACTTTTTGCCGGACTGCCGTCCCATGCTCGAAGTACCTTTGCAATCCGCGTCGCCGCGGTTGGGCTCGAGTTCCTCAGCCTGCTCGTGATCGCGCGGCTGCTGGATGCGCAGGACTATGGCCTGTATGCGCTCGCGATGACGCTGGTCGCGATCTTCGCCGTGCCCGCCGCCGTCGGGTTCGACCGCCTCGTGATACGTGAACTCGCTGCATTTCAGGCACTCGGCGACTGGCCGCATGCGCACGGCCTCCTGCGTCGCAGCTTCTTCATCGTGCTCGGCGCCTCCGCCGCCGCCGCGGTCGCGGCCTGGCTTGCCGGGCGCCTCATCCTGGAACCCCGCGGGGCGGACGCGATTGCGGCGCTTCTGGTCGCCGCCGCCCTCGTGCCGCTGCTCGCACTCGCGCGGCTGCGACAGGCCGCGCTCCAGGGACTCGGCCACGTCAATGCCGGACTCGCACCGGAGTTCCTGCTGCAACCGGCCATCGTCATCCTGCTCGCCGCGATCGCGGCCCTGTGGCCCGCAATCCCGCGTGGCGCCACGCTCGCCGTCGGCTTCCAGTTCGCGGCCGCCGCCGCGGCACTCTTGGTTGGGGCATGGTTCCTGCGACGCCGGCTGCCGCCGGAGCTGCGCGGCGCCGCTCCGCGCTATCGGGAGCGCAGCTGGTGGAGCGCCGGCGCCGCGTTCATGGGCCTCGTCATGATGACGACGGTGCTCACGAACGTGGATACGATCCTGGTCGGCCGGCTCGTCGGCACTGCAGCGGCCGGCACCTACAAGGTCGCCGTCCAGCTCGCAATGCTGGTCGGCCTCCCGCTGACCGCAATCAGCGTCGCCATGGCGCCCGTGATCGCTGCCCTGCATGCTTCCGGACGCACCGAGGAATTGCGCATGCGCAGCCGTGCCGCGGCACGCGTGATCGTCGCGGCAGCCGCCGCGGTTGCCTGCGCCGTCGTCCTCGGCGGCCCATGGATCCTCGCTGCCTTCGGCCCGGGCTTCACGGCAGGCTATGCCCCGGCAATCATCCTCGCCGCGGCCTATCTCGTGCACTCGGCGATGGCGACTTCAGGCTACCTCCTCATCATGACGGCCCACGAGAAGCTGGTGATGGGCGTGTTCAGCGCAGGCGCCGCGCTGAACGTCGTCGGCGGCCTCGTGTTGATCCCGCGATATGGAACCATTGGCGCTGCGACCTCGAGCGCCGCCTGCCTCTGCCTCGTGTCGATCAGCTGCGCGCTGTTCGCGCGAAGCAGGCTCGGCATCGACGGCACCGTCTTCGCGCGGCGGTCGCAGCGGACATCGGCATGACTGCGCCCGGATCACCGCCGCATGGCGACGCTCGCGCCTTGCACGGCCGGGACTACGCGGAGCGCTTCGATCGCATGCACGGTCGTCGACGGCTCCAGCAGCTATTGCCCCTCATGCAGCTCACGAAGGGCGACGACCTCGTGGATTTTGCCTGCGGGAACGGCCTGCTCGCGGCCGAGGTCCATGATCGCGTACACAGCTATACGGGCGTCGACTTTTCACAACCCTTTGTCGATCTCGCCCATGCGAGGGCGGCCCGCCTCGGCGCCCGGAACCTGGGCTTCAAGTGCACATCGATCGCGGAATTCTGTGCGACGCACCCGCGGCGCTTCGACGTCGCCTGTGCTTTTGATTTCTCGGAGCACGTTCCCGACGACGAGTGGCGCGTGGTGCTTGCGGACATGCGCCGATCGCTGAAGACCGGCGGCCGGCTCTACCTCCACACGCCGAATGCGGGCTTCATCCTCGAACGGCTGAAGCGCCGCAACCTGATCCTGCGCCAGTCCCCGGAACACGTGGCGGTGCGTGACATGGCCAGCAATCTTGAACTCCTGCGCGAATCGGGGTTCACGATCGCCGCTGCGCACTTCGTGCGCCACTACAACGTGCTGCGCTACCTGCATCCGCTCCGGCACGCGCCCGTGATCGGGTCGTGGTTCGAAGCGCGAATCTTCATCGAAGCGCGGGCGCCATGAGTCTGATCGCACGACTGCGGCATCTGCTGGGACAGGCCTGGCTGGCGACCCGCCGCCGGGACTCACTGGACTACTGGGAGAGCCGCTACCGGCTCGGCATGACGTCCGGGTCGGGCTCGATGGGCGAACTCGCAAGGTTCAAGGCGCGCGTCCTCAATGACTTCGTCCGCGAGCATGGCATTAAGTCCGTGATCGAGTTCGGCTGCGGGGACGGGATGCAGCTTGCGCTCGCCGAGTACCCGCGCTACATCGGCATCGACGTTTCCCGTACCGCCATCGAGCTGTGCCGCCAGCGTTTCGCCAGCGACGCTACGAAGAGCTTCCTGTGGCAGGGCGACCCAGAGCGCGAAGCGCGGCTCGCGGCCGCCGACGGCGCAGCTCGCGCTCTCGCTCGACGTGATCTACCACCTGCTCGAGGACGATGTCTACCGGCGCTATCTCGGGGATCTCTTCAACTCGGCGGAACGCCACGTGATCATTTACTCCTCGAACCATGAGGTTCCGGCGAGCGCCGAGCACGTGCGACACCGCGCCTTCCTGCGCGACGTGGAAGCGGGTTTTCCGGCGTTTCGCCTGGTTCGCAGGATCGACAACGCCCTGCCGTCGCAATCCTTCGCGGATTTCTACGTCTTCACGCGCGACGGCTGCTGAATCGGCGGCGACTGGATCCGTCCGTACAGTGCCGAGAAGCGGTGCGCGCTCGCCTCACGCGTGAACTCGGCCATCGCCAGCGCTCGCCCGCGTTCGGCAAGGCGCCCTGCCAGTCCCGTGTCGCTCGCGAGCTTCCGGATCGCGCCAGCGATCGCAGCTGGCGATCCAGGCGGCACCGTGAGACCCGTTTCCCCGTCACGGACGGCATCCACGATGCCACCCATCGCCGAGGCGACGACCGGGAGGCCCGGCCAACATGGCCTCGACGAATACAAGCCCCTGGCCTTCGGTCGTGCCATCGGTACCCGGGCGCGAAGGGCCGACAAAGATATCCGCTGCGCGCATCCTCCGTTGCACGTCGCCCGGCGGCAGCCAGCCGGTAAAGCTGACGCGTTCCCCGATTCCGAGGCGCAAGGCGAGCCGCTCGAGGTCGGCGCGCTCCGGGCCGTCGCCGACGATGGTCGCAGTGACATCCGGCAACTCGGCAGCGAGCAGATGCACGGCCTCCAGCAGGTCGTCCGCCCCCTTCTCCGCAACCAGCCGGCCGACAAACACGAGTAGCGGTCCGTCACCCCGGCGCAAGCGGGCGCGCAGGGCCGCAGCGTCGGCATCGATCGACGGTTCCGGGATCGCGGCACCCATCGGGATGAGCGTCAACTCTCGGTCAACCGGTGCAAGCGCTGCAACCGCCATGCGAGTCGCCGCACTGTTTACGGTTACGGCGTCCGCAAGCCGGATCGCAATCCGCTTGCAGCCACGCGAAACGGCACCCTGCAGCGCGAAAACGTCGCTGCCGTGCACGGTTGCTATGTGCGGCCGGCGCCGGATCGCGCACGCGAGGCCGGCGGTAAGGCCCTGCGGCAGGAGCCAGTGCGAGTGCACGAGCGCCACGCGCCGGCCCAGCAGCCGGCGCAACAGCGCGAACCATTGGGCCGCCACCAGGAGCGGAACACGCAGCAGCAGCCAGCGGTTCGCTCGAAGCTTGACGAGCGCGCCGCCGTCGTAGCAGATCGTTTCGAGCGACTCGGGCCACAAGTAGCGAAATCGATGGACCGGCACACCGTCCAGGATCTCGTCGCGCGCGGCGCCTGGTGCGTGCGGCGCGAGCACGTGGACATCCCAGCCGAGCGCGCGCAGGTCCTGCGCAAGGTGATGTATGAAGGGCGTCGCGCTGTCGCCGTGCCAGCGCGGATAGCTCGAGGTGACGAACAAGACCTCGCCAGCGCCGGCATCCGCCATCACGCGCCCTGGCGGCGAATTGCGTCCACCTCGCTGCGCAGTTGCCGCATGCGCAGCTCCTCCAGCAGCAACCGGTTCGCGGCGATCAGGTCCGCGAGCAATCCCGCGGCGTAGGTCCCGAATGCGACCAGGATGAGGATGGCCGTGAGGATCAGCGACTGTATGTGGCCCTGGCCGTCGCCCTCGAGGTAGAAGTCCAGGAACCGGATGCCGATGGCGAGCCCCGGCAGGAGGAACAGCGTGCCGACCAGGAAGAAGAACCTGAACGGCTTGTACAGCACGAAGATGCGGAAGATCGTCAGCAGCGACTTGCCGAGGTAATTCGGCGTGCTCCGGATCAGGCGCGAAGGACGCGTCACCCGGTTGACGCGCACGGGCACGGAAGCGACCGGGAGATTCTTGCGCCCGGCCTGGATCAGGGTCTCGAGCGTGTACGTGTAGTTGCCGAAGACGCACAACTGCAGCGCGGCCTCGCGATGAATGGCCCGAAATCCGCTCGGGGCGTCGGGCACGTCGGTCGCACTCACGAACCGCACGACGGCGCTGCCGAGCTTCTGCAGGCAGCGCTTCAGCAGCGAGAAGTCCTTGATCTGCGAAATCGGCCGCTCGCCCACGACGAGCATCGCGCGACCCTCCTGGATCGGGCGCACGAGATCGGGAATGCAGGCCGCGTCATACTGGTTGTCTGCGTCGGTGTTGACGATCACATCGGCGCCCAGCTTGAGGCTCGCCTCGATGCCGGCCACGAAGGCTGAGGCAAGGCCGCGGTTGTGCGAGAACGACACAACGTGATCGATTCCGCCTCGGCGCGCCATCTCCACCGTCCGGTCTCGCGAGCCGTCGTCGATCAGCAGCCACTCGACCTTCGAGAATCCGGGCAGCTGCCGGGGCAGGGCAGCAAGCGTCGCACCGATGGTCTGCTCCTCGTTGTATGCGGGGATCTGGATAATCAGGTGCGACATTACAGGAAGCCTTTCGCGCTCTGTTCTTTGAGCACTGGATTGTGCTTCACTCGCGCGGTGGAAGGAAGCGATCGCCGTGGCGCTGCCGGGTGGTTGGACAGGCATGGGTTGCTGTCGCCAACCAGCTTTGCAGGGCTTGCTTGCGCTGCCGCCTCGGTCGCGATCCTCGCCGCCAATTTTCTGCTGGCTTCGCGCATCAACGTCAACTGGGACGAGTTCTTCTTCCTGAGCCACGTGTATGCGCTCGAACGCGGTGAGCTCGGCTTGTTCCTCCAGGGCGCATACACGCACGCTTTCCGTTGGATCACGGGAACGGGCGGTCATGAGGTCGACCAGATCGTGCGCCTTCGGCTCGTGATGTGCGCCCTCCTTGTCGTCAGCGCCGCAAGCCTTTACGCGCTCGCGCGGCTGTGGACATCGCGTGCGGCGGCGCTTGTTGCGGTATTAGCATTCCTCGCGAGCTGGCCGGTCCTCAGGCACGGCGCGTCGTTCCGTGCCGACGCATTGATACTGCCGCTCACGCTCGCCGCTTTCTTCTTCACCCTGCGCGAAGCGCGCGGTTCCTGGAGGAACGCCGCGATCGCAGGCTGCTGCCTCGGCGTCGCCTTCGTCGTGACCGTGAAATCCGTGCTCTTGCTGCCTGCACTCGCCATTGCCGCGGTTCTGCCGGACGCCAGGCGAAACGGCGCTTCGGCAACAGGCATCGCCGCGACAGTCCGGAGGCTCGCGCTGATCGCCTGCATTGCGGCTGCGGTGGCCGCGGCGCTTCTTGCGTTGCACTCGACGGCAGTGGTCGCAGCATCGGAGCCCGCCGGCAGCTTTGCATCGCGCGCGCTCACGGCGACGATCTTCGAAGTCCCATTCGCGCCCCGCCGCGATTTCCTGTTCCGGCTGGTCGCAGAGGACCCGATCTTCTGGATCGGCGCATTGGCCGGGCTCCTTGTCGCAGCTCGCCTGAGAGCCTGGTCTGCCGCGGCTCTGACGCTCGCGCTGCTGCCGCTCCTCTTCTACCGGAACGCGTTTCCCTACTACTACCCCATCATGATGGCGCCGGTAGCAACGCTGTTTGCAGTCGCGTCCGACTGGCTGCTGCACTGCAGGCCAGACCGCGCCCGCCGAACCGCAATCGCCGCGCTCGCCATCGCCATCGTCGCGCTCATGAGCGGCGCCTATGACTCAATCATGCGGCTGCGTTTCGACGGCCAGTCGGACCAGCGAGCCATCGTTGCGGCCGTGCACCGGATTTTCCCGGAACCGGTGCCTTACCTCGACCATGGCGGAATGATCGCGTCGTTCCCGAAGGCCAATTTCTTCATGAGTACCTGGGGCGTGGATGCCTACCTGCGAGCGGACAGGGATTTCATGCCGGACGCACTTGCGGGCCGCTGCCCGCCCCTGCTCCTGATCGACCACCCGGTCCTGACCCGAGGCACGCTCTCGTACCGACAACTGCGCGAGACGGATCGCCAACTGCTCGAGACTCGCTATGTCGAATACTGGGGACCGGTCCGGGTCGCCGGCGCGACGGTCGATCTCGCAGGCGATGCGCCTCGAAAACTGCGCGTGCCTTGCCGGGGAGACTATCGCGTGGACACGGACGGACCGATCACGATCCGCGGCAAGATCCATGCTCCGGGCGACGTCGTCGCGCTGGAAGGTGAGCGCGACTACGACGTTCATGCCGACGCTGTCCCGGCGTCTGCGCGACGGCTACGGCTCGTGTGGGCCGGCGCCCAACCTCCACCTGCCGAGCCGCCGCCGACGTCCGCGCTCTATGCCCCGCTCTAGGCAAAGCACCCCTTGCTGAGGAAGGCGATGGTTGCCTCGGCGACGTCTCTCGACAGGAGCATTCCGGTGTGCGACGTCTCCAGTACGACACGGGCGGTCGCGCCGGGAAGCTCCGTTTCGTCCACGCAGACCGTGCCGTCGTTCGGTATCGGCAACTCGGAAAACGCGCGGCCGATTCCGACTGACAGCGATCCCGCGATGACGCCGACTTCCCGCTGAAGTTGCCAGGCCGCGTCGCGCTCCCGCGCAAGCTCGACGAGAGCGAGCGGGCCGAGCGCCGCGGGACCGAACCAGTGCGCGGCCACGGCCCGAGCCGTGCGCGAGCCGCGCACCGGCGATCCCAGGAGCACGACGCGCCCAGCCGGGAGGTCCGAGTGCCGTGCGAAGGCCTCGCAGGCGACCAGCCCGCCGAGGCTGTGGGCGACGACGTGCGCTGTCTCGCCAAGCGCGCGCAAGCGCTCTGCCAGCGCGTCCGCCGCGTCGCTGAGCGAAGTCTGCATCGAGTGGTAATGGAAATTCGAGGGCGCGAAGCCCGCCTTGCGCAGTCGGTCACGCAGCAGGAAGAACTCGAACCCGTTGAACCACAGGCCGTGGACGATGACGACCGGCGCCATCAGGGCGGCGGCGGTTTCTTCACGCGGATGTGCAGCTCCGCGAGCTGCGCGTCGTCCGCCTCGGACGGCGCGTCGGTCAGCGGATCCCAGGCCGACTGGGTCTTCGGGAAGGCGATGACGTCGCGGATGCTGTCCGCGCCCGACATCAGCATGGCGAGCCGGTCGAGGCCGAAGGCGATGCCGCCGTGCGGCGGCGCGCCGTAGCGCAGCGCCTCGAGCAGGAAGCCGAACTTGATCGAGGCCTGCTCGCGCGAGATGCCGAGCAGGTCGAAGACGGCGCTCTGCATCTCCTCGCGGTGGATGCGGATCGAGCCGCCGCCGATCTCGGAGCCGTTCAGCACCATGTCGTAGGCGCGGGCGGCGGCGTTCTTCGGGTCGGCCGTGAGCGCCGACGGATCGGGATCTGCCGGCGAGGTGAAGGGATGATGCATCGCCATCCAGCGCTTCGCGTCGGGATCCCACTCGAACATCGGGAAGTCGACGACCCAGAGCGGCCGCCAGCCCTCTTCCACGAGTCCCAGGTCACGGCCGAGCTGAAGCCGGAGCGCGCCGAGCGCATCGTTCACGACCTTGGCCTTGTCGGCGCCGAAGAAGATGAGGTCGCCGCTTTCGGCCTTCGTGCGCTCGAGCACGCCCGCGACCGCCGCGTCGGACAGGAATTTCAGGATCGGCGACTGCAGGCCGTCCCGGCCCTTCGATGCGTCGTTCACCTTTATATAGGCGAGGCCGCGGGCGCCATGCCGGCCGACGAAGGTCGTGTATTCGTCGATCTGCTTGCGCGTCAGCTCACCGCCCCGCGGCACGCGAAGGGCCGCGACACGTCCCTCCGGGTCGGCGGCCGGCGTCGCGAACACCTTGAACTCGGATGCGCGCACGAGATCCGCGACGTCCACCAGTTCGAGCGGCACGCGCAGGTCCGGCTTGTCGGACCCGAAGCGGCGCATCGCCTCGGCGTACGTGAGCTGCGGGAACGGGTCCGGCAGCGGGGCCTTGAGCACGCGCGAGAAGATGTGACGGATCAGCCCCTCCATCAGCGTCATCACGTCCTTCTGCTCGAGGAAGGATGTCTCGATGTCGAGCTGCGTGAACTCGGGCTGGCGGTCGGCGCGAAGATCCTCGTCCCTGAAGCAGCGCACGATCTGGTAGTAGCGGTCGAAGCCGCTCATCATCAGGAGCTGCTTGAAGATCTGCGGCGACTGCGGCAGCGCAAAGAACTTGCCGGGATGCGTGCGCGAGGGAACGAGGTAGTCGCGCGCGCCCTCGGGCGTCGCCTTGGTCAGCATCGGCGTTTCGATGTCCACGAAATGGTGGTCGTCGAGGAACTCGCGCATCGCGCGCGTGATGGCGTGGCGGCGGCGCAGCCGCTCCTGCATCACGTCGCGGCGCAGGTCGATGTAGCGGTGCTTGAGCCGGAGTTCCTCGCCCACGTCCTCGTCGAGCGCGAAGGGCGGCGTCACGGAGGGATTCAGCACTTCGAGCTTCTGGGCGAGCACCTCGATCTGGCCGGAGGTCAGGTTCGGGTTCAC
>CAVVDL010000017.1:0-138383 GCA_963747035.1 uncultured Gammaproteobacteria bacterium
GCCGCAGCGCAAGCATGCAGCGGCTGTCATCGCAGCCTGGGTGCAGCAACTCGTGCACGGTGCGGCCCTGCACCTCCTTGACACGTCCGAGTGACCAGCATTCAATCGTGCGGTTGGCCCGCAGCACGGTACGCTGTCCGTCAAGTACGCAGACGAGCTCCGGCAACGCGTCGACCGTGCATTCCCACTCCTGCTTGGCGCGCGCGATGGCCTCGTGCAGGGAACCGGTTTCGACGTGATCCCTGGTCGCGGGAACGGCGTCGTGGGGGCGCTCGTTCACCATGCGCGCCACGCCTTGCGCGTACCGGGTCGGGCCGGACACGGGCATTTCCCGGGCATTCGACTCAATGCGAATCTTGAGCGTGTACGTCTTTGCACCGCTCAAAGGCTATAGAAGAAGGGGGCTGGATACAGTCCCGCGCGCGCTGTAGAGACGGGTAGGGTTTGCCCGTAGTTCAGGTTCTGGCTTGCGCGACCAGCGTTTCGTAGACGCGCAAGACCTTGGGTACGTAGGCCCGGGTCTCCTGGTAGGCCGGTATGCAGCGACCGCAGCGGTCCACAGCGTCCTCGCCGGCGTTGTAGGCCGCCAGTGCGAGCTCCAGGTCTTTACCATAACGATCGATCAGTGACTTGAGGTAGCGCGCACCCGCGTGGACATTTTGCCTGGGGTCGTAGCGATCGGCCGCGCCGTAGCGTTTTGCCGTCGCCGGCATCAATTGCATCAGGCCCACGGCGCCCGCCTTGGACACCGCCCTGGCGTTGAACCCGGACTCGACGGCGATCACGGCGCGCAGGAGGTCTGCTTCAACCGAAGCGGCAAGCGCGGCCTTCTCGATGATTGGATCGAAGTCCACGGACTTCGCGAGCAGCACCCGATTGTAGGACTCGCCGCTTTGCGTCTTCTCGGCCGGGGTTGCCAGCAGGAACTGGAAACGCGGGTCCGTCGGCACGTTGCTGAGGTGCGTTACGCCGTCGCCGTCGACAAAGGAATAGACGTCGGCGTGTGCCGGCTTTACCGCAGCCAGCGACAGTATTCCGATCGCGAGGGCCAGCATCCGCACCATGGTCATGTATTACGTCGGTCCGGGCCGGCATGATAGGTAGGTGAACACCGTAGCCTAGCGCGCCGCAGTCAGGACGCCGCGCAGCTCGGCGAGCAGATCGTCTGCCGTCGCGAATCCCTCCAGGCGCACCCAGTTGTTGCCCGATGCGGCACGCACCAGCGTAACCGGCCGGTGATTCGTCTTGTCGCCACGGTAAACGTCAAATGCCTGCTGCGCCTCGATACTGGCCTGCAGCGTTCCCGTGTAGTGCTGCCAGCCGGCGCCGGCCTTGAATCGGGCCGCATACTCCCGCAGGCGTGCCGGAGTGTCCTGTTCGGGATCGATGGAGATCGACACGAGATGCGCTTTGGTGTGACCGTCGTCCAGCTTCTGCTGCAGCATCCTGAACACCTGGCTGGACATCGGGCAGATCGTCGTGCAGGTCGTAAAGATGAAATTCAGGACTACAGGCCGGCCGTCATTGAGTTCCTTGTCCAGCGATACGCTGACACCATCATCGCGCACCAGCGTCAGGCGTGGAACCTCATAGCTTGCCGCCGTCCGCGTGACTGCGGTGTCCGCCATCATGTGGCGATGCCCGGCGTGCGGATCAATCGCGGCCGGCGCCGGGCTTTGCTGCGCGCACACCGGAAAGCCGGCGAAGCCGCCGGCCAGTATCAGCGTCAGCGGGAAGGTCACGCGGTGTTGGCGCACGTTGCGACTCATGGAAGGCATACTCCTGCGCCGGGCATCTCCCCCATGTTCGGTGAGACTGCAGAGGCGCTCAATGGGGTGAAACCCCACCTCGCAGGCGGACTGTCTGCCCTGGAACTTGCAGCGATTATGTTCAGCGCGATGCGGCGCAGCATGGCGCCGGGCGGCAGCGATGTTCGCTAGGGGCGCGCCTTGGACTCGGCGGCAGGCGGGACAGCGCGCTCAGGCGGACACAGCAGCACGATACCGCGCGTATCGGCGTGATAGTCGAGCGTCCGGTCGCCCGCCTCGATGCGAATGCGGTAGCCCGGCACGAGCGTCTGCGTGTACATCATCTCGGGTGCCGGGCAGCCCAGCGAACCATCCAGCCAGGTCACGCGCTCGACCCTGGTGACCCTGAGGCTGGCTACGGCGACGCCAGTCAGGCTCGCCGCGTCATCCAGAGCGGCCTGCACGGGCGCGGCAGGCGCCACTGCGGGGTCGGCTTCCTCTGTGGATGCTGTGGCACAACCGCATGTGGAAACTGCCATCAGTGCAGCAACGGCAAGGTCGCGGCAGGCTGGGCGTCGAGGCCTGGCAGTGACGTAGCGCATGCCGGAGATTCTACGGCACGATCCAGTCCGACAGCAGTGACAGCTGCCTGTCGCCGTCACCATCAACCCTCACGACGTAGCTTCCCTTCGACGCAAATCTCTGGCCAGGGCCCAGGCTCAGGTGTGGATAGATGGAGAGTTCGAGCGCGGTACCCAGCTGGTGCTCCATGCGTTCCAGCAGGAATTCCCGCGAATAGATGTCCTTGCTGTGCGAGACCAGGATGCCCGACTACAGTTGCCGCGAGGTACGCGTTCAACTGGACCTTTTCGTCGGTCGGCTCGATGCCGTTGTTGTGCATCCAGCGCTTGACGACTTCGAGCCGCGCCTCGCGCACCGCAGGCAGGTCCTGCGGGTAGATGAGGCGCAGGCGACCTGCGGCGTCGGGCAACATGCCGATTCGCCGGTCAGCGATGAGGCCCGACGAGAGGTAGACAGCCCTGACGTGCGATGCAGCCGCAGTCAGCGCCTGTGCGTGCGCCAGGTCTTCAGGCCTCAGCCACAACACCAGCGTCGCGCCGGAAGCCTCCTGGGCCAATTGCTGCCAGAATCCTGCACCGGGTGACGCGTCTAGTTCGCGATCCTCGAGGTCGCCTTCCGTTGCCGCCCACGCCTTGCGGAACGCCTTGGCGGCGGTGACGCTGGCATCATCTCGACGATAGACCTGCAACACCGATCCGCGCTCGCCAGCGTCCCGAAGGTACTTGGCCAGTGCCTGCGCCTCGAGTGTCACGCCCTGGGAAAGGTAGACGGTATAGAAGTCTGGTCCGTCGACTACCGGCACCTCGACCTGCGGAAAAATGCACGGCACCTCGAAGCGCTCGCTGAATTCATGAATCGGGCGCCAGCTCGCCAGGCCCAGGCCGCTTACCAATGCGAATACGGGCTGCTGCCGGTTGTAAGCTTCCAACTGCGCGCCCCAACTGTCACTCGTACCTTTCAGGTCCCAGACGTGCAACACCCATTCCCGGTAGGTGCGTCCCAGGTTGATTCCGCCCGCCTGCTGACGGCGCACTTCGTCACGCAAGCCGTCGTTTCGGTCGTGAAAGTACACCTGCAGCAGTTCGACCACTGCGCGCCGTTGCGCGCTGTCCGTGCCTGGCTGGATCACAGTCGCGAAATGCACGGCGGCATCGGTTACGCCCGGGGACGTAGTTGCCGAGAGGGTCTTCAGGTACGCGGTCAGTGATGCGAGCGCGGCCGCATCGAGCGCGTAGCGCGGCATGGTCGCATCCATGGCGCGTCCGGTGACGTCGATACCTTCGCGAATCGAGCGCGCCAGGGAAGCGTCATCATAGGCGGGCCGCGGACGATTGCCCGCGAACATGGCCGTCCTCGCCGCGCGCAGTGCCTGCGCATTGGCGCGGGCTGCCTCGGCGGCGGACGGGTGCCCCGCAGCCGTTCCGGGTGACGCCGCAACCGGTGGAGCGGCTGGCGGCGAACTGCCGGGCGCAGTCGGCGCAACGCGTTCGCCGAACAGGGCCTGGCCGGTGATCGCGCGGACCTCGATCGGACCCTCGCTGGATCCGTAGCCGCTGCGGCGGTGGCAGGTTGCGCAGGCCGCATCCTTGCCCGTCAGCGTCACACCCGCCTGACCGACGCCCCGCAATGCTTCGCCCGTGGGAAGAATGCCCTCGCGGTAGATCCGCTGGCCGATCGCGAGCGGGTCGCCATCTGTCGTGCCGGCCGATTCCTCTGTCGCTCCGAAACAGGGCAGGCCGGCGAGGATTGCCAGCACCGGCGCTGCGAGCCACTTCACGTCATGGCCTCGCTCAGTGAACGGTGACCGTCACCGTCGCGGTATTGGATGTTGCCTCCGAGCTTGTCCTTCACGGTGTAACGAAAGGTCTCCACGCCGCGGAATCCGATCCTGGGCTTGTACGCCACCCTGCCGTTCGCCCTGACCGTCGCCGTGCCGCCCTTGTTCGGCGACCTGGTGATCTTAACGCTCGCGCGGTTCAGGTTGCCATCGGCATCGCTGTCGTTCGCAAGCACCGCGAACACCTGCGCCGTGTACGACGATTTCGCACGGTAGGGCGCAGTGAACACGTCGTTGACCGCCACCGGTGCATGGTGGACATGGTTGGCCACCGTGACGGTGCGCAAGGCGTGCGAGGAGTTGCCCGCCGCGTCGGCAGCGACGACATCCAGCGTGTGTGAGCAGTTGGCCGACGCAGTCGTGTTCCAGGAGAACGCATACGGCGCCGTGGTGTCGGTGGCATACAGGGCGCCGTCGACATAGAGGTCAGTGCTGACCACGCCGATGTCATCGGTTGCAGTGGCCGTGACAGTTGCAGTCCCGTAGACGGTCGCGCCCGCTGCCGGCGCGTCGATCGACACGATTGGCGGCGTGATGTCGGGTGGCGTGTTAGACACCGTCACCGAGACCGGGATCGTGCCGGCGCTGTTGCCCGCGGCGTCGAAGGCCATCGCCTGCAGCGTATGCGTTCCGTTCGGCAGCGCGATCGTATCCCAGGCAAACGAATACGGTGTTTCAGCCACGCTGTCAAAGAAGGCGTCATCGACATAGAGGTCGACCTTGACGACGCCCACGTCGTCGTCGGCCGTCACGTCGACAACCACCGTGCCGGAGACCGTGGCACCGCTTTCGGGCACCGTCATTGAGATCGTGGGCGCCGTGAGATCCGCGGGCGGCGTATAGCTCATTGCGAGCGTCACGGCAGCAAGCGCGTCCACGCGGCCAAAGCCGAAGCCGGTGTCATAGCCGCTGCTCCCGAGATCCACAACGCTCGCTTCCAGCAGCTGTGTAACCAGCGTCGGCGTGAGCGAGGAGTTCGCGCTGTACATCAGCGCAGCCACGCCGGCCACCACCGGGCTCGCCTGGGAGGTGCCTGAATAGGCGAAGTACGTGCCGAACAAGTCGGTCGTCAGGATGTTGGTGCCGGGGGCCGACAGGTCGACATACGGACCGGTGCTCGAGAAATACGCGAGGCCGTCGTTCTCGTCAGTCGCCGACACCGACAGCATGAACGGCGTCTCGGCCGTCGGGTCCGCGCAGGCGCAGTTGCCGGATGCCGCAACGACCAGCGTGCCGTGGTTGAAGGCGTATTCCGCGGCCGTGCGGATCGCAGCATCACCGGCGACGCCATTGAAGCTGAGGTTCACGACCCGCGCGCCGTGATCGGCTGCCCACGTGATGCCGTCGGCGATGCTGGCCGATGTCGCGGCGCCCGAGGCATTGGTCACCCGCACCGGCATGATCGGGGAGGCCCCGGCCACGCCCGCGACGCCCTCGGCGTTGTTGGTCGCTGCGCCTGCAACACCCGCTACCTTGGTGCCGTGACCGTAGGGGTCCGTGGTGTCGGTGTTGTTGCTGTAGGTGTTGTAGCCGTCGACCAGCTTGCCCGCGAGGTCCGGATGCGTGGCGTCCACGCCGCTGTCGAGAATTGCGATGACCGCGTTGGCGCCGCCCTGGGTCAGGTCCCAGGCCTGATCCGCGAGTATCTGCGGCAGGTGCCACTGGTTTGAGTATTCGGGGTCGTCCGGCACCAGGGCCGGCGTGAACTCGTAGTTCTTTTCGACGAACTTGACTTCCGGCATGCGCTCGAGCCGGCGTATCACGGCATCCTCCGTGGCCGCGGGAACCCGGATGCGGACGACGCGGATGCTCCGTCCTACGTCATCGACGAAGACACGCGCCGTGCTTGCGAAAGAAAGCGTGGCGGCCGCTCGGTCCGACGCCGGCCCGGAAGCCGACCAGCAATTCACCGCTGACCCAGCGAGCGGGCTTTTGCGCCTCGACGACACCACCTGCCAGCAGCCCCGCGACGCCGAGGGCCAGCGCCATGAAGCGCGTCTGGCCTATGCGGCGGGGGACGGATGAATTCGGCGCCATGCTCTCACGTCGCTCATTGCGCAGTTACCGGCCCCAGGCGCGACGCGCCCATGGCCACGGTGACTTCGGTGCCGGGCTGCACGGCGCCGCGCACGTTGGGGTAGAGGAGCATGAGAATCTGGCCTTGCGCGAACCGCGCGGACTTCATCGCGTGATGCGGGGCCATCAGGGGTGGCTTGTCGCCGACAATCAGCATGGGCATGTTGGCGGGGTCCGCCAGGGTCGCCGATGCCCTGGACGCGTCGAGCACCTTGAATCGGGCGTCAACCAGTCCGCCGGAGGCCGTGGTGGCGATCTGGGCGATCTGGATGCCGGACTGCAATTCGAGCGCGGAAGGTGGCGGCAAGGTGGTCACCGGCCGTGCGGCATGTGCCGGCGCCGCAGCCGGTGGCGCTTCGCTCGCGACCGGAGCTGCGGCCTTGGTCGTGCTGCCGGTCGCGCCCTGCGTCGCGCAACCGGCCGCAATCAACGGCAGCATTGCAATCGACAGCGCAATTCGATAGCAAGCGCCTTTCTTGCTCGTCAACGGCACTGCAAGCCGCCTGGCTGGGTCAGCTTCGCCCGGAGGAGGCTGACGGCGTCCCCCAGGCGAAAGCTCATGGTATGTCGAACGCATCGATGTCGAGGTTGCCAGAGGTCAGGCCCCGGGCCGTTCCGTTGAAGTACACCGACCAGACGCCGTTGTTGTATTCGACGACGTCCTCGTCCTGCACGGTTGCAAAGCCCGCAATGGCGACGTCGCCATTGAAGGACACGTACATCCGGGTGATATTCCCGGCGCCATCCACCTGCAGGACGGTCAGGCCGTCGATGTCGGCAGCGCCGGGCAGACCATGGGTCGACCCGTCGAACACGCGGGTGTAGCGGGGGGTCGAAGCGAGGCCATTCCAGCGATAGATGTCGGCATCGTCGCCACCACCGGCAGTGCCGGGCATCGCATCGTTGTCGTCGGTCGAGAAGTAGAGCGTGCGTGCCGACGATGCTGATCGCATCCAGGTCGGTGCCGGCAATGCCATTGCCACTGGCGCTGCCATCGAAGAACAGTGACCAGGTGCCGGCGTTGTAGAAGACCACGTCCTCGTCGGCAACGTTGCCCAGCGCCCCCGGCGGGTCCACCGTGTCGTTGAAAGACATGTAGAAGTGCGTGGCATCCACCCTGTCGAAACCATCGGCGTTGGCGCCACCCGGCAAGCCGAGGCTTCCCGTGCCGCTGGCGTCGATCACGCGGGAGAACGCAGCGCCACTCCAGAAGTAGATGTCGGCATCATCCGAAGTGCCGCCCACGCCTGGCGGGTTGGTGTTCCCGGACGTCGAGAAGTAGAGCGGCGGCGAAGGCTGGGTGTACACCTGGCCCACGAATGGCAGGCCCAGCGTGGGTAGTACATTTCCGGCGACGTCAGCGATGCCAGTCGCAGAGGCCAGGTTGAGCCCAATCGTGCCGCCACCGCCTGTGCCGGTCGATGTCGTGACGGTCCAGGTCGTGCTGCTGCCGGTCACCGGAGTGACCTGGGTGACCGTCGCGCCTGACACGCCGCCGGAACCACCTGCCAAGGCAAAGTTGGCGCTCGTCACCCCTTTGACGGGCTCGGAGAAAGTGACCAGGAAGTGGACACTCGCGGCAGTGGTCGGGTCGGCGTCAAGCCGGTTGATGCTGACAATGGCCGGCGCGATCGTGTCGACGGTCAGTGTCGCGGAGTTGGTCGCACCCCAGTTGCCCGCGGAGTTCTTGGCATGGGCGTAGATGGTGTGGGCGCCGTTTGTCATCAGTCGCACGGTCCCGAGCGGAATGTCGCCGAACCCGGTCTCCGATGCGCTGTTGAAATTGCCGTCGTTCGATATGAACGGGACGCCGCTGCCATTCGCGCCGACCGTATCGATGAAGAATTCGGCGGCAGCCAGGTTGGACGAAGCGCTGGTGAACCCTGCTGCGATGCGCACGACGGCGTTGCTCGCGTTGAATGGAATCAAACCGTTACTCGGATTGGGCAGGACGCTGCGAAATCAAGCTGACGGGTCCGCCGGTCTTGTTCACGACGAGATTGGCAGATGCAGCGGCGCCCCAGTTGCCCAGCGAATCCTGGCTGCGCACCGAGACTGGGTGGGTGCCGTCCGGGAGGGCAAAGACCGTCGCGGCCGGAATGGTCGCGCTGAGGCTCGCGACCGGAGCGCTGACCGCGACGTTCATCGGCACCGCAACGCCGGCGTCTATGGCGTACTCGGCCGCAACAACGTTGCTGTTGCCGGACGCGGAATCGTTACCCGTGGCGCTCAGCGCCACGTTGACCGTGCCGTTGGTCGCGCTGGGCGTCAGCACGAGGCTCGTGCTGAGCGGTCCTGTCTTGTCGAGCTTGAGCGTCGCCGAGCTGACGGCGCCCCAATTTGTGCCATCAAACCCGTGAACGTAGAAACTGTGACTGCCGCTGGACAGGGTCGTCAGGTCGGCGCACGGCGCGATTGCGCCTGAGACCGGAATGATCTCGGCAACGCTCGTCGCCGAGGTGGTAGGACAGCCACTGCCGTCAGCGCCAACGGCATCGACGAAGTACTCGGCCGCGGTCGGGATCGGATCGCCGGTGATGGTCGCGCTGAGCGTGACTTGCGCTGAGCCATTGGTCGGGCTCGGCGCGAGCGCCACCGCGCTCGTCACCGGTCCGGCGGACCCGGAACTTGCCCCGGCATCGACGAACGTCAGCATGCCGCCGAAGCCGGCCGCGTTGCTGTTGCGCAGATCGAGGCTGGCGTCGTAAACGGCGAACCTGCCGGCCGCCGGCACGCTGATGAGCGCGTCACCCGTCTGGCCCGCGGCCAGGGTTTCCGCGGTCACGCTGTCGGCCGCCGTCGGCAGCTGGGCGCCGTCCTTGGCGATGAAATTCTGTCGCAAACCCAGGGTGCCCATCGAATGATGCCTGGCGCCTGCGTTCACGTAGCGCAGCAGGAGCTTGTTACCCGCAGCGCTCACAATGGCCGCCGTGTCCGGATAGGCCTTGCCGTTGATCAGGAAATACTTCGGCGCGTAGTTGCGCATGTCGAAGGTCGTCTTGTTCGCCCTGTTGTTCAGCGCGGGATCGATCTCGCTCAGGACCAGCACCGCCTCGTCATTGAATGCGGTGGACACGTCGTCGTATGCCTGGCCTGCGGTCGTGGGATGCACGACCAGCGCGCCATACAGGCCCATCGCCACCTGGTGCTCCGCATTGGCCAGCGGTGCAGCCTGGTACAGGAATGTGCCGGGATTGGTCGCGAGGAACGAATACACCTTCGTCCCGCCTCCTGCCACACCCGTGGTGTCCGGCACCATGGCCTGACCCTGCAAGAACAGTCCGGTCGTTGCGGTCAGGCCGTTGTGCAGAGTGATCGTGACACATTTCCCACCGACGTTCGCCGTGATGACCGGGCCGCCGGGCGCGCTGACAGAAGCGGGGACACGCTCCAAGCACGCCAAGCGAGTAGCCCCAGACCGGGAGTGCCGGCGCAATCGCCGTGCCCGTCGTGGTGCCCGTTGTGGCACACAGATCCACGGTGACGTCTGCTGCCGCCGCGCCGTTTCCCGCGAGCAGGAGCACCGCCAGGGCAGCCTTGAGCCCCGTTGCCCGGATTGAGTCGTTTCGCAGCGTGTTCAACATGTTGGTCCCCTAGATTCCTGCGGTGTCCATCGGCTTGCTACGGGCAATCGTTCGGCAGCGGCGGATCGACCCTCAGGTACGTAATCGGCCCGGTCAGGTTCACGCCCCAGGAGGTGATCTGAAACAGCGCGTGGTTGTGCGAAATGATGTAGTACTCGCCGCACTCGTTGAGCGTGGAGGCCCCCGGCGGCAACGTTCCGATCTCGCCCAGGTACGGGCTGCCGCTGTAGAACATGCCGAACTCCTGGTTGCTCACCTGCGGAATGGTGACCGGCACCGGATTCGACGGGCTGTATTCTTCTGCGTCGTACCACCTGAACGTCACGTCCCAGGTCTGGCCCGGGCCGATATTGATCGCAAACTTTTCAAACGAGAGGTCACGCTCCCCGTCCCGGAGACGACTCCAGCGCACGCCCGTCGCGGCCGATCACCGATCCGTTCTGGCCGTGGGGGTGGAACGGAAACTCCTCGCTGCCCACGTTGAGGTAGCGGATCGCGCCTGGACTCGGGTGGATCGGCGGCTGGACGGGCGAGCCATTGACGTAATTGGTCGAACCGATGCCGTCATAGGGCGTGATTCGCGCCAGCGCCCCGTACGGTTGATCGGGCAGCAGGGGCGAGAAGTTGTCGGCGATCGAGTCCGGGAAACCGCGCCCGTTGATCATCCAGTAGCGCACCTTGTAGTTGTTGAGGTTGTACGTCTTGCCCGCCTCGACCCTCTGGTGCTGCTTGGGGTCGATTTCCGAGAGCAGCACCATGAATTCTTCTGCCGGCCCGAACTGGCTGTCGGCACGGTCGTACATGTGATCGGCGCCCGATACGGGCCGCACGATCAGCGCGCCGAACAGCCCCATGCGCACCTGCTTCTGCGGCAGCGTTCCGCTTTCATAGATATACGTGCCCGGATGAGAGGCGACGAACTTGTAGGTGACGCTGCCACCCGGCGCTGCCACGTTGGTCAGCGAGGTGAGTCCCGCACCAGTGCCCTGCGGCTGCGCCGGTGCGCCATTGGCCAGTACGTTCTCCTGGCCCGGGAACATGATCGAGACGGGCTCGCCGAGCGAATTGTTGAGGACCACCGTGACGGTGTCGCCCTCGTTCACGCACAACACCGGGCCCGGATGCTGGAAAGCGCCGCCGCCGAGCGCGTAACCCCACATGTACATGGTGTTGGCGTCGGGCAGCTGGATGTAGCCGTCGGTGGCGGTCAGCGTGAAGGTGGCGTTGGGGCTGCTGCTGGTCGTGCACGCGATGCCGGTCTGCGGTGGCGCGGCCTGCACGGGCGCGACCTGCAGCAGCAGCGCCACTCCGGTGGCGGCAATTGCCAGGCCGGCACTGCGGAGCTGGCCGATCCGGATCATGCTGGAAAGTGGTCGGTGCATGGCAAAACTCCTCGCGATTCGTGCACGTCCGGTTCAGGTATTCGGCAGCAGTCGTTGCGGCAGAGCAGCCCGTGACCACGGCCGGGATAGACCCGCACTTCAGTCCGCCGACCGCCATTGCCGAGATTGTTCGTCCGCTCGTAGGCGCGGTCGTAGAGCGGGTACGCGTCGTAGCCCAGGCCCGAACTGCCGAGCCCGCCGCTGAAGGCCGGCGCCGTGAAGATCGCGTCGATGCTCTCGCCGGCGCCGAACGAAACGGTGCTGGCGTCATAGCTGGTGTTCGCGCCATTTCGCGTATAGCCGTCAACACCAATGCCTCGCATCGGCGTGGCGTCCTTGCCGATGACCTTCATCTTGATGCCCGCGAGCGTCATCGCGGCTTCCCTGAAGCCGAGGTTGGCGAAGCGCAGCAGCACCCGCTCGCCCGCGTTGCAGGTCACCAGCGCCGAGTAGCGGTTGATACTGGAGGTGAGGGTGGCCGTCGGGTGCGATCAGGTCGCCATTGGAGTCAGTCAACGTCACCAGCGAATGGGTGGAATGCGGGACGTCGATCGGCGCATTGGGCGCGAGCGTGTCGGGGTAGACCCGCCCGTTCAGCAGGCAGAAGTCGGCACGGTAGTCGCTCCACTCCGGCAGCTGGATGTGCGCGTCGGCCCAGTGCGAGTCGCCCCAGACCTCGGAGCAGAACATCGGGAACTCGCGGTCGTAACCGGTCGAGCCGTCGCCGTCGTTGTAGGCGATACTTGCCGCTCGGATACCACGTGGTATTTCCATTCTGCAGCGGCCGCACCCACACCGGACCGGTCATGCCCATGTGGACGTGCTCCACGTCTTCCACGTGGCAGTGGAACATGTAGGTGCCGGGATCCCGTGGGCGGTAGATGTACTGGAAAATGCGCCCGGTGGTCACCGCGACCGAGCCGGTGGGCTCGCCGTCAAAGAAGGTGATGACGTTGCGGAAGCCGTGCCAGTGGATGGTGTGCGCATCGAACAGGTCGGGGCGCTGCGCCAGGCCCAGGTTGGTCAGCTGCACCCGGAAGTCCTTGGGATCGTCCGGGTCGAACTGGTCCACCCAGAAGATCGGCGCGTTGTGCTGCGCGTGGTTTTTCTGGGCGGCACGCTGTGCAGCGTCGAGCCAGGTGACGTTGCGGAAGCCGAAGATATAGGTCGTCAACGGTCCAACGGGGTAACCGGGTGCCAGATCGTCCGGATGCGTGTACACGCCGAGCGACGCCGAAAAGATCGACGGCGATTTTGGCAAGCTCATCCAGCCATCCGTGCCGGCGAAGAACAGGTCGGGCGCCGGAAAGCTCTGGGCCTCGGCCTCTGACATCGCCAGGGGACCGAGCAGCTTCTTGAAAGGCAACAGGCCCGCGCCGGCAGCCACGACGGCGCCGCCGCCGGTCAACCTGAAGAAGTGACGGCGGCTGAGTGCCTTGCCTGGTGAACGCTTGGTCATCTCGAATCTCCTGTTGCTTCCCGGGACAGGGCGGGTGTCGGCCACCCGCCCTTCCGCGTTGCGTCTCTAGGGCACGTTGCCGCCGCGGAAGTTGTCGACGTTGGAGGTGGCAGTCATGCCCATGCCGATCCGGCCTCCGCCGGAGAAGGCAGCGTTCGCCGCGCTATGTCCGACGTAAGTCGTGACATTGGCAGCCGTCGTCTTCCACACATCCACCGAACCGTCGGCGTTGGCCACCGCGGTCAGCGTGTCGCCCGCAGCGAAGGTGACGTTGGTCGGTATGGTGAAACTTAGGGGGGTGAAATTGCTGCCGCCATCAATCGTCGTCTGCACAACGGTTTGTCCGGATGCGTAGCCCACACGGATGAACTGGGCAGGCGCGCTCGCGGTGCCGCCACTGGCTTTCAAGTACAGGTAAGCGGTTCCTGACCCGGACAAAGATTTGTAGGTGAAGGCAGCGCCCTGCTTCGTACCGAAGGCGGCGCCATTCGTCCAGATGGCCTGACCACCGGGCGAGCAATTGCCTCCGCCAGCGCAGTTGGCATGGTTGTTCAGGACGCGGATGACAGTGCCTGATGCGGCTGGCGGCTGACTCCAGTTCGCGCCAAGGTTGGCGTTATTGGCGCGGTTGAAGTTGTCGCGCAGGGTAAGGCTCGGCAGCGGCAGCACAACCACGCCACCGCCCGCGACCTCATCCGCGCCGGCGTCGAATCCACCGCTTGCCGGGCGGCCCTGGTTGTCGATGTCGAACGTCGGCGCAGACACGCCCGTCTTCGACGCCGCGCCCAGGTTGCACGCCGGCGAGGCCGGGCAGGCGCTCGAGTGATAGTCGCCCATCAGGTTCGGCGGCAGGTCGACCGCGACCAGGATGGCGCCGATGAAGGCGGGGTTGTTCCGCCAGACGTCGAACGACACCGTGACATCGTGTGGCGCAACGACGATCGGGTCAGCCGTGGAATTCGACGCACTCGCCGTGTACGGATGGATCGATGCATTCTGCTGCACGATCGAGTTCGTCGGCGCCAGCAGCGCGCCGGCGCCGGCGCCGGTCACGCCCAGGTCCCAGTTGTCGATCGGCGTCGGATCATCCGGATTGCCGAGGCCAACGACCGCGCCGCCGGTACGGGTGCCCGCGCGGTTGTCCCAGAAGACGTTGTTGAACAGCAGCGGGTTGCTGAAGGTCGGCGATCCGCCCGGCAGCGTGGCCTGCAGCTGCACGCTGTTGGCCGTGGTCGAGAGTCCTGCCGGAGCCGGCGTGTCGGCCAGGGACGTGACCGCTGTGTCGGTCGTCAGGTTCCTCATGAACGTGTTGTTGTAGATCCGCACGTTCGGCGCGTCGTCGAGGGCGATGCCGCCGCCTTCGTGCGTCGAGACGTTGTTGACGATGAAGTTGTTGTAGACGTTCATCGGGAAGTTGCCGGCCATCAGGAAGCGGATGCCGCCGCCGTCGTCGTTGCCCAGGTTGGCCTGGATCAGGTTGTTGTAGATGTTGACCGCCCCCGAGCCCTGCGGCCCGTCGGGAGTCCCGTAGTTGGCGTTCGGATCGATCGGCAGCTCGCCGGCGATCATGATGCCGCCGCCTTCGTCGTACGAACGGTTGAAGTAGATGCGGTTGTCGTTGATCGTGCCGCCGGGGCTGCGACCGTAGGCGCTGATGCCGCCGCCGTACTCGGCCGAGAAGTTGCCGCAGACGTCGTTCTGCCTCACGACGTAGTTGTCGGCGCCATTGAACAGACCGATGCCGCCGGCCAGGTTGGTGCCGGCATTGGCGATGATCCGGTTGCGGGCGATGACGACGTTGTCGTTCTCGTTGTTGGTATCGGGCGCCGCCAGGTCTGGCGTGCCGATGCGGACGGTGCCGTAGGCGCCGCCGTTGTTCTGCACCACGTTGTTGGTGATCTGCAGGTTGCGTGCATAGGCGTTGGCGAAGATCGCGCCGCCCTGGGTGGTGAGTCCGCCGGGCTGGCCGGTGGGCAGGCCGGTGATCGGATCGATGTTGGCCGGGAAACCCTCCTGGTTGCCGCCACGCAGGTCGAAGCCGTCGATCGAGGGCGCCGTATTGGCGCTGAAGGACGTCGGGAAAGCGTTGGTTCCGCTGTCTGGCAGGAACAACGAGATCACCGCGCCGTCGTAGACGGTCTGGTTGCCGTCCCAGGTCAGCGCACCGATGCGTGGTGTACCAGTCGTCGAATACCGGGCCGTCGCCGGCGAACGCGCCGCCGTCGATGATCGCGCCGCGATCAAGGCCGTCGCTGCGCACCGGGTTCGGGCTGCCCGGGCCGACGCCCTGCAGCTTGACCCGCTTGGAGATGATGAGGTTCTCGTAGTACGCGCCGCGCGGGTTCTGGCGCGGATCGCTGCTCGGGTTGTTCGGGTAGACCACCACGAGCGCGCCGGCCGGCGCCGCGTCCAGCGCATGCTGGATGGCGTGGTCGGCGATGAGCGGGAGTGTTTCGGCAGGGGCATAGGTCCTGCCTGGGCCCACCTCGAGCACCGTGGGGTTGTAGCCGGTCACGGTGACGTTGCCGCCGCCGAAGTTGTCAATCTGCGTTTCGGCCGTGGCCGGTGTACCGTTCCCGGTTCCCTCGAAGCGGATACCGATGTCACCGGTCCAGGTACCCGTGATGGCCACGTTGGTCGTGCCGATCTGCACGCCGTTGCGGTAGGCGATGATGGTGCCGTCCGCCAGCGCGCGCGCGCCCAGGATGTCGCCGGCAACGAATGCAGAAGGCGACGTGAACGTGGCGCGTTGCGTGATCGTGCCGGAGCCAGCGGTCTTCGTGTACACGACGACGGTATTCGCCGGGGTGTTGTCGAGCGCGACCTCGATCCATTGCGCGCTGGTGTTGGTCGGCGTGTTGCTGCCGCTCCACTTCAACATGAGCCCTTGATGGTCTGCAGTCGCTGCGGTCGAGCGCTGGCGGAAGGTGAAGTAAGCGTCCTGGTAGGTGCCGAAACTCGCACCATCCGTCCAGCGCGCCGTGCTGAAGCTATTGTCGGCCGTGCGGATCCGCAGGTAATCATTGGCGGTACCGGAACCGTTGATGACGGAGAAACCGCCGCCGTTATTGGTATCCCAGTCGCCACCCATCGAGCTGCGGTTGTTGAAGTTGTCGAGCACTCCGCTGGACGGGAAGGGACCGATGGTGACCCCGAGCACGTGGTACGTGAGGCCATTGACCGTGCTCTGGCCGTTGTCGGTTCGCGTGATCTTGAGCTGGTGCGGACCGAAGGCCGTGCCGGCAAGCACGTTCACATTGATCTGGGTGTCAGACCAGGAGGTGGTGGGCAGCACGATGGTGTTGTCCAGCGTGACCTGGCCGCCGCTGCCGAAGCCGAGGCCCGTGATCGTGAACGAGCCGCTGCCGTTCACGTACGGCTTCGAAACGGCATACAGCTGCGGCGTCGTCGCGTCGAGCGCGCAAGCTGACCGGCTGGATGGTCGTGATGTTGCCGAAGATGCCCTCGGTCGCGACGCCCACCTGGGTCGGTGCCTTGTCGGCCGGGATCAGCTGGCCGGGAAGCGCTTCGAATTCCGCGGCGATGGTCCGATACTGCGGGTTGTAGTTCAGGTTGAGACGACCCGGAACACCCGGGTCGTTGCCGACGAATCGGTAGAGATTGCCGCAGACGCCGGAAGGCGTCGGGCAGCTGATGCGGTTGGTGGACGGCAGCAGCACGTCGAACATGCCGTTGTAGTCGGACTCCACGGTGGTGACGAGCCGATTCGTGTAGTCGTAGATGCCGACCGGGCACGAACTGGATGCCGAGCTTCTCGCCGTACAGAATCGACTGACGGTTGGACGTGAAATTGAGGTCATCGACCAGCAGGCCGAAGAGGCGCGTCGGAATCGGCACGTCGGTGAAGAGGTGGAACATCGGCACCACCGACTTGCCGTTGGCGAGTTCGACCAGCTTCACGTTGCACAGCGGCCGCGGCGTGCCCTCGTAGGGCGTACCGCCGAGATCGGCCGCCATCGTCGCGTTTTCGACCGGGGTCGAAGCGGGCACGGTGACGCCGACGGGCACGTTGTTGGTGATGCCGCCGTCGCCGACCACGGCGGCGTAGCCGTCCGTCGCGAAATCGGCCAGATCCACCGTGTGCAACGGGCCGGCGCACGCGGGCGGCGGCACCGCAGGCGTGAACTCGTCGCCATTGGCGATGTTGATGTCTTCTTCCTTGGTCACCTTGTACATCGGGCGACCCTGGGCGTCGTTCGGTATCTCCACCTCGACCAGGTAATCGCCGGCGCCGAGCGGCGCGAAAGATCCACCATTGCAGACCGGGTTGGCCGGATCATTGTCATCCAGAGTTCCGTTGAAGCAACCGTCGCCGAAGCCGTAGTTGCCGTCGACGTTGACGCCGAAGTTCGCGTCGGGCGTTCCCTGGTCGGACGCATTGGGGCCGAACTGGATGCCGACAATCGGGCCTTCAAGGCATTCTGCGTCCGCGTCCAGCGGCAGCACTGCCTGGTCGGTGCCGGCGACGAGAGGATCGCCATTGGCATTGCGCGCCACGCAGCCGGTGGGCCGCTCCCACATTTCGCTGACGTAGGTGTTGAGCAAATTGCCCTTGGCGAAGGCTCCGTCCGGCGCGAGTTCGTACGATTCCGATGCGTCGCAGGGCGCGCCGACGTTTGTTCCACATTCGACCGGCGCAAACAGCTTCACCGTCAGGCCGGGAACACCCGGCTGCCAGTCCTCGGTCGCCTGGTACTGCGGGTCGAGCTCGTTGCGGGTGGTGTCGTAGCTGAGCGAGCCGACGATGCCGCCGTTGCGGGGGTCGACGCCGTTGTTGCCGGTCGGGTCGTAGGTGTGCTTGCCCCAGTCGAGGCGGCCGCCCAAGCCAATCAGCGACAGCACGCTGACGTCCACGCCGGCGCCCAGGTCGGTCGTCGGTGTCGGCTGGTTGTCGGCCTGGTAGGTGATACCGGTGCTGTAGTGAATGTCGTCGTAGGCCTCCATCACGAGGAAATTCATCGTCGGATAGGCCATGTCGAACTTGTAGTAGCCGCTGGCGTCGGTCACCGCCGTCGTGGATCCGCGGTCCATCAGCGTGTTGGTGCGCGAGCGCAGCGTGAGGGCGTAACCGACAAGAGGTGGCTCGCCCGCATCCTTGATGCCGTCGCGATCCAGGTCGTTGAAGACATAGCCATCGAAGAAAGCCCACCAACCCGTCATCGGAAGCAGGCCGAGGTCGACGTTCTCGCCCGGGCCCACGGTGACGTTGACCGTGTCGAGGGCGTAGTTCTGCGGCTCGTCCCACCAGGTCAGCTGGTAGTCGCCCGCCGGCACATTGGGAATGTTGAACGTGCCGTCGGCATTGCCCTGGCCGACCCAGATCGTCGTGTCGCCGTTGTTGAGATCCGCGAGCGCCAACCAGGGCCGGGAGATCGGCTTGTCGAGGGTGATGCCGACGCAGCAACCCAGGCCCGTGCCCGGCAGCGGACCTACGCCGCCGACGCCTGGGACGTAAGTCTTGACGGCTTCGACGAGGCCGTGGATGTGGCCTGACCCACTCAGGTTGGCATAGCCAGGGTCGGACGGCGTGCCGCGCGTGGACACATAGCCAAAAAGGATGGCCGGGAACGGTTCGCCGCCCATGATGAACTCGGTGTCGAGCCCGGTCGCGCCTTCCATCTCCCAGGCGTCCCAGTCATGACTGCCCTCGAGCGTCGTGGTCTGGATCCAGCCGGAGCCATCTGGCGGCGTGATGAAGAGTGAGTAGCGGTTCGGGCCGAGGTTGGGGATCTTGAGCTTGCCCTGGACCGCAGCGCCGTCGGGAATCGGCGTTCCCTCGAGCGTGTTCGTCAGACCCACCGCATCAATCGGGCAACGTCCGGCCGCATCAATGGGCGCGACCGTACCGACATCGACGCTGGCGTTGACGACATAGCACTTGCTCACGCACTGTCCGCCGCTCCCGGGGATCAATTCGCCCGCTGTGTCGTACTGGGAGCACAACGGGTCGCCGTACACGTTGGTGGTGACCTCGCCCAGGGTGTCGTTGATATGCCCATGGAATCCCGCCATGCCGCTTTCGGTGGGGTCGGGAGTGCCGTTCGCGGTCGACGTGTCATCGAACACCGCCGCCTGGATCTGTGCGTCGGGCAGCGGCGGCTTCCGCAATTTGACGACGCCTGCCGGATTCGTCGCATCGACGCCGTCCCAGGTAACGACACCGCCGTCAATCCTGAAGTGCCGGCCGTCCAGTTTGTAGCCGGCGGCCAGCACCGAGATCAGGTAGCGACCGTCAGGAACGTCCGCCAGGCCGGAGGCAAAATCCGACTGGTCACCCTGTGTGTAAATCGGGCTCGAAGTGGGCCAACCATGGATTGAGGCCCAATTGCAGCTGAGCGGGTAACCATCGTCTTCATAGTTGCAACCGGTTCCAGCCTGCGCCGAGCGTTGCTCGTTCGTGCCGGTGTTGTCGACGTTGATGATGTATTTGTATGTGGCGACGGGGCTGTTGTCCGCCGCATTGACCACATTCAGGGTCACGGGGGCCGCCTGCGCCGCAATCGTGCCGGCCAACGTGAGGAGCGCTGCGATGAAACCGCCCCGGATCAGTCGTGTGCAATGCATAGAGCCTCCGTCCTCAAGCTGCGGCGCGCGCAGCGCTCTTGAATCCCCGCCCGGGATACTCACCTGCAGGTCCCCAGGCGGCTGCCGCGCAGCGGGTGCCAAAGAGACACAGCGGGAAAATCCCCCACGTGACAGATTGATCGGGTTTGTGGTGCGTGGTTAGTAGGTCGATACCCGCTCACCACTGGGGGTAACACCGTAGGTCGGTCACGAATACCGCGACGCAGGCCGGCACGACGGCGCGCATCACTGGGAGAATCGCGCTGCGTTTATGGCGTGACGACAATCACGTAGGGTGCCTGCGCCGCAGGCGGAACATTGACGCCGCTGGCTGCAATGGCTGCCACTTGCATGGTGATCTTTGAGGCTGCACTGGGCGCGAGCGCCTTGAAGTGCAGCACCAGCAGGCTGCCAGTGCCGTGGATCGTTGCGTCGCCGCTGGCATTGGCGACCAGCTGCACGACGCCGGCAACCTGATTGATGCGCGGCACCGCGCTCGCGCGCGCTTCGTCCGGAACCGCATCGCCGGCGTCCGCGCCGACGAGCTGGACCGTGCCGGGCTCGTATCGAACTTGAGTTCGTACGCCTTTCATTTCGCCGCCGCCATCGAATTTGAGGGTCACGTCGAAGTCCTGTCCGACCTTCACTTCGCCGGGGCCGACCCAACTGGTCGTCGGCGCTACGGGTGCCGGCGTTGCAGACTGCTGGCCCGGCGCGGCGCTGCCCGAGGGCTCTGACAGGACGACGGGCGTCGCGTCGCCATCGGCAGGTTCGGGCTCTGCTGCGGATTCGGCCGCAGCGTCGGCCGCACCCAGCGGCGCGCTGCGAACGCTCGACTCCGTGCCGTACCAGAACTCGGTGTCTCTGCTCGCGGGCCGCGGCTGCGAACGGATGATGCGCGGCGTGATGGAGAGCACGATCTCGGTCTTGTCGTTGGTCTTGTGCATGGAACCGAACAGGCGGCCCACGACCGGAATGTCGCCGAGGCCCGGAATGTGGCTCGAACTCTGCGTATCACGATCCTGGATGAGGCCGGCGAGAATCTGCGTCTCGCCGTCTTTCAGGCGCAGCAGGGTATGGGCGTTGCGCGTGCCGATTTCATACGCCAGCGTGCCCTGATCGCTCTCCGAATCGCCACCGGTGCGCACTTCCTTGACGATCGTGCTGATTTCAAAGTCGACTTTGATCGCCACCTCTCCGTCGAGATAGATCGTCGGCTCGACTTCCAGCGTGAGACCGACGTCAAGATACTGGACGCTGCCGGTCACGACGGACGTGCCGCTCGAAGTCGGCGTAACCGAATTCGTGATCACCGGCACCCTCGACCCGATGAGGACCTTGGCCTTTTCCTTGTTGCGCGCCCGGATGCGCGGGCTCGCGAGCAGGTTGGTGACGCCCACCTGTTTGAGGAGGTCGACGGAGGCGCTGAGCGGCGTCGCGGTGATGGTGTCCGAGTTCTGCTTGTCGTAGTCGGAGAAGTAAAACTTGCCGCCATCGGGCGCCGTCATCGAGAACGTGGCCCCGGTCGGATAGTTGATGCCAAGCTGCTCCAGCTTGTTGCGCGTGATCTCGAGCACCTCGACTTCCATCATGACCTCGGGCTCAGGCAGGTCGAGCGAGGCGAGCAGCTTCTCCGCCATCCGCACCATTTCCGGCGTGTCGCGGATGACGATCTGATTGGCGCGCTCGTCGATGAACAGGATCTTCGCGTTGAGCACGGTCTTCAGCAGGTTCTGGGCCTGCTTCGGGTCGGCGTTGGTGAGGTAGATCGTCTTGACGATCTGGTCCTGGTAGTCCTTCTGTTTTTGTGCGTTGTTCGGGTAGATCAGCACCATGTTTTCCGACAGTACCTGCCGTGCGAGCTGGTTCTGGCCGAGCACGAGCTCGATCGCCTGCTCGACCGGCACCTGCTTCAGGAAGATCGTGGTCTTGCTGTCGCTGCGCACGTCCTTGTCGAAAACGAAATTGATGCCGGTCTGGCGCGACAGCGCCTCGAACACCATCTTGGTGTTGGCATCCCGGAACTGCAGTGACACCGCGTGATTGTCGCGCGGGTGCAGCCGCGGCACGACATTGACCGGTCCGCGCGCGTCGTCGATCCTGGTGCGCAGTGCGTTGGCTGACTCGAATCCGGGATTCTCCGCAAGCACTGCGTTTACTTTCGCCTCGGCTTGTTCGATTTCGCCGCGCCCAAGCTCCGCTTCCGCCTGCGCGACGAGGTCGGCATGCCGTCGGTCCGCTGCCACGCCGTCGATGCCGCGTTGCGCCCGATTGTTGCCGCTCTCGATTCCAAGGATGGCCCGGTACAGGGCATCCGCTTCATCGAGCTGGCCGGCATGGCGCGCGGCATCGGCTGTGGCGATCATGCGTTGCACGACGGCCTCGCGTCGCGCCTTGAGGTCGAGGCGATAGGTCGCGTTGTTCGGGTCGCTCTGGGCGGCCTGCTCGAGCATGGCGATGCCTTCCTGGTAGTGGCCTTGATCGATCGCCGCGAGCCCATCGCGATGCAGGTGCTCCGCCGCGCAGCCGGCCAGGAGGCCGATGGTCAGGGTCACCACGACGGCCGCTCGCCTCGTTGACTTTGGAATCAAGGACCCGCTCCGATCGGCAGCGTCTGGCGGATGTTGAGTGGCTTGTACGTAAAGATGAGTTGACCGTTCTCGACACCGTCAACGCTGTAGATCTGATCGATCGTGTCTCCGAGCCGCACGTCGTAGACGCGGTCATTGCGCGCCAGGAAATAAGCTGTCTGGTTACCACTTTCCGTGTAGCTACCCAGGAATGTGTATGGGAATGGCGGTGCTGTCGGAACGACGGGCCGTACCGGCGCTGGCGGCGGTGGCGGCGGTGCCACGTACCAGGAGTGCGACGCGAACAGATCACCGCCTTCCGATGCCCCGGTCGTGCGATGGGCGAGCGCGGTGAGAAGTCTTGCGGCGGCCGGCGTCAGGGTCGATGACCGGCCCGGCTGCGCGACGGTATGACCGACGTCGGCCATTTCCTGCGGCGCCGTGGACCGGTCGTTGGCGGGCCCCACCACGTCGGACGACTCCGACGGTCCCGCCAGAACCTCGAGCAGTCCGGCGGCAACAACGACCGAAGCGAGCACGTAGACCGAGCGTCGGCTGATGGCGAAACCCATGCCGACTAGGGTCAACTAATGGCAACTCCGGATACAGTGGGCGGGTGCCGTACCACACTGGGCCGCAAGCCTGTAGACGCGGGTAGGGTATTACAGTAGCGCCATCACCTGCGGCTGCTGCTCAGGCCCCCGCGCAATTCTGACTCCTTTTATTATGTTGCCGTAAGTCGAATGGCCGCGATCCCGACCATTCAGCCTGCAACAGGCTCACCCGGCGTAACGGTCGGTCGCGCGCACCAGCTCGTCGGTGATCCCCGGTTCGAAGGCCGAATGCCCGGCGTCGCCGACGATGCGAAGCTCCGCCTCGGGCCAGGCGCGGTGCAGATCCCAGGCCGTGAACATCGGGCAGACGACATCATGCCGGCCCTGCACGATGACGGCGGGGATGTGGCGGATACGGCCGATGTCGTCGAGCAGCTGACTCTCGCTCTTCATGAATCCGCCATTCACGAAGTAGTGGCACTCGATGCGCGCGACGGCGAGCGCGAACTCGTCCTCGCCCCACTTGCGCACGTTGTCGTCATCGGTGAGCAGGTAACTCGTCGCGCCTTCCCACACGGCCCAGGCGCGCGCGGCGGCTTGCGCCTCGACGCGGTTGGCGCCCGTGAGACGGCGATGGAATGCGCGCACCAGGTCGCCGCGCTCCGCGGGCGGGATCGGCGCGACGTATTCCTCGAAGCGGTCGGCGTACAGGAAGGAAGCGCCTTCCTGGTAGAACCAGTTCAGTTCCTTCTTCCGCAGGAGGAAAATCCCGCGCAACACGAGCTCGCTGACTCGCTCGGGGTGCGTCTCGGCATAGGCGAGCGCGAGCGTCGACCCCCAGGAACCGCCGAATGCCTGCCAGCGCTCGACGCCGAAGTGCACGCGCAGCCGCTCGATGTCGGCGACGAGGTCCCAGGTCGTGTTGTGATCGAGGCTCGCATGGGGCCGGCTGCGGCCGCAGCCGCGCTGGTCAAACAGGAAGATGCGATAGCGCGCAGGATCGAAGAAACGCCGCGCCCGGGCATCGCAGCCCGCGCCGGGGCCGCCGTGAAGGAAAACGACCGGCTTGCCCTTCGGGTTGCCGCATTCCTCCCAGTAGATCTCGTGGCCGTCGCCGACGGCGAGATGTCCCTGTCGATGCGGCTCGATGGGCGGATAGTGTTCGCGACGCGGGTTCACGCCCGCACATCCTAGCGACCCTCGCCACCGAAGGCGATCCACATTAGACTTCCCGGCGGGGGGATGCGCTGATGCCGGCCCGACTTTCGATCCTGCAGCTGGGCAGGATTCTCTTTTCGCCCAATGCTCTCTTTCAGGCGGTGGCGAACGAGTCTCCTCCTGCGGGCCGCGTATTCTTCCGGATTGCGCTTTGGCTCGGCCTGCTGCCGCCGCTCTTCGCCTATTTCGGCACGCTCAGTTCGGCTGGCGCCTCGGCGTCGAGCCGGTGTACCTGCCGCAGTCCACCGTGCTCGCGATCTGCACCGCCTATTTCGGCGCGCTGCTGTTCGGGTTCCTGAGCAGCGCCGTGATCGCACGCTGGATGGCTGCGACCTACGATGCGAACACCTCGCTCGGCCGCTGCCTTGCGCTGATGGCGATCGTCGGCGCGCCGCTGGCGGTCGGCAGCGTCGTCCACCTCTTTCCGCACGCCTTCCTGAACGTGCTGGTGCTGGTGCCGGTGCTGATCTGGTGCATGTTCCTCCTGTACCGCGGCCTGCCGATCGTGCTCGCCACCGGGCCGAATCGCGGCATGCTGATGGCGTCCGCCCTGATCGCCTATCTGCTGGTCGCGCTGGTCAGCCTGCTCGGATTTACGGTTGCCCTGTGGGGCAACGGTATCGGGCCATCGCTTGGAACCTGACGTGAAGCCTTACGAAGATCGCGTCGTCACGGCATTCATGTATTGCTCGGTCCTGTGGGCCTTGCTCGGCATGGCCGCGGGCGTCTACGTCGCGGCGGAGCTCGTCTGGCCGACGATCGACGGCGGCTGGCCGGCCCTGACCTTCGGCCGCCTGCGCACGGCGCATACGACGCTCGTCCTGTTCGGGTTCGGCGTGTCGGCGCTGATCGCAACGGCTTTCTACAGCGTGCAGCGCACGTCGCATGTGCGGCTGTTCGCCCGGGACTCGCCTGGGCCGTGTTCTATGCCTGGCAGGCGGCGATCGTGCTCGGCGGTGCCTCGATACTCGCCGGCTGGAACGCGGGCAAGGAGTATGCGGAACTCGAATGGCCGTTCGACCTCGCGATCACCGTGGCCTGGGTCGGGTTCGCGGTCGTCTTCTTCGGCACCATCGCAAAGCGCAAGGTCGAGGCGATCTACATCTCGAACTGGTTTTACGGCGCGCTGATCATCGTCGTCGCGATGCTGCACATCGTCAACAGCCTCGAGCTGCCCGTGACGCTCGGGAAATCCTACTCGCTGTTCGCGCGGTGCGCAGGACGCCGTCGTGCAATGGTGGTACGGCCACAACGCCGTCGGCTTCCTGCTGACCGGCGGCTTTCTCGGAATGCTGTACTACTTCCTGCCGAAGCAGGCGGAGCAGCCGATCTGGAGCTACCGGCTTTCGATCGTCGCCTTCTGGGCGTTTGTCTACACCTATATCTGGGCGGGACCGCACCACCTGCATTACCACGCGATTCCGGAATGGCTGCAGTCGCTCGGCATGGTCATGAGCCTGATCCTGCTCGCGCCGTCCTGGGCGACCATGGTCAACGGCATCATGACGGTCAGCGGCGCGGCGAAGAAACTGAAGACCGATCCGGCGCTGAAATTCATCGTGCTGGCGCTCGCGTTCTATGGCCTCGCGACATTCGAGGGCCCGATGCTCGCGATCAAGAGCGTCAACGTGTTCAGCCACTTCACGGAATGGACCATCGGCCATGTCCATTCGGGAGCGCTCGGCTGGAATGCGCTGATCACGTTCGGCACGTTCTATTTCATGGTGCCGCGCATGGCGGGAGCGCCGCTGTACAGCGTGCGGCTGGCGAACATCCACTTCTGGCTGGCGCTCGCGGGGACGATGCTCTACGTGCTCGCGATGTGGGGCGCGGGCGTCTCCCAGGGCGTGCTGTGGCTGTCGCTCGATGACCTCGGCGAAGTGCGCTTCAGCTTCAACGACGTGATGGCGGCGATGAAGCCGTACTACCTGCTGCGATTCTTCGCCGGCCTCGTGTTCCTGGCCGGTGCGATCCTGATGGCCTGGAACCTGGCGCGAACCTTCGCCGGGAGGCGCACCGTCGTCGTCGCGCCGCCCGTCACCGTGCAGGCCGGAGCGACAGCATGAACTGGATGTCGCTGCACCACCGGCTCGAGCGCAACACCGGACTGCTGATCTTCGGCATCCTGCTGGTGTCCGCGATCGGCGGCCTGGTCCAGGTGCTGCCGATCGTCGCCGAAGGCACGCCGACGCCGGCGGACATGGCGCCCTATTCGGCGCTCGAACTCGAAGGTCGCGACATCTACATCCGCGAATCCTGCAGCACCTGCCACACGCAGCAGGTCCGGCCGCTGCTCGCCGAGGTCAAGCGCTACGGTCCGTATTCACGCGCCGGGGAATTCGCATACGACCGGCCTTTCCTGTGGGGATCCAAGCGCACCGGTCCCGACCTGCATCGCGTCGGCGGGCGCTACAGCGATGCCTGGCATCGCCTGCACCTGCTCGACCCGCGTTCGGTCGTGCCGGCATCGATCATGCCCGCCTATCCGTGGTTTGCGACCCATCCCGCGGACCGCAACGGCAGCATCCAGGCCCGCATGCGCGCGCTCGCGATGCTCGGCCATCCCTACACGGAGGCAGACATCGCGGCGGCGCCCGCGGCGCTTGCCGGCAAGACCGAACTCGATGCGGTGATCGCCTACCTGCAGTGCCTGGGGCGGAGCCGGGCAGGGAAGCCGCCGCCATGACCTGGTTCATCTTCGCCGGCGACATGCTGGTGATGGCATTCATGATCGTCGTGGTCGTCTGGGTCTCATTGCGCTCGACGCGCGAGCGGCTCGATGACGCCGCGCGCATTCCGCTCGAGGACGAGGAAAGCCGTGGCTGACCTGCCGTCGCAATTCTGGGGCGGGTGGATCGTCGCGATCACGGTCGTGAGTTTCATTGCGCTCCTGTGGCTCATCATCGACGTCTATCGCGGCGGCCCGGACGGGAACGAGCACCTGGTCTGGGACGAGACGCTGCGCGAAGGCGCGAAGCCGGCGCCGATCTGGTGGTTCTGGTTCATCCTGGCGCTGATGACCATCTCGGTGGTCTACGTGATGCTGTATCCGGGACTCGGTACCTTCCGCGGCGCACTCGGATGGTCGATGGGCGGAAGGATCGAGGAGCGATTCGTCGATTACGAAGGGCAATTCGGCACGCAGCGCAGGCTCCTGCTCAAGCTGCCGCTCGCCGAGATCGCAGGCAGCGACACGGCCATGCGCTCCGCCTGGCACGTGTTCAACAACAACTGCAGTTCCTGCCACGGCCGCGATGCCGCCGGCCAGGCCAGGACGTTTCCGGACCTGACGGACGCCGCCTGGCAATGGGGCTCCGACGAATCGCAGGTCATCGCGACGATTGACGCAGGCCGCCAGGCCGCCATGCCCGGGTGGGCCGCGGTTGTCGGCCCCGATGGCGTCGAGCAGCTCGCCAGCTACGTGCTGGCGCTGTCGCACGGCCAGGCGGAGTCTGCCTCCGTGGCCCAGGGCGGCGCGCTGTTCCAGCAGTACTGCGCGGCCTGCCACGGCGCTGCCGGCGCCGGCAATCCGATGCTGGGCGCGCCGGCACTCAATGACGCCGCCTGGAACTACGGCGGCGAGCGCGCCGACGTGCTTGAATCGATCGCGAACGGGCGCAGCGGCGTCATGCCGGCATTCGGCGCCCGTCTCGATGAAACGCAAATCCGCCTGCTGGCTGCCTGGCTGAAAGCCGGCGCGCGCGAACCCTAGAAGCGGATCAGGATCCCCGCGAGCGCCTCGGCCTGGAGGATCGTCGAGCCGCTCGCGACGATGCGGCAGACGCCTTCGCCGTTGTCCGACTGGCAGAAGAATGAAGTGCTCGTGTCGACGAACGTCGCGTAGCCGCGCGCCTCGAGCCGGATCGCCGCATTCCTCGCGAGCGGCACTTCGAGGCCGAATGCCATCGAGCCGGAGAATCGCGTGACGTCGTCCGCCCCGGGCGCGGAGGACGAAAATCGCGTCGCGCCGAGGCCCGCGGCGAAGTATGGCTGCGCGTGCTCCCAGCCGCCGAAGGGCAGGGTGCCGCCGAGGTGCAGGTATTCGACGTCGACGCCGACCGGCCCGGTCCCGTCGTTGACGCTGGACGACTGGCGCGAATACCAGAGCTGGTAGAAACGATCATCGCCCTTGCGGTAACGAAGCTCCATCGACACGGCGAAGCTGCTCGCCTCATCGAGGTCGCGATCATCGCCGGTTTCCTCGTCCTCGAGGCTGCCGCCCATGCGATAGCCGCCGTTCAGGCCCACCTGGAACTGCGTCATGTCCTCCGCGCGCACGGTCGGCGCGACGGCGAGCAGGGCGATGGCGATGAAAATGGTGCGATTCAAGCGACTCCGACTATCGCACACGGGCCGTGATCTCGCCATTGTGAACGCGAATCATTCGCACTACCATCGAGCCACTTTGCGCATGAACCTGGGGCTGCGAACACCTTGTTTATTGGTCGCCGCCACCATGGTGGGTTGCGGCGGCGCTGCTTCACGGGCCGCGGTGCGTGCCGCGCCGTACTTCCGCAACGCGGCGTTCGACAACTTGCGCGGTCAACGTGAGCGAGATCCACGACGACCGCAAACCGGGCGAACAGCCCGCGCCGTGACGCACGCGGAGATCGACGATCTCGTCGCATTCCTGAAGACGCTCGACGATGGCTACAATTGATCGGCCATGCGCACCTTCACTGACCAGGTCGCCCGCGTGCTGGAAAAGGGCCTCGCGCCCGTCTGGCTCATCGCCGGCGATGAGCCGCTGCTGACCGGCGAGGCGGCCGACCTCGTCCGCGCCCGTGCGCGCAAGGAAGGCTTCACCGGCCGGGACCTTTTCGTCACGGACCGGAGCTTCGACTGGTCCGAGGTGACGACGGCGAGCCATTCGCTCTCGCTCTTTTCGGAGCGCCGCATCCTCGAAATCCGCATGCCGACGGCGCGGCCGGGCAAGGAGGGCGGCGCCGCGCTCGCCGCGCTCGCGGCGGATCCCGGGCCGGACAACCTCGTGCTCGTCATCACGACCAGGCCGGAAAGGGAAGCCTGGTCGAGTGCCTGGCTCAAGGCGTTCGAGAAGCACGGCGTTTTCGTGCAGTCGACGCCAGTCGAGATCGGCAAAGCTCCCGCAGTGGATTTCACAGCGCGCATCGAAGGTCGGCCTCACGCTGGAGCGCGGCGCGGCGGAGTTCCTCGCGGAGCGCGTCGAGGGCAACCTGCTCGCCGCGCAGCAGGAGCTCGAGAAACTCGCACTCCTGACGCCGGCCGGGCGCGTCTCGCTGGACGCCATGGAGGCGGCCGTCGCCAACAGCGCGAGGTACAGCGTCTACCAGCTCGGCGAAGCCGCGCTCGATGGCGATGCGCCGCGCACGCTCCGGATTCTCGCGGGCCTGCGTGCCGAGGGTGCCGAGCCGCCACTCATCCTGTGGGCGCTCTGCCGCGAGCTGCGCGCGCTCGCCGACGTGCGTAACGGCATCCAGAAGAAAGCCTGGGGTGCCAATGCCGAGCGGCACGAGGCGCTCGTTTCGCGCGCGGCAAAGCGCACCGCGCGCCAGTCGATCGGGCCCTGGTTTGTCGCGGCGGCGCACATCGACCGCCAGTTCAAGGGCCAGGCGGGCAAGGGGGGCGGGGACCCGTGGACTTCGCTGACCGCGCTCGTCGCCGATATCGCGGGCGCGAAGCACGCGTCCGCGCAGCCGCGCGGCTGAGCCCGCGCTTCTCCCATGCGCCCGATCGGCGTGTTCGGCGGGATGTTCGACCCGATTCACTTCGGCCACCTGCGCACGGCCCACGAGCTGCACGAATTGCTCGGCCTCGAGGCCGTCGCCTTCGTGCCGGCCGGCGACCCGCCGCATCGCGCGGCGCCGCTTGCGGATGCGAAGACGCGCCTCGCGATGGTGCGCGCCGCGGTCGGCGACGATCCGCGATTCTTCGTGGATGACCGCGAACTGCGGCGCGCGGGCCCGTCCTACACGATCCTGACGCTGGAGGCGCTGCGCGCCGAGCGCGGTTCGCAGCCGATCGTGCTGATCATGGGCATGGACGCCTTCGCGGGCATCGAGCGCTGGCATCGCGCGGGCGAGCTCCTCGCGTTCGCGCACATCGTGATCGCGCGGCGGCCCAATTCGCCTTCGCCGGGCGAGGGGTTCGCGGCCCGGCTCCTGCGGGACCATCGCTGCGACGACCCGGCGCAGCTCGCCGCGTCGCCCGCCGGCCTCGTCCACGTGAGCGAAAACACGCAGCTTGATCTCTCCTCGAGCGCCGTGCGCGCGGTCATCGCGGCGGGTCGCGATCCGCGCTACTTGATGCCCGAGGCGGCGCGTAGGATCATCCTTGCCACGGGCAGTTACGCCCGGCCAGGTAACTAAGGAATGACCGCCACGAGACCGAAGAAAAAACGCACCGCTCCCGCCGCCAAGAAGACCAGGACCGGACCTGGCAGCCTGACGAAGATCGCCATCGCCGCGCTCGAAGACATGAAAGCCGTCAACGTGAAAGTGCTCGACGTGAGAAAGCTCACGGTCGTCACCGACACGATGATCGTCGCGACCGGCAACTCGGACCGGCACGTGAAGTCCATCGCGGACCGCCTGATCGAGCGCTGCCGCGAGGCAGGCCATCGAACCTACGGCGTCGAGGGCAAGAAGGAGGGCGAGTGGGTGCTCGTGGACCTGCAGGACCTCATCGTTCACGTCATGCTGCCGCGCATCCGCGAGTTTTACGGGCTCGAGAAACTCTGGGACCTGCGGCCCGCCCGGCGGGCGCCCAGCGCCGCCTGAGGGAATCCCGTGCGCATCCGGCTGATCGCGGCCGGCACCCGGTTGCCCGCCTGGATCGACGACGGCGTCGCCGAATACGGGCGCCGTTTCGGCCGCGGGCTCAAGTTCGAGCTGGTTGAAATCCCGCTCGCCCGGGAGGCGGAGCGCATGCGCGCGGCGATCGCGACCGTCCAGCTACGTCGTTGCCCTCGAAGTCGGCGGACGCTCGATGACGACGCCGGAGCTCGCGCAATGGCTCGCGCAGCGCATGGCGGGAGGCAAGGACCTCGCCCTGCTCGTGGGCGGGCCCGAGGGACTCGACGCCGCTCTCTCCACCGAGGCCGATTTCCGCTGGTCGCTCTCGCCGCTCACCTGGCCGCACGGCCTCGTGCGCGTCATGGTCGCGGAGCAGCTCTACCGCGCGCACAGCCTGCTGCAAGGCCATCCTTACCACCGCGCCTGACCGGGTTCCTTGGGCTATTCTCGCGGCTCAATGGGTTACGACTCGATTGTCCTCGCCTCGGCGTCTGCCCGACGCAGCCAGCTCCTGCACCAGATCGGCGTGCGACACGAGGTCGTCGCGGCCGACATCGACGAGAGCCCGCAGCCCGACGAGCTGCCGGCCGACTATGTCCAGCGCCTGGCACGGGACAAGGCGCAGGCGGTCGTCAACGTGTTGCACGGCCGGCCGGACCGACCGGTGCTCGCGGCCGACACGACGGTCGTCGAGGGCGGCCGGATCTTCGGCAAGCCCGCGGACGAAGCCGCCTGCGTCGCCATGCTCGGCGCGCTTGCCGGCCGGACGCACGAGGTCCTGACGGCGATTGCACTCTGGAACGCCGGGCAGCTGCGTCTGGTCCTCAGCACGAGTTACGTCACATTCCGTGCGATCGACGCCGGTGAATGCCGGCGCTATTGGGCGAGCGGCGAGCCGGCGGGCAAGGCGGGCGCCTATGCGATCCAGGGCCGGGGCGCCGTTTTCGTCTCGCGCCTCGAGGGCAGTTTTTCCGGGGTGATGGGCCTGCCGCTCTTTGAGACGGCGGCGCTGCTCGATGCCGCGGGCGTACGGCGCTGGGAGGCGCCGTGAATCGCCGGAACAGGCTGTTTGCCGCCCTTGTCCAAACCGTGAGTACCTTCTCCGGCAATCCTGCATGACCCCCTGGACTTCCTGGATGCAGCGGCTGTGGCGCTGGATCGCGGGCCTCATCGGCCTCGCGGCGCTCCTGCTCGCGCTTGCGATCGGCGCTTTCCGCCTCGCGATCGACCTGCTGCCGGGCTACCAGGAACGCATCGTCGCCCGCGTGCACGAGACGACGGGACTCACGCTCAAGTTCGATTCCATCTACGCCCGGATCGGCCGCTACGGGCCCGAGATCGTGTTCCGCGGCGCGCGCGTCCTGCCGGACTCGGGCGACGAGCCGCTGGTCGCGGCGGACGCGGGCCGCGTCAGCCTTTCGATTCCGCGTTCGATCTGGTACCGCCGCGCGGAGGTCGCGCGGGTCACCTTCGTGCGGCCGCGGCTCAATTTCGTGATCACGCCCGACGGGCGCATCCGCCTCGTCGGCCAGTCGGCACTGCAGCAGCCCGATGCCGCGCACGCGCCGATGACGCTCGACCGCTTCCCGCGCGGCCGCTTCGCCGTCACCGACGCCGTGCTCGACGTCCTCGACCTGCGCGCCCGGCAGGGGCGTTTCCAGTTGACGGGCGCCGACCTCGAAGTCGTGCGCAGCGGCGATGTCATCACGCTCGCCGGCCGCGTGGAGCTGCCGGATCACCTGGGCTCCTTCATCGACGTCGAGGCCGAGGCCAGCGGCAAGCTCGCCGACAGCGCCTCTGTCGACTGGCGCGCCCGCATGGACGCTCGCGAACTCGACCTGCCACAGTGGGCCGCGATGCTGCCGGACAGCTTCCGCGTGCCGACGGAGGGCCACGGTTCGATCCGCGTCTCGGCGCGGGGCCGGGGCCGCGACGTCACCAGCCTGCGCCTGCAGCCGGATCTCGAAGACCTGCGGCCTGCGGGCTCGGACCAGGTGTTCTCGCGCGTCGCCGGCGACATCCGCCTGCAGCGCGACGCGACGACCGTCTCGATCGAGGCGACCGATCTCGAGCTCTCGCGGCCCGGCTTGCCCTGGCGGCCGACGAGCCTGGATGCGCGCGTCACGCAGAAAGACGGCCGCATCGCAGCGGTCGCCGCGCGCGCGGACTACCTCAGGATCGAGAATCTCGCGGCGCTGGCCGGGGCCTTGCCGGCGGGTGCGCTGCGTGAGCGCATCACGGCGCTTGCGCCGCGGGGCGAGCTCTTCGGGGTTGACCTCGCGGTTGCGGATGCCGGCGACAAGCGGCTGCCGGACATCACCGGGCGACTGCGTTTCGCGAACGTCGGATTCAACCCGTTCGGCAAGGCGGCGGGCATCACCGGCTTCGACGGCGCGATCGAGGGCCGCGGCGGCGGCGGCATCCTCGAGCTCGCGACGCGCGATGCGACGATCGACTGGCCGCAGCAGTGGCGCGCGCCGGCCGCGGTCCTGCGCGGCGACGGCCACGTCGAATGGCAGCGCTTCGACACCGGCGTGCGGATCTGGCTCGACGACGCGCTGGCGGACAGCGGCCACGGCATCGCACGCGGCAAGGCCCGGCTGCTGCTGCGGCCGGGCGAGGTGCCGCTCATGGACATCAGCGCGACGGCGTCGGATTTCGACGTGACCCAGCTCTGGCGCTACCTGCAGACGGGCCGGCTCTCCCCGAAGACGATTCACTGGCTCGACGCCGCATTCCGCGGCGGCCGCGTGACGAAAGCGGACGTCACGATCACGGGACCGACGACGGGCTTTCCGTACCGCGACGGGGAGGGCATTTTCCGCGCGAGCGGGCATGCGACGGGCATCGACCTCTTCTACGCGGCCGGCTGGCCGGAGCTGCAGGACGTCGAGTCGGATTTCAGCTTCGACGGCCCGGCGCTGCATGCGGTGGCGAGCCGCGGCAGCATCGGCGGCGTGCCATTCACGAACGCCGAGGTGAACAGCGGCGACCTGCGTGACGCCGTCTTCGCCGCGCGCGGCGCGACCGAGACCGACGCGGGACGCGCGCTGCGCATGCTCCAGGGCACGCCGCTCGCGCCGTCATTCGGGGCGCTCTTTGCCGGCCTCAATGGAACGGGGCCGGTCAAGGCCGAGATCGCCCTGGTGCTGCCGATCAAGAACTTCGACCGGCGCGTGGTGACCGTGATGGCGAACCTCGACGGCGTGACGCTCCGCCACCGGCAGCAGCCGTACGAACTGACGGACGTCACCGGCGATCTCTGGGTCCGCAACCGCGAGTTGCAGGCGCCCGCACTCACCGGCCGCGCGCTCGGCGGGTCCTGGCGGGCATCGATCGCGACGACGGCGCTCGCCAACGGGAATCTGCGCACGCGCGTGGAGGGACAGGGCAGCCTGCAGGGATCCGCCCTGCAGCCGCTCGCGCGGATGCCGGTCAATGCGGGCCTCGCGGGCACCGCCGATTGGCGCGGCGCGCTCGAGGTCGAGCGCAACGTGGATCCGAAAGTGCCTGCGCGCGGAACGGTCCGGCTCTCGAGCGACCTGCGCGGCCTCGCCTCGGCCCTGCCGGAACCCTTCGACAAGGCCGCGGAGACATCGCGCGCCGCTCCAGCTCGCCGCGAGCTTCGACGGCACCAATGGCCCGCGCATCGAGGGCTCGCTCGGGCGCGACATCCATGCGCTGGTGCAATGGCGAAGCCAGGCGGATGCGGCGCCGATCGAACGCGGCATCGTCGCCTTCGGCGGCGATGTGCCTGACGCGCTGCCGAAGAGCGCCGGCCTCTGGCTCACGGGCCACCTCGAGTCGGCAAGCCTCACGAAGCTGCTCGATCTCAAGTGGGATGAGCCGCATGGCCGCCCGATCCAGGAGTGGCTCGGCGGCGCCGACCTTTCGATCGATCGCTTCGAGGCGGTCAGCTACGCATTCACGAACGTGAGCGGGCGCTTGCGGCCCGGCAACCGCGCCTGGGACGTCAACATGAAAGGCGACGGGGTCGACGGACACGCCGTCGTGCCCTTCAGCTTTCCGGGGGAAGTCCCGCTCGTCCTTGATTTCGATCGCCTGCACTTCGGCGACCGCGCGACGGGACTCGGCGTGCGGCCGGACCCGGATCCGCGCAAGCTCCCGGCGATCCGCGTCGACCTGCGGGACTTTGTGATCGATGCGCGCAATTTCGGCCACGTCGAAGCCGAGTTCGCGCGCGGCACGGCCGGCATGACGCTCAACAAGTTCACGATGACGCATCCGTCGTTCACTGCGGAGGGGCGCGGCAGCTGGCTCATGCACGACAAGGGCGCCGAATGCCAGCTCGACTTCGAAGTCGAAACGAAGGACGTGAAGGCATTCATGGGCGCCATGCAGTTCGGCACGCAGGTCGAGGGCGAGAAGGGGCACATGTCGGCGCACCTGACCTGGCCGGGCGCGCCGGAAGCGAGTTCGATCGAGCGCCTCTCCGGGCGCCTCGAGATTTCCGCCGCAAAGGGACAGTTGACGTCGGTCGAGCCGGGCGCGGGCCGCGTCTTCGGCCTGATGAGCCTTGCGCACCTGCCGCGCCGGCTGGCGCTCGACTTCAACGACCTGACGGGCGAAGGATTGTCCTTCGACACCCTGCGCGGGACGTTCCAGCTGACGGACGGCGACGCCTATACGGACAACCTGACGCTGCGCGGCTCCGCGGCCGAGATCGGCATCGCGGGTCACACGAGCCTCAAGAACCGGACTTACGACCAGACTGCGGTCGTCACCGGCCAGCTCGGCGCCTCCCTCGGCGTCGCCGGCGCGCTCGCCGGCGGGCCGGCGATCGGCGCCGCATTGCTGCTTTTCTCGCAGATATTCAAGGAACCCCTGCAAGGCGCGACGCGTGGCTACTATCGCATCACCGGAAGCTGGGATGATCCGCAGGTGAAGCGCATCGACGCCCGGGAACTGAAGGACGACCGCCAGGTTTCGCAAGGACCCCCATGAGCCAACCCATTGTCGCCGCCGTGCAGATGACCTCGCTCGCGGACGTCGCGGAGAACCTCAAGACCACTCGCCGCCTGCTGGGCGTCGCGCGCGACCGCGGGGCCTGCCTCGCGGTGCTGCCGGAGAATTTCTCGTTCATGGGCCGCAATGAAGCGGAGCGGCGCGCGGTCGTCGAGCGGGACGGCGACGGGCCCGTGCAGACGGCGGTGGCCGCGATGGCGCGCGAGCTCAAGCTGTGGGTGGTGGCCGGCACGCAGCCGATCGCGGTCGAGGGCGATGCGCGGCCGGCCAATGCCTGCGTCGTGTATGACGCGGCCGGCAAGCGCGCGGCGCGCTACGACAAGATCCACCTGTTCGACGTGGACCTGCCGGGCGGGCGCGAGGGCTATCGCGAGTCGGCGAACGCGCGGCCCGGCGCGAAGGCCGTGCTCGTGGACACGCCCGCGGGAAGGCTCGGACTGACCGTGTGCTACGATTTGCGCTTCCCCGAGCTGTTCCGGCAACTCGTTTCGGAGGGAGCCGAAATCTTCAGCGTGCCGTCCGCATTCACGAGCCCGACCGGGCGCGCGCATTGGGAGACGCTGCTGCGGGCCCGGGCCATCGAGAACCTCTGCTTCGTGATCGCCGCCGCGCAGAGCGGAGTCCATGACAGCAATCGCGAAACCTACGGCGACAGCCTGATCGTGGACCACTGGGGCCGCGTGCTCGCGCGCGAGCCGCGCGGAAGCCGCGTCGTCACCGCGGCGCTCGACATGGAAGGGCAGAAATCGACGCGCGAGAGCTTCCCGGCCCTGAAGCACAGGGTTCTTGCATGACCATCGACGCCCTGCAATGCGCGCGCGACCGCATCCTCGCGCCTTCCGGCCTCGACGACCGGCGGCTCGAGCAGGCGCTCGATTCCGTGCTCGGCGCGAGCGTGGATGCCGGGGATCTCTACTTCCAGCTCGCGCGCGAGGAACACTGGGCGCTCGAGGACGGCATCGTCAAGGAAGGCAGCCACGGCATCGAGCAGGGCGTGGGCGTGCGCGCCATGGCGGGCGAGCGCACGGGGTTCGCCTATTCGGACGAAGTCGTGCCGGCGGCGCTGCTCGAGGCGGCGCGCGCCGCGCGCGCGATCGCGCGCGAGGGCGGCAAGGGCCAGGTCCAGGCCTGGCACGCAACCGCCGCGCATCGCCTGTATCCGGTCGACGACCCGATCGCGTCGCTCGCCGACGTCGACAAGGTGGCGCTGCTGCAGGAGCTCGACCGCCGTGCCCGCGAGATCGACCCGCGCGTCAAGCAGGTCGTGGCGACGCTCGCCGCGGTCCACGAGATCATCCTCGTCGCCGCGAGCGACGGCACGCTCGCCGCCGACGTGCGGCCGCTCGTGCGCATGAACGTCTCGGTGATCGTCGAGCAGAACGGCCGCCGCGAGCAGGGCTATGCCGGCACGGGCGGGCGCTACTCGCTGCAGGAATTCATCGCGGGCGAGAAGCCGCTGCGCCTCGCGCGCGAGGCCGTGCGCCAGGCGACCGTCAACCTCGAGGCCGTCCCCGCGCCTGCGGGCACGATGACGGTCGTGCTGGGACCGGGCTGGCCGGGCGTGCTGCTGCATGAGGCGATCGGCCACGGGCTCGAGGGCGACTTCAACCGCCGCGGCACGTCGGCGTTCACCGGGCGCATCGGCGAAATGGTGGCCTCGCCCCTGTGCACGGTGGTGGATGACGGCACGCTCCCCGGGCGGCGCGGCTCGCTCAACATCGACGACGAAGGCACGCCGACCTCCTGCACCACGCTGATCGAGAACGGCGTGCTGAAGGGCTACCTGCAGGACAAGCTGAACGCGCGGCTGATGGGCGCAAAACCGACCGGCAATGGCCGGCGCGAATCCTTCGCGCACGCGACGCTGCCGCGCATGACCAACACCTACATGCTGCCCGGGCCGCATGACCCGCAGGAAATCATCCGTTCGGTGAAGCGCGGGCTCTATGCGGTCAACTTCGGCGGCGGCCAGGTGGACATCACCTCGGGCAAGTTCGTGTTCTCGGCGAGCGAGGCCTACCTCATCGAGGACGGCAAGGTCACGGCGCCGGTGAAAGGCGCGACCCTCGTCGGCAACGGGCCGGACGTGTTGACGCGCGTCAGCATGGTCGGCACCGACCTGATGCTCGACGACGGCATCGGCAGCTGCGGCAAGGACGGGCAGACCGTGCCGGTCGGCGTCGGCCAGCCGACGCTGCGCGTGGATGCCTTGACGGTCGGGGGTACGGCCTGATGCGCGTCACGCGCCCGATCTACGAGGCCCTTCCGTATCTCTACATCGCGATCGGTGTCGCGGCCGTCGGCGCGTCCTTCGCCTGGCGCGTTGCGGACTGGTCGGGGATTCTGGCGCTCTTCGGGCTGGTCGCGATCGTCGGCGGGCTGGTGCTCGCGCTGCGGCGGCGCGACTACCGGATCCAGCAGCGCCACTACGGCGCGGATTTCGAATCGGAAGAGTAGTCTTCGGGCGCGGTCAGGCCGTGCCGGACGCCGACGCGTCGTCCGCGTCGTCCGCGCCATTGGCGCCGTCCGCGGCGTCCGAATCACCCGCATCGGATTCCTCGATCGCCGGGTGATCGCCGGTCGGCTCCAGCGCCGCGCTGCGCGCACGGGCCGAGCGCTCGTCGAGGTACATGATCTCGTGCTTGCCGAGCACGACGACGTCGCCGTCGTTCAGGTGATGGCGGCGCACGCGCTTGCTCTTCACGTACACGCCGTTCGTGCTGTTGAGGTCCTCGAGGATGCTGCCCTCGGCGGTCGTCGTGATCTGGCAGTGGTGGCGGCTCACGAACTTGCTTTCGATCTGGATGTCGTTGTCCGCCGTGCGGCCGATCAGGAGCCGCCCGGTGCGCAGCGGCCGCTCCTCCACGTGTTCGCCGCCGTGCGCGACGATGATGCGCGCGAGCACTTCGTCGTGCGCGACTGCCCTCGGGCGCCGGCGTGGCCATGCGAGTCGCCGATCTTGAAGCGATTGGTGCGCGCCGCGAACTCGATCCACTGCAGCTCGTCGATCGCCGCCTTGAGCTCGGTCATGCCGACCGCCGGCTGACCGGACGAGAACGCGATCATGAGCGCCGTGTCGCAGAGCGTGTTGACGAGGCGCGGCACGCCGCCGGAGTAGCGGAAGATGACGGGCATCGTCTCGGGCGAGAAGAACTGCCGGCCGTGCGCGCCCGCGACCTCGAGCCGGTGCAGGATGTAGGCCTCGGTCTCTTCCGGCGTCAGCGCCGTGAGGTGGAAGCGCAGGCGGACGCGCTGCACCAGCTGGACCAGCTCCGGCGAGTCGAGCTTCTCGTTGAGCTCGGGCTGCCCGGCCAGGATGATCCGGAGCACCTTCTCCTTCGTCGTCTCGACGCCGGAGAGCATCCGGATCTCCTCGAGCACGCGGTTCGAGAGGTTCTGCGCCTCGTCCACGATCAGGAGGACCTTGCGCCCGGCCGCGTACTGCTCGACGAGGAACTGGTTCAGCGTCGCGATCAGCTCGGCCTTGCGCATCTTGAACGGCGAGAAGCCGAACTGGACCAGCACGGCCTGGAGGAACTCGATCGGGGAGACCTGGGTCTGCGCGACCTGCGCGACGACGACGTCCTTCTCGAGCTCGCGCAGGAAGGTCTCGAGGAGCGTCGTCTTGCCGGAACCGATCTCGCCCGTGATCACGACGAAGCCGTCGGTGAACCAGATCGTCGACTCCATGTACGCCTTGGCGCGCGCATGGTGCTTGGACAGGTAGAGGAACGCCGGGTCCGGGCTGAGCCGGAACGGCAGCTCATTCAGCTTGAAGTGTTCCAGGTACATGGCGTCCTACAGGCTAGCACAGCGCAAGTGCCGGTTCCGCTTAGGGAATCAACCGGCGTCGCAGTTGGCGGGCGACACGCTCCCGGGCCGCCTTGCTCCCCGTGACGAAGGTCACATGGCCCAGTTTACGGCCCGGCCGCGGGGTCTTTCCGTAGTCGTGCCAGTGCAGGCCGGGGAGGCCCAGGATCTCGCGCGCCCGCGGCTTCGTGCCGATCACGTTCACCATGACCGCGTGCCCGCGCAGTTTCGTGCTGCCGAGCGGCAGCCCCGCGATCGCGCGCACGTGGTTCTCGAACTGGCTGGTCTCGGCGCCCTCGATGGACCAGTGCCCGGAGTTGTGGACGCGCGGCGCCATCTCGTTGGCGACGAGCCGGCCGCGCTCGACGAAATATTCGACGCAGAGGACGCCGACGTAGCCGAGCGCGCGGAAGAGGCGCCGATGGTTGCGCTCGGCCGCGCGCTGCAGGCGCGCATCCACGTAGGGCGCGCGCGTGACGGCGAGGATGCCGTCCTCGTGCTCGTTCTCGACGAGCGGGTAGCAGGCGATGCCGCCCGCGCGGTCGCGCGCGGCAACCAGCGAGACCTCGCGCGTGAAATGGACGAAGCGCTCGTAGATGAGCGGCTGCCCGCCGAGGCGCTCGAAGGCGTCCGCGGCGTCGCGCGCGCGCCGGATGCGCGCCTGGCCCTTGCCGTCGTAGCCGAGGCGGCGCGTCTTGAGGATGCCGGGCGCCCCGAGCGCCTCGATCGCGCGCGCAAGGTCGGCTCGGCTCTCCACCGCGGCGAACGGCGCGACGGGAATGCCGAAGCGGCGGAAGATCCGCTTCTCGGAAAGGCGATCCTGCGCGACCTCGAGTGCGCGCGGCGGCGGCCAGACGGGCCGCAGGCGCGCGATCGCGCGCGCCGAGGCGACCGGCACGTTCTCCCAGTCGAACGTGACGACGTCCACGCCCTTCGCGAAGCGCGCGAGTTTCTTCAGGTCGTCGAACTTGCCGGTGACGATGTCCGCGACCGCAGCGCCCGGAACGTCGGCGTGCGTGTCGTACATCGTGAACTCGATGCCGAGCGGGATGCCGGCGAGGGCCATCATCCGCCCGAGCTGGCCGGCGCCGACGATTCCGATGCGCATGGTCGTCCTCAGCCGGCGGCAGGGTCCGGCTTCGCGAGGACTTCCGCCGTCTGCCGCTCGCGGAACGCCGCGAGGGCGTCCTTGAAGGGCGGATGGCGGCCCGCGAGGATGGCCGTCGCGAGCAGCGCGGCGTTGCGCGCGCCCGGCTCGCCGATCGCGACCGTCGCGACCGGGATGCCGGCCGGCATCTGCGCGATCGAGAGCAGCGAATCGAGTCCGTTCAGCGTCTTCGACTGGATCGGCACGCCGATCACGGGCAGCAGCGTCTTCGAGGCCGTCATGCCGGGCAGGTGTGCGGCGCCGCCGGCGCCCGCGATGATGACTTCGAGTCCGCGCGCCGCGGCCTGGCCGGCGTATTCGAACAGGAGGTCGGGCGTGCGATGCGCGGAGATCACGCGGCTTTCGAAGGGCACGGACAGCGCCGTGAGGACGTCGGCCGCGTGGCGCATCGTCTCCCAGTCGGAGGACGAGCCCATGATGATGCCGACCAGCGGTTTCATCGCGGGAGTCTAGCAGGCCGCGCGCGGACACGGCCCGGGGCACGATTCAAGTGATTGTCGTAAAAGGAAAAACTGAGGGGAAGGAGCCCTGAAAGTCCCCTGCGCCGACAGGGAGTGGCGCGGCGCAGGGGGGATGCCCGAAGATCAGGGGATGCTTGATACGCTGGGCAACGCAGTCAGGCTAACTCCCAGGAATTTTCAGACAACCCCGGCGCTGTCTCCGGAAGGCGACAGCGTCCTACAAATGCAGGATGCAACCGATGCCACGAGCCTCCTTTGCATTCGCGTCCATGGATCGCCGGATTCGCCGCGGCGCTTGCATGGGCGGGCCTGGTTGCGGCGAGCCCGGTTGCGCAAGCCGAAGACGCGGCGCTCGAGCACGCGCGCGCATTCCTGAAGCAGCACCCGCTGATCGACGGGCACAACGACTTGCCGAGCGTGATCCGCGAGGACGGCAAGCCGCCGCGCGACGTCGCGGCCTACGACCTCAACGCGCGCACGGCCGGCGATACGGACATCGCGAGGCTCCGTGAAGGCGGCGTGGGCGCGCAGTTCTGGTCCGTGTGGATCCCGAGCCTGCCGGAGGTCGGTGAGCGCGGCTTCGCACGCATCCAGCTCGAGCAGATCGACATTGCGCTGCGCATGATCGAGCGCTATCCCGCGGACCTGCAGCTCGCGCTGACGGCGGACGACATCGAGCGCGCGAACGCGGATGGACGCATCGCCTCGTTGCTCGGCATCGAGGGCGGTCATGCCATCGAGAATTCGCTCGGGGCCCTGCGCGACTACTACCGCCTCGGCGTCCGCTACATGACGCTGACGCATTTCAACAGCAACGACTGGGCCGATGCGGCGACCGACACGCCGCGTCACGGCGGCCTCACGAAATTCGGCGAGGAGGTCGTGCACGAGATGAACCGGCTCGGGATGCTGGTGGACATCTCGCACGTCTCGGCCGACACGATGAACGACGCGCTCGACGTCACCGAAGCGCCGGTCATCTTCTCGCACTCGAATGCGCTCGCCCTCACGCCGAGCGTGCGGAACGTCCCGGACGCGGTGCTCGCGCGCATGCCGAAGAATGGCGGCGTGGTCATGGTGAACTTCATCTCGGAATACAGCGTGCAGGGCGAGGAGCATGTGCGCTGGAAGGCGGAGTTCGAGAAGGCGACCGGCGTCAAGCTCGGCGATGCCGCGTATGACGCGGCGCTCGAGAAATATTCGGCGGTCCATCCGGAGCCCAAGGCCGCGATCAAGGACGTCGCCGACCACGTCGAGCACGTGCGCGACGTGGCGGGTATCGACCACGTCGGCATCGGCGCCGATTTCTTCGGCCACGCGGACTACATGGTTACCGGCCTGGAGGACGTCTCGCGCTATCCGTATCTCTTTGCCGAACTGATACGCCGCGGCTGGAGCGACGCGATGCTCGAGAAGCTCGCGCGCGGGAACCTGTTGCGGACGATGCGGCAGGCGGCAGAGGTGGCCGCCCGCCTGCAGAAGGCCCGCGCGCCGTCGTACCAGACGATCGAGCAGCTGGACGGCGGAAAGCCGCTGCCGCAGACGTACTGAAGCTCAGGTCGCGGCCGCGAGTGCGGCCTGGACGAAGCGGAAGAGCTTGCGGCCGGCGCCCGGCGAGCGGCCGTCCCGCCGTTCAGCGACGGCCGCCGCCACGAGGCGCGCAAGCTCCGCGCCGTCGGCGGCCGGATACTCAGTCGTGAATTCCGCGAGCGCTTCCTTGCCGCCGTCCACCAGCCGGTCACGCCAGCGTTCCGCGCGCCGGAAGCGCGCGGCATCCTGGCGCGCTGCGCCATCCCGGGCCTCGAGCGCGGCGCGGATCGGTTCCGGGTCAAGGCCGCGCATCAGCTTGCCGACGAACTGCCGCTGGCGCAGGAGCGCGGCATGGCTCGTGATCCGGCGCGCGAGGGCGATGGCGTCGGCGAGTTTCTCGGGCAGGTCGAGGCCCGCGGCGACGCTCTCGGGCGCGTCAATCAGGCGGTCGGCCAGGTCCTGCACGGCCAGGGCCTGGCGCTTCAGTTCACCTTTGGTCGGCGGCGGGATACCGCCGGGCAGCTCACGGCGGCGCATGGGGAAATGCTAGCACGCGCGCCATTGCAGGCCGCCCGGCCGCCGGTACAATTCGCGGGACCCATGGCCGCCACCCAACCCGACCAGAAGACACTCGAGGCCGTCGTCGAGCGGGCGCTCGCCCTCGCGCGCGCCGGCGGCGCGACGGCTGCAGAAGCCGGTGTCGGCGTTTCCACGGGCCTCTCGGTGACCGTGCGCCTCGGCGAAGTCGAGACGCTCGAGTACCAGCGCGACCGCAGCCTCGGCGTGACGGTCTATGCCGGCCAGCGCAAGGGTTCGGCAAGCACGGCGAACCTTTCGGACGCGGCGGTCGAGGAGACGATCGCGAAGGCGCTCTCGATCGCGAGCTTCACGGCCGACGATGCCTACGCCGGGCTGCCGGATGCGAAGCTGATGGCGAGCCGGCTGCCGGACCTCGACTTGAGCCACCCCTGGGAGCTCGAGGCGCCCGCGGCCGTCGAGCTCGCCAGGCGCTGCGAGGCTGCGGGCCTCGCATTCGACGAGCGCATCCGCAATTCCGAAGGCGCCTCCGTCTCGACCCATCGCCGGCTCAGCGTTTTCGGCAACAGCCACGGCTTCATCGGCGGCTATCCCTCGACCTCGCACAGCGTGAGCTGCGTCGTCGTCGGCCAGGAAGACGGCGACATGCAGCGCGACTACTGGTACACGGCGGCGCGCGACTGGCGCGCGCTCGAGGACGTCGAATCGGTCGGCCGGCTGGCCGCCGAGAAGGCCGTCAAGCGCCTCGGCGCCGGCAAGCTGTCGACGCGCAAGGCGCCGGTCCTGTTCGCGCCGGAGCTTGCGCGCGGGCTCATCGGCCATTTCGTCGGCGCGATCGGCGGCGCCGCGCAATATCGAAAGAGCAGCTTCCTGCTCGACGCCAGGGGCGAGCAGGTGTTCCCGGAGGCGATCAGCCTGATCGAGCGGCCGCACTTGCCGGGTGCGCTCGGTTCGGCGCCGTTCGACGGCGAGGGCGTCGCGACGCGGAACCGCGAGCTCGTCGTGAATGGCGTGCTCGACGGATACCTGCTCGACTCGTACTCGGCGCGCAAGCTCGGGCTCGTCACGACGGGCAATGCCGGCGGCGTGCACAACCTCGTCGTCCAGGGCCACATGCTCGACCCGAAGACGCTGCTGCGGAAGCTCGGCACGGGCCTGCTCGTGACCGAGATGATGGGGCAGGGCGTCAACCCGGTGACCGGCGACTATTCACGCGGCGCGTCGGGGTTCTGGGTGGAGAACGGCGAAGTCGCGCGGCCGGTGCACGAGATCACGGTCGCGGGCAACCTGCGCGCAGATGCTCCGCGGCATCGTCGCCCAGGGCGACGACGTGGACCGCCGCGGCGCGATCCACTGCGGGTCGCTCCTCCTCGAAGAGATGACGATCGCCGGCGACTAGACCGCGGCGGACGTTCAGCCTTGCGTGCGAACCGAAGGTGAACGTCCCCTTGGTCACGGAGCGGGCTGCTGCGACGCGAGTTCGCGCAGCGTAATGCCCTGGATCCGCTCCCGCATCCCGGCTTCCACGGAATTCGCGACTTCGTCGGCAACCGGCTCCGTGCGCGCCCGCCACAGGAGCCAGGTCTCGTATTGCCGCTCGTCGCGCACCGCGTGCAGGACGTCGCAGAGCTGGATGCTCTCGAGGTCGCGCGCGGGGATGAGCTCCTCGTCCTCGGTGAGCGTCAGGAGCCCGGCGCGCTCGAGCGAGCGGATCACGGTCGCAAGCGCGGAGCCCGGGATCTGGAGGTCCTCCGCCAGCGCGCGCTGATCCCAGGGCGGTTCGCCGGCGACGAACTTGCGCGCGACCAGCAGCATCACGGTGAAGGCGAGGCGCTCGCGCAGCGCGCTCGTGAGCCGCACGTGTCCCTGGCCGACGCGCAGGTAGCGCGGGTTCTGCACGTAGAACGAGAGCTGCGCGCCGATCAGCAGGATGATCCAGCTCACGTAGATCCAGATCAGCGTCGCGAGGAAGATCGCGAAGCCCGCGTAGATCGCGACCATCTGGGTCGAGGCGGCGACGATCCGCGTGAACAGCGCGCCGCTCGCGGCCCACAGGAGGCCCGCGACGACGCCGCCGATCAGCGCCGCCCGGAAGCGCACGCGCGTGTTCGGGATGAAGGCGTACAGGAAGGTGAACACGCCGGTGACGAACAGGAACGGCCCGATGAGGCCAAATGCGCGCACGATCGTGCCGAAGGGCTCGTGGATTGCGAGCCACTGCATGGACGTATGGCTCGCGACCGCGCTGAAGAGGCTGAACACGACGACGATGAACACCGGCCCGATGACCATGAGGCTCAGGTACTCGCTGACGCGGCGCATGACCGAGCGCGGCCGCTCCACGTGCCAGGCGAAATTGAACGCCTCCTCGAGCTTCTGGATCGTGGAGATGACGGTATAGAGGAGGATGGCGAGGCCGACCGAGCCCAGCACGTCGCCGCGCACGTTGTCCACGAAGTGCATGAATTGCGTCGTCAGTTCGCCGGCGCGCTCGCCGATCGGACGCAGGAACTCGAAGATCAGCGGCTCGAGGTCGCGGTGCACGCCGAGGCCTTTCAGCACGGCGAAGGCGAAGGCAGCGAGCGGGACGAGCGAGAGCAGCGTCGTGTAGACGAGCCCCATCGCCCGCAGGTTGAGTTCGCCTGCCAGCAGGTCGCGGATCAGCGCGAACGGGAAGCGCAGGATATCGAGCAGCCAGTTCGCGGGCTTGACCGGCAGGTCGTGGCGGTCGAACAGCAGCTGCTCGGTGCGTTCCCGGAACTGCGAAAACGGGATCATCGCGGCAGCGTGGCACAGGCCCCGGGCGCCCGCAATTGCGGCCCTGATACAGTGCGGCGATGCCTGGCAGCTATCCCGAACGCATCGTCTGCCTGACGGAAGAGACGACGGAGACGCTCTACCTTCTCGGGGAGGATCGTCGCATCGTCGGCATCTCGGGATTCACCGTGCGCCCGCCGCGCGCGCGGCGCGAGAAGCCCCGCGTGTCCGCCTTCACGAGCGCGAAGATCGACCGCATCCGGGCACTCGAACCCGACCTCGTGCTCGGCTTCTCGGACCTGCAGGCGGACATCGCCGCGGAGCTCGCGCGCGCCGGGATCGAGGTGCACCTCTTCAACCATCGCAGCATCGCCGAGATCCTGCGCATGATCCGGATGCTCGGCGGCATGATCGGCTGCGAGGCGAGGGCCGCCGCGCTTGCCGATCGCCTCGAAGCCGGCGTGGAGGCGACGCGCAGGAAAGCCGCGCAACTGCCGCGCCGCCCGCGCGTCTACTTCGAGGAATGGGACGAGCCGCTGATCGCCGGCATCCGCTGGGTGGGCGAGGTGATCGAGGCGGCGGGCGGCGACAACTGCTTCGCGGACCTCGCTGCCAAGTCGCTCGGCCGCGATCGCATCATCGCGGACCCGGCCGAGGTCGTGCGCCGCGCGCCCGACCTCATCTTCGGATCCTGGTGCGGCAAGAAATTCCGTCCCGCAACGGTCGCCGCGCGTCCCGGCTGGGACGCGATCCCGGCGGTGCGCGACGGCGAGCTGCACGAGATCAAGTCCTCGATCATCCTGCAGCCCGGGCCCGCGGCGCTCACCGACGGCCTCGCCGAGATCCACGCGCACATCGCGCGCTGGGCGGAACGCTAGAAGGGGACGCGTCCCCTTTATTCGCCGAAGGCGCATCCACGCGCATAAGCGTAATCCGTAACGGTGACGCGTCCCCTTTCAGCGACCGGTCAGGCGGCGTTCCGCCTCACGATATTTCTCGACGGTTCCCGCGATCACGGCAGGCGGCAGCCGCGGCCCGGGCGGGCGCTTGTCCCAGTCGAGCGTCTCCAGGTAGTCGCGCACGTACTGCTTGTCGAAGGAGGGCGGGCTCGTGCCGGCGCGGTAGCTGTCCGCCGGCCAGAAGCGCGACGAGTCGGGCGTCAGCGCCTCGTCCATCAGGACGACCTCGCCGCGCTCGTCGAGGCCGAACTCGAATTTCGTGTCGGCGATGAGGATGCCGCGCGCGCGCGCGTAGTCGGCGGCGAAGCCGTAGAGCGCGAAGGCGAGTTCCCGCACGCGCGCCGCGGTCCCGGCGCCGATCGCCTGCTCGATGACCTCAAACGGCACGTTCTCATCGTGCTGGCCCGCGGCCGCCTTGGTCGCGGGCGTGAAGATCGGCGCCGGCAGCTGCGCCGCCTGCTCGAGGCCGGGCGGCAGCGCGATGCCGCAGACCTTGCCGCTCTTCTGGTAGTCCTTCCAGCCGGACCCGATCAGGTAGCCGCGGACGACCGCCTCGACCGGCAGTGGCTTCAGGCGACGCACGATCACCGCGCGGCCCTCGAGCGGCGCCAGCTCATCCGGCGGCCTGACGTAGCGCGACAGCGGCTCGCCCGTCAGGTGATTCGCGACGATGTGGCGCGTCCGCTCGAACCAGAAGTTCGAGATCGCCGTGAGCACGCGGCCCTTGCCGGGGATCGGGTCGGGCAGGACGACGTCGAACGCGGACAGGCGATCGCTCGCGACGATCAGCATGCGGTCGTCGCCGATCGCGTAGTTGTCGCGCACCTTTCCGCGATGCAGCAGCGGAAGGGAGCGGAGCTTCGATTCGAACAGCGCGTCTGAATTCATGCGGTGGGCGCTCTTGCTAACATGGCGCGCTCGGCGCGGTCAAGAAACGAGGACCTGTTGCGATGGAATGGACCGGCAAACTGCTCGGCGCACTGCTCGGCTTCATCATCACGAGGCGGCCCATGGGCGTGCTGCTCGGGATGATTCTCGGCCACCTGTACGACCAGTATGCCGCAGGCCGGCGCGCCGGCCCGCGCCCGGACATGGCGGCCGTGCGCGCGACCTTCTTCCGCGCCGCGTTCACGATCATGGGCCACGTCGCGAAGTCGGACGGCCGCGTGTCCGAGCAGGACATCGCCGCCGCGCGGCGGATCTTCCGGCAGTTCAACCTGGGCGAGGCCGACACGCGCGCCGCCATGGAGTTCTACACGCAGGGCAAGCAGGCCGATTTCGATGCGGAGGCGCTTGCTCGCCGAGCTCGCGAATGCCTGCCGCGGCCGCGAGGAAGTGCTGCGCATGTTCCTCGAGATCCAGATGCGCGCGGCGCTCATGGGCGACGGTCTGACGGGCGTGACGCGCGCGACGCTGTCCCGCGTCGCCGCGACGCTTGGCATCGGAGCGCTGGAATTCGCCCATCTCGAAGCGCTGCTGCGATTCCAGGCCCAGGCGAGCGCCTACGGGCAAGCCGGCAGCGGCGCGCCGGGCCGTGCCCCGGGCGGCAAGTCCTCGCTCGCGGAGGCCTACGAGATCCTCGGCGTCGCCGCCAGTGCGACCGACGCCGAGGTCAAGCGCGCCTACCGCAAGCTCATGAGCGAGAACCATCCGGACAAGCTCGTGGCGCGCGGACTGCCGGAGTCCATGCAGGAAGTCGCGAAGCAGAAGACGCAGGCCATCCAGGCGGCCTGGGAGCGCGTTCGCGAGGCGCGCGGCTTGCGCTAGAGTAGGCGCGAGGGGAGTTCCATGCCGGCACCGGTCATCGCACCATCCATCCTGTCCGCGGATTTCGCGCGCCTCGGCGCCGAGGTCGAGGCCGTGCTCGCCGCGGGCGCCGACTGGATCCATTTCGACGTGATGGACAATCACTACGTCCCGAACCTCACGATCGGGCCGCTCGTGTGCAAGGCGCTGCGCAAGCACGGCATCACGGCGCCGATCGACGTGCACCTGATGGTGGACCCGGTGGACCGGCTGGTGCCGGAGTTCGCCGAGGCGGGCGCGAACTGGATCAGCTTTCACCCGGAGGCGAGCCGGCACGTGGACCGCACGATCCAGGTCATCCGCGACGCGGGCTGCCGGCCCGGCATCGTGCTGAACCCGGCGACCCCGCTGTCCTGGCTCGACCACACGCTGGGATCGGTGGACCTCGTGCTCCTCATGTCCGTGAACCCGGGCTTCGGCGGCCAGCAGTTCATCGAGCCCGTGCTCGACAAGCTCAAGGAAGCGCGCAAGCGCATCGACGCGAGCGGGCGCGAGATCCGCCTGGAGATCGACGGGGGCGTCAAGCAGGACAACATCGGCCGGATCGCAAGGAGCGGCGCCGATACCTTCGTCGCGGGCAGCGCGATCTTCGGGGCGAAGGATTACGCGGCGACGATCCGCGCGATGCGCGCGGCGATCGCGGGGCAATGAAGGGGACGGTCACCTTTAGCGGAACGCGGAGCGCCGACGATGTCGCCACTGGCCGCTAAAGGTGACCGTCCCCTTCCCTTACTTCGCCGCGGAAACTGCGGCTTTCGCGAACTCGGGCGCTGCGCGGGCCTTGACCTTCGGCCGTGCGCCGAAAACCACGATCGTCTTGCCGCGCGCGGTCAGCAGTCCCTGTTCCTCGAGCACCTTCAGCACGCGCCCGGCCATCTCGCGCGAGCAGCCGACGAGGCGCGAGAGCTCCTGGCGGCTGACCTTGATCTGCATGCCCTGCGGATGCGTCATGGCATCCGGCTCGCCGCACAGGTCCATGATCGCGTGCGCGATGCGGCCGGTGACGTCGACGAAGGCGAGGTCGCCGAGCTTGCGGTTGGTGCGGTCGAGGCGGGTCGCGAGCTGGGTCGCGAGCTCGAACACGAGTCCCGGGCTCTCCGACGCCACCTGCCGGAAGCGCGGGTAGGTCATTTCCGCGAGCTCGCATTGCGTGCGGGTCCGGACCCAGGCGCTGCGCTGCTGGCTGTCCGAGAACAGGCCCATCTCGCCGAAGAACTGGCCCTTGTTCAGGTAGGCCAGGACCATCTCGTTGCCGTCCTCGTCCTCGATCATGACTTCGACCGAGCCGCGGATGATGTAGTAGAGGACATCCGGCAGGTCACCGGCGTGGATCAGCGCCGTCTTGGAGGGCACCGTGCGCACGCGGCAGTAACTGAGGAAGCGATTGATCGCCGGGATGTCGGTCAGTTGCTTGACGGCTTCTTCCATTGGGCTCCCCTGGAGTAGTCAGCGCGAGGCTCGTCGGCCCGGCGTTCCCGCCACGTTGTATTACAGGCTTGCGCGCATCGCAAGACATAATCGGACATCGGTCAGATCCAGTATGCCGTGCCGGTCATGACCCGGGCGGCGAATCGCATGAGTCTCGGCACCGGTTCCGGCAGCGTCGTCGCCCCGGCTTCGATGGCCGCGCGGCCATGGCCGATCTCGTCGACCTGCATCTGCTCGACGATCGCGCGGCTGCGCTGATCATCGGCGGGCAGGCGATCGAGGTGATCCGCGAGATGACCCTCGACCTGCCGCTCCGTTTCCGCCATGAATCCGAGGCTCGCCCGATCGCCGAAAAGGCCGGCGAGCGCCCCGATGGCGACGGATCCCGCGTACCACAGTGGATTCAGCACCGAAGGACGCGAACCGAGCTCATCGAGCCGGTCCCGGCACCAGGCGAGGTGGTCGCCTTCTTCCGCCGCGGCGTGGCGCAGTGCGGCCTCGGTTTCCGGCCGACGGGCAGTGAGGGCCTGGCCCTGGTAGAGGCCCTGGGCCGCAATTTCCCCGGCGTGATTGACCCGCATGAGGCCCGCGGCATGCCGGCGCCGGCCCGGATCGGCGGGCGCGGCGCCCGGATTTCCGGGGGTCGGGCGGCTGCTTGCCGGTCTCGCAAAGCTCCCGCGCAGGCCGGTTTCGGCCAGATCCAGGAGGCGGTCGAGGGGCGAAAGGACGCGTGGGTCCATGCAACGCATATTATATAGCGATACCCGCGTTCCTTCCCCTGTCCCGACAAGGACTTGCGAGCGGCCCGGCGCGGCTTTGCAAGCCCCGGCCATCTGTGTAAACTTGCCGGCCTTTCACGTACCCGACCCTTTTCAGGGGCCCAAGATGAAGACGGCTTTCGCGACTCCAGAGCGCGTGCGACGCGACTGGTACCTGGTTGACGCGTCCGGCAAGACGCTCGGCAGGCTCGCTTCCCAGATTGCCATGCGGCTGCGCGGCAAGCACAAGCCGGAATTCACGCCCCACGTCGATTGCGGCGATTACATCATCGTCATCAATGCGGAGAAGGTGGCGGTCACCGGCAACAAGAAGCGCGACAAGGTCTACCAGCAGCACACCGGCTATCTCGGCAACCTGAAGACGGTGGCGCTCGGAAAGCTCCTGGCCGAACACCCGGAGCGCGCGATCGAGTACGCGGTCAAGGGCATGCTGCCGAAGACGATTCTCGGCCGGCAGATGTACCGCAAGCTCCACGTATTCGCAGGCACCGCGCATCCGCACGCCGCACAGCAGCCGAAGCAGCTCGAGCTCTAAGGACCCGAACATGGCATCCAGCGCATCCCTCGCCACCGGCCGGCGCAAGTCGTCCTCGGCGCGCGTCTTCCTGAAGCTCGGCAAGGGCGCGATCACGGTCAACGGCCGCCCGCTCGACGAGTTCTTCGGCCGCAAGACCGGCGTGATGATCGTGCGCCAGCCGCTCGAACTCGTGCAGATGACCGATCGCTTCGACATCAACGTCCTGGTCGAGGGCGGCGGCATCACCGGCCAGGCCGGCGCGATCCGCCACGGCATCACGCGCGCACTGATGGATTACGATCCGGAGCTGCGCAAGCCCTTGCGCGCCGCGGGCTTCGTGACGCGCGATGCGCGCGAGGTCGAGCGCAAGAAGGTCGGCCGGCGCAAGGCACGCCGCGGGACGCAGTTCAGCAAGCGCTGATCTTTCTTCTGCGGACGAACCGAATTTGGGGGATCGTCTAGCGGTAGGACTGCGGACTCTGACTCCGCCAACCTAGGTTCGAATCCTAGTCCCCCAGCCAACGATGCGAAAAGGCCGGTCCACTGGACCGGCCTTTTTGCTTGTTGGACCTACCGTGCGGTCGCGCTCGCGGGCGGAATCCCGTGGTACTCACGGAGAAATTCGTAGAGGTCATCAATTTCCTGGTCCGTGAAATCCACCTCGGGCATCCAGCTCATCTTCGGGATGTCGCGGCCGCCGATCGGCTTGCCGGTCTGCAACAGGTGCCGGAACTGTTCGGGCCCATAGATGGCAAGAATCACGAGTGACGGCCCGCCCTCGAAGGGGTTGCCCTTGAAGTCGAGCCCGTGGCATTCCGAGCAGACGACACTCGCGAGGTAGCGCCCGCGTTCGAAGGCCGTGTTGCGCGGACGCTCACCCCATCGCGGGATCGACCGGTCGACCTGCTCCGCAGAGACCTTCCAGTCACCCATCGCGAGGCCGAGCCTTCCGCGGAACGTGAGATGGAGCTCGCGCGGCACAGCAGGACGCGTCGGCTGGCTTCGCAGGTGCGCAAAGATGTTCACGAGGTCCTGGTCGCCGAGCGGCCACCAGGTGTACGAAGCCATGCCGATCGCGCTCCGGCCGTCGCGCTTCACGCCATAGCGCACGAGGCGCGCGAGCTCGACATCGCTGTATGCGGGAAGAACCCGGGAGAGCGTCGGCGCCGTGTTGCTGCGGATGCCTTCGATACGCTCGATGCCGCCTTCGCCCTCGTTGCCATGGCAACCGGCCCAGCAACCGACGACCTTGGCCATGTGCAGGCCGGCGACGGGTCGGCGGGAGCCGCCGCGTGCAGCGGCAGGAGCGGCGCCGGATATGAACGGCGCATTCGCCATTCGGAGACGCCGTATAGGAGCGCGAGCGAGAGCAGCGCGACGCCTGCCGTCATGCCGACTGCGAGCTGGATCGAGCGCTTGTTCAGCATCGATGCGGACCCGTCATGTCCGGGTTCCTGCCAGCCCGAAGTGATAGGGCGGCAACAGGACGAAGGGAATCACGATCGCGAATCCGGCCTGCACGAGCCACTCGCGACACTGCTCCGGACGCGGGCGAATACTCAGCTCGGGGCCGCGTGGCGTCGCCGCATCATGCACCCAGTGAATGACCGCGAGCCCGCCGCCCGGCGCGAGGATGCGTGCGGCCTCCCGGAGCATGCGCAGAGGCGCCTCGGCGTGCAGCACGTTGAACAGCATGGCATAGCCGATCGAGCCGTCGGGCAAGCCGGTCCCGTCGGCGTCGAAGTCGCGCTCGACGGTGCGGACGTTTCCGAGGCCGAGCGACGCCGCGCGCGCAGCAGTCGCGGCGACCATCGCGGGATCCACGTCGATGGCGTGCACGGTGCCTGTCGTCATCTGCGCGGCGGCAACGGAGAACGTGCCATAGCCGCAACCGAAGTCGACCACATCCATGTGGCGATCGCCGAAGCCAAGCTGGCGCAGGACGCGCGGCGCATCGAAGAAGCGCTCCCAGGTGGGCGCATCAGGCATGCCGCTGTCGCGCACCTTCATGGGCGTGGCTGGAACGGATCAGCGCCGCAGCGCGCGAACCCCGTCATCGCCTGCGACCAGCAGCACGTCCGCCCCGCGCCGGGCGAAGAGCCCGACCTCGACGACCCCGACCAGGAGCCCGATCTGCGCCTCGAGCGCGGAGGGGTCCGTGATCTTCAGGTTGTGCACGTCGAGGATCTCGTTGCCGTTGTCGGTCCTGAAACCCGTGCGCAGGACCGGCTGCCCGCCGAGGCCGGCGAGCTTGCGCGCGACCAGCGAGCGGGCCATGGGAATGACCTCGACGGGGAGGGGAAATCGCCCGAGCACGTCCACGACCTTGGTGTCGTCCACGATGCAGACGAAGCGGCGGCTGGCCGCCGCGACGATCTTTTCCCGGGTCAATGCGCCGCCGCCGCCCTTGATGAGGGCGAGGTGCCGGGTCGCCTCGTCGGCGCCGTCCACGTAGAGCGAGAGGTCGCCGGTGTCGTTGAGCGAGCGGACTTCGATGCCCGCTTCCTGCAGCAGGCGGGTGCTCGCTTCCGACGATGAAACGGCGCCGGCGATGCGGTTGCGCCGGTCCTTCAATGCCGCGATGAAATGATTGACCGTGGATCCGGTGCCGACGCCCACCGTCATGCCGTCCTCGACGTAGTCGAGTGCGGCGAGGGCTGCGGCTTTCTTCTTCGAGTCGGCGTCCATGTGCGGGCTCCGGAAAAAACTGTGCCCGCTTACGCGGGCACAGTCTCATCTCTTCCTGAAGCGGGGGTTGGTGGTCTTTCGATCAGCCAACCGCCGTTTCATCAGGCAAGGGGCTTACTTCTTCTTGGAAGCCTTCTTCTTTGCCTTTTTCTTGGTCGCCATGTTGGATCTCCATGTCGGTGTTAATCCGAGGTCGAGTATATACATGGTTGACGGGATTGCAAGCAAGGGGTATGCGACGCGCGCGTCATCACGCGTCTCGCGAGTGATCACGCTGCGTCTTCACGCGCGAGTCGGTGAATGAATTTCCACTCCGCCGCGGTGACGGGCATCACTGAAAGTCGATTGCCTCGACGCAACACGATGAGGTCCTTCAACGCACCCGCGGCATGCTCGCGCAGCATCTCGAGCGTCACCGGGCGCGCGAATTTCTTCAGCAAGCGCACCTCGACCTGGTACCAGCGGGGGTTCGCGGGGTCGCTGTCGGCGTCGTAGTACTTGCTCTTGCGATCGAATGCGCTCGCATCGGGACGGCCCGCGCCGACGACCTCCAGCGTGCCGTAGATCCCGGGCACGTCGCAGCTCGAATGATGGAAAAAAGCCCGGTTTCCAAGGGCAAAATCGTCGCGGAGCATGTTGCGCGCCTGGTAGTTGCGCACGCCGTCCCAGGCTGCCCTCTGCCCCGGCATTTTCGCCAGATGATCGATGCCGAACGTGTCCGGCTCGGACTTCATCAGCCAGTACTTCATCGTGCTGTCGTCCTCTTCGCATTCATCGATTGCGAGGCGGCGCGGCCGTAGATGCCGCGCTCGGTCACGATCCCCCAGAGCGGCACGTCGTGCGCGGCGTCGGCAAGGCGCTCGACCCGCTGCACGTCGAAGGCGAGGCCGAGGAGGCGCGGCCTGTGCCAGGTGCGCCGGTGCCTGAGGAATGCGAAGTGACGGTCGTAGAACCCGGCCCCCATGCCGAGGCGGGTGCCGCGCTCATCGAAGCCGACGAGCGGCACGAGGACGAGGTCGAGCCAGCGCGGGTTGATCGTGTCCGCGGCGGCATCCCCGGCCGGGGAGACGAAGCGCATGCGGCGCGCTCGCAGGCTCGTGATGACGGGGTAGTAGACGCGGCATCCGAGTGCGCGCGCCCGGGCAAGCAGGACCGAGGGGTCGATCTCGCCGTCGAAGGGATGGAAGGCCGAGATGCGGCTGCCCGGGCGCGGCAGGCCGAGGCTCGCAAGCGCGCGATCGATTGCGGCGGCCGCGCGCGGGCGTTCGGCGGCCGGCACGGCGCGGCGCGCGGCGCGCAGGCGCCGCCGGAGGGCGGGTCGATCGTCAGCCATGGCGGAAATCGAGAGGCGCCACCCGCCTGTGCCGTTTTAGACCGCTGCTCTCGATCCGGAGCAACAAGTGGAGCAGGCCGTGGCACTTAAGGCTTTCCGCAACGAGGCGGACTTGCACAATACTGCCGCTAAGCCAGGCTCCTGGGTTTTTCACATTAGGGTCGAGAGGTTCCCAGGCCCAAATCGAACACTGCAGGCGGCGCCAAACCGTGGGCGCTCGCGCATCCGGCGCGAGTCGCGATCATTCAATTCCCGAGCTGGCTGCGCGTCAGCGCGGATTCGACGCGCTCGCGCATGGCCTTGATCCGCGCCGCGAGGTCGGTCTCGACCCCTGCGTCATGGCCGCGCGACTGGAGCAGCTCGTTGACGATGTTGAGGGCGGCCATGACGGCGATGCGATCGAGGCCGATCACCTTGCCGCTGTCGCGGATCTCACGCATCTTGCGGTTGAGGTATTCCGCGGAGTCGATCAGCGCCGGGCGCTCGTCCACGGGACAGGTGACGTGGTACTCCTTCTCGAGGATCTTCACGCTGATCCGGCTCGGGTCGCCGCTCATGCGCCGCTCTCCATGGCCTTCAGCCGCCCGATCATCGCTTCGACGCGGGCCCGCACCTGCTCGTTCTTCTGCATCAGCGTCGCCCGTTCGGCGGAGAGCGTGTCCTGGCGCTGGCGCAGCGCCTTGTTCTCTTCCTTGAGCTGCGCGACCACGCCGACCAGCTCATCGAGGCGGCGCTCGAGGCGCTTGAACTCGCGTTCCAGGCCGGGTTTGCTGGACTCATCCATGGCGCCAATGCTGCCACGACCCGTCGATTACTGCTACCGTTTGGGGGATGACGCACCGGGAGATTCAATCCGCCCTCGACGGGCTGGATATCGCCTTCGATGCGGCCGAGGCACATGGCATCCTTTGCGGAGCCTTGTGCGTGCGCCAGGCCTATGACGTCAAGGCGTGGATCGCGGACCTCGCGGAGGACTCCGGTGCCCCGGTCTCCGATCGCGCACCGCCGGAAGGATTGCTGGCCGCGCATGAAGAGACACTGGACGCATTGCGTTCGCTGGACTTCAGCTTTTCACCCGCCATCCCGGACGATGAAACCCCACTGTCAGATCGCGTCGCGGCGCTCGCCGCCTGGTGCGACGGCTTCCTGTACGGCATCGGCTCCGGCAGTCTGGGCGGCGATATCCTGAAAGAGGCCAACCTCAGCGAGTTCCTGCGCGACCTGACGGACATCGCGCGCGCCGAGCTCGAGCCGGGGCGCGACGCCGACGCTGGCGAGGCGGATTTCATCGAACTATTCGAGTTCGTGCGCGCGGGCGCGCAACTCAGCTTCGACGAGCTCGCGCAGGCGAGGGCCCATGCGCAGGGATGAGTTTGCGAAGCGCCGGCGCCTGCTGATGCGCCACATGGGCCGCGACGCCATCGCGATCCTGCCCGCGGCCCCGGTGCGCACCCGCAACAACGACGTCGAGTACAACTACCGTCCCGACAGCGACTTCTACTACCTGACCGCGTTCGCGGAGCCCGAGGCGGTCGCGGTCCTGATTCCCGGCCGGCCGCAGGGCGAGTTCGTCCTGTTCGTGCGCGACCGCGACCCGACGCGCGAGGCCTGGGACGGCGCCCGCGCGGGGCCGGAAGGCGCGGTCAAGGATTACGGCGCCGACGACGCCTTCCCGGTCAGTGACATCGACGAGATCCTGCCCGGCCTGCTCGAGCGCTGCTCGCGTGTCTTCTACACGATGGGCACGCACCCGGAATTCGACAAGCGCGTGATCGGCTGGGTGAACCGCCTGCGGTCCCAGGGCAAGCACGGCATGCACACGCCCCACGAGTTCGTCGCGCTCGACCACCCGCTGCACGAGATGCGCCTCACCAAGAGCCGGGCGGAGCTCGTGTCCATGCGCCGCTCGGCCACCATCGCCTGCGCCGCGCACCGGCGGGCGCTCGGCGCCGCCATGCCGGGGTCCATGGAATACGAGGTGATGGCGGAAATCCTGCACGAGTTCCACCGCCGACGGGCCGACATCTCCTACTACCCGATCGTCGGCAGCGGACCGAACGCCTGCGTGCTGCACTACCGCGAGAACAGCCGGCAGATGCAGGACGGGGAACTCCTCCTCATCGACGCCGGCTGCGAGTTCGACTACTACGCCTCGGACGTCACCCGCACGCTGCCCGTCGGCGGGCGCTACAACCGCCGCCAGCGCGCGATCTACGAGATCGTGCTCGAGGCGCAGAAGGCCGCGATCTCGAAGGTCCGCGCGGGCGCTCACTGGAACGAGCCGCACGAGGCGGCCGTGCGCGCGATCACGCAGGGGCTGGTGCGCATTGGCCTGCTCAAGGGCCGCGTGCCGAAGCTCATCAAGGACGGCGCCTACCGGCAGTTCTTCATGCACCGCACCGGCCACTGGCTCGGCATGGACGTGCACGACGTCGGCGAGTACAAGGTCGCCGACCAGTGGCGGCTGCTCGAGCCCGGGATGGTCACGACGATCGAGCCCGGGATCTACATCGCGCCGGGCGCGAAGGGCGTGCGGCGCGAGTGGCGGGGCATTGGCGTGCGCATCGAGGACGACGTGGTCGTCACCGAGGGCGAGCCCGAGGTGCTGACGGCGGGCATGCCGACGGATCCGGACGAGATCGAGCGCCTGATGGCGGCTGCGTGAGCGCGCCGAAGCCCTTCCGCTGCGACGTGGCGATCGCCGGCGGCGGCATGGTCGGCCTCTCGCTCGCGGCGGCGCTCTCGGAGCTGCCGCTCGACGTGGCCGTGATCGAGCCGGTGCTGCCTGCCTCCGCAGCGCAGCCGAGTTTCGATTCCCGCACGACCGCGCTCTCGAACGGCAGCCGGCGGGTGCTCGAGGGCATCGGCGCCTGGGCGGGGATCGCGAGCCAGGCGACGCCGATCCGCCGCATCCACGTGTCCGAGCGCGGCAGCTTCGGTACGGCCGTCCTCACCGCCGAAGAGCAGGGTGTCGCGGCGCTCGGCCACACGATCGAGAACCGGCTGCTCGGCCGCGCGCTGCACGAGCGGGTCGCCGCCTCGCCCAGGATCCGCCTCGTCCATGCCGGCGTCGCGGCGATCCAGCCGGGCGCTGACGCGATCCAGTTGACGACCGATGCCGGCGAACGCGGCGACGCGCGTCTCCTGGTCGCCGCCGACGGCGCGCAGTCCGCCGTGCGCGCAGCGCTCGGCATCGAGGCGAGCGTCTCGGACTACGGCCAGCACGCGATCATCGCGCACGTCGACACGGCGCAGTTTCACGACTACACGGCCTATGAACGCTTCACGCCGACGGGACCGCTCGCCGTGCTGCCGATCGGGGAAGGGCGTTCGGCCGTCGTCTGGACGCTTGCGCCCGCGGCGGCGCGCCGCGCGCTCGGCCTCGACGACCGCACGTTCCTCGCCGAGTTGCAGGAGGCGTTTGGCCTCCGCCTCGGGCGATTCACGCGCGTCGGCAAGCGGCAGAGTTACCCGCTCGCGCTGACCGAGTCCGAGCGGCTCACGGCGCCACGGGCCGTGATCCTCGGCAATGCGGCGCAGACGCTGCATCCGGTCGCGGGCCAGGGCTTCAACCTTGCGCTCCGCGACGTCGCGATGCTCGCGGAGCTTCTCGCCGAAGCGGGAGACGGCGATCCCGGCGCAGCCCCGCTGCTCGAGCGCTATGCCGCCTGGCGGACGCCGGATCGGCGGGCCGTCATCCGGTTCACGGACGCGCTCGTGCGCGGCTTTGGCATGCCATTCGCGCCGGTCCGGCATGCGCGCGGGCAGGGCCTCGTGCTCTTCGACCTGCTGCGCCCGGTGAAGCACGAGTTCGCGCGCCGCACGATGGGCCTCGCCGGTCGACAGCCGCGGCTCGTGCGCGGCCTGCCGCTCGCGGGCGGGCCGCCATGAAGCGCGACTTCGACGTCGTGGTCGTCGGCGGCGCGATGGCAGGCGCCGGCACGGCGGCGCTGCTCGCGGCGACGCCTGCGACTGCGAACCTGCGCATCGCCCTCGTCGAGCCGCGGCCGGTCGCTGCGCCCGCGGCGGGCGCGCCGCTCGACCTGCGCGTCTCGGCGCTCTCGCGCGCGACGCAGCAGCTCCTCGAGTGCACCGGCGCCTGGCCCGCGGTCGCGCCGCGTGCCGCGGCCTATGGGCGCATGGTGATCTGGGAAGAGCGCCAGGACCCGGCCGGCCCGGATGCGCTCGTCTTCGATGCCGCCGAGCTCGGCGAGCCCGACCTTGGCCACATCGGCGAGAACCTGCAGCATCCAGGCCGCGCTCACGGCGCGCGCCGAGGCGATGGGTGTCGTCCTGCTGCGCGCGGATTTCGCCACCCTCGAGGCGACCCGCGATGCGGTCCGCGTCGGACTCGGCGATGGGCGCGAGTTCCGCGCCGGGCTCGTGGTCGGCGCCGACGGCGCCGAGTCGGCCGTGCGCCGCCAGGCCGGCATCGAGACGCGCGGCTGGGACTACGGCCAGCGCGCGGTCGTCGCGCACCTCGACGCCGAGAAGCCGCATGCCGGGACGGCCTGGCAGCGATTTCTCGACACGGGTCCGCTGGCCCTGCTGCCGCTCGCGGACGGGCGCGTCTCCCTCGTCTGGTCGACGCTCCCCGAACAGGCGGAGGAATTGGTGCACTGCCCGGAGGCGGAGTTCGCCGAGCGCGTGACGGCAGCGTCGGCCGGCGTGCTGGGCCGGCTTACGCCGGCGACGCCGCGCGCCGCGTTTCCTCTCCGGCTCCAGCACGCGCGGCGCTACGCGGCCGAGCGCATCGCGCTCGTCGGCGACGCGGCCCACACCGTGCACCCGCTCGCGGGGCAGGGCATCAACCTCGCCTTCCTCGACGCGGCGGCGCTGGTGGATGTCCTCGGCGAGGCGGTCGCCGCGGGCGACGATCCGGGCGAGCTGCGCGTGCTGCGGCGCTACGAGCGCTGGCGCAAGGCCGAAGCGCTGCCTGCGATCGCGCTCCTCGACGGCATCAAGCGCCTCTTCTTCGGCGGCAACCCGCTGCAATCGCGACTGCGCCAGGGCGCGCTCGGCCTCGCGCAGTCGTCAGGAACGCTGAAGCGGGTCCTCATGCAGCGCGCGCTCGGCGTCGCCGGGGACGTGCCCGCGTCCGTCCGGCGCCCGCCCTCATGACCGGATGTCGGCGTCCTTGGTTTCGCGCAGCCCGATGAGGCCGACGATGCCGCTCATCGCGGCGACGGCGATCGGGTACCACAACCCGTAGTAGATATTCCCGGTCAGCACGACGAGGGCGGCGGCGAGGAATGGCAGGAAGCCGCCGAACCAGCCGTTGCCGATGTGATAGGGCAGGCTCATCGACGAATAGCGGATCCGCGTCGGGAACAGCTCGACGAGGAAGGCCGCGATCGGCCCGTAGACCATCGTGACGTAGAGCACCAGGATCACGAGCAGGAACAGCGTGACCGGCAGGTTCATGCGCTCCGGATCCGGTGACTTCGGGTAGCCGGCCGCATCGAGCGCCGCACGAAACGCCGCCTCGTCGAATCCCTCGAGGCGCGGCCTGCAATCGTCGTCAGGACCGTCATCCACGGTCTCGGGCGCGCACCCGTTCGTAGTTGACGCCGGCCTTGGTCAGGAAGTCGCGCGCCTGGTCGCAGGCCGTCTTCGGCTTCGCGAAGATGTGGAAGCGGCAGTCCTGGCCCGCGACCGTCACGGCCGCCCGCGCCTCGAACTCGGCGAGCGCCGGATTCACCGACTGCGTGAGCCCCTTGAAGATCGGGATGAAGGTGAGCGCGGCGAGCAGGCAGCCGGTCACCATGATGCGCTTGCGCCCGATGCGGTCGGAAAGGCGCCCGAAGAAGACGAAGAAGGGCGTGCCGATCACGAGCGCCGCCGCGATCAGCAGGTACGCCGTCTGGAAGTCGAGCTTCAGCGTGTTCTGCAGGAAGAAGAGCGCATAGAACTGGCCCGTGTACCAGACGACGCCCTGCCCGGCGGTCGCGCCGAAGAGGGCGAGCAGCACGAGCCGGGCATTGCCCCACTTCGCGAAGCTTTCGGTCAGCGGCGCGCGCGACAGGCGGCCACTCGACTTCATCTCGACGAAGAGCGGCGATTCCTGCAGGCGCAGCCGGATGTAGACCGACACCGCGAGCAGCACGACGGAGATCAGGAACGGCACCCGCCAGCCCCAGGCCTTGAACGCGTCCTCGCCGAAACCGAGCCGGCAGGCGAGGATCACGGCGAGCGACAGGAAGAATCCGAGCGTCGCCGTGGTCTGGATCCAGCTCGTGTAGTAGCCGCGCTTGCCCGCCGGCGCGTGCTCGGCGACATAGGTCGCCGCGCCGCCGTATTCGCCGCCGAGCGCAAGGCCCTGCGCGAGGCGCAGGCTGACCAGCAGGATCGGCGCCCAGATGCCGATCTGCGCATAGGTCGGCAGCACGCCGACGAGCGCCGTCGAGAGGCCCATCACGACGATCGTGATCAGGAAGGTGTACTTGCGGCCGACCAGGTCGCCGATGCGGCCGAAGACGAGCGCGCCGAGCGGGCGCACCGCGAAACCCGCGCCGAAGGTCGCAAGGCTCGCGAGGAAAGCCGCGGTGTCGTTGCCGGGCGGGAAGAAGAGCGCCGAGAAGAACACGGCGAGCGTGCCGTAGAGGTAGAAGTCGTACCACTCGAATACGGTGCCGAGCGAGGAGGCGAAGATCAGCCGCCGGTGCGCCGCATCGATTCCGCCAGAGGGGACGCTCCCCTTGACAGGCATGTCGCGACTCGCGCGCGAGCATGAGCGGTCTCGCCTGAAGGTGAACGTCCCCTTCGTGTCATAGCAGCGCATCGGCCTTGGCGGCGCAGATGAAGTCGTTGTCGGACAGGCCGCCGATGGCGTGCGTCGAATAGCGCACGCGGCAGTAGTTGTAGCCGACCTCGAGATCCGGATGGTGGTCCTCGACGTTCGCGATGTGCGCGAGCGCATTGACGAAGCTCATCGTGCGCCAGAAATCCGGGAACTTGAGCTCGCGCCGGATCGCCTTGCCGTCCTCGACCAGCTTCCAGTCGGCGTGCAGGAGTTTCATCATCCCGGTCGCCTGGCTCCGGTCGAGCGGCCGCACGCCGCCCTCGCAGGGCACGCATTTGCGTTCCTTCAAGGCGTCCATCAGGCCTCCCGGCGCGCAAAGCGGCGCGCGACGTAGCGTTCGACCAGTTCCTGGAATTCCTCGGCGATGCGCTCGCCCTTCAGCGTCACGGTCTTCTCGCCGTCTTCGTACACCGGCGCGACCGGGCGCTCGCCCGTGCCCGGCAGGCTGATGCCGATGTTCGCGTGCTTGCTCTCGCCGGGGCCGTTGACGACGCAGCCCATGACGGCAACGGTCATGTTCTCGGCGCCGACGTAATCCTGGCGCCAGGCCGGCATGCGCGCGCGCACGTGTTCCTGGATGCTCTGTGCAAGCTCCTGGAAATAGCTGCTGGTCGTGCGCCCGCAACCCGGGCAGGCGACGACGCGCGGCAGGAAGGCGCGAAGGCCGAGGCTCTGCAGGATTTCCTGCGCGACGCGGACTTCCTGGCGGCGGTCGCCGCCCGGCTCCGGCGTCAGCGAGACGCGGATCGTGTCGCCGATGCCTTCCTGGAGGAGGACGGCGATCGCAGCCGTCGAGGAGACGATGCCCTTGGCGCCCATGCCCGCCTCGGTGAGGCCGAGGTGCAGCGGGTAGTCGCAACGCGCGGCGAGCGCGCGATAGATCGCGATCAGGTCCTGCACGCCGCTGACCTTGCTGCTGATCACGATCGCGTCGTGCGGGAGTCCGAGCTCCTCGGCGCGGGCGGCGGAGGCGAGCGCGGAGACGACCGTCGCCTCGCGCAGCACCTCGAGCGCATCGAGCGGCTCGGGCCGCTTCGAGTTCTCGTCCATCATGCGGGTCAGCAGGTCCTGGTCGAGGCTGCCCCAGTTGACGCCGATGCGGACCGGCTTGGCGTAGCGGCAGGCCGTCTCGATCATGGCGGCGAACTGCGGGTCGCGCTTGCTGCCGCGGCCGACGTTGCCGGGGTTGATGCGGTACTTGTCGAGCGCCTCGGCGCAGGCCGGGTGCGCGGCGAGGAGCTTGTGGCCGTTGAAGTGGAAGTCGCCGACGAGCGGCACGGCGCAGCCCTCGGAGCGGAGCCTGTCGCGGACATGCGGGACCGCCGCGGCCGCCTCGTCGGTGTTGACCGTCACGCGCACGAGCTCGGATCCCGCCTCGGCGAGCTCGCGCACCTGGCGCGCGGTCGCCGCGACGTCCGCGGTGTCGGTGTTGGTCATCGACTGGACGACGACCGGTGCGCCGCCGCCCACCTGGACGGCGCCGATGCGGACGGCGACCGTGGTTCGGCGCGGCTCGATCACTTCGCCTTCTGTGCGGCGATCCAGGCGTCGACGTTCCGCTCGACGATGTCGAGCGGGACCGCGCCGGTCGAGAGCACCGTGTCATGGAAGGCGCGGATGTCGAACTTGTCGCCGAGCGCCGCCTTCGCGCGCTCGCGCAGTTCCAGGAACTTCAGCTGGCCGATCTTGTAGGCGAGCGCCTGACCCGGATCGGAAATGTAGCGGTCGATCTCGTTGACGATGTCCGCCTCGGTCTTCGCCGCATTCGCCATGAAATAGTCGATGGCCTGTTGCCGCGTCCACTTCATGGCATGGATGCCGGTATCGACGACCAGCCGGATGGCGCGCCACTGGTCGTAGGTCAGCTGCCCGAAGCGCGAATACGGATCCTTGTAGAGGCCGATGTCGTAGCCGAGCCGCTCCGAATAGAGTCCCCAGCCCTCGACGTAGGCGGTGTAGCCGCCGGCGCGGCGGAACACCGGCAGGTCGGTCTGCTCCTGGGCGAGCGCGATCTGCAGGTGATGGCCCGGCGCCGCCTCGTGCACCGTCAGCACTTCCATCTCCCATTTCGGCCGGACTTCGGGACGGTAGAGGTTCACGTAGTAGTAGCCCGGCCGCGAGCCGTCGATCGAAGGCGGCTGGTAGTAGGCGGTCGTCGTGTTCGGCGCGCTGTTCTCGGGAATCGCGCGCAGGCCGAACGGCGTGCGGTAGAGCTTGCCGAACAGGCGCGGCAGCTCCGGGTCGATCATCTTCGTGATGTAGGCATAGGCCCGGAACAGCTCGTCGCCCGTCTTGTAATAGAACTGCGGGTCGGTGCGCAGGAACTGGAAGAAGTCGGTCATCGAGCCCTTGAAGCCGACCTCGTCCATCACCTTCTGCATCTCGGCGCGGTTGCGCGCGACTTCCTTGAGGCCGATCTCGTGGATCTCGGCCGGCGTCAGCGAGGTCGTCGTGTGATACCGCGACAGGTAGGCGTAGTAGGCGAGCCCGTCCGGCGTGTCCCAGAGGCCGACCGTCTGGCGCGTCGCGGGCAGGTACTTGTCGCGGAACAGCGCGTTGAAGCGGCGATAGGCGGGGATGACGGACTCCGCGATCACGCTCTTCGCTTCCGCCGTCAGGCGCGTGCGATCCGCGGCCGGGATCGAATCGGGATACGAACGGAAGTGATCGAAGTAGGGGCTGTCTTCCGGCTTGTCCGGCACCTGCGCCGCGAGCGGCGCCAGCACGCGCTCCATGATGACGCGCGGCTGCGTGCGCTTCTCGGCCGCGCCGCGCAGCAGCAGGTCGCCGAACTGGTCGAGGAGGCCGGGCAGCGCCCGCATGCGCCGGAGCCAGGTCTCGTAATCCTGCACGGTCTCGAACGGCATCACGTCAGCCACTTCATTGAGCGACTGCGGTCCGCCGCTCGCCTCGACGGCGTAGTACTCCGGGTGGAAAGGGGCGGCCGCCTTGCGCATCTCGTAGTCGTGCCGGAACAGGTCGTAGTTCAGCTGTTCCGCGGGCGGCAGCTGGTCGCGCGGGATCGCGGCGAGGTCGTCCAGGACCTTCGCGTCGGCCGCATCGCGGGCCGACTGCGCCGCCGGCGAGAGGTCGGGCCAGCGGTCGTTGTAGCGCGTGTCGCCGACGTAGGTCGCGGACAGCGGATTGTCGGCGAGGTCGCGCTGCCATTCGCGATCGAAGAGGGCATGAAGATCGGCGGTTGCATCGGCCGATGCGGCGAGCGGCGCCGAGAGGAGTGCGGACAGGACGACGGCGGGTGACGCGAGCAAGCGGGACATGGGACGACTCCGGTGCCGGGTGCTTTTGACGGCGGGACTATACCCTGTGCACCCGGGCGCTTTCCGCTAGAATCCGGCGTGTCGCGAAGAGGACCTGCCGGAGAGTCCGCGCACGCGCGGCGCCGAAGGCGCAACCCGCCCGGAAACGCTCAGGCACCCGAACGGCAGGAACCTGCGATCTCTGGAGAGCGGCCCGTGAGGGCCCACCGAAGGGGAGCGGAACCGGAACAGGGCCGGTACCCAATCTCTCAGGTTTCAGGACAGAGGGGCGGCGGGCCGTGAGGTCCGTCGCCCTTTTTTGTGGCCGGGACGTTGCATCGGGAAAGCGCATGGGACGACGGACACCGCTTTATGACCTCCATGTCGCGGCCGGCGCGCGCATGGTGGATTTCGGCGGCTGGGACATGCCGGTCGGCTACGGCTCGCAGATCGAGGAACACCACGCGGTCCGGCGCGACGCGGGCATGTTCGACGTCTCGCACATGTGCGCGGTGGACCTGCGCGGCGCGGGCGTCCGCCCGCTGCTGCTGCGGCTCCTCGCCAACGACGTCGGCCGCCTCACGGCGCCCGGCAAGGCGCTCTACACCTGCATGCTGCGGCCGGAAGGCGGCGTCATCGACGACCTGATCGCGACCTTCATCGACGAGCGCTGGTTCCGGCTCGTCGTCAACGCGGGCACGGCCGACAAGGACCTCGCCTGGATCAAGGAACATGCGAAGCCGGTCGGCGTCGCGGCCGTGCCGCGGCGGGATCTCGCGATCATCGCCGTGCAGGGTCCGAACGCGCGGGCCAAGGCGACGCCGCTCCTGCCGGAGTCCTGCCGCGCCGCCGCGGGCGCGCTCGGCCCGTTTTTCGGCGCCGCCTGCGACGAATGGTTCGTCTCGCGCACCGGTTACACCGGCGAGGACGGCTTCGAGATCGCGCTGCCGTCGGAATCGGCGGCGGACTTCTGGCAGGCGCTGGTCGCGGCCGGCGTCGCGCCCTGCGGACTCGGCGCGCGCGACACGCTCCGGCTCGAGGCCGGCATGAACCTGTATGGCAACGACATGGACGAGACGGTCACGCCGCTCGAGTCCGGCCTCGCCTGGACGGTGGCGCTCGACGGCAATCGCGATTTCATCGGCAAGGCCGCGCTGGTCGCGCAGCGCGACGCGGGCGTCGCGCGCGCGCTCATCGGGCTCCTGCTGCTCGAGCGCGGCGTGTTGCGCTCGCACCAGAAAGTGTTCGCGGGCGCAGCCGGCGAGGGCGAGCTGACGAGCGGCACGTTCTCGCCGACGCTCGAGCGCTCGATCGGCCTCGCGCGACTGCCGGCCGCCGCCGCAGGCACGGTGGAGGTGGACATCCGCGGCAAGCGCATCGCTGCGCGCATCGTCAAGCCGCCGTTCGTCCGTCACGGCAAAGCCATGATCGAAATCTAGACTGGAGAAACGCATGAGCTCGTACCCCGCCGACCTGCGCTACACCAAGAGCCACGAATGGCTCCGGACGCTGCCGGACGGCACGATCGAGATCGGGATCACCGATCACGCGCAGCAGGCGCTCGGCGACCTCGTGTTCGTCGAGGTGCCGGAGGCGGGGCGCCGTCTCGCCGCGGGCGATGCCTGCGCGGTCGTCGAATCCGTCAAGGCGGCCTCGGACGTCTACAGCCCCATCGCGGGCGAAGTGACCTCCGGCAATCCGAAGCTCGCGACCGAACCCGAGCTGATCAACCGCGATCCCTACGGCGAAGGCTGGATCATGCGGCTCAAGCCCGCGGGCGGCGCCGCCAGCGAGACGCTCGACGCCAAGGCCTACGAAGCCGTCGCCGCCGCCGGAGGCTGAGTGCCCTACATCCCGCATACGGCCGAGGACGTCCGCGCGATGCTCGACCGCATCGGCGTCGGGACGATCGACGACCTGTTCGACGAGATTCCGAAGGCGCTTCGCATCGATGCCCTCGAGGGCGTGCCCGACGCCCTGACCGAGATGGACGTCGCGCGCCTCGCCGGCGCGCGCGCGGCCGCGGACGGCCTGCCGCTCAACTTCATCGGCGCCGGGGCCTACGAGCATCACATCCCGGCGCCCGTCTGGGCGCTCGTGACGCGCGGCGAGATCTACAGCGCCTACACGCCCTACCAGGCCGAGGCGAGCCAGGGGACGCTGCAGATCATGTACGAGTACCAGTCCATGATCGCGGGCCTCAACGCGATGGACGTGTCGAACGCCTCGCTCTACGACGGCGCCTCGGCGCTCGCCGAGGCCTGCCTCATGGCCGTGCGCGCGCACCGGCGCTCGAAATCGGCGCGCATCCTGATGCCGTCGACGGTCAACCCCGCCTGGCGGCGCGTCGCGCGTGCGATCACGGAAGGGCAGGGCCTCAAGCTCGACGCCGTGCCCTACGACGCGGCGACCGGGCGCATCGACCCGAAGTCGCTGGCGGCATTCGCCGGCGAGGACATCACCGCGATCGTGGTCCCGCAGCCGAATTTCTTCGGCCAGCTCGAGGACGTGGATGCGCTCACGCGCTGGGCGCGCGCGAACGGCGCGCTCGTCATCGCGGCCGTGAATCCGGTGTCGCTCGCGCTCCTCTCGCCGCCGGGCGAATGGGGTGACGGCGGCGCCGACATCGCCTGCGGCGACGCGCAGCCCTTCGGCGTGCCGCTGTCCTCGGGCGGCCCCTACGTCGGATTCATGGCCTGCCGCATGGAGCACGTGCGCCAGATGCCGGGGCGAATCGCGGGCCGCACGGTGGATACGGAGGGCACGCCCGGCTTCACGCTGACGCTGCAGGCGCGCGAGCAGCACATCCGGCGCGCCAAGGCGACCTCGAACATCTGCACCAACCAGGGACTCCTGATGACGGCCGCGACGATCCACCTCGCGCTCCTCGGGCCCGCCGGTCTTGCGCGTGTCGCGCGCGCCTGCATCGCGCGCACGAACGATCTCGTCGCGGCGCTCGGGCAGCTGCCCGGCGTGCGCGCGGCCTTTGCCGGGCCGCGCTTCCACGAGGCCGTGCTGAAACTCGACCGGCCGGTCGCGCCCCTGCTCGAGTCGCTCGCGGCGGAAGGGATCATCGGCGGCTTCGACCTCGCGCGCGATTACCCGGAACTCGGCGATGCGCTCCTCGTCTGCGCGACCGAGACGCGCACGCGGGCCGACATCGAGTCGTACGCGCGCGCGCTCGGCCGGGCGCTCGGCCGCCCGAAGGCGGCATGACCATGGTGATGCGCAAGCCCGAACCGCTGGTCTTCGAACTCTCGCGCCCGGGGCGCGGCGCGACGGCGCAGTATCCGGCAGCCGAGACCGCCGACGTGCCCGAGGCATTCCGGCGCCGGCAGCCGCCGCCGTTGCCCGAGGTGTCGGAGCTGCAGGCGGTCCGGCATTACACGCGGCTCTCGCAGCTCAACTTCGGCATCGACACGCACTTCTACCCGCTCGGCTCCTGCACGATGAAATACAACCCGCGGGCCTGCAATTCGCTCGCGATGCTGCCGGGCTTCCTGGGACGGCACCCGCTGGCGCAGGCTGCGACGGGGCAGGGCGTCATGGCATGCCTCTTCGAGCTGCAGGAAATGCTGAAGCACGTGACCGGCATGGCCGGCGTCTCGCTGACGCCGATGGCCGGCGCCCAGGGCGAGTTCGCCGGCGTCGCGATGATCCGCGCCTACCACCGCGCGCGCGGCGACCTCGCGCGCACCGAGATCATCGTGCCCGACGCCGCGCACGGCACGAACCCGGCGACCGCGACGATGTGCGGCATGAAGGTGCGCGAGATCCCGACGCTGCCCGAACGGCGACGTGGACATCGCCGCGCTCGAGGCGGCGCTGTCGCCCGCGACCGCGGGCATCATGCTGACGAACCCGAGCACGCTCGGCGTCTTCGAGCGGCGCATCGTCGAGATCGCGCGCAAGGTGCACGAGGCGGGCGGGCTTCTCTACTACGACGGCGCAAACCTGAATGCCATCCTCGGCAAGGTCCGGCCCGGCGACATGGGATTCGACGTGATCCACATGAACCTGCACAAGACCTTCTCGACGCCGCACGGCGGCGGCGGGCCGGGCTCGGGCGCGGTCGGCGTCGGCCAGCGCCTCCTGCCGTACATGCCCGGTGCCGGTCGTTGCGCGCGAGGGCGAGCGCTACCGCTGGCTCGACGAGCGCGACCTGCCGGAGTCGATCGGACGCCTGTCGGGATTCATGGGCAACACGGGCGTGCTGCTGCGCGCCTGGGTGTACATGCGAATCCTCGGCGCCGCCGGCATGCGGCGGGTCGCGGAATACTCGACGCTGAATGCGAACTACCTGCTGGCGCGGCTCAAGGAGGCCGGCTTCGATGCCGCCTACCCGGGCCGGCGCGCGAGCCACGAGTTCATCGTGACGCTGAAGCGCCAGGCGCGGGAGCAGGGCGTCACGGCGATGGATTTCGCCAAGCGCCTGCTCGATCACGGTTACCATGCCCCGACGACGTATTTCCCGTTGCTGGTCCCGGAGTGCCTCCTGATCGAGCCCACCGAATCCGAGACGCGCGAAGAGCTCGACGGCTTCGTCGAGGCGCTCGCCGCCATCCGTCGCGAAGCCGAGACCGACGCGGCCGCCGTCAAGTCCGCCCCGCACACGATGCCCGTCCGCCGTCTCGACGACGTGCGCGCCGCGCGCCAGCTCGACGTCGCCTGGAAGCCGGCCGCCGCGTGAATCACCGACCCGACAAGGGAACGACCGGCCCGGTCCGGCTTTCGCGCGCGTTTGCCAGCACCTGGCGCGGGTTCGTCGCCGCCTGGCGTGAGGAAGAGGCTTTCCGCCAGGAATGCCTGCTCGCGCTCGTCCTCATTCCGCTCGGGACTCTGGCTCGGCGACAATCCGGCGTCGAGCGCGCGCTGCTCGTCGGCCCGATGTTCGTCGTGCTCGCGATCGAGCTCGTCAACAGCGCGGTCGAGGCGACGGTGGACCGGATCGGCGTCGAGCGGCATCCGCTGTCCGCGATCGCGAAAGAGCTCGGCTCGGCCGCCGTGTTCGTGGCATTCGTGCTGCTCGCCCTCAACTGGATCCTGGTGCTCGCATGGCGGCACTAGTCTGCGGCTCGCTCGCCTACGACACGGTGATGGTCTACCCGGGCCGCTTCCGGGACCACATCCTGCCGGACAAGATCCACGTGCTGAACCTGTCCTTCGTCGTGCCGACGCTGCGGCGCAACTTCGGCGGCTGCGCGGGAAACATCGCCTACAACCTGCGCCTGCTCGAGAGCCCGGGACATGCGATGGGCACCGTCGGCCACGACTTCGGCCCCTATCGCGAATGGATGACGCAGAACGGCATGTCGCTGCGCCACGTCAAGGTGCTCGACGACGAGTACACGGCCCAGGCCTACATCACGACGGACCTCGACTCGAACCAGCTCACGGCCTTTCATCCGGGTGCGATGACGCATTCGTACCGCCAGGAAGTGCCCGGCGACGGCAGCATCGCGATCGGCGTCTGCGCGCCTGACGGGCGCGACGGCATGATCGCGCATGCGACGCAGTTCGCGGACCTGAAGATTCCCTTCATCTTCGATCCCGGGCAGGCGATGACGCTGTTCGGCGGCGCGGAGCTCCTGCAGTTCATCGAGCAGGCGACCTGGGTGACGGTCAACGACTACGAGGCGACGCTCCTCGAGGAGCGCACCGGGCTTGCGACCGGGGAACTTGCGGCGCGCGTCGCGGCCTATGTAGTGACGCGTGGCGCGGAGGGCTCGACGGTCTTCGCCGGCGGCCGCCGCGTCGAGATTCCCGCGGTCCGTGCGGCGGCGGTGGTAGACCCGACGGGCTGCGGCGACGCCTATCGCGCCGGGCTCGTGTACGGCCTGCTGCGCGGCCTCGACTGGGAAACGACCGGGCGGATCGCTTCGCTGATGGGCGCGATCAAGATCGCGACCCTCGGCACGCAGCATCATCGATTCACGCTGGACGAGTTCAGGGACCGTTTTAATGACACATTCGGCTATCGGCTGGACTGAGGGCAGGATCAAGCGGCTCGCATTCGCAACCGCCCTCCTGATGCTCGCAGCGACACTGGCACGCGCGCAGCAGCAGACGCAGGCCCAGCCGCTGCCGCCGCCCCCGCCGCCGACGCAATCGCTGCCGCAGCCGGTCGAGCCGCAGCGGCCACCCTCGCAGGAAGCGCCGGTTCCGAACCGGCCCCAGGCTCCCGAACAGGAGCCGCCCGTACTTGCGCCGCAGATGCCGGTCATGCCGCTGCCGCAGCCGATCGAGCTCGAGGAGTCCTCGCGCTGGACGCGCACGCTCGAGCGCATTTCGACCGGTGTGGTTGCGATCCAGATCGACGCGGCCCGCGCCTTCGACACCGAATGGAACACGTCGGCGCAGGCGACCGGCTTCGTGGTGGATGCCGAGCACGGCATCATCCTGACGAATCGCCACGTCGTGACGCCGGGCCCGGTCAAGGCGTTTGCGACCTTCCTGAACCGCGAGGAGGTCGAGCTCGAGCCGATCTACCGCGATCCCGTGCACGACTTCGGCTTCTACCGGTACGACCCGTCGAAGCTGCGCTTCATCCAGCCAGCCGAGCTGCCGCTCTACCCGGAGGGTGCGCAGATCGGCGTCGAGATCCGCGTGGTCGGCAACGACGCGGGCGAGCAGCTGTCGATCCTCGCCGGCACGCTCGCGCGCCTCGACCGCCAGGCGCCCGACTACGGCGTCGGCCGCTACAACGACTTCAACACGTTCTACTACCAGGCCGCGTCAGGCACCTCGGGCGGCTCCTCGGGATCGCCGGTGATCGACATCCGCGGCCGCGTGCTCGCGCTGAACGCCGGCGGCGCGACCGGCGCCGCCTCGAGCTTTTACCTGCCGCTCACGCGCGTCGTGCGGGCATTGAAGCTGGTCGAGGCCAAGCTGCCCGTTGCGCGCGGCACGCTGCAGACGATCTTCGACTACACGCCCTACGACGAGCTGCGGCGCCTCGGGCTGCCGCCAACCGTCGAGCAGGAAGCGCGCAAGACCTCGCCGAGCCGCACCGGCATGCTGGTCGTGACGGAAGTCCAGCCGGGCTCCAACGCCGATGGCCCGCTCGCGGTGGGCGACGTGCTGGTCTCGATCAACGGCAAGCCGATGTCCGACTTCGACGCGCTCGACGCACTGCTCGACGACAGCGTCGGCAAGAGCATCGAAGCGACCGTCGTGCGCGGCGGCGGCACGCCGCAAGGTCACGCTCGCCGTGCAGGACCTGCATGCGATCACGCCGGCGGACTACCTCGAGATCGGCGACGGCGTGCTGCATACGCTCTCCTGGCAGATGGCGCGCCACATGAACGTGCCGATCTCCGGCGTCTACGTCGCAAATCCCGGCTACATGCTGGGCGTCGCCGGCATACCGCGCGGCGCCGTGCTGACCGAACTCGACGGCAAGCCGCTCAAGGACCTCGACGACGCGCTCGCGATCTTCCAGACGCTCGGGCACGGCCAGCGCGCGACGGCCCGCTTCTTCACGATGGAGGACACGCGCACGCCGCAGCTCACGTCGATCCGGATCGACCGCGCCTGGTTCCCGGCGCGGCATTGCGTGCGCGACGACGCGATCGGCATCTGGCCCTGCACGCCGATCGCCGCGGGCCCCGACGCGCCGCCGCCGAAGCCCGGCACGACGCTCTTCACGCGCACCGGCGACAAGCTGGTGGACGAGTACGCGCCGTCGCTCGTGCTCGTCGAGTTCAACATGCCGTATGCCATCTCGGGCGTGACCGAGCGCAACTACCACGGCACGGGCGTCGTGATCGACCCGGTGCGCGGCCTCGTCGCCGTGGACCGCAACACCGTGCCGGTCGCGCTCGGCGACGTGCGCCTCACGTTCGCGGGCACGGTGCAGGTGGACGCCACGGTCGAGTACGTGCATCCGCTGCACAACCTCGCCGTCGTGCGCTACGACCCGCGCCAGCTCGGGGATACGCCGGTCAAGGCCGTGAAATTCGCCGAGCGCATGCCCGCGACCGGCGAGACCGTGCACGTCGTCGGCCTGCAGGGCGACAACCGCGTGGTCTCGCAGCAGGCGACGGTGTCCTCGATCGGCCCGGTCGGGTTCCCGCTGTCGCGAACGCTGCAGTTCCGCGATGCGAACCTCGAGATCATGCGCCTCGTGAACGGGCCGGCGGACTTTGACGGCGTGATCGTGGACAAGCGCGGCGACGTGGCCGCGCTCTGGTCGAGCTTCGCCTACGAGGCGGACCGCGAGCTCGTGCAGCAGAACATGGGCGTGCCGGCCTCGCTGGTGCAGGAAATGCTCGAGTACGCGCGCGGCGAGCGCACGCTGTACTCGGCCGAGGCGGAGTACGGGCTGCTGTCGCTCGCGGAGGCGCGCCAGCTCGGGCTCGACGAGGACTGGATCGACCGCGTGACCGCGCACAACCCGAAGCGCCGCACGGTGCTCACCGTCGACCGCCTGGTGGCGGGCTCGCCGGCCGCAAAGCTGCTGGAGCCCGGCGACCTCCTGCTCGCGGTCGACGGCAAGGTCGTCAACAGCTTCGGCGACGTGAGCGCCGCGGTGCGCGCGCCCGAGGTCACGCTCACGATCTGGCGGGCCGGGCAAGGAAATGACCGTGCCGCTCAAGACCGTCGCGCTCTCGGGCCGCGACGTGGACCGCGTGCTGATCTGGGCGGGCGCGACGCTGCAGGCGCCGCATCGCGCGATGGCCGTGCAGCGCGGCATCGAGCCCGACGGGGTCTTCATCGCCTTCTTCATGTACGGCTCGCCGGCCTCGCGCTACAAGCTCTGGGCCGGCCGGCGCATCACGGAAGTGGACGGCATCCCCGTGGCGGATCTCGACGCTTTCATCCGGGCCGTCACCGGGCGGCCCGACGACGCGTCGCTGCGGCTCAAGACCGAGAGCTGGAACGGCCAGGTCGAGATCATCACGCTCAGGCTCGACCAGCATTACTGGCCGGCCTACGAACTGCGGCGCACGGAGACCGGCTGGAAGCGCCTGCCGCTCGAGTGAGCCCGCGCCTTGGCGCGGCTATGATGCGCCGATGCTGCCGGAGCCCGGGAAGATCGAGGAAGCGGCCGCCCTGCTGAATGCGGGCGAGCTGGTCGCGTTCCCGACCGAAACCGTCTACGGACTCGGCGCCGACGCCTCGAATGCCGCGGCGGTTGCGCGCATCTTCGCCGCGAAAGGCCGGCCGACGAGCCATCCGCTCATCGTGCACTTCAGCAATTTCGGCGCAGCCCGCGCCTTTGCGTCCGACGTGCCGCAGGCGGCCGCACAGCTCGCCGAGGCGTTCTGGCCCGGGCCGCTCACGCTGGTGCTTGCCGAAATCCGGGATCGTGCCGGCGGCCGTGACGGGCGGGCAGGACACGGTCGCGCTGCGCGCGCCCGCGCACCCGGTCGCGCGCGCGCTGCTCGCGGCTTTCGGGCGCGGCATCGCGGCGCCCTCGGCGAACCGATACGGCCGCATCAGCCCCACGCGCGCGGCGGACGTGCGCGAGGAACTCGGAAACCGGGTTGCGCTCGTGCTCGACGGCGGGGCCTGCGAGGTCGGGCTCGAGTCGACGATCGTCGCCTGCCTCGACGGGCGCGTGACGCTCCTGCGCCCCGGTTCGATCTCGCGCTCGCAGGTGGCCGACGTCGTCGGCCGCGTGGAGGACGCCGGCGCCGACGCGCCGCGCGCGCCCGGGCGGCAGCGCTCGCATTACGCGCCCGGCACGCCCCTCGACATCGTCGATGCCGAATCGCTTCGAAGCGGACTCGAGGCCGCGCTCGCGCAAGGCGGGCGCGTCGCGGTGCTCGCGCGCAGCGCCGCGCCGGCGAAATCCGATCGGGTGGTCTGGCGCGAAATGCCGGGCGCTCCGGCTGCGTATGGCCGGGCGCTTTATGCGGAGCTGCGCGCGCTCGACGCGGCGGGCGTCGCGCGCATCCTGGCGGAAGCGGTGCCCGCGGACGAGGCCTGGGCGGCGATCGCAGATCGCCTCATGCGGGCCGCCGCCCGCGGCGAGTCCGCGGACGGCATGGTCGACGACTCGCCCTGAGGCGCGGTCAGCGGACCGACACGTTCTCCGACAGGATCGTGTTGATGTCGTCGAGGCCCTTGCGGTCGAGGGTCCCGGCGGCCTGCTGCAGGCGCAACACGTTCAGCAGGTAGTCGTAGCGGCTGCGCGCATAGTCGGTCTGGGACTGGAACAGGCGCTGCCGGGCCTGCAGGACGTCGACGGACGTGCGTGTCCCGACCTCGTAGCCCGCTTCGGTCGCCTGCAGCGCGGTCTGCGCCGAATCAACCGCCTGCTTGAGCGACTGCACGCGGGCGACTTCGGAGTTGACGCCGAGGAAGGCATCGCGCGTCGATCGCTCGGTCGCTCGCGCCGTGCGCTCGAGGCGCTCGCGCGCTGCCGTATGCCGGTACTGCGCCTGGCGCACGCGGGAATTCGTCAATCCGCCGGCGAAGATCGGGACCGTCACCTGCAGGCCGTAGACGGTGTCGTAGTTGTTGCTGGAGGTGTCGCCGATGCTCGTGCCATTGAGCGAGCCTGCGGACTCGTCGTGCCCGCGTCGCACGACAAAGTCCACGGCCGGGATATAGCCGCCGCGCTCGACGTTGACGTTCGAGCGCGTGATTTCGGCCGCCAGGCGGCTCGAATTCAGGCTGGCGTTCTGGTCCATCGCGAGCTTGACCCAGTCGTCCGGGCTCGCCGGATTCGGCCCGTTGAGCGGCATGTCGTTGCCCGGCTTCTCGAGCGTGTCCCAGGTGTCGCCGGTCAGCTCGCGCAAGAGTTCGCCCGCGTTCGCGAGGGCGCGCTTGCCCTGGATCAGCGCGGCGCTGGCGGAGTCGAAGGCGGCCTTGGCGTCCTGCACGTCCGTGACCGCGATCAGGCCGACCTCGAAGCGCTTCTCGGACTGCTCGAGCTGGCGGCCGATGGCGTCGTACGCGGCCTGCGCGGCCTCGAGCGTGTCCCGCGCCGCGAGCACGTTGAAGTAGGCCTCGGCCGTGCGCAGGACCAGGTCCTGCTGGGCGACGACGTAGTCGGCTTCCGCCTGGGCGCGCTCGGAATTCGCGCGCTGGTAGGTTGCCCAGTTTTCCCAGCGGAAGACGCTCTGGCGCAGCGTGAGATTCCAGCTGGAGCTGTCACCGTCGAAGTTGTTCACCTGTGGCGTCAGCGGCACGCCCGGCGCGACGAAGATGCCGGTGCTGTTGGTGTCGACCGTGTCGTTCCAGACCCCGTCGGCGCTGACCTGCGGGAGCAGGGCGGCGAGCGCCTGCGGCTTCGACTCGCGCGTCGCGAGCCGGTTGGCCTCGGCTTCGCGGATGAGCGGATCGTTGGTGAGCGCGCGCTCGTAGACCTCCTTGAGGTCCGCCGCGGAAGCGCTGAAGCAGGCGAGGCTCGCGGAGGCGAGGATCGTGTGGACGAGGAATCGGGTATTCATGCGCAGGCATTCCTTCGCAAAGTGAGGGCAAGGAGGACAACTACTGTATTACTAGTGTATATCACCAACTGACCCGGGCTCAAGAGGACTCGATACTGCCACCTGGGGCGCCAAAAACAGGCGAATTTGCGTCAAAACGCCCGAAAAGAGGGTCAAGAGGCCTTTCGGGCTTCGATTCAGAACCGGAAACGGGAGGGGACGACCGGCTGCACGAGCGGCTCGATGCGGGTCTCGAACAGCGTTTCGCTGAGCCATGAATCCTCCCCGGTCCGGGTCACGAGGCGCGCTTCCATGGGGGACGCCGTGCCGATCACGACGAACATTCGACCGCCCACCACCAGCGCGCGTTCGAAGCGCGGTTCCGGCGCAGGCAATGCGCCCGTGATCGCAACGACCTCGTAGGCGGCGTCGAATTCGCGCGTGAACGCATCGCCCGTCTCGATCGAGATGCGCGAAATCCCCTGTTCGCCGATGGCGCGCGCGGCGCCGGCCGCAAGATCCGCGTGGATTTCGATGCTGTCCACGGAGCCCGTCAGGTGCGCGAGGCAGGCGGCGAAAAATCCGCTGCCGGTGCCGATCTCCAGCGCTCGCTCGCCGCGCACCGGCGCAAGCGCCTGCAGGATCCGGCCTTCGAGCGCCGGCGGCAGCATGAACTGGCCGTGGCCGATCGGGATGGGCGCGTCGGCGAAAGCGACGCCGCGGTAGGCCTCGGGCACGAATTTCTCGCGCGGAACTGCGCCGAGCGCATCGAGCACGCGCGCGTCGAGCACGTCCCAGGTCCGCACCTGCTGGTCGATCATTTGCCGCCGGGCGGCTTCTGTTTTGGCGTTCATCGCAGTTCCATTATGGTGAATCGCGGCGGGCCTCAGTACAAGCGTGGGCTATGCTGCCCAAGGCCGCGCAATGTAACGAAATTGACGGTCCCGCGGGCCGCGGATTCTAAGGGGATGACAGGCCTGATGACGGTCCCGATGATCGCCGCCGTGGCGCTGGCGATGCTTGCCGCTGTCCTTGCGATCTTCGCCTGGCGCCTGCGGCAGGAAGTCGCACGCCTGCAGGATGCCGGCGCGCCCGCGCCGCCCGCGGAGCCGGGCGGCGACACCATGCTCGCGATGCTCGCGGCCCTGCGCGAGCCGGCCCTCCTGCACGGCGAGCGGATCGAAGCCGTGAACGACGCTTTCTCGACCCTGGTCGGCGTGCCGGCCGCCGAGCTCGCCGGCAAGACGCTGGCCGAGCTCGTCTCCGCCGAGTATGCGGAGCTCGTCGCGCTCGCCGTCACGCGCGTGCTCGGCGGGCGAGGCGAATCCCGCGCTCACGGAAGTGGAGGTCGCGGATTCACACGGACAGGTCACGCGCCTCGAGCTGACCGGCTCCGCGATCGATTCCGCCGGCCGCAAGCTCGTGCTGTTCACGGCCGAGGAGATGCTGCCGCACCGCGAGGGCGAGGGCGCAGGCCTCCCGCCCGCGCGCTCGCAGCTCGCGCTCGACTCGCTCGGCGAGGGACTGCTGACGACCGACGCGCACGGCCTCATCGATTACCTCAATCCGTCGGCCGAGACGCTCACCGGCATTCGCCGCGAGGACGCGGTCGGCCAGGCATTCGGCGCGATGCTCGGCTTCGTGGACGAGCATGACCGCCGCGCGCTCGCCGATCCGGTGCAGCAATGCCTCGCGACCGGCAGCCGCGTCAATCTCGGCCGCCGCTCGATCCTGATCTCGCGCGCGACCGGAGGCGAACTCGGCGTCGAGGCGACGGCCTCGCCGATCCGCGGGCCGGACGGCGACGTCTCGGGCGTCGCGGTGATGCTGCACGACGTGAGCGAGCTGCGCGGCCTCACGCAGCAGATGTCCTACCAGGCAAGCCACGACGCGCTGACGGGCCTCGTCAACCGCCGCGAGTTCGAGCGCCGCCTCGGCGAGGCGCTCGAGATCGCGCGCGCCGGCCGCCAGGGCCACGTGATGTGCTACCTGGACCTCGACCGCTTCAAGGCGGTGAACGACACGAGCGGCCATCTCGCGGGCGACAACATGCTGCGCGAGGTCGCCTCGCTCATCCGCGAGGCGGTCCGCGATTCGGACACGGTCGCGCGCCTCGGCGGCGACGAGTTCGGCGTCCTGCTCGTCGGCTGCCCGCTCGAGAAGGCGCGCCAGATCGCCGACGACATCCTGCGCGCGATCGCCGAGTATCGCTTCATCTGGAAGGACCGGATCTTCAGCGTCGGCGTCAGCATCGGCATCGTGGAGCTCACGGGCGAGAGCAACTCGCTCGAGGAGATCCTGACTGCGGCGGATTCCGCCTGCTATGTCGCCAAGAAGCAGGGCGACAGCCACGTGCACGTCTATTCCTCGCACGACGAGGTCGTGGCGCGCAGCCGCGGCGAGATCCAGTGGCTGCAGCGCCTGCAGGCCGCACTGCGGGACGGGTTTTTCGAGCTCTACATCCAGCCGATCGAGCCGACCCGGCCGAACTCGACCGGCGGCCCGGCGATGGAGGTCTTCGTGCGGCTGCACGACGAGGGCCATGCCATCCTCCCGGCCGAGTTCTTCCCGGCCGCGGAGCGTTACCGCCTGATGTCCATGATCGACCGCTGGGTGCTCGGCTCCGCGCTCGCCGCGATTTCCGCCGGCGCGATCCGCCTGCCGACGGGCAGGAGCCTGTCGATCAACGTGTCCGGGCAGACGCTCGCGGACCCGACTTTCCTGGAGTTCGTCGTGGACGAGCTGGACCGCACCGGCGTGCTGCCCGCGCAGATCTGCTTCGAGGTGGCGGAGACCTCGGTCATCGGTAACCTCGAGCAGGCGCGCCGCTTCATCGACGTCCTGCACGGCATGGGCTGCCGCTTCGCGCTCGACGACTTCGGCACCGACCTCGGCGGCTTCGCGAACCTGAAGCAGCTGCCGATGGACTACCTCAAGATCGACGGCTCGTTCATGCGCGACCTCGGGCCGCGATTCCGTCAACCAGGCGATGGTGAGCGCGGTCGTCGGCATGGCGCGCAGCCTGAACTTCCGGCTGGTGGCCGAGCAGATCGAGGACGTCGCCGCGCTCGAGGCCGCGCGCGCGATGGGCATCGACTTCGTGCAGGGCCACGCGATCGGCCGGCCGCGGCCGCTGGCGCCGGCGGCCTGATCCGCGATCAGTGGCTGATCGCGGGCGGGTCCACGAAGCGCCGGATCCCGAATTCCTCGTAGATCTCCGCCGGCGCGAAGCCGATGCCATCGCGCAGGACGTAGCTGACCTTGCGGATGTCGGAGATGTTCTGCGTCGGGTCGCCGTCCACCAGGATCAGGTCCGCGCGCTTGCCGCGCTCGATCGTGCCGCGGTCCGCGAGCACGCCGGCGTAGCGCGCGCCGTTCTCGGTCGCGATGCGGATCACCTCGCCGGCCGGGATGCCCGCCTGCACGTAGAGCTCGAGCTCGCGGTGCAGCATGAAGCCCGCGAGGTCGTCGGTGCCGGCGACCAGCGGAACGCCCGCCGCGTGCAGGCGACCGACGAACTGCATCATGCGCTGCCAGGAGTCGCGGTAGGTCTCGAGCTTGCCGCCGCTCACGTCGGTCTCGTTGTTGCGGCACGGCGCGCTGGTTCGCGACCGGCAAATGATCGACGACCGGCCGCGAGTGACGGGTCCATGTCGCCGGGCTTCTGCGTCTAGGTGCCCTCGAAGGTCGCCATGGTCGCGTCGATCACGGTCTTGTGGTCGACCAGCAGCGCGATGAAGTCGCGAACCTTCTGCGAGTCGAGGTCGAGGTCGTTCGGGCGCGCTCGCCGACCAGGTTGAAGCGCAGGATCGTGCGCGAGTCCGTGTCCGGGTCGGAGACGAAGTTCAGCATCATCTGGTTGATGTGCTGGAGCTCGTCGTAGCCCTCGCGCACGACGCGCTCCGAACGCGAGAAGGCCGGCACGTGGCCGCTGACGCGCAGGCCCCGCGAATGCGCATAGGCCGCGATCGGCTGCGCCCACTCGGGCTTGATGGAGTTGTAGAGCTTCACCTGGCGGTAGCCGCGCTGCGGCGTACCAGTCGACGGCGATTCTCGCCTCGTCCATGCTCGTTCGACGACGAAGCCGCCGCGCGAGGCATAGGGGCTCTCGCCCTCGATGTAGCCGGCCGGCTCGATGTGCGGCCCGATCGCGAGCGGCCCGCCGCGATGTCGGCTCGCAGCTGCGCGAGGTAGGCGTTGTCGTTGCCCATGTCGCGCGAGGTCGTGACGCCGCCGGCGATCTGCAGGATCGTGTTCCAGGCGTCCTCGTGCGCGTGCATGTCGAACAGGCCCGGCAGCAGCGCGCGGCCCGCGCCGTCGATCACGGTCGCGGGATCCTTCGCCGGCGAGCCCGCCGGGTAGATCGCGGCGATGCGGCCGTCGTTGACGTAGACGTCTGCCGGCTCGCCGAGCGCATCGTCGTCGTGTCGTAACACGCGGACGTTCCTGATGAGGATCGGCTGCGGCAGGGCCTGCGGTGGTTCTGTCGCGATGTCCGCGAGGAAGTTGCGCCTCGGCTGCGAGCTGCAGCTTGCTCGAGCTCCAGCGCCGCGGACGTCGTTGCCGGCGGCGACGAGGTGCCGCCCGCCCGGGATTGATGCTGGCGAAAGGCTGCATAGTCGCCGATCGGCGTCGAGCCAGACGTAATTCGGGCTGCAAGTCGCGTACCGAAGATGCGCGTACAACTGCGACTGCGCGCTCCTGGCCGGGCGGCCCGACGCGCGCGTCCGCCAGCTTCTCGCTGCGAAGCTCGCCGCCTGGCAGGGCGGCGATCGGCCGCCCGCCTGCTGAGGATCGCGCGCACGATGATCGCGTCCACCTCGGGGCTGCCGTAGGTCGGCAGGTAGAGCGCCGGGCCCCGTGAGGGCCTGTCTCGCCCTTGTCGGATGGCGACTGCCAGCTCGCGCGCTTGCCGCGACATCGAGAACGCTCGTCCAGGATCGCGCCGAAGGTGTTCTTGCCCTTCTGGCGATAGCTCCTGAACGTGCCGTCGGGCAGGAGCGCGATGTCCTCCTCGCTGTCCGGCCCGCGCCCGTTGTCGCGGTACGTGAAGCTCACGTGCATCGCGGCCGTCGTTGCCGGATCACGGTCTTCTGCGATCCGGCCTTCGTGCCCGATGTATAGCACGTTGTAGTCGAGGGTCGTGTCCGCGAACGCGGGAACGGCGAAGGCGAGGGCGAGGCAGGCGACGAGGTTTTTCATGGGGCGTCTTCTCACTTGATCGTGCCGGTCTCGAGCGCGTGGTTTTCGTCCGCGTGCCCGGTGAGCTGCCAGTGAATCATCGACACCGGGATCATGCCGGCCCCGTTCACTTCGTCGAAATAGCGCTTCATCGTGAAGTCCTTGCCGAGCTGCTGGGCCCGCACGCGCATCAGGTCATCGAGCAGGTACTTGCCGGTCACATAGCTCGTGCCGTAGCCCGGCTGGCGCAGGTACAGCTGCTGTTCGAAGCCGAGCAGGTCGAGGTCCGGGCGCATCCAGCCGCGCGGCGTGAACTCGGACTGGAAGGCCTTGGCCTGCTTGAGGTCGAAGATGTTCGCCTGCGCATAGAGCGAGGCGAGGCCGCGTGCGGAGCGCTGCGCCAGCATGATCCAGATGATCTCCTTCGCGCGCGGCTCCTCGTCGAAGAGCCCGGCGTGCAGCATGAACTCTTCCATCGCGGTCGCCATGCCCTCGGCGCGCGTATCCCAGATGTTGTAGAGGAGGGGGCCGCGCCGGACCGGGCTCGCGTGCGGCTCGTCGCGCATGCGCGCGAGGTCCCACCAGTGGTAGAAGTGCGTGTAGAGCGTGAGCGGCTCGTAGTGGGTCGCGATCGCGAAGAAGTTCCGCGTCTCGAGCGGCACGAACGCGCCGATCTTCGCGCGCAGCGCCGCGTCCATGCTGTCCCGCATCGGGTAGAGGTCGCGCTTCTTGAGGAAGTCGAGGTAGCGCGTGATCGCCTCGTTGCCGCGCCGCTGGTATTCCTCCGGCGACTGGATGACGGGGAGTTCGGGCAGCCCCGCGTTCCGCGCCTCTTCGAGCTTGAGCGAGGCATGGGCACGCGCCAGCTCGCGCTTCAGGAGATCCACTTCCTGGTCCCAGGTCATCGGGACCAGGTAGACGTTCTTGAGAAGCCAGTTGTAATTGTCCTTGCCGATGCCCGAGGGCCCGGTCTTCGAGGGCGCCTGTTCGTCGAGCCAGGCGACGAAGCCGGTGGTTGCCTCGCGGGCCGCCGCGATCGCCTGCTTGAGCGCGCGGCCGCTGCCCGCCGTCTTCCCGGCGAGCTCATCGAGCGTCGCGACCTGTCCGCGCATCGTGCCTGCGCCGGTGACCCAGAGGTCGTGCGCATTGCCGGTCAGGTTCCCCCGCGCCTGCGCGAGGAGCGGCGGGACGATCGCGAGCTCGCGGGCGAGCTTCGCCTCGGCCTCGCGCGAGAGCGGGAACGAGTAAGTCCAGAGCTCGACGACGTCGTGATGGACGGTGCCTTCATGCGCCGGCGTATCGCTCTGCTCGGGCCACACGCTGAGATAAAAGGCCGGGTCCCGCGCCCAGGGCTGGAGCACGCGGGCGTAGAAGTCGAAGCCATTGATCTCCGCGCGGACGAGCGCCTGGTCCACGCGCTGCTCGACCGGCCAGGCGCTCGTGTCGATGGCCTCGAGGCGGTCGCGGTAGGACTTGAGTTCCTGCTGGCGTCGGGCGAAGGTCGCGGCCGTGTAGTCCGGCGCGCCGTCCTTCATCGGCGGGTGCTCGAAGGCGCGCCATTCCTCGAAGAACCTGGCGAAGGCGTCGTATCCGGGCGCCGCAGCCGCTTCGGCGAGTGCTGCGGGCGCTGCGAGCACGAGGGCGGCGAGTGCGGCCGCGAGGCGGCGACAGGTGAGCGGAATTGGCATTTTGGACCCCCCGGGAGAGGCCCGGATTCTAGGCCTGCGTTTTGGACCGCGTCCAGCAAGCTGCCGCTCGCGCATTCCGATTGAATTCCGCGCCGAATGGGAGTATTCCAGAGCCCTTCGCAATTCCCGGGAGGACAGCATGAATCGCAACCTCATGCTGGCGATCGTCGTCATCCTGTTGGCGGCCGCCGGTTTCTGGCTGTATGGCAAGACCAAGGGCCCGGCTCCGCTGCCCGACCTCGCACCGGTCGGCGCGAACCTCATCGAGGGGCTCGGCGACTACAGCATGCCGATCACCGCGAAGAACAAGGACGTGCAGCGCTGGTTCGACCAGGGACTTGCGATGACCTACGGCTTCAACCACGACGCCGCCGAGCGCTCCTACCTGAAGGCCGCGGAGCTCGATCCGGACTGCGCCATGTGCTGGTGGGGCGCCGCGCTCGTGCTCGGGCCGCACGTCAACGCCGCGATGGTTCCCGAGGCCAACCCCAAGGCCTGGGATCGCCTGCAACGCGCACAGAGGCGCCGCGGGCAAGGCGAGCGCAAAGGAGCAGGACTTCATCAAGGCATTGTCCGCCCGCTATGCCGAGAATCCGCCGCAGAACCGCCGGCCGCTCGACGAGGCTTATGCGAAGGCGATGGGCGAGCTCGCGGCGAAGTACCCGGACGACCTCGACATCGTCGCGCTGCATGCGGAATCGCAGATGGACCTGCAGCCCTGGGACTATTACGACGCGAGCGGCCAGCCCAAGGGGCATACGGCGGAAGTCGTGTCCGAGCTCGAATCCGTGATCCAGCGGAATCCGAAGCATGCCGGCGCGCTGCATTATTACGTTCACGCCGTCGAAGCCTCTCCGGATCCGTCGAGGGGCGTGGCCGCGGCGGACACGCTGCGCGAGCTGCTGCCGGGTTCCGGCCATCTCGTTCACATGCCGGCGCATATCTATGCGCGGGTCGGACGCTGGCACGACGCGGTCATCGCCAACCAGAATGCGATCGGCGCGGACGATTCCTACCTCGCGATCTGCAAGCCGGGTCCGGGCACGTATCCGCTCGGTTACGTGCCGCACAACCATCATTTCCTCTGGTTCGCCGCGACGATGGAGGGTGCGAGCGAGATTGCGCTCGCCGCGGCAGACCACACGGCTGCGCGCACCAGCGATCCCAAGCTGATGCGCACGCCCGGTTTCGAGGCGATGCAGAACTACTCGCTGACGCCGCTCTATGCCGCCGTGCGTTTCGGCAAGTGGGACGCCGTCACGGCGATGCCGAAGCCGCCTGACGACGTGCCGTACATGCAGGCGATGTGGAACTACGGCCAGGCGATGGCGGCCGCGGCGCAGGGCCGCATCGACGACGCGAAGAAGTTCCACGCGGCGCTCGTGCCCGCGACGACGAACCCCGTCATCGAGAAGATGATGGCCTGGGACCGCTACTCGCTGATCGGGGGCGTGCAGATTGCCGAGCGCTTTGCCGCGGCCGCAATCGCGCACAAGACGAACGACGACGACGGCGCGATCGCGGCGCTGAACAGCGCGGTCACGATCGAGGACACGCTGCTCTACGACGAGCCACCGGCCTGGAACTGGCCCTCGCGGCTCGCCCTCGGCAACGTGCTGCTCGAGGCCGGCAAGCCGGCGGACGCGGAACAGGCGTTCCGCGACGAGTTGCAGCGCAATCCGGAGAACGGCTGGTCGCTCAATGGGCTCGCGAAGGCGCTGAAGGCGCAGGGCAAGAAGAAGGAAGCGCAGGAAGTCGCGGACCGCTTCGCCAAGGCCTGGGCCAACGCCGACATCGACTTCGGCAAGATCTGACGAAACAGAAAGGGGACGGTCACCTTTAGAGGGGACGGTCACCTTGACGCGTGGCGGATCTGAAGGTGACCGTCCCCTTTGTTCGTTCAGGCGCCGGGCAGCGCGGCGAGGTCCGCGGCGAGCTTCGCGCGATCGTGCGGCGCCTGGAAGTAGCCGGCAAGACGCGCCTTCGGATCGATCAGGACGAACGCGGTCGAGTGATCCACCGTGTACTCGTCGCCGACGCCGGGATTCTTCACTTGCGCGAGGCCGAGCCCCGCCGTGAACCGCTCCATTTCCGGCCGCTCGCCCGTCGCGCCGATGAGCGCCGGGTCGAAGTGCGCGAGGTAGCCTGCGACGACCGCGGGCGTGTCGCGCTGCGGGTCCACGCTCACGAACACGAACTGCAGGTCGCTGCGATGGAGCTGCCGGCGCAGCTGCGACATCAGCGCGAGCGTCGTCGGGCACACGTCGGGACAGTTCGTGAAGCCCGTGAATACCAGACTCCAGTGGCCTTGCAGGTTCGCGCGCCCGAACGGATGGCCCGCCTGGTCGACGAAGCTGAAGTCCGGAATCTCGCGCGCTTCCGGCAGCGCCGTGCCGGAGGCGAGCGCGAGCGGCGCGTCGGCACGCTCGTAGAGCGCGATGCCGACGCCGATTCCGACCGCGGCGAGGGTCGCTAGGTAGACCGCATTGCGGCCGCGCATGCGCCGGGCGCCTTCGGCCTCACGGCAGTGAAGTGAAGTCGCCGTGGACCGGCTTGCCCTCGAACAGCGTCACCAGCACCTTCGCGTCCGAGATTTCCGTCGGCGGGATCTCGAACAGGTTCCGGTCGAGCACGGCGAGGTTCGCCCGCTTGCCGACTTCGAGCGAACCCGTGTTCTTCTCGTCGCGATTCGTATAGGCGGCGTTGATCGTGAAGGCGGCGAGCGCCTCGGGCAGCGAGATGCGCTCCTCCGGCATGAACGGCACTTTCGTGTCGCCCAGCGCGCCCATGCGCGTGATCGCGGTCTCCATCTCCTCGAGCGGATTCGCGCTCGACACCGACCAGTCGCTGCCGAAGGCGACGACCGCGCCGCTCTTCTCCATGCTCGCGATCGGGTACATGTACGACGCCGTGAACTTGCTGATGAAGGGCAGCGTGAGTTCCGTGACGTAGTCGTCCGCGTAGGCCCACAGCGGCTGGAAGTTCGCGATGACGCCGAGCTTGCGGAAGCGCGGCTGGTCGTCCGGGTGGATCAGCTGGATGTGCGAGATGTGGTGGCGGTGCCCGAGGTCGCCGTTCGCGGTGCGCGCCGCCTCGATCGCATCGAGCACCTCGCGCACGGCGCCGTCGCCGATCGCGTGGAAGTGGCACTGGAATCCATCGGCGTCGAGCTGGGTGACCGCTTTCTTCAGCAGTTCCGGATCGACCATCGGGATGCCGCGCACGTCCTTCTTGCCGGGCAGCTTGTAGGGGTCGAGCACGACGGCCGTGTAACTCTCCATCACGCCGTCCTGCATGATCTTGACGGTGCCGGCGTCGATGCGCCCGCCCGTGTATTCGCTGCGCAGCCTCTTGATGTTCTCGATCTGCTCGAGGCCCTGGTCGCGTTCCCACCAGATCGAGCCGACGACGTGCAGCGAGAGCGCGCCCGCGTCATCGAGCCGGTGATAGGACTTGAGGTCGTCCTCGTCGACGTTGGCATCCTGGATGCCGGTGATGCCGTAGCCGTTCAGCATCTTGATCGCGTAGCGCAACCCGGCGTCGCGCTGCGCATCGGACACGGGCGGCACCTTGGCCTTCACGACGTCGTCCGCGCCCTCCTGGAGGCTGCCGACCGCTTCGCCCGTCTTCGGATCGCGGTCGATGCGCCCGTCCGGCGGATCCTTCGTGTCCTTCGTGATGCCCGCAAGCTCGAGCGCTTTCGAGTTGGCCCAGGACGTATGACCATCGCGGCTGTCGAGGATGACCGGCCGGTCCGGAACGACCGCGTCGATCAGCTCCTTGCGCGCGAGCGCGCCGGGACCGAAGGCCGCCATGGACCAGCCGCCGCCCGTGATCCAGGGATCGTTCGGGTGCGCCGCGGCGCACTTCTTGATCGTCTCGACATAGCCCTCGACGCTCGTGACCGCATTCAGGTCGCAGCCGTTCGCCTCGATGCCGCCCGAGATCGGGTGGATGTGCACGTCCTGGAATCCCGGCACGACCATGCGGCCCTTGAGCGGGACGACTTTCGTCTGCGGGCCGATGTAATCCTTGGCGCCGGCGTCGGTGCCGACATACACGATGCGCCCATCGTCGATCGCGATCGCCTGCGCCCAGCTGCGCGAGCCGTCCACCGTGTAGATCGCGCCGCCCGTCAGGGCGAGGTCCGCGACGGCCGACTTCGATTCGTCCACTTTTTTCGCGGGTTCTTTCGCGCAGCCCGCGAGGGCGGCGGCGGCAAGGAGGCATCCGATCGACCCGCGAAGGCAAAGGCTCATGTGGCTCATCATTGGTAATCCCTAGGTATGGTTTGGTTCCAGGTCTTCTCTCGCACCGGCTTGCCATTCTCGGTCAGCCGCCGGCGGTAACTGTAATAGAAATTCTCGCGGTCGCTGCGGAAGCTGAGCTCGGCGTCCCAGACGAGCTTGCGGCCAGGCAATTCGACCTCCATCCGATGCGTGCCGAGCACCTTGGCGTCGGCCGGCGCGTCGTCCTTGATCTCGTAGCGGATCGTCTCGAAGGTCCGCTCCGTGCCCCACGGGAATCGCGTGCCGCCGTCGTTCGTCGCCTTCGCGACGACGACCCCGGTCTGGGGATTGCGGTCCACCGAGGAGATCTCGCCGTAACCCGAGGTCGTGCCGGCGTCGATCGTCTCGTAATCGGCATATTCCGGATCCGTGGCGGGCGGCAGGTAGTCCGGCGCCGGACGCTGCGCAAACGGGACGACCGGCAGGGTCAGGCGCGAAGCGCCGAGGCGCAGCTCCGTCGTCATCGGTTCCGGCGTCGGCCAGAGCATCGGCCACAGCGCATTGTTCACCGCGAGCCGGATGCGATGGCCCTTCGGGAAGACCCAGGACGTGAAATGCATTTCGATGTCGAGCTCGAAGGCCTCGCCCGGCACGAGGGCTTTCGGCTCGCGGGCGGAGTCGCGATGCGTGCCATTCATGGCGGCGCCGGCGACCTGCGTCACCGTGCCGTCGGGCGCGACGTCGGAGACGCGCGCGATCCAGTTGGCGCGCGTCGCATTCGCCGCGACCGTGAGCGTCGCATGCGGCAGGCCCAGGATCTCGAGTTCTTCCGTGAGCGGCTCGCTGTCGTAGACGAGGCTGAATGCGTCCGTGCCGCGCTGGTCATGCGCGACGTCGCCCCACCACATGACCGGGCCGCCGGCCTCGAAGCCGACGGACGGGATGTAACGCAGCGCATGCGTCGTTGCAGCGGGGGCCTCGGCCGCCAGGGTGTGGTTCGGCTGCGGATAGAGCACGCGATCCTGGTTGCGCGCGAGCGGCCAGCCGTCCTCGTAGCGCCAGTGGCCCGGCGCGAACTCGAGATGCGGGCCGGGCGGATGCCAGTCGCGCACGTACACGGCGAGGCGCGGCTCCTCGAGGATGCCCGTGTCCTCGCCCTTGAGCCAGTGATCGAACCAGCGCACCGCCTCGTGGCGCCATTCCATGCCGGGATTCGGGTAGGGCTCGTTCGGCCAGGTGTGGTCCCAGGCGCCGATGATCGCCTTGACCGGCGCATTCTTCACGTGCTCGAGCATGCGCGGGATGCTGTCGCGGTAGCCGTCGTACCAGCCGCCGATCAGGAAAGCCGGCACGCGGACGTCGTCGTAGCGGTCGCGCACCGAGGCGCGATCCCAGAATGCGCCATCGCGCTGCCGCGTCTTGTACGTGAGCATCCAGGGCTCGGTGTCGAACCGGTTCCTGAAGTTGTCGTCGTCAATCTTGTACTCGGGCGCGCCGGGACGCGTGTTGTCGATGTCCATGCTCATTTCCCAGGAGTCGAGGTGCATGATCCCGTCCATGTAATGCACGTCGTCCTGGAACAGGTCCTCGGTCGCATCGATCGCGATGATCGCCTTGAGCGCCGGCACCTTCCGCGCCGCCATCTGGATTGAATTGAAGCCGCCCCAGGAGATGCCGAACATCCCGACGCTGCCGTTCGACCAGGCCTGCTTCGACAGCCAGTCGATCACGACTTCGCCGTCCGCCTGCTCGATCTCGGAGTACTCGTACGGAATCAGCCGGCCCTCGCTGTTGCCGGTGCCGCGGATGTCGACGGCCGCGACCACGTAGCCGCGCTGCACGAAGTACGAATAGAGCGTCCAGTTGCGGCCGCGCGCCTCGTGCTTGCGATAGGGCAGGTACTCGAGCAGCACCGGGAATTTCTCGCCGGCCCTGCCGCCGGTCGGGCGGTAGAGATCGGCCGAGAGCCGGACGCCGTCGGGCAGGGTGATCCAGTCGCTCTGGATCTCCATGCCGTAGGTCGCGGGCTTTTCCGTCGCCGCGAGCGCAGTGAATGGACGAAAGCCAGAACAGGAGGGCCGCGAGGCGAAGGATCAGTCTGAAGCGCGATTCAGGCACCGCGGAAGCGTAATCGCAGGATGGGCCGCGACGCAACGAAAAATAGGGTTTCAGGACAATGGGTTACAACTGGCTAAATCATTGTTCAGAAAACTGAACAGTGATTGAGCCAGTTGCCTGATCCGGGATAGAATGTATGGCACTGGCAGGAGAGACCCATGGCAGCAAACTTCGAACCGGGCAACGAGCTCCGGCCGACCGGTTCCAAGCTCGACCTGATCCAGGCGACGGTCGCCGCGATTTCGCAGCACGGCCTGTCGGAACTCACGTCGGCAAAGATCGCGGGCGCCGCCGGGCACACGGCCGCGTCGGTCAATTTCCACTTCGGGAGCAAGGAAGCGCTGCTGCTCGCGACGCTGCGCGAGGTGTCGGAGGAATTCGCGGGGGCCATGCAACGCGTGCTGGACGAGGCGGGGCAGGACGACTTGCGCGCACTGCTCGGCATCGTGGACGCGAGCCTTGGCCGGGGACTCTCCGATTCCCACAAGATCGCGGTCTGGTATGCCTTCCTCGCCGAGTCCAAGGCGCGCGGCGACTACCAGCGCATCTGCGGCGAGCGCGATGCGGCCTGGAGCCGGATGGTCATAGACCTCTGCAAGCGGTCTATCGCCGCGCATGGCCACGGCAAGTGGCCCGACGCCGAGGCGGTCGCCCAGGGCCTCATGGGACTCATCGACCAGCAGTGGCAGGGCATCCTGTTCGAAGGCGACGAGTTCGATCGCGAGGCCGCGCGCCGGCAGTGCCGCGCCTATCTCTGCAGCGTTTTTCCCTGGCTTGCGTCGCGCATCGAGGCGGCCGCGCCCGCGCGCTTGCCCGCGCCGGAACCCGAGGTGGCGATGGATCCGCAGCTGCGCGTGACGCTGCCCGCCTGGGTCTACTCGAACCCGGAGTTCCACGAGCTGGAGAAAGAACACATCTTCATGTCGTCGTGGCAGATCGTCGGTCACACGAGCGAGCTTGCCGAGACCGGCGACTACCTGGGCTTCGAGTTCTTCGGCCGGCGCGGATTTGTCGTGAAGGGGACGGATGGCGAGATCCGCGCTTTCCACAACGTCTGCTCACATCGCGCGCATGCGGTCGTCTCCGGCGAGCGCGGCCGCTGCGGCAAGTTCATGACCTGCATGTACCACGGCTGGACCTATCACCTCGACGGACGGAACCGCAGCATCAGCGCCCCCGACACCTTCCCGAAGTTCGACCGTTCGAAGTTCGGGCTGAAGCCGATCGAGCTGGAAATCTTCATGGGCATGATCTTCGTGCGTTTCCGCGGCGGCGAGCCCTCGGTCGCCGAGCGCATGGCGCCGCATGTGCCGGAGCTTTCGCACTACCGCATGGCGGAGATGGTCCCGCTCGACGAGATGTGGACCACCGAGGTCGCGATCGACTGGAAGAACGTGATCGAGAACTACGTCGAGGACTACCACTTCCCGATCGGCCATCCGGGCCTTTCTGCGTTGATGGAGTCGCAGTACGACCGCGAGTCTTTCCCCGGCGGCACCATGCGCCTCTCGCACCGCATGCGCGAGACGCCGCTCAAGTCCTGGAGCGCGCAGGGCTACGCGAAGTTCCTGCCGGTCATCGAGCACTTGCCGGAGGACATGCGCCGGCGCTGGACGTACTTCGGCCTGTACCCGAACGTCTTCTTCGACATCTATCCCGAATGGCTCGACTTCTTCCAGGTCGTGCCGCTCGCGGCGGGCCGTACGCTGATCCGCGCGCGCTCGTACGGCTTCGTCGACGACCGCCGCGAGATGAAGGCGGCGCGCTTCCTGTGCGCGCGGCTGAATGCGCGCGTGCAGGCCGAGGACGAAATCCTGACGCGGTCCGTGCAGCGCGGCCTCGAGTCCGGCGCCTACACGCAGGGCATTCTCTCGGACAAGGAAATCGTGCTGGCCGGATTCCAGGACTGGATCCGGGAGCGGATTCCGGCCGCGAGGCAGGCGAGGGCGCCTACGGCGCGCTGACTTTGTTCGACGTGAGACCGGGCGTGAGGCGCGACAGGTAGTCCGCGACGCCGGTAGCGCTCTGCGGCCGACAACTGGTGGATCAGCCGCACATGCTGCTCGTCCATCCCCGGTCGCACGCCCGCAGCCGTTTCTTCCAGCTGCTTGGCCAGGTAGCGGTAGTGCTGGCCGGCCAGCCGCGGACGCACGCTGCGCAGATCGCCGAGCGCGAGGGGTCCGTGACAACCCGCGCAATCACGGTGATAGGCGACGAAGCCCTGCTGGAGCTTCGCGGCATCGCCGGGGCCTTCCTGGATGCGCGTCCCGCGCGGGAGGCTTTCGGCATAGGCCGCCACATCGAGCAGGTCCTGCGGCCCGTCCAGCCCATGCTGCCTCGAGAAATACCGCATCCGTTTGTCCCAGCGCCGGTCGTGGCGGAAATCGACGAGCTGCTTGACGATGACCGAGACGTGCTGCCCCGCGATCGCGGGAACGCTTCCGTCAGCAGCGCCCTGTCCATCGGCGGCGTGGCACGAAGTGCAGGTGCCGAAGAGTTCCGCGCCGTGCTTCAGGTCGGGCTCGAGCATGACCGCCGCGCGAAATTCGGCAATCGCGGCTTCGGTGCGCCCTTGCATCGAATCCGGGTCGACCTCGATGGGAGCCGCCGTCCGCATCAGCAGGAGTAGGCTTGTCACCGCAACCACACTGGCGAGCGCGCGAATGGGTGTACGGCCAGTCATCCGGCAAGTCCGGCTCAGGTGATTCAACGCGCCCATTGGGTATCGATTGCAGCGATCATGCGTCTCGATGCTAGCACCACTCTCCGGGCCCCGGGCATGCCGCTGGAGCGGCTTGCCTTGTTGCCCTGATCGCAATGTCCAAAGAATGATCAATTGGAGTTCAGCCATGGATTTGCGCCAAGTCAACCGCTATGCCTTCGCGGCCGGGATCCTGCTTGCACTCGCGGCAGGCCCGGTCCTGGCCGAGGAACCGGCGACACCGCAGGCGGTCCAGGCAGAGGCCGAACCGACGATTCCTGGCCTGCCGGCAGGCCTCAAGTGGACGTTCAATTTCGACGCCACCGCGGGCAGCTTTGGCTTCGCGAATTCCCTCTACACGGATCCGAAGCCCGAGGACCCTTCGGGTGACCTCAGCGACAACTGGTCGGAGATATCCATCAAGCCGGCCCTCGGCGCCGAGTACTCCATGGGCAGCTCCGCGCAGATCTACGGCAAGTTCAGCGCGGTCGGCACGCGCACCTTCGGTGCCGCGCCGACCCTGGTCGGCGACGATGCATCCTCGTTCGACATCGAGGACGCCTACATCGGCTGGCGCTCCGGCAACAGCCTCGCGGGGCTCGGCGAGAATGCGCTCGACTTCACCGTCGGTCGCACGCAGTACCAGCTCGGCCACGGCATGATCCTGTATGACGGCTCCGCCGACGGCGGCTCGCGGGGCGGCTACTGGACCGGCGCGCGCAAGGCCTTCGAATTCGCCGCGATCGGCCGGTTCAAGGCCGGCAGTCACACGGTCGAGGCGTTCTACCTGGACAAGGACGACCTGCCGGAGGCGGACTCCGACAGCAAGCTCTGGGGAGCCAACTACGAATATTCGATCGGCGAGGAAACGACGCTCGGGGCCACGTACATGAAGTGGTCCGCCGACGCCGACACGGCGCCGCAACGCGACGGGCTCGACGTCTACAACCTGCGTGCCTACACGGCGCCTTTTTCCGGCCTGAAGGGGCTTTCCTTTGAAGCGGAGTACGTGAAGGAAGACAACGGCGATGCGCTCGACTCCGAAGCCTGGAACATCCTGGCCGCGTACCAGTTCGACTCGGCCTGGCAGCCCAAGCTTTCCTATCGCTACGCCATCTTCGAGGGCGATGATCCGGCGACTCAGAAGAACGAGGCGTTCGACGGCCTGCTGACCGGATTCTACGATTGGGGCAACTGGTGGCAGGGCGAGATCGCCGGCGAGTATTTCGTCTCGAACTCGAATCTCATCTCGCACCAGCTGCGGCTGCAGGTGACGCCGAATGACGCCTTGTCGACGGGCCTCATATTCTATGACTTCCAGCTCGACCATCCCGCGTCACTCGGCCCGCAGGTCACATCCGACGACGTCGGATACGAACTCGACTGGTACATGGACTGGTCGCTCAACGACAACCTCGCCTTCAGTTTCGTGGCGGCGGCCGCCGACCCGGGCGATGCCATCGAGCAGTCGTCGGGCCGCACCGACACGTTCTGGTACGGCATGATCTTTGCAACCTATAGTTTCTGACCGGTCGCCTGGCCAAGACCGCCGGGGACGGTGTGGTATGTTACCGGGCACCCGGCCATTGCCGGGACCATCCAAGAACGGAGCGGGGCGGTACACGAGTACCCGTAGGTGATGTACATGCGCATTCCCGCATTCGCCAGGACGGCGCTGAAGGCGCTCGTCCTCGCATTTGCAGTCGTCGAGCCCTGCTTCGCGGCGAGCGGCTCGTTCGCCGACACGGCGGCGACGCTATCTCGCCGTGTTCATCATCGTCGTCGTGCCGATCGGCGGCATCGTGCTTTTCTGGCTGGTGCACGTGCTGCCGGAGAAGATCGCCGAGAAGCGCCATCATCCGCAGAAGGACGCCATCCATGTCCTCTGCCTGCTGTCGCTGGTGTTCGGGGGATTGCTCTGGCCGCTCGCCTGGCTGTGGGCGTACTCAAAGCCGGTCCTGCACCAGCTTGCCTACGGGCGTGACAAGCACGAGGACTACTTTGCCGAACGCGAAGGCGAGGGCGGCGACGAGGCGAAGGACGAGTCGGTCCAGAAGGAACTCGGCCGCCTCAGGCATGACCTGGAGCTGCTGGAGAAACGCGGCGAACTGCCGGCCTCGATGAAGGGGATCCGGGAGCGCGTCGCAGCGCTCGAGGGCCGCGTGGGCAGTGCGGCCACCGCCGGGGGAGACGGCTGATGGAAGCTCTCTTACTCGGTATCTATTCCTTCTTCGTCTGGCTGATCTTCTTCAAGTTCAAGTGGCTGCCGTGGAACAAGGTGTCGCAGGTCACGGTCGTGATCATCCCGATCGTGGCCATTACCGCGCTGATCCTGTTCCTGAACGTGTACGCCCCGTCGTCATCGGACGTGCGGGTGATCAAGTACGTCGTGCAGGTCGTGCCGCAGGTGCGCGGGCGCGTGATCGAAGTGCCGGTCGAGCCGAACAGCGCGGTCAAGAAAGGCACCGTCCTGTTCCGCATCGACCCGACGCCATTTGAGCTCCAGGTCAATACGCTCGAGGCCCAGCTCGCGGCGACCGAAGGCTCGGTCAATCAGCTGAACGAGGAATTGAGTTCGGCTGTCAGCCGCACCGCCGCGGAGCGAGCCAAGCTCGAGCTGGCCCGGACGAGGGTCAAGCAGTACCGCGAGCTCGCGGACAGCGGTGCGGGCGACCGGTTTGCGCAGGAGCAGGCCGAGGCGGACGTCCGGCAGCTCGAGGCGTCCGTGGCCGCGAACGTCGCGGCCGAGGCCCAGGTCCGGGCGCGATTGGGTGCCACGGTCGGCGACGACCAGGCGGAAGTGGCCCAGATCAAGGCTCAGCTCGCCAATGCGAAGTGGGAGCTGTCGCAGACCGTGTTCTACGCGCCGGCCGATGGAACCGTCATCAACCTGCAGTTGCGGCCGGGCCAGATGGCGACGGCACTCGGCGCGATGCCCGTGATGACATTCGTCGAGAACGAATTCCAGGTCATCGCGCTCTACGACCAGAACGAGCTGCACGAGGTGCAGCCGGGAGACGAGGCCGAAATCGCGCTGAAGACCTACCCCGGCAAGATCATCAAGGCGAGCGTGGATTCGATCGTCTGGGCCCAGGGACAGGGGCAGATCGCCGATGAGCCCGACGCTGCCGCAGACCGGCAACGCGCCGCTGCCGCCGGGCCGCTTTGCGGTGCGACTCGCCATCGCCGAAAAGGATCGGGGGCTCTTCCTTGCGGCCGGCGCGATGGGCAATGGCGCCATCTACACGCAGCACGGTCATCACATCCACATCGTGCGGAAGGTGATCATGCGCGTCGGTTCGTTCACGAACTGGCTTATCCTCAAGCTGCACTGACGTGTCGAAGCGGCATTGGTACACCGGGCCTCGAAAGCCATGCGGCTGTCGGTCGTGGTGCCGCTGATCGATCGGCAGCCTCTCGGGCTGCGTCCTGGTGCCGTCACCCTCTTCCGAGGACCTGAAAGAAAAGGAATTGACACATGCGACCGCCGCCTGCCGAGTGGAAGGCAGCGGGTGCGGTCGCGGAAGCGTGGAGGACGACTGGCTCGCGACTTTTGCCGACGCGCAACTCGAGTCGCTCGTCGCCGAGGCGATGCAATACAACGCGGATCTGCGGGTTGCCGCGGCGCGAGCCGAGCAGGCGGCCGCGTACGTGAGAGCCGCGGGCGGCGCGCTCTGGCCGGCGGTCACGGCGCTGGGGCGCGGCGGCGGCGAGATGTCCGGCGACGACTCCGGGCATACAGGGCGGGCTGGTCAGCGCGTCCTGGGAACTCGATCTTTGGGGACGGGTTCGCTACGCCAAGCGCAGTGCCGAGGAGCAGTACGCATCGACCGAAGCGGACTACGTCTACGCCCGCCAGTCGCTGGCGGCGCTCGTCGCGAAGTCGTGGTTCCTCGCGACGGAATCGGCCATGCAGCGGCAGTTGCTGACCGAGGCGGTCGATGCCACGACCAAGCTCGTGGACTTCTCGGAGCGCCGGCTCAAGGTCGGGATCGGCAACGAGCTCGACGTGATTTCGGCGCGCGTGACACTGCAGACGTACCGCGACAGCCTGCGCCAGGTCCAGCTTGCCAATGAGCAGTCGCTGCGCGCCCTCGAATTGCTGATCGGGCGCTACCCCGGCGCGGACATCGTCGTGCCGAGCGAGTTCCGCGAGCTGGGTTCGGTGGTGCCGGCAGGCCTGCCGTCGGAGCTCCTGGAACGGCGCCCCGACGTGCGGGCGGCCGAGCAGCGCGTCGCGGCCGCATTCAGCCGGGTGAAGGAAGCGCAAGCTGCACGCCTGCCCAAGATTTCGATTACCGGCGGCGTGTCCGACATCACGAGCGAACTGTTCGTCCTGCAGGACCGCGAGAACCCGGTCTGGAGCGTGGGCGGCCAGATCCTGGCGCCGCTCTTCACCGGGGGAACGCTCAAGGCCCAGGTCGAGATCCGCACGGCGGAGCAGAAGCAGGCCGTCGCGCATTACGTGCAGACGGCGCTCAAGGCGTTCGGCGACGTCGAGAATGCCATGTCCAGCGAGCTCGCGCTGCGGCAGCGCGAGTCGATTCTCACCGCGGCGGCGGCCGATGCGGGGCGCGCGCTGGAACTTGCGCAGACGCGCTACCGGATCGGGTTGGGTGACCTGAGATCGGTTCAGCAGCAGCAGGTGGCCTACCTGAGTTCAAAGATGAACCTGCTGCGGGTGAAGAGCGAGCAGCGCGTGCAGCGCGTGAACCTCCATCTCGCGCTGGGCGGCAATTTCACGACCGAAGCCTGACGTTCGTCCGACGGGGGCAAGCCAATGCAGTCAATCAAGTGGTCACAGCATTGGATGCTCATCTTCGTGCCGATTGCGCTGGCACTCGAGCATGTGCCCGGAATCGGCGCCCCGGTCACCTTCCTGGTCGCGGCCCTGGGGATCATTCCCGTCGCGCGCCTGATCGAGCACGGCACGGAGAACCTGGCGACCTACACCGGCGATGCCATCGGCGGCCTGCTGAACGCCACGTTCGGCAACCTGCCCGAGCTGATCATCGCGATCGTGGCCCTCAAGGCCGGGCTCCACGCGATGGTCGCCGCCTCGCTGGTCGGCGTCATCCTGTTCAACCTGCTGCTGGCACTGGGCCTCAGCTTCCTGGCGGGCGGCCGGCGGCACCATGCGCAGAAGTACAACGTGGGCGCCGCCAGCATGTACGCCTCGATGATGTTCATCGCGGTCATCAGCCTGGCGCTGCCCAGCATGTACCAGAGCCTGTTCGCCGCCAGCGGCCCGATCATCCCGCAGCAGCACATCAACATCGGCCTGGCCGTCCTGCTGGTGTCGCTCTATGTCCTGTACCTGGTATTCATGATTCGCACCCACCCGGAGGAATTCGCCAGCGTCGCCGGCGGGGCGGCGCAGGCGCATGACGAACGCTGGAGCCTCGGGCTCAGCATCGGCGTCGTCGTCGCGGCCTCGGTGGTGGCAGCGTTCCTGAGCGAGATCCTGGTCGGCGCGGTCCAGGGCACGGGCGAGGCGCTCGGGCTGTCCTCGCCCTTCATCGGCCTGATCCTGCTGGCGAGCGTCGGTGGCACGCCGCAGGCGATGTCGGCCATCGGCATGGCGCGCAAGGACCGCCTCGACATCACGCTCGGCATCACGTTCGGCAGCTGCATCCAGGTCGCACTCTTCGTGGCCCCGGTCGTGGTCTTCGCCAGCTATTTCGTCGGGCCGGGACCCTTCCTGCTGTCGTTCAGCCCGGCCGGGATCGGGCTGCTGTTCCTCGCCGTGCTCATGGGTTCGATCGTGGCCTCGCATGGCTCGGGCAACTGGTACAAGGGCGTGCAGCTGATCGCCGTGTACCTGATGATCGCGCTGCTGCTCTATTTCGTGCCGTGACGAGGTGAACGTGAACGGCCGCTCGTCGCTGATGCACCGCTATCTGGACCCGGCCTCGAGCCTGTCCGAGATCCTGTTCGGCCTCATCATGACGCTGACGTTCACGCTGGGCGCCGGGATCATCATCGAGGACGAAGGCCGCGAGGGGGCGCGCGAGCTCCTGATCGCGGTCATCGGCTGCAACATCGCCTGGGGCGTCATCGACGCCGCGCTGTTCCTCGTGGGCGAATGGTTCGACCGGGGACGCCTGCGGCGCCTCGGACTGTCCATTCGCGCTGCGTCGGATGAAGGAACCGCGAAGACCCTGGTGGCGGGCGAGCTGGACGAGCTGCTCGAGGACGTGACGAGCGCTTCGGAGCGGGAAGCCCTGTATGCGCGGATTGCCGTCAATGTGCGCTCGAAGCCTGCGCGGGCCGCTGAATTCGGCAAGGCCGACTTCATGGGGGCCTTCACGAGCTTCTGGCTGGTCGTGATCACGAGTGCGCCGGCGGCGATTCCTTTCCTGCTGTTCGACGATGCGCGCTTTGCGCTGCGCGTGTCGAACGCGATCCTGCTCGGCAGCCTGTTCATCGCGGGCTACTGCTGGGCCCGGTTCACGCTCGGCAAGCCGTGGATCGTCGGGCTTTCATTGCTTTGGGCGGCGTCGCCCTCGTGGGTATCTCAATTCTCCTGGGCGGTTGAGCCGTTCCCTGGACGGCGCAATCAGACCGCCCGCAGGTACCAGTCGTAGTCGCGGTCGCTGACCTCCGAGTGAAAGCGCTCTTCCTCCTCGCGCCGGCAGATCCCGTACAGCCGGTGGAATTTCTCCCCGAGGTACTTCGGCAGGATCTTCCCGGCGTCGAACGCATCCAGCGCCGCTGACCAGCGGATCGGAAGCTCGACCTTCTCGTCGATGATCGACTCCTGGGCCACCATCGGGCCCGGCTCGACCTGGTTCGTGATTCCGTGGTGGACACCCGCGAGGATCGCGGCGAGGACGAGGTAGGGATTGCCGTCCGCGCCGCCCGGGCGGTACTCGACGCGCGTGTCCTCGACGCCTGACATCGGGATGCGCAGCGCAACGCCGCGGTGATTGCGTCCCCAGTTCGGCGCAAGCGGCACGAAGACGCCCGGCCGGTAGCGCCGATACGCGTTCGCGGTCGGCGCGACGATCGCCATGGATTCGGGCATCGCCTTCGCGAGGCCGCCGATCGCGTGGCGGAGCGAATCCGCGAACGGGCCGTCCTTGCTGGTGCCGGCGAAGATGTTCCTGCCGGCGGCGTCCACGAGGCTGATGTGCACGTGCATGCTGCAGCCGGCCCATTCGGCGAAGGGCTTCGCCATGAAGCTCGCGGCCATGCCGTGCTTGCGTGCGACGGCCTTGACCGCGCGCTTCAGGAGCACGCCGTGGTCCGCGGCAAGCTCGGCGCTCGCCACGTGGTGAAGGTTGATCTCGAACTGGCCGGGCGAGAACTCCTTGAGCGTCGCGCCGGCGGGAATGTTCTGCGCCTCGCAGGTGGCGAACAGGTCCGCGAGGAAGGGATCGGCGTCCTCGACGTCCTCCATGCTGCCGTACTGCGGGCCGGACTGGACCTTGCGCGTGCCGGGGATGTTGCCGACCCTGGGTGCCGGCTGCTGCGTTCCGGGCTCGAGCAGGTAGAACTCGAGCTCGGTGGCGGCGACCGCGGTGAGTCCCATGTCCTGCAGCGGTTTCATGGCGTGGCGCAGCACCTGGCGCGGATCGGCGAAGAACGGCCCGCCCTTCGAGTCGTTCATCGCGAGCAGCACCTGCGCGGTCGGCACGTGCGCCCAGGGAACCGGGGCGAGGCTCCCGGGAACCGCCGTCGAGATGGCATCCGGGTCGCCGTCGCGCCCGCCGTTGTCGATGCGGTCGAATGTCATGCCCTTGGCGTCGAGCAGCACGGTCGCGCCGCAGAAGTTGAGCCCGTCGGTGAAGGGCTTCGCGAACTCGCCGCGCCCGACGCGCTTGCCGCGGAGGATCCCGAGCATGTCCGGCTGCAGGAGTTCGAGCTGCTGCGTGTCCGGGTATTTCTCCAGGAACTTCTGCAGCTCTTCCGGAACGCGCTTGCCCTTGCTCATGAAGACTTCCCCGCTGATGGTTGTCCGGCGCGGGCGCTGCGCCAGGCGATGGCCGCCTTGGCGCCGTCCCGCTTCAGGATCTCGTTGAACTCGCGCGATTCCGCGGTCTCGTTCGACTCGATGACGATGTCCGTCTCGAGCGCCGCCAGCAGCGCCTGGCGCATGCCGCCGATGTCGAGGCTGCGATTGATGGCTTTCTTCGTCAGGCGCACGGCCTGCGTGTCGTTCGCCGCGATGCGCCCCGCGAGCGCGAGCGCCTCGTCGAGCAGGCTTGCCGCCGGCACGACGCGGTTGACGAGGCCCATGGCCAGCATCTCGGCCGCGGTCGCGCGGTCTTCGCCCGTGAGCAGGAGGTACTTCGCGGCCTTCGGCCCGGCGAGCCAGGGCAGGAGGAGGGCGACGATGCCGCTGCCGAATTTCACCTCGGGCTCGCCGAAGCGGCAGTCCTCCGCCGCGATCGTGAGGTCGCAGGCGACGGCGAGCTCCAGGCGCTTCCGAGGCAGTAGCCGTGCACGGCCGCGATGGTCGGCTTCGGCGAATCCCAGAAGCGCAGGATGATGCGGAAGTCGTTCTCGAGCGCGCGGCGCACATCCGCCGGATCCGCCTTGCCTTCGCCGAGGCCGATGTCGAGATCGAAGCCGGCGGAGAATGCGCGGCCGGCGCCCGCGACCACGATCGCGCGCACCGCATCGTCCGCCTCGGCCGCATCGAGCGCGGCGTCCAGCGCCTCGATCACCGGCACGTTGATCGCGTTCAGCTTGTCGGGGCGGTTGAGCGTCAGGAGCGCGACCGCGCCCCGGCGCTCCGAGCGGACGAGCGGCTCCGCCACGCTCAGCCTTCCTTGAGCCGGAACCAGGCCGATTTCGACTGCGTGTAGCTCTTGAAGCTGTCGAGGCACTTGTCGCGCGCGTTGCCGGACTGCTTGAAGCCGCCGAAGGGCTGGGTCATGTCGCCCTCGTCGAAGGTGTTGATCCAGAGCGTGCCGGCCTCGATGCCGCGCACCAGCCGGAACGCGGTGTCGAGATCGCGCGTCCAGATGCCCGCCGCGAGCCCGTAGATCGTGTCGTTCGCGATCCTGATCGCCTCGTCCACGCCGTTGAACTCGATGACGGATGCGACCGGCCCGAAGATCTCCTGCTGCGCGATCGTCATGTCGTTCTTGACGCCCGTGAAGAGCGTCGGGTTCACGTAGGCGCCCTTCTTGAGCTTCGCCGGCGTATCGCCGCCGAATTCCAGCTTCGCGCCTTCCTTGCGGCCCTTCTCGATCATGCCGAGCACGCGCTTCTGGTCGCCGTGCGTGACGAGCGGGCCCATGTTGGTGCCCGGATCGAGCGGGTCGCCCGGCTTGAAGGCGTCCTGGCCGAGTTCGATGAAGCGCTCGACGAATTTCTTCCGGATCGAGCGGTCGACGAGCAGGCGCGAACCCGCGTTGCAGACCTCGCCCATGTTCGAGTAGATGCCGCGGTAGGCCGCGGTGACCGCGCGGTCGAGGTCCTCGGTGTCCGCCATGAACACCTGCGGCGTCTTGCCGCCGCATTCGAGCGCGACCTGCTTCATGTTCGACTGGCCGGCGTACTGCAGGATCAGCTTGCCGACCACGGTCGAGCCGGTGAACGTGATCTTGCGGACGTCGTTGTGCAGGGCGAGCGCCTTGCCGGCCTGTTCGCCGAGCCCGTTCACGACATTGAAGACGCCTGCCGGGCCGCCGGCCTCGATGAAGAGCTCGGCGAGCCGCAGGCAGCTGAGCGGCGCCTGCTCGGCGGGTTTCAGCACGACCGTGTTGCCGGCCGCGAGCGCGGGCGCGATCTTCCAGGTCGCCATCAGGAGCGGGTAGTTCCAGGGCGAGATCGCGCCGACGACGCCGTAGGGCTCGCGCAGCACCATGTGGACGACGCCGGACTCCGTGCTCGTGACCGCGCCGTCCACCTTGTCGATGCACTCGGCCATGAAGCGGATCGTCTCGACGACGGCCGGCAGGTCGATATTGACGACGTCGGAGATGGGCTTGCCCATGTCGAGCGTCTCGAGCACGGCGAGCGCCTCGGCGTTCTCGTCCACGAGCGCGGCGAAGCGGTTCATGACCTCCATGCGCGCGCGCGGCGCCATCTTCGACCAGCTGCCCGACTTGAAGGCCTTGCGCGCCGCCGCGACGGCGCGGTCGATGTCCTCGGCCGTGCCGGCGGCGACCTCGGCGAACGCCTCGCCGGTCGCCGGATTGACGCTGGTGAACCGGCCGCCCTTCCTGGCGTCGACGAACTTGCCGTCGATGAACAGGCGGGTCTCGAGCTTTTTCTGGGCCTTCGCGGCCACGGACTGCCAGCGGCCATGGTCATGCTTTGCAGCGGTCTGGATGCTCATCGGGCTTGCCTCATGCGTTCGGGTTCGGAGTTCTGCGCCTGCCGCGGCACGACGAGCGCATCGACGATGGCGCAACCGTCCGCGTGGACGATCACGGGATTCAGGTCTATTTCCATCAGTTCGTCGCCGAGTGCGGCGACGAGGACGGAGAATCGCCCGGCCACGCGGCAGAATTCCTCCACGGCGAGCGCTCGTGCGTGGCGCCGGCTCGAGAGGAGCGGCGCGATGCGAAGCCTTGCGACGAGCCGCGCGGCCTCGGCCGCGTCGAAGGGCGGGACGGCGTAGACCGCGTCGGCAAGCGCCTCGACATGCACGCCGCCGGCGCCGATCAGGACCACCGGGCCGAACTGCGCGTCGTGCACCATGCCGAGCAGCATCTCGACGCCCCGGGCCTCGATCATCGGCGCGACCAGCACGCGCGGGTCGATGCGCTCTGCGAGATCGCGCCAGGCGGCGGCGACCGCGGCCTGGTCCGCCAGGCCGAGGTGGATGCCCTGCAGGTCGCTCTTGTGGTCGAGGCCCCGCTTCGCAGTCTTCAGCACCACCGGGAATCCGAGCTCGCGCGCGGCGGAGAGCGCCGCGGCCTCGCTCTCGACGATGCGGCCGGCGTTGGCCGGGAGTCCCGCCTCGCGAAGGAGGGTCAGCGCGTCGTTCTCATCGAAGCGCGGGCCGCCGGAAAGCCGCGCGCGAAAGCGCGCGAGGCCGGCATCAGACATGCCTGGGGTCGCGCCCCGCGTGCGCGATGCGAAATCACGGTGGTCGAGCAGGTGGCGCACGCCGCGCAGGAAGGACTCGAGCCCGTCGAGCACCGGGAATCCCTCGCGCGTCGCGTCCACGATCAGCGGGTCCGACGCCGGTGCCCTGGCGGTTTGAGACGAGGAATGCCGGCTTGCCGCTGGCGCGATGGCCTGCGCGCAGGTAGTCGATGTAGCCCGCATAAATGCCGCCGCCCGCGACGCGATCGTGCACGACGGCGCCGAGCGCCGCCTGCGGGTCGCTCATGAGTGTGGCGAAGCATTTCTGCATCGTGGCGTCGAAATCGGGCCCGCCCGTGCTCCAGGCGTCCAGCGGATTGACCGCCGGCAGGCCCGGATCGAGCAGCGACTCGAGCTTCGCCGTGGAGGCCGGCGAGAGCTGCGTCAGCGGCACGCCGTGATCGTCCGCGAGGTCGATCAGCAGCTGGCGCTCGCCGCCGGAGTCGTGGATCGACACGAGCCCGCCGGCGCCGACCGCATGCGGCTGCGCAAACAGGATCAGCGTCGTCGCGAGCTCGTCCATGTCGCGGGCGCGGTGCACGCCGTAGCGATCGAAGATCGCGTCATAGACGGCATCCTGGCCCGCGATCGCGCCGGAGTGCGAGACCGTGAGCTTCGCCGAGAGCTCGGTGCGCCCGACTTTCAGCGCGACGATCGGGATTCCACGCTCCCGCGCGCGCTCGAAGGCGCGCACGAGCCCCGCCGGGTTCCGCGCCGTCTCCATGAAGAGCCCGACCGCGCGCGTGCCCGGCATCTCGAGCGCGTAGTCGAGGTACTCGTCCATCGAGACCGCGAGCTCCTGCCCGGTCGAGACGACGAGGTTGAAGTCGATGCGCTCCTCGCTGTCCACGATGCCGCACATGCCGGAGCCGGAATGGCTGATGTAGGCGACGTTGCCGCCGCGGCGGTGCATGCGCGTCTTGAAGCCGCAGCCCCAGATGCCGTCGGCGAAATTGTAGAAGCCCATGCCGTTCGCGCCGCAGACGACGAGGCCGGACTTCCGGATCTTCGCGAGCACGCGGTCGCGCAGCGGCGGGTCCGAATCGTTCTCGATCACGAGCGAGGACATCATCGTCGCCGCGCGCGCGCCGTGGGCGATGACCTCGTCGAGGGCGGCGTCGAGGCGCGTGTCGGCGATCGCGAAGATCACGTGCTCGACGGGCTCGGGCAGCTCCGCCAGCGTCGGAAAGCACGGCACGCCGAGCACGGACTTGCGGCCCGGGTTGACCGCGTAGAGGCCGCCCTCGAATCCGCCCTTCAGCAGGTTCTCGACGGCGTTGCGGCCGACCGTGCCCTCGCGCTCGCTGGCGCCGAGGATGGCGATCGACTGCGGCCGGAGCAGGGGATCGAGCCGATGAGCCATGCCGGCCCCGCTTGCGCGGTCAGAAATCCGCGGCGGGCGTCGTGCGCTTGCGCGGCGGATCCCAGAATGCGGTCTCGACCACGTGGCAGCGCGCCATGACCTTGTACCACTTCAGCTCGCGCTGGTAGTAGATCTCGGCCCAGAGCTCGTCGCCCGGGCGGCCCCAGGGCATGTGCAGCGACGCGTAGGCGATGTTCTTCTTCGCGGACGGCGACCACTCGGCCGAGGTCACGGTGCCGACGACGTTCTTGTCCTTGTCGTAGATGTAGGCCGAGCGCGCCGGCTTGTTGCCCTCGACGTCCAGCTTCACGAAGCGGAAGCGCGAGCCCTTCTTCTTCTCCTCGAGCAGCGCGCGGCGGCCGTTGAAGACGGGCTTCGCTGAAGTCCACCAGCCAGGCGAGGTCGAGCTCGAACGGCGAGCGCGAACGGTCGGTCATGATCGCCTGGTCGGCGGGGTGGAAATCCACCTGCGCCGCGAGGAAGCCCGCCTCGATGCGCGCGACCTCCAGTGCGTGCGTGCCCATCGGGCGGATGCCGTGGATCTTGCCCTTGTCGAACAGCGCGTCCCACAGCTCGAGCGCGTGCGACGGGTCGATCCAGAGCTCGTAGCCGAGGTCGCCGGTGAAGCCGGTGCGCGAAATCGTGAGTTCGGTGCCTTGAAACTGAAAAAATCCGATCTCGAAGGGCTTCAGGTTCTGCACGCCGGTGCAGCCGATCGCCTTCAGCACGGCGCAGCTCGTCGGGCCCTGCAGCGCGAGGCCGGCGACGTCGTGCGTGTCCTCGACGATCGTCACGTCGAAGCCGAAGGCCGAGCGCGTCAGCCAGTCGAGCTGGCGCTCCTGCGAGCAGAGCCGGTAGACGCCCTCGCGCAGGTGGAAGATCGTGCCGTCGTCGATCACCTGGCCGTTGTCGTCGCACCAGACGCAGTAGCCGACTCTGCCGGGCTTGATCTTCGCGACGTCGCGCGTGACGAGCCGGTTCAGGAACGCGAGCGCGTCGGGGCCCGTGATCAGGTGCTTGGTCATCGGCGTGAGGTCGAACACCGCGCAGGCGTTGCGGATCGCCGCGTACTCGAGCTGCTCGTCGAAGAAGGCGTCCGCGGTCGTGTAGTCCTTCCAGCGGTGCCACTCGTTCAGCGTATTGAGCGCGGAAATCCGCGGATGGAACGGCGTCTGCCACACGGCCTTGCGGAAGTGCTCCTTCGCGCCCATCTCGTCCTTGATGCTCATGCTGCGCGCTCCGTGGCAAGTACCGCATTCGCGGCATTGCGGCCGGCGGAGCCCATCACGCCGCCGCCCGGATGGCAGCCCGCGCCGCAGAGGAAGAGGCCGCCGACCGGCATCGCGTACTGCGCGGCGCCCGGGACCGGCCGCATCATCATGAACTGGTCGAGCGCGAGCTCGCCGTGATGCCAGTGGCCGCCCGTGATGCGGAATTCGCGCTCGAGGTCCGCCGGCAGCAGCAGCTCGGACGCGACGATCTGCCGGCGCAGGCCCGGCGCATGGCGCTCGAGGACGCCGAGCGTGCGCTCGAGCAGCTCGCGCCGCGCGCCGTCGCCGCTCGCGCGCGGGTCGAACGGCGCGTAGAGCACGACGGCCGAGAGCACGTGCTTGCCGGCGGGCGCGAGCGTCTTGTCGTGCACCGACGGAATGCTGATCTCGAGCGCGGGGTCGCGGCGAGCACTGGCCGTACTTCGCCGCGTCGAACGCATGCTCGAGGTAGACGAGGTCCGGCGCGATCACGAGCCGCTCGCCGGCGAGCTCGGCCGGCAGCCGCGCGAAGGCGGGCAGGGCGTCGAGCGCGAGGTGCAGCTTCGCGGCCATGCCCTTGTTGCGGATGTGCCGCACGCGATGGACGAAACCGGTTTCCAGGTGGCGCGCGCCCAGCAGGCCAAGCAGTGTCCTTGCAGGATCGGCGTTCGACACGACCGTGCCGGCGGCGATCTTCTCGCCGCTCTCGAGCTCGACGCCGGAGACGCGGTCGCCCTCGAGCGTGATGCGCTTGACCGGGCTCGCCGTGCGGATCGTGGCGCCGGCCGCACGCGCGGCCCCCGCCAGCGACTCGCTGATCGCGCCCATGCCGCCCGCCGGGATCGAGAGCCCGTCGTTGCCCGCGGCCTGTCCGCTCATGCGGTGCAGCAGCGCGAGCACGGAGTTGTTCGAGCGCGGGCCGAGATTCGTGCCGAGCACGGCGTCGAGGGCGAGCGCGCCCTTCAGCGGCGCCGACTCGAAGATCTCCTCGAGCACGTCGTAGATGTTGATGCCCGCGATGCGCAGGAACTCGCGCATGTCGTCGCGGCCGAGGAGGCGGATGCCGAGGCCGAGCTGCGCCGCGCCCATCAGGTCCGAGCGATCGCCGCCGCCGAGCCGCGGCGGCTTGCGGTTGTGCTGCCTGGCGAAGATCCGCGCGAACTTCAGCATGCGCGCGTGGTAGCACGGCGAGGCCCTTGCGGTCCGCGTCCGAGACCGTGCCCGACTCGAGCTTGCCGTCCTTGATCACGAGGTGTTCGCCGGCCTGGGCGAGCGCGACGGTCTTGAGCCCCGAATGCGACCACTTGAGCCCGTGCGAGGCGAGCTTGAGATCGCTCGCGATGCCCGGATCGAGGAGGTAGGACAGGTGCGAGCAGCCGGAGACCTTGTAGCCCTTGGCGAACTCGCGCGTGACGGCGGCCCCGCCCACCTGGGCGGCGGCTTCGAGCACGACGACTTCGCGCCCGGCGCGTGCGAGGTAAGCCGCGCAGACGAGGCCGTTGTGGCCGCCGCCGACGATGACGATGCGATCGCGGTCAGTCATCCCGCCAGCCCTCCGGCACGATATTCGGACGGCGCAGGTCCATCAGGATCTCGCGCGCGGCATTCGCGCCGGGCGCCGCCATCACGCCGCCGCCCGGATGCGTGCCCGAGCCGCACATGTAGAAGCCCCGCACCGGGCCGCGGTACTGCGCGTAGCCCGGGAACGGCCGGTTGAAGAGGAGCTGGTCCATCGTCAGCTCGCCCTGGAAGATGTTGCCCTCGGTGAGGCCGACCTCGGCTTCCAGCTCGCGCGGCGTGCGGCACTCGACGTGGCGCACCAGCGACTTGAAGTTCGGGCTGTAGCGGCCGATCTGGTCGAGCACCGTGTTCTTGAAGCCCTCGCGGTCGGCGTCGGTCCATTCGCGGCCGTGGATGAACGGCGGCACGTACTGCACGAACACCGACATGAAGTGCTTGCCCGGGGGCGCCATCGTCGGGTCCGTCATGGACGGGATCAGGAGGTCGAGGTACGGCTCCTTCGACCAGGTGCCGTTCTTCCAGTCGTCGTAGGCGCGCTCCATCTTCTCGAGCGAATCGAGGAAATGCATGTCGCCGTAGGCGAGCGGGTTGTCCTTGCCGAGCGCCGGGAACTCCGGCAGCCCGTCGAGCGCGATGTTGAGCTTTCCGGACGAGCCGCGGATCTTCCAGTTCTTCGCCTTCTCGATGATCGCGGGCGGCAGGTCCTTCGGGTCGAAGATCTTGGTGTAGGTCCGCCGCGGGTCGAGGTTCGAGACGACGACGTCGGCGTGGTACTCCGTGCCATTCTCGGTCACGACGCCGGTGGCGCGCCCGCCCTTGACGAGCACGCGCGCGACCGGCGCGTCGGTCACGATCTCGCCGCCGAAGGACTTGAACGAGCTCGCGATCGCCTTCGACACCGCGCCCATGCCGCCGCGCGCGAAGCCCCAGGCGCCGATCGAGCCGTCCACGTCGCCCATGTAGTGGTGCAGCAGCACGTAGGCCGTGCCGGGCGAGTAGACGCCCATGGCCGAGCCGATGATGCCGCTGCCCGACAGGTGGCACTTGATGGTGTCGGACTCGAAGTACTCGTTGAGGAAGTCGGCGATGCTCATCGAGTAGAAGCGCAGCGTGTCGTAGATGAACTGCTCGCCGAACTTGTTGAGCTCGCGGCCGAGGAAGAGCATTTCCTTGAGGTCGCGCGGCTTGAACGACGTCGGGTCGGGCGGGGAGCGCAGCAGCAGCGGGCGGATGAACTTGCACTGGCGCATCACGTCGGTCGAATACCGGTGGTACGCGTCCGCGTCGCGCGGGTTGTGGCGCGCGAACTCGCGCCGCTGCACCTGCTCGTCCGTGTAGTTGCCGAGGATGTCGCCGTTCGAGGTGATCGAGACGCCGCCGCCGTAGGGCACGACCTGGAGGCCGTGGCGCGCCAGGTCGAGGTCGCGGAAGAGCTCGGGCCTGAGCAGGCTGCAGACGTACGAGCAGTTCGAGTACATCCAGCCCTTCTCGATCTCGCGGCTGACGGCCGCGCCACCGATCCAGGGCATGCGCTCGACGACCAGGACCTTGAGCCCGGAGCGCGCGAGATAGGCGGCGTTGGTCAGGCCGTTGTGGCCCGCGCCGATGACGATCGCGTCGTATTTCGCCAAGTTCGAGTCCGTCTGGTCTGGTTCTTAAGTCGCGCCGCCCGCGTGAGCCGCGCCGCCGCCGCTGCTCACCACGCGGTTCACGGCCGTTTCGAAGCGCTCGAGCGTCTCCCCCAGGCACCGGTCGTCGTGCGCCTCGCACACGAACCAGGGCTCGCGCGAGTCGGGCTCGCAGAGCACGCCGAGGTCGTGGAGGTGCGGCGCCAGTGCTTCGTAGAAAGTGTAATCGCTCGAGGCCCAGTCCCGGTAGTCGCGCGGCGGCTTTTCGCTGAAGAAGAGGCCGCTCATCGAGGGATGGCCGCTGAAGGAGTGCTTGATACCGCGCTGCGAAAGGATCTGGCTCATGCCGGCGCGCAGCTTCATGCCGTAGTCGGCGATGTGTGCAAGGGCAGGGGTTTCAGCCAGGATTTCCAGTGTCTTTTCGGCCGCGGCGAGGGCGACCGAGTGGCAGGTGAAGGTGCCCCCGTGCACGACGCCCTGGCCGAACTTGCGCATGATGTCTTCGCGGCCGCAGCAGACGGAGATCGGGTAGCCGTTGCCCATCGCCTTGGCGAAGGTGCAGATGTCGGCCTTGACGCCGAAGAGCTCCTGCACGCCGCCCCGGGCGACGCGAAAGCCCGTCTTCACCTCGTCGATGATCAGGAGGATCCCGTACTTGTCGCAGAGCGCGCGCGCGTCGCGCAGGAACTCGCGCGTGGCCGAGATCGAGCAGCAATTGCCCATGATCGGCTCGATGAGGAAGGCCGCGATCTGGTCGCCGTAGGCCTTGAACACGCTTTCGAGGCGGTCGGCGTCATTCATCGGCACGGCGTGGATCAGGGCCCGCAGGACATGGGGCACGCCCGCGCCGTAGGTGACGAGCTGCGGGTCGCCGTGGCCCGGGTGCCAGTCCTCGATGGCGGTCGTCCAGAGCGCGGCGTCGAAAACGCCGTGGTAACCGCCCTCGATGACGACGTACGAGTCCTTGCCCGTGTAGGCGCGGGCGACACGCAGGGCCGCCATCACGGCCTCGGTGCCCGAGTTCGAGAAGCGCACGAGTTCCGCGGCCGGGACCATGCTGGCGATCCGCTCGGCAACCGCGCACTCGCGCTCGGTGGAGAGGGCGAAGACCCCGCCGACGTCGATGCCGGCGCGGGCCGCCGCGTCCACGCGGGGGTCCGCATAGCCGAGGATGCAGGGGCCATAGGCCAGCCGGTAGTCGATGTATTCATTGCCATCGATGTCGGTCAGGCGGGCGCCCTTGGCCGACTTCACGTAGATGGTCTTGTCCTCGCCCCAAAAGCGGAAATTGGAGGAGACGCCGAGCGGGAGGCGGCGGATGGCCTTCTGGAACTGGGCATTCGATTTCGCGAGGCTTCGGGTCATGTTCGCTGCCCTCCTGCCGGGTCCGCTGGGGTCGATCGGGATGGCCTATTTTCCCCCAAACGGGGCTCCGCCGTCCATGACGAGTGAATATGTGTTCATTCATTTGATTGGGCCGGCAAACCCGGTAAGATGGTGCCTCCATGCGCGCCCGGATTTCGCTTAAGCTGCTGATTAAGCACGTATTTTTGTGAATGCGAAACGTCAGCTCGCGGTGGTCCAGAAGCGCCGTACGGCGCCTCCCGAAGAACGCCGCGAGCAGCTGATCCTGGCCACCATCCGCTGCGTCGCCGACCGCGGCCTCGCGGATACGACGATTGCCACGGTGGCCCAGGAAGCCGGGCTCAGCCAGGGCATCGTCAACCTGCATTTCCGCAGCAAGGACGGCCTCCTGACGGAGACCCTCCGTTACCTCGCCGACGAGTACCGGAACGCCTGCCAGGAGGCGGCTTCGGTCGGCGAGATCTCCCCGGTCGCGGGACTGCTCGCCATGGTCGAGCTCGATTTCCGCCGCACCATCTGTTCGCGGGACAAGCTCGCGGTCTGGTTCGCCTTCTGGGGCGAGCGGCGCTTCCGGCCGACCTACCGGCGGATCTGCGCGGAGCGGGACCGGTCCTATGACGACATGGTCCGCGTCATCTGCGCCAAGCTCTGCGAGGAGGGCGGATACTCGGACGTCGAACCCGCACTCGTCGCCGACGGCCTGTCTGCCCTGACGGACGGCCTCTGGCTCGACCTCCTGGTGCGGCCGGATTCGATGAGCCGCGAACGCGCCAGGCGAATTTCCCTGTCGTACCTGGCGGACGTGTTCCCGCGGCATTTCAGCCAGCCCGAAGCGGAGGAGCGGGACTAGCCATGGACGTCACGCTCGACGCAACCGCACGGGACTGGCAGGGCCGCGCCTTCAAGTTCGCGACCGAAGAGCTGATTCCCTTCGAAGTCGAGGCCGAGCTGCACGAGGGCCGGCTGCCGCCCGAGGTCGAGAAGCGGCACAAGAAGCTCGCGATCGAGCTCGGATTCAGCGGCATGGACGTGCCGAAATCCCGCGGCGGGCGCGAGGCGCGCATCGTCGACCAGGTCGCGGTCTGGGAACAGCTCGGGCGCGTCACGAATGCGCTGTGCTGGTGTTTCTCGGAGGCCCAGGGCTGGATGTTCGAGGCCTGCACCGAAGAACAGATCCAGCGCTACATCCTGCCGCTCATGAGCGGCGCGCGGAAGGAGTGCTACGCGATCACGGAGAGCGGGTCCGGCTCGGACGTCTCGGTCGAGACGACGGCGCGCCACGCGAAGGGCGGATACCGCATCGACGGCGAGAAGTGGTACGTCACGAGCGCGAACCACGCCGACTATTTCATCCTGCAGGCGCGGATCGCGGATGGCCCGCACGCGGGCTCCGACTCGCTCTTCTTCATCGACAAGGAAACGCCGGGCATCGAGGTCCTGCGCTCGCCGCTCTTCAGCCACACGTTCAGCGCGCACCACCCGACCTACCGGTTCCAGGACGTGTTCGTGCCGGAGGGCCAGCGTCTCGGCCCGGAGGGCGACGGCATGCGCTTCTCGCATGCCTGGTTCCGGCGCGAGCGGCTCATGATCGCGGCGCGCTGCTGCGGGGCGTCGGCGCGGCTCATCGAGGAGGCGACCGCTTTCGCGAGCACGCGCATGATCGGCGGCGAGGCGCTCGCCGAGAAGCAGATGGTGCAGGCGATGCTCGCGGACAGCGTCACCGAGCTCTGGGCCGCGCGGCTCATCACCTTCGAAGCGGCGGTGGCCCACGACCGGGGCGATGACCTGCGCTCGCTGCACGCGCGCTGCTCGATCGCGAAGCTCTACGCGTCGGAGGCGGCGAACCGCATCGCCGACCGCGCGCTGCAGATCCTGGGCGGCCGCGGCTACATGCGCGAGAACGCCGCCGAACGCTTCTACCGCGAACTGCGCGTCGACCGCATCTGGGAAGGCGCCAGCGAAGTGCAGCGCCTCATCATCGCCCGCGCGCTCCTGAAGCGCGGCCTCGGGGGCATGTAGCCCGTGAAGCCTCTGGCTTGCGCCGTTCGCCCTCCTGGCCCTCGTCGCAGCGGGAGCGGCGACCGCCGCCGAGGAAAAAGTCCTGAACGTCTTCACCTGGCCCGACTACATCGCGCCGGACACGATCAGGAATTTCGAGCGCGAATACGGGATCAAGGTCAACTACGACACCTACGACTCGACCGAGATGGCGGAGGCGCGGCTGCTCGCCGGGCGCACCGGCTACGACGTCATCGTGCACGCGGAGCGCTATTCCGCGCGCCTGATCCCGATCGGCGTTTACCAGCCGCTCGACAAGTCCAAACTGCCGAATCTGCGTTACCTGGATCCCTGGGTGATGGAGAAGGTCGCGTTCGACGACCCGGGCAACCGCTACGGCGTGCCCTATCTCTGGGGCACGACGGGCTTCGCGTACAACAAGCGCATGATCCTGGAGCGCATGCCCGATGCGCCGGTCACGAGCGGCGACATGCTGTTCAAGCCGGAAGTGGTGAAGCGCTTCGCCGACTGCGGCGTCACTTTCCTCGACGAGCCGACGGACGTGATTCCGATGGCGCTGCTCTACCTCGGCCGCGACCCGAACAGCCTCGATGCGAAGGACCTCGCCGACGTCGAGAAGCTCCTGAAGGGCGTGCGGCCCTACATCCGCTACTTCAGCTCGGCGAAGATGCTGATCGACCTGCCGAACGAGGAAGTCTGCATCGCGATGAGCTGGTCCGGGGATTACGCGCAGGCGATGATGCGCGGCAAGCAGGTCGGCAAGCCGGTGCCGCTCGCGTACACGACGCAGAAGGAGGGGACGCTCGCCTGGTTCGACCTCTGGTTCATCCTCGCCGACGCACCGCATCCCGACAACGCCCACCTCTTCCTGAACTACCTGCTCCGCCCCGAAGTCGCCGCCCCGATCAGCATCGAGACGCGCTATGCGACGCCGAACCTGAAAGCGAAGGCCATGCTGCCGCCCGAGGTCCGCAATGACCCGGCCGTGTACCCGCCGGAATCCGTCAAGCAGGCGCTCTACACCGGCGTCATCCACGACCCGATGCAAGAGCGGCTCCGCTCCCGCCTCTGGTCCCGCGTGAAGACCGGCCTGTGAACGACCCCAAGGCATCTCCGCTCATCCAGATCCGCTCGGTCACGAAGGCCTTCGACGGCGTCACGGCGGTCGAACGACGTGTCGCTCGACATCCTGCGCGGCGAGCTGTTCGCGATCCTCGGCAGTTCCGGCTGCGGCAAGACGACGCTGCTCAGGATGCTCGCGGGCTTCGAGCACCCGACCTCGGGACGGATCCTGATCGACGGCGTGGACATGACCGACGTGCCGCCCTACGAGCGGCCGGTCAACCTGATGTTCCAGTCCTACGCGCTGTTCCCGCACATGACGGTCGAGCAGAACGTCGCCTACGGCCTCAAGAAGGAGCGGGTGCCCGAGCCGCAGATCCGCGAGCGCGTCGCGGAGATGCTGGCGCTCGTGAAGCTGGGCCCGCTCGCGGGCCGCAAGCCCGACAAGCTCTCGGGCGGCGAGAAGCAGCGCGTCGCGCTCGCGCGCGCGCTGGTGAAGCGGCCGAAGCTCCTGCTGCTCGACGAGCCGCTCGCCGCGCTCGACAGGAAATTGCGCGAGCACACGCAGTTCGAGCTCGCGAACCTGCAGTACCAGCTCGGCACGACCTTCGTCGTCGTCACCCACGACCAGGACGAGGCGATGACGCTCGCGAGCCGCATCGCGGTCATGCACGCGGGCCGGATCGCGCAGGTCGGCACGCCGGGGGAGGTCTATGAGTACCCGGCGAACCGCTACGTCGCGGGCTTCGTCGGCAACATCAACCTGATCGAGGGCCGCGTGTCCGGCTCGTCGAACGGCCGCGTGACCCTGCACTCGGATGCGCTCGACGCCGATCTCGCGGTCGCCTGCGAAGACGCGCCCGGCCCGGGCAGCGAACTCTGCGTCGCGGTGCGGCCGGAGAAGATCACGATCAGCCGCGAGGCGCCGGCCGGCGGCGACCGCAACGTCGTGAAGGGCATCGTTCGCGATCTCGGCTACTTCGGCGACCAGTCGCTGTATCGCGTGCGGACCCGGACCGGGGCGATCGTCCAGGTCAGCGCACAGAACCTGCGCCGCTCGGCCAAGCTGACGGTGGAGTGGGATGACGAGGTGTTCCTGTCCTGGGAGGTCGGCAGCACCATCCTGCTGCGCACATGAGCGGCCAATCGAACGGCAACGGCGACCATTCGCTGCGCTGGCTCAAGCGCGCGGTGGCGTTCCCGTACTTCTGGCTGCTGCTGTTCTTCCTGGCGCCGTTCCTGATCATCCTGAAGATCAGCGTCGCCGACCCGATCATCGCGCAGCCGCCATTCACGTCGCTGCTGCAATGGGGCGAGCACGGGTTCGAGGGAATCCACGCCACGTTCACGAATTTCGCCTTCCTGTTCCAGGACGGCTACTACGGGATCATCTACCTGGCCTCGCTCAAGATGGCGGCGATCAGCACGCTGCTGTGCCTGCTGCTCGGCTACCCGATGGCCTACTACATCGCGCGCCAGCCGCCGCAGCGCCGGCAGCTGCTGCTGCTCGCCGTGATCCTGCCGTTCTGGATCTCGTTCCTGCTGCGCGTCTACGCCTGGATCGGGCTCCTCAACAATCGCGGCGTGATCAACGATTTCCTGATCTGGACCGGCGTGATCCACACGCCGATCCAGATGCTCTACAACGATTTCGCGGTCTACCTCGGCATCGTGTATTCGTACCTGCCGTTCATGATCCTGCCGCTGTATTCGAACCTCGAGCGCATGGACCTCGACCTGCTCGACGCGGCGGCCGACCTCGGCGCGCGCCGCTGGCGGGCGTTCGTGGACGTGACGCTGCCGATCTCGGTGCCCGGCATCATCGGCGGCTGCCTGCTCGTCTTCATCCCGGCGGTCGGCGAGTTCACGATCCCGGCGCTCCTCGGCGGCGCCGACACGCTCATGATCGGGCGCGTGCTCTGGGACGAGTTCTTCATCAACCGCGACTGGCCGGTCGCCTCGGCGGTGTCGGTCGTGCTGCTGCTGCTCCTGATCGCGCCGATCATGTGGTTCCAGCGGCTGCAGAGCCGCGAGCACGAGGCGACGCCATGAAGCATCGCTCGCCGGCGCTCGCCTCGATCGTGGCCTTCGGCTACGCGCTCCTGTACATCCCGATCATCTCGGTCGTGATCTATTCCTTCAACGACTCGCGCCTCGTGACGCTCTGGGGCGGTTTTTCGCTGCGCTGGTACGCGAGCCTGCTGCACGACGACAAGCTGCTCTCGGCCGCGTTCCTTTCGCTCCGGATCGCGTTCGTCAGCGCGACCTTCGCGACCGCGCTCGGCGCCATCGTCGCGCTCGCCCTGCATCGCGTCGCGCGGCTGCGCGGGCGGCTGCTCCTCTCCGGCATGATCACGGCGCCGCTCGTGATGCCCGAGATCATCACGGGCCTCTCGCTCCTGTTCCTCTTCATCTCGATGGCGAACCTGATCGGCTGGCCGATGAATCGCGGCGCGACGACGATCACGATGGCCCACATCACGTTCTCGATGGCCTACGTCGTCGTCGTGGTGCGCTCGCGCCTTTCGCTGATGGACGACACGCTCGAGGAGGCCGCGATGGACCTCGGTGGCCGGCCGGTCGCCGTCTTCTTCGACGTGACCGTGCCGATGCTGCTGCCGGCGCTGGTGTCCGGCTGGCTGCTGTCGTTCACGCTGTCGCTCGACGACCTCGTGATCTCGAGCTTCGTGTCCGGGCCGGGCGCGACCACGCTGCCGATGCTCATCTTCGCGAAAGTGCGCCTCGGCGTGACGCCCGACATCAATGCCATCACGACGATTATCATCGGGCTGGTCGCGATCGCCGTCGCGACCGCTTCGATCGTGTCGAACCGGCGCCGGCCGGTTGCGGCAAACTGAGGTCCGGGAGGACAGGCCGTGGGCGAATCCTTGCAAAAGCTGTTCGAGGGATACCGGGAGGGCTACGCGCTGCCCGGTGCCGTGTACAAGGACCCGGCGATCTACGAGCTCGAGGTCGAGCACATCCTGCTGAAGTCCTGGCTCTACGTCGGGCACCAGAGCCTGATTCCGGAGCGCGGCGACTACTTCCTGTTCGAGATCGCGGGCGAGTCCGTCATCCTGATCCGCGACGCACAGGGCGGGATCAACGCGCTCCTGAACGTCTGCCGTCACCGCGGCTCGCGCATCTGCGACGTGGCCGAGGGCCATGAGTCGCGCCTGACCTGCCGCTACCACGGCTGGACCTACGGCCTCGACGGGTCGTTGAAAGCCGCGGCGCGCACGCCCGAGGGCTTCGACCGCTCGAAATGGGGCCTCAAGCGCCTGCACATTGAAGTCCTCGACGGCATGATCTTCGTGAACTTCGCCGAGAATCCGCCGGACTTCTCGGAGCTCGCGCGCGAGATGGGACCGGCGCTGCGCCCTTACGGCCTCGACAAGGCGAAGGTCGCGCTGCGCCGCAATTACCCGATCACGAGCAACTGGAAGCTCACGGTCGAGAACTACTGCGAGTGCTATCACTGCCAGCCCGCGCACCCGGAATATTCCGTCGGCCACGGCCGCGCGATCCCGGACGCGGAATGCGCCGCGATGCTCTCGGACGTGATGGCCAGGGCGGAGAGCGTCGGCCTCACGCAGCACACGATCCGCCGCTCCTGGCTCGGCGCGCCGGCTTTCGGCCTGGACTGCGGGTTCGACCGCTATCCGCTGCTGCGCGGCCAGCTCACGGGCAGCCGCGACGGCAAGCCCGTCGCGCCGCTCCTCGGCTCGATCACGGGCTACGACGGCGGCACGACGGACTGGCATCTCGGTCCGCTCACATTCGCGCTCGCCTACTGCGACCACGTCGTGCTGTACCGCTTCACGCCGCGCGGCCTGCGCGACACCGACTGCGAGATCACCTGGCTCGTGAACGGCGACGCGGTCGAGGGCAAGGACTACCGGCTCGAGGACCTCACCTGGCTGTGGGACGTCACGACGATCGCGGACAAGGCGATCATCGAGCGCAACCAGGCGGGCGTGGACTCGCGCTACTACGAGCCCGGCCCGTTGTCGCCGTCGATGGAGCTGTTCACGCAACAGTTCCTCAACTGGTACGTCGCCGCGATGCGACGCATCACGGGCGGCGGATTGCCGGGTCGCCGGCCGGTCGCTAGTATCCGGAAGACTGCGGAGGGAAGGACATGACTGACCCGACTCGTGACGCTACGCGGCCCGGCCCGCAGGCGCTTTCGGCCGCCATCTCGGCGGTGCTCTCGGTGGCGTCGGGCGCGGCAGGCGCGCAGGAGCACAGGAGCTCCACCGACGGTCACCGGCCTCGACGAGGTGATCGTCACCGCGACGAAGCGCGCGGAGAGCCTGCAGGACGTCTCCGAGTCGATCAGCGCGTTCGACACGAAGTCGATCGAGATGCGGGGCCTGCAGCAGATCGACGACATCGCGAAGTACATCCCCGGCCTCTCGCTCGCGCAGCGCGAGCCGGCGGGCACGACCATCGTGTTCCGCGGCGTCGCGACCTCCGGCCTCGCAGTTCGGCGCGGTCTCCTCTTCGGCGCTGTACCTCGACGAGCAGCCGATCACGCAGAGCGGCCGCAGCCCCGACCCGCGCTTCATCGACATCGAGCGAATCGAGGCACTGCGCGGGCCGCAGGGAACGCTCTACGGCGCGAGCTCGCAGTCGGGGACGCTCCGCGTCATCACGAACAAGCCGGACCCGTCGGGCTTCGACGCCTGGGCCGAGGCCGAGATCAACAGCGTGACGGGCGGCTCGGAGGGCTACGACGTCAGCGCCATGGTCAACCTGCCGCTCGCGAGCGACCGGCTCGCGCTGCGCCTCGTCGGCTTCACGACGGAGGACGCCGGCTACATCGACAACGTGCTCGTCGGACAGCCCCGGCGGCACGTTCGACAACGCGGACAACGTCGAGAAGGACGTCAACAGCATCCAGACGACCGGCGGGCGCGCGGCGCTGCGGTTCGACATTTCGGAGAACGTGGACCTCACCCTCGGCGCGATCTACCAGGACATCCACGCCGACGGGCACAGCGACGTGACGCCGGGCGCGGGCGACCTCAAGCAGGTGCGCTTCGAGAACGAGAGCCTCGACGACGAGTGGTACCAGCTCTCGCTGACGTTCAACGCCTCGCTGTCGTTCGCCGACCTGGTCGTCGCGGGTTCCTACTTCGACCGCAAGTTCGCGTACGAGGCCGATGCGACCGATTACGAAGCGTCGCTCAACAGCTTTCCGGACACGAGCGTCTACTACGTCGCCTACAACTTCGGCGAGGACCCGCGCGGCTTCGCCACGAACCACGAGGACACGGAGATCTCGACGCTCGAGGTCCGCCTGCAGTCGAAGAACGATGCCGAAAGCCGCTGGTCCTGGCTCGCGGGCGCGTTCTACAGCAAGGAGGTCGGCCACACGGAGTTCGACAGCTTCATCCACGGCTACGCGGACACGCCGTCGTTCGCCTACTTCAGCGACTACGAGCAGAACCTGACCGGCAACACGATTCCCGAGACTGACCAGTGGTGGCTCGGCGTCTACGACACGGATCTCAAGCAGAAGGCGGTGTTCGGCGAGGTCGGCTTCGACGTCACGGACAATTTCACGATCACGGCCGGCGGGCGCTGGTTCGAGTACGAGACTTTCTACCGCCTGCACCAGGAGCACCCGATCGGCTTCACGGGCGTCAACCTCCTCGACGACGCCGTCGACACGAGCGAGAGCGGCTCGGTCATGAAGCTGAACCTGACCTACAAGTTCGACGACGACCGCATGGTCTATGCGACCTACTCGGAGGGCTTCCGGAACGGCGGCAACAACCCGGTCCGCCCCATTTCGATCCTGCCGCGCACCTTCAAGTCGGACACGATCGACAACTACGAGATCGGCGCCAAGACCGAGTGGCTGGACCACCGCATCCGCCTCAACGTCGCGGCCTACGTCATGGAATGGAAGGACTTCGCGGTCCAGGTCGAGGATCCGCAGAACGGCGGCTTCGACGAGAACGGCGATCCGATCCCGAATGTGTTCCAGCTCGGCTACGTCAACCTGCCGACCGCCGAGATCCCGGGCCTCGAGACCGAGTTCACCTTCGTCGTAAACGACGCCTGGCAGGTCGACGCGACGCTCGGCTACAACGACGCCGCAGATCTCGGAGGCGACGGTGCTGCACGCTCACGGACGACCAGCGGCCGGGTGTTCGAGCGGCCGGTCGAGAAGGGCGCGCGGCTGCCGCTGACGCCGGACTGGACCGCCTCGCTCGGCGTCGAGTGGCGGCCGCGCGGCCAGCTGCTGAATGCGCAGCCGTTCGCGCGCATGGACCTCGCCTACGTCGGCGAAGTGGTCACGAACCTCGAGGGCTTCGAGTCGGTCATCGGCCAGGCCGGCGCCAGTCACGCTCGACGCCTACGAGACCGGGCGACATCCGCTTCGGCCTCGAGGGCGAGCACTGGAGCGGATCGTTCTTCGTCCAGAACGTGTCGGACGAGCGGGCCGTCACCTTCCGCAGCAATCGCTGGGCGGTGCCGCGCCTGTCGATCCTCCAGCCGCGCACCCTCGGGCTGCAGTTCCGCTACGAGTTCTGACGCGCGATGGACATCGGCGTCCCGGTCCGCAACTTCGGCAAGGTCGACATGGCGGCGCTCGGCGCCGCCATCCTCGCGCAGGACGACGCGGCCTGGAACGAGAATGTCCAGCGCCAGAAGGACTACGAAGTCCACGAGCAGACGCGTTCGATCGTCCTGCTTGTTCGCGAACGTCGAGGACTGGCCCGGCATCGAGGTGAGCAAGCAGCCGGGCTGGGACCGCCTCGCGGAAGTCGCCGTGCCGGTGATGCACGAGATCATCCGCAAGCATCTATCCGCCGGGCGGCACGATCATCCGCGCGATGGCCGCGAAGCTCCTCGCGGGCGGGCGCATCGTGCCGCACCGCGACTCGCATCCGTCCTTCGGCGCCGGCCACCGCATCCACGTGCCGATCATCACGAACCCGCGCGTGCGGTTCATGATCGACGGACGGCCTTACCAGCTCCAGGTGGGCGAGGCCTACGAGATCAACAACCAGAAGGTCCACAGCGTCATGAACAAGGGCGCGGAGGACCGCATCAACTTCATCTTCGACTACGTGCCGCCCGGCGCGATTCCGGGCCGCGTCGCTTCCCCGGCGTCGCCGGAGGCGAGGGCCGCGGGCTCGTAGCGCCGGTACGGTTCCCGGATCGGGTCGATCACGGCGATGAGCTCGTCGAGGTGGCGCTCGAAGTGGCGCCAGTGCCCGACGGAGCGGTCGTAGATCGGCTGCCGCACCTGCTCCGCGCTCGGCGTGCGCACGGGCCGATCGCTCTCGTAGAAGCGAAGGCAGGCCTCGTTCCACGGCAATCCGCAGAATTCCAGCAGTCGCCTCACTTCGGCCTCGAAATCGCCGACGACCGCCTCGTACTGCACCGTCAGGACACGGCCCGGCAGCACGCTCGCCCAGTGGTCCATCATCCGCTGGTACTGGACGTAGTACTCGCCGATCTCGGTGAGGTCGTAGGTGAAGTTCTGCCCATTCGCGAACAGTTGCCGGTAGCAGGACAGGCAGGCGTCGAGCGGATGGCGGCGCGCGTCGATGATCTTCGCGTTCGGCAGGATCAGCGCGATCAGGCCGACGTTCGGGAAGTTGTTCGGCATCTTGTCGATGAAGCGCGGCGCGCCCGTGCGGCGGTGCATGCGCGCGCGCGCGAGGTACTCGGCGCCGAGCGCGGCGAGGCTGACGCGCGACTGGTCGCGCATCGCCTCGGGATAGTTGACGCCGCCCGCGCGGTTCCGGCTGAGCGAGGTCGCGAGGCGCCCGATGTAGGGCAACTCGCTCGTGCCCTCGACCTCGGGGTGGCTGGCGAGAATCTGCTCGAGCAGCGTCGAGCCCGAGCGCGGCAGGCCCAGGATGAAGATCGGGGACGGATCGGGATCGCCGGCCCCCTCGAGCGACGCCAGGAACTCCGGCGTGTACACCTCGACGATCCGGTCGTTCATGACTTCCGTCTGCACCGGGTCGTACGCGACTTCGGCGCGCTGCCGCTCATTGCCGCGGCGGTAGAAGTCCCAGGCGCGCTCGTAGTCGCCGCGGTCCTCGTAGGCCTTGCCGAGGGCGAACAGGAAGTTGACCTCGGACTGGACGTTGTCGCCCTGGGCGCCGGCCCGCTTCTCCATTTCCGCAACCATCGCGTCGTCGAAGCGGTAGGTCTTGAGGTTCGCGAGGCTCCAGTAGGTTTCTCCGTGGTCCGGCGCTTCGCGGATGCAGGCGTTGTAGGAGGCAACGGCGTCGTCGTAGTCGCCGACGGCCTTCAGCACGTGGCCGAGTCCGAGCAGTGCGCCGAGGTGGGCGGGTCGCAGCGACAGGCATCTCCGATAGGCTTGCGATGGCCTCGCGCGTGAACGAGGCGCGCGCGAGCGTCCCGGCGCGCAGGAAATGCGCCTGGGCCTGCGAGGGATCGAGCGCAATCGCGCGGTCGAAGCATTCGAGCGCCTCGCCATAGCGATCCTGCTCCTTGAGGAGCCGCCCGAGGTCGAGGATCGCGAGCAGGAAGTCCGGCGCAATCCGGATCGCTTCCTGCAGCAGGAGCTCGGCGTCGTCGGGGCGGTCCAGCTTGAGCGCGATCAGGGCGAGCAGCCGCATGGCATCGACGTTGCGCGGGTTGTCGCGCAGCACGCGGCGGTAGAGCCGCTCGGCCTCGTCGATGCGTCCCTCGCGATGATGCTCGGCGGCGTGCGCCATCATGCGCCGCTCGGGCGAGCGCTCGAAGCATCGCTCGAAGGCGGCGTCCGCCTCCTTGCCGCGGCCGAGCAGGGCGAGCGCCTTGCCGAGCGTGAACCAGGCGCGCTCGAGCGAGGGATCGAGGCGCGTCGCCTGTTCGAGGAAGGGCAGGGCGTCGGCCGGCCGGCCCGCCTGCACCAGCAGGAATCCGAGATCCTCGCTGGCTTCGCGAAGGACGGTGCCGCAGCGATGACCTCGCGCAGCAGCGTTTCGGCTTCCTCGCGCCGGTCCATCTTGACGAAGAGCGCGCCGAGCAGCGCCTGCACGTTCACGTCGCGCGGATACTGCCGGAGCGCCTCGCGGCAGCGCGCCTCGGCCGCCAGGAGCTCGCCGGCATTGATGAGGCCGATGGCCTCGTTGAATACGGCCTTGGGCGCGGTCGACAACGGCATGGGTCGGGTCAGGTGCCGCCGGGCGGCGATTGCGAGTCGGGCGGCGAGGCGGCGGATCAGCGCCGCATGCGCGGCGACGCGGCGCTCGAGCGACAGGGCGGCAGCCGGCGTCTCGAAGACGAGAACCGTGTGAGCTGCCGGGCCGGCGCGCACCGCACCCTCGACGACGACCCGCGGTGCGCTCAGGAGCTCGTCGATGGAGCTGTCCGTCACCGGGCCGACGATGCCTTGCGCGATCGGCTCGTCGAAGCGCGTCGTGCCGTCCATCTTGAGCGGCACGCCGTTCTCCTTCAGCACGCTGACGGCGGCGGCCGCGAGCGGATCCTTCGCGCCATCGACGCCCTGCGAATAGACGTACCCCTCGTCGATCAGGTTGTCTTCGTGCAGGTCGATGCTGACGGCGACCGGATAGTCCGCCTGCTGCCGCAGCACGAAAGCGGTGATGGCCGCCGCCTCGGGACTCGAGGCGGCCGGCGCGCGAGGCTGCGACGGATCCTTGTCGGAGGGCAGCAGGTGCGAGGAATCGCCGACGCTCTGCCCGTCGATCGTCTCGGAGTACACCGGCACGTTGAGGTAACGCCAGTTGCGCGCATAGCCCTGCGGATTGAGCAGGGGCATCAGGACGACGGGCCGGCTCGCGCCGAGCGCCGCGATGTCCTCGATCTCGGCGGCAATCGCGTTCGGTCCCGCGGGTTCCTCGCCGTGGATGCCGGCGAGGATCCAGACGGCGGGCCCCGTCTTCGGCGAGCGCAGCGCGATGATCGGCAGCGGCGCCGTCGTCCCTGCAGGCGCGGACTGCGCGATCACTTCCGCATGCCAGCCCTTCTCGACGAGGCCGAGCGCCGCGCGATAGAGCGTCTCGATCGGCGCGCGCCCGTCGGCGTGCGTCACGACCCCGGCGGGAATCGCAATGGGGGATTCCGCCGCCCGGGCTGCGTGCAGGAAGCAGGCGCAGGCGAGCAACACGAACGTGCGCGGGTGCAGGATCGACACGAATGCATGTTGGCATTGAACCCCGGCGCTGTCATCCGCACGGCCGTGCACGGGGGCGCGCCGATGCCGTAGAGTTCCTGCGTCATGGGCGCGCCACGCTTCCTCAAGGACCTGGCAACCGCGATCGGGCTCGGCCATCCGGCCGATTCTTTCTCGTCTGCCCGGCCGTCGGCGTTCGCCCCGATCGTGCTCGGCGGCTGCGGCCGCTCGGGCACGACGCTGCTGCGCATGATGCTCGACTCGCACCGGCGCATCTGCTGCGGTCCGGAGTCGAGCCTGTTCCGGCGCCGTGCGCTCGATCCCGAGGCCCTTGCGGACCGCTTCGGCTTTCCGCGCGACGCGGTGCGCGCGATCTACGTGGCGTCACGCTCGCGCCCGGCGTTCATCGAGGGTTTCGCCGCGCTCTGCATGCGGGAGGCCGGCAAGCAGCGCTGGGCCGAGAAGACGCCGCGCAACATCAGCCGCATCGGCGAGATCTTCCGTTGCTTCCCGGAAGCGCGCTTCATTCACGTGCTGCGCGACGGCCGCGACGTCGCCTGTTCGCTCCGGACACACCCGCGCCACAAGGTCGTAGATGGCAAGCTCGTGCCGCTCGAGACCTGGAAGCCGATCGCCGGCTGTGCGCAGCGCTGGCGCGAAGACATCGAGGGCTCGCGGCGCTGGTGGGGTGATCCGCGTTTCCAGACCGTCCGCTACGAGGAACTCGTGCTGAATCCGCGGCCCGTGCTGGAGCGGCTGATGGCATTCCTCGGCGAGGACTGGGACGAGGCGATGCTCGCGCACGCCGCGGCGGACTCGCCGTTTCGGGATGCGACGCGCTTTGCCCAGAATCCCGAGGCGCTCGGCGCGGTCAGCACCGCTTCACTCAGCCGCTGGCAGCGCGACCTGGACGAGGATGACAAGCGCACGTTCAAGCGCATCGCCGGGCCGCTCCTCATCGAACTCGGCTACGCGAAGGACGACGGCTGGTAGCGCGCGGCCGTCAGTAGGCGCTCTTGTCGTGCAATACCAGGCGCGCGGTCTTCAGCAGGATGCGGACGTCGAGGCCGAGCGACCAGTGCTTGAGGTACTCGAGATCGAACGCGACGCGCTGGCGCATGCGCTCGATGTCCACCGTTTCGCCGCGCAGCCCGTTGACCTGGGCGAGCCCGGTGATGCCGGGCCGCACCTTGTGCCGCAGCATGTAGCCGCTCACGAGCTTGCGGTAGTGCTCGTTGTGCGCGACGGCGTGGGGCCTCGGGCCGACCAGGCTCATGCTGCCCTCCAGAACGTTGAGGAGCTGGGGCAGCTCGTCGAGCGACGTGCGCCGCAGGAACGCGCCCACCCGCGTGACGCGCAGGTCAAAGCGCGTCGCCTGCATCAGCGGGTCGTCCTCGCACACCGTCATCGTGCGGAACTTGTAGACGAGGAACTCGCGGCCATCGAGGCCATACCGGCGCTGCTTGAAGAAGACCGGCCCGGGCGAGGATCGCTTCACGGCGATCGCGATCGCGGCGAGCAGGGGTGCGAGCAGAAGCAGGGCGGCCGCAGCGAGCACGATGTCGCTGCCGCGCTTCAGCACGCCTGCCATGCCGCGGAACGGCGATTCGCGCACGGCGACGAGCGGCATGCCGCGGATCTGGCCGAAGCGGGCCTGCATCAGGTCGAACGCCGACAGGTCGGGCACGAAGTAGATCGAGGCCGTGGTGTCGCCGAGCACGTCGAGCAAGGCCCGGATCCGCGGGTGGCCCGACATCGGCAGGCAGACGTAGATGACGTGCACGCCGTGCTGCCTCGCGTACTCCGGCAGGTCCGCGAACTTGCCGAGCAACCGCGGCCGCGTCGCTGACGGCAGGCGCTCCAGCCGCCGGTCATCGAAGTAGCCCGCCACGGTACCGAGCCAGGGTGCATCGGCGATCCTCGTGGCGAGTTCGGCGCCGACCCGGTTCGCGCCCACGATGACCAGCCGGCGCTGGGCGCCGTTGCGCCCGAAAACGCGCGCGCTGAGGAGCCGCGCGGCGCCCTGCGCAGCGGCGAGTGCGAACGGCGTTGCCACGAGCCAGGTTGCGAGCACCCGGCCCGGAAACAGGCGCGTGACCCGAAAGCAGTAGCCGGCCAGCAGCAGGATGCCGGCGACGCAGGCCCACTCGATCGTGCGGTGGCGGAAAATACGCACCCATTCGGTGCCCCGGCCGACGCGTTCGAGCCTCGGCTGCGTCATCACCTTGAGCGACACCGCGTAGGCACACCCGGCGAGTGCCAGGTACGAGCCGTCGATGCGCTGTCCGTGGAATGCCGCGGTCAGCAGCAAGGCCCCCGCGACGACGGTTGAGTTGAGGTGTTCCTTGACGAGGGCGATCGGCAGCGGCTCACCGGCCCCGGGGCCCGCCCAGGCGACGGCCGAGCCCACGGCGCGAAAACTTCCCGTTTCGTCGTGGCGCTTCGGCGCGCGCATCGCTTCCGCTGTGGACATCCTTTTCCTCGACGCGCAAGCGCTCCGCGCGCGCAACAGACCCGGCGACTGCCGTCACGAAAGCTAATCCGAATCCGCGCAGCACACGCGGAGTATTGACATAAGGGCGCGGAATAAATGCGCCCGGGGAGGGCGCTACTCGCGGTGGAAGTTGACGCGCGTGCCCTTGACCGTGGACTCGACGAGCTCAATCGAGAAATCAGGGCCCTTGTGCTTCTTCACGAGCACATCCTCCCCGTCGTCGATCTCGAGCTTGTAGGACTTCTTGTCGAGGGCCGCCTCGAAGGCGTCGCGGATATCGCGCGCGCAGCCGTCCTCGCCACGACCCTTCTTCAGGTGCACCGGGACGTCGACGGGCGCGCCGTCTTTCGGCGTGAGGCGAAAGCGCATGTCGCCGTCGTTGTTCGCGCCTTCGCTGACTTCGAGCCGCCATCGATTGGAATAGTGCAGTTCATGGGCTGGCGCGGCCGCGGGTGCCGCGGCCTGAACGGCGGCGTCCTGGGCGGGTGCCGGCATGCTTGCCAGCGCCGGCAGGAGCATGAGACAGGCTGCGAGGCCGAGGCGGTTCGGGTCATTCATCGTGCGGCTCCTGGCAAATCGACGGCTGATTATTCCTCGTCGCTGTGGGTCGAGACCGAATTTTCCGGCGAATAAACGGGCTCGAAGCCGAATACCCACGGCTTGGCCACGTCCACGCTCACGCGAACCGCCTTCATGTCCGGCCAGCCGTAGACCTGCAGGCGCGTGAGGTTCGGATGGGAGACAGCGGGACGATCGAAGTCGAGCTGGGTCAGCGGCCTGTCGATCGTGAATTCGTGGTAATGGCCGTGGACGACCAGGACCTGTCCGTCGAAAGCACCCGCTTCGCTGGCAATCGCCCCGACGATGGACTCGAAGGGTCCACCTTCGTAGCGAAGCTCCTTGTCAAACGGGTTCGAGTGGAACGCCAGCACGACGGCATGGTGACCCGCATGACGGGCCGCCGCGAAGCTCGCTTTCACCCATGCGAGATTGGCCTGTTCGCGGCGAACGAATTCGCGCCAGTATTTTTCGACCCGCAGATCCTGGTTGTTGTGCGTGCCGGCCAGGTTCAAGGTCGCAAACGTCGCGCCGCCGTAGGTCCAGCGCGCATTCTCGGAGAATTCGGCAAACTCCGGCAGCTCGTCGGACTCGCGCACGAGAGGCATGCGCTCGCGGCCGAGGCTCTCGGACTTTGACCAGAACACTTCGCGCATCAGTGCGAGGATCTTGGTCGGGTCCGCCGATCCGCGGTTCTCCTTCCAGCAGTCCGCCCATTCATTGTTGCCTGGCGTGTAGAACACCGGGCGCGCGAAGCGGCTGAAGAAGCCAAGCTGGCTTTCCTGGAAAGCCCGGCCGCAGTCCCCGTACCCCTTGGTGTCGCCGACATGGATCGAGAAAGCCGGCTGCGTCGCGTTGATCGCGTCGATCAGCCCGCCATAAAGCGGATGGTCATCGGGAATCGAGTAAGTCGTATCGCCGAGCGCCACGAAGCTGAACGGCTCAGCCGCTGCGGGAGTTGCAAAGAAAGCCACGAGCAGCAGTCGCGCCAGCATGCTTGAACTCTAGCAGACGCCTGTCGTCGGCGGTTGCGCGCAGCGAGAGGCGCTCACCGTGATAGGATTCCGCCGCCCACGGCTGTCGCGCGCGAGAATATGCCGAACGCAAGCCTGCTCGTCTGGCTCACGCCGACTCTTGCCGCCACCTTTTTCTGGGGCATCGCACAGGGCCTGGTCAAGAAATACATCGGCGAAGTGCCGCCCGCGCGCTTCTGCCTCTATTTCGCCGTGGCCAACGCGATCGTGAATGTCCTCTTCTGGGCCAGCCAGGATTCGCCGCCGATCCTGGCTCCCGAAGGCCGGATGTTCCTGATGCTCGGCCTGCTCGCCTATGTGATGGATGGCATCGCGTGGATTTTCTACTACCAGTCCATCGTCTACGGGCCGATCTCCATCGTCGGGACCTTGTCGGCCGCTTATCCCGCGCTGACGGTGATCCTGGCCAACCGTTTCCTGGGCGAGAGCTTGTCGCCGTACCAGGTCGCCGGCGTCGTCTGCGTGATTGCCGGATGCCTTGGGCTCGCGTACTCGCCGCCTGATCCCAGCAAGAAGAAGACGCGGGCGCGCTGGATGCCGCTCGCCGGCATCGCACTCCTTATATGGGGCGTGAACGGAACGATCATCCGGTACGCCTATGCCTACTACGGCGAAAACGAATCGAACATCGCGAATGAAGCCAACCTCGCGCTCATGATCGCGGTCGGCGGCCTGCTCACGCTCGGGATCTACGGTTTCCTGTTTGGCCGCAAAGGCGCGATGTCAGGCAAGGAATGGACGCGGTCGTTCCTGCCGATGGCGACCATGGCCCTCGGCGGGCTGATGGCCGCCATCGCCTACAAGAAGGGACCGGCGTCGATTGTCTCGCCTCTATCCGGCGCCTATCCGATCGTGACACTCGGTTTTGCCTGGGCCGTCCTGAAGGAACGGCCGACGATCCTGCACTGGTTCGCCATCGCGGCGATCCTGGCGGGGTTCGTCCTCACGACGATTGGCGCCGGCTGAATCGGATAGATCGCGGCGCCCCGTTTCCTTGACCGGGTCCCCAGCGGCTCCTAAGCTCAAGACGCACGCGACAAGGCACTCATGGAGACCTCCATGGATCGCATCCTGGTCACGCTTGTACTTGCGCTTTGCGCCGCCAGCAGTCCTGCGCGGTCCTCGGAGCAGAACACTGCAGCGCCCGGTCACTACCTCTTTGTCTGGGCCGGCGACCGGGCGCACAAGGGGAACGATTTCCTCGCGGTGATCGACGCGGATCCCGCCTCGGCGTCGTACGGGCGGCTGATGACGTCTCTCGTCACGGACCAGCAGACCGTGCGGGTGCATCACACGGAATACACGATGCCGGCGAGCGGCATGCTCTTCGCCAACGATCATGACATCGACAAGACTTTCATCTTCGACGTGCGCGACGCGCTGCACCCGAAGATCGTGACGTCGTTTACCGACATGGCCGGCTTCATGCATCCGCATTCCTACGTGAGGCTGCCGAACGGCAATGTGCTGGTGACTTTTCAGCATGCGCATCACCACGAAAGCAATGACGGTCACATGGGCAAGTCCGGTGGACTTGTCGAAATCGACGACAGCGGCAAGGTGATCCGCTCCGCCAGCAATGCGGATCCGGCATTCAGCGACGCGCTCCTGATGCCCTACAGCCTCGTCGTGCTGCCGGAGATCGACCGCGTCCTGTCCACGAACTCGTCGATGCACGACGACGACGTCTTCAGCGGCGTGACCTACCAGGTGTGGCGCCTCTCCGACCTCAAGTTGCTGAAGACGTCGTACCTCGATGCGGGCGACAACCACTACGGTCATGTCGCACCGGAGGAGCCTCGCCTTGGGCCGGATGGGTCGGTATTCGTGCAGACGCTGGCCTGCGGCATCGAGCGGATCACCGGCATCGCGACCGACGAACCGAAGTCGAAGCTCGTCCACAACTTCCCCGGGAACTGGTGCGGCGTGCCGACGATCGTCGGGCACTACCTGGTCCAGAGCGTTCCGGCGGTGCACGGGTTCATCGTGCTCGACATCGCCGATGCCGGAAATCCGGTGGAAGTCTCCCGGCTCACGCTGAGCGAGACCTACAGCCCGCACTGGACCGCCTGGGATCCGAAGACCGGGCGACTCGTGGCGACCTCCGGTGAAACGCCCGAGGACCGGACTTACCTGCTGAAGCTGGACCAGGCCACGGGCGCGCTGACCGTCGATGCCGCCTTTCGCGACACGGACGGAAAGCCGGGATTCAGTTTCGCCGAGCGCATGTGGCCGCACGGCTGGAAGGGCGTCGGCTCTCCGCACGGAGCCGTCTTCACACGCTGAGCCGGGTATAGTTCGCCCATGTCGCACCTGCCTGCATATCTGATCGGCTGGCGGTGCGCGCGGGTGCGGGGACTGTGGCCGCACGCGGCCGCGGTCGTCCTCGTTCTCCTGTTCGTGCCGCTCGCCCGCGCCGCCGGTACTTCTGCGGCGCCGGAGCCGATGCAGGCCGGCCCCGCCGACGCGGCAACGGCCGAGCGCATGCGCCTGATTTCGCAGGAGCAGTATTTCAATTCGTTGGGCTACGTGTTCGGACCGGACATCACGGTCGGGGCGCACTTTGCGCCGTTCCGGCGCACCGACGGGTTGCTCGCGAGCGGCAGCTCGAGTGCCGGAGTGACCATCGCGCAGATGCAGGAGTTCCAGCGCACGGCGAACTCGCTGGCCGAGCAGGTCGTGAGTCCCGCCAACCGCGCCTATCTCGTTCGCTGCACGCCGCGCCGCGACACGAGCGCCGATCGCGAGTGCGCGCGCGACTTTCTGCTGCCCGTCGGGCGATTGCTGTTCCGTCGCCCGCTGGACAAGGCGCTGGCCGATCAGGTGGTCGCGCGCAGCGTCGAGGGGGCGAACGAGCTGCACGACTTCTACGGCGGCCTTGCCGTCGCGCTCGAGGGGCTCCTGATGGCGCCGCAGGCGCTGTTCGTCGCGGATCGCGCGAAGCCCGACCCGGCACGGCCGGGCTTCGCGCGGCTCGACGCCTTTTCGCTCGCGAGCCGGCTCAGCTTCTTCCTGTGGAACGCGGCACCCGACGATGAGCTGCTGCGCGCCGCCGAGAGGGGCGAGCTCGACAACCCGAGTGGCCTCGCGAAGACGGTCGACCGGATGCTGGCGAGCCCGCGGCTCGAGACGGGCGTGCGCGCGTTTTTCGACGACATGTTGCGCTTCGACGATCTCGCGGTGCTGGCCAAGGATCCCGGCATCTACCCGACCTTCGGTGCCGAGACCATCGCGGACGCGCGCGAGCAGACGCTGCGGACGCTGGTCGATCAGTTGCTCGTCAAGAAGCTCGACTACCGCGACCTGTTCACGAGCCGCGACACATTCCTCTCGCCATCGCTCGCCGTCATCTACGACGTGGCCGCGCCGCCGGGCTGGACCGCCTATGCGAGCCCGCCCGACAGCCCGCGCGCGGGCATGCTGACCCAGGTCAGTTTCCTGGCCGCGCATGCGCACCCGGGCCGCAGTTCGCCCACCTTGCGCGGCAAGGCGGTGCGCGAATTGCTGCTGTGCCAGACCGTGCCGCGCCCGCCGCCCAACGTGGACTTCTCGCTGCTCGAGGATGCGAATTCGCGAATGAAAACTGCGCGCGAGCGCCTCGACGTGCACCGCGCAAACCCCGTGTGCGCGGGATGTCACAAGCTGACCGACCCGATCGGGCTGGCTTTCGAGAACTTCGATGGTGCAGGCGAGTTCCGCGCCACCGAGCGCGGCGCAGCGATCGATGCCAGCGGCGTGCTCGACGGCAGGAACTTCGAGGACCTCGCCGGATTGTCGCAGGCCGTGCACGATCATCCCCAGCTCAGCGCCTGCCTGGTCAAGCGCGTCTACGGCTGGGCGACCGGCGGCGCCACGCAACCGTCCGACAAGCCGATGCTGGATTGGCTGGGCGAGCGGTTCGCGGCTGACGGATACCGGCTGCCGGACCTGCTGCGCACGGTGGCGTTGAGCAGCGCCTTCGCGACCGTGCGCGAGATCGCAGCCCGAGCAGAGACAAGCCGCCGCACCCGCGGCGCATCGCGCGCCCGAACGCGCGGCAGGAGGAAAGAGCCCATGATCCGCACTGCAAGGCTCGCGCGGCTCAGCCGCCGGCGGGTGCTGAAGGGCATGCTGAACGGCGTCGCAGTCACGGTCGGGTTGCCGATGCTCGACTGCCTGCTGAATGACGGCGGTACTGCGCTCGCCTCGGGCGCGCCGCTGCCGCTGCGTTTCGTCACCTGGTTCTGGGGGCTGGGCGGGGCCGCCAGCGTCTTCGTGCCGAAGATGACGGGCGCCGACTACGACCTGCCCGAAGAGCTGCAACCGCTCGCGCGCGTCAAGCAGCACATCAATGTCTACACGAACTTCAACGCGTTCCGCGATTCGGCGCCGAATCTCTGCCATTACACCGGCTGGATCGTCTGCCGCGCAGGCATCGCGCCGATCGCGGGCGAGGACAAGCCCGGCGAAACCATCGACGTCACGATCGCGCGCAGCATCGGCCGCAGTTCGCGCTTTCCGACCGTCATGGTGACCGCGAATGGCGACATGCGCACCAGCTTCAGCTACGAGAATGCCAACTCGGTGAACGCCGCGGAGCCATCGCCGCTCAATCTCTACACGCGCATTTTCGGCCCCGGCTATCAGGACCCGAATGCCGAGGGCTTCACGCCGAGCGCCCTCGTGATGGCGCGCAAGAGCGTGCTGTCAGGCGTGCTCGACCAGACGCGTGACCTGGAGAAGGTCGTGGGCGCGGAGGACCGCGCACGGCTCGACCAGTACTTCACGGGGCTTCGCGACCTCGAGCGCCAGTTCGACCAGCAACTCACCAAGCCCGAGCCGATCGTGGCCTGCCACGCGGTTTCGCCACCAGGTCCGGATCCGCGTCCCGGCATCGATGCCGACATCGTTGCGCAGCGTCATCGCCAGCTGACCGACCTGATGGTGATGGCGCTCGTCTGCGACCAGACCCGCGTCTTCAACATGGCCTATTCCGCGGCCTTCGCCTCGACCATCAAGCCGGGTTACGAGAAGCCGCACCACACGACCACGCACGAGGAGCCGATCGACAAGGTGGCCGGGTACCAGACCGTGGCTTCCTGGTTTACGCGCCGCGCGATGGAGGAGTTTGCCTACTTTGTCGAGGCCTTCTCGAAAGTGCGCGAGGGAGATGGCTCGCTGCTCGACAACACGCTGATCTACGCGTCGACCGACTCCAACTGGGCGCGCATCCACTCCATCGACGGGATCCCGATGTTTACGGCAGGGCGCGCCGGCGGGCGCGTGCGCACCGGCATCCACGTCGATGGCGGCGGAACGGCCGCGACGCGCGTGGGCTACACCGCGATGAAGGTGTTCGGCGTCGAAGCCGCGTCCTGGGGCAGCAAGAGCAACGGCACTTCCAGCGAAGTCTCGGAGGTCCTTGCGTGAGGAGCGCGAACCGATGGAGGCGGGGCGTCACGGCCCTCGCGTTTGCCGCGACGCTGCTGTCCGCAGGCGGCGCTGGCGCCAGCCCGGCCGAACCTTACATTCCTGAAGCGATGCCGCCGGGCTTCCGCGTCGAGATCAGCGAACTTGACGGCCCCGTATTCGCCGACTCGAAGGGCCGCACGCTGTATCGCTGGCCGTACCGGACCATGCGCAACGGCGTGACCGGCGACAGCAAGGGCGAATCCAACTGCGCGGACACCGCGAGCACCGAGAGCGCCGGGCTGATGAGTCCCTATCCCGGCGGCCTGCTGCTGCCGGAGCAGGAAAAGCGGCCGAGCTGCCAGCAGATGTGGCCGCCTGCGTTCGCGGCGGACAGCGACAAGGCGGTCGGCAAGTGGACCGTGATCCACCGTCGTGACGGGCGCATGCAATGGGCCTACGACGGGGCGGCGCTGTACACGTCCATTCGCGACCGGCGTCCGGGCGATGTGCTGGGCGGCGACAGCTACCGACACCAAGGCGATGCGCCGGCCGTGCGTGAGCCCATCCAGCCGCGTTCGGACGTGCCGCCCGGTCTTGCGGTCAGCACCACGCTGCGTGGCCGCCTGCTGCAGACGGCGCGCGGCCTTTCGGTCTACGCCTTCGATCGCGACACGCCGGCGCGTTCTGCCTGCGATGCCGCCTGCGAGCAGGATTTTGTCCCGGTGCAGGCACCGGCCGCTGCGCGCGCACGCGGAGACTGGTCGATTTTCACGCGGGAAAGCGGCGAGCGGCAGTGGGCGTTCCGCGGCAAGCCGCTGTACCGGTACGCCGCGGACCTGGGCGTGCGAAGCGTCGCGGGCAGCGACGTGCCGGGCTGGCGCAATGTCTATACGCAGGCCGCTCCGCCGCCGCCCACGGAGTTCACGATCCAGGACACGCCCTCGGGACAGGTGCTGGCGGACGCGCGCGGGCGCACGCTCTACAACTACACCTGCGGCGACGATGCGCCGGACCAGTTGAGCTGCGAATATCCCGCCGACACCCAGGTCTATCGTCTCGCGATGTGCGGCGGCGGCAGCGCCGAACGCTGCGCGCGCAACTTTCCGTACGTCGAGGCGGCCAGTGACGCTCGCGGCCAGAGCAGGCTGTGGAGCGTCGTCGAGATCGATCCCGCGACCGGCCATTTTGCCGCCAGGGATCAGCCGCGGGCATTGCGTGTCTGGGCCTATCGCGAGCGCCCGATCTACACGTTCGCCGGCGATGCCCAGCCCGGGGAAGTCAACGCCGACGGGCTGGGCGAATTCCAGTCGGAGCGCGAAGGATTCCGCGCATTCTGGTGGCGCGACGATTTCTTCAACCGGTGACTGAACGATGAACCGATTCCACCGATCCATCCTGCTTGCGATCAGCGCGGCGCTTGCAGCGGCGGGCGCCTGTGCCACCGATGGCGCGGCGCCCCCGGGGAACACGATCGCCTACGTGATCACCAATGCCTCGTGGGCCCTGCAGGCGACGCCCGGGATGAGCGAGTGTCCGCACGGCCTCAACGACGGCGTTCGCGAGCAGTTCAAGCTGCTGTTTCCCGACGTCGCCGGCAGCAAGCGCACGCTCATCGACACCCAGTTGCGGCGCCAGGTCGAGAGCTATCACCCGACCGCCGCGCCGGACACGCTGCCATTCCTCGAGGGTGAGGGCCCGGTCGCGCCGGGGCTTGACCTTGACGGCGTCGAGGGGCCGGAGGACTTCACGAGCCCGGACGGCGTCCGCGGCGTCGACAACCAGCTGGACCGCGTGCTCGGCTGCATCGCGAACTACCGCGCGCCGGACGGGCCCATCCGCTTCTTCGAGGACGAGATGGTGCTGCGCGAAAATTACAACCGCATCATCGTGCAGTTGACTGGCGTCGACAGCCTGGTCGACGACCCGGCAGTCGATGTAATGATCTTCCGTGGGCGCGACAAAGTCCTCGTCGACGCGGGCGGCCTGAAAGCCTTGCCGGGCGGCACGCAACGCATCGATACGCGCTGGGGCAGCCGTTACATCCGGCACACCCGCGGGCGCATCGAGAAGGGCGTGCTCTCAACCGAGCCCGTCGACCTGCTGTATCCGTGGGATGCGTTCTACATGCCGACCGACCAGTACATGTGGGGCGCGCGGTTCCGCCTCACGCTGACGCCGGAGGCGGCCGAAGGCCTGATGGCCGGCTACACCGACATCGAGACCTGGTACATGCACATGCTGCGCAACTGGTCGGCCCACTACCAGAGCTATGGCAAGTCCTCGGGGCCCGCGATCTACAAGGCCATGCGACGGCTTGCCGACGCGAGGCCCGACCCCGCGACGGGCGCCAACGGCGCGATCTCCTCGGCGCTCGCCGCGAAGTTCGCCGAGGTGCGCGTGCTGCCGTTCACCGAGGCCGAGCGGGCGGCGATCGCGGCCGCGAAACCCGGCATCCCCTATCGCGGCATGCCGGCGCCGCGACCCGCCGCGGAAGAGCTCGCCGAGACGCACGGCAACGCGCCGACGACCACAACCGCCGCATTGCCGGGCAATCCCTGACAGGAAAAGAGGCACCCATGGAGAAGATCGTCGACAGTTTGCTGGGCCAATTCGAGCACGGGCGGATCTCGCGCCGGCAGCTGGTGCAGATGCTGGCCCTCGGCATGACGGCCGCGGCCGCCACGAAGCGCGCCATGGCAGCGACCGCGCCGCGGGGCGGCTTCAAGGCCGTCGCGGTCAACCACATCTCGTTCGGCGTCGCCGACTACGCGCGCACGCGCGATTTCTACGCGGACCTGCTCGGCATGGAAGTCAGCGGCGACGACGGCAAGCAGTGCTACATGAAGTTCGGCAAGGACAGCTTCCTGATCCCGCGCAAGACCCAGGATCCGGCGGGCGGGCCGCTGGTCGATCACGTCTGCTACACGATCGAGGACTGGGACAAGGACGCGGTCGAGGCCGAGCTGCGCCGCCGCGGGCTCAATCCGGAGCCTGATACCGACGAGAGCTTCCACGTCCGCGATCCGGACGGCTATCGCCTGCAGATCGGCAGCGCCCGGCTGATGTACGTGCCCTGAGTCTCTCCCCCATCAAGGAACATTCCCGATGAAGCGAATTCTCGCTGCACCGCTCATTGCCCTGTCGTTGCTGCCGATGGCGTCGATCGCCGACGACCAGGACGTGATCGATTACCGCAGGCACATCATGGAGACGCTCAAGGCGCAGACTGCCGCGCTCGGCATGATCATGTCGGGCGCGATCCCGGACGACAATGTCGTCGCCCACATCGACATCATTGCCGGAACCGCGGCGACCGCGCTCAAGGCCTTCGAACCCGAGGTCGAAGGCGGCGATGCCAAGCCCGAGGTCTGGGCGAAGTGGGACGATTTTTCGGCGCGGATGAACGAGTTCGCTGCAAAGACGGCTGCCATGTCGAAGACTGCGCACGAAAAGGGCAAGGACGAGGCGCTGCTGCAGGCGGTGGATGCGCTGACCTGCAAGCAGTGCCACGACGACTACCGGGTCGAGAAGCCGGCGGCCGAGAAATAGGCGCGGCATGCGCCTGCTGTGGATCGCCCTTGCGGCGTTCGCCTGCGTCGCGTCCGCCGACGAACCTTCCACCGCCGTCGAGCGTGGCCGCTACGTCGCCACGGCCGCCAACTGCATCAGCTGCCATACGCGGGACAATGGCGCCGCATACGCCGGCGGCCGCTCGATCGCGACGCCCCTCGGCCCGATCCACTCGACCAACATCACGCCGGATCGAGAGACCGGCATCGGATCCTGGACCGAGGAGGACCTGAGGCGCGCGCTGCGCGAAGGCATCGCCGCCGACGGCCGGCACCTGTTCCCGGCCTTTCCCTATCCCTTCTACGACGCGCCTGTCCGACGGCGACATCGCCGACCTGTACGCGTTCCTGCGCACGCTGAAGCCTGTCAGCTACGTTCCACCCGACAATGGCCGCGCGTTCGAGATGCGCTGGCCGATGGCGACATGGAAGGCGCTGAACCTCGTCGTCGGTGCCTACCGGCCGGACGCGGCACGCTCAGCGGAATGGAACCGCGGCGCGTACCTCGTGCAGGGCCCCGGGCACTGCGGCGCCTGCCACACGCCGCGCGACTGGTCCTTGGCGACGCAGTCCTCGGAGCCGCTCCGCGGCGCCGTGATGCACGACGAGGTCAAGGGCGGCGGGGTTCGCGACTGGTTCGCGGTCGACCTGCGCGCGACAACGCAGGGGCTCGCGGGCTGGAAGACCGAGCACATCGTCGACTATCTCGGCAAGGGCGCGAGCGCGCGGGCCGGCAGCTTCGGTCCGATGAATGCCGTGATCGCCAACAGCACGCGCCACCTGCGGAGCGAGGACCTGCGCGCGATCGCCGTGTATCTGCAGAGCCTGCGCGGCACCGACTACGCGGGCGAGGCCGTCAGTGCCAAGGCCGCCCAAGCGGGTGGGCCGCTGTACGAGCAAAGCTGCCGCGAATGCCACGGACCCTCGGGTCGCGGTGGCATTTTCTGATGGGCCGCCGCTTGCCGGCAGCGCAATCGTGCAGGGCGAAGACGCCGCCTCGCTGATCAACATCATTCTCTATGGTTCGGACAAGCCCGCGGGTATCGGCTCGCCCAGCTGGGAGGCCATGCCCGCTTACGCGCTGAAGCTGAGCGATGCGGACATCGCCGCGCTCGGCAACTTCCTGCGCGCGAATGGCATCGGCGCGGCGCCGGTTACGCCGGAAGCTATTGCGCGGCAACGTGGGCGGAAGCCGGACTAAAGACGGCAGGCTGAACGAGTCGCAGTGGCCGGTGCTGTCGACCGCTCCGCCCAGGATCTTGCACGCACCGCAGCCGCCGCCGGAATCGGCGGAAAAGGCGCAGTGCGCGCAAGTCGCGGCGGTATCCGCACCCGTGCTCGTGTAGTTCAGCGAGGCACGCAGCGACTCGGTGTCCGGCCCGATGCAAGCATCGGCGGCCCGCACTGCGCGCGCGAATGCGATGCCGGCAACACCCAGCGGTGCCACACGGAGCAACAGGTGGCGGCGGGTCAGTC
>CAVVDL010000018.1:0-44859 GCA_963747035.1 uncultured Gammaproteobacteria bacterium
CGGCACTCGGTCGCGGACCGTCACCGCTCGTTTCACCGTGCGCGCGAGGTGGCGGGGTCTCGCGAGCAAACTCTTCTAATCCTCGGGCAGAGTTTCGAGCGAGAGCCCCGCCGGATCCCGCGCGCACGGCTTACTGCGCCGGTGGATGTTCCTTGAGCCACCGCATGGCTCGCTCGACTCGCGCTCTGCCGCTCGGATGATCGTAGAAGATGATCTCTTCCAGCGACCCCGGCTCGAGCTTGCGATAGTTGCTCAAGCGCATGGCAACCGTCGCAAACCCGTGCGGTTCCTTCGCAGCCTCGAGTCCGAAAGCGTCCGCCTGGTTCTCCGCCGTCCGGATCATCGAGTTCGTCACCGGCGTCAGCACGTAGAGCACGATCATCAGGATCGCCATCGCGAGCGGAACGCCCGCGGGGTCGGCGAGGTCGCGCACGCCCCAGCGCTCGCCGCGGCGTCGCTGGATTCGTCCGAACACGCGATTGACGACGAAGTAGCCGACGCCCATCGCGATCGTGAATCCGAGCGTGAGCCACAGGCCGTGGTGCAGCCGGTAATGGCCCATCTCGTGGCCCATGACGGCGCGGATCTCGGGCAGCGACGTGCCGTTCATCAGGTTGTCATTGAGCGCGATGCGCGTCGTTCCCGCGAGTCCCGAGACATTGGCGCTGATGCGCTTGGTCTGTTTCGAGGCGTCGAACCAGTAGACGTTGTCCACCGGAATCTTCGTCTCGTGGGCGAGCGTCAGGATCGAGTCCCGCACTTCGCCGGCGGGCAGCGGCTTGTAGTCGTTGAAGATCGGCGCGATGAACACGGGCTCGACCATGATCACGAACAGCATGAAGAGCGCCGTGACGCCGCTCGCCCACCAGATCCAGCGCTCGCGCACGCGGCGCACCAGGCGGTAGATCCCGGCGATCGCGAGGCCGATGAAGGCGCTGTAGAGCGCGGAGTTGATCGCCCATTCGCCGAGCCAGGCGCCGAACGTCTGGTTGGACATGCCGTACTGGTGTTCGCGGAAGTAACCCGTGTAAGCCGACCAGGGCAGGAAGAGGATCGAGAGGACGACCATGAATGCCGATGGCGACGATGAGCGACTGCAGCCACGGTCCGCGCCCGCGCGATGCGGCCCAGTCGCGCAATCGCGCCGTGAACCTGAAATGCAGCAACAGCCCGCACAGCGCGACCGTGATCAGCGTGGACCAGAGTCCGATCCAGTAGCCGCCCTCGAAGTACGCATCGGATTTCACGCGATCGGCGGCGGGCACGGTCGCGATGTACGCGTCCGTCGCGCGCGCGACGTCGAATGTCGGTCCCCAGGCAGCTTCCGGCGGAACGTTGAGTTGCGGCGTCGGTTCGCTCATGTGTCGGCTCCCCTATCCGGCACGCTATAGTGCGTGCTTTGCAGTGCAACAGTCGAGCGGATGAAGAACAATCCCCGGACGGGCCTGATCGGCTGGCGCGGCATGGTCGGTTCCGTGCTCGTCGAGCGCATGCGCGCCGAGAACGATTTCGCGCTCATCGAGCCCGCGTTCTTTTCGACGACGCAGGCGGGCGCCGCTGCGCCCGACATCGGGCAGGGAGCGGCGAAAGTCGGCGATGCGAACGATCTGGCGGCGCTTTCGCGCTGCGACATCCTCATTTCCTGCCAGGGCGGCGAGTACACGGAAGCGGTGCACCCGAAACTCCGCGCATCCGGCTGGCGCGGCCACTGGATCGACGCGGCATCGCAGCTGCGCCTGAAAGACGAGGCCGTGATCATCCTCGACCCGGTCAACCGCACCGTGATCGACCGGGCGCTCGCGGCCGGGCGGCGCGACTGGATCGGCGGCAACTGCACCGTGAGCCTCATGCTGATGGCCTTCGGCGGCCTGTTCCGCGCCGGCCTCGTCGAGTGGATGACGACGATGACGTATCAGGCCGCCTCGGGCGCGGGCGCGCGCGAGATGCGCGAGCTCCTCGCGCAGATGGGCCATTTGCACCGCGCGGCGGGCGCGCTCCTCGACGATCCCGCGAGCGCGATCCTCGACATCGACCGGCGCGCGTCCGCCGCATTCGCAAGCGGCATGCCCGTCGAGCGACTCGGTCATCCGCTCGCGGGGAGCCTGCTGCCCTGGATCGATCGCGACCTCGGCAATGGCTACAGCCGCGAGGAGTTCAAGGCGGGCGCGGAGGGCAACAAGATCCTCGGCCTCGACGTCTGCGCCGGTGCCGATCGACGGCCTTTGCGTGCGCATCGGCGCGATGCGCTGCCACAGCCAGGCGGTCACGATCAAGCTGAAGCGGCGGATGATGATCGCGGAGGTCGAGCGCGTGATCGAGGACGCGCACGAATTGATCCGCATCGTGCCGAACGAACGCGAGGCCTCGCTCTGCGCAGCTCACGCCCGCCGCCGTCACGGGCACGCTCGGGATCGCGGTCGGGCGCATGCGCCATCTCGCGATGGGCGAGGACTACCTCACCGCGTTCACGGTCGGCGACCAGTTGCTCTGGGGCGCGGCCGAGCCGCTGCGCCGCATGCTGCGACTGCTCGTCGGGCGCTGACCCGCGCATGACGATCCATCGAACCCGCGGGCGCGCCGCTCGGCCGGCTGATCGCACCATCCGGGCTTCATGCGGTTCCTGTCGGCGCGGCTTCTCGCGTCCGTCGCCGTGCAGATGCAGACGGTCGCGGTCGGCTGGCAGGTCTATGCGATCACGGGCAATCCGCTCGACCTCGGCCTCATCGGCCTGTCGCAGTTCCTGCCGTTCGTGCTGCTGGTGCTGCCCGCCGGGCCACATCGCGGATCGCTACAACCGCGCGCGCATCCTCTCGCTCTGCATCGCGCTCGAATTCTTCTGCGCGCTCGCGCTGCTCGCGTTCACGCTCTCGGGCCTCAAGGTCGCCTGGCCGGTGTTCGCCGTGATGGTCGTCTTCGGCACGGCGCGCGCGTTTTCGATGCCGGCGGGGCAGGCGATCATGCCGAACCTCGTGCCGCCCTCGCTTTTCTCGCGCGCGGTCGCGGTGAACTCGAGCACCTGGCAGGTCTCGACGATCGCGGGCCCTGCGATCGGCGGCCTCGTCTACCTCGCGGGCCCCGACATCGTCTACGGCACGGTCGCGGGCGCTGCTCGCCGCGGCCTTCGCCTTCGTCATCGGCGTGAAGACGGAAAAGCCGGCGCGGCCGGCAAGCGCCGGACAGCTGGCACACGCTGCTCGAGGGCCTGCGTTTCGTCTGGAAGAAGAAGGTGATCCTCGGCGCCGTCTCGCTCGACCTCTTCGCCGTGCTCTTCGGCGGCGCGGTCGCGCTGCTGCCGGCGTACGCGAGCGACATCCTGCACGTCGGGCCGGACGGCTTCGGCTGGCTGCGCGCCGCGCCCGGCATCGGCGCCGCGATCATCGCGATCACGCTCGCCTGGCGGCCGATCACGCGCCACGTCGGCGCGAAGATGTTCGCGGGCGTCGCGGTCTTCGGCATCGCGACGGTCGTGTTCGGCCTCTCGCACAATTTCCTGCTCTCGCTCGCCGCGCTCGCGACGCTCGGCGGCGCCGACATGGTGAGCGTCTACATCCGCCACATGCTGGTGCAGCTCGAGACGCCGGACGAGATTCGCGGCCGCGTCAGCGCGGTGAACGCGGTCTTCATCGGCGCCTCGAACGAGCTCGGCGAGTTCGAGTCGGGCGTGACGGCGCACTGGTGGGGATTGAAGCCCGCGGTCGTCGTCGGCGGCCTCGCCAGCGTCGCGATCGCGGGCCTCTGGATCCGCGGCTTCCCGGGGATCTGGCGCATCGACCGCTTTCCGGAGCCCGAAACGAAGTCCTCTTGACCGGCCGAGGGCGTAGCTGTATATCCATACAGTATGCCGCTGAGACTGCAGACAAGGGCGCGGAGCCATCTCGAACCGGACCGGGCGCTTCGAAGCGCTCGCGGTCGAAGCCGTGGACGACGGCTGGGGAATCGCCGACGAGCCGCTGCCGCCGCTCGCGACGACCGTGCAGCCGGAGCCGGCGCACAGCGTCATCACGCGCAACAACTCGCCCGACATTCCTTTCGATCAGTCGATCAATCCGTACCGTGGCTGCGAGCATGGATGTGTTTACTGCGTATCTGGGGACACGCCGATTCTCATGGGCGACGGCAGCCAAAAGCCGCTTGCTGAGCTTGCGGTCGGCGATGAAATCTACGGAACGGTGAAGCCCGGCTTTTATCGTCGCTATGTACGCACGCGCGTTCTAGCTCATTGGCGAACGAACAAGCTGGCCTGGCGGGTTCGACTGGCCGACGGCACTGAACTCGTGGCGAGCGGCGATCACCGCTTCCTGACCGAGCGTGGATGGAAGTTTGTGGCGAAAGCGGATGGTGGCGGTCAGCGCCCGTACCTGACGCTCAACAACACGCTGATGGGTTTTGGCGCGATTCCCTCATTTGCGGGCTGCGGGCACACAAACGACTACCGGCGTGGCTATCTCTGCGGCGTGATCCGGGGTGACGGGCACCTGGGCGTTTACCGCTACACTCGACCGGGCCGGGCGAATGGCGATCAACATCGATTTCGTCTCGCGATGGCGGACTCGGAAGCACTCGAACGCGCGACGACTTTTCTGTCCGGGTTCGGCATCGGAACTGATCAGATTCCTGTTTGCGGCCGAGACGTCGATTCGGCGCCGCATGGAGGCGATTCGCACGAGCGCGAAGGCATCGGTAGCGGCGATCGCGAGACTGATCGAATGGCCTGATCGTCCGGCGGGCGAATGGGTGCTCGGCTATGTCAGCGGAATTTTTGACGCCGAAGGGTCGTACGATGGTTCCACGATACGGATATCCAATACCGATCAGCGGATGATCGATGTATTGACGGAGGGTTTGCGAAAATTTCAATTCGACTCGGTCGTCGAAACGCCAGCGGCGTGAATCGGCAAAGCCCGTACGCTACGTGCGAGTCCGCGGAGGAATGCGGGAGCACCTCCGCTTCATTCGAACGTTTGACCCGTCCATAACCCGCAAGCGGCGAATCGAAGGCTTGGCCGTACGGTCCGCGGCCAAGCTGGAGATCGTCGAGATCGAGCCCCTGGCTGAAAGCCGGGAACTCTTCGACATCACGACCGGCACAGGCGACTTCATCGCCAACGGCGTGATCAGCCACAACTGCTACGCCCGCCCGAGCCATCAGTACATGAACCTCTCGGCCGGCCTCGATTTCGAGACCAAGCTCTTCTACAAGAAAGACGCGGCGATGCAGCTGCGCGAGGAGCTGAACAGGCGCACGCTACAAGTGCAGCCCGATCAACCTCGGCGCGAACACCGATCCCTACCAGCCGCTCGAGCGCAAGCTCGGCATCACGCGTTCGATCCTCGAAGTGCTCGCCGAGAGCCATCACCCGGTCACGATCGTGACCAAGGGTTCGCTCGTCGTCCGCGACATCGACGTGCTCGCGAAGCTCGCCGCGGAACGACTCGTGAAAGTGTTTGTCAGTGTGACGACGCTCGACAACGAGCTGAAGCGGCGCATGGAGCCGCGCGCCGCCTCGCCGGCTGCGCGCCTGGCGGCGATCGGCAAGCTCGCGGACGCGGGCATCCCGACCGGCGTGATGTTCGCGCCCGTGGTGCCCGCCATCAACGACCACGAGCTCGAGGCGGTGCTGGACGCCTCGGCCGCGGCCGGCGCGACGACGGCAGGTTATGTCCTGTTGCGGCTGCCGGGCGAGGTGAGGGAACTGTTCTATGAATGGCTCGAGCTGCATTACCCCGACCGGGCGCAGAAGGTGCGAAGCCGCATCCAGGAGCTGCGCGGCGGGCGCGACAACGATCCGCGCTTCGGCCACCGCATGCGCGGCCAGGGTCCCTGGGCCGAGCTCCTCAAGCGCCGCTTCGAGGCGAGCTGCCGCCGGAACGGGCTCGCGAGCGGGCGCGCGGCGCCGCTCACGACGCTGCAATTTCGCCCGCCAAATCGCACGCCCGATCAGATGGAACTGTGGTAACCGCGGCGTATACTCGGGCGAAGCGGGGAGCGCAGGCCAAGGAGGCGTCCGATGATGCGCCAGACAGATCGGTCATTGCGTTTCGCGGGCACGGGCACCGCGACACTCCTCCTGCTGTCGGGCTGCATGACGGCGAAGCTCGAAGAAGACCGCGCGATGTCGACTTCGATCGGCGCGACTGAAGCGGTCGTGCTGCTCGCCAAGCCCCACGTCGAAGGCATCACCGCCGAAGACGACTTCATGGACTGCGTCGGCGACAAGATGGCGAAGTCGACCGGCATCCAGGTGCGCCCGAACGACCTCTTCGTCGATTCGATGTTCCCCTGGCTCGAACCGTCCACGGCGCCGCAGCGGCCGGAGGGCATCACGAAGCTCCTGTCGAAGGACGTGGTCGCGGCCCGCGTCGCCGAGAGCGGCGTGCGCTACCTCATCTGGATCGACGGCGCGACGCGCCAGACCGACAGCGGCGGCAGCATCACCTGCACGCTCGGCCCGGCCGGCGGCGGCTGCATCGGATTCGGCTGGTGGGAAAAGGAATCCGACTACCAGGCGATCGTCTGGGACCTCAATACGGCGAAGACCGCGGGCTCGGTATCGACCAACGTCACCGGCACCTCGGCCCTCGTCGGCGTGCTCGTGCCGCTGCCGTTCATCGCGCGCGTGCAGGGCACGGCCTGCGACCGGCTGGCCGGCCAGTTGGGCGCCTTCCTGAAAGGCGACAGCAACATCATGGCCCCTGCCCCTGCGGGGACCTGAGTCCGGGGCGGCACCCTGCGGGTGAACCATTGCCCGGGCCAGGTCTCAAACTTTGACGGACATGCCCAAAGCCGGCTGCTCCAGGACGGGGCTTTCGGCGGGGAGATTTTGAGATGAAACCCATACGCATCCTGCGCGCCATCGCGGTCGTCGCGGCCTTTGGCTTGCTCGTTGCCTGCATGACGGAAAGCGCTTCGCAAAAGCCGAGTTCCGGCGGTTCCTCGGGTGGCGGCGGCCGCGTCGGGTGGCGGCGGTTCGTCGGGGCGGCGGTTCATCGGTGGCGGCGGTTCCTCCGGCGGTGGCGGTTCATCGGGTGGAGGCGGCTCGTCGGGCGGTGGATCCGCCGGCGGCGGCGGTTCTTCGGCGGTGGCGGTGGATCCTCGGGCGGCGGCGGTTCGTCACGGTGGCGGCGGCTCGGCTGGCGGCGGCGGCGACAGCGGCGGTGGCAGTGCCGGCGGCGGATCAGGCGGTCGGATCCGGCGGCGGCGCCGGTGCGCCGATCCCGATGCCGGACGAAGCCGGCGCTTCCGCGGACGGCACGAGCGGTCGTCCCTGCGTCGGCACCGACGATCCCGCAACCGATGCCGATGACAACGACGTGAATGTCGACGTCTGTGTGGATCCGCAGGTCGGCGGACTGCCGGGCGGATTGCCAGGCGCGCTCCCGGGTGGATTGCCGGGCGATGCGTCGGGCGGAACGCCGGGCGGCGGCGCGCCGGGAGTTCCCGGCGGCGGCTCGGGCGAGCCGGGCGCCGGCGGTTCACCCGGTGGCGGTGGTCAGGCGGGCGGTGCGGGTCCGTCAGGGTGGCGGCCAGTCGGGCGGCGCCGCAGGCAGCGGTGGCGGCGCGTCAGGTTCAGCCGGTATGCCGGGCGGCATTCCGGGCGGTGGCGCGGCCGGCGGTGCCGGCGCCGGTGCGGGCGGAAGTGCAGGTCAGGCAGGCGGAATTCCAGGCGGTGCGGCCGGCGGTGCCGGCGGCGGCGCGGGTCAGGCGGGTGGCATTCCTGGCGGTGCAGCTGGCGGAGCGGGCGGCAGTGCTGGCCAGGCGGGCGGTGTTCCAGGCGGCACGGCGGGCGGCAGCGGCCCGACGGGCAGCATCGGCGGCGCGAGTGGCGCCGGCGGCGATGGTACGCAGGCTGGAGCAGAGGGCGGCGATGGCAGCCAGGGCGGTCAAGGCCCGGGCTCCGCTTCCGGCACCGGCAATGGAAGCGGCTCCGGCCGCAGCGAACAGATCGGGCGCCGGCTCGACGAAACATTCGGCACCTTCGACGCCACCGTGCGCACGGCGCAGGCGGACATCGCGAAGGAGCGTGCGGACGCCGAAGCGGCGGGCGCCGGCGGCAAGCCCGGCGACGAAGGCGCCGCGGGCGAAAATGGCGACGGCAGCTCGGGCGGCGATGCCGCGGGCGACGGCCCCGGACGCGAAGGCGGCCTCGAATCGACCGGCGGCGCGGGCGGCACGGGCGGTGACGAGCAAGGCCAGGGCGGCCAGGGCAGCGCGGGCGGTGCCGGCGGCGCACCGACCACGAGCGAACAGGGCGGGGTCGGCGGCGGCACGGCGGGCGGCAAGGGCCCGAGCACGATTCCGGCCGACATCCCGGACGGCAAGGACGACGACATCGTCGCGCGGCAGATCCGCGAAGCGGCGATGAAGGAAACGGACCCGGAATTGCGCGCGGCACTCTGGGAGGAATACCGTCGCTACAAGAAGGGGCGCTGAGGTCTTGACGCTATGCAGCTGAGCCGGCTTTCAGGATCGGGTTGGATCTTCGCGGTCGCGCTGCTCGCGGGCGCGCTGCCCGTAGCAGGCTGCGTCAAGGAGACGCGGCCGCTGCCCATCCTGCAGGCGACGCAGGCGACGACCGAGATTCCGGCCGATCAGCTGCTCGACGTCGGCGTGCACATCCTCGACCCGGGCGTGCCGAAGGAGGTCGAGGACGACCCCGACATGGCGGACAAGCTCCGCATCTACCCGGACATCCGCAACGCCGAGGCGCGCTACATCGCGATGGAGCTGCGCAACACGCTCGAGGACACCGGCCACTGGGGCACGGCGCGGGTCGTTCCGGCGAGCGTGAACTCCTTCGACCTCACGATCGACGGCAAGATCATCGAATCGAACGGCGCGCGCCTGAAGCTCGAGATCACCGCGCGCGACGCGACGGGCAAGCTCTGGATCGACAAGAAGGAATACGAGGGCGTCGCCGACACGCGCACCTATCGCGACGGCTACAGCGCGGGCCGCGATCCCTTCGAGAACGTCTACGTGCTGATCGCGAACGACCTGCTCGCGGCGCGCAATGCCCGCCCGCCGGCCGAGGTCGCAAACATCCGCAAGGTCAGCGAGATGCGCTTTGCCGCGGACTTCGCGCCGGTCGCCTTCAGCCAGTACCTCGCGCAGAACAAGAAGACGGGCGAGTACAAGGTGCTGCGCCTGCCGGCGGAGGACGACGTGCTGGTGCAGCGGATCAAGCAGATCCGCGAGCGCGACTACGGCATGATCGACACGGTCAGCGAAAATTACGCGGCCTTCAGCGAGCGCCTCGAGGAGCCGTATTCGAGCTGGCGCCGCTACACCTACGACGAGATCACCGCCGAGGAGAAGCTGAAGGCGCAGGCGCGCAATCGCATGATCATGGGCGCGGCCGCGGTCGCCGCGGCGATCTTCGTGCCCGACAGCTGCCAGGGCGGCAGCAATTGCCAGCGCGCCGTCGACGCCGCGCGCTACGGCGGCATGGCGGGCGGCGTCGCCGCCGTCATCAGCGGCTACAAGAAGAACGAGGAAGCGAAGATCCACACCGACTCGCTGAAGGAAATCTCGGGCTCGTTCCAGACCGAGGCGGCGCCGCTCGTCGTCGACGTCGAGGGACGCACGCTTCGCCTCACCGGCACCGCGGAAGAGCAGTACGCGGAATGGCGCCGGCTGCTGCACGAGCTCTACAAGGAAGAGACCGGGCTCGTGCCCACGACGCCGGCGGCGCAGCCCGCCGCAGACACGACGACGCCTGCCGCGCCATCGAGCGGCGCGGGTTGATTCCATATGAAGGAGTTGACACCCGGGCTCGAACTCGGCGCCCGGTTTGTGCTGGTGCGACGGATCGGCCGCGGCGGCAGCGCGGAGGTCTGGCTCGCGGTTGACCGCGAGCGCGGCGAGCGGGTCGCGCTCAAGTTCTTCGACGAAGCCCTCGCAGGAGACGCCGCGCGCCGCGCGCGGCTCGAAGCCGAGGTCGCCCAGGCGAAGACGCTCCCGGCCGGCTTCACGGTCGCCGTCCACGGCCTCGAGCAGCTCGAGGGCCGCACCTGCCTCGTGATGGAATTCCTGGAAGGCGGCGACCTCGGGCAGCTGCGCGGCCGCTCGTTCGAGAGCTGGTCGCAGGCGGTTGACGACGTCGCCGTCGCGCTCGAGGCGCTGCACGCGCGAGGCCTCGTGCACCGCGACCTCAAGTGCGCGAACGTGTTCCTCGACGCGGCGGGCCGCGCGAAGCTCGGCGACTTCGGCCTGACCGCGCTCGCCGGCAGTCCCGCCGCGGGCGGATCGCCCTACAACGCGAGCCCGCAGCAGCTGCGCGGTGAACCGGCCCAGCCCGCGGACGACCTCTATGCGTTCGGCGCGCTCCTGTACGAACTGATCTCGGGCCATCCGCCGTACTACCCGGAGATCACGCGCGAGCGCGTGCTGCATGAGCCGGTGCCGCCGCTCCTGCCGCGCGGCGCGGTGCCCGCCGGGGTGCGCGAACTGGCGCTCCGCCTGCTCTCCAAGTCCCCGAACGAGCGGCCCGGCAGCGCGACCATCGCGCGCGCAAAGCTCGCCGTCGCCGCGGCCGACGAAGGCGGGGCGCTGAAGCCGCTGGCGCACGCGGCGCCGGCGGCGGCTGCGCGCACGCGCAGCGCGCGCATCCTGCCGCTTGCGCTCGGCGTGGCCGCGGTCATCGCGGTCGCCGCCATCTTCATGATGCCGGCGCAGCAAGGCGGCGAACGACTCCGGCTTTGCCGCGAAGGCGCGCGCCGAGGCCGAGCAGGAAAGCGAGGTCAAGCGCAAGGCGGCGCTGGCGCAGGTCGCACAGGAAGCCTCCCGCGCGAGCGCCGAGACCGAGCGCGACGCGCTTCAACGCCGCGTTCAAGTCGCTCGATGCGCGCGCAGCCGCGCGCTGGGCGACCGCGGAATTCGCGAAGGCGCGCGAAGCCGGCGACCATGCCGCGCAGCGCTACGCGGTCGGTGACTACCTCGCCGCCATGCAGGACTGGCACGAGGGCTCGGCGACGCTCGCCGCCCTCGACAAGGCCGTGCCGAAAGCGCTCGCGGATGCCGTCAAGCAGGGCGCGGATGCGCTCGCCGCCGCGAAGACCGGCGCCGCGCGCGAGGCCTACCAGCTTGCGCTGGCGATCGAGCCCAAGCACCCGCCGGCGATCGCGGGCCTGGCGCGTGCCGACCGGCTCGATGCGGCGCTCGCCGCCGCGGATGGCGCGCGGCGCGATGAGGAGGCGGGGCGCGCCGCCTCGGCCGAGGCGGGCTACCGCAAGGCGCTTTCGATCGATTCTTCCGTGCCGGGCGCGCAGGAGGGCCTGAATCGCCTCGCCGCGAGCCAGGCCGCCGATGCCTATTCCGTCGCGATGTCGCGCGGCTTTGCCGACGCGGCCGCAGGCCGGAACGACGCGGCGCGCGCCGCCTTCAACCAGGCGCTTGCGCTGAGGCCCGGCGCGCGCGAGGCGAAAGACGCGCTGGCGTCGCTCGACCAGGGCCAGCGCGCCTCGGCGCTGAACCTGCTCGAGGCGCGGGCGCGAACCGCCGAGAGCGGCGAACGCTGGGACGAGGCGCTCACCGCCTGGCGCGAGGCGGCGAGCCTCGAGCCCTCGCTCGAGTCGGCGCGCGACGGGCTCACCCGGGCGACGCCGCGCGCGGAACTGCAACGGAGCATTGACGCTCTGATTGCAAAGCCGGAGCGGCTTTGGGACCCGGCGGGGCGGGCGGAGGCGCGAAACCTGCTCGCGACCGCGGCGAGCGCCGGAAACCCGCGTGAGCGGCTCGCGGCGTCGGCGCGCGAGCTCGAACGGCTCGCCGCCGCGGCCCAGTCGCCGGTGCGGCTGCGGCTCGAGTCGGATGGGCTCACGCAGGTCGTGATTTACCGCGTCGGGCAATATGGGACGTTCTCCACGCGCGACGTGGAGCTCTTGCCCGGACGCTATACCGTCGTCGGCACCCGCACCGGGTTCCGCGACGTGCGGCGCGAGGTGCTGCTGCCGCCGGGCACCGTGCCCGCGGCGGTGGTGGTGAGATGCGAGGAGCCGATTTGAAGGACGTCTGGCTCGAGGATCCGCTCGGCGAGCGCAAGCTGCTGCCGTCCGAACTGCCGCTCTCGGTCGGCGGTCCCGGCGCGGCCGTCGTCATTCCCGGCTGCAAGCCGGGCGAGGTGCGCGCGCGCATCGCGCTGACGACGCAGGGCCTCGCCGTCACGCCGGAGGCGGGCGCGGGTCCCGACGCGCTCGACGGCGTCCGGATCGCGCTCGAGGATCGCGAAGGACGCGCGGTCATCGTCGTCCGCCACGGCGGCGTCGCGAATGTCACGCGCCCGCCGCAGTTCGAGAGCCGCGCGGCCGACGACGCCGCCGGGGACCGCATCCCGGTCGAAGTCCTCGCTTACGAGCCGCGCGCGGCGCGGCCCGCCGTGCGCACGGCCGCGAAGCAGGGCCTCATGACGCCGCTGCGCTGGGCCGGGCTCGCCGTGATCGGCGTCGTGCTCTTTTATCTCTTCTCCGCGACTGCGGTGCAGGTCGGATCGAATCCCGAGGCGGATCTCGATCGCGTGGACTTCGTGGGCACCGCACTCGACTTCGGCTTCGGCAGCCGTTACCTCGTGCCGCCCGGTGCGTACGAGCTCCAGGTGGAATCCGAAGGCTACGCGCCGGCGCGCCAGGCCGTCACGGTCGGCGCCCAGTCCGGCCAGCGCATCGTCGTCGCGCTCGAGCGGCTGCCGGGCAAGGTCGCCTTCGACACCGCCGGCATCGCGGCGACGCTGGTGGTGGACGGCCGCACGGTCGGCAAGCTCCCGGCCGAATACGAATTGCCCGCCGGCACGCGCGAGCTCGAGATCAGCGCGCCGCACTACGCGGAGGAGCACCTGCGCTTCGAAGTGAAGGGCGGCGGCGAGAGCCAGAAGATGCAGCTGCGATTGAAGCCGCTCTTCGCGCGCGTCAGCGTGACTTCCGTGCCGCCGGGCGCAACGGTCTGGGCGGACGACCGCGAGCTCGGCGCGACGCCGCTCGAGGCCGAGCTCGACGCCGGGCGCTACACGCTTGCGATCGTGCACCCGGATTTCCGCCGCTTCGAGAGCCCGATCACCGTGGTCGCGGGCCAGCCGCTCGCGGTCGGCCCGATCGAGCTCGGCATGCCCGACGGACGGCTCCTCGTGCAGAGCCGGCCCGCGGGCGCCGACGTCAGCATCGGCGGCCGCTATCGCGGCCGCACGCCGCTCACCGTCGGCGTCGCGCCGGGCATGCCGCAGGAAGTGCTGCTGACGCTCGCCGGCTATGCGCCGGCGACGCAATCCGTGACGGTCGAGAGCCGCGCCGAACGGCGCCTCGCCGTCGACCTCAGGGCCGTGCTCGGCGACGTGCGCGTCACCGGCGAGCCGGCCGACGCGATCCTGTACGTCGATGGCGCCTCGCGCGGCGCGGCCATCCAGACGCTCTCGCTGTCGTCGGCGCCGCACGTCTTCGAGGTGAGGAAGAGCGGCCTCGAGCCCTACCGGGCGACGATCACGCCGCGCGAGGGCCAGACCCAGGTGGTCGAGTATTCGCTGAAGACGGCGAGCGAGGCGAAGGTCGCCGGCATGCCGGCGACGCGCGCCACCTCGCTCGGACAGCAGCTCGTGCTCGTGACCGGCGGACGCTACACGATGGGGAGCACGCGCCGCGAGCCGGGCCGGCGCTCGAACGAGACCGAGCGCATGGTCGAGCTGAAGCGGCCGTTCTACATCTCGCGCTTCCAGGTGACGAACAGTGACTTCCGCCAGTTCAAGGCGGACCATCTCTCCGGCATCTTCAAGGACGAGTCGCTCGACCTCGAGCGCCAGCCGGCCGTGCGAGTCAGCTGGCAGGATGCCGCCGCGTTCTGCAACTGGCTCTCCGCGCGCGACAAGCTGCCGCCTGCGTATGCGCGAAACGGCGAGAAGCTCGAGCTGGTCGAGCCCGCGACGACGGGCTACCGCCTGCCGAGCGAGGCGGAGTGGGAATTCGCGGCGCGCTTCGATGGCAGCCGCGCGACGCGCAAGTACCCCTGGGGCAACGACCTGCCGGTGCCCGCGAAGTCCGGCAACTGGGGCGACGCGACGGCGATCTACCTCACGCCCGTGACGATCACGGGCTACGACGACGGCTACCGCGTCGCGGCGCCGGTCGGCAGCTTCGCGCCGAATCCGCTCGGCCTGCATGACCTCGGCGGCAACGTGCTCGAGTGGACGACGGACCGCTATTCGATCTACGTCGTCGGCCCCGATTATCTGTCGACGGATCCGCTCGGCCCGAAGACGGGCGACAGCTACGTCATCCGCGGCGCGGGCTGGCTCACGGGCAAGATCCCGGAGCTGCGCCTCGCCGTGCGTGACTCGGGCTCGTCCGGGCGGCCCGACCTCGGCTTCCGGATCGTGCGGTACGCGGAGTGAATGCCATGAAATGGCTCATCGCAATGCTCGCCTCGATGACGGTTCTCGTCGCATCCGCGATCGAGGCGCCGAAGCCCGCGCCGAAGACGCCGGCGAAAGAAGCGCCCGCAACGCAGGAGCCCGCGAAGGACGAGCCCGCAACGGCGGCGGCACGGCCACGCCCTCGGGCGATGCGGCGAAGCCGGCCGAGGCGCCCGCGCCCGAGCCGGAAGAAGAGGAACTGCCGCCGCTGCCGCCGGACACCGTGCCGTCCGGCCCGCCGCCGCAGCGATTCAACCCGACCGAGAAAGTGCGCGCGGACTTTCCGGTCTCGTTCCCGATCGACATCTGAGGACGCATGGCGACGATCGGCATTGAAATCGTGGATGCGGCGCTGCTCGCGGCGCGCGACGGCGTGCGCGTCGCGGCGAGCCCGGGCGTTGCGCTGGTCGACGGCGCGGCGATCGTGACCGGCGAGGCGGCGGCCGCGGCCGCGCGCCTGAAGCCCGCGCTCGTGAACGATCGCTACTGGTCCGACCTCTCGACCGCCTCGCTCGCTCGCGCGGAGGATCCGGTCGCCTCGCACGCGGACCTTGCGCACGCGCAGCTCGCCGCGCTCTGGCGCGCGGCGGCGCAGCCGGGGGACGACGCCGCATTCGCCGTGCCCGGCACGATGCGCCCGCGCGAAATCGGGCTGCTGCTCGGCATCGCGCGCCACATCGGCATTCCGGTCGCGGGTCTCGTGGATTCGGCGGTCGCGGCGTCAGCGGGCGTTGCCGCGCGCGCGACCGTGCTGCATCTCGACGTGCAGCTCTACCAGGCGGTGCTGACCGAGATGCAGGGCGCGGCGATCCTGCGCCGCCGCCGCGTCGAGGCGGCGCAGCGCGCCGGCCAGAAGGCGATGCACGCGGCCTGGGCCCAGGTCGTCGCCGAGGCGCTGGTGCGCCGCACGCGCTTCGACCCGATGCACGAGGCGGCGACCGAGCAGCAGCTCTACCAGCGCCTGCCCGAATGGCTCGCGGGCCTCGCGACGCGCGAGTCGCTCGACGCGACGGTCGACACCGACGGCGGCAGCTTCACGGCGACCGTGCGGCGCGAGCAGTTCACGCTCGCGGCCGAGGCCTGGTACGCACAGATTTCCGAGCTCGTGCACGGCGGCCACCGCGCCGACGAGCCGGCGACGCTCCTGCTTTCGGCGCGCGCGGCGCTCCTGCCCGCGCTCGCCGAGCGGCTGGGCACGCTGCCGGGGCTCGAGGTCGTCGCGCTGCCGGACACGGCGGCCGCGGCGGGCGCCGCCTCGCATGCGGACGCGCTCGGGCCCGCGGAGCCGCCGGCGCTCGTCACGGCGCTGCCGCGCGCGCATGCGGCCGCGGGCGGGGAGCGCCGCCGCGAGGTCGCGGTCGCCGCGACGCACGCCATCCTGGCCGGCCGCGCCTACGCGATCAGCGAGGAGCCGCTGGTCGTCGGCGCGGGCGATGGCGAGGGCCGTCGCGTCGCGGTCGCGGGCGCCGGCATCTCGCGCCTGCACTGCACGCTCCTGCGCGACGGCGTCCGCACGCTGGTGCGCGACCACAGCCGCTACGGCAGCTTCGTGAACGGCGAGCGGGTTGCGGGTGAAATGGAACTCGGCGCGGGTGACAGATTGCGCGTCGGCACGCCGGGCGTCGTGCTCGAGCTCGTGACGGTGGGCTGAGATGGGCCGCGAAGAAAACCGAAACCTTCAGCATGTCCTTCCTGGACGTGATCTCCTGCGGTTTCGGCGCCGTGGTGCTGTTCTACACGATCATGGCCTCGCAGGCCGGCATGACGCGCACCAACGAGCGGATGAACCTGCAGGCGAATGCGAGCCGGCTCGACAAGGAAGTGATCGAGGGCCGCGCCCACCTCGCGGAACTGCGTAACGCGCTGGAATCGACCGAGGACAAGACCGTCCAGGCCTCGGGACTCTCGCGCGCGGCGCTCGAGCGCATCAAGCTGACCACGGAGGAGATGGCGCAGTACGAGAACGACACGCTCGCGCGCCGCGCGAGCCTCGAGCGGCTCAAGGCGGACCTGCAGCAGCTCGAGGAGGGCACGCGCCGCCTGAAGGAGCGCGCGCCGCCGAGCGCCGGCGTCCCGGTCAAGATCGTGGACGACAAGCAGCAGCTCGTGACGCTGAAGGTGTCGGGCCAGCACGTGCTGATGCTGGTGGACGCGTCGGCGAGCATGCTCGACGAAACGCTCGTGAACATCATCCGCCTGCGCAACATGGCGCCCGAGCGGCGCATCCAGTCCGAGAAGTGGCAGCAGGCGGTCAACATCGCCGAGTGGGTGACGGCGCGGCTCGCGACCGACACCAAGTTCCAGATCTACGCCTTCGACACCGCGCCGCGGCCGGTCGTCGACGGCACGGCCGGGCGCTGGCTGTCCGTGCGCGAGGCGGGGCAGGTGGAGCAGGCCATCTCTGCGCTGCGGCGCACCGCGCCGACCGGCGGCTCGAGCCTGCAGAACGCCTTCGCCGTGATCAAGCAGCTGAACCCGGCGCCCGACAGCGTGATCCTGGTGACCGACGGGCTGCCGACCCAGGGCGACAAGCCGCCGCTCATGCGCACGCTCGTCACGATGGAGCAGCGCGAGGACCTGATGCAGGACGCCGTGAAGTCGCTGCCGCCGCAGGCGCCGCCCTTCAGCATCGTGCTGCTGCCGATGGAGGGCGACCCGTCGGCGCCGATCTATTTCTGGCGGCTCGCGCGCGCGACCGGCGGGGATTTCCTGAGCCCCGCGAAGGACTGGCCATGAGGCGCCAGCGCCGCGAGGCCGAGGCCTTCAGCATGTCGTTCCTCGACTGCATCTGCTGCGGCTTCGGCGCGATCATCCTGCTGCTGGTCGTGACCGAGTACGGCGATCCGATCCGCCTGCAGGTCTCGAAGGAGGACCTGCAGAAGCAGGTCGAGCTGCACACGAAGGAACTGTTCGAGATCCGCGGCACCGCGATGGTGCTCGAGGACGAGCTGCGCGCGCGCATCGAGCAGCTCTCGAAGGAGCAGGAGAAGCTCGCGCGCCTGCGCGGCGACCTGTCGAAGATCCAGGGCGAGTACAAGGCGAGCGAGAACGAAGAAGACGCGATGAAGAAGCTCACCGAGACGCTCGCCGCCTCGCGCGCCGCGATGATCGAGGAGACGCGCCGCCTGCAGGGCGAGGGCCGCCGCCAGGTCTACAACCAGCCGGTCGCGGGCGTGCCGATCGACAGCGAGTACGTCATCTTCATCGTCGACACGTCCGGCTCGATGCAGTCGCAGAACTGGCGCTATGCCGAGGAGAAGCTCGGCGAGGTGCTGAACATCTACCCGAAGCTCAAGGGCATCCAGGTGATGGATGACGAGGGCGGCTACATGTTCAGCGACTACCGCGGCAAGTGGATCCCGGACTCGCCCGCGCGTCGCAAGGCGATCCTCGAGCGCTTCCGCAACTGGCAGGCGTTCTCGAACTCGAGCCCGTCCGAGGGCATCATCGCCGCGGTCCGCTCGTTCTGGACCCGCGACCACACGATCAGCCTCTACGTGTTCGGCGACGAGTTCACGGGACCTTCCGTCCAGGAAGTCGTGGACACGGTCGATCGCATCAATCGCGCATCCGGAACGGGTGAGCGGCTGGTGCGCATCCATGCGCTCGGGTTCCCGATTCCGGGCCAGTACCCGCAGCAGACGAGCATGCGATACGCCACCCTGATGCGCATACTGTGCGGCCGGAACGGCGGCGTGTTCGTCGGCCTGCCCGAAGGCAATGCGGAAGCCCTGAGACGGAGCAAGAGATGACCACGACGTTGTACCGCGGTGCAGCCGCCGCCCTGTTTCTCGGGCTGCTGTCGGCCTGCACGGCCACGAAACTCGAGACGAAGGCCGCGCTGCCGCCGCCGCTGATCGAAAAGCTCCCCGTTCGCGTCGGCGTGTATTTCTCGAAGGAATTCAGCGAGTACGTGCACAAGGAGACGCGCGGCACGATCGATTACGAGGTCAACCTCGGCCCCGCGCACGTGACGAACCTGAACTGGCTGCTCGGCGCGATGTTCCGCGAGATCGTGCCGGTCGACGACCCGGCGCGCGCCGGGAGCATCACGCCGCCGCTCGCGATGGTGCTGGAGCCGCGGTTCGAGGAGTACTCGTTCCTGACGCCGAAGGATGTCGCGGGCGAGGCCTTCATCGTCACGATCCGCTACCTGCTGACGGTCTATGACGGCAGCGGCGCGCGCGTGGATTCGTTCGCCTTCACCGGCTTCGGCCGCGAAAAGGCCCATACGCTCGCGAGCAAGGAGCCGCTCGCGATCGCGACCCAGCGCGCGATGCGCGACGCCGGCGCGAAGGTCGCCGTCGAACTGACGGACCAGGAATCGGTGCGATTGCTGCTGCACGGCGTCGGAAGTCCGCTGCCCGTGTCGCCGCCGGCGCCGCCCGATACGCTGCAGGCGCCGCCCGCCCCGTTCACGCCCGCGCAGATTCCGCCGACCACGACCGAGTCTTCCAAGCAGCGGTGGCCGGTCGGCCAGCCGGTGCGCCGCCGCCGCACGTCGCCCGCGCAAAGCCGCCTGCGGACAAGCCGCCGTCGACGAGCCCCGTCGGGAAACCGCCGGTCGAAGAACCGCCTGCTGGCGAGCCGCCGGCGACGCCGCCGGCGGAAGAAAAACCGCCTTCAGGTTCCTGATTTGGGGGCAGGCTCCGGCGCCGCGGCCTGCGTCGCCTGGGTCGTTCGGGGGCGCAGCCGGCGCTGGCGTCGCAGCGGGCGGCGTCTGGTGGGATCGAGCTCCTCGTACCACTCGCTCGTGAACGTGACGCCCGCGGTCGAGACTGCCTTGCCCTCGGCGAAGCGCGGGCTGTAGATCGCCTTCTGCAACGCGCGCCGCGCGAGCCCGAGCTGGTCCTCGTTCATGTCCGTGGACACGACCGTGATCAACTCCGGAAGGCCCTCGTTCGTCACGATTGAAGCTGAAGACGGTCTTGAGGATCACGTAGTGGCCCGAGAGCGTGTTGAGCCCGCGGCTCGCCGAAACCGGCGGACGGTAGAACACCATGCGCGGCGTCCTGAGCGGGTTGCCCGCGAGCGGATCGAGCGCAGCCTGCGCGTCGAAGATGCCGGCGGCCTCGGCGTAGTAGGGCAGCGAGATCATGGGACGCGAGGTGGACTGGAACCAGTCGCCGAGCTCGATCAGCGTCTCGGTCATGAGGTCCGGCGGCGGATTCGACGTCGAGCGCAGCAGGTCGAGCGCGGTCTGGACCGCCTTGAGGCCCGTGCGGTCGGCTGCGGGCGGCGGCACGCGCGATTCGCGGTAGACCTTGCCGATGATCTCTCCCGTTGACCTCGTCATGGGCCGCCTGCTGGCTGTCGAGCGACTCCGGGTCCATCGTGTACTGCATGCGGTGCGTGCGCGCGATGCCGACGAGCGCCTTGACCGCCATCGGGTTGTACGCGCCGACCGGCTGCATCGCGACGTCGCGGGCGCGCATGTACATCATCCGCGCCGCGATGAATTCCCGCAGGCCCTCGTAGAACGATGGCGAGCTCGAGCAGCGGCGGCAGCGTGCGCGGGTCGCCATAGCCGAAGTTCTGCTCCGCGATCTTCAGCGCGTACATGTGCTCGCGCTCGGCGCCGCCGAAGTCGCTGATCGCATAGCGGCTGTCCGCGGCCTGCTGCAGGAGCGGCAGCTGCTGCAGGTTGAACAGGCCCTCCGAGCGGCGGCTCACGGCGAGTGCGCGGTCGAAGAGTTCCGCGGCGAGGGCGTGCTCGTCCTTGGCGGCGAAGACCGCGCCGAGCCCGGCGATCGGCACGACCAGGCGGCGCGAGGAGATGCCCTGCGTCGATTCGAGGAGCTCGAGCGACTTCTTGTAGCTCGCCTCGGCGCCGGCATAGTCGCCGAGCTGGTACTGGGTCGCGCCGAGGTTGTTGTAGGCGATCGGCAGCTCGTGGTCGCGCTCGGGATCGGCCTCGGACAGTTCCACCACGCGCTTGGCGTAGGGCAGCGCCTCGTCGAAGCGCGACTTCTCGTAGAGATCGCGGAACTGGGCGTAGGCTTCCATGCGCGGGTCCTGCGCGAGGATCCGCAATTGCTGCTTCGGCGCGGCCTGCTTGGGTGGCACCTGCGGCCCGGTCGCTTCCGGCAACGCGGCGGGTGCCTGGGCCTGCGGGTTGCGGCACAGCCGGGACCGGCGCCGCCACCGTCGGAGCTCGTCGCGGTCGCCTCCGGCTCCGTCTGCGCCGGAATCGGGGCGGGCTCCTCGCCGATGTGGCCATCGGCCGCGGCGGCGGTGAGCAATAGCGTGGCGAGCACCGTGATCATGCTGGGAACATAGACCATCCGCGCGGGGGTCATGTTCCCCGGCCTGGCATCCCCGGCTCATCCGGCATCCTCCCGTTCGAAGACGGCGACGAGGCCCCCCGCGCAGACCGCAAGGAGCGGGTCCGTGATCTCGGCAGTCTGGCCCGGCAGCCAGGTTTGCAGGACCTCGATCGCGAACACGCAGCCGGCGCCGAGGCTCGTGGCCGCGAGCACCGAGAGCCCGGTCTGGGCGAGCAGCCAGACGAGCGCGCCGTTCGTGAAGCAGCGCAGGAACATGTCGGCGAGATTCGCCGCGCGGTACTGCGTCAGCGACTCGCCGAAGGGCAGGAACGCGAAGCGGTCCTGCGCGACCTGGAAGTCGAATGGCGCGAGCCCCTGGTACGCGATGAGAAGGAGCAGCGCCGCCGCGAGGAGCCAGGCCCGGTTTTCGCGCGGCAGCCGTGCGAGCGGGCGCGCGAGCAGTAGAGCCGCCGCCATGCCGGCGATTTCGGCCGTCTCGAGGGAAAGTCCGCCGAACAGGATGCGGCCCGCGAGCACGAGGCCCATCGCGCCTGCCGCAATCGACATCGCGCGCCCGGGCGCCAGCCGGTCGCCGAGCGAGAGGATCACGAGCCAGGCGACGAGGTGCTGGAGCGCGGCGAGCGGTGCCAGCCCGCCGCCGAGCGGCGCAAGACTCGCGGCCCATTCCGCGGGATCGAGCACGAACGCGAACGGCGACAGCCGGTAGCCGATCCACGAGAAGACGAGCGCGGCCGCGACGGGATGGCGCAGGAGTCCCGCGAACGGCGAGCTGTGCAGGTGCCGGCGCGTGCGCGCGATGGCGAGCGCGAGCCAGCCGCCCGCGAAGGCGCCGACCGTGTTGCAGGTGAAGTCCGCAAGGCTCGCGACCCGGCGCGTCTCGTAGAGCTGGGCGAACTCGATGCTGAAGGAGAGCGTGGCCGCGATCAGCGTCGCCGCCGCGACCGCGGCCGCCGCACTGAGGCGCGCGCCGAGCAGCCACGTGAGGCAGGTGCCGAGCGGCAGGTACAGGAGGACGTTTGCGGCGACGTCGCTGCGCGTGGTCCCGGCGCGCGGCAACTCGCCGAGGCGCTCGAGGACGCCCGCGCCCGCGAGCGAGAAGCTGAACGGGTAGAGCGATCCGAAGGCGATCAGGAACACGATGACGGCGAGCAGCCACGCGGCGACGTGGCGATCGTGCGCGATCACGCGCTCACCCGAGCTTCACCGAGCGGCGGAGCTTCAGGATCTCCTCGCCCCGGAGCGCGCGGAAATGGCCGGGCGGAAGCCGCCCGAGCTGCAGCGCGCCGAGCGAAACGCGCTCGAGGCTCTTGACCTTGGCGCCGATGCGCGCGAACAGGCGGCGGATCTCGCGGTTCTGGCCCTCGGTGAGCGTCACCGAGACGAGCGAGAGGTCGCCGCGGCGCCGGTCCCGCACGCGCTTCAGGACGCGCACCGCGGCGAGGCGCGCGCGCTTGGCGCCGCCCTGCGGCGAGCCGGTATCGGCGAGGAACATGCCTTTCGTGAGCTGCGCCAGCGACTCAGGCGTGAGAACGCCCTGCACGGCGACGCGGTATTCCTTCGGAATTCCGGAGCTCGGGTGGGCGAGGCGATGCGCGAGCTCGCCGTCGTTCGTGAGGAGCACGAGCCCGGTCGAGTCCGCATCCAGCCGGCCGACCGGATAGACGCGCTCGCCCGCGGGCAGGCCCTTGCGCACCAGGTCGACGACGTTGACGCGCCCGCCCGGGTCGCGCGCAGTCGAGATCACGCCTTTCGGCTTGTTGAGCATGAAATAGAGCCGCTCGCGCGGACCGGCGCCCGGACCCGCGCGCAGGTCGATGACCTCGCCGTCGAGCTCGACCAGGTCGCGCGCGGGTTCGACGAGGCAGGGCAGGGCCGTCACGCGCCGGCCATTGACCCGGATGCGGCCCGCGCGGATCGCGAACTCCGCGTCGCGGCGCGAGAACACGCCGGCGTCGGCCAGCACCTTCTGCAGGCGCTCGCCGTCCTCGACGGGCAGGGGCCTCGGTGCAGGAGGGCGGTTGCGGAATCGGGGGTCGTGCATGATCCGGCTCGCGGGGCCCGGCGGGCCCCTACGAAGGGATCATAGAAAACCTGGGGCAGGCTGGCACGGCTCGTCGCCGCGCCGGCCGATCAGCCGACGGCGGCGCCGGGCTTCAACACCCAGACCTTGCACCAGCCGGCGGCCTGGACGTCCTTCCCGGCAAAGATCGCGCAGGGACCTGCGGCCGCGCCCGCCTTGCCGCTGTACTGCATGCAGTTGGCGCAGTGCTGGCCCGCCTTGTAGTTCGGGTTCGCCTTGGCATCCACTTTCTTGGCATCGGCCACGTAGCCGAGCGACTTCGCGGTCGCATCGCTCTCCGAAAGCGTCTCGGCGCCCGCGTTCCCGGCGAGGAGACTGGCGGCCGGCACGGCCGCGAGGCCTGCGATCGCGGTCTGAAGCAACTGCCTGCGGGAAAGCTTGTCGTCCGTCATCGGGAGCTCCTTGCGAAATTCGGGGTGGCCGGTATTCGACAATGATTCTCGCAATTCCTCTCGCGCGCTGCGCCGAATGAGAACCATTCCTAACGCGGCCCGGCACGTGTAACTTTGCGCTCGGGGCCCGCCGTGCCCCGAGGAGATCCGGTTGCCCTGCAAATTCCTGTTCGTGTCCTACGACGGCCTGATCGGCGACATCGCCTGGCAGGTGACCAAGGAAGGCCACGAGGCGAAGTACTACATCGAGCACGCGGAGGAGCGCGAGATCACGGCCGGCTTCGTGCCGCAGACGACGGACTGGCGCGCCGAGGTGGACTGGGCCGACGTCATCGTCTTCGACGACGTGCTCGGGCACGGCACGCTGGCGCAGGAGCTGCGCCGGAAGGGAAAGCGCGTCGTCGGCGGCACGCCGTACACGGACCGCCTCGAGGACGAGCGCGGATTCGGGCAGGCCGAGCTGAAGGCGGCGGGCGTCGCCATCATCCCGCAGCAGGATTTCACGTCGTTCGACGACGCCATCGCGTTCGTGCGGGCCAACCCGAACCGCTACGTCATCAAGCCGAGCGGCGAAGCGCAGAACCTGAAGGGCCTCCTGTTCGTCGGCGAGGAGGAGGACGGGCGCGACGTCGTCGAAGTGCTCGAGGACTACAAGCGGGCCTGGTCGAACCAGATCCCGAGCTTCCAGCTGCAGAAGCGCATCCTCGGCGTCGAGGTCGCGACCGGCGCGTTCTTCAACGGGCGCGAGTTCGTCTACCCGATCTGCGTCAACTTCGAGCACAAGAAGCTGTTTCCCGGCGACATCGGGCCGTCCACCGGCGAGATGGGCACGGCGATGTTCTGGAGCGAGCCCAACAGGATCTTCAACCAGACGCTGCGCAAGATGGAGCCGGCGCTCGCGCGCGAGGGCTACGTCGGCTACATCGACGTCAACTGCATCGTGAACGCGAACGGCGTCTATCCGCTCGAGTTCACGGCGCGCTTCGGCTACCCGACGATCAGCATCCAGCAGGAGGGCCTGCTGACGCCGATGGGCGAGCTGCTCGAGGGGCTCGCGTCCGGCACGCTCTCGCGCGTGCGTGCGCGCACGGGATTCCAGGTCGGCGTCCGCGTCGTCGTGCCGCCGTTCCCGTACACCGACCCGAAGCGATTCGAGACGAGCAGCAAGGATGCCGTCATCCTGTTCAAGACGAAGTCGCGCGAGGGCTTCCACCTCGAGGACGTGAAGCTCGTGAACGGCGAGTGGCTCGTGACCGGGACGTCCGGCGTCGTGCTGATCGTCTGCGGCACGGGCCCGAGCATGCGTCACGCGCAGAAGCAGGCCTACAACCGCGTGAAGAACGTGATGATCCCGAACATGTACTACCGCGAGGACATCGGCGACCGCTGGAGCGAGGAAGACAGCGATCGCCTGCATGCCTGGGGATACCTGCGCGAGTGATCGCCGCCCGCCCGCCGGCGCGGGTCCTTGCTAGACTCCGGCCGGGCCTGTAGCTCAGTGGTTAGAGCAGGGGACTCATCTTTTTTCGGGAAAGGTGCCCCGGCGTTGAAAGATGCCGGGTGGACGGGACGAATTCAGGGAAACCTTCCAGCGCGAGAGCGGCTGATGGCAATCCTGAGCCGAGCCGGCGGTGCACTGCCGGAAGGTGCAGAGACTACCTGAGGGCTCGAAGTGCCCTTGATGACAGGCGAGAGCGTCCCGCACCCACACCCCCGGACCGGGGGCGGGTGAAGAGATAGTCCGCTCCCGCCGGAAACGGCGGGGCCACGCGAATCCCTTGGTCCTGGGTTCGAATCCCAGCGGGCCCACCATTCGCCGGGCGTGATCGGCGCGCCGGCGACACGCGTCGCTGCGTGACCGGGAGAAGAACGACTTGAGAACAGCCGGGGTCGCGCGTGCCGACGACGTCGCCTTCATGGGCCACCCCGCGGCCTCTTCTACCTCGCGTTCACGGAAGCCTGGGAGCGATTTTCCTTTTACGGCATGACGGCGCTCGTCGTGCTGTACATGGTCAACCAGCTGCTGCTGCCGGGGCACGTCGAGCAGATCGCCGGGTTCGCGGGATTCCGCTCGGCACTCGAGTCGGTATTCGGCCCGCTCTCCACGCAGGCGCTCGCCTCGCAGATCTTCGGCCTTTATTCGGGTTTCGTGTATTTCACGCCGATCCTCGGCGGCATCATTGCGGATCGCTGGATCGGGCAGCGCAGCGCCGTCGTGATCGGCGCGCTGTCGATGAGCGCCGGTCACATCGCGATGACTTTCGACCAGTCGTTCCTGCTGGCGCTGCTGCTCCTCGTGATCGGCTCGGGATTCCTGAAGGGAAACATTGCCGCGCAGGTCGGCTCGCTGTACCCGCCTGACGAACGCGGCCCGCCGTTCACACGGCTTCGTCATCTTCAGCACCGGGCATCAACATCGGCTCGATCGCCGGGCCCTTGCTCTGCGGCCTGCTCGCGCAGGTCTTCGGCTGGCACTACGGTTTCGGCATCGCCGCGGTCTTCATGTTGCTGGGCCTCGCGACCTATCTCCATGGCTATCGCTTCCTGCCGGCGCGGGTCGAGCGGCGAGGCTCTGGGGGCGATCGACTGACTGCTGCCGACCGGCGCGTCGTCTTTGCCCTGATGGGCGTGATGGCGATCGCGGTGTTCCAGTCCGTCGCCTACTACCAGCTCTACAACGCCAACGCGGTCTGGATCGAGCAGCACGTCGCGCTCGACCTCGGCGCCTTCCGGATCCCGGTCGCCTGGTATCCAGGCCGTCAATGCGGCCTTCTGCGTCGTCGGCATGCCGCTGCTGTTCTGGATCTGGAAGCGCCAGGCGGCGCGCGGCCGCGAGCCGGGCGACCTGGCGAAGATCGCGACCGGAGCCTGGCTCGCCGCCGCCAGCAACGGGGTGCTGGTGGTCGCCATCCTGGTTTCCGGCGACGCTCCGGTTCACCCGATCTGGCCGTTCCTGTACAGCGCCGGGTTGGGAATCGCCTTCATGTACTACTGGCCCACGTTGCTCGCGCTGGTGTCGCGCGCGGCGCCGGCGAGGGTCAACTCGACCCTGATGGGCCTGTGCTACATCGTCATGGGTCTCGCGAATCTCCTGATCGGCTGGATTGGCGGCTTCTACGAAAAAATGAGTCCGGCCGGGTTCTGGACCCTGCATGCCGCCATCGGCGCGACCGGGGGCGTTCTGGTCCTGCTGTTCGGACGCAGGCTCAATCGGCTGCTTCAACCCGGGTGACCGGCCCTGCCCAAGCGTTGCTGCGGCGCAACAATAGGTCCGGACTTGCGGTGATTACTTAATCTAGACACACTCTTGCGTACAACACCGCCCGGAAACACGGGCACGAACAGGGGCAGGATCATGAACAGGAATTCCCGGCTGCGACCCGCCAAGCTCGTTGCGAGCGCCGTCGCGCTCGTACTCGCGCACAGCGCCATCGCACAGGAAACGACGACGCTCGGCGAAATCACCGTCACGGCGCGAAAGCGCGCCGAGTCGCTGCAGGACGTTCCGTTCGCCATCAGCGCGCGGACGGGCGAGTCCCTCGCAGCAGGTGGGCGCCCAGAACATCGAGGACGTGTCGCGCAACATCGCGGGCCTCTCGGTGCAGAACCTCGGCCCCGGCCAGAGCCAGGTCGGCATTGCGCGGCATTTCGGCCGGCAAGATCGACCGCGACCTTCCGGGCGTCAAGGAGCAGGTCGGCGTCTACATGGACGAGTCCGTGATCTCGCTGTCGCTCTTCACGCCGGACCTCGACCTGTATGACCTGAATCGCGTCGAAGTGCTGCGCGGCCCGCAGGGCACGCTGTTCGGTTCCGGCTCGCTGTCCGGCACGGTGCGCTACATCAGCAATCAGCCGGATCTCACGGACAGCTATGGCAGTGTTGAAGGCGGCTTCAACATGATCGACGACGGTGGCGACGGCGGATTCATCCGGTCGATGATCAACATGCCGCTCGGCGACCGCGCGGCGCTGCGCGTCGTCGGCTACTACAACGAAATGCCCGGCTTCATCGACGCCCGCGGCCCCGGCGGCACGCTGCACCAGGACGTCAATAACGGCGAGCGCACGGGCGGCCGCCTGGCGTTGCGCTGGGAGCTGACCGACAACATCACGGTGACGCCGCGCGTCATTTACCAGGACCTCGACGTGAACGGCTACAACCGCCAGGACATCTGGAACATTCTCGCCAATCCGTACACGACGACCGAACCGGCGGTGACTCTCGGCGAGCGCGAGCAGTATCGACAGCTCGACGAGCACTTCGACGACGACTTCATGCTGGCCGACCTCACGATGGAGTTCGACTTCGGCTCGGCCGTGTTGACGTCCGTCAGTTCGTACACGGATCGCGACATCCTCGTGACTCGTGACGCCTCGCAGCTGACCGGCAGCGTGACCTTCGACCTCGGCAACGCCTGCCTCGCCACCGACCCGGCCTGCGTGCTGAATCCCGGCCAGGGCAACACGCAGCCGCCACTTCTGCCGAGATCCGTCTGAATTCTCCGCTCCTCGACTGGACGCAGGTCGAGGTCTTCACGCAGGAACTGCGCCTCGCGTCCGACTACGAGGGCCGGTTCCAGTGGGTCGTCGGCGGGTTCTACAGCGACATCGAGCGCAAGTACGGTCAGCGGCTGCCGACTCCGGGCTACGACGACGTCATGGCACGCATCTTCGCGCCGTTCGCCTGTCCGGCCGGCAGCCCGCGCTGCCTGGACAGTCCCAATCTCGGCGCTCCCACTGCGGACATGCCGTTCTATTCGAACATCCCGTACGACTTCACGCAGATGGCGTTCTTCGCCGAGGGCTCGTTTGACATCACCGAGCGGTTCACGGCGCACGCTGGGCGCCCGTTACTACGATTTCGACGAAGACCGCGTGCTGACATTCGGCGGCGTCTTCTCCGAACTCCGAGTGCCGGGCCCCGGTTCGGCGAGCGACGACGGCGTCCTGCCGCGCGTGCTGCTGCTCCTACGACATCAGCGACAACGTGCAGCTGAATGCGCAGGCAGCCGAAGGCTTCCGCCTCGGCGGCATCAACGATCCGCTGAACGTGCCACTGTGCTCCGCCGGACGATCTTGTCGACCTTCGGCGGTCACGACAGCTTCGACAGCGAGACGCTCTGGAACTACGAGCTGGGCGCGAAGATCAGCTTCGCCGGCGGCCGCGGCCAGTTCAACCTCGCGGTGTTCGACGCCGAAATCGACGACCTGCAGATGCCGGTCGTTGCGGGCACCTGCTCGTCGCGTATCGTCGTCAACGTGCCGAAGGCGCACTCGACGGGCGTCGAAGTCGAGCTGACCGACGCAGCCGACGGATCGGTTCGACTTCGGCATTTCGGCGAGCTACATCGAGTCCGAGCTCGATTCCACGATCACCGAGTCGATCGGACGGTCCGGGCTACGGTGCGAGTCGACGTGATCGTCGCGGGCATCGAGGAAGGCAACCGCCTGCCGTCGGTGCCGGAGTTCCAGCTGTCTGCGAACGCGACCTATGCCTGGCCGATGAACGAGCGCGTCGACGGCTTCATCACGGGCGTGTACCAGCACGTGGGCAGCCGCTACACGCAGATCGGCGACCAGGCCGACGGATTCGGCACCTTCGGCGATCCGCGCGCTTCGGCGACCCGACGATCACCGACAGTCTCGATCCGCTTTCGATCCGCTGCTGCCGGCCTACGACATCGGCAACCTCCGCTTCGGCGTCCGGGGCGACAAGTGGGAAACGGCGCTCTACGTGAACAACGTGTCCGACGAGAACGCGCTGCTCGGCCTCGACCAGGAGCGCGGGCGCGTTGCGCGCGTCGGCTACCTGGTGAACCAGCCGCGCACCTTCGGCATCTCGTTCAGAAGGACTTCGGTGGAGCCGAGCCGGTCGTGGCCGCGCCGCCGCCGCCGCCGCCGCCGCCGCCGCCGCCGCCGCCGCCGCCGCCCCCGCCGCCGCCCCCGGGCGATGAGGACAAGGACGGCGTGACGGACAACAATGATCGTTGCCCGCACACGACCCCGGGCGTCGCAGTGGACGCGATCGGCTGCTTCCGCGAGGTGACGCTGCGCGGCGTGCTGTTCGACACGAACTCCGCCGAACTGACGGCGGACGCCAAGCGGCAGATCGACGGCGCCCTTGCGCAGTACAAGACGCTGCCGTCGGACGTCGCGGCACAGACCCGCGTGACGATCGAGGGTCACACCGACAATACGGGTTCCGATGCCTACAACCTGAAGCTCTCGGAGCAGCGCGCAAACATGGTGCGCGACTACGCCGTGAGCCAGGGCGTCCCTGCCTCGACCGTGACGGTCGTCGGCAAGGGCGAGGCGGAACCGTCTGACGACAATTCCACGAAGGAAGGTCGCCAGAACAACCGCCGCGTGGTGATCCGGGCGACGCGCTGAAGCCTGACCGTTGATCCAAAGGCCGGTCCCGCAGGGGGCCGGCCTTTTTTCTGCGCAAAATCCCGCCAAATCCGGGGGAAAAGCCCCCGTTTGTCATATTTTTGCGCCCCGCGTCACGCTCCGGTTTCGCGCAGTTTGTCACTGTCGCCGGAGCAATCGCCGGCCGGCGACCGGGGACTTCCGCCCGGCGCCTGCGGCGTGGACCGGGGAGTGTGACTTCCATTGACGCCATGACGACAGCGACCGCCACGCCCGCCGGGAGCAGCGGTTACGCCGACTGCCTCGAGGCCATTCACGCGCGGCTCACCGCGCGCGAGGCGAAGCTCTACGGCATTGCGGTCATCGTCGTCTACGTGCACCAGCTCGAGCGCCTGTCCGCGAGCGCAGGCCCGGTCAACGCGAGCCGCATGGTCGACGAGCTCAGGAACCGCCTCTCGCAGGTGAACCGGCCCGGCGACTACTTCGCGCGCCTCGGCGAGCGCAAGTTCGTCTTCGTGCTCTCGAACCTCAGGAACGAGGGCCACGCGCTGCTCACCGCCAACAAGATCCTGCGCACCGGCGCCGAGTCCGTCGCCGCGGGCGGGCAGCACGCAAACTTCCGGCTCTCGATCGGCGTCGCGATGTACCCCGCGCATGCGCGCTCACCCGAGGCGCTCATGCAGTGCGCGGAGGTCGCGCTCCTCGAGGCCTGGAAGACGCAGCAGGCGACGGTCGTCTACACCGAACGCAAGGCGGAAGAGCTCGTTTCCGGCTGGGACCTCGAGTCCCAGCTCGCGAGCGCGCTCGAGCACGGCGACCTCGTGATGAACTACCAGCCGAAGCTGTCGCTGCCGAAGCTCGAAGTCGCCGGCGTGGAAGCGCTGATGCGATGGAACCGCCCGGACGCGGGCAACGTGCCGCCGGAGATCTTCATCGACGTCGCCGAGATGACCGGCCAGATCGACCCGCTGACGCGTTTCTCCTTCCATCGCGCGCTGCAGCAGCTCAGCGAGTGGCCGAAGAGCCTCGGCGCCATCGGCGTCGCGGTCAACGTCGCGCCGTCCATCATCTGCAACCCGGAGCTCGTGGACGTCATCAAGGGCGCCGCCAGCCTCTGGTCGGTCAATCTCGAGCGCCTCACCGTCGAGGTCACCGAAAACGCCCTGCTGGTGGACCGCGATCGCAGCCACCGCGTGCTCACGGAGCTGCGCGAGCTCGGGGTTCGCATCTCGATCGACGACTTCGGCACGGGCTATTCATCGCTCGCCTACCTGAAGCAGATCCCGGCGGACGAATTGAAGATCGACCGGTCTTTCGTGATCAACATGCTCGCGGACGAGGCGGACCGCCGCATCGTCGAGCAGGTCGTCGCGCTCGGCCATTCGTTCGGGCTCAAGGTGGTCGCGGAGGGCGTGGAGAGCGCGGAGGCCGCGACGAAGCTCGCCGCGATGGGCTGCGACTACGCGCAGGGCTTCCACTATGCGAAGCCGCTGCCGCCGAAGGAATTCCCCGCCTGGGCGCAGGACTGGCGCCGCAACCGCGGCGGCTGACGAAAGGACGAAGGGGACGTTCCCTTCGATTTCGCGAAGGCGACGGCACCATTCTGCGAATATCGCGAAGGGGACTGTCCCCTTCGATCCTCAGTTGTTGTCGTAGGGGTTGAAGCCCCCGAACTTGTCTTTCTTGCCGGCGGCTTTCGACGCGACGACCTCGGTCTTGCCGTCCGGCTTCACGACTTTCCTGAGGATCTGGGTGCTGACGAGCGAGAGCTCGTCGGCCTTCTTGCGCGCCGTATCGGTGAGCGGCGCCCCGGTCACCTCGGCGGCCCGCTTCGGGCCCTCGCCGGGCGGCGAGGTCGCCGCCTTCTTGAGGTCGGCGTCGCTCAGGATCCGGAAGTGGCCGGTCGCCGTGTCGCGCGCGAGGACGCCGTTCTTGCGGCCGGCGGCGAGCTTCTGGATTTCGCTGCGGGTCTTGCCGCCCTCGGTCTTCATGATCTTCTCGAGTGCGGTCGTGGAGACGAGCTCGAGTTCCACCGGCTCGATCTTGCCGAGCCACACCGAGCGCCCTTGCAGGCCTGGCGCGATCTTCTCGACCTTGCGGATCGGAACGGTCTTCGTGGGATCTTTCGACATGCGGGCCGTCCTGGTTGCCGGGGCATCGCGGCAGGGAAACTATATACTTCTGGTTCGTGAACGTCTTTATCCTCAGCGCGGGCCGCTCCGGTTCCAAGACATTTGCGCGGGCCTGCGACCACATCACGAATTACACGAGCGCCCATGAGTCGCGAAGCGGGCTGCTCGGGGATGCGCATTTCGCTTACCCCGCGAACCACATCGAGTCGGACAACCGGCTCTCCTGGCTGCTCGGCCGGCTCGACCGGAAATACGGCGACGACGCTTTCTACGTGCACCTGACGCGTGCCGTCGGGCCGGTCGCCGCGAGCTGGGCCAAGCGCTCGTACACCGGGATGATGAATGCGTACCGCTACGCGATCCTGTGGCATTGCCCGAAGGATGCGACGCCTTACGAGGTCGCGCTCGATTACTGCGACACGGTCGACGCCAACATCCGGCTGTTCCAGCGCGGCCGCAGGAACTGGATGGAGTTTCGCCTGGAGGAGGGCCGCGAGCACTTCCCCGAGTTCTGGCGCCGCATCGGCGCCGAGGGCGACCTCGCGGCGGCGCTCGCGGAGTTCGACGTGCGGCACAACGCGGCCTGGGACCAGCGCACGGACGTCGCGCCGGGCCTCCTGAAACGCATGGGCAGCAAGCTCTACCGGATCGCCCGCAAGCTGCCGGTCTTTCTCCGCAACGCCTGACGCCGCATGACCGCCGTAACGGCAGGAGAGCGCGGACCGGCGGCGTCGAGCCGCTCGCGGGCTGCGCATGTCATCGGCGCATCGGCGCTCGGGACGCTGTTCGAATGGTACGACTTCTACCTTTATGGCGCGTTGGCGGGCACATTCGCCGCCCACTTCTTCTCGGGCGTCAATGAGACGACGGCATTCATCTTTGCGCTGGCGACTTTCTCCGTCGGCTTCATCGTCCGTCCGCTCGGCGCCCTCGTATTCGGCCGGCTCGGCGACCGGATCGGCCGCAAGTTCACTTTCCTCGTGACGCTCGCGATCATGGGCCTGTCGACTTTCCTCGTCGGCGTGCTGCCGGACTACGCCGCAATCGGCATTGCGGCGCCGCTTCTCCTGGTCACGCTGCGCGTGCTCCAGGGGCTCGCGATCGGCGGCGAGTTCAGCGGCGCCATCGTCTATGTCGCCGAGCACGCGCCGGCCGGGCGGCGCGGCCTGCACACGAGCTGCATCCCGGCGATGGCAATGGGAGGGTTGCTGTTGTCCCTCCTCGTGATTGCGGCGACGCGGGCGGCAATGACGCCGGCGGCGTTTTCGAGCTGGGGCTGGCGCGTCCCCTTCCTCGTGTCGGTGGTTCTGCTCGGCATCTCGTTGTGGATACGGCTGCGCCTGCACGAAAGCCCGGTTTTCCGGCAGATGCAGGCGGAGCAGAGGCTCTCGCGCGCACCGATTGCGGAGACCTTCCTGAAACGGGAGAACCTGCGGCTCGTATTCGCGGCGCTCTTCGGTGCCGTGATCGGGCAGGCCATCATTTTTTATGTGGGTACGTTCTACGCGTACTACTTCCTCGAGCGGGTCGCGCACGTTGACGCGTTCACGGTCACGGTGTTGACCGCTGTGGCGCTCGTGATCGCGGCGCCACTTGTGCCCCTGTGCGGCTGGCTGAGCGACCGCATTGGCCGCAAGCCCCTTTTGCTTGGGGCCGCGGCACTCGCAGCGCTCCTGTACTTTCCGCTGTTCGGCGCCCTGCTGTCGGCCGCGAACCCAAGGCTCGCCGAGGCGCTCGAGACGGCTCCGGTCGTCGTCGTCGCGGACCCGTCCGATTGCACGCTGCTCTTCGATCCGCTCGGCCGCGCAGCCTACGACCGCAGATCCTGCGACGTCATGCGATCGCTTCTCGCGCACTCGGGCATCAGCTACACCGACGAGGAGCTGCCGTCGCCGGGCCCGGCGCGGCTCGAAATCGGCGGAACGACGCTGCTGGCGCCCGACGAAGCGGCACTCGCGGGCGAGGGTCGCACCCGGGCGATCGCGGAATTTCAGGCCCGAGCCGAGGCGGCCCTGGCCACGGCCGGATATGACGCGAAGGCCGAGCCGGCGAGGATCGATCGGGCCCGCGTCATCACGATCCTCGTTCTGCTCCTCACGTTGACCGCCATGAGCACGGGCACGTATGCGAGTCTGCTCGTCGAGTTGTTTCCGGCGCGCATCCGCTACACGGCGCTTTCGTTTCCGCAGAATCTCGGAAACGGCTGGTTCGGCGGGCTGTTGCCGGCCGTTACGTTCACGATCGTGGCGGCGACCGGCAATATTTTTGCGGGGCTCTGGTATCCGGTCGGCCTGGCGGTGATCTGCCTCTTGGTCGGCTGGCTCGCCTTGCCTGAGACGCGCGGCCGGCCGATCGACTGAGACTTCCTAGGCGCTTTTTTCGAGTTCGAGCAGCGCAAGCTTCACCTCGCGCAGTCCCGGACGATCCGCGCCGCCCATGTTCTCTTCCTCCGCGACGGAGAGGAGCTGCGCGTCGAGCGCCCAGGAATCGAGGATCCTGCGCTTCTCCTCGATGCTGAGCTTCGGGTCGGACACGACCTCGCGCGGCGAAGCGAAGTGCTTCCCCGGGTCCTTGATGATGGTCTCGATGTCGGGCCTGCTGCCTGCGCTCGCCATGGGCGTCTCTCCTTCCCGGACAGGAGAATGCGGCCGCTCGATCGCCGGCGCCATGCGCGCCGGCATCTTCATCCTGTGGGTCCCGTCCTACGCGGTGTCGTCGGCGGGGCCGACGGTGGCGCGCCGTCGCCTGGGCCACTCTGGGCCGAACCGAATCGAGGAGTTGTCATGCTTCATTACGCCGTCGTGTTTTTCGTCATCGCCCTGATCGCCGCCGTGTTCGGCTTCACGGGCCTTGCTGCCGGCGCGGCCGGGATCGCGAAGATCCTGTTCGTGCTGTTCCTGATCGGCGCGGTGATCGCGTTCTTCATCAGCCTCGGACGGCGAGCCTGAGGCACCCGCCAGCACCGGGAAACTCGACCTTCCGGGCGGCGTGATACGATGAGATCGCAAGGAGAATAGCCATGGAAGACGTGATCGAAACAGGAAAGCGCGGCCGGCGCCCGGCCAAGAACGGCGGGCATGCCGCGGCGGAGCGCAGCACCGAGTGGAAGAACCTCGTCGCGGACGTCGAGGACCTCGTCAAGAAGGTCGCCAACGTCGACGACTCGGAGATCGCGGAGATGCGCGCCAAGGTCGAGGACACGCTCGAGAAGGCCAAGACCTCGGCGGGCGCCAGCATCGCCGCCGTGCGCGGCCGCAGCGAGGATGTCACGGAAGCGACCGACGAATACGTGCGCGAGAATCCCTGGGCCGCGATCGGAATCGCCGCCGCGGTCGGCATCGTGATCGGATTTATCGCCGGGCGCCGCTGACACCGCCCGCAAGGGAGTTCCGTTCGATGCGCACGCCGATCGCACGCCTGGTGCCCGCGATCCTGCGCCACTTGCAGGCCTACGCCGACGTCGCGGGCGAGGACGCCCGTGACGCGGTCGCCTTCCTCGTGCAGCGGCTGGTTGCGCTGGCCATCGCCGTGGCCGCCGGGTTCGTCGCGCTCCTGATGTTCTGCGCCTGGATCCTCGTGCTCGCCTGGGATACGCCCTGGCGCGCCTGGGTCGCGGCAGGCCTTGCGCTCGGGTTCGCCATCCTGGCGGCCGCCCTCGCGATTCCGGCCCTGCGACGTCGCGAGACGCCGCATGGGCTATTCTTCTCCCGGATTCGCACCGAGCTGGACCGGGACCGGGAACTGCTCGAGCGCGCCTTCGGCGGCAACGGCCGCGACCACGCGACCAACGGCGGTGAAGAACATGCAGCCAACCGGGATTGAAGACGGGTTCGAGGCGCCGGCGCCGATGACGCCCGCCGAGCGGCGGCTCGCCGAGAGCCGCGCCGAAATCGAGGGCCTCCTGGCGGGTGGCCCCGACACGTTCCCGCGCAGCCAGACGATGCGCTTCATGATGGGCGGCAAGGGCAAGATGGTCGTGCTTCGGCGTGTTCGCGGGGCTGCTCGCGGTCAAGCCGAGGCTCGCGATGTCGCTCGTGCGCTTCCTGCCGCTCGGCAAGCTCGTGCCCGTGGCCCGGATCCTCCAATCCATGCGCTGAAGCCAGCCGCTTGAGGATTCCGCACCGCAAGTACCTGCTGATCCTGAGCCTCGTGTTCGCGGTCTGGTGGGCGCTGCTCGCCATCAGGCCCTGGGACCGCCACGACTGGATGGCCGAGAACGCGCTCGCGATCGTGGCCGCGGCGCTGATTCTCGGCTATCACCGCAAGCTCCTGCTTTCGCGCGTCTCCTACACGCTGATCTTCATCTTCATGTGCCTGCACCAGGTGGGCGCGCATTACACCTATGCCGAGGTGCCCTACGACGCCTGGTTCAAGTCCCTGACCGGCACGGGCTTCAACGAGCTCGTCGGCTGGGAGCGCAACAACTTCGACCGCGTCGTCCACTTCAGCTACGGGCTCCTGCTCGCCTATCCGATCCGCGAGGTGTTCCTGCGCGTCGCCGACGTGCGCGGCTTCTGGGGCTACTTCCTGCCGCTCGATCTCACGATGTCCACCTCGATGCTGTTCGAGCTGATCGAGTGGGGCGCGGCGGCGGCTTTCGGCGGCGACCTCGGCCAGGCTTACCTCGGCACGCAGGGCGATGAGTGGGACGCGCACAAGGACATGGCGCTCGCGAGCCTCGGCGCGCTGATCGCGATGCTCGCGACCTACGCGCTCAACCGCCGTTTCCAGCGCGACTTCAACCGCGAGTGGGCCGACAGCCTGCGCGTGAAGCACAAGCGCCCGCTCGGCGAGGACGCGCTCGCGAAGCTCGTTCGCGAGAGCGGGAAGCAGGGCGGGGGCGCCTAGCCCGGCTGGATCCGTTCGCGCAGCACCTCGCCCGCGCGGCGCAGGCCCGGGAATCCCAGGATCACGGTCGGCACGACCATCAGGAAGTTGTAGACGACCGAGGCCGCGAAGGCCTCCTCGTGCGGCACGCCGAAGGGCGCGAGGCCGACGAGGAAGGCGAGCTGCACGGTGCCGACGTGGCCCGGCGCGGCGGGCAGGGTGAGCCCGATGACGTTGAGCAGGAGCACCGACACGGCGCCCGCGAGCGTGACCGAGACGTCGACGGCCCGCAGGCTGAACGCGACGCAGCCGAGGATCACGAGCCACTGCAGCACCGAGAGCCCGAAGATCGGCACCAGCAGGCGCGGCGTGCCGATCGCGCCCAGGCCGACGCGCGCCTGGCGCAGGTGATATTCCGCGACGCCCGCGAGGCGCGGGGAGAAGGGGCTGAGGATGCGCCGCCCGATCGCGAGGCAGGTCTCGGTGTGGAACACGAATAGCACGACGGCCGCCAGGATCGCGGCGCTGAGGATCGCGACGAAGTAGCTCGCGGCACGGATGTCGTCGTCCATGCCGCCGAGCGGCAGCAGCACGACCACGACGATCACGAGCAGGGCGAGGAAGTCGAAGAAGCGCTCGATGGCGATCGAGCCGAGCAGCGCCCCCGGCGGCGTCTTGAGGCGCCGGCCCGCGAGCACGGCGCGCGCGATCTCGCCGACGTGCGGGAACACGTAGTTCCCGGCGAGCCCGGCGAGCACGGCGGGCAGCAGCTCGCGGGTGCGCGCTCTTGCGAACGGCTCGACCAGGAAGCGCCAGCGCAGCGCCTTCAGGACGTAGTACGCGAGGAGGCAGGCGACGCCGAGGGCGATCTCGCCGGGATGCGCGTGCGCGAGCGCGGCCCCGAACGCCGCCCAGTCGAGCTTGCGGACCGCGAGCCACAGGAACAGGGCGCCGAGCGCGGCGCCGGCGAGGAGGAGAAAAGCGCGGCGACCGGGCATCGCGGGGCGGATCCGGTGCGGCTAGGTTGGAAAGACCGGCGTGAGCGTCGGCAGCGCCTCGCGGCCCGCGGCCGCGCGCCGCGCGTGCTCGCCCATCGTCACGGTCTCGTGGCTTGCCGTCAGGATCGCGAAGAGGTCCGAGACGATCGCGAGCTTGTCGATCGCGCGCGAGGTCCATGCCGGGGAAGAAGGCGAGCGCCGGGCAGTCCTCGCGGCCCATGAAATCGAGCGGGTGCAGCAGCAGCGACGGATTCGTGCCGGTCATCCGGCAGGCGCCGAGCGCGAGGCGCAGGTAGCTGCGCGCCGCGATGCGCGAGAATTTTGCCAGGTAGATGAGGTAGGACAGGTGCATCGGCACCTTGAGCCCCGGCAGCGTCGTGACCGGAATCTCGAGCAGCTGCCCGCCCTGGAGTTTCCACCGGAACGGCCGCACCGGGCGCAGCGCGTCCTTCCAGGTGCCGAACAAGGCGCTGCGCTGCTCTTTCTCCTCGTCCGTGAGCTTGCTGGTCGAGAAGAGGTAGGCGCGGGCCAGCGGGTTCAGCAGGTTCGGGAACACGGTGGCGTCGTAGTCGTAGCCGCGGCGGCGCAGCGTCTCGAGCGTATCCTCCGACAGGCTGAAGCCCGGCCCGCGGAAGCCGCGCGGGCGCACGCCGGTCGCGGCCTCGATCGCCTCTTCGGCCTGGCTGCAGTTCCTCGTCGAGCTCGGCGGCCGTGTAGAGATGCAGCCAGGGTTCGTGGCGGAAACTGTGGTTGCCGATCTCGTGGCCGGCGGCGGAAATGGAGCGAAGCGCCGCGCGGTTCTTCTCGAGCGCGGCGTCCTGGCCGACGATGAAGAAGGTGATCGTGAGCCGCCGTTCGGCGAGGAAGGCGAGGATCCGCGGCACGACGGCGTCGAGATAGGACGGATGCGACTGCCAGCCGGCGTCGCCGTGCGTCTTCATGTAGGACCACTGGTTGTCGAGGTCCAGCGAAAGGCTCGCGTAGCGCGTCATGCGAGCTTGACCGGCTCGCCGTTCATCTTGAGCGAGCGCTGCGCGGCGTCGAGCACCTTGACGACGCGCAGTCCGTCCTGCCCGTCGCTGACCGGCTGCTTGCGCGAGCGCACGCAGTCGATGAAGTGGCGGCACTCGATCTGCAGCGGCTCGCCGACCTTGATGTAGGGCATCGTGATGTCGCCGAACCGGAGCCCGACGTACTCGGCGTAGGTGTTGTAGTCCTGGTTGACCTGGGCGCCCTTGTCGTAGATCCGCAGCTTCTCGTTCGCCTCGAGGTCGTCGAACACGGCCATCTTGCGGTCGCCGACGAGCGTGAGCTTGCGGATCTTGTGCGGGTCGAGCCAGCTCACGTGCACGTGGGCCATCGCGCGGTCGCCGAAGTTCATGGTGAGGAACACGACGTCCTCGACGCCCTTCTGCAGGTAGCTCTGGCCCCGCGCCGCGACGTCGGTCGGGGCGGCGCCGAGCAGGAACATGATCACCGAGATGTCATGCGGCGCGAAGTTCCACAGCGCGTTCTCGTCGGCGCGCACGGTGCCGAGGTTCACGCGCTGGCTGTAGATGTAGTAGAGGCGGCCGAGCTCCTCGCGCCCGATCATCTCCCGCAGGCGCGTCACGACCGGGTGGTATTCGAGCAGGTGCCCCACCATCAGCACGCGCTTGTTGGCCTCCGCGAGCGCGATCAGCTCGACCGCATGCGCGATCTCGAGCGTGAAGGGCTTCTCGACGTAGACGTCCTTGCCTGCTTCGAGCGCCATCTTGGCGACCGGAAAATGGCGGGGGGCGGGCGTCGCGATGACGACGGCCTGCACCTCGGGATCCTTCAGGACGGCGTCATAGTCGCGCGTCAGCGTCGTGCCGGGCAGCTGGCGGGCCACCTGGTCGAGCTTCTTCTGGTCGAGGTCGCAGACGTATTTGAGGTTCGCGTCCGGCAGCTGGTGGAAGTTTCGCGCCAGGTTCTTGCCCCAGCCACCCACGCCGACGACCGCGATCTGTACTGGATCCATGCGGTTCATCATCCCCTTGATTCAGCATGATATCGCGTCCGGGACGCGAAATTGGGCGCCTCAAGCGTGACCGGCCGCACATTCCGGAGCCGGCGGCGACGGCCCTCTCAGGTGCCCGTACGGGCCGCTCAGGAATTCGAGTATCTGCGCGACGATCTTCGCGGATGCCGCGCCGTCGCCAAAGGCGCTCTGGACTCCCGCCGCGAAATCTGGTTCGCCGCGCGAGAGCACGGCGTCCCAGGCCGCGACGGCGGCGCGGATCCTCCCGTCGTCCGTCCCGGCGACGACGTTGCCGCCGCCCGTGACGGTTTCGACCCATTCCGTCTCCTCGCGCAGCGTCACGCAGGGCCTGCCGAGGAAAAACGCTTCCTTCTGCAATCCGCCGGAGTCCGTCAGCACGATGCGGCGTCCGCGACGAGCGCGATCATGTCGAGGTAGCCGAGCGGCGGGATCGGTCCGCAGGCCCTCGCCTGGGGGCAGTGCAAGGCCTGCGTCCTGGATCACGTGCGCAGTGCGCGGATGCAGCGGCAGGATCACCGGCCGGGCAGGCGTCCCGATGCGTCGCGAGCGCATCGAGCAGCGCGGCAAGGCGCGCGCGCGTCCGTGTTCTCGGCGCGATGCAGCGTCGCGACGAGATAGCCGCCCGGGCTGAGGCCGAGTCGCTCGAGGACACGCGAGCGCTCGCGCGCGACCGGCGCGAAGGCGCGCAGCGCATCCAGCATCACGTCGCCGACCTGGCGGGCGCGGTCCGCGAGGCCCTCGCGCTCGAGATTGCGCATCGCCTCCGGCGTCGGCGCGAACAGCAGATCCGACAGGTGGTCCGCGACGAGGCGGTTCGTCTCCTCCGGCATGCGGCGATTGAAACTGCGGAGGCCCGCTTCGACGTGGGCGACCGGCACGTGCAGCTTCGCCGCGGCGAGCGTCGCCGCGAGCGTCGAGTTGGTGTCGCCGTAGGTCAGCACCAGGTCCGGCCGGCGCTCCTGGATCGCCTGCTCGAGGCCCTCCAGCATGCGGGCCGTCTGGCGGCCGTGCGAACCGGAGCCGACGCCGAGGTCGAGGTCCGCCTCGGGTATGCCGAGCTCGGAGAAGAAGACGTCGGACAGGGCCGGGTCGTAGTGCTGGCCGGTGTGGATGACGACGCTTTCAATGGATGCGCCGCGGGCATTCGCCGCCTCGATCGCGCGGGACACGGGCGCGAGCTTGACGAACTGCGGGCGCGCGCCGACCACCTGCATCAGGCGGACGGGCCGACTTCGCGGCGTCAGAGCTCCGTGACATGGCGTCCTTCGCGCCGGTAGCGGCGGCCGCAGGCCTCGCAGGCGGCCTCGCGGCTTGCGCCGTCGTCGCCGCCGATCTCGAGCCCGATGCCGCAGTAGCAGACCCAGCTCTTCACGCGCGCCGGGTTGCCGTAGACGACGGCATAGTCCGGGACGTCGCGGGTGACGACGCCGCCCGCGCCGACGACGCAGTAGCGGCCGAGCGTGACGCCGCAGACGATGGTGGCGTTCGCGCCGATCGAGGCGCCGCGCTTCACCAGCGTCCGGCGGTATTCGTCCTTGCGCTCGATGAAGCTGCGCGGGTTGATCACGTTCGTGAACACCATCGAGGGCCCGCAGAACACGTCGTCTTCGATGATGACGCCGGTGTAGATCGAGACGTTGTTCTGGATCTTGACGTTGTCGCCGACCACGCACTGCGGCGAGATCACGACGTTCTGGCCGATGTTGCAGCGCGCGCCGATCTTCGAGTCGCGCATGACGTGGCTGAAGTGCCAGATCTTCGTGCCCGCGCCGATCTCGCACGGCGCGTCGACGACCGCGGTCTCGTGCGCGAAATAGCCTTTCGTGTCCTGGGGTCTTGTCATGCGGCGCTCCGGAACTCGGGTTCGAACTGCTCGAGGAAGGCGTTCACGCTGCGGATGACCTCGTTGTTGTTGAGGGTGTTGCTGGCGAACTGCGCCGTGTTGACGACGTAGAAATCCGGGCTCTTCGTGCGCGGCGCCTGCACCAGGCCCGAGTAGCCGATCACCTGCAGCGGCTGCACCTTGATCGCGCGGTTGATGTGGATGCCCGCGATGTCCGACTCCGGGAAGTCGGGGAACATGCGGCGGAAGCCTTCCATGAACTCGGCCTTCAGCTCCTCGTCGGGACGCCTGAGGGTCGCGTCGTCCGAGAGCACGTATTTCGGCAGGTAGGTGAGGTAGAGGCCCGCGGTCTCGGCGGTGTCGACGAGCGAGCTCATGCCGATGACGCCCGTGAACGGGATCCGCTCGTCGGCGATGTTGAGGATGTAGTAGGGGCAGAAGGGCTTGCGCGTCACGAGCACGAGGCAGACGACGCCGAGGTACTCGACGTCGCCCTGCGGCGCCACCTGGACGAGCGCGGGATCCGCGACGGCGCGCAGCACGTTGACCGGGCCGGTGAAGATCACCTTGTCGAAGGCCTCGCGCCGCGCCGCCGGACGCGACCTCGATGCCGCCGCCGGTCGCGCGGCCGCACGGACTCGACTTCGACCTCGAGGCGCACGTCGCCGCCGACGGCGGCGATGCGCTCGAGCAGCCGCTTGAACACCGTGCGGTAGCCGCCCGACACGTAGCCGAGCGACTCCTTCTGCGCCGCGGCGTCGCGCGCGGAGAACAGCCGCTTGACGTAGGTCCAGATGAACACGGCCGAAACGCGCCGGTAGTTCTCGCCGAGCTTGGCGAGCAGGAGCGGCTTCCACATCTTCTCGAAGGTCGCGCGCCCGGAATAGCGGACCAGGAACTCCTCGACGGTCATGCCCTCGAGCCGCTTCCAGTCGCTGATGCGCGAGCAATAGAGGATGGTCGCGGCGAGGCGGAACTTGCTCCACAGGCCGAGCAGCGGGAAGCGCAGGAAATCGAGGCCGCTCGAGAGCGGATGGAACGCGCGGTCGACGTAGAAGCCGGTCTGCGTCGGCCGCCAGCGCAGGCGGTCGCCGAGGCCGATGCGGCGCACGAACTCCACGAGCGCCGTGTCGGACGGCAGGATCACGTGGTAGAAGCGGTCCCAGGTGAAGGCGCCGAAGTCGTGCCAGGTCGCGAGGCCGCCCGGCTGCTCCGCGCGCTCGAAGACCGTGACGCGATGGCCCGCGGACCCGAGGCGTTCCGCGAGCGCGAGCCCCATGAGCCCGCCGCCGATGACGCCGATGCGCATCCCGCTGTTTTCCGCCCGCGACGCGGGCCTCAGCCCGCGGCGCGCTCGCGACGGCGGCGCGCTGCCACTCGATCGTGCGCGCGAGGCCGTCGTCGATGTCGACTTTCGCCCGCACGCCGAGCAGGCGCTCGCAGAGCGCGACGTCCGGCACGCGGCGCATCACGTCCTCGTACTTGCGGCCGGTGAACGAGGCGTAGGGGACGAATTCGACCTTGAGCTCGCCGGGCGTGCCGGAAGCCTGCTTGACGCGGCGCGCAAGCTCGAGAATCGTGATCTCCTGCGTGCTGCCGATGTTGATGATCTCGCCGTTCGCCGCTGGGCGCAGCGTCGCCTGGTAGATGCCCTCGACCGTGTCGGTCACGTAGGTGAAGCTGCGCGTCTGGCTGCCGTCGCCGTGGATCGGGATCGGCTTGTCGTTCAGCACGCAGTCGATGAACACCGGCGGCGGGCCGCCCCACCAGCTGAGCGGCTGCTTCGGCCCGTAGGAGCCGAAGAAGCGCAGGATCGTGACCGGGAAGCCGTAGGCGTCCTGGTAGGCGAGCGCGAGGTGCTCGTCGAACAGCTTCGAGACGGCGTAGGCCCAGCGCGGCGACTTCGAGTTGCCGATCACGTGGTCGCTGCCTTCCTCGCTGAACGGCAGCTTGGGATTGCGGCCGTAGACGTCGGACGTCGAGGCGAGGACGAGCTTGCAGCCGAGTGCGGCGCGCGAGCTCGAGCGCGTTCTCCGTGCCGCGGTAGTTGATCTTGAGCGTGTCGATCGCCTTGCCGTAGCGCGGGATCTTGAATGCCGCGAGATGCACGATCGCCTCGAACGGGCCGCCGAGCGCGCCAAGCGCGGCCGGGTCGGTCACGTCGGCCTGGACGAAGCGGAAGCGCGTGTCGTCGCGGAACTCCGCGAGGTTGTCGAGCTTGCCCATCGACAGGTTGTCGACGCCGACCACCTCGTGCCCGGCCTCGAGCATGCGGCCGACGAGATTCGAGCCGAGGAAACCCGCACAGCCGGTGACGAGGTAAGGCGCGGCCATGGGGATCCTAGGGTGCGCGCGGCCGGTCGCCGGCCTGCCGGGGCGAGGTGACTTCCGGGGGTTCGACCTGGTCCTGCGGCGCAGGTCCGCCTCGCGCCGCTCGCGCAGCAGCGTCGAGCCGAGGTGGAACAGTTCGTCGAAGTACTTCTTGTTCTGCAGCGACAGCATCGCCATGCCGATCAGCTGCATCGACAGCATCAGCGACAGCAGGCCGACGATGAACGTGTGCGGGTAGCGCGCGTAGGCGAGGGCGACGGCGGCGGACATGTCGTGCGCCGTCTCCGGCGAGGCGCCGAGCTCGACGTAGGCTTCCATGAAGTGAATGACCATCCAGGTGTTCACGTAGGCCGCGAACGCGATCAGCAGCAGGCCCGGCACGAGCAGGAACGTGAACGGCCGGAGGATGAAGCCGGAAACCGTCGTGCCGAGGATCTGCCGCAGGATGCGCAGGCTCGAGCGCCGCCGGCGCCCGACGCGGTTCTGCCGGTGCCAGTTGAGCTCGGCGGGCACCTCCTCGATGCTCGCGCGCAGGAGCTTCGCCTTGTGGATCATCTCCGGCATGACGTCCATGCCGGTGCTGCGCAGGTGCAGCGAGCGCAGGAAGCGGCCGTCGATGGCGCGCACCATGCAGGTCATGGTGCTGATGCGCTGGCCGGAGGCGCGCGCGAGGAACCAGTTCGCGACGCGGCTGAAGACGACGCGCAGCCACGGCACGTCGACGACGCGCCGCCGCGCATGTAGGGCGAGGCGAGCACCATGCGCGCGCCGGTCTGCGTGATGCGGTCGAGCAGCAGCCCGACGTGCTCGGGCCCGTAGCTGAGGTCGATGTCGAGGACGATGACGTACTGGCCGCGACACTGCGCGAAGCCGGTCTTGAGCGCCTGGCCGAGGCCGAAGTTCCGCGGGTGGTGGAAGACCCGGACGCCGTCGAACTCGGCGGCCAGCTGGTTCGCGATCGCGCCGGTCTGGTCGCGGCTGCCGTCGTTGACGATGATGATCTCGAACCGGAAGCGCCGGTTCAGCGTCTTCAGGTACTCGAGCAGCTCGATCACGTGGTCGCGCAGGATCGACGCCTCTTCGTAGGCGGGCAGCACGATCGAAACGAGCGGTCGCTCGCGCCGGCCGGCGTTCAGGATTTCGTCCACCACGAAGGTTCCCGTGGTGGTGCCGTCGATCTCTGGATT
>CAVVDL010000019.1:0-19863 GCA_963747035.1 uncultured Gammaproteobacteria bacterium
ACGACGGTGCGCGGCGCATGAGCGACGCGGAAACGGCCGGCTACCGCGCCGTGCACGAACGCATGGACCGCGAGCTCGGCAAGGCCGGCAGCCGCGGCCTCGACATTCCGGCCGAAGCGGCGTTCACGCAGGAGACCGTCGCCGATCCCTGGTATCCCATGGCGATGGAAGACCTGACGGGCTGGGAGGGCGTCGAGCCCGCCAACTTCTCGGCGCTCGACTCGTACCAGTTCGCCGAGGACGGCCACGACTTCATGATCCCGCGCGGCTACGGCACGCTGCTGGCGCACTACGCCAAGGGCGTGGACGTGCGCCTCAGGACGCCGGTGACGCGCATCCGCTGGGGCGGGCGGGGCGTCGTTGCGGAGACGGACGCCGGGCCCGTGACGGCGCGCGTCGCCGTCGTCGCGCTGCCGTCCGCGGCGGTGGCCGAGGGCGCGGTCATCTTCACGCCGCACCTGCCGGTCGAGGTGCTCCAGGCGCACAACGACCTGCCGCTCGGGATCCTCGAGAAGGTGGCGCTGCGCTTCAAGAAGAACGTCTTCCCGTCGGAGACGACGGAGTTCCTGCGGATGAAGCGCGACGACGGCCGCGGCCTCAGCTACCTGACGCGCCACTGCGACAGCAACGTCTGCATCGCCTTCGCGCCGGGCGACTCGCGCGCGAGCTGGAGGCGGAGGGCGAGGCGGCCGGCATCGCGCACGCGCTCGACGAGTTCAGCGCCATGCTGGGCGGCGATGTGCGCAAGCAGTTCGACAAGGGCGCGGCGACCGCCTGGGCCTCCGACCCGTTCGCGCGCGGCGCCTACTCGCACTGCGTGCCGGGGAAATACGGCGCGCGCGCGGTGCTGACGCGCCAGGTCGGCGGGCGCCTCGTGTTCGCGGGCGAGCACACCGAGCAGGCAGGCCTACGGCACGCTGCACGGCGCGCATCTCTCCGGCATCCGCGCCGCCGCCGAGGCGCGGCGGCTGCTCGGGACAGGCGTAACGCCATGGGCTACGTACTCTATGACTACCTGCCCTCCGGCAATGGCTACAAGTGCCGCCTGGTGATGAAGGCGCTCGGCATCCCGTACGAGCTCAGGCAGATGAACATCGTCGCGGGCGCGACGCGCACGCCCGAATACCTCGCGATCAATCCGAACGGCAAGATCCCGGTGTTGATGGTGCCGGGCCGCGGGCCGATCGCGGAGAGCCACGCCATCATTCTGTTCCTCGCCGAGGGCACGCCGCTCATGCCGGCGGACAAGTACGAGCGCGCGCTCGTCTGGCAGTGGCTCGGCTTCGAGCAGTACCAGCTCGAGCCCGGCGTCGCGACCGTGCGCTTCTGGCTGAAGTCGCTGAAGAAGACGCCCGAGGAGCTCGGCGAGAAATACGTCGAGCGCTTCCAGCGCGGCGCGGATTCGCTCGCGCTGCTCGAAAAAGGCCTGACCGGCCGACGCTGGCTCGTCGGCGAGAGTGCGACGCTCGCGGACATCGCGCTCTTTGCCTACACGCACGTGGCGGACGAGGCGGGCTATCGCATGAGCGACTTTCCGGCGATCGGCGCGTGGGTCGCGGAGTTCAAGCGGTTGCCGTGGTACTCGCCGATCACGGCGCCGTGATTCCCTCGCGCCGCGAGGCGTTCCGCTACTGGCTCAGGCTCGGGCTCATCTCCTTCGGCGGGCCGGTCGCGCAGGTCGCGATCATGCATCGCGAGCTCGTCGAGGAACGTCGCTGGGTCGACGAGCGCACCTACCTGAATGCGCTCAACCTCGTGATCCTGCTGCCGGGCCCCGAGGCGCTGCAGCTCGCGATCTGGCTCGGCTGGCGCCTGCACGGCGTCATGGGCGGCGTCGTCGCGGGACTCTGCTTCCTCGTGCCGTCGGTTTTCCTGCTGCTCGCCTTGTCTTTCCTCTATGCGCTGCACGGCGACGTGCCGCTCGTGGCGGCCGCAATACTCGGCCTGAAGGCGACGGCGATCGCGCTGATCGTCCAGGCGGTCGTGCGGATCTCGGGCCGCGCACTCAGGAAGCCGCTGCATTGGCTGCTTGCGGGCGTCGCCTTCGTCCTGATGGTCGGCAAGTTCGCGCCATTTCCGCTCGTGGTCGCGGGTGCCGCCGTCGTCGGCCTCTTGTTGAAGCATCAGGAGGCGTCGCCGCCGCCGCCCGCGAATCGCGGTGCCGTGACCTTTCCGTGGCGGACGCTCGCGACGGGCTTCGTGCTGTGGGTCATCCCCGCGATCGCCATCCTGCAGCTCGCCGGTCCGGACTCCGTGTTCGCCGAGATCTACCGGTTCTTCACGACCGCGGCACTCGTCACCTTCGGCGGCGCCTATGCAATCCTCGCCTGGGTCAACCAGCAGGCGGTGCGACGTCTACGGCTGGCTCACGCAGGCAGACGCGGTCGCCGGCCTTGCGCTCGCCGAGACGACGCCCGGACCGCTCATCATCGTGCTGCAGTTCGTCGGGTTCATGGCGGGCTGGAACCAGCCGGGCGCGCTGCGCCGGGCGTGTCCGCGACGATCGCCTCGATGCTCGCGTCCTGGGCCACGTTCCTGCCGTCCTTCGTGTTCATCCTGGTCGGCGCGCCCTACGGCGAGAAACTTGCGTCCAATGTGCGGCTCGTCGGCGGCGCTCGCCTGCATGACGGCCGCCGTGGTGGGCGTGATCGGCAGTCTCGCGATCGCCTTCGGCCGCAACATCCTGTTTCCCGCCGGGCTCGCGGCGCCCGACTGGAACGCGATCGGCAATCGCAGCCGCGGCGCTTCGCCCTGCTGCAATGGACCCGCGTGGACGCCATCTGGGTCATCATCGGCGGCGCGGCGGCCGGGCTCGCCCTCGGCTTCGTCTGAGGCCGCAGGCGTGCTAGCGTTCGCGAAATGAAATACCTGCACACGATGGTGCGCGTGAGCGACCTTGCGGCATCGATCGCGTTTTACGGACTGCTCGGCTTGCAGGAAGTGCGGCGCATCGATAACGAAAAAGCGCGCTTCACGCTCGTCTTCCTCGCCGCGCCCGGCGACGAGGACGCCCAGATCGAGCTCACGCACAACTGGGACCCGGAGCCGTACACGATCGGCCGCGCTTTCGGCCACCTCGCGTACCAGGTCGACGACATCTACGCGCTGTGCGCGAAGCTCAAGGCCGCCGGCATCACCATCAACCGCCCGCCGCGCGACGGCCACATGGCCTTCGTCCGCTCGCCGGACAACATCTCTGTCGAGCTGCTGCAGAAGGGAAGGCTCGCTGCCGCCGCAGGAACCCTGGGCCTCGATGCCGAACACCGGCGCCTGGTAGATAACGAGAACACGTCGACGTCGCCGTTCGGGCCGCATTCCGCTTCGCGCCAGCGCCGTTGCCGGGTGGCGAGCAAGCGAATGTCCGTTCTTCTGAGCGCGCGAGCCACCCGGCCGGCGCACGGCGCGAAGCGCCACCGGCGCTAACCGGCGATGTACCGCCGCAGGTCCTCGATTTCGTGCTTCTGCTCGTCGATGACCGCCTTCACGAGGTCCCCGATCGAGATCACGCCGACCAGCGCGCCTTCTTCGACGACCGGCAGGTGCCGGATGCGCTTCTCGGTCATCAGCATCATGCATTCGTTGACGGAGTGCTGCGGGCCGACGACGATCACCGGCGCACTCATGATCGTGCCGACCGTCGTCTCGGTGGACTTGCGGCCCATCAGCACGACCTTGCGCGCGTAGTCGCGCTCGGAAACGATGCCCGCGAGCCGGCCGCCCTCGAGCACCGGCAGGGCGCCGATGAAGTGGTCGGCCATCAGCTGGATCGCGGTCCGGACCGGTTCGCCCGCGTCGATCGTGACGACGCCGGTCTTCTTCCCCTCGAGCAACTGCCTGACCGTACGCATTGCGCGCCTCCCGGAGCGGCTTTTCTCCGGATACTACGCCCGCTGGAGGCCGACGACCACGCAACCGGATGTGCGAGCACTCACGCGGCGCTCGCGAGCCCCGGGCGGGTCCCCGAGCGAGCGAATGCGGTCGCCGCCCTGAGCGAGCGAGGGCCCCCGCCCGGGGCGACGCGCGCGCCGCCTAGGCCTTGCGCGCCCTCCACGCTGCGAGGATCGCGGCTTCCTGCTCCGGCGAGAAACCCGACTTCAGCTGCGCCTTGCGGTCCGCCGGCCGCGTCTCGTGCCAGGCGAGCGTGTCGCGCACGGTCTCCTCGAGCGACGCGCGCCTTGAGGCCCTGGTCCGCGGAGGCCTTCATGCCGGTCAGCGAGCCGCCGGCTTCCTCGCCGTGCATCGGCCCCCAGGGCGCGAAGTTCATCTCCTCGGGCTTCATCTGGGTCGCGAGGAAATCCTCGTCGATCCACGTGAGCTTCGTGTCCGCGCCCGTGACCTTGCGGCTCGTGTCCATGAGGTTGCCCATGGTGATCGCGCCGGGCGGCGTGACGGCGTTGAAGTATGCCGTCCACGCGCCGATCGACCAGTCCCATCATGAACGCGACGAGGTCGCGCACGTCCACGATCTGGATGGGATCGGCGGGCGTCCCCGGCACGGCCATGTCGCCGCCCTTGGCGAAGCGCACCGGCCAGTAGGTGAAGCGGTCGGTCGGGTCGAGCGGGCCCACGATGTAGCCCGGGACGCACGATCGAGGAGCGCTTGCCGTAGGCGTCGCGCACGTACTGCTCGCAGAGCGCCTTCATCGGCCCGTAGGTCTCGTTCGTGATCTCTTCCTGGTCCTTGTTCTCGAGCACGCCGGTCGGCGAGCCGATGTCGTTCGGCTTCGCGAAGCTCGCGTAGGCCGAGATGCTCGAGATGTAGAGGCAGTAGCCGGTGTTCGGCGCGAGCAGGTCCGCCGACATCTTCGTGTACTTCGGGATGTAGCCGGTGTTGTCGACGACGACGTCCCACTTGCGGCCCTGCAGCGACTCGAGCTGGCCCTTGCGGTCGCCGTGGAGCGTCTCGACGTTTTCGACGCCGTCCGCATCGCGCTTGCCGCGATTGAAGTGCGTGACCTTCCAGCCGCGCGCGAGCGCGAGCTCCGTCATGTGCGGCCCGATGAACCCGGTGCCGCCGAGGATCAGCATCGTGCCCGGGCTCTTTTCCGCGGCGACGAGGCGTGAGCCCGGCGAGTGCGAGCGCCGTGCCGGCGCCGGCTTTCAGGATCGTGCGACGTGACATCTTCATCGAGGGCTCCTCAACGTGCGCCGGCCGGCACGTAGTGCTCGAGCCAGTTCTTGACTTCGGAATACCAGAACAGCGAGTTCTGGCGCTTCAGGACCCAGTGGTTCTCGTCCGGGAAGTACACGAGCCGGCTCGGCACGCCCTTGTTCTGCAGGATCTGGAACAGCTCCATGCCGTTGTTGAGCGGCACGCGCTGGTCGAGCTGGCCGTGGATCACGAGCGTCGGCGTCTTGAAGTTCGCGGCGCTGGTCGCCGGCGAATACTTCGCGAATTCCTCGGGCTTGTCCCAGGCCTCGAAGAAGCGGTTCTTCTCGGCGCCGTAGTCGCCGCCGTACATCGCGTAGTTGTCGTAGACCGCCGCGTGCGCGATGAGCGTCTTGAACGGATGCGGCCGGCCGAGCAGCGTCGCGGCCAGGAAGCCGCCGTAGCTGCCGCCGCCCGCGGCCATGCGGTCGCTGTCGATCCAGGGCTTCGACTCGAACCATTCCGCCGCCTTGATCGTGTCCTCGTAGGGCAGCGTGATGCCGTCGGGGTTGATCGAGTCGGCGAATTTCTGGCCGAAGCCGCTCGAGCCGTGGAAGTTGTGCCAGGCCGTCACGTAGCCCCAGCTCGAGAACACCTCGGCGTTCCAGCGGAAGGTCCAGCTGTCGTAGACGCCGTTGTGCGGCCCGCCGTGCAGGATGAGGTAGAGCGGGTACTTCTTCGCCGGGTCGAAGCCGGGCGGGTAGATCACCCACATCTGGATGTCGGCGCCTTCCGCGCCCTTGTAGGTCACGCTCTCGACCTTGCCGAAGGAGGTCGCGGCGAGCTGCTCGTCGTTGTGGTCGGAGAGCTTCGTCGCCGCGCCGTCCTTGGTCGAGACGGCGACCAGCGTCGGCGGCTCGGTGAAGGATTGCCGGAGCGCGACGAGGGTCGCGGGCTTGCCGGCGATCGCGAGCGAGCTGAAGCTCGAGCTCGTCGTCAGCGCATGCTGCGTGCCCTTCGCGACGTCGAAGCGGTAGATGCGCTCGGTCGCCGCGTCGTCGACCGGCGCGTAGAACGACTTCGAGTCGGGCGCCCAGGAGATGCCGCTGACCGAGCGGTCCCAGTCCGCGGCGACGCGGCGGCGCGCATCCGACCTGCGGTCGACCAGCCAGAGCTGCTTGGTGTCGCCGTAGAAACCCTTGATGGTCTGCTTCGAGTACGCGAGGTAGCGGCCGTCCGGGCTGTACGACGGGACCTCGTCGCCCGCGGGATTGTCCGCGGTGAGGTTGCTTCGCCGCGCCGCCGGTCGCCGGCACGACGTAGACGTCCGTGTTCTCGTCGCGGCCGGTCGCGTCGGTGTTCGCGACGAAGGCGATTTCCTGGCCGTCCGGCGAGATGTCGTAGGAATCCTTGCCGTTTTCGCGCCGCGGGAGCGACTGGCCGGAGTTCAGCGTGATCGCGACGGGCGTCGCGCCGTCGATCGCGATGGAATACAGGTGCGGGATGCGGTCCTCGATGAAGTGATCCCAGTGCGTGACCGGCGGGCGGTCCCAGGTCATCGCGCTCATCTTCGACTCTTCGCGCGCGGTCATCTTTTCCTTGGTCTTGGCCCAGTCGGTGATGTCCGGCCAGACCTCGGTGATGAAGGCGATGCGCTTCGAGTCCGGGAACCACTTGGGCGAGGCGACGCCGGTCGGGACGTCGCTGACGCGGGTCGCTTCGCCGCCGTTCGCGGCGATCACGTAGAGCTGCGACTGCTTGTCGTCGCCGCGCTTCGCGACGAAGGCGATGAAGCGGCCGTCCGGGCTCCAGGTCGGCTCGGTCTCGTTGCCTTTCGAGCTCGTCAGGCGCTGCGGCTTGCCGCCGGCGGTCGGCACGAGGTAGAGGTCGGCAGTCGCCCTTGTCGTTGTCCGCGTCGTAGCGCTTGAGGTCATAGACCGCGAACTTGCCGTCCGGCGAGATCGCAGGCGGCCCGACGCGCTTCAGCTGCCACATCGTCTCGGCCGTCAGCGGCGCGGGCGCCGTGTCCGCAAGGGCGGCGACCGGCAGGACCGCGAGGGCGGCCGCGAGCAGGCGGATGGCGAAATTCATGAGCTCTCCCGGACCGGCAGGGTCGGCATTTTGAGGTGCGTGATTCTGAGGGCTGCGGGTCGGGCCTTGCAAACTCGTTTCGGCGCAAGGCAGGCACGTTGCGCCGCAATGGCGATTGGTGGACAGTGTCCGCATGCGGGATCTCGGCGAATTGAAGGAGCGCGTGCGGGCTTTCGTCGCCGAGCGCGACTGGGACCGCTTCCACAGCCCGAAGAACCTCGCGATGGCGCTCTCGGTCGAGGCCTCCGAACTCGTCGAGCTGTTCCAGTGGCTCACGGAAGAGGAAAGCGCGGCGCTCGACGGCAAGCAGCGCCAGCGCGTCGCCGAGGAACTGGCGGACGTGCTGTGGTTCCTCGTCCGCCTCTCGGACCGGCTCGACATCGACCTGCTCGCGGCCGCCGAGCTGAAGCTCGCCGAGAACGCGAAGAAATATCCCGCCGACCGCGTCCGCGGCAAGTCCAGGAAATACGACGAGTACTGAAGGGGACGCTGCCCCTTCAATTCGTGAAGCGGCGCGTAGCGCCGCTCACATATGAAGGCGGACTGTCCCCTCCGATAGCGGAATCAGCGCTTCTTCCCCGCCGCCGGCGTCGCTTCCGGCTTCTTTTCCTCGGGCGCAGGCGCGGCCGGCTTTTCCTCGGCCGGCGCGCGCTCCAGGAACCACTGCGTCACGCCCTGTTCCTTCGGCCCGACGTAGTGGAACCAGCGATGCTCGATGCGCTCCGGCGACACGAAGCGCAGCTCGCCCTTGTGCACGTGGCCGTCGTGGTCCGCGTCGAAACCCGTGCCGCCGTCGAACTCGAGCTCGGCGAGTTCCGCCGTCGAATCCGCGCCGAGCTTGTAGGTCGGCTGGTTGCCGGCCGGCGAATACTGCACGGCGCGCAATTTTCCGCTCGCGAGGAAATACACGGTGACCATCGGCAGGCTGCCGGTCGGGCTCTGGTATTCGATGACGGCCTTGCCGCCGCTCACGACTTCGAAGCGCGCCGTGACCGGCGGACCCGCGAGCGGATCTTCCATATGTCCGGTCCAGTCGCCGGCGAGCGACACGATCCGGTCATAAATCGCCTTGTCGTCCGGCGCGGCCGCGGCAGGCGCACCCTGGGCGAGCGACGTTGCGCCGGTCGCGACGACGGCTGCCAGGAATGTGCGCAAATACTTGGGCATGACGGGTCCCCTCATGCACCATGATAGCGGCACAATAGAGAACGGGGCAGGCATGGCGACGAAGAAGCGGCAATCGGCAAACGCGCCCGCGCAACTGCGGCGCATGTACATCGATTGCCGTTACGGCCAGCTGCACCTCGCGACCGCCTATCCGTCGAGCGGCGGCTTCGACGAGGCGTCGCCGCTCATCTTCCTGCACGCCGAGGACGGCAGCGGCGCGGACTTCGGCCGCTGCGCGGCGCTGCTCGGCACCGACCGCTCGATTTACGCGCCGGACCTGCCGGGCAGCGGCGCCTCCGACGCACCGAAAGGCCGCATGGCCGTGGCCGGCATCGCGCTCGCGATCGTGGACCTCATCGATCACCTGCGCCTGCGCCGCGTCGATCTCCTCGGCTGCGGCCGCGGCGCGAACGTCGCCTTCGAGCTCGCCGCCACGCGGCCGCAGGAAGTGCGCCGCCTGATCGTCGCCGGCTCGCAGCAGCCGGCCACCGGCATCGCCCAGCCGATGCTCCAGCTCTCGCCCGATCCGGGGCGGATTCTCGAGGAGCCGGCCGACGCCGTCGTCGCCGAGATCCGCAGCTTCCTCGACCGCGTCTAGCCCGGAACCGCCTGCGCGCCGCGGGCCGATCGCCACGGTCGCGACCAGCACCGCCGCGAGCAGCGGCAGCGTCGCGTAGTTGAGCCGCTCCCAGCCGATCGTCGTGACCGCGAGCCCGGCCAGCAGCGATGCCGCCGCCTGCGAGCCAAACACCAGGAAGTCGTTCAGCGTCTGCGCCTGGATGCGCTCGCCGCGGCGGTAGGTCTTCGTGAGCATCGTCGTCGCGGCGATGAAGAGCAGGTTCCAGCCGAGCCCGAGCACGCCGAGCGCCCAGCCGTAGTGCAGGGCGGAATGGCCCCCGTGCGTCGCGATCCCGACGCAGACGGCGATCAGCAGTGTCCCGGCGACGATCACCGGGCGCTCGCCGAATTTCGCGATGATCCAGCCGCTGCCGAGCGAGGGCAGGTACATCGCGAGCAGGTGCACCTGGATCACGTGCGCGGTCGAGATCTCGTCGTGGCCGTCGACGACGTGCATGCTGATCGGCGTCGCCGTCATGATGAAGCTCATCACCGCGTAGGAGGTCAGCGCCGCGAGCACCGCGACGCGATAGACCGGCTGCGCCGCGATTTCGCCGAGCCGCCGGGGCGGGGCCGCATCGTCGGCATGCACATGGGTCGAGTCGGGGACCTGCGCGAGCACGACGGCCGCGAGCAGGTACAGCACGGTGCCCGAGTAGAAGGATCCGGCGTAGTGCGCCGCCGGCACGAGGTCGGCGGTGCGCACCGCGAGCTCCGGCCCCAGCCAGGCCGCGAGCAGCGCCCCGCTCATGACGACCGCGATCGCGCGGCTCGCATGCGTTTTCGGCACGTACTCGGTCGCCGCGAAGCGGTACTGCATGACGACCGCGTTGTTGGAGCCGAGCAGGAAGGCGGCGGCGCAGAACAGCCAGAAGCGGCCGGTCGAAATCGCGTAGCCGGCGAGCACGCAGCCCGCCGCGGCCTGCAGGGCGCTGCAGGCGAAGACCGTGCGCCGCCCGAAGCGGTGGATCAGGGCCCCGGCCGGCACGACGCTCGCCGCGAGTCCCGCGATCAGCACCGACACCGGCAGCGTCGCGAGCGCAGGGGCCGGCGCGAGGTGGGAACCGATGATTCCGCCGAGCAGGACGAACAGGAAACTGCCCGACATGCACAGTGCCTGCGTTGCGGAGAGCATCCAGACCGGTCGCATGGCGGCCATCCTACACAGCGCAAAGCTGCGCCGGCCGTGTGACGCAGTTCACACTCGCTTGCGCCGCCGCAGGCCGAACGCGCTCCTAAGTCATTGAAAAATAATGGGCTTGCAGCGCGCGTCAACAACCCGGCATTCGTACTTGGGGATAACTCGGGGATAATGGTCGCCATGGAGAAGGGGGAAGGGGATGGGACCCCGGACGACGGCATCGTCTCCGAGGACCTGACGTTACTCGTCGAGCACATCGAGCTCACGAGTCCCCATCGCTTGCCGGAAGCCCACGAGTGGGAGCTCGCGACTCCCGCCACCGATCTCGACGACGCCCCGATCCTCATCGGCGAGGTGGCCGATGACGATCCCGAACTCGACAGCATGGGCGTCGAAGAAGACGACACCCAGCTCTACACCGAGACCCAGGCCGACCTCAACCAGCTGCTGACGATCGAGCGCCGCCGGACCGACCAGGCCGCTGCGCTCGCCGCCGAGCGCGCGCGCTGGCAGAAGCGGATCGAGTCCCTGCTCCGCTCCCTGGCCGAGCGCGACCAGCTGCTCGCCGAGCGTGAGCGCCGGATCGATGAATTGCAGGCCAGGCTCGCGACGCGCACCCTCGAGCGCGAGAGCCTGGCCGATGAGCTGCGCGAATCGCGCCCGCTGAACGCCGCGGTCACCGATGCGCTGCCGCCGGACGCAGCCGAGCCCCGCGCCGACGCGACGGCCGAGCTTTACCCGGAAGTGGATTTCACGCTCGAGCTGCCGGCCCCCGAGCTGCCGCCGATCACGCCCGCGGTCGCCGCGACGCCGCGCCTGCGCCGCTACCTGATCGGCCTCGACCTCGTCGGCTGCGTGCACGAGATCTCGAGCCGGCGCGTCAACATCGGCCGCACGCGCGACAACGACCTTCGCATCGTGGACCCGACCGTGAGCCGCCTGCACGCCATGCTGACGGTCCGGAACGGCGAAGCGATGGTCGTGGACGCGAACAGCCGCAACGGCATCTTCGTGAATGGCATCCAGGTGCGCTACGCGCGCCTCGACGACGGCGACCTCGTCACCTTCGGCACCGTCCGTTTCCGCTACCGCGTCGGTTCCGACGCGACCGGCGGCCCGGGCGGCTCCGCCTGAGACTGCAGCCGGATCTTTCCGATCGGCCTGAGCGCGATCAGCGCACCCAGGCATAGCACCAGCAGGACGATCGTGAGCGGCACCGGCGTGCGCCCGGTGAGCGCCGCGACCGTCTGCGACGCGACGGCGGCCGTGACCAGCTGCAGGAACCCGAACAAGCCCGATGCCGCGCCCGCGATCGCCGGGTCGCGCGAGATCGCGCCGATGGTCGAGGAGGGCGCTGCGATCGCATTCGCGAAGCCGATCGCCATGCCGGGGATGAAGAGCGCAAGCGGATGCCAGACGCCCGCCAGCGCGAGCCCCGCCATCGTGACCGTGCCCGCGAAGGCGATCATCGCGCCCATCCGCATCATGCGCTGCCCGCCGAGGCGGCCCGTCATGCGCGCCGCGACCATGAAGCCGGTGAACGAGGCGACGGCCGGAAAGAACAGGAGCAGGCCGAAGCGCGAGGGCGAAACGCCGAGCACGTCGATCGCGACATAGGGCGCGCCCGTCACGAACGTGTAGATCATGCTGACCATGCAGGAGCCGTACAGCAGGAACGCGAGGTATTCGCGCGAGCCGAGCAGGCGCTTGTAGCCGGCCAGGTAGCGCAGCGACGGCCCGGCCGCCCGGTCGGCGCGCCTGGCATCGCGCAGGTTCCGCGAGGCGAAGATGAAGACGCCAAAGCCGAGCACGCCGGAGAGCGCGAACACCGCGCGCCAGTCGAGCCACTCGAGCACGAAGCCGCCGAGCGTCGGCGCGAGCATCGGCGCGATCAGGATCGCGGTCGCGGTGGCGGCGAGCGCGGAGGCGGCCTTCGCCGGCGCCGAAGTGGTCGAGGATCGTCGCCCGCATGACCGACATCGCGGCGCCGCCGCCGAAGGCCTGCACCACGCGCGCGACGACCAGCATGTCGAGCGATTTCGCGACGATGCCCGCGGCGCTGCCGAGCACGAAGAGCGCGAGCGAGAGCAGCACGATGCGCCTGCGCCCATAGCGGTCCGAGAGCGGCGCGACCATGAGGTTGCCGAGCGCGATCGAGAGGATCGACAGGCTGATGAGCAGCTGCGCCGCGTGCGGCGCGACGTGCATCGCGAGCGCGATCGCGGGCAGCGCCGGCAGCAGCACGTGCAGGCTGAAGGTGCCGATCGAGCCGATGATCGCGGAGCCTGCGATCAGCCGCCGGGAAGCGTCGCGTGTCTGCAAGCGGGCATCTTGCAGCGGGCTGTTCCGGGCCGCAACCGACCGCTTTCCGCCTAACTGGTAGAATCACCCCGGCCGGGCCGCCCGGCGCACAATGCTGGCCTACTTCCTGATTCTCGTCGCCCTGATCCTCGTGAACGGCCTGTTCGCGATGGCCGAGCTATCGCTGTTTTCCTCGCGCGCGACGCGCCTGCGGCAACTCGCGCAGGAAGGCAGCCGCGGCGCCCGCGCGGCGCTCCGGCTGCTCGACGACCCGACCCGCTTCCTCTCCACGGTGCAGTTCTTCATCACGCTGATCGGCGTGCTCGCGGGCGTCTATTCCGGCGCGCGTTTCGCCGGGCCGCTCGCGGCCTGGCTCTCGCGCTTCGAATTCCTCGCGCCGGTCGCGCCCTGGCTCGACACGACGGCCTACGGCCTCGTCGTCGTCGGCGTCACCTTCCTCTCGCTCGTGATCGGCGAGCTCGTGCCGAAGCGCTGGGCGCTCACCAATCCCGAGCTGATCGCCGCGCGCCTCGCGCCGCTGATGGAGGCGCTCGCGCTCTTCGGCAAGCCCTTCGTCTGGGTGCTGCAGGGCTCGACCGAGCTCGTCACGCGCATCCTCGGCATCCGCACGACGACCAACCGCGCGGTGAGCGAGGAGGAGATCCGCTCGATGATCGCGGAAGGCACGCACGCCGGCATCTTCCACAAGGCCGAGCACCAGATGATCGAGGGCGTGCTGCGCCTGACGGACCGCACGGTGCGCAGCATCATGATCCCGCGCGGCGACGTCGTCTGGCTCGACGCCGCGGACGGCCGCGAGACGGTCTGGAACGCCGTGCGCACCAGCGGGCACTCGCGCTACCCGGTCTGCCGCGAACAGCTGGACGAGCTGGTCGGCGTCGTGCTGACCGGCGACCTCGCGGAATGGCTCGGCAACCCGGAAGTCCGGCGAGCTCGCGGCGCGCGTGCACGCGCCGCTCATCGTGCACGAGTCGACGCGGATCCTGCGGCTGCTGGATCTCTTCCGCGAATCGAAGATGCATTTCGCCGTGATCGTGGACGAGCATGGCTCGATCGAGGGCGTCGTCACCCCGTCCGACATCCTGACGGCGATCGCCGGCGAGCTGCCGGAGTCCGCCAAGGAGGAGCCTGCCGAGGCGGTCGCGCGTGACGATTCTTCCTGGCTGGTGGACGGCAGCATGTCCATCGACGACGTCGAGCGGCTGCTCGGCAGCGGCAACATGCGCTCGGGCGACGACTACACGACGCTCGCGGGCTTCGTGCTCGCGCAGCTCGGCCACCTGCCGACGACGGGCGAGAGCTTCCGCTGGCGCAGCTTCCGCTTCGAGGTCGTGGACATGGACGGCCGGCGCATCGACAAGCTGCTGGTCCACCGCCTGGCGCCCGGCTGAACCGATGACTTACCGTCCCGCTCGCCCGGGCAGGCACCGGACGATCTCGCTCCGTGGCCTCGACCACCACCTGATGACCTGGGGGCCGGATTCCGACGATCCGGTGATCGTGCTGCACGGCTATGCGGATTGCGCGGCGAGCTTCCAGTTCGTCGCGGACGAGATTTCGCCCGCGCTTCCGCTCGTCGCCCTGGACTGGCGCGGTTTCGGCGGCAGCGCGCGAAACCCCGGCGGCTACTGGTTCCCGGATTACTACGCCGACCTCGACGATCTCGTCGACCGGCTGTGCCCGCGTGCGCCCGCGCGCCTCGTCGGCCACAGCATGGGCGCGAATGTCGCGATGATCTACGCGGGCGTGCGCCCGTCGCGCGTGCGCGCGCTCGTGAATCTCGAGGGCTTCGGCCTGCCGCGCACCGAGGCCTCGCAGGCGCCGGCCCGCCTCGAGAAATGGCTCGATGAACTGCGCGTGCCTGCCGAATTTGCCGATTACGCCGACGTCGCCGAGCTCGCGGCGCGCATCGCGAAGCGAAACCCGCGGATCACGCCCGAGCGGGCCGCCTGGGTGGCGGAATGCTGGAGCCGGTCGCTGCCCGGCGGCGGCGTGCGCCTGCTCGCCGATCCTGCGCACCGCCGCGTGAATCCCTACCTGTATCGCCGCGAGGAGATGGAAGCCTGCTGGCGCCGGATCGAGGCGCGCGTCCTGCTCGTCGTCGGTTCGGAGTCGGAGCTGCTCGCGCGGCTCGCGCCGGAAGGCGGCGTCGAATCCTTCCGTTCGCTGGTCCGGGATCTTCGCGTGGAAACGGTGGCCGGCGCGGGGCACATGCTGCATCATGAAGAGCCGCGCGCCGTCGCGCGGCTCATCGAGACTTTTGTCGGGGAATCCTGATGTCGCCGCGGCCGTGGCCACGCATGCTGCTCTGGATGACGCTCGTGGTCCTGCCGTCGGCCGCGCTGTCGCGGATCCACCCGCACGACGCGCTCACCTGGATACTCGAGGTATTTCCCGTCGCCATCGTGCTGCCGCTGCTGTACCTGACGGCGAAGCGGTTTCCGTTGACGCCGCTCCTCTACGCGTTGATCGGCGTGCACTGCCTGATCCTCATCGTGGGCGCGCATTACACCTACGCGCGCGTGCCGCTCGGATTCTGGGTCCAGGACGCGCTCGACCTTTCGCGCAATCACTATGACCGCCTCGGTCATTTCGCGCAGGGTTTCGTGCCCGCGATCGCCGTGCGCGAGATCCTGATACGGACCTCGCCGGTCAAGAAGGGCGGCTGGCTCGCGTTCCTGACGGTGGCGACCTGCCTCGCGATCAGCGCGACGTACGAATTCGTGGAGTGGTGGACCGCGCTCGCGGCGGGCGTCGCGGCCGACCAGTTCCTGGCGACCCAGGGGGACATCTGGGATACGCAGTGGGACATGTTCATGGCGCTCTGCGGCGCAATCGTCGCCTTGCTCCTGCTCTCGCGCGTGCACGATCGCGCGCTCGCACGGATGCGCGCTGCATGAGATGGCAGCTCCGCAGTTTTCTCCGCCGCAACATCACCTACGCATGGGCGCGGCGCATCGTCGTCGCCGTGATCGGCGGCAGCATCCTCCTGATCGGTATCGCCATGATCGTGCTGCCGGGACCCGCGATCATCGTCATCCCGCTCGGCCTCGGCGTGCTCGGCCTCGAATTCGCCTGGGCGCGCCACTGGCTGCGCAAGCTCAAGTCGACGGCGAACGACGTCGTGAGCCGCGTTCGCGGCAGGTCGAAACCGCCCGCACCATAAGGGTGCCGGGTCGTACATTTCGTACATTTGGCGAGACCGCAAATGTACGAAATGTACGACCCGGCACCTACAGGTTCGCCTCGACGGTGGCGAGCGTCCGCGCCAGCGGGCCCGCGGACTTCGACTGCAGTTCGGCGATCTCGGCGAGTGTCGCCGCCTTGAATGCGCCTTCCCGCACCGACGGCAGGTTGATGCGCACGTTCATGAGCGCCGCGTCGAGCCCGGCCTTGGCGAGCAGTGCGCCGACGCCGGCGTCCGACGCTGAATTCCGGTTGCCGCTCGCGGCGGCCTGCTCGGTGAGCTCGAGCGCCTGGAGGCAGAGCCGCGCCGTGGCGAGCGGAACGGCGGTCGCCTTCTCGTAGGCGGCCGCGATCGCGGACGCTCGCGCCGCTTTCTGTTCCTCGGTGGCCTTCGCCAGGCGCATGGCCGCCAGCACGTCGTCGAAGGCCTTCGTGTCGTCGTCGACGGCGCGCAGCAGCGCGGCCTTCAGCCCCTGGGCCCGCTCCGCCAGCGAGGACAACGGCGCCCACGCCGATTCGTAGCCGGCCTTGCCGACCGTGAGGTTCGCGACCATCGCCGCCAGCGCCGCGCCGAGGCTGCCGGCGAGCGCGGCGACCGAGCCGCCGCCCGGGGCCGGCGAGTTGCTCGAGACTTCGTCGACGAAGCGCTCGACCGTCATGGAAACCAGGGGTGCCGCCACGCGCACAGCGTACTCGATGATCCGCTTGTCGGGGTCGAAGGGCGAGAGCTGGGCGAGGCCGAGCGACTGCACGGCGATCTCCACCAGCTCGCGTTCCGGCAGGCCGGCCGAGCGGCCCTGCTTCTTCAGGTAAAAGCGGCCCGCTTCCAGCAGCGGCTCGAGCGGCGTCATGCCGACGAGCTCGGAGCCGGTCACGACGAGGCCGAGCTTTGCAGCCTCTTCGCGCGTCGTTTCGAACACCTCGTGCAGCGGCGTCGTCCGGTAGCTCAGGAGGTTGATCGACACCTGGGCCTGGCGGTATTGCTCGATGTACCAGCCGATCGCCTTCACCGCCTTGAGCCGGCCCGGCACGCGCAGCTCGCGGCCTTGCGCGTCGGTCACGACCTGGCCCTTCGCGTCGCGCTTGAGGCGTCCCGCTTCGCGGATGTTGAGCGCGACCTCGTTGGCGAGCTTCTGGTCGCGCGTGTTGACGTTGACGTTGTAGGCGATGAGGAACTCGCGCGCGCCGACGACGCTGGCGCCGAGCCGCTCGTTGAAGGTGGCAGGCCCCGCATCGGGCGCCCACTCAGGCTTGGCGAGCTTCTCGCGCAGGCCCTCGTACTCGCCGGCGCGGATGTCGGCGAGGTTCCGCCGCTCCGGCCGCGTCGCCGCGTACTCGTAGAAATAGACCGGCAGGGCCAGCGCCTCGGCGAGGCGCCGGCCCAGCGCCCGCGCCACCGCGACGCACTGGTCCATCGTCACGCCGGAGATCGGCACGATCGGGCAGACGTCGAGCGCGCCCATGCGCGGGTGGGCGCCCTCGTGCTTCGACATGTCGATGAGCTCACTCGCCGCGACCGCGGCCCGGAATGCCGCCTCGCTCACCGCGTCCGGCGCGCCCACGAACGTATAGACCGTCCGGTTCGTGTCGGCGCCCGCATCGACGTCGAGGAGCCGCACGCCGCTGACGCCGGAAATCGCCCGGGATATCGCATCGATCACCGAGCGGTCGCGCCCCTCGGAGAAATTCGGGACGCATTCGACGAGTGCGGACATCAGGGTGCCCCGCCCTCGAGGTAGTCGACCACCAGCGTCGACATCAGGCGCATCGCGATCGGCACCGCCTCGTCGGCCGCGTAGAACGTCGGCGTGTGGTGGCCGCCCGAGACCTTGCCCTCGGGTACGACGCCGATCTGGAAGTAGAAGCCCGGAACCACGTTCGCGAAGTACGAGAAGTCCTCGGCGCCGGTGATCGGCGGGGCCTCGTGGATCATGTCGGCGCCCACCAGCCGCGTGAGCGTCGGCACGAGCTGCGCCGTGAGCTCCGGGTTGTTGACCGTCATCGGGTGGCCGGTGTCGAAGGACAGCTCGAAGGTCGCGTGCGCGGCTTTCGTGACGCCGTCGAAGATGTCCCGCATGCGCGACTCGATGGTCGCGAGCACGTCGTCGTCGAAGGTGCGGATCGTGCCGCTGAGCTCGGCGCTCTCGGGGATGATGTTGTTGCGCTCGCCGGCGCGGAAGGTGCCGACCGTGATCACGTTGTCGGAGAGCGGCGGCAGCACGCGCGAGCGGATCGTCTGCAGGGACATCACGATCTCGGAAGCGGTGACGATCGGATCGACGCCGAGGTGCGGCGTCGAGCCGTGCGCCTGGCGCCCGTGCACCGTGGCAATCCAGCGCGTCGCGGCAGCGAATGCCGGCCCGGCCCGGTAGGCGACCGTGCCCAGCTTCTCGTTGTCGCCTGCCTCGTCCGGCGGGGAACCGTTGGTGTGAAAGGCGATCACCGCATCCGGCTTGATCGTCGAGAAGATGCCTTCCTCGAGCATCATCTTCGCGCCGCCCTTCTCGCCGGTCGGCACGCCTTCCTCGGCGGGCTGGAAGATGAACATCACGGTGCCCGGCAGCCGGTCGCGCATCGAGGCGAGTACCGCCGCCGTGCCGAGCAGCGCCGCGGTGTGCACGTCGTGGCCGCAGGCGTGCGAGACGCCGACATCGTTGCCGAGGTAGGTGCTGCGCGCCGTGGACTTGAACGGGAAGTCCGAGACCTCGGTGACCGGCAGCGCATCGATGTCGGCGCGCACGGCGATCGTGCGGCCGGGCAGCCCGCCTTTCAGGATGCCGACGACGCCGGTATGCGCGACGCCGGTCTTCATCTCGATCCCGAGCTTCTTCAGGTGCGCGGCGATGAGCGCGCCGGTGCGCGTCTCGCGGTTCGAGAGTTCCGGGTTCTTGTGGATGTCCTCGCGGTCCGCGATCGCGGCGGCGGAATATTTCGCGACCAGGTCCGAGATCTCGGCGTCGGTCGGCCGCGTGGCAGCAGCGGCGGCCGTGGCGAGCAGGCAGGCGGCGGCCACGAACGTCAGTCTTGCGAAGTGCATGAAGTCCCCCTGGAACGTCTTATTTTGCGAACAACTGTCCCGCGATGTCACGGAACGCCTTGAATTCGAGCGCATTGCCGCTCGGGTCGTACAGGAACATCGTCGCCTGCTCACCGGGCTGGCCCGGGAAGCGCACATGCGGCTCGATGACGAAGGCGGCACCCGCTTTCCGCAGCCTTGCGGCGAGCGCATCCCAGTCCGGCATCTCGAGCACCATGCCGAAATGCGGCACGGGCACGTCGTGGCCGTCCACGGGATTGTGCGCGGCGACGCTGGCGCCCGCGTCCGCGACGAGGTGGCAGACGAGCTGGTGGCCGAAGAAGTCGAAGTCCACCCATTCGGCCGAACTGCGGCCCTCCGCGCAGCCGAGCAGGCCGCCGTAGAAAGCGCGCGCGGACTTGAGTTCGCGGACGGGAATCGCGAGATGAAACGGCGTCAGCATCTTCAGGCGTTGAGCCGCGCCTCCATCGAGATGGCCGCCTTCAGCACGCGGCTGAGCGGGCAGTTGGCCTTCGCCTTCTGCGCGGACTCCTCGACCTTCGCGCCATCCGCGCCGGGCGCCTGGATGCCGACGTCGAGATGCACCTTCGTGATCGTGAAGCCGGCCTCCTGCTTTTCGAGCGTGACAGTCGCTCGGGTCTCGATGCGCTCGGGCGTGATGCCGGCTTCGCCCAGCGAGTGCGTCAGCGCCATGGTGAAGCAGCCAGCATGCGCGGCGCCGAGCAGCTCCTCCGGATTCGTGCCGGGGGCGTCCTCGAAGCGTGTGCTGAAGGAATACGGCGTTGCGGAAAGCGCCTTGCTCTCGGTCGTCAGCGTGCCCTTGCCGTGCCGCAGGTCGCCCTGCCAGACGGCGGTTGCCCTTCTATCCATTGCGTCTCTCCCGAGTTCGCCGTTCCCTGCGTGTCGTCAGATAGTAATGCCACAGGAGCCGCGCCGCGACTGATCGCCAGGGCGCCCAGGCGGCGCTCAAGGAGAGCTGGCGTTGCGTATCCGGCCGCGCGCGCAGGCGCTTGACCTCGGCGAGTGCGATGGCGAGCGCAAGATCGCCGACGGGCCAGACGTCGGGACGCCGGAGCGCCATCAGGTAATAGATGTCCGCGCTCCAGGGCCCGATGCCCCGCAGCTGCAGGAGCGTCGAGCGGCCGGCCGCATCTTCGGCGCGCGCGATGCCGGAAAGCGAGAGGCTGCCGTCCATCACCGCCTGCGCGAGCG
>CAVVDL010000020.1:0-208375 GCA_963747035.1 uncultured Gammaproteobacteria bacterium
CGTCTAGCCGGGACTCGAGGTCTTCCGGGGAGCCTAAGGCTGATGCCCACCATGTATGACACGTCGTATGACGAAACGTATGACATTGTGTCACACGCCGGGACATACGACAACCGGCGGAGGCGTTTCCGCGGAGGTTTCATGCACCGCAAAAAACGTTCCGGCCGGAACGTTTTTCGGCCGGTACCCGCCTTTGGCTCGCCGGTCACTTCAAGGTGCCCAATAGGCTCCCGCTGCGGCAGACTGTCGTGCCGCCGGCTCGCGCGGTTGCTTGGAGGGGGTTCTTCACGATGCGTTCTTTTATCTTCGCCGGCATTCTGGCCCTGGCGGGTCCACTGGCATCAGCGGCCGACACGACTGCCACCGCCCGAGACGCCCCAGCCGCGCGTGGAGCGCACGCAGCATGAGCTGCACCTCGATGGACAGGTCGTCAAATACACCGCGACCGTCGGCTGGCTGATCCTCAAGCGTGACGAATTCGGCAAGAAGGACGACAAGAAGGCCAAGAAGGACGGCAAGGACCCCGGTGAACAGCCGATCGCGCGATTCGGCTACACGGCCTACACGCTGGACGGCGTGAAGGATCCGTCACGCAGGCCCGTCACCTTCGCCTTCAATGGCGGCCCGGGCTCGTCATCGATCTGGCTGCACATGGCCGTGCTCGGGCCGAAGCGCGTCGTCGTCAAGGACGGCGGCTACGCGCCGCCGCCGCCGGTACAGCTCGTCGACAACGAGTTCACCATCCTCGATGCCACCGACATCGTGCTGATCGATCCGGTCGGCACCGGGTTCAGCAAGCCGCTCGGAGACGCCGAGGGCAAGGAGTTCTGGGGCGTCGACCCGGACATCGAATCGGTCGGCGCATTCATCAAGCGCTATGTCACGGACAACGGCCGCTGGGGCTCCCCGAAGTACGTGCTGGGCGAGAGCTACGGCGGGATCCGGGGCTCGGGACTCGCGAACTACCTCCAGTCGCGACTCGGCATGAACCTGAACGGCCTCATCCTGGTATCGCCCTATTTCACGCTGGAGGCCGGCAGCGACGGCATCGGCATCGACCTGCCGCACGCGCTTTACCTGCCGACGTTTGCCGCGACCGCCGCGTACTACGACGCGCTCGCCGAAAAGCCGGCGTCGCTCGATGCGTTCCTGGCCGAAGTCGAGCGCTTCGCCTACGACGAATACATGCCGGCGCTCATGAAGGGCTATTCGATTCCGGCCGACGAGAAGCAGGCGATGGCCGCAAGACTCGCGCGGTACACCGGCACGACGGCCGAATTCTGGCAGCGCGCCGACCTGCGCGTGAGCCACCCGCAGTTCCTCCAGGAACTGTTGCGCTCACGCGGACTCATCGCGGGCCGGATCGACGCCCGCTTCGCGGGACCTTCCCTGAATCCGCTCAACGACACGATGGACTACGACCCGTTCATACCGTCCGTGCTGCCGGCCTTCACGGCGGGCTTCCGGTCGTACCTGCGCTCGGACCTGAAGTTCGAGGCGGCGGATGAATACGCCGCGTACGGCAATCTCTTCAAGATCTGGGACTGGAGCCACGCGCAGCCGGGCGTGGACCCGGACGACTACCCGAAGGTTCCGGCGCCCAACGTGCTGCCGGATCTCGCATCGGCCCTGACGATGAATCCCGGCCTGCACCTGCTGGTCGAGCAGGGGCTATACGACCTTGCGACCCCGAGCGTCGCGCTGAAGTACAACCTGGACCACCTGCGCCTGACGCCTGAAGCGAGGCAGCGCGTCCAGGTGCACTACCACGCCGCCGGACACATGATGTATCTGAACCTGCCGATCGCCGCCCGCTTCCGGAGCAACCTGGTCGGGTTCATCCGCGAGACGGACGGGTTGTAGCGCGGGCGCCTCGTCAGAAGCCGGCGCCGTACTGACGCGGCAGGCGCGTCGTCTCGGCGACGGCCTCCCGGCGGCGCGGCGCTTCGACGCCACGACGTTCCGCCCGGGATTCGCGCGTCGCGCGCGTGTCCTCGGAGGCCCGATCCATGTCGGGAAGTCGTGTGCCCTTCCGAACCTGTCCGACAGACTCGTTCACTTGCATGGGCCACCTCCAGGACTGCTTGTCACAGAATAGCGCTGAATAATTGCCGTCTGCATGACGTCTGACGTCGGGGAATGGCGTCAGTTCAGAGCTGTCGATTCGGTCGGAGCCCGTTCGACTATTCGGTAAGGTAGGACTTGATGAGCCAATCCCCCTATCGCTGGGTCATCGTCGCGGCAGGCGGCCTCCTGGGCTGCGTCGCGTTCGGCGCCATGTTCTCGCTGCCGGTCTTCCTGCGGCCCATCGCACAGGACACGGGCTGGTCGATTACCGGCGTCTCGGGCGCGATGACGATCGCGTTCCTGGCCATGGCGCTCGGCAGCATCGCGTGGGGCAGCCTGTCGGACCGCGTGGGTCCCCGCGTGGTGGTCCTCGCCGGCTCGATTCTCCTGGCCGCCAGCCTGGCGCTCGCCAGCCGCACCCACTCGCTCCTGGCGTTCCAGCTGATCTTCGGCATCGTGGTCGGCGGCGGCGCCTCGGCGATCTTCGCCCCCTTGATGGCCTGCGTGACGGGGTGGTTCGAAACGCAGCGCAGCCTCGCGGTCTCCCTCGTTTCGGCGGGCATGGGCATGGCGCCGATGACCATGTCGCCGCTGGCGGCCTGGCTCGTCACGCACCACGACTGGCGGACCGCGATGCTCATGATCAGCGCCCTGGCGGCGGCCATCATGATTCCGGTCGCGTTCCTGATCCGAAGACCACCGGCGCTGGCGAATCCCGGTGCCGCGGCGGGTGCCGGCGCAGGATTCCGCGCCGGAGATGTCCCGCGGGCAGGCGCTGCGTTCGCCCCAGTTCCTCATTCTCCTGCTGACGAACTTCTTCTGCTGCGCCACCCATTCAGGCCCGATCTTCCACACCGTGAGCTACGCGGTGACCTGCGGCATCCCGCTGATCCTGGCCGTGTCGATCTACAGCATGGAGGGACTGGCGGGCCTCGGCGGCCGCGTCGTGTTCGGCCTGCTCGGCGATCGCCTGGGCGCCAAGCGCGTCCTGGTCGCGGGACTGCTCGTGCAGGCGTTCGGGACGCTGGGCTACCTGGCTGCGCGCGAGCTCGCGACCTTCTACACCGTCGCGGCGATATTCGGTTTCATCTACGCCGGCGTCATGCCGCTCTATTCCGTCATCGCGCGCGAGAATTTTCCGCTGCGGATGATGGGGACCGTGATCGGCGGAATGGTGACGGCCGGCGGGCTCGGCATGGCGACCGGGCCGGTGACCGGGGGCCTGATCTACGATTCTTTCGCCAGCTACTCGGGGCTCTTCGTCCTGTCGTTCTGTCTCGGGATCGGCGCGTTCCTGATCGCCCTGACCTTCAAGCCGTTCCCGAGGAAACCGCCGGTGCCCGAGCCGGCGTGACCAGCCTAGCGGCTGGCCGTGACGATGATTTCGTCGAGCGTCTGGATCGGGGTGACCCGGCCGACTTCGACGACGCCGACTGGCGCCGAGAAGAGATATTCCTGGTCGAGCACGAGCGCGCTGATGCCGAGGATCGCGAATGCGATGAAGGCGCTGATCATTCCATGAATCCCGAATTTCCGGCTGTACATAAGGGGGTCCTCATTTCGGGTCGCCACTCTCACTTTGATCCCGCAGGCCCTGGAAAGGTTGGACCCGGCTCACACATTGAGGAGTGACGTCCCTCCGCACGCGAAGGACGAGCCCGCGCGGCCGCTGTCATACACTTCGGTAGCCGGTTTGCCCGCTTTGTAGGACTCCTCGTTGAAGATCGCCCGCTTCATCGCCGCCGTCTGGATGTGTGGATTCGTGGCCGGCGCCGCCGCCCAGGCGGAAAAGCCCGCAGCGACCGCTGAGACGCCGGCGGCGCCGGCGCCGGAAACGGTCGCGCCGGACTCCCAGGCGAGCGACGCCCCGGCAGGTGACGCCGACGCGGTCGATGCCGCCGCGGTCGATGCCGACATCGCGAACCAGGAGCTCTCGGGCGAGGCGAAAGTCCGGCTCGACGCGGCGCGCGACGCCGTGGTGCAGATTCGCGGTTTCTTCGACAAGTCCGAATCGAGCGCATTCCACGGCAGCGGATTCGCCGTCGACGACGGGCGCCGGATCGTGACGAACTATCACGTCGTGGCGCAGGCCGTGCTGTACCCGGGAAAGTACCGGCTGGAATACCTGGCGAGCGACGGCCGCACGGGGTCGCTCCGCGTGCTCGCCATCGACGTGCGGAACGACCTCGCCGTCGTCGCGGCCGACGACCTCGAATTGCCGCCCCTGAAGCTGCGCATCGAGATTCCTGCACAGGGCGAACGCGCCTGGTCGATCGGTTTTCCGCTGGACCTTGGCCTCACCATTACCGAAGGCGTCGCGAACGGGCTGGTCGAGAACAGCATCGGGCAGCGCATCCACTACACCGGCGCGATCAACTCCGGCATGTCGGGCGGACCCGCGCTGGATACGCGGGGCCGCGTGTACGGAGTCAACGTTTCCCTCGTTACCGATCGGCAGCTCGTGGGCTTCGTCGTGCCGGCGAAGCACATTCCGGCGTTGCTGGCGCGTGCGAAGCAGCCGCTGGACCAGGCACTGAGCGCGCAGCAGCTGCGCAATCGCGTGACGGGTCAGGTGCTCGCCTACGAATTCGAGCGTGCTGGAGGCTCAGCCGGAACCGGCTGCCACGCAGAAGGTGCGGGGCTACACGTTGCCGACGGAGATCTCGCGGTACGTGGAATGCAGCACGATCGACGAACGCAGCCCGCACGTTCGCGTGCGCGTGGAAACCGTCAGTTGTTCGATACCGTCCCGCATCCTGGTGCAGCCCGGCTTATACGTGGCCGGGTTGTCCATACAGCACCGGATCCTGCAATCGCTGGGCTTGCATCCGCTGCAGTTCGAACGGCAGGTGAACGGCTTCGCCGAGTCCCTGCGTCGCACGGGCGCATCGGCCAACGTGGCGCCGTTCGCCTGCAGTGACGCACTGGTTTCGCTGGACGGCTTCGATGCGCGAGTCTCGACCTGCGTCCGCCAGTACCGGCTGTTCGCCGGGCTCTACGATTTCGACGTGATCGTCGTCGGCCTTGACGACCCGAACCAGGCGCTGGTGAGCAGGCTCGCGATTAGCGGCGTCGCGTTCGAGGCCGGCAAGCGAACCATGGAACGCTACCTGGGGGCCCTGCAGTGGACCCCGTGATGCTGGTCGAACAGATCGGTGCGCAGAGGCAGCCGGTCCTGCGACATCGCGTCGAGGGCGCCGGCTCTGAATGCTTCATCGGCCGTGATCTTGGCTGCGACATCGTCCTGGACGACGAACACGCAGCGCCGCGGCATGCGGTGTTGACGCTGCTGGAGGACGGTCGTGTCAGCGTGCGGGACCTCGGCACGCGAAACGGAACGCGCGTCGACGGGGATCGGGTCCCGGATGCCGGCGCAATCGTCGAACAGGCCGAAATCATCGTCGGGCGCACGCGCCTGCGCGTCCGGACACGGCACACGCCGATCGGGCCGGAGCGCGTGTTCCGGCGCGACTTCGTGCGCAGGCACCGCACGCCGCTCGCGGCTGCCGGCGTGTCGGCATGCATCGCCTATAGCGGTTTCCTGCAATGGCTCAACGCGCCATCTTCGTTGTTCCGCAACGTCACGATGGCGGCGCTCGTGACGCTCGGGCTGATCGCGTTGTGGACCAGCCTCTGGGCACTGACGACGAAGCTGAACCATGGGATCTGGCAGGTTCGAATCCACCTGACGATTGCCTCGATCGGTGCGGCGTTTTGCGCCTGGGTCTGGTGGCTGGCCGGACTGGCGGCATTCGCCGCACAGCGGTCGTGGCTGGTCCAGGCAGGCATTGCCGTCATGGGTCTGACGGCATTGGCCGCGCTGTACCTGCACCTGCGCGAGGCAACCTACTACGGGCGCCGCGTATCGCTGGCGCTGGCATGCGCCTCGACGCTCGTGATCGGCGCCATCGCGTGGATCATTGCGGTCGGCGTCGACGACGGCAACGTCAATCGCGTGGATCTCGGTCCGGAAGTGCGGCTCGACGCGAGACGCGTCGTGCCGAACCGGGATATCGCCGACTACATGGCCGACGTCAACAGATTGCAGCGGGCCGCCGGCCGGGAGCGCCAGAAATCGCTGCTCAACAACCCGCTCGCCGACGCCGACGACTGAGCTCGAAGTCTTCGCGCTCAGGCGTCAACGATCCAGCTTGCGAAGGCGAGCCATGCGGCGGACTGCGATACCAGGCCGATGATGGGCACCATCGCGATCAGCACCAGTCCGCCGTACAGGGTCACGGGGTGAATGCGCTTGAGCGTCGTGAGATCCCAGGCGACCAGGGGCAGGAGATAACCCAAGGCCACGAGGTCGTAGTACCCGAATCCCGGCACGGGCGAGGGCGCATAGATCATCTCGACGGGCCAGCGAATGACCGCCGCACTGAGGATGCTGAGCGAGGCGAGCAGCATCAGCCGCTTGTGGGTTTGTGCGTTGCCGCGCTTCAAGTAGGCGAGCACGACGAAGACCGCATACTGCAGGAGCCCCAGCAGCGGGATCGCGAGGAACACCTGCGGCGGCGCCGAAACGTCGACGAAGCCAGTCGGGCGTCGCGCGGCAATCACGGCCGCGGCAACACCGAACACGATCACCGCGGTCGCGAGGCCCATCGAAAGGGTGCCGAGCCGTCGATGCAAATCCACGCGCCCCGCGGTGATGAGCGAGGACTGCGTGATCAGGACGACAAACCAGGCAGCGACAATCGTGCCGTGCAGCAGGAAGAACGGTTCCTTGGGGGTATGCAGTTCCACCCATTCCGGGAACCAGGGCCGCAGGAAGAAACTGCGGCTGAATCCCAGCAGGACCGCGCCGAAAATCAGGAGGATGAAGAGGAGATAGAAGCGTCGTTCCGCGACACGGGACTGAGCCATGGACTGCCCCCTCAGTAATGAAAGGCCTTTCCGACGGTGGATGGGACGATGGCCTCGCCGAACGTGGCGGCGAGCGCATTCACCGCCCGCCAGCCGGTGCAGTGGCCCGGTGCGATCGATTTCAGGTCGAAGGCGCGCAGGGCGTCGACCGTTTGAGGGATGATGCGCTCGTTGGTGCCGGCGAGATGGAATCCACCGAGGACGCCATGCAGCGGCGTGCCGGCGAAGCAATCGCGCGCATGCGTCATGACGTTGACGACGCCCGCATGCGAGCAGGCCGTGAGCACGACGACACCCTTGTCCTTTACCTGCACGGCGACGAATCGCTCGTCCATGAGCAGGGGATCCGGCTCCCAGTCCGACCCGTCTTTCGTGCGGCGGTGGTGTCCCGGGAGCCCGGTCTCGAATGCCGTGACCCGCGGGATCTCGCCGCTGATGAAAAACAGGTCGTCCAGAACCTGCTGCGCCTCGCTGGATTGCACGACGCGGGCGCCGTGCTCCTCGAGCATCGCAACAGCCGGAACGTCCTCCATGGGAAGCATGGCCCCGTTCTTCGCCTTGACCGCGCGGCTTCGGTACATGTCGGGGTGCATGTAAGTCGGTACGGCCCGTCCGCCGTTCCTGGCCCGGATCATGTCGAGAGCGCGCAGCATGGCGCCGCAATGATCCCAATGCCCGTGCGACAGCACGATGCCTTCCACGGTGCCCATGTCGAACCCGAGGCGTTCGACGTTGCGCTCGAAAACCGATGCGTCGGGCCCGGTATCGAAGAGGAGGGTGTGCGACGTGTCGCCGCGCCAGGCCGTGACGGCACAGGACAGCCCATGCGCGCCGCAGCACAGGCATTTCCCGGCGAGCTCGCGCATGCCGCGCTTCCAGAGCCGCGGCCACTCGTTTTCGACCCCTCCCGGAACCGACGAAAGATTGTCGGTCGTGTTGTCCACGAGGACGAGGATCTCGACTCGGTCGGCGGCGGAAATCATGTTCCTGCTCAACTGCTGCACGGTTGAAAATGCCAAGGTCGACGCCATGATGCAATATCCGTACCCCTCCCACGGTCTCATCATCGGATAGCCCTCACGGCAGGAGGCCAGGCATGAACAGGTTCGCCAAGGACCCCGCAGCGATCGCCAAGCTCACCCCGGAACAACACCGGGTGACCCAGCTCTGCGGCACCGAAATGCCGGGATCGGGAGCGCTGCTGCACAACAAGGAGCCCGGAATCTACGTCGACGTCGTCTCGGGCGAGCCGCTCTTTGCCTCGACCGACAAGTACGACTCCGGGTCCGGCTGGCCGAGCTTCACGAAGCCGATCGAGCCCGCCAACGTCAAGGAGCTGTCGGACGATGCCCACGGCATGGTCCGGACCGAGGTGCGTTCGGCGAATGCCGACAGCCACCTGGGGCACGTCTTCACGGATGGACCCCGCGACCGCGGCGGCCTGCGCTATTGCATCAACTCGGCGTCGCTGCGGTTCATCCACCGAAACGACATGGAGAAAGAGGGCTACGGTGCGTACTTGAACCAGGTGGGAGACAAGTCATGACGACAGAGCGCGCAGTGCTGGCGGGCGGTTGCTTCTGGGGCGTGCAGGACCTGCTGCGCAAGTATCCGGGCGTGATCTCGACGCGCGTCGGGTACACGGGCGGCAACACGCCGAACGCGACGTATCGCAATCACGGATATCACGCCGAGGGCGTCGAGATCATTTTCGATCCCGCGAAGATCAGCTATCGGCAGCTGCTCGAGTTCTTCTTCCAGATCCACGACCCCAGCACGCCGAATCGCCAGGGCAACGACAGGGGCACGAGCTATCGCTCGGCGATCTTCTACACGTCGACGAGCAGCGCCGCATCGCGGAGGACACGATCGCGGACGTCGACGCATCGGGGCTATGGCCCGGCAAGGTCGTGACCGAGGTCGCGCCGGTGGGCGATTTCTGGGAAGCCGAGCCCGAGCACCAGGACTATCTCCTGGCGAACCCGGGCGGCTACACCTGCCATTTCATCCGCCCCGACTGGACGCTGCCGAGGCGCAAGAGCGCTTGAGGTCTGACGCGTCTGTGTCAGGTCAACGCTTCTGGTACGGATGGAAGATGTAGTCCTTCGATTTCACGGCGACATGGCACGTGTGCCCGCAGTCCGAGACGCCCGTCGGATCGGCCGCGAAGCTGTCGGACTTGGCATCGTAGTTGAACACCGCGTATCCCCACCCGCCACTCTTCGGAAATCTCTTGCTGTCCTTCTCCATGAGGAACGCCTGGGTGAAGACGTCCGGCACATCCACGACGAACGGGGCCTCCGTGCTCTTCTTCGGCTTCCACTGAAGCTTTGCGATCTTGGCTCCATCCGGGAAAGACTGGCCGTTGGCCGGAACGCCGGCTTTGTACGCCTTGATCATCTCCGGATTGGCGACGATCACCTTCATCACTTCATCGGTCCGGGCAGACGAGACCACCGCCCAGTCCTCGTATCCCTTGAAGTCGGAGAATGCGACCCCACTCGGAGATTTCAACGAGTACTTGTCCTGAGCGGCCATCGCCGCACCGCCCAGAACCAGCACCACCGTGGCTATCGCAATCGTGAGCTTGCTCTTGCGCTTCATGGCTCGATCCCCTCTGGATTGTCGAGGCAGGCAGATCAGGGTAATGGTAGCGCTTTGGCGGATAATTTCGAGGAATCGCCATGCAGGAAATTCGACGTGCCGGGGACCGGGGCTACGCAGACCACGGATGGCTGAAGTCCTTCCATAGCTTTTCGTTTGCCGACTACCACGACCCCGATCACATGGAGTTCGGGCCCCTGCGCGTGATCAACGAGGATCGCGTGACGCCGGGCCAGGGCTTCGGCACGCACAGCCATCGCGACATGGAAATCATCAGCTACGTCCTGGAGGGCGAGCTGGCGCACAAGGACTCGACCGGCACCTCGTCCACGATCCGGCCGGGCGACGTGCAGCGCATGAGCGCCGGGCGCGGCGTGCAGCACAGCGAGTTCAATCCCTCCGCGAGCGAAGGCGTGCACTTCCTGCAGATCTGGATCCAGCCGAACGTGCGGGGCAGCGCGCCGAGCTACGAGGAGAAGCGCTTCTCCGCGGAGGAGAAACGCGGCCGGCTGCGGCTCATCGCCTCGCCGGACCGGGCCGAGGGCTCGGTGCTCATCCAGCAGGACGCGCGCGTCTACGCCGGCCTGTTTGACGGCGATGAAAGCGCAAATCTCGGCATCGGGCCCGGGCGGCGCGCGTACGTGCACGTGGCGCGCGGCGCTGTCACGGCGAACGGCGTTGCCCTCCAGGCGGGCGATGCACTCAAACTCACGGAGACCGGCAAGTTGACGCTCGCGCAGGGCCGCGACGCGGAAGTGCTGGTTTTCGACCTGCCATGAGCGAGTTCATTCTCGACCTCGAGGCGGTCAGCCGCGGCCTGCAAGCCGTGCACCAGCAGATCCTGGAGGCGGAGGGCGCGTATCTCCCGGGCCGCACGAGCCTTGCGCTGCTCGACAAGCTGATCCATGACCCCGAGTGGGCCTGGCTCCGCGCACTCTCGAAGTTGATCGCCGAACTCGACGAGTTGCTCGCCGTGCCGGCCGATCTGACGCCAGCCGGTGCTGCGGCCGCTGCCGGCCGCGTGCGCGCGCTCGTCTTCGGGCTAGGCGAGCCGCGCGATGACGGCGTTCCTGGATCGCTATCGGCCGCTGCTCCAGCTGAGCCCGGCGCTCGCGAGCGCGCACGGCGAACTGAAGCGCCTGGTCGACGCGCTGCCGCCGGAGCGGCGCAGCCATTCCGTCAAAGAATGACGATGAAGTTCGGGTTGTTTCCGGCCGCGAATGGTGAGCCAGGCACCTCTACCAACGAGCCCTCGAGATCATCCACCCGGAAAGCCGAAATGTTCGCGGCACCGTCATTGGCGACGAAAAGATAGGGAAGGTGTACGCCGGCCAATTGCTGGGCGGCCACCGAAAATGCGTTGACACCCGTGGCGGTCGGAGTGTCGGAAAGCGCAACCAGCTCCCCCGTGGACGCGTCGCCGAAATACGAGGCGACGCCATCGCCCGTCGTGGCAAACAGGATGTCAATCAAGCCGTGATAGACGCCCGTGTAATGACTGACGGAAATGTCGAATGGAGAGCCGGACACGGCCGTCAACCTGCCAGTCGACCTGTCGACGCTGAATCCGGCGATCGTCGAGGCGGCGCCGCCGGTGCCCGCCGCGTAAATAAATGTCCTGGTCAGGGTAGCTGGTAACCGACAGGCCATAAGGACTGTTGCCGGCGGCAAATGGCGATCCAGCCACGGGTGAAAGCGCGCCCGTCGCCGACGTAATGGCAAACGCGGAAATGTCGTTGGTACCGCCGTTGTTCGCCACGTAGATGAATTTCCCGGCGGGATCCACAACGACGGCTGAGGGGCCGGCACCGGTGGCGTAGGTCGCGGGCGATAGCGGCGTCAGCGCGCCCGTTCCGGCATCCACCGCGTACGCCGACAGCTCGGCGGAACCATGATTGGCGACGTATAGATGGGAGCCGGACGCATCGAACGCCAGCGACTGCGGGATCGTCGCCTGCCGGAAATGGCGAGCCTGCGATCTCGGTCAATGCACCACTCGTCGCATCGACTGCATAGGCCGAGACGTCGTCGCTGCCCCGGTTGACGACATAGACGTGTTTCTTGTCCGGGCTGGCAACGATCGCGAAAGGCGACGCGCCGGTTGCGATCGGCGTGCCGATCGCGGTCAGTGTGCCCGTCACCGGATTCAAGGCGTACGAGGAGATGGAGTCGTCGCCTGCGTTTGTGGCGTAGGCGAAGTGCGCGCCGCAGACGACCGAGATGTTGCTGACTGCCGCGGCATCTATCGTGCCGGTTCCGTCGCCGCCGGAAAGAGTTCCGACTACGCAGGTTTGTGCCGGATCGCTGGGTTGCTTCCTGACGGTTACGGCGTAGCCGGTGCCGTCGGGAACCTTGGTCTCAAAGACGAACTCGCCGTTTGCGGTGACCCGGAGATTGTCGCCCGCATTGTTCTGCAGAACGAGGCCGGAGCCCTCGAGTTCGGAGACAATTCCGCCGACCGTGAAGCCGGCGACGGCTGCGCAGTTGATTTCGACATCCGTAACGTTTGATTTCGGAACCGACCCGACGGCGTGATGGGGCGTGCAGGTCTGGCTTGGCGAGGACGGCTGAGTCAATACGGTGACTCGGTAAATGGCGCCAGAATCGATGGGATCGGCGAACGTGAATGCTCCATCGGCAGCAATCGCCAGATCCTGTCCACCGTTGACCTGCAGAACCAATCCTGAGCTGGTGAGTCCGGTGACATCGCCGCCGATGGTGTACGAATTTCCATCGCCGCCACCGCCACCACCGCCGCCGTATCCACCACAGGAGGTCAGCGCGGCCAGCGCGAGAACGGGCAACACGACACGAAAATGGGCGCGATTCTGGAACTTCATTGGCGTATGCAAAGCGACTCCAAACCCAGGTTGTTTTTACGTATCAGCCCGAGCGGGAGGCTGCTCCGCGAACTCCGGCAGGCCGTCAAGAATGACATACCACGGTGCCTTAAAGTTCACATAGAGATGGTGGGCGGGGCGCACACCCGGGTCGCGGTCGAGCAGGCCGCAGCGGATGGAGAGGATCCCGCGGCGGTGCTCTGCTTCGCTGAACACGGGGGATCCGCACTCCGAACAGAAGTGCCGGAGCTCGTCGGGGCTCGAGCGGTAGGCTTTCAGGTCATCCTGGCCGGTCAGGATCGAGAAATCCTCTGCGCGCACCTGCATGTTGGTCGCAAAGCTCGTGCCGGTCGCCTTGCGGCACATGATGCAGTGGCAGTAGTACATGAGGAGCGGCTGGCCGCTCACTTCGTAGCGGATCTTTCCGCAGAGGCAGGAACCCTGCAGCAGGTTTGTATGAGTTGCAGGTGCGCTCATTCCCTCACGCTCCCAGTATCGGTACCCCGATCCACCAGGCGTGCAACCAGAGAATGAAAGTCACGTAGAGCGCGAGTCCACCGATCACCGCAATCGTGTCATTGATAGTCGATGCCGGCAGAGCTAGCGGCGGACGGGCCGGACGACGAGCGAGCGAAATGCGCACGGCAATGGACCATAGGAGGAAAGCCCCGAACAGAAGCACGTCGGTCACGCTGCCATTCGCCAGGAGATGCGCAAGGGACCAGAGCATGGTCGCCAGCACCAGCGGATGTTGCGTACGGGCCTTGATGCGCCCCGGAAGCACCGAGGCGAGCGCGAGCGTAAATGCAGGCAGCATCAGGAGTATCGCAACGTAGCGGCACCATGCCGGCGATACGTACAACACCGCGGCGGATGCCCGAGTGGCTCGATAGCCGCTGACGAGCAGGAAGAACCCGAGCAGTGAAGCGATCGAGTAAATCCCCTGCCAGGCCCGGGTGCCCAGGCGTTGGGCAATGCGATTGCGCCAGCCGACCGCCAGCAATGAAATCGAGTGGACGCCGAAAAAGGCCACGAGTCCGAGGATGAGCTTGTTCATTGCGGCGCCTTGTACACCTGACCTGCCTTCATCACGAAGCTGACCCGCGACAAGGCTCCGATGTCCTCCAGCGGATTGCCCTCGACGGCAATCACGTCCGCGAACTTGCCCGGTTCGATCGTGCCGATCTGGCGCTCCATCCTCAGCAGCTCGGAACCGCGAACGGTCGCCGAGCGAATGGCTTCGATCGGCTGCATGCCGTAGTCGACCATGCGGACGAATTCCCGCGCCGACGTGCCGTGTTCGAAGGCGCCCACGTCCGTGCCGAATGCGATCTTCACGCCCATGCGCATGGCCTTCTTGAACACTTCCTTGTGGCTGGCGACGATCCTGCGTTCCAGCTCGGTATCGTCGTCCGTCTGCGCGGCGATGTAGACCGACAGGGTCGGGCACCAGAAGGTCCCGTGCTCGACCATCAGTTTGAGCATCTCGTCGTCCAGCAGCATGCCGTGCTCGATCGAGCGCACGCCGCCGAGAATGGCGTTTCTTGCTCCGTCGCCGCCATAGGCGTGCGCGGCCACGTCGCGATGCCATCGTTTCGCCTCGTTGACGACAGCCTTCACGTCCTCGAGCGAGACCTGGCCGAGCGGCTCGAGGTTGGCGGCGTCGACGTGGCGCAGCGTCCCGGTCGCGTAGAGCTTGATCCAGTCGGCTCCGTACTTCACCTGGCGGCGCACCTCGGCAACCATCGCGTCCTGCGAGTCGGCCAGCGCCGCCGGTTCCGGGACGCTGATGTCGGGATTCAGGCCGGCGTTATTCATGTGGCCGCCGGTGATCGTGATCGCCAGCGTGGAAACGAGCAGCCGCGGGCCGGGAACGATCCCCTTGTTGATCGCATCGCGGATGGCGACGTCGGCGAAGCCCGCGCCTTCGCTGTCCACGTCGCGCAGCGTCGTGAATCCCGCCTCCAGATCCTTCCTCGCCGCCGCGACGCCCTGAACGGTTCGGAATGCCTGCGACTTCGTGATGATCGGCGGCGTGCCGCGCTCGTCCTCGGGTTGAAGCAGGATGTGCGTGTGGCTGTCGATCAATCCGGGCAATACCGTATAGGCGGACAGGTCGATCACCCGCGCACCGGCGGGGACCGCCGTGCCCGGTCCGACCTGTTCGATTCGGTCGCCCCTGACGACGATGACGGCATCGCGGGTCAGGGAGCCGTCCACGGGATTCAGCAGCTGGCCGCAACGAATGGCCGTGACGTCTTCCGCGTGGACGGGTGCCGACAGGAGCGCCAGAAAACACGTGAGTAGCGTCAGCTTTTTCATGAATTCATCCCGACAACGCCGCCTGGAGTGCGGCAAAGTACCAAATCCAGCCCCCGATCTGAATCGCGAGCGCGAGGCCCTGCACCCAGGGTCGCTTGATGAAGATCGCGGCCGCGCCCGTCGCCAAGGTCATCGGAACGATCACGATGTTCTGCGACTGCCACTGCGCGGCGTCTGCGGTCTGGCCCAGCATGGCATTGGCGACCACCGTCACCACGCCAAGAATCGTGTAGGCGATGAGGTATTTCCGGCCTTCCTCGCGGTGAAATTGCTGGAGGTCGATTTCGCCCTTTTCCGGGATGCGCGGCGATACCAGGCGCGCCTGCAGGTAGATGCCCGCCGCCATCGAGAAATAGAACGCAATGGACCCGATATCCCAGGTTTCCATCGTGTGCAGGTCCCACAGGCCGATCCACCACGCGCAGGTGAAGAGCAATGCGGCCAGCATCCAGCCCGCGTTGAACCAGGAGAATTTGAGCCGCTTCGACGCGATGATGATTTCGCCCGCGGTCGAGAGCAGGTGCGTGATGGCCGCCGCATAGACGAACGAGAGCAGGAGCAGGATCAATTCGTAGGCGTGCATGAACGCCGATGATACTCCAGCAACGGAAAGCGCCAATGTCCGTGTGCAGGGGCCGTCACGCCGGGTCCTTCTCTATTGACCGCCAAGAGCGGATACTGGCCTCGGGGATCATGATTTTGAATAAAAAGCGGGCAATTCCTGTCCGCTAAGGGAGTGAAGCGATGAAGAAGTCAATCAGGAAGTCGATATTTGTCATGGCGCTCGGCGCGGCATCGATGATGACCGCTGCAGGCGCCCTGGCCGATGAATGGCCGCTCGTTCAGGGCGACTACTGGGAAGTCACGGGCGTTGAGATCAAGGATGGCGGCGGACTGAAGTACGCGCAGTTTCTCGCCGGCGAATGGAAGGAAAACCTCGAGTTTTCCAAGTCGCAAGGCTGGATCAAGGGCTACAAGATCTTCGCGAATGTGTATGCACGGGACCATGAACCGGATCTCTACCTGGTGACCATTACGGACAGCATCGTCTCGGGCGCCGAGAGCGAGAAGCGCACTGACGCCTATATGGCGTGGCGAAAGAAGACCATCGCGCAAATGCAGACCGAAAGCGGGAACCGGGCGGAGTATCGCGACATCCTGGCCGACGAACTGTTGCAGGAACTCACGATTCGCAAGTAACCAACTGCGCCTGGGTTTCGACTCTTTACGACCCCGGCCTCGCGCCGGGGTTTTTTGCCGCGCGTCGGGGTCTTGCTCGACCACAGCAGGTGCCCGAATCCGACCCACAGCATCGCGACGGCGAGCCATTGCCAGAACGCGAAGCTCAACAACGGCGAAACACCCATGGCGCGCCAGTTGACGTCGACCCAGCCGAGGTCGCGCTGGTCGAAGTAAATGACGATCTGCGTGATGAAGATTGCGGCCAGCGGCGCCGCCACGACCAGCGCGCCGGTCCAGCCGCGCCGGAGTCGCTGGCCGTACAGGCCGAGCAGGCCCGTATAGAGCCCGGCGAAAGCGCCGACGGCGAGCCCCTCGTGCCCGTTGTGCACCAGCGAGGAAAGGCGCAGGAACACCAGCCGCTCGACGCCGACCGCGACGCCGAACAGGATGCCGGCGCGCAGGGCGAGGATCGGCCAGCGCCGGTCCCCGACCGTGCTCCGCAAATACGAAGCCACCGGCCAGAGCGCGAGCATGGAGATCCCGAGTGCGATCGAGAACCAGCGTCCGCCTTCCGGGTTGTGCTTTTTGGATGCCAGCGTGGAGACGACGGTGTACATCCAGTCGTACGGCGGGTGCGGAAAGAGCCGCGCCGCCATCATCACGCCCACCCAGAACGTCGTGACTGCGAACGCATACGCCCACGCCGCGGTTTCGAGCTTCGATTTCATGGTCAGTGCGCTGACGCGGCGAGGATACTCGATCCCGTCGTTCTCGGGCACGGAGTAATATCCGAGGCCGTCGTAGACACTTCGCCCCGAGGAGACCGCGCCATGACCCTGAACCGCCGGGATTTTGTAGCCACTGTCGGCCTTTCGCTGGTGACGGGTGCGGCCGCCCGCGCCGCCGCGGCGAACGAGGCCGCTCGTTCCGGCCGTCGACGGCAACTCCGACTGGGCCGCGGTGCGGGCGCAGTTCGATCTCGCCCCCGACTGGATGCACTTCTCGCAGTTCTACATCGTCTCCCACCCGAAGCCGGTGCGCGATGCGATCTACCGCTTCCGCGACATGCTCGACAAGAACCCGTTCACGACGGTCGAGCACGGCATGGGCTTCGACGTCTTCCTGGGGCAGGACTCGCAGGACGCCTCGTATCCCGTTCGCGTGCAGCGCGCGGCCGCAGCCTACATCGGCGGCAAGCCGGAAGAGGTGGCGCTCACGGACAGCACGACCCAGGGGCTTGCCCTCATCTACCAGGGGCTGAAGCTCAAGCCGGGCGACGAAATCCTCTGCACGACGCACGATCACTACGTACATCACGAGGCGATCCGCCTCGCGGCCGAGAAATCGGGCGCGAGCTGGCGGCGCGAGGTGCTCTACGCAAATTCCGCCAGGCTTCGGTGGACGAAGTCGTGGGGAACCTAAGCGCGCCATCGGCCCGAAGACCCGCGTCGTCGGGATCACCTGGGTGCACTCGAGCAGCGGCGTCAAGCTGCCGGTGCGCGCGCTGACGCAGGTGGTGGCGGAGGTCAATGCCGGCCGCGGCGACAAAGACCGGATTCTCGTCGTGCTCGACGCGGTGCCTTCGGCAACCAGGATCAGCTCTCGCAGCTCGGCGCCGATTTCGCAGGGCGGGATACCTAGCCGGATGGCGCTCGACATCCTCACGGGGGAGGCCGTCCGGAGCTGCGTGTCCATGGAGGCATGCATCGACCTGATGGCCTCCACGATGGTCTCGGTGTCGCGCGGAGAGGCGACGATGCCGCTTCGCAGCCTCGTCGGACTCGGGGACACGGACAACGCGTTCATCGTCATGCCTGGCGCCGCGGGGCGCCCGCCCGCGTTCGGCGCAAAGCTCCTCAGCATCTTCCCGCGCAACTCGGCGTTGCCCGCCATCCAGGGATTGATCGTCGTCTTCGATGCCGACGACGGCCGGCCGGTCGCCGTGGTCGATGCAGCATCCGTCACTGCGCTGCGGACCGCGGCGGCGAGCGGCATGGCGACGCGCGCCCTCGCGCGCGAGGATGCAAAAACGCTGGCGATCCTGGGTTGCGGCGTCCAGGCCGAAAGTCACCTCGAGGCGATGCGTGCGGTGCGTCCGCTCGAGCGGGTGCTCGTGTGGGGCCGTTCAAGAGACAAGGCGCGGGCGTTCGCGGAGCGCCACCGCGCTCGCGCCGGGATCGAGATCACCGTCGCACCGGATGCGAAATCCGCGGTGGAGCAGGCGGACATCGTCTGCACGGTCACGAGCAGCCCGTCGCCGATCCTCGAAGGCCGTTGGCTCAAACCGGGGACTCACCTGAACCTGGTCGGCGCCTACACCCCGACGACGCGGGAAGTCGATACCGACGCGATACGCAGGGCCCGGCTGTTCGTCGAAATCCGGGAATTTGCCTTGCGCGAAGCCGGGGAGCTCTTGATCCCCATCGCGCAGGGAGAACTGACGGCCGATCACATCGCCGGCGAGATCGCGGACGTGCTGACGGGCGCCATCCGCGGAAGAACCCGCGCAGACGAAATCACGGCCTACAAGTCACTGGGAAACGTCGCGCAGGATCTCGCGACCGCCGCGTATGCGCACCAGCAGGCGGTGAAGCGCAAGGTTCCCGGCGTCGTCCACGTCGCGGACTTCTGAGCCTCTCAGGGCTTCAACATGCCGTGCTTGCGCAGGATCTCCTGCAGCTGGTCGTGCGGCAGGGCCGAGATAACCCAGTAGTCCGCTCCGGTCATGGTCTTCGCAGCAACGAGGGCGTTGATCACGGACTCGTCAGTCGCCTGCACGACCGCCGCGAGCAGCGGGTTCAACTTCCAGCTCTGCAGGCGCTCGACGCTCGCATTGGGCGCGGTAAATGGCGGCTCGGCGCTGTTGCCTTCGTCGGCTCCCGCATTCGCGGTGGAAAAGGCCAGGAAGATATCGCCGGATCCGTCCGATTCAATCGCTCCAATCCGACCCAGCCCGACCGAGACGCGGCGCGCGAGCCGCTTGAGCTGGTCCGGAGTGAGCGGCGCATCGGTCGCCACGATCACGATGATGGATCCGTGGTCCGACTGCTGGATGTCGTCGGTCGCGGCAGCCATTTTCGCGCTGCAGACGGGCGCGATCGAGTCGTCCCAGTCCCGCGCGGGCGGGTCGAGCATCTTTTCGACACAGCGAGGCTGCACCGTCATCTCGCGCGCCACCGGAATTCCGGCCACGCGCAGCAGCTCCCTCCTGCCGTAGTTGCACTGCGCGAGCACGCCCACGGTATAGCCGCCGTCTTTCGCCTCGAGAACTCGCGACGACGTGCCGGTGCCGCCCTTGAATCCGTTGCAGACCATGCCGGTTCCGCCGCCCACGTTGCCTTCGAGCAGCGGCCCGCTCGCCGCGGAGTCCAGGGCGTCCCACGCATCCTGCGTGGTGACGTGCTGGCCCCGGATGTCGTTGAGCGGCCAGTCCGCGGTCTCGGCCGCCACGGGATACCAGAATTTGCCGTAGCGCTCGTGTCGAACCATCCACGCCACGGCGGCGTCGCGGACCACGCCGACGCTGCCGGTGTTGGTGATGAGGATCGGCGTCTCGAGCAGGCCGCTCTCCTCGATCCAGTGGGTCCCGGTCATGTCGCCGTTGCCGTTCCCGGCGAAGTAGCCCGCGAAAACGCTCTTCGTGCCGGCTTTTCCGCGCGGGAAGATGGCGGTCACGCCGGTCCGGACCGGACCCTTGCCGATCACGAGCCGGCCTTCCCCGGAGATGAGCGTCTTGAAGCCGACCTCGACGCCGGCGACGTCCGTGATGGCGTTGAACCGCCCCGGCGTGCCGTCAAAAGGCACGCCGAGGTCACGCGCACGAGGCTCTGCTGCACCGCTCGACAAGGCGAGCAGCGACAGGCAACTGATGGCGATTGCAGCTTTCGGGGTCATGGCGAATCTCTCCGGGTCACTTGGCAGCCGCCAGGTCATTCACCGCCCGCCACGCCTGGTCGATCGCGGCGTGCGTGTAGGCGTCCGCGGCGGCGTCGGAGTTCGCGATCGCGATGTTGCCGAAGCGCTGCCGGCCGACGGTCTCGGGCGCCGGCTCCACGTTCCAGTCCGCATCCTCGAGGTCGACGTGGTCGCGCGCGTAACCGTGCGGCCAGCGGTTGACGGTGATGGCGAGGATGTCGCGCGCGGCGTCGAAGCCGCCGGGGCCGAGCAGGCTCGTCAGCACGCTGCGGACCTCGCGCTCGTAGTCCTCGAACGGCATGTCGAGCATCTTGGCGCGCGCCATGCGCGCCTGGTTCGCGAGGCCAGCGCCGGGCTGCGGATCGCCGAAGCTGGCGAAGGCCTGCATCACGCAGGGATCCTCGGGCCGCCAGGTCGGGTGGTAGTCGCCGACGTTGATGCCGGTGACGAGGAACTGGTTCTGCAGGAAGCTTCCCGGGAGCTGCGCGCCCTTGATGCCGAGCGCCTGCAGCGCCCGGCCGTCGCGGAGCAGCGTGTTGACCACGAGCATCGGCCGCTTGACGCTTTTCGCAAGCGCCGCCTTCTGCGTGGGCGGCAGCTCCGGCGCGATATACGGAATGATCGCGTTGTAGCAGGCGAGCACCGCCTGCTTCGCCGTCACGCGCAGGACCGATCCGTCCTTCACGTAATCGACAGCGACGCCGCCTGCCTCGTTCGTCACATGGACCGCCGTCGAGTTGAGCCGCAGGCGAGCAGCGTTGCCCGGCCGGTCGAGCGCGGCATAGTCGGGATGCGTCGTCACGATGTCGAACGGATCGGCGCCCGCCGTCATGCCCGGCACGGCGCCCGGGATCAGTGAGCGCACGATCAGCCGCGCGATCGAGCTGTTGCCGTCGGGGAACATCGCCTCGGGGCTGTCGCGCTCTTCCGTGTCTTCGTCATGCGGCCCGCCGAGCACGTGCGCACCGGGCATTCCGACCTGCAGGCATTCCGCGACTGAGAGATGTTCGGCCGGTATTCCCCAGAACCCACATGGCCCGTTGCTGAAAACCTGCAGGGCCGCATCCGGCAGCCCGAATCGCGTGCGCAGGAAATCCGTGTAGCTCGTGCGATGCAGGTATGCATGACGTTCCGCCGGCGCCAGGTCCGCGAGCACGTCGCCGCGGGCGAGCAGGAAGGCCTTGATCTTCGCGCGCGCGTCGTCCGGCAGCGGAAACGCATCGACGTGGTTCGCGAGCGTCTTCGGCGCCATGTAATCGAGCGTCACGCCGGGCAGCAGCACGTCGCGGCCGTAGTGCGCTGCATTGAACAGGAGCGCGGGCTTCAGGTGGCCGTGCGATGCGAGCCAGTTGAAGCTGTAGTCCTTGCGCAGGCGCGGGATGTCGATGCCGAGCTCGCGGATGAAGTCCTTGGCGACCTGGCTGTAGAGCGTGTATTCGAGGTTGACGGTGCCGCCCCAGGCGAGGCGCATCGGCCCGCCCTGGTGGAACTCGTTGCGCTTGGCGTGGCCGCCGAAGTCGTCGTGGTTGTCGAGGATCAGGATCCGCGACTGCGCGCCGTGGAGCTTCCGATAGTAGTACGCGGCCGCGAGCCCGCTGATGCCGGCCCCGACCACGACGAGGTCGTAGGTCTCATCGAGCACCTGCGGGTTGTCGAAGTGCTTGCCCTCGCGCGCGAGCGCATGCGCGACTTCGAAGGCGCCCGGGTGCGCACCGCGAAGCCCCGTCAGCGTGGGCGGGTAGTAATCCGTGCCGCCGCCCTGCGGCGCCGTGAGTCCCGGCAGCGGCAGCGCCAGGCCGAGCGCGGCGATGCCGACGTCGTGGATGAAATCGCGCCGCGTGATCGCGCGCGACATGCCGAGCTTGCGGTCGGTGGGGTTCATATCAAGGTCTCGTAAACCCACCGCCCGCCGACCATCGTGCGCTCGACAGGGATAGTGACAAGCGTCGACGGGTCTTCGGTGAGCGGGTTGCGGTCGAGGACGACGAGGTCCGCGAGCTTGCCGGGCTCGAGCGAACCCTTCAAGTGCTCTTCGCACGAGGCATAGGCGCCGTTCAGCGTGCAGACCGGAGCGCCTCCTGGACCGTGATCTTCTGCTTCGGCCCCCAGACGTGGCCGTCGAGGGCAGTGCGCGTGACCATGGATTGCAGCGCCATCATCGGCTCGAACGGCCCTGGCGGGTAGTCGGAGCCCATCGTCGGTCGGATGTCGGCGTCGATGAAGCTCCGGAGCGCGAACATGTGGTTCAGCCGATCCTCGCCGTACTCCGGCATCTTCTCGCCGTGGAAGTACACGTAGCTCGCGAACGGCGTCGGAATCGCGCCGAGAGCCTTCATGCGGGCGACGAGCGAATCGTTCACGACGGTGCAGTGCTCGATGCGATAGCGCGCATCGCGCCGCGGCAGTTCGCGCTGGAGCCGCTCGTAGAGGTCGCACACCATGCCGATGCCGACGTCGCCGTTGGCATGCGTGCCGAGCTGCCAGCCGGCCTCGTGGGCCTTGCGCGCATAGCTGTAGAGCTCGTCGGCGTCCGCGACGATCAGGCCGAAGTCGTTCGGTCGGCCGACATAGGACTCCGAGAGCCGCGCCGTGCGCTCGGAAATCGAGCCGTCGCAGGTCTGCTTCATACCGCCGACGCGCACCCAGTCGTCGCCGAAGCCGGTGCGCACGCCCGAGGCGATCATCTTGTCGATGTGTTGAGTAGCCGATCATGCAGTAAATGCGCGCGGAAAGTTCGCCGGCTTCGCGTGCGTCCTGGTAGGCGCGCAGGTCGTCCGGCGTGCCGAAGGCGTCGGTCGAGGAGGTGACGCCCGCCTTCGCGAACATCTGCGTGATCAGCTTGACGGCCGCGCGGCCGTCATCGCGCGAGGTCACGTTGAAAGGAGGCACGGATGCCTCGAACTGATCTGCGGCGCGCTCCAGCAGGCGCCCCGTGAGTCGACCCGTCGCCAGGTCGTGCACATACTTGCCACCCGTGGGGTCTGGCGTCTGTTCGGTGATACCGGACTTCGCGAGCGCGAGCGAGTTGGCGTACCCGGTGTGCCCGCCGCGGTGCGAGATATAGACCGGGTGACCGGGCGCCGCGGCGTCGAGGTCCTCGCGGGTGAGGAAGCGCCGCTCGGCGGTCTTCGTGTCGTCGTACTTGAAGCCGCCGATCCATTCGCCCGGTGGCGTCTTTGCGGCGCGCTCGCGCACGGCGTCCTGGATGGCCTTGATCGAGCGCAGATCGCAGTCGATGAGCCGCAGGTGCAGGCGGCCGGCGTAGGCAGGGTGGCAATGCGCGTCGATGAAACCCGGTGCGACCGTCCTGCCGCCGAGGTCCACGGCCTTCGTTGCGCGCCCGGCGATGGAACCGACTTCATCGTTGGAGCCGACGGCAACGATGTGTTCGCCGGCGATCGCGATTGCCTCGGCACTCGGCTGGCGGTCGTTGACAGTGAGGACGAGGCCGTTCTTGAGGACGAGGTCCGGCTGTTCGCGGGTGACCGCGGCGAGGGCCCGATGGCTTACAAGCGGCAGGGCGGCGAGGGCCGCCGCACGACCGAGCAGGCCGCGGCGAGAAACGGTCATGCTGAATTCCCCCTGTCCGAGTACCGACGCCAGCCTACTCAGACGAAGGGTCGGCGGACAAGAAAAATTCCGCGATCACCGCCGAGGCAATGATCGCGGAGTGGCGTGCGGGGCGGCAGTCAGGCGAGGGTCTGCCGGGCAATCGCGTTCCGGGCGCTCGCCTGGCGGCGCGAGAGGGCGAATGCGCCCTCGCCGAGCAGGACCTGCGCCGCGAGCAGCACGATCAGGTACGCGGGATATTCCCAGCCGCCGTTGGCGTTGCTGAAGACCCAGCCGTTGCCCGAGTGCACCCAGAGCGCGCCGGCGAGGACCGGGATGAGGGCGGCCGAGACCTCCCGCGTGCGAACGCCGAGCACGAGCAGGATGCCGCCGACCGCCTCCATCCCGAAAACGACGTACGCGAGGAAGCCGGGCAGTCCGATCGACTCGAAGAACTGCGCCGTGCCGGCGAGTCCGTACGTGAAGTATTTCAGCACCACGCTGTGGGCGATGAACATCACCCCGAGGCTGATGCGCAGCAGCGCGATTCCGTAGTCCGTGTAGCGAGAGTCATTCATGGCGTTCTCCTGGTTCGTTCCCGGCGCCGGACCTTCCGGCGCGATGTGGGGAGAAGCGTAGGCTTTCGCAGGGGATTGATAATCGGGGTAAACGGAATATGATTGTTCATATCCGTGAACAATAGAATCCGATGAATTCGGCCTCTGATATCGCGGTATTCGTGCGCGTCGTCGAGCTCGGCAGCTTCACGAAAGCGGCCGATACGCTCGAGATTTCGAAGGCCGCTGTGAGCAAGTACGTGAATCGCCTCGAGCAGCGGCTCGGCGCGCGGCTGATGCACCGGACGACGCGCCGCCTCACGCTGACCGAAGCCGGCCAGGCGCTCTATGGCCGAAGCTCCGCCGCCCTCGCGGAACTGGGCGAAGCCGAGAATGACGTCGCGCAGCTCACGGGAAAGCCGCGCGGCACGCTGAGGGTCACGGCGCCGACCTATTTCGGCAGCACCACGCTCGCCCCGCATCTCAAGGAATATCGCGCGCGCTATCCGGATGTCGCGCTCGACCTCGACCTCAGCGACCGCCTCGTGGACCTCGTCAAGGAGCGCTTCGACGTCGCGATCCGCATTTCCGCGATGCACGACTCGAGCCTGGTCGCGACGCGCCTCGCGCCCTGCCCGACGGCGCTGGTCGCCTCGCCGTCCTATCTCCGCCGCCACGGAATGCCGAAGACGCCCGCCGACCTTTCTTCACATGAAGGACTCGGTTACAGCATCGTCCGCACGCCGAACGAGTGGCGGTTCCGGGCGCCGAAGGGGCGCTGGGTGACGATCACGGTGCGCAGCACGATCCGCTGCAACAATGATTTCGCGCTCAAGCAGTTCGCCCTCGACGGCCTCGGCATCGTCTTCTTCCCGCGCTTCTTCGTCGAGAACGAGCTCGCAAGCGGCAAGCTTGTGCAGGTGCTGGAGGATTACCCGGGCCCGGACCTCTCGATCAACGCGGTCTATGAGACGCGGCGCCACCTGCTGCCGAAGGTGAGGTCCTTTCTGAACTTCCTCACCGAGCGCTTCGGGCCGAAGTCCTAAGGCCTCGGCCGAACGCTTGCGGTGAGTACCCGCGGCAACCTAGCATCCGCACCCATGCGCACCGGGCCTCTCCTTGCGTTGCTCGCTGCCGGGGGTTTTCTCGCCGCAGGCCTGGCTCACGCCGCACAGGCACCGGAGCCGCTGCCTGCGAGCCTGCATGACACCGGCCTCTATGCCGAGGCATCCGGCTTGCATGTCCGCCCGGAAAACCGCCACTTCACGCCTCAATACCCGCTCTGGTCCGATGGCGCGACGAAGAATCGCTGGATTTCGCTTCCGGCGGGGCAGGCGATCGACGCATCGCGGGCGGCAGTCTGGGATTTCCCGCGCGGCATGAAGCTGTGGAAGGAATTTTCGGTCGACGGACGTCGCGTCGAGACGCGAATGATCGAACGCCTGGACGACGGCAACTGGCGTTTCTCTGCCTATGCGTGGAACGACGAACAGAGCGACGCGACGCTCGTGCCTTCGGACAAGAGCAGGACGGTGTCGCTGCCCGGCGGTCGCCGGTACCGGATCCCGTCCGAGGCCGATTGCCGCGCCTGCCATGCCGGCGCCGCGGTGCCGGTGCTCGGATTTTCCGCGTTACAGCTCTCCGAGGACCGCGACCCGCTTGCGCCGCACGCGGAGCCTGCGCACAGCGATGACCTCAGTCTGCACGAGCTCGATCGCCAGGCGAATGCTGGTCGGCCTGCCGCGCGAGCTCTCCGAGACCCCGCCGCGGATCGCGGCGCCGACGCCTGCCGGGCGGGCCGTGCTCGGGTACCTGCATGCGAATTGCGGCCAGTGCCACGTGGACCCGAAGCTGAGCGGCTCTGCCGTACCCGTCGAGCTGCAGCTCGCGCAAGATCCGTCGGATGCTGCAGCCGGCGCGAAGACGATACACACGCTCCTCGAAAGCGAGAGCCGCTACCGCTCCGCGGGCGCCGCCGATGCGCGGCTCATCGTGCCCGGCGATTCACAGGCGGGAACGCTGCTTGCGCGCATGCGCTCGCGCGACCCACGCATCCAGATGCCGCCGCTCGGCAGCGCCATTCCGGATCTCGAAGCGATCGTGCTGATCGAGTATTGGATCGAACAGGATTTGAAGAACAACCAGGAGACCACGCCATGACCATCCTTCGCACCGGTTCCTCGATCGCGACGCTGCTCGGCGCCGCCCTGGCAATCGCTGCGCCCATCGCGGGTTCCGGCGAGCCTGCACCCGATGCCGCAGCGGCGAAACTGGCGCACGGCAAGTATCTCGTCACGATTGCCGGCTGCAATGATTGCCACACGCCGCTCGTGATGGGGCCCGAGGGTCCCGAGCGCGACATGACGCGCATGCTGTCGGGCCACCCGGAAAGCCTCGTGATGCCGCCGCGACCCGTGCTGCCGGAGGGACCCTGGGGCGCGGTGGCTGCTGCAACCTTCACGGCCTGGGCCGGGCCCTGGGGCGTGAGCTTCACGGCGAACCTGACGCCCGACCCGGAAACCGGACTCGGTAAATGGACCCTGCAGAATTTCCGGGACACCTTGCGCACCGGCCGGCGCATGGGCCGCGGCCGCGAGATCCTGCCGCCGATGCCGATCCCGATGTACAAGAACCTCACCGACGACGACATCGATTCGATATTCACCTATCTGCAGTCGATCCCGGCGGTGAAGAATCACGTGCCGGAGCCGCTGCCGCCACCCGAGCCTCCTGCGGCGAAATAATCCCGGTCAGGCGCCGCGCGAGAAGCGCCACCAGAACAGGGTGGCGCAAGCGGCTGGCACGCCAAAGACGAGGAGCGCGATCGGCAATTCCTCGAGGACGGTGTAACCGTGCCGGACGCCGATCGAGAGGTTAAACGCCGCGGCTGCGAACCAGAACGGCACGAACCACAATGCCGCTGTGGCCGCGGCTGAAATGCTCCCGCCGCCGAGCTGGCGCCCGACGAGGATGAAGACCGCGAGCAGGACGAGGCCCGTCCCGATGACGAATATCGTGTGCATGTGCCTTCCGGTGCAGAGCCCTTTCTACCGCTGCTTCAACGCGTAATCCGCCGGCGGTGCGAACAGCTCGTCGGCTACGGGCGCGGTCTCGACGGAGTCGATCGTGGTCGTCGTCGAGACGCCGCCCATGCGCGCCATCGCGGCCGCCACCATGCCCTCGCCGGTCGCCTTGATGTCCATCTGCGATTCCAGGGGAATCCCGCCGATCTGCGCGAACTGCGTGTACATCTCCGCCATCGCCCTGGCCTGCCCGGGCTGCGCCTTGGCAGCGCGCGGGTCGGCGAAGATCCAGCCCTTTTCGGCGGCGCCTTTGTAGAAGGCCGAGTATTCCGCCGAGCCCGGAGCGCCTTTCGCTATCCAGGAAACGCCGGTCATCGCGATCGTCATCGGCGTGCCGGCGACGTTGGCCGGCACCACGATATCGATGTCATACCCGTCGGCATTGTGGCCGCCGACCGACTTCGACTGGCCATTTGGCTTCAGGCTGGCATGCATGCCTTCGGCGGCGACGGATTTCGACATTTCCTGCGAGAACGCGCCCATGTCCCAGGCGTCCACTTCCTTCTTCTTCGCGTCGAGGATGTACATCTTCTGGGCATCGACGTCGTAGATGCTCGTGATGTGCTTGTCGCCGATCGCGGCCTCGACGCGCATCTTGAGGCCCTTGATGTAGGTGACGCTCGTCGTCACGCCCGACAGGCCGAAGCCCTTGCTGTTGGCCGTCGACTTGATCGTGACGTCCGCGAACGCCGGCGCACTCACGACGAGGACGAGGGCGGCGGCCAGAATGATCCGTTTCATGCCTGGACTCCTCAGGGGATGATCGCAAAGAACAGGAAGACTGCGAATAGCACGAGATGCACGGCGCCTTGCAGCACGGTCGCCCGGCTTTGCGACAGCGTCATGCCGCTGATGAAGAGCGTCAGCGCGAGCAGCCCGATCTCCTTGGTCGGCAACCCGAGGTCGAGCGGCAGGCCGAACGCGAGCGACGCGGCGGCCAGCACGGGAATGGTCAGCCCGATCGTCGCGAGCGCGGAACCGAGCGCCAGGTTGACGCTCGTCTGCATGCGGTTGAGGAGCGCCGCGCGGGCCGCGGCGACCGTCTCCGGCAGCAGCACCAGCACGGCGATCGCGATGCCGACGACGGCGTGCGGCACGCGGGCGGCCCGCACCGCGCTTTCGATGGCGGGCGCGAGGCTCTTGGCGAGGCCGACGACGGCGACGAGTGAGACCAGGAGCAGCACGAAACCGAGCCCGGTCGCGAGCGCCGTCGGCGGCGCGGCATGGGCTTCCTCGTCCGGGGCTCCGGCCGGCAGGAAATAGTCGCGATGTCGCACGGTCTGCACGAAGACGTAGACCGCGTACAGCGCGACGGAAATGGCGCCGGCAAATGCAAGCTGCGACCGCGAGAGCTCGGGCCCGGGCGCAGTCGTCGTGAAGTTCGGCAGCACGAGCGTCAAGACGACGAGCGTGCCGAGCGCGGCGAGTGCCGGGCTGGTGCCTTCGACATTGAAGGTGAGCACGCGATGGCGCATGGCGCCGAGCAGGAGGCAAAGCCCGATGACGCCGTTGCAGATGATCATGACGGTCGCGAAGACGGTGTCGCGGGCGAGGGTGCTCGTGGACTCGCCACCGGAGAGCATGAGCGCGAAGATCAGCGAGGCCTCGATGACGGTGACGGCGAGCGCGAGGATGAGCGTGCCGAATGGCTCGCCGACACGCAGCGCAATCACTTCGGCATGGTGTACGGCGGCGAAGACGGCCGCGAACAGGACGACAACCACGAGGCCGATGAGGTTCCAGCCGAGCTCGGCCCCCCAGACGATGGCCAGCGTACCGGCTGCGACCACCGGCACGGCGAGGCTCCAGATCGGCATCCCGTGCCAGTTCGAGCGCATGTGACCCCTTTGAATTGAACGCTAGCCTAACGATCCGGCCGCCCAATTCAAGCGGCAGGCGCGATCCGGCACGCGCGGGTCTCCGCGTGTTAATTTGCGGCATGACTGACAAATCCCCCGTCGTTCTCGTCACCGGCGCGAATCGCGGCCTCGGCCTCGAGTTCGCGCGCCAGTACGCCGCCGAAGGCTGGCAGGTTTTCGCGGCCTGCCGGGCGCCGGACGAGGCGGTCGAATTGAAAAAGCTGGAAGCCGGCTCGGGCGGACGCGTTCGCGTGCTGTCGATGGACGTCATGGATGCCGCAAGCGTCAAGGCCGCGGCCGCAGTGATCGGCGCGCAGCCGATTGACCTCCTGCTCAACAACGCCGGCGTCATGGGGCCGCGCAACGACCGGATCGGCAGCATCGACTACACCGCCTGGGCACGTGTGCTCGACGCCAATACGCTCGGCCCGATGCGCGTCGTCGAGGCTTTCGTCGGGAATGTCGCGAAGGGCAGCCAGAAGAAGATCGTGACGATCACGAGCGGCATGGGATCGATCGAGGACAATACGAGCGGCGGTTCCTACGCCTACCGCACGTCGAAGGCCGCGGTGAACATGGTGGTGCGAAGCCTCGCGCTCGACCTCGCGCCGCGCGGCATCACCTGCATCGTGATGAATCCCGGCTGGGTGCGCACGGACATGGGCGGGGCGGGCGGCAAGCTTTCGCCGGCCGAGAGCATCAAGGCCATGCGTTCAGTGATTGCTAATTTGCGGCCGGACGACTCCGGCAAGTTCCTGAACTACACCGGCAAGCCCTATCCTTGGTAGCCCCGACCGATTGAGGCTTCCACGATGCGATTGATCTCCCTGGCCTGCGTGGCTGTCACCGGCCTCCTGTCCGCGACGGCGCTGGGCCAGGATTCGCCCTTTGCGCTCGCCAGGCAGGTGACGGGTTCGATCACGATCGACCCTTCGTTCTCGCCGGATGGCGCGCAGATGGTCTACATCACCGCCGTTGCAGGGGTCCAGCAGCTGTTCATCGCCAAGCCCGATGGCAGCGAGCCGAAGCAGATCACCCACGATGCCTTCGATCACGAGGATCCCGCGTGGTCGCCGGACGGCAAGTCGATCGCGTTCGTCTCCTACGCGGATGGCGGGCAGGTGATTTCCGTGATGGCGATCGACGGCAGCGGCGTGAAGGCGCTGACGTCAAGGGACGTGCATGCCATTCACCCGAACTGGACGCCCGATGGCAAGTCGCTGCTGTATTGCACGACGGACGACCTCGACCCGCCGCGGAAGAATGCCGCCGACATCTTTCGCATCGAGGTCGCAAGCCGGCAGGTGACGAAGCTCACGACTGCCGGCATCAATACGTATCCGCGGCCGTCGCCGGATGGAAAGCGCATCGCGTTCCGGAAGATCATCGACGAGGTGAATTCCGAGGTGTTCGTGATGGACGCGGACGGCTCGAACCCGCAGAACCTGACGAACGACCCGGCCTACGACGGCTGGCCGGCCTGGTCGCCCGATGGCAGGAGAGATCGCCTTTGCCTCGAATCGCCGCGGCAATCACCGGATCTACGTGATGGATGCGGACGGGAAGAACGTGCTCCCCATCGTGCACGACGAGGGACGTGCGACCGCGCCCATCTGGACACCCGACGGAAGTCGGTCTACTTCCCGATCTGCGCCCGGAAAGACGGCATCGCAGGCTGCGAGATCTTCTCCGCGAAAGTACCTGTCAGGGCAGGATGCCAAGCTCGTCCAGTGAGCGGTGCAGGTCCGCCGCGTCGCGATACACGCGATACGCGCCGGCCGCGAGCAGCTCGTCCTCGCCGTAGCCGCCGCTCAGCAATCCGACGCTCAGCATGTTGGCGCGCCGCGCCGCCAGCAGGTCCCAGACGGCATCGCCGACGACATAGCATTCGTCGGCCGACACCCCGAGCTTCTTCTGGCACGCGAGGAACAGGTCGGGCTCGGGCTTCGCCCGCTTGACGTCGCGACGCTCGATCACGACGGTCTCCGGGCCGATGCCGAGCGCATCGAGCGACAGGTCGATTTCCGGTCGGCTGCCGGAAGTCGCAATGCCGTAGCGGACCTTCTGGGCGCGCAGGCTGCGCAGCAGTTCGACGGCCCCGGGCAGCGGCCGGCGTTCGGGAAGGAATTGCCGGAACAGCTCGCCGTGGCGCTTGAGCAGCGCTTCCTCTTCCGCCGATGTGATCTCGCGTCCGAGTTCGCGGGCAGCCGCGCGCGCGGCGAGGCCGCCGCTCATGCCGATGCGCCGGTGGATGCGCCATCCGTCGATCGCAAGGCCCACCTCCGCGAACGCCCGCTGCCAGGCGAATACGTGTGCATAAACCGTGTCGATCAGCGTGCCGTCGAGGTCGAAGATCAGTGCTTGCATGCGGTGCTCCGGAGGATCTAGGTGGTCGCCAGCGTGATCAGGAAGAGCGCGAACCGGTAGCCGATGACGATCGCCGCCACGGCGATCGCAAGCGCGACAGTCTGCGCGATCCGCATGCCTCCGGTCGTGCCATAGACCGGACCGATCGCGAGGTAGATGTACACGGCACAGGCCGCGAGATTGATGACGCTGAGGACGTTATCGACGGCCGCCGTCTGCAAGTCGCCGAAGCCGAGGATGGCGCTCAGTTTCGCAGCAAGCAGCGCAACGCAAAACAGCAGCAGCAGGAAACTGTAGAGGTGCAGCGAGAACACGACATGCGTCATGAACGGCCGGCGCTCGCGCAGGAAGACGAGCGGCAGCAGCAGCGCAAACGGCGCGGTCATCAGGATGATGAGCGACTTGGCGTTGACGACGACGGCGAGGTCGAACACGGGCGCGTAGTCGGCGAGTGTCGTGTCGGATTCCGCCAGTTTGTCCGCGACCCGGGCTTCTGCGTAGTCGCTCCAGTCCTGGTGGTGAAGATGGGAATCCAGCGACGAGCTGAAGACCGTCTCGCCCGTCAGCGATTGCACGGCGAAGAAGACGACGTTGATGAGCAGGAAGAGCGTGATGGGCGCGACGTAGGTCTTGCGGACGCCCTTCATCCACGCGAGCGTCAGTCGTCCGGGATGGCGCAGGAGGCACCAGGCGGATCGCATCGTGCGCGTGTCGACGCTGGTGAAGGCCACGATCAGCCTTTCGGTGAGACCTCGCAGCGTGAAGTCCCGCGGCGACACGGGCGCTTCGCCGCAGCGCGGGCAGAAGGGCGTCGTGACGACGGCGTTGCAGGTCGGGCAGGTCCAGGGCTGGATGCCGGTCACGCGGGCGACCGGCTACTGATTGCGACGCTCCACTTCCTCCTGGAGCTGCACGTTACGTTCCTGGTAGTAGCGGAACAGCTTGGCGAATTCCGCTTCAGAGCCCGCGAAGAAGCCGATCTGCCGCACGTGGACCTGGCCGCCTTCCTCGTCCATCTGGCGCGTGATCCACGCGGGATGGGCCGGATGGTCCTTGGTCGTGAAGATGTAGAACGTCCGCGTGCGCATGTCCGAGAACGCGACGAGATTCATGCCCTTCAGGATCTCCGCGGTCTCCCCGAGGCTGTCCTGAACCTGCTTGGCATACGCCACGTACTGTTCGACGGTGACCTTGGGCGACGGGTAGGGCTGGAATTCCTGGGCGAGCGCGGGCGCGGCCGATCCGGCGGCCATCGCCAGGCACAGCGCAACCTGCGCAAGTCTGTTATTCATCCGGCCCATGCGGCCCCATTCTAGCGCTGCGCGGGTTCCTGGTAGTACTCGGGGTAGAGCCGCTTGAGATCCCGGAGCTTGGGCAGGTCGTTGTAAACGACATAGGGATTGTTCGGGTTCTTCGCGATGAAATCCTGGTGGTAGCCCTCGGCCGGATAAAACCCCTTCAGCGGGTCCACGCGCGTGACGATCTCGCCGGAGAACTTGCCGGACTTGTTGAGCTCGCCGATGTAGGAGCGGGCGAGGTTCCGCTGCGCATCGTCCGTGTAGAAGATCGCCGACCGGTACTGCGTGCCGGTGTCCGGGCCCTGGCGGTTGAGCTGCGTCGGGTCGTGGGCGACGGAGAAGAAAATGCGCAGGAGCTCGCCATACGTGACGATCGCCGGATCGAAGGTGATCTGCACGGACTCGGCATGACCCGTGCTACCGGAACCGACAGTTTCATAGTGCGCCGTGCTCTTTTCGCCGCCCGCGTAGCCGGAGACGACATTCCGCACGCCGCGCACGTGCTCGAACACCGCTTCGACGCCCCAGAAACAGCCGCCGGCCAGGACGGCAGTCTGCGTCGTGTTGGCGGGCTTTGCGGGCGTGGCGGCACCGCAGAGGAGCGGCATCGCGAGCAGCAGCGCAAGAATCATCCTCATGTCAGCCACCTCGTGGAATGAAGTTGAGCGCCACGGAGTTCATGCAATAGCGCAGGCCCGTCGGCTGCGGACCATCGGTGAAGACGTGCCCGAGATGGGCGTCGCAGCGGGCGCATGAAATGGCCGCGCCCATCATGCCGAAGCGGTCGCCGGGACCCTCGACCGTATTGGAGCGCGAGATCGTCTTCCAGAAACTCGGCCAGCCGGTGCCGGAATCGAACTTCGTCTGGGAGTCGAAGAGCGCCGTGTCGCAGCAGATGCAGCGATAGAGGCCCGAACCGTATTCCTTGTCGTACTTGCCGGTGAAAGGGCCGCTCGGTGCCCGATTGCCGAGTGATGCGATAGGAATCCGGCGACAGGAGCTTGCGCCATTCCTCTTCGGTCTTGACGACCCGCGCGACGGTCACGTTGCCCTCGCTCGCGCCCGCGACCGAAAAGTTCTCGATCGTGACGGTGCTGCTGCGCGCCGGGCTCGACGGCGTCGCGCCGGCGGCGGGCCGGTTCTCGCAGGCGATGCAGGCGCAGGCCGCGAGCGTATTCAGGAGAAACTGCCTGCGGGAGCGGAGGGGACGATCTGTGTTCATGGCTCTGCCTGTGTGGGGTCAACCGAAGGTGAATGCAAACGCTTCGGCGCCGGCGTCGAGGAATTCGATGGTGAACGTGCGATCGCGAACGCCGTCCGACTGGCGGATGAGCTGGTACAGGCGCTGTTCGCGCACGACGCCTTCGCCGTTCGCGTCGATGTCGACACCGCTGTCCTTTCCCGGCGCCTGGCCGTCGAGCGTCACGCGAAAGCGGATCGGATGGCCGGCTTTCCCCGGGCCCAGCACGAGATGCAGGTCGCGCGCATGGAACCGGAAGCTGATCCGGCCGCCTGCGGCATCGAGTACGCGCGTTCTCCGGACTCACGGTCCAGGAGCCCGCGAGCGCCCACTGGTTACGCTGCAATTCGCCCGGCAGGGCGTAGTCCTTCGATGCATCGTGCGCGAATCCGCCGGGCGAACTGAAACTCTCCGCCCGGCCGTAGCCGACGTAGGTTTCCGGCGACGCGATGTTGGCGTTGTCCGCCGCGCTCTGCACGCCGTCGCCGGCGACCGCGCTGACGGGCGGCGGCAGGTTCGTTTGCCCCGCATCCTGCAGCAACCGGCGAATCAGGCGCTCGGACTCGTCGTATTCGCCCTCGCCAAAATGGTGGCCGCGGATCCGCCCATTGGGCGTCGATGAAGTAATGCGCGGGCCAGTAGCGGTTGTTGAAGGCGCGCCAGATCGCGTAGTCGTTGTCGAGCGCGACCGGATACGTGACGGCGAGGTCCTGCACCGCGCGGCGCACGTTGCCTTCATCCTTCTCGAACGCGAACTCGGGCGTGTGCACGCCGATGACGACGAGGCCGTGATCCTTGTAGCGCTCGTGCCAGGCCTTCACGTAGGGCAGGGCGCGCAGGCAGTTGATGCAGGAGTACGTCCAGAAATCGACCAGCACGACCTTGCCGCGCAAGGATTGCGGCGTGAGCGGCGGCGTGTTGAGCCAGGCGACGGCGCCGTCGAGCGCCGGCAGCTGGCCCTCGAGCGGCAGGTCCGACGCATTCGCGTCGGTGGAAGCCCGCATCATGGCCGGCGCGTTGCCGGCATCCGCGGTGCTGGCCGGCAGGGCATCGAGCAAGCGCCTGCTCGAGGCGGTTCGTGCGGCTCGAGGACAATTGCGTCAGCACGCCCGTGTCCCAGCCGAGCGCGATGGCGGCGACGGCGAGAAGCACCGCGACGCCGAGGCCGCGGCGGATCCATTCACCCGCGCCGAGAGAGCTCTTGAGCGCCGCGAACACGCGCCCGCCGATCAGCACGGCGAGCGCAAGCGAAACGACGGCACCGAGCGCATAGGAAAACAGCAGGATCGTCGTCTGCGAGCTCGGGCCGCTGATCGCGGCGCCGGTCAGGATCAGGCCCAGGATCGGCCCTGCACAAGGCGCCCAGAGAAATCCCATCGCGACGCCGAGCAGCGCGGATTGCACCACGACCGGGGCGTTGCGGTTGCCCGCGGCCTGCACGATGCGATTGCCGAAGGCGACGAAGGGTCGCGACAGGATGTCGGCCGCGCGTCTCGAGAGCAGCGCGACGCCGAAGAGGGCGAGCACGATGAGCGCGATCGTGCGGCCGAGCGAGTTCAACTGCACGGCCCAGCCGCCGCCGACCGCGGCCAGGGTCGCGATCGCGGCGAATGTCAGCGCCATGCCGAGCAGCAGCGGCAGCGTGCTCTTGGTGAAGGGCTGGTCGCTGCGCGCGAAGGCAAACGGCAGGACGGGCAGCACGCAGGGGCTGAGGATCGTCAGCACGCCGCCCAGAAATGCCAGAAAGGCCAGTAGCATCGGTTTTTCCCTGCCGGCGCGGATCCGCGCCTCGTGGAGTAGACAGCCGCAGGGGCGGAATTATTTCAGCTTCCGCCGGGAAATCGAGTCGTGGAACTGCTACCCGCGCCGGTTGTCCACCACGAATGACGGCTTGATTTCCGCGATGCTGCGCGTGCCCGCCTGGCGCATCGCGATGAGCAGCTCGCCGCGCAGGATGTCGAGCACTTTTTCGACGCCCTCCTGCCCGAACGAGGCAAGACCCCAGATGTAAGGCCGGCCGATGCCGACGGCATTCGCGCCGAGCGCGAGCGCCTTGAAGATGTCCGTGCCGCGGCGAAATCCGCCATCGACGAGCACGGGAACCCGGCCCTGGACGCCGGCAGCGACTTCCACGAGGCTGTCGATCGAAGGCCTGCCGCTGTCTTCCGCGCGCCCGCCGTGATTCGAGACGATCATCCCGTCCACGCCGTGCTCGACGGCAAGTTCCGCGTCATCGCGCGTCACGATGCCCTTGATGACGAGTTTCCGCGGCCAGATGTCGCGCAGCCGCTTCAGGTAGTCCCAGTTCATGTCGAGCCCGGAGATGTCCGTGACCTTGGAGGTATCGATGCCGTCGAACATCGGCTTGCCGGTGACGAAACCGCTGAGCTGTGTGCGGCTGGTCGTGTGGCAGGTCGTGCAGTCGCGCGAATCGCGCGGGATCGCGCGCGCGAGCGTCACGCGGTTCGAGCCGCCTTGCAGGTCCACCGTCAGCACGAGCACCGGGCAACCCGCCGCCTCGGCGCGGCGCACGAGCGCCTGCGTCACGCTCCACTGGTCGGTCGGGTAGAGCTGGTACCAGATCGGCGCGCCGCGTGCGGCCGCGACGTCTTCGACGCCGGTGGATGAAACCGTGGACAGGATCTGGAGATGCTTCCTCGACTTGGCGGCTCGCGCCGTCGCGAGTTCGCCATCCGGGTGAAAGGCGCGCTGGCTGCCGACGGGGTCGATGACGATGGGCGAATCCCAGGTCGTGCCGAAGAGATTGACGGACATGTCAATCTTGCTGACGTCGATGAGCCGGCGGACCCGCAGGCTGTAATTCGAGAAGCCCGCGGCGTTGGCGTGGAGCGTCGCGTCGCCGTCGACGCCGGTCGCGAGATAGCCGAAATGCGCCGGCGGCAGTTTCGCGCGCGCGAGCCGCTCGAAGTCGAACACGTCGAGCGCCTTGTCGGCGGCGGTGATGAGCTCGTCCGGGTCCTGGCCGAAGGCGGAGGCCGAGCCGAGCCCCGCAAGCACGGGCGTCGCGAGCATGGCCTGGATGACGCGCCGGCGCGTCAGCGAGTTGTCGTTCATTGTGTGGTTCGCTCCAGTTCGAAGAAGACGCCATCCCAGGGCGTGAATGCATGGTTCGCGTCGATTTCGAGAAGCAGGCTTCCGAAGGCAGTCCACGGTGCGCCGTCGCAGGAAATCTCGACGATCGTGACCTGGTCCCGGCCCTCGAACTCCTTCAAGCTCTCGGGCGGGAGGTTGAACTCGGTCGCGAGGAACTCCTCGGTCGGAACATCGCGTGTCGGGTACCTGGGCGTCGCGCAATGCTCGCCCGACGAGGTCGCGGCGGTCTCCGTCAGTTCAAGGGTCTGCCCGTGACGAGCCTTCGCAGCGTCTTCGTTCATGATGCTGACGCCGGGCATGACATGCCCGATGACCGTCCACGTGCCGATCGGCGTCGAAAGTCTCCGCGGCGGACGCTGCCTCCGACTTCGGCGAAGCAGCCGGCGCCGGATCCTCGACGTTCTTGCCGCAGCCCGCACTCGCCAGGAGGGCAGCGAAGATGACCAGGGCGCAAGCGCTGCGCATCACGGCATCCGCTCGTACGCCGTCCGCGCGAGCCGTTCCAGCAAGGCCGTGTCGCTTGTCACGGCCGTCGCAACCTCGAGCCTCGCGACCGTCTGGCCCTTGCCGAACACGATGGAGTTGGCCGAGGACATCGCGAGGCGGAAGGCACCGTCGCCCAGGCCACCAGCCACGGGGAACGCGCTGGGGCCTGCGAGTTGCTTGCGCAGTTCCAGGATCTTGGCTGCGCCCATCGGGTCGGAGAAGAGGGTGAGCGTCACGATCGTGGTCGGGGAGCCCTGGAACACGCAGACTTCTTCGCTCCCCATGTCTTCCCAGACCTGCCACTCGCCGCCGCCGAGCGCCGCTTTCACGTCGTCCTTGGTGAGGAGCTTGCAGGGCGAGACCTGCGCGGCGGCCGTGCTCGCCAGCGTGCCGAGCGCAAGCGCGGCCGCGAATGCGACCATCGATTCCCGTGCGCGATTCATGGCCGTACCTCAGGGCAACTGCTGATCCACCGCGCGGTCATCAGCTCGCGAGTCGTCTTGCCGCCGGTCCGGGTCTCGGCGTCCACCTTGTAGGCCGTGTCACTCTCGGCCGTGATGACGCTCTTGGACTGCAGTGACACGCCCTGGATCGTGCACTTGAGCGTGAACGTGTAGAGATTCCCGCTCTTCGACACGGGCGTCACCTGGCAGCCCGACTGCGCCATGGATTCCGTCTTCTTCTTCATGTCCTCGGCCGGATTCGTGCACTTCTGGTTCGTGAGCGTCACCGGCTTGCCGTCGCCGCCGTCCACCGAGCGCTTGAACTCCCAGAGCCCGGTGCGGAATGGGGGCAGCTCGTCGGCCGCGAAAGCCGGCAGCGCGAGGCTCGCGATCAACAAGGCAATCGGGAAACGCATGGCTGTTTCCTCCCGTGCGATTTTCACTCGGTGTCCGGGCTGTCGATGTCGAGGTCCCCGGCCTTGATTTGCTTGCGCGCGGCGGCCGCGAGCTTCTGGTACTTCTTGCGGAACTTCTCGAGTTCCGCTTCTTCCAGCTCCTCGAGGTCCATGAGCGCATTGTGCGCCTGGGACACGCGGATCAGCTCGTCGAGCTTGATCTGGATGGCGGCGGTGTCGCGGTTCTGCGTGTTCTGGATCAGGAACACCATGAGGAAGGTGATGACCGTGGTGCCCGTGTTGATGATGAGCTGCCAGGTGTCGCTGTAGTCGAAGACCGGGCCCGTGATGAGCCAGACGAGGATCGTTCCGACGGCGAGACCGAACGCGAACGGCCGGCCGGTGTAGTGAGCCGTCTTCTTGGCGACTCGCGTGAACAGGGTGCTTGTTGTCATGGCCTGCCTCCTAGCGCACTCCCGTAATGACCGCGCGCCCGCCGCGGCGTTCCAGGTCGATGATGAGCGTCTCGCCCGCGCCCTTGTCCACGATCCAGGTGCGCGGCGTGTCCACGTACGGTGCGTGGGAGGACGTACTGTGACTCGAAACCGTCTTGCCGGCAGCGTCCTTGCACCAGATGATCATCGCGCCGACCTTGTCGAGTTGCACCTTGTAGGGTCCATCGCACTCGCCGGCGCGGGAAGGTGTCACGTGGTGGACGCTGTCTGTCGCACCGTCCTCCGTACGCAGGCTGTCGGCGCCCTCCTCGAGGTCGGCCGCGAGGCGGGTCGCCGGATCCGTCGCGAAGCCGCAGGCGGCGAGGCCGAGGAATGCCACGACCGCCGCAGCCCGCGTTTTCACGGCTCTTCGACCAGCCCCGTCGAGATCGCGTGATCGCGATTCCGGAAGATGGCCATCGCCGTCTTCATCGGCAGGAAGCCGAGCTTTTCGTAGAAGCCTTCCTTGCCCGGATTCGCGTACAGGATGATCTTGCGGTGCGACGCCGAGGCATCGCGCAACCGGCCGATGATCTCCCTGCCGAGCCCCCGGCCCTGGTAGCCGGGGTGCACGGCGACGTCGCAGATATACGAACAGTCGATCCCGTCCGCGATCGCGCGCCCGCGCCCACGAGCAGTTCCTGGTCGAACACGAAGCACTTGAACATGCTGTTCGAGAAGCAGGTCTTGAGGTCCTCCGGGCTCTTCTCGCCGAGCGGCGCGATGCGGTAGAGCTCCGAGAGCGCATTCCAGTCGATCCCGATCAGGCTGTCCTGCCAGCGCATCGTGTTCAAGGTTGTATTGCCTTCTGTGCCTGTGCGACGCCGCGCAGGCTGTTTGACCGGTTTGGATAGAGCTCGAGCGAATGGCGATAGGCAGCGAGCGCCTTGTCCGGCTGTTCCTGCGCCATCCACAGGTCGCCGAGCAGTTCATAGGCCGGCAGGGTGGGCGCCGGTGTCACGGGAGGCTTCGGCGTGCTCGTCTCGAGGTCCGCCGCTTGCTGCATCAGGGAAACGCCCGCGCCCGGCCTTTTCTCCGCCTGCGCGGTCCACGCATCCAACTCAAGGCGCAGCACGCGGATATTTCGCGCAAACAGTTCTTCACCTGCCTTGGTCGCGTTGGCGTCCAGTTCGGCGAGCCGCAGGCTTTCCGCGCGTGCATGGTCGAGCTGCCCGAGGTGGGCTGCGCCGAGTCCGCGCGCAAAACGGGATATCGCTTCTGCCCAGGGATACTTGTCCCAGGCGAGGCTGGCCGGTTCGCGCACCGGGATGGCCGCCGCTTCTTTCCAGTCCTGCCGCTCGAGCGCGTAGCGTGCGCGCGTGGACGCAGGTGAAACGCCGTCTTGAAGCTGGGTTCCAGGTTTTTCTGTACCCCACAGGCGATCGCGCTGTGCCCGCGCGTCGACGTAGTCGCCTTTCTGCAGGTAGGCGTACACAAGGTACTCGATGGCGTGCGGAAACTCGTCCCACACCAGTTCGCCGTGTTCGCCGGCCGGAGTCTCGAGCGCCGCATTCGCCGCGAGCAGGTTGCCGCGGATCACGCCGTCCCAGTCGCCGAGGCGCGTATAGATGTGCGTCGGCATGTGCAGCGCATGCGGATTGTCCGGCGCGGCGTTCTCGTACTTGTTCGTGATCTCGAGTTCCTCGTGCTCGCGGCCCGGCACGTCATTGGCGTGCACGAGGTAATGCATGGCACCCGGGTGATCGGGATTCTTCTGGTAGATGCCGAGCAGGATGGCCGCGGATTCGTCGGCGTTCTTCCGCGAAATCACATTCGGCGGCACGACCGCGAGGTGCGCGAGCGCATAGAACGCCGCCGCGTCCTCGTCGCCGGGCAGCGCGCGATAGAGCTTCCCGGAAGCCTGCTCCCATCTCCGGATGCGAAGCCAATAGTCTTCACTGGCGGGTTCGCTGAAGAAAGCCTCGGCGGTCGCGACGTATTGCCGCTCGCGATCGGTCGGCGGCGCCAGCCTTTCCGCCGTCTGCAATTCGTCCCAGCCGCGCTGGCGCGCCTCCGGTCCTGGACGCGTGGGCCAGAGCGGCTGGAACAGGGTCATGGCGACGCCCCAGTGCGCCATCGCGCACTTCGGATCAAGCGTCGCGACTTGCAGGAACGACTCCCGTGCCTGCGGATAGGTCATGTGATGCAGGAGAGCCAGCCCATGTTCGAAGGCCTGCTGCGCTTCCGGCGAGCAACTGACCGGAAAGTGCACCGTGCCGAGCGCCTCGTGGTCGTGGGCGCTCGCCGTCCCGCTCGCGGCGAGCGCGCAGGCTCCGAACATGAGCTGCCAGCGGGTCAATGTGCGGCAGCCCTTGCGCTGTAGGGCGCGGCCCCGGCGATCGCCGCCACGATCGAGAAGACGAGCTGATAAAGGGCAGCGCTTATCCACAAACTCTCGCTGAAGAAGCCGAGCGGGATGAATTGCGCGGGCCCGGTGAGCGAGTAGGTCACCCAGGCGACGACGCCCGCAAAGGCGGCGGTCTTCGCGCTCGCCCCGAGGCGCGGGCGCAGCAGCACGTAGACGTACATCGTGAGGAAACCGCGCCCGGCTTCGAAGACGACGAAGTACACCATCTTCCAGCCGGCGTGGTCGCGGATCGTGATGCCGAGCTGTGCCGACAACTCCAGCCATTGATCGTGAATGAGGCGCTGGTGCAGGAAGCCGTCGCTGATGAAGCAGATCGCGGTGACGATCAGCGCCCCGAGCACGAATTTCCCCCAATGGACGTCGTTCATTTGTTCTCCCCTTGTGAAAAACGGGACTCGTCGTCCCGAGTGAAATCCATGATCCAGTTGGTTTCCCAGGTCGCGCCGTCGTCGGCCGAGAAGGCCTGTTCCCAGCGCGGACGGTCGGCTGCCGGCATCGTCCAGAGAAAGCGCACGCGGATCGGGCGACCCTTCAAGGTGTCGTTCGCATGGAAAGTGCCAACGGCATTCTCGAAGCGGCCGAGCATGGGCGGGTCGAGCGCGGACGGATAGCGGCCGTCCAGCCACCAGATGGCCCATTGCTGCGTTTCCGGGTTGTAGGTGCGAAGCGTCACGGCGCGGTAGGTGTCGCCGGGCAGCTCGAGCAGGTTGTCGTCGATGTTGCCGAGGCCGTCGAGGATCTTGCGCGTGTCGCAAAGACCCATGAACTCGGTCCAATCCTTGCAGCCCGCCAGGCGCTCGTTGAGACGGCGGTGGTGGACCCGCCAGCGGCCCACGAAGAAGTCGAAATCGCCGGCGCCCGGCCGGCCTGACTGCGCGCTCATCGCATGCGCATTCTAACCGGGTCAGTGGGCCATGCTGGGATCGCGGTTCTCGGTCAGGGCAATCTGGTTGCCGTCCGGATCCGAGATCACGAGCGTCTCGGTCTTTGGCCCCGAAGTGCGAAGGCGGGTGTCGATGCCCAGCTTGTGCAGGCGCGCGACCTGGTTCTCCATGTCCTGTATGGCGAGGGTCACGGAGCCGGTGCCGGCTCGCTGCGGCTGTTCGAAGACTTGGAGCCAGCCGCCGCGCTGAAATTTCCACTCGGCAAGCTCCGGAATCGGCCGTGAATCCGCGGGCCGCCCGAGCATCTTCTCGTACCAGGCGGCAGCGGTTTCCAGGTCGCGCACGGCAACGCTCGCGATCGCATTGGTAATCGCCATCCAATCATTGGAAGACTTCGGCGACCGCACGGCAATCCGCGCACCCAGCGAGGGTGGGTCGGTGTACTCCTACAGGATTCCGTCGGTGCTCGCGGAGAGGAGCCTGCGGATGTCGTCGAGCGCGCTGCGGTGCTCGGGCTTCATCAGGACCGAGCGCAGCGCAGTGACCGTGCCGCCCGTCGCCCCAGGGGTCGCCGAAGAAGTCCGCAGGCAGTTCCGCCAGGGCGAGGTGCAGGCCGGCCTGTTCGGCGCGCGCGAAGATTCGCGCGCGCCGGGCAGAGGACTCTGCGGCGCGTCTTCGCGCGCACGGCCCAGACGACGATGTCGAGCTCGGGCGGGAAGGCGACGATGAAGCGCTCGTCCGAAGCCAGCCCGGCGTGGAACTCGAGTGCCGCGGCGCGGCAGTCGTGCAGCATCCGCGCGAACTCGCCGCCGCGCACGAGCGGGAGCAGGCGCTGCGTCGCCCAGAGCGCGACCGCCGCGGCGCCGGGCCGCGAGCACTCGAGGCTGATCTCGCCGAGGTGCAGGTCGTCGGAACTGAAATAGGTATAGGGCGAGTCGTGTCGGTAGTGCCTGCCGACGGCGGGATCGCGGAAGAGCACGCAGCCGCAGCCGTAGGGTTGCAGGCCGTGCTTGTGCGGGTCGATGACGATCGAATCGACCTGGGTGAGGCAGTCGTAGGCCGCGCGTGCTTCGGGCGCCAGGTTGTCGGCGAGCATGTAGTAGCCGCCATAGGCGCAATCGGCGTGCAGGCGGAATCCGTAGCGGTCGCGAAGCTCCAGGATCTCCGGCAGCGGATCGACCGAGCCGACGGCGGTCGTGCCGAGCGTCGCGACAACGGTGCCGATGCCGCCGTCCTTGAGGCGCTCTTCGAGCGCCGCGACGTTGATGCGGCCGCGGTCGTCCACGGGGACGCTTTCGAAGGGCAGCTTCAGCACGGCGCCGATGCGACTGTGCGTGTAATGCGCTTGAGAGGAGGCAAGCACAGTCGCACCGGGATGTCAGTTGCCCGGCGATCCAGAGCGCCTCGAGGTTCGCCATCGTCCCGCCGCTCGTCAGGTGGCCGAGGTGCGTCTCCCAGCCGAACATCCGCGCGATGTCGGCGACGGCTTCCTTCTCCATGGCCGAACTCGCGCGGCCGCCGTCGAGCGCGTGGTTGTTCGGGTTGATCCACATCGCGAGCGCGTAGGCGAGGCGCGCGACCGCATGCGGCGGCTTCAGCATCTGGCCGGCGTATTGCGGGTGGAAGTAGGGGTAGTTGTCGCGCATGCGATCCGCGACTTCGAGCAGGACCTTGCGCAGGGACGCCGGATCGGAAGGCGTGGTGTCCCGCGGCGGGAGCGCGTCGAAACCCTGCTCCATGCGCGCCAGCGCGTCATGGAGCAGGAGCAGCGAGTCCGAATCGAGTTGGCCGGCCATGCGGCCCCGATCGTACCGGCCTACTTCGGCGGCTGCACCAGATTGATGACGTTGCCGCAGGCGTCGTCGAAGAGCACGGCCTTGATCGGTCCCATCTGTTTTGGCTCGCCGCGGAACTTGACGCCGAGAGCGCTCAAGCGCTTGTACTCGGCGTTGATGTCCTTCGTGGTGAAGGCGGTCGCCGGGATGCCGGCGTCGAACATCGCCTTCTGGTAAGCCTTGGACGGCGGGAAGCCCATCGGCTCGAGCACGAGCTCGGCACCGTCCACCCCGTCGGGCGAGACCACCGTCAGCCAGCGGTACTCGCCCATCGAGATGTCGGCGTGCTTACGGAAGCCCAGGACTTCCGTATAGAACGTGAGCGCCTTCGACTGGTTGTCGACCATCACGCTCGAGAACTTGATCTGCATGACGCCTCCTTGTGCTGGAGGCGACAGCTTACCCAGCCGCGCGCTGCTCCGTGTAGGCCCGCGCGATGGTCTCGAGGATCGAGGTCCAGCCGCCCGTGTGCGCCGTCACCATCTCCGCGCTCGGCAGGCGCTCGTGCGTGATGACGATTTCGGTGCTGCGCCCCTTGGCGTTGAAGTCCACGGTCACGAGCGAGCCGTGGTTGCCGGCGTACGGCGAGTTCCAGGTGAAGACGATGCGGCGCGGCCGCGTGATCTCCTGGTAGGCGCCGGTGTGCGGCACCGAGCCGTTCGGCGTGTGCATGACGATCTCGAATTCGCCGCCGACGCGCGGGTCGACCTTGACGTCCGAGTTCTGGGTATCTCCGGGGCGCATCCACACCGAGAGCTTGGCGGGATCGAGCCAGGCGTCGAAGAGTTCGGCGGCGGGCGCCGCGATCTCGCGGCGGACGGTGAGGGTCGGGACATGGGCGACGGCGTTCATTTCGGGTTTCTCCGTGTGGGTTTCTTGCGTGTCACGAGTTCGTCCAGCGCGGCGAGGCTCTCGGTCCAGAAGCGCTGGTAATGGGCGATCCAGTCCGCGGCCTCCGAGAGCGGGGCGGCGTTCAGCGAGAGCACGTGGTCGCGGCCGCGGACCTCGCGGCGGACGAGCCCCGCGTCCTCGAGCTTGCGCACGTGCTTGGAGACGGAATTGAGCGAGATCGGGAAGGCGCTCGCGAGCTCCGTGACCCGGGCGTCCGCCTCGGCGAGGCGCGCGAGGATCGCGCGGCGCGTGGGGTCGGCGATCGCCCCGAGGACCCGGTCCATGCCCGGTTTTCGATATTCACCCATATGGGTGAATATTGAGCCAGACGGGTGAACGTGTCAACAGCCAGAGGAGGAAAAGGGGACGCTCACCTTTCGAAAGGTGAGCGTCCCCTTTTGAGGTCAGGCGAGGGCTTCCTTGAAGAGCGCGAGCATCCGCTCCCAGGCTTTCTCGGCCTGGGGTGCGTTGTAAACCGCCGAGTCCGGCGGGCACCAGCCGTGCAGGGTGCCGGCATAGACCTCGATCTCCGCCGGCAGGCTCGCCTTGGCGAACGATTCGCGCAGCGTGTTCTTGGCGTCCGGCTGCTTCTGGTCGTCGTTCTCGGCGATGGCGATCAGGAAATGCGCCTTCATCTTCGGGATGAGGAGGTGCGGGCTGTCGGGCTGGTCGGTCACGAGGCCGCCGCCGTGGAACGTCGCCGCCGCGCCGATACGGTCCGCGCGCGCCGCGGCCGTCTCGAACGCGATCGGGCCGCTCATGCAGTAGCCCGTCGTGCCGACCTTGCGCTTCTTGTCGACGGCCGCCTGCCCGTCGAGCCAGGTGATGAACGCCTCTGCATCGGTCCTCGCCGTGGCCGGGCTCAGCGTCGCCTTGAGGCCGTAGAGCATGTCGCGCGTCGCCGGGTCGTTGAAGTCCGCCTTCTCGGGCGCCGTCGGCGCCTTCTTCGTCCGGTAGAACGGATTGACGACGAGCACGCTGTAGCCCGCTTCCGCCAGGCGCTTGCCCATCTGCTTGAACGCGGGCCGCAGGCCAAAGATGTCGGGCCAGATCAGGACGCCCGGGTGCTTGCCGGCAGCGGGATGCACGAGATAGGCATCCGCCGTGCCGTCCGGGGTCTTGATCTCGACTTCGGATTCCGTCGTATCCATGGCGTTTGCAGCCCGTGGCAGCGCGAACATCAGGCCGGCAGCCAAGGTCAGCCGACCGAGCTCCCTGCGGGAAAGCCCGCCGTTACGCAGCGTGTACTCGTCCATGTCCTTGAATGCAGCGTCGTCGCACATCTCTGAGTCTCCCGCAACTAGCCCAGGAGCTTGCTGACTTCGGAGAAGCCCGCGGCTTCCTGAGTGTAGGTAAATGTACCGGTTTCGCGCATCTCCCGCGCGGCGCGCAGGAATGCGCCGAGCGCGGCGAGGGAGAGGGCGCTGCCGACGCTGACGCGCCGCACGCCCATGTCGGAGAGCTCCGCCAGCGTGAAGCGCTGCGGCTGCGTGCCCATCAGGAAATTCACGGGGCGGTCGACGGAACTCACGATGGCCGTGATCTCCTCGCGCGTCGTGATGCAGGGCGCATAGAGGACATCCGCACCGGCTTCCTGGTAGGCCTGCAGGCGCTTGATCGTGTCCTTCAGGTCCGGGATGCCGACGAGGTAATTCTCGGCGCGCGCGGTGAGCATGAAGGGGACAGTCCCCTTCGCCTCGACCGCGGCGCGGATGCGGTCGGTGGCGAGGCCGATGTCGTAGACCTTCTCGCCCGGGCGATCGATGGAGTCCTCGATGGAGCCGCCGGCGATGCCGGTCGCGGCCGCGAGCCGGATCGTCTCCGCGACGGTCTTCGGATCGTCGCCGAAGCCGTTCTCGAGGTCGGCGTTCACGGGAAGGTCCGTCGCCGCGACGATCTCGGCGACGTGCGCGAGCATCCTGTCGCGGCCGACGCGGTTGTCCTGCACGCCCGCGGAGAACGCATAGCCCGCGCTCGTCGTCGCGAGCGCCTCGAAGCCGATCTTCGCGAGCATGCGCGCCGTGCCGACGTCCCAGGGATTGGGAATGATGAAAGCCTGCGGCCGCGCGTGCAGCGCGCGGAAGGCCTCGATTTTCTGGATCTGCGTTTTCATGCGTCAGGCCTTGAGCAGGGTCCAGGCGCCGATGAGCACGAAGCCGATGCCCGCGACGTATTTCAGGGCCGTGGGGCTCACGTGCTGCGACACGAATCCGCCCGCGAGCACGCCGATGCCGGTCGCCACGATCAATGCGGCGGATGCCGCGACGAAAACCGTCAGCTTGCTCACCGCCTGGTCCGAGGCGAAGAGCAGCGTCGCGAGCTGCGTCTTGTCGCCGAGCTCGGCGAGGAAGACCGACGCAAACACCACCCCGAGTACCTTCACGTCCATCACTTTTCTCCGTCCATCAAAAAGTGACGCTCACCTCTTCGCAAAGGTGACCGTCACCTTTATCAGCCGTCGTAGGCTTTCTTCAGCGCCGCGATGTGGGGCTTCTTCTGCTTCAGCATTTCCGCGAACGCGCGCTGCGACTTGACGGACTTGTGGTCGCCGAGGAGCTTCGGCACGACGTCCGGCACGATCTGCCAGGACAGGCCGTACTTGTCCTTGAGCCAGCCGCAGACCTGGGCGTTCGGGTCGCCGCCTTCGCCCAGCTTCTTCCAGTAGTGGTCCACTTCCTTCTGGTCCTTGCAGCGGACCTGCAGCGAAATGGCTTCCGTGAACTTGAACAGCGGGCCGCCGTTCAGTGCCGTGAACGTCTGGCCGTCGAGCGTGAACTCGACGATCATCACCGACCCGGCCGGCCGGCCGTGGATCGCGTTGCCGGTCTCCCCGTAGCGGCCGATCTTCTTGATCTTCGAGTTCTTGAAGATCTTGACGTAGTACCTGGCCGCGTGTTCCGCCTCGTCGTCAAACCAGAGGCAGGGCGTGATTCTGTCGATCTTGGCCATTTCAAGGTCCCCTTCAGCTGGAAGCGTCTTTCACCAGGCGGAAGCCGAGGTGATTGGTGCCGGTCGAGGGCTCGCCCTTGCCGCGCGTGCCGACCATGTAGCGCGAGCAGTACTGCTCGGTGCACAGGAACGAGCCGCCGCGATGCACGCGCTTCGGCACGCCCGGTTCGCTGGGATCGTCGGACGAGTCCGGCCCCTTCGGGTCAACCGCGACGCCGCCCGCCTTCACGAGTTCCTCGTAGTAATCCGGCCGGTACCAGTCGCTCGTCCACTCCCAGACGTTGCCCGCGACGTCGTAGAGGCCGTAGCCGTTCGGCGGATACGTCGCGACCGGGGCGAGGCCCGTGTAGGAATCCTCGTGCGAGTCCTGGTCGGGGAAGTGCCCCTGGTGCGTGTTCGCCATGTAGTGGCCGCCCTGGCGTGAACTCGTTGCCCCAGGGATAGAGCGCACCGCTCAAGCCCCCGCGCGCGGCGAATTCCCATTCGGCCTCGGTCGGCAGCCGCTTGCCCGCCCATTTCGCGAAAGCCTCGGCATCCTCGTAGGCGACATGCACGACGGGATAGTTGTCGCGGCCCTTGAGGTCCGATCCCGGCCCCGCCGGATGCTTCCAGTCGGCGCCCGTGACCCACGACCACCACTGGAAATGATCCGTGAGCGGCACCGGATGGTCCGGCGGCGCAAAGACCACCGAGCCGGCCACCAGGTTCTCCGGCGGCGCGCCCGGAAATTCCTCGGCGGTCGGCACACGCTCGGCGACGGTGACGTAGCCCGTCGCCTTCACGAATGCCGCGAACTGCGCGTTCGTCACCTCGGTCTTGTCGATCCAGAAGCCCTTGACCGCCACGCGATGGATCGGCCGCGAATCCTTCGTCGCCTGCATGCCGACGATATTCGCGTCCTTGCCGAGCGGATCGACGGCGCCCATCGAGAACTCGCCGCCCGGAATCCAGGCCATGCCCTCGGGCGCGGGACCGGGAGCGGCGGCCGGGTTGGCGACGGTCGGGGAGAATTCCTTTTGCGGGTCCGCCATCGCAGCGGCCTTCGCAGTCGAATCGGCCGGCGGCTTCATGTTTGCGCGCCAGGACCGCGAACGTGATGCCCGCGACGACCCCGATCACGATGATGGCCACGGCGATCGGCTTGCCGCGCGCACCGGGAGGTTTCGCTGGCTCCTGGATTTCACGCCGGTCATCTTACAGGTGGCGATGTTCCGCCAGAACTCACGAGGCAGGTCCCCGCACGCAGGCTAGGCACCAGGCCGCAAGTCCGGCGTGCAGGACGATGGCCGGCCAGATACCGGGACCGGAAAGATCCACGCCGAGGCGCGCGTACAGGAGAACACCGACGGCAGCGGCGTTGTAGAACACGAGTCCAACTACGACCCCAGCAGCGGCTCGGCTCCCCGAATCGCGGCTCGCAAATACGCAGATGAGGCCGAGCGTCACGAGCGCCGCGCCGGCAAGCCGCGCGACGGCGAGTGCCGTGGGCGTATCGAGCGTGCCACCGATCAGGAGGCTGACGATTGCGGACGGAACCAGGATGAGTGCAACTCCGGCGCCAACTTCCACCGCTGCGCTGACCTGGAAAAGTGTCTTGCTCATGAGCCATGCCTCCGAGGTGACAGTCGCCGGTCAATGCTCAGAATGCCGCGATCCTCTGGATCACCCAGAACGCCGCGACGCTGCCGATCGCGTAGGGCGGAACTCGCCATGCCCAGGCCGAGCCTGTCACCGGGACGCGACGATTGACCTGCCGTACGAGGGCGATGACGATGAAGACCGTCGCAATGAACAGGAGCTGCCCGATCTCGACGCCGACGTTGAAGAAGAGCAACGCCACGGGAATCGCCGATTGCGGCAGGCCGATCTGGTTGAGCGCGCTCGCAAAGCCCAGGCCGTGCAAAAGGCCGAACGTGAAAGCAACGACCCAGGGATAACGCTCCGTCAGCCCGGCTTCCCCCTGCCGGTTGCGGATGATTTCCGCCGCCACGAATACGATGCTCAAGGCGATGGCCGCTTCCACGGGCGGACCGGGCACGTGCACGAATCCCAGCGTCGCCGCCGCCAGCGTGAGGCTGTGCGCGATGGTGAATGCGGTGACGGTCCAGACGAGTCGGCGCATGCCTTTCACGAGGATCAGGAGTGCAAGCACGAACAGCAGGTGATCGATGCCGCCGAGGATGTGCTCGACGCCAAGCTTCAGGTAGGTCGCGGCGACCTGCATCGGCCTTGGGGTGGCCTCGATTACGAAAGACGCCGACGTCGGTGTCAGGCGCGTGACTTGCGTGGTGCCATCGAGGCGCTCCAGCCGCGCGAGCACGTCAGTCGTCGTTGCCGAAAGTCCGGAAATGTGGATCGTGCTGCCGGTCAGGCCGCCCGCGCGCTGCACTGTCCAGCGCTCGACGAGGGCATTGTTGGCCATCGTGCCCCGCGGCTCGGTGACATTCCGGGCGTCCGGCGGGAATTCCACATAGATGCCGAGCCGCATGCTGTCGCCACGCGCCGGCACTTTCCACAGGACGTCGTAGGTTTCGGCCGTGGTTTGCCGCAGCTCGAGATAGGCGGGGCGCACCTCGTGGGCGAACGCGCGAGGCGCGACGGCAGTCAGCAGCAGTAGGGCCAGGACCGCGGCTTTCAGTTTGCCTCCGCCCGGCTCTCCGGTTCCTTCGCAGCCTCGAAGCCCTCGATGGTCACGGTGTAGCGCTTCAGCAGGTCTTCATAGAACTTGCGGTTGCTTTCGATCCGGCGGGCGTTCTCCCATTCCCGGCGCACGTCGTCTCGCACCGCCGACAACTCGGGTGCCTGGCCCGCTGTGCGTTCGCTGACGACGACCAGGTGCACGCCGTATCCGGACTCAATCGGTCCCTGCCACTCGCCGGCCGGAAGTCCGGCCAATCGAGTCGCGAAGTCCTCACCGAACTGCACTGCGATCTCCTTGGACGACACAGATCGAAACGTCTGTTCGAGCAGGAGCGAGTCGCCCAACTCTGAAATATCGGCCTGGCCGCCGGCTTTTTTCAGCTGCGCGAGCAGCCGCTCGGCATCGTGCGCAAGCTTGTCACCGTGCCGCTCGGGATTGAGGTACACCTGGCTGAAGGTGAACCGCGGTTCGACGCGAAACGATTCCGGGTGCGCCTTGAGATAGGCGCTCAGGTCGGCGTCGGTCGGTTCGGTGAGGGCCGCGACGTCCTCGGACACGAAATCCAGTTTTTGCCGCAGGCGGCGGCGGATGACGGTGTCGTCCTTATCCAGGCCAAGCGCCATCGCCTCGCGGGTTGCGATTTCCTCGCGCACCCAGTCGTCAATCAGGCCCTTGAGTTCCGCGTCGGTGGGCTGCCGGTGCCAGGTCCTTGCGTAGCCAAGGGCAAGATGCTCGACCTGCCCGGCGGTCACGACGATCTTTCCCGGCGCATCGCCTGGGCCTGACACCAGCCCATAAACCAGAAAGAGCGCGGCACCCAGCAGAAAGAAATGCAGCAGCGGTTCGCTGAGGACTCGCCTCATGGTCCTGGAAGCCAGAGAGATGAACCGTTACGGCGTGTACCAGATCGGCGACGTGTAAGCGCGCTCCTGGGTCGTCATGGGCACTTCCGGCGTCATCTTGATTGAGAATCGCTGCGCCTCGTAGGCGGTCCAACGCGGCGTCGGAATCTCGATGACCTTTGCGTAGTAGAACGCCGGCTCCGCTGCGTCGAAATCCGGATCCACCCAGGTGGTGCTCAGCTCCGGAGCGCCGATCGTGTTCTTCCAGGTTGCTTTCGCGACGTCGACCGTGTTGCCGACCGGCGGGATCTTTCCTTTCGCGTCGGGCTTGCGATTGCCGCTCCAGACGACGTCATAGACCTTTTCGTGCGTCTTGTTGTCCTTGTCGAGCCAGCCCTTGATGATCTGGATGCGGTCGAGGTTGCCGCTGTAGGAATCCTTCAGCGCCGCGACCAGGAAGCTCGGTGACTTGCCGCCCGGTGCCTTGCGCAGATCGCCGCCCATCGGAACGCCCTTGGCGTAGCCGACGCCGGCCGGCAGTCTCGATTGCGCGTCGTCGGCCGTGAAATCCCACCCGCCGAAGAAGCGCACCACCATGCGCGGGCCGGTCGTCGCGTACGTCTCCTTGCGCTTCATTGCGTCAAAGATCGCCTCGCGCGTGTTCTCCGTGGCCCAGACGCCGGCGTAGCCAGCGGCGGCCTGCTGCCAGCCGTGGATGGTGAAGTTGGGATCCGGCGCCTCGATGACGACGTGCTCCCAGCGATGCGGCCCGGGCTCGACGCCGGAGTGCTTGCCGAAGAAGTTGTCTTCCTCGACCGCTGACAGCGCGGTGTGCGAATCCGTGCTGCCAACCATGCCGAACTTGAACGGGTTCACTCCGAGCCTGCGCTCCAGCAACAGGCCGTTCTTGAGCGCCTCGCGCGCGTACTCGTACTGCAGCATCTCGGGCTTCTTAGCCTCGGTGCCGTTGAGGTTCGATTTGTCCCACTTCTCGTAATCGGCAAATTCGTCATTCGGCGACAGAAGCGGGTGCGACTCGCTGTCGCCCTTGATCTGGACAGCCTCGATGAGTGGCTCGAATCGTGCCCGCATCGCCGCCCACTCGCGGGTCAGCGGATCGCCATTGAAGGTCTCGACCGCAAACATCCGGCCATTGCTCAAGTTGCCGTTGTGCGGGATGGCGAGCACCTCAGATCCGGTCTGCTTCTCGAAATCGGCCAGGTAGTTCCAGAGGTCTTCCGGATTCTGGCTGTCGAACTGCGAATAAGGCAGGGTGCGATTCGCGACGCTGGCGTTGCCGCGGAAGAGCACGTTGCGATGGAGGTTGTTGCCGCCCATCGTCGTATATTCGAATCCGATGATGGCCGTGAAGCGGCCAGGATCGTTGTACCTGTCCGCAAGCGCGGTATAAGCCTGCCAGGCATTGCGTACGGCTTTTTCGTTTTTAAACGGCGGATCTTTCTTGGACAGCGCGCCGACGATCTCCATGGCGGTGGCGAAGGCCTTGTCCTTGTCGCCGCTCGTCAGCGCGTCGTACCACTTCTTGCCCACCTCGTTCGCGAGAATTTCGGGGTCGCCGCTGAGAAGTTGCGGCATCATTCCATACATCTCGGCGTGGTCGGTGATGACCAGGAAGTCGAGCGGCCGCGAGAGCTTGACTCGCAGGCCGTAGGTGCTGGAAACCTCTTCGCCGCGCGCGAGCCGGTAGGCGTCTTCCTGCCCGAGCTTGCACATCGTGCCGGCATCCACCGAGATGGCGGTGTGCAGGTGCGTATCGCCAAAGTACACGTGGGTCGGATAATTGCGCCCGGCATAGGGTGAGAACTGCGGTTGCGTGGCGTGCGCAATATCGTCCTTGGTCGCCCCCTCAAGATTGCCGGGCTCAGCGGCCCAGGTGCCAGCCGCCAATGCGCAGGAGGTCAGCAGGAGGATCGACCGGACGGTTCGATTCATGGGGGTACTTCCATTCAGGGTTGCTTGCGAACAGGCTTCTCGGAGGCCGGACAATAGCAAATTCAAGCGATGGCAAGGCTTCAAACTCGCCAATGGGTTATTCCGAAGCGAAAACCTTCTTCCAGTCGTTCTTCATATCGACGACGGTCCAGCCACTGGCCTGCGCTTCCTCGAGACCCTTGTCGAGCTTGCCGATGTGGGATTCCCGGTCGTAGGCCCATTCGCGTTCTGCATCCGTGTGGTGGATGTAGTTCGTCAGCGTGTGGACGAACTGGACGATCGCCTTCTTCGGTCCCGTGTCATTCCAGGAGGGCAGCGGATCGGCGGCGAGGGCGGTGGCGGTGAACAGCGCCGCAAAAATTCCACAGACGAATCTATTCATCCCACAACATTAGCCGCGATGACCACCTCGGGAAATAGGCCCTTGGGGCGACACAGAAATGGATGGGATTGGTACTTCCGCTGGCGGGAAACTGTTCCCGGGGGGACAATCTCGCCATCCGAATTGAAGACTCACTGCGCCGCGCCATCGCGGCCTACGAATCCGGCGCCTGGCCCGAGGCGGAAGCCGCCTGCGCCGAGCTGCTGCGCAGCAACCCGAACCAGCCGGACGCACTCCAGATCCTCGGCAACATCCGCGCCCGCTCGGGCGATACGCAGGCGGCCGAGCCGTTGTTCGAACGCGCACGGGCCGTGTCGCCGCGAAATATCTTCATCCTCAACAGCCTCGGCGGCGTCTATGCTGCGAATGGCCGAATCGCGGAGGCCCGCGAGGCGCTCGAGGCGGCACTGCGAATCGACGGCAACTTCCCCTGGGCGCTGCAAAACTACGGCGGCCTCCTGATGGAGGTCGGCGAACGCGCGGCGGCGAAGCGCTGCTTCGAGCGCGCGCTCGGGACCGACCCGCGGCATGTGGAGTCCATCGCGGCGCTTGCCGACCTCGCCGAGAAGGAAAACCGGCTGGAGGACTCGCGCGCACTGGCGGATCGCGCGCTCGCCCTGGCCCCGAATTTCCTCGCGGCGCGGGCCGTGATTGCGCGCCTCGCGCTGCGCGCAGGCGATGCGGGCGCCGCCGAGGCGATTGCGCGCGACATGCTCGCGCAACCGGGCCTGCGGCCGAATCTCAGGACAACCATGACCATGATGCTCGGCGAGGCGCTCGAGAGACTCGGACGCTTTGAGGAAGCCTTCGCCTCGTTCACCGAAGCGAACGAGACGGACCGCAAGCTGCAGGCGCCGCGCTTCGAGAACGCGCAGTACGCGAGTTCGCCGGCCGCCATCGAGAAGCTGACCGCGTTCACGCGCACGGCCGATCCCTCGACGTGGACGCAGCCGCCGGCGGACGGACTGCCGACGCCCGTGTTCCTGGTCGGGTTCCCGCGCTCGGGCACGACGCTGCTGCAGCAGGTGCTGGCGGGACATCCCGACATCACGACGCTCGAGGAGCAGGACAACTTCCGCGACGCGCACGAATCGCTGCTTGCTCGCGCCCGGCGCGCTCGAGCGCTGGAGTTCGCTGCCGCAGGCCGAGCTCGGAAAGTGGCGGCGCGAGTACTGGAATCGCGTGGAGCGAAAGACGCCCGCCGGCGCGAAGCGCGCGACCTACCTCGACAAGCTGCCGATGAACCTCGCCGTGCTGCCGGTCATCCACCTGCTGTTCCCGGACGCGAAGTTCATCCTCGCGCTGCGCGACCCGCGCGACGTCATCGTGAGCTGCTTTCGCAACCACTTCGCGGTCAACGCCGCGATGTACCAGTTCCTGTCGCTCGAGGGCGCGGCGCGCTACTACGATGCGGTGATGACGTCGGCCGAGGTTGCGCGGGAGCGGCTGCCGCTCGCGCTGCATGTCGTCCGCTACGAGGACGTCGTCGCGGACCTGCGCGGCGAGGCGATGAGGCTGATGGAATTCCTCGGGCAGCCCGTGGACCGAGGACGTGCTGAAATACACGGAGACCGCGAGCCGGCGCGAGATCTACACGCCGAGCGCGACGCAGGTGATCCAGCCGATCTACACGACCGTCGATGGGGCAGTGGCGGCGCTACGACGCGCAGCTCGCGCCCGTGCTGCCCGTGCTCGAGCCCTGGGTGCGGAAGTTCGGCTACTAGGACTTGAGGCTTTTCTCGTACACGTAGAACAGGTTGTCGCGCACCCAGCCGCAGGACTCGTACAGCGACTGGCCGATCGTGTTCGTCATCGCGGTCTGCAGCTGGAGGCGGGCGGCGCCCGTCTTGCGGCCGTGCGCCTCCGCGGCTTCCATCAGCGCGCGGCCCGCGCCGGTGCCGCGCGCGGCGGGCGTCACGAAGAGGTCGTAGAGCACGTAGATGCGGTCCGCGAGCACCGAGCAGAACGCGGGGTAGAGCTGCGTGAAGCCGATGACCTCGCCGGCCTCGCTCTCGGCAACGAAGATGACCGATTCCTCGCGCTTGAAGCGCTCGTCGAGGTAGCGGCGGGCGAGGGCGAGGTCCGCCGGCTTCTCGTAGAACTGCCGGTACGCGTCGAAGAGCGGCGCGATCGCGTCGAGGTCGCCGTGTGTCGCCTGGCGGGTCTTCGCTTTCGTCGTTGCCATGGTCGTGTCCCTCTTCGCCGGGTTATGAACCGCCCGGCAGCATCTTGTCCAGCAATTCGAAGCCGGCGCGCTCGTCGTAGCCGTGCGCGCGATAGAAGACGCGCGCGCCGTCGTTGCCCTTGCCGAGCTGCAGCGCAACGTTCGTGCAGCCGCGCCGCATGAATTCGGCCTCCGCGAGTTCCAGGAGCTCGTCGCCGAGGCTCTTGCCCGCGCGCGGAGGGCAGCACGAAGAATTCGTCGATCTCGGCGGTGAGCCCGAGGTGCTCCAGGCTGAAGACGTACACGGCGAGCAGGTAGCCGACCGCCTGGCCGCGACCGCAGCGATCCAGCCGCTGCCGAGCGCGGCGTCCGCGCACATCCGCTGGAGCTCCTTCGTGACGCGTGCGCGTCGAAGCCCGAGACATCCTCGAAGATCCAGTACTGCTCGACGAGCGGCAGCAGCGCCGGAATGTCCTTCGACGTGATCGGGCGAATGTCCACGCTCATGGCCGCTCCCAGTCGGCGACCGGTCCGCGCACGCGCCGGAAGAGCGGGTGGCAATCCGCGCGTCGCGCGCCTCGCCAGCGCCCGTGAAGTGGGCGGTTTCGCACGGCGAGTTTCTTCATCAGGTGCTTCCATTCGTAGGCGAGCTGGCCGCTCGTCGCCGCGATCGGCGCGACGCGGCGCACGCGGCCCGATCTTCCGGCGGTCGAAATCGTAACCGCGCGCCGTCGCCTCCGCATGGACCGCCGCGAGATAGGCGTTGATCGCCGAGCGCGGCGAGGCATGCGCCCGAAAGCGCGCGAGCTGCGGATGATGCTTGTAGCCGCGCGTCTCGCCGCGCAGCACGGCCTTCGCGAGCAGCGCCTCGCGCCAGAGCGCGACGAGTCCCTGCGGATCGAGATAGCGCGGGTGGATCGTCCAGAGCCGCATCAGCGCTTGCCCAGCTTTCGCTGCCAGGCGGTGCGCAGCAATCCGCGCACGTCGTCCGGCCGGGCGGACTCCAGGTTGACCCGCAGCCCGACGACCTTCTTGCCCCAGCCGAGGATCTCGTAGGTGGCGGGATAGAGCTTCACCATGCGGTCGCGGTCTTCCTCGTCCACGAAGACGTGCAGCGATCCGCCCTCCGTCGGCGCGGTCGCGTAGATGCGCCCGCGCACCCGGAACGAGGTGTAGTGGTGGTGCGGCGACTCGGTGGTCCCAAGGAGCGCCATCGCCTCGCGTCGGACATCGGACAGCAACATCCGGGTCGTACCCTTCGCCGGAAGCGCCAATAGTAGCGCGGGCCGAACGCAGGCGATTTATGCGATTTCTTTCAGTGCGGCCGCGACCATGTAGTGCGAATTCGTCATGAACGGCGTGGGCTCGGGATAGTTCGCCTCGCGGAATCCGAGCCGCAGGTACAGGCGGTGCGCCTCCACGTTGTTCCTGTTCACGAACAGCGACAGCTCGCGGCTGCCGTACTCCGAGAGTCCCCAGGCGGTGAGTTCGCGGATGAGCCGCGTGCCGAGACCGCGGCCGCGCATGCCGGGCGACACCGCGAGACGGCCGAAATGGCAGCGCTCGATGCGGACATAGCATTGCCCGAATGCCGCGAGCTCGCCGTCATCGCCGGCGAGCGACCAGCTTGCGATGTCATCGATCCTGCTGTCCGCGCGGAAGGATTCGGGCGTGAACGGGAAGCGAAACTCCGTGCCGCCCCAGGTGCGGCATTGCTGCGCATCCGGGAACCAGGTCATCAACTCCGGCAGCAGGGCCGGGTCGAAGCGCCGGAATTTCACGGCTTCACGGTTGCCCTGTGGCGCGCTCGAACACGCGAATGCCGTGCCACTCCTTGCCGTCCACCGTCCAGTGCGGCGCGAGGATCAGCGTGTCGCCGCGCAGGACAAACGGCCGCTCTTCGTCCCTGCCGATATATACGTCCGCAAGGTCGGCCTCGACGTGATGGACCACGACGCCTTTCTCGCGGTTGACGCTGTAGGTGCCGAAGTAGGCGACGTACGAGTCGTAGAGCGCCTGCTTCTCTTCCGGCGTCACCTGGCTGTCGTCGCCCGATGCGACCTTCGGGTGCGGCATCTTCATGATCTGGATGCTCATGCGGCCGTTCGCGTCGTAGATGAGCAAGCCCTTGGGGTCGTGGCCGAACGGGTAAACCGAGGGGCTGCCCGGCAACTTGTCCTCGTACGACACGAGCCGCCAGGTGCCGACCACGGACGCTTCGTCCGCGCGAGCGACGAGCGCACCGCAAGTGAGAATCGCGATCGGCGAGGAAACGGTAGCTCACGGCAGTCAGTCCGGCTTGGAGGGCTCGTTGTACTGCTGGAAGTTGTCGACGTAGTCGTCGAGGTTCTGCACGAGCATCTTGCGATATTCGGCGACGAAGTACTCGATCGTCTCGCCGTAGGCGCCTTTCAGCTCGGCGGGAGACTGCCGATGGTTCGCGCTGACCCAGGCGTTGAATCGCGCGCAGGCATACATGAGCGATGCGCTCACCTTGCCCTGCGAGGCTTCACTCAAGTGCTCGCTCGCGACGCGCAGGTGCTCGTCCGCGCGGTCGTAGAAATCGTGATCGGCATTCTTCGACAAGTCCGGTCTCCTGGGCCTGCATCAGCGCTGTCAAGAATACCAGTCTTATCAATGCTTTCCAGTTAAAACCTGTCGCAATTTGGTTACTTTGTCCGTGGGCGCTCAAACGTAGGCCACCCACTGCCGGATGATTTTCGCGAAGCCGGCTTTCTTGGCCTTCAGGTCATTCTTGTCCGTGAACACGACCATCGCGCGGTCTTTCCCGAGCCACTTCAGCAGCTTGCCGGGATCCGCGATCGCGACGCCGCCCGCCGGAAGCTTCTTCACCTTGGCGCCGAGGTGAAGGATGACGCCGATGCCGGACTTCTCGCGCAGGTTGACGGTCGCGAAATACTCCGTCGTGCGAAAGCTCGGCGAGTTCCACTTGATGCCTTCGTGAATTCCGGGTGCCGCGCCGAGGATCGTCCCGCGGATCGACTCGATTTCGGCCTTGAACGGGTGCTTGAGGCTCGCCATGAACGCGTCGACCGCCTCGGTCGTGTCGGCGCCCGCCAGGCGAGCAGGTTTCCTGGGTTGCGGCATCAGGCCATGCCCTCCGGCAGCGGATGACGATAGATCATCCACTCGAAATCCCGGAACTGGATGTTCCGCTCATGCATGCAGCCGACCGCGATCGCGAGCTTGCGCGACGCCTCGTTCTCCGCGCGGATGAGGCTGATCGGCCGCATCGCGAGATGTTGCGCCGTCGCAAGCTGGATCGCGCGCACGGCCTCCGAGGCGAAGCCGCGGCCCCAGCGGTCGCGGACCAGCAGCCACTTGATCTCCGTCTCCGGGAAATCGCCCGGAAACCAGAGGCCCGCGGCGCCGATCATGGCGCCGGATTCCTTCTCGACGAGCGCGTACGGTCCGTACCCGCGCAGCAGCCAGTGGCCGGCCATCGCGGACATCGCGCGCCAGCTCTCGCCTTCGGTCAGCGTGCGGCCGAACGTGAACTTCGTGCAGACCGGATCCGTGTAGTGCCGGTGAAGCGGCTTCCAGTCGTCCAGCACGAAACCGCGCAGGCGCAGCCTGCCGGTTTCCAGCTCGGTCGGAATCAGCGGCGTCACGGCCTAGCGGGGCGTCGGACTGCCCGGATGCCACATCAGGCGGCTGATTTTCCAGTCGCCGACCGGTCTCGCGCCGAAGCACCATCAGGTAGACGTCGTCGAGCTGGCGCGTGAGGCCGCCTTCGCGCGTCACCATCCAGCCGCCATTGTGTCCGCGCACGACCGCGAGCGTGTCGTCCACGCAGATCTCGTCCACGTGGGCCTCGATCGTCGGCGTGAAGGATTCGAAGAGGCCGACATACCGGCGCTGGATCTCCGCGCGGTCGGTCACCGGCTGTTCGTTGGGCGGCATCAGGACGGCGTCCGTCGCGTAGTACTCGAGCACGCGCCCGATGTCGCGCTCGTTGTCGGCGGCGACGAGGCCTTCGACGACTTCCCGCACCTTCAACGCGGCATCGTCATCGGCGCGGCAGGCGAGGGCCGGCGGCGCAGCGCGACGAGGCCGAGGGCCAGCAGGGGCGCAAGAATTCGACGGCTTCGGGACTCAATCAACGGAGCGTGTCCTGTAGGACTGAATGTGCTCGATGATGGACTGCCGCGAGGCGTTGCGCCAGTCAGGTGAAAGTTGTCAGGACTCGCGCCAGAGTTCGACGGCGTCGTCGCCGGCGCCGTCCACGACGACCCACTGCAGGCGCCTGTCCGGCAGGTGAGGGCCCAGGCGCGAGGATCGAAGCGCGCGAGCCGCGTTTTCGACCAGCACCTTGTATTCCTCCTCGCATCGGGCAGCCGCCGACGTCGGGGCGGGTATTTCACAGCGGATCTCGCGCACACCGGGCAGGGTCGCGATGCCTTCCAGCATCAACGCGCCTTCGCGGCCTTGAGCAGCTTCGCCGCGCGACTCGACTTCGCTGTCGGAAGCGCATCAGGGAGGACAATCGAGTCTCCCGGGGCGTTCAAGGCGGCCGCGAGCGCCAACGCTCGAGCTTCGGAATTCCGCGCGTGAAGAAGCCGGCGAGGAATCCGGGGATGTGAAGCTCCGCGAGCTTGTCCCGGACACGCTGCTGCATCTGCTCGACGGTGAGGTCGGGCAGCACGAACCGCCCCTGGCGATAGCAATGGCTGCAATACATTCCAGCTGCGGGAGCCGTCCGCCTCCGTGCCGCCGTGCTCTTCGTCGCGCTTGAGCGGCATTCCGCAACTCTGGCAATTCTTGTACGCAGCCTGCATCGGCGAGACCTCCCTAGCGGGCCTTGATGGCCTTGGTCGGGTCTCCGATCTTCTTGTTGAGGGCCGCGGCCTCCTTGGCGAGGCGACGCACGACCGCGAGGCTGACGGGCGTGTCCTCGCGGATCTCGAGGGTCGCCATTTCGTACTTGCCGCCCGGCTTGAGCCGCGGCTCGAGTGTGCGCAGCCGCTTTCCGCGCCAGAAGCCGAACAGGACGCGCTCGTCCTCGGCGCGAATCATGAGCACCGGGCCGTTCGAGAAGTAGACGAGGTTGCCCCACTTGATCGTCTCGTCGAACTTCGCGCTCGCGCGCACGGTGAACCGGAGCGCCGTCACGCACTTCTTCCGCCAGCCGCGGAGCAGGGCGACGTACTCGGCGGGCGTCGTGGCGGTCGTGGACATCATTCGGTTCATGGCGTGGCGCCTACCAGATCTTTTCCGCGACGGTCGCCTTGAACGGATGGTCGAGCAGCGGTTCCACCTCCGCAACGAAGCGGACGGTATGCGGCAGCTCCACGTGCTCCTCGAAAGCTCGCAGGTCCTTCCAGCGCGTGTGGATGAAGAACTCGTCGGGATCGCGCGGCGACTGGAATGCACCGTAAGAAATGCAGCCCGGCTCCACGCGCGTCGGGCCCTGGATACGCCACATGGCCTCGCGAACCGCATCGCGCTTGCCGGGAGCGGCATGAAGGCGAGCAAAGATGAAGACTTCCACGCGGCACGCTCACGGCGCGAGATAAGGGAGGACGTTCTCCTCGACGCGTTCGGAATCCGCGCGCAGGAAATCATGCATGACCGCCGTGTGGCCGGATCCCGCGATCGCAAGGACGCGCTCGCCGGGCGCAGCCTGCTGCTGCACGATCGCGTACATCCGAAGGTTCCGGTGCCACCAGTCGGCGGAGGCATCCGCACCGTGGAAGAGCCGGCCCTTCGCCCCGACCGGGTTCAGCAACATGTAGAAGCCCTTGTTGCGCTGGTTTTCTTCAGCCGAGTTGCTGAGCGTGAGAATCTCCTGCAGGGACTTCGTGCGATGCAGCTCCTGCAGCCGCCGGGACTCCGTCTCGATGAGCGTGTTCAGGGCGCTCTCGGCGGCAGGCTCCTGTGACAGGTAGTCCCACAGCTTGATGTCCTGCGCCGGCGCCGCGGCGTCGATTCCGTAGACGCGGGTATGTCCCATGAGCTTCGCGACCCGAAAGCCGACCTGGTACACCTCGTTCCTGGGCAGCTCGAACTTGCCGGCAAGGTAATCGCGGTAGCGCTGGTTGATCTTCTCGTCCGCATCGTCCGTGTACTCGAGCAGGACCTTCGTCGGTGCGAAGCGCGCGAGCCGCTCGGAGAGCGCGACGACGTAAGCCTGCTGCTCGGGCTGCATCACGTCGATTGGCGTGTACTTGACCGCGTCGAGACCCGGGTTGTCGAAGTGGAAGGTGCCGAGCAGCATGATGCGGGCGGCAGGGAGCGCCGATGCGGGCGCCTGCTCCGCGTGCAGCAGCGGCGAGGCCAGCAGGAAAAGAAGCAGGCAGCCGGTGCGGATGCTCACTGTTTTACCCACGTCTCCGTGGATTTGCCGACGGGCATGCAACCGGTCGTGGAAGCGCAGTCATTGATGACGGAAAGTGTCTTGCCGTCCGCCGACAGCGTGGCCTCGGACGTGGCGAACTCCTTCCCATCCATTCGAATAATGGTATGCGCATGATGGGCGTCGACGCGCGTGATCGCCATGGTCTCGCCGCTTGGTTTGCCGTTGACGAGGACAGGCGCTTCGCTGCCGTCGAGCTTGGTTTCGATGAGCATCATCATGACCTGCTTCCCGGCCGCCATACTGTAGGAGAGGCGACGGCCGCCGCCGCAGCAGACCTCGATCTTCATCGTCATCGAGCCCGGCATGGCTTTCGTCGGCGTTCGAACCCAGGTGCCGACTTCGAGCTGTGCGTAGAGCGGAGTGGCCCACAGGATCGCGAGGATGGCGATGCCGCGGGCGAGGCGCTTGGCCTTTACCGTTGTCATGTTGATCTCCCGGGGTGAGGATTCTGGCTGGATTCTAGACCATCAATTCGAAAGCGCACTGATCGTAACGTAATACCCGTCTGGATCCCGAAGCGCGAATTCTGGTGTTCCAGTGCTCGGGTTCACGTGGGGGTCTTCTTCAAGGCGAGCGACGAGCGCGCGCGCCCTTGGCAAAGCGCTGTCGAATTCATCGACGCGAAAAAACAAGAGGAGGCCATTGCCAGGCGTGGCGTGATCGGGGCTCATCAACGACGGATGCTCGTGAGCACCCCACTGGTGGAGGCAGAGCAGGACCGTTCCATCGTTGTCGAGGATCTGCCCGAAGTAGTCGTGGGCAGGAGACGTTTGCGGCAAGCCAAGCAGTGACTGATACCACTTGAAGCTCTTGGCGACATCGCCAACCCCAACGATGGTCCAGGTGCGCCTCATGTCTCCTCAGCGGTCCGGATTGGGAGAAGGCAGCGTACACCACGGCATTTCCGACGAGAACGGAGATCCCGGCAACCAGTTCGAGTTGACGGGGCATACCGCGTGGATATACGGCGCGTCCGACATAGTGCTGGATGAAGCCGCCGCGATAGCCGTCCTGACCGGCACGAGTGCGCAATGACTTTTCGAGTGGCGTGAGGGGGCAGGTCCAGCTCATCAGATTGACCGCCGACGACCAAAGCACCACCGGGATGTGGACCCAGGCCCAGGTGAAATTCGTGGCGACAAGCAAACCACCAAAGACTGCGAAGGCCGCGAACAGGAAATGCGCGAGAAGTACCGAGTCGGCAGCGAGGCGATAGGCCATGTCGGCTTGATATCTGCTGTCTAACGTCCGCGAGCGATCCGTCTCTTGCGGGCCGGCCAAGGCTAGAGACGATCACAACGAGCGATGTGGTGTGTAGGTGGCACGCCTTCCTCGAGAGTGCCCTTGACCCTGATTTCCTTGCCAAGAAATTGTCGATATCTCTCAACTTCCTGCGGCGTCAGTGAGAGCTGAAATTTGGTTTGTTCTCTGAACTCTGCGAAACAAGCTGGCCATGGAAGTTGCAGGGACCACCGCGTCACAGGCTTGTCACCGCTTGTAATGCTCTTGTAGTTGGGTGGTCCTGGATAAATACGGTTGACGAGATGGCCGTAAACTCCCACTCTTGCCCAGTGAAAGTCGGGCACTCACCCGCGGCAGAGGCTGAAGTCCAGATCAGGGCCAAGAACATTGCGGCCGTTATTCGCGTCTTGGCCTCCTGACGTCCGCATTGCTCGCTCCAGCCTCTCACGGACCGCTCCAACGCATAGTTAGGCCGCACCTTTTGTAGGCAGGTCGCCGCCAGTATCAGGAGTGCGGACCAACTGGAAGACACGTAGTCTCCCGGGGAAAGCGACAAGACCTGGCGATGTCGCGGCCCACTCGAAGCCGGGTCGCGCGAGGGAAGTTCTAGCACGGTGAAGCCTCCGTTGAGCAACGGCGCCCAAGGGTAGCTGCCGTCGGCGACCGCGCCATTCGCTGAGATCAGTACGTGCGCGATGCCTTGTCGAGCCACCGGCAAAGATGTACACGCCGGCAGCCTTCGCTTCTTCGACCACAGCACGCGCGCCGCCACCAACGACTCCCACTGACTGTCAGTCACATCCATTGCCGCGCTGGTGAATGCAATCAGGTACTTGGCCATAGCGCGCATTGACGTAGCGAGTGACGATGTTCGCATGCGTGAGTGCGGCCTAACGTCTGCGTTGAGCGGGCCGCGGTACGCCGCTACTAGGCGCCGCGGGCGCTAACATTTCCCAGGCACCCGCGGCGCACTGCCAAAGACCTGTCACGGACCGCTCCAACGCATAGTTAGGCGACACCCCGACGGCACGTTCCTACTAATTCATGACTGCCGGAAGCTCTCGCCGATGCATCTCCGATCGGATTTCCGGTGACGGTGGTTTCGTCTGCGGATACTTAACGGCAGCGCAATTCCGTACGGCACCCACAGCGAGAGCGTTGTACGGCTTCGGCGCTGAGCAGGCCGACCAGAGACATCGTGTTAGCAACCCTGGCGATTTCGGCTACGGTGACCGATGAGAGACCGCTCACGGGGCCCCACGTGTTGTTGATGCTGCAGTCGGTCCCGATGGCGCCGCCAACAAGCAGAGGCCAACGCCGACTATTCCGCCGATCAGGCCAGCATCCACCGCAACCTCCAGTGTCGTCTAACTACTATTGGGTCTGAATTTTGACGTCTAGTTTTACGTCATTTCTGCCCACTTGGCATCCGGCCGCCGCGCAAGTACCTGAATCACCACACCACCTTCAGTTCTAACATCGGGCGCTAAGTAAAATGCGACGTTAGACCAGACCGCCCGTCGCATCCTCGAACCAGTTGTAGAGCCACTGCGCCGCCGACCGGTCAACGAGGCACTCGAACCGTTCGGACGTCACGCGGCGCAGGACGACCGGCCACTGCGCGAGCCGAGTGCGCGTGCAGGCGGAAATCCCGAACGTTTCCATCGAAAGATCGAGCCCGCATCCGCGCTCGAACAGGGCGGTTGCCTGCGAACCATCCACCGCGAACGTCACGAACGAATCCGAGACATCCGTAGCGGCAAAGGAACGCCGGCCGCATCCGGCGCGAATGGCCGTCAGCAGTTCCGGGCCCTCGTGGTAGGCCGAGTGAAACAGCCAGGTGTCCGGCCCGATGCGCAGAGTCACCGGATCGTCGCCACTCCATGTGTTGATCGTGACGGGCATCGAGCGGCCGGCGACCTTGAGCGAGTTCACGGTCTTCTGCGAACGCGCGCCGAGTTGCAGCCGGATGATCGTGCGCGCCGGCAGGATCGAGAGCCGAAGCGTCTCGGAGAACACCTGCCCGCTTGCGGGCAGGCTCGACTGCGCGACAAGGCTGGTGATCGGCTCAGGCATTGAGGCGTTTTCCTTCGGGGTCGAGGAAAGCCTGCGACACGACCTTCGCTTCGCACTGGCGATCGAGGTCGTGCACGGTGAGCTTCTCGCCGAGCCGCGCGCGGCCGCCGCGCAGGAGCGCGAGCGCGATGGGCTTGCCGAGCGCCGGTGAGTGGGCCGCGGACGTCACCCAGCCGTCGCTGCCCTCGGAAGTTCCGGCAAGGCGCAGATGTGCGCCGGGCACCAGGACTTCACCGTCCGCATCCGTCAGCCCGACGAGCTGCAGGCGATCCTCGCGCAGGTTGTCCGGACGCGAGAGCGAGCGCTTGCCGATGAAATCGCCTTTGCGCTTTGCCGCGATCGCGCCCCAGCCGACGTCGGCCGGGGCAGTCGTGCCGTCGGTATCGACGCCCACGTGCAGGAAACCTTTCTCGAGGCGGAGCAGCAGCACCGTCTCGACGCCGTACGGCGTCACGCCGAAATCGGCGCCGGCTTTCAAGAGTTCGCTCCAGAGGGACGCGCCATAGCGCGCCGGGACGTTGATCTCGTAGCCGAGCTCGCCGGAGAAACTCACGCGATAGAGCCGCGCCGGTACGCCGGCAAAGCGACCTTCGCGCATGCTCATGTGCGGCATCGAGCGCCAGTCGAAGGCGATGTCGGTGCGGAATCGCGCGAGGAGCTGCCGCGCGCGCGGGCCTGCGATGGCATAGGTCGCCCACTGCGTCGTGACGGGTGTGACGAACACCTCGAGGTCCGGCCATTCACACTGTCGCCATTCCTCGAGCCAGGCCGCGATGCGCGAGGCGCCGCCGCTCGTCGTCGTGACGACAAAGTGCTCCCGTTCGAGCCGCGCGACCGTGCCGTCGTCGATGATCACGCCGTTCTCGTTGAGCATGAGACCGTAGCGCACGCGCCCGATGTCGAGCTTGGCGACGTTGTTGACGTAGAAGCGCTCGAGGAACTTCGCCGCATCGGGACCGGTGACCTCGATCTTGCCGAGCGGCGAGGCGTCGAAGATCCCGACGCCGGCGCGCACGGCCGAGGCCTCGCGCTGCACCGCTTGATGGGGCGTCTCGCCTTTCTTCAGATAGCAGGCGGGCCGCATCCAGCCGCCGGCTTCCCACCAGTGAGCGCCCAGCGCCTCGTGTTCCACATGCGCGGGCAGCAGTCGCTTCACGGCGTATCGCTCGCCGACCTGTCGCCCTGCGAGCGCGCCGAGCGTCACGGGCGTGTAAGGCGGCCGGAAAGTCGTCGCGCCGACTTCCGCGGGACCCTTGGCCGTCATCGAAGCGACGGTCAGGAGTGCATTCAGGTTGCTCGTCTTGCCTTGGTCGGCCGCCATGCCGCAGGTCGTGTAGCGCTTCAGGAGCTCGATGTGTTCGTAGCCTTCGGCGAGCGCGATCTCGGCGTCGGCAACCGTGACGTCGTGCAGGTAGTCGATCCACTGGCGGCCCGTCTTGCCGTCTTCGGCGCGCGGCGGCACCGCGACTTCCGGCGAGAGTGGCGCCTCCTGCACGGTCGGGCGTGCAACCTGCAAGTCGCCGGGCCGGCCGATCTGCTCGAGTGCGTGCCGGATCGCGCTCATCGTGTCGGCGAAACTCTCATCGAGCGAGGTGCAACCATTTAGCGAGCCGACCGCCTGTAGCGGCGGGCGCGAGCCCTCGGGGCGGAAGCTGCGGCGTGCCTCGTCGTAGACGATCGGCGCGCGCGCGTGCGACCAGAGGTGGACGGCCGGCTGCCAGCCGCCGGAGACGCCGAGCGCATCGCAGTCGATGTCTTCTCCGGCGCTGAGCTGCACACGCTCGAGTCGCTTGCGGCCGATCGCCTTGACGACACTCGTCCCGGACCGAACCTCGACGTGCTGCGCGCGCAGCCACTTGGCGAGATCCGTCGGCGCTTCCGTGCGGCTGTCGAGCAGGACCGCGACCGGCGCGCCCGCCGCCACGAGGTCGAGCGCGGCGAGGTAAGCCGAATCATTGTTGGTTGCCAGCACGATCTGCTTTCCGGCTGCCACGCCAAAGCGGTTCGCGTACTGGCGGATGGCGCCCGAGAGCATGATGCCCGGCAGGTCGTTCTGCTCGAAGACGAGCGGCTGCTCGATCGCGCCGGTCGCGAGCAGTGTCTGCTTCGCGTGCACGCGCCAGTAGCGCTGGCGCACGGCGCTCGGCTTGTTGCCGAGGTCGAGCCGCTGCAACAGTCCTGCCATCCCATGGTCGTAGAGGCCGAAGCAGGTCGTGGCCGTCAGCAGGGTGACGTTTCGCGACGCGGCAAGCTCGCCGAGCACGCTCGCGAACCAGGTGATCACGGGTGCGTCATTGATGAGCGTGTTGGTGGCGAGGAGCCGGCCGCCGCATTCGAAATCCTGCTCCGCAAGCATGACGCGTAGGCCCGCGCGCGAGGCGATCTGCGCGGCGAGGAGTCCCGCAGGCCCGCCACCGACGACGAGCAGGTCGCAATGCGCGTGGACTGCGTCGTAGCGCGCGGGGTCGCGCTCTCGCGGCGCCTTCGCGATGCCTGCCATGCGCCGGATCCGGCCCTCCCAGAAATCCCAGGACGGCCACATGAAAGTCTTGTTGTAGAAACCGGCGTGCCAGAGCCCCGCCGTGCGGTCGAGCGTGCGGCCGAGGTCGAAGCCGACGCCCGGCCAGGCATTCTGCGCACGCACCTCGAGCCCCTCGCGCACGGGGATCATCGTGGCGCGCGCGGAGGGTTCGAGTTCAGCGCCGCGGCCGAGTGAAACAAAGGCATTCGGCTCTTCGGGCCCGATGGAGAAGACGCCGCGCGGCCGATGCAGCTTCATGCCGCGCCCGACGATCGCGACGTCGTTCGCGAGCAGGGCGGAGGCGACGGTGTCGCCCGCATACGCGGGAATCTTGCGTCCGTTCCAGCGGAAGTGGATCAGCTGCGAGCGGTCGATGTGGCCGCCTTTGTCGAGGCGATAACCCATCAGTGCGCAACGCCGGAGGCGGCGCCCTCGTCCACGAGCGCGCCCTTCGCAAAGCGGTCGAGCCCGAACGACTGGATCAGTTCATGCGGACGGCCGTTCGCGATCGTCCAGGCCATCGTCTCGCCGCCCGCGGGAATCGCCTTGTAACCGCCCGTGCCCCAGCCGCCGCTGATGAAGAGTCCTTCGATCGGCGTGAGCCCGAGGATCGGGCTCGTGTCGGGCGTGATGTCGGCGATGCCGGCCCACTGGCGCAGCACGCGCAGGCGGCTGAGGCACGGAAACAGCTCGACCGCGGCCTGCGCATTCGCCTCGAACACCGGCAGCCCGCCGCGCTGCGAATAGGAATTGAAGACGTCCGCGCCGCCGCCGATCACGATCTCGCCGCGGCCGGTCTGGCTCACGTACACGTGGATCGCGGCGGAGACGAGCACGGTGTCGATGAGCGGCTTCACCGACTCGGTCACCATCGCCTGCAGGCACATGCTCTGGATCGGGAGCGACAGGCCGGCCATGCCGGCGAGCACGCTCGAGTGGCCGGCGACCGCGATCAGCACGTTCGGCGCCGCGACCGTGCCCTGCGTCGTCTCGACGGCGCGCACGCGACCGCCGTGCACCTTGATGCCGGTCACTTCGCAGCCCTGCACGATTGAGACGCCGAGCGCGCCCGCGGCGCGCGCGAAGGCCCAAACGACCGCGTCGTGGCGCGAGATGCCGCCGCGCCATTGCACGGCCGCGCCCGCGATGGGGTAGCGGCTGTCGAGATTCAGCATCGGCTCGAGCTTCTTGAGCTCCTGCGGCGTCAGCATCTCGGAGTCCACGCCGTTCATGCGGATGGCGTTGACCGACCGGCGCAGGACCTCCATCTCGTGCGGGCTGTGCGCGAGGGAGACCTTGCCGCGCTGGCTCAGCATGATGTTGTAGTTGAGCTCGCGGCTGAGGCCCTCATAGAGCTTCAGCGACCGCTCGAAGAACTTCGAGCTCGAAAGGTGGAAGTAATCGGAGCGCACGACTTGCGTGTTGCGGCCGGAGTTGCCCTGGCCGATGGCGCCGCGCTCAAGCACGGCAATGTTCTTCATGCCGTGCTCTTTTGCGAGGAAGTAGGCCGTCGCGAGCCCATGGCCGCCGCCGCCGATAATGACGGCGTCGTAGGCGGGCTGCAGCGTCGGCCGGTGCAGCACGCGTGACCAGGGCTTTCTGCCGTTGACCGCGTGGCGGGCGAGGGCGAAGAATGAGTAACGCTCGTTCATCTGGATCATGGAATCATAGAGCATGCTCAGGATCGAATGCCCCTGGTGCGGATTGCGCGACGAGCCCGAATTCACCTATGGCGGCGAGTCGCACATCACGCGGCCGCCCGCGGGCGCGGGCGACGAGGAATGGTCGCATTACCTCTTCTTCCGCTCGAACCCGAAAGGCGAGCACGCCGAGCGCTGGTGCCACAGTTTCGGCTGCGGGCAGTGGTTCAACGTGCTCCGGAATACGGTGACGCACGAGATCCTTGCGACCTACGCCATGGGCGAGCCACGGCCTGACTAGGGCCTAAAGGGGACGGTCACCTTTTCAGGAGATTGGCGCGACATGGTTCGTTAGCGAAGCTTTAGCTTTCCCGGCCAAGTATCGAGCAAAATCAAGGTCTCGGCAGCTTGTGGCGCTAAATGGGGCCTTGCTTGACTCCCTTCCCGACCCGAGCGCACTCTAATGCACTGAAGTGGGGGGTGCAGCCATGATCGCGAGGAAATTCGGCACCGCGTTAGTCGCAGCGACAGCGTGCGTGATATCACTTGCGAGTCCAGCCTCGGCCTGCGGCGACAAGCTGGTGGCACTGGGCGGCGGCGTCGGCTTCGAGCGGCTCATGGTGAGCCGCAATCCAGGCCACATCGTCCTCTTGCTCGAGCCAGGCACCGGCCTCACCGCGGCGAACGACAAATTCAATCTCGCCGCATCGCTCTCGCTCGCCGGACACGAAGTCTAATCGCGAAGAGCGCTGATGAATTGCGCGCGCGGAAAGACGCCAAGGCGCCGGATCTCATCTGGTCGATGCTTCGCGCGCCAAGCAGATCGAGATCCAGCCTGGATCAGGCGGCGCTGCCCGGTGATCCTGCCGGTCGCGTACATGATGGATGGCAGCGCAGTGGCGGCGGCTTATCAGCCGGCGAGTTGCGTGACGGTCGTCGACGAGCGCAAGGGCGCGCAAGTCCTGAAGGCCGTGGAACAAGCAATGAAACTCGCACCCGTGGCCTGCCGATGCCATGCGAGAAGAGCGCCGACAGCCAGAAGGCATGAGCCCGACACCGCAGCGTTTCGCTCGCGCATGTTCGCGGGCGCGGCCGCGTTTGTATGCCTCGCGCTCGCGCCAGCAGTCGCTCGCGCGCAAGCTTGGCTTCCGCCGGAAGGAAGCTTCAGTTACTCGATCGATTACAACAACTCCCTCAGTAAGTTTCACTACAACAAGTTCGGCGAAGAGGTCGACGCAGGGCACACTGACGTCAACGTCATCACCTTGCGGGCAGCTACAGCCCGACCGAAATAATCACGCGGACGGTCACCTTTTCCGGAATTCGTCAATGTCGGCGGCGGCGCGACCTGGGCCATCAACGACCGGATGAGCGTCTACGGCCTCTACATGGAATCGATCGAGGGCACTAACGCCCACAAAGTCGATCACCGGATGATCATCGGCTTCGGTTACGGCGTCGGCGGCCACTAGTTAGCTCCGGTTCGGAACCAGGCCGTCGGCGCGCATCTGCTGCAATCGTTCGCGTTGGCGGTCAGCGTTGGCACGGACTTCCGCAAGCAGCGCCTGGAAATCCTTGCGGTCTTTCAGCGAATTGAGCGCCGGGTCGAACTCGAAGAGGGTAGGCCAAGCATGCTTCCCGAAATTGAGCCGCACCTGTCGCTGAAGCACCTGTACGGCCTCGTCGGGCCGGCCGAGCATTGCCAAGGCGATGGCGCGAGGCGGATTGACCCAGACCTCGCCGCGACCGTAGCGGCTGACCTGGACCTGCGTGTCGGCCAGCAACTCCTCGAGCAAGGCGACGGCCTTGGTCCTGTGCCCGGTCGCGATGAGAAGTTCCGCCAGGCCGGCCACGCCGTTTCCCATGGCGGCCTGGCCCTGGAGTTCCGGCTCATCGCCGTCCCAGCCAACGGACGCAAATTTCTCGAGGGCTTCGCTGGCACGCCGGTATTCGCCTGTCGCGCGAGCGTGCTGACGTAGAGCGAGCGAAATGAGTGCTTCGCTTTGCGGCTGCACGGGATTCGTCGCGATCATCTTGTAGGCGCTTTCTCCGGCCTTGCGCCATTCCTGGCGGAAGTAGGCGCGCGCAAATTCGCGATATAGGGGATCCACCGCAGCCTGTCCGAGTGCCGATTCGGCCGCGCCGTCCTCGCCCAGGTCGGAATAAATGGTCGGCGAGCTGGCGCCACGCCGCCTCGTTGCCCGGATCGAGCTTGACCGCCTGTTCGAGTAGCTGGATCGAATCCGCGTGCGCGCCTTCGCCGCACCACCGGACATCGGCCAGCCTCACAATCGCCGCCACGTACAGCGGATCCCGCTCGAGCACGCCCTCGAGGACCTGCACTGCCTGCTTGATGTCCCCGGGTCCCCAGAGCAGGTAGGTCGCCTTGAGCACGTCAAGTTGCAGGGCCAGCGGATCGAGGCGGTGCGCTTTCTCGATCATCTCGAGCGCCTCACGCCGGCGCGCCACGCTCTGGAACAGGACGGAAGCGAGCACTTCGTAGCCGCGGGAATAGTTCGGCGAGAGCTCGATTCCTCTTCTCAGGTCGGCATCGGCGGCGGCGAGGCTGGAAAACTCCCCGGAATACTCCTTGAGGTGTCCGCGCTCGACATACGCTTCGCCGCTCTTCGGATCGAGCGCGATCGCCTTGTCGAGCAGACCGAGGGCGCTTTCGAGGGCCCGCTGGAAATTTTCCTTCGGATCGACGGCAGATCTCTGCTCCGCAAGCGCGACACGTGCCCGCGCGAGCAGCACGTAGGCAGAGGCGAAGTCAGGATCCTGGCGGATGGCGGCGGAGAGCGACTCGATGGCAGCCGGCAAGTCGGCGACACGCAGGTTGGCAAGGAGTGCCCGGCCACGCAGGAAAGCGAAATACGCCTCGTAATTCTGGGTCACACCATGGCGGAGGCTCGCGACCGAATCGGTGCCGGCGTTCAACGTCAATTGCATTGCGCGCGCCACCTCGATTGCAATTTCGTCTTGAACGGCGAAGACGTCGCTCGGCGCGCGGTCAAACTGCATGGACCAGACGCTCGCGCCGCTTTGCGCATCGACCAGGCTCGACGTCACACGCAAGTGCTTACCTGCGTTCTGGACGCTGCCCTCCAGGAGGTATCGCACGTCGAGCCGCCGTCCGATCACGCGCAGGTCCTCCGGGTGTTCGCGGAATGCAAATGACGAGCCGCGCGCGATCACCGTCAGTCCTGGGAATTGCGCAAGCTGGTGCAGCACGGTCTCCGGAATGCCCTCGGCGAGGATGCCGGTGCCCGGTGCGCCACCGCGGTTTTCGAATGCCAGCACGGCGACGCTGCGCGCGGGCAAGGGCGCATCGGACAGGGTTTCCTCGGCGGGCGCCCCGTTGCGACCACGATCCAGGAACAACCAGAAGGCGGCTGCGACGACGATTCCAAGCGTCAGCAGCGACAGGATCAGCTGCCAGCGTGGTCCTGATTCAGCCGCCGCAGCGGAAGCCGCGGCCGTCGCCTCGCCAGCCAGATCGCGGCGAACGACATCCGGCAGGAGCCGGTAACCGCGGCCCCGGACGCCGGCGACGTAGCGTGGCGTTTTCGAATCGTCACCGAGACTGTCCCGCAGCAGCTTGATCCGCTGGCTCACTGTTTCCGGGCCGACGACGAGTCCCGGCCAGACGCCATCCATCAACTCTTCTTGCGAGACGACGCTCGGGGAGGCTTTGATAAGCGCGACCAGCAGGTCGAAAGAGAGCTTGGGCAGCGGCAATTCCAGCCCGTGTCGCGTGACGCTGATCCGGCCGGTGTCGACGACCAGGTCATCGAGCTGGTAGACGGGCGCAAGTGGCCGTTTATCGACAGAATCTGCGGGGTTCTGCGGCTGCATAGGCCCTTACTCGACGCTGTTTTCAAGCGGAGCAAAGTCTAATCCCAAAGACCGGCGTCCAGTCATGGCCGCCGGCTTCACGACTCTTAACGGAATCTTCACCCGCCCATCATGCCCGGGCGGGCCGCTCCCGCGATCCTGATCCCGCGACGCGCCGCGTCGTCCGCCCTCTGGCAGGGCGGTCATGCAGCGAGGCCTGCGGGCCGGGGAGACTGAGATGTTTCATTCAAGTGCAATTGCGGTAGACCGCCAGCGGCGCCCTCGCGCCGGATGGCTCCCGCTGCTGGCGGCATTTGTGCCGCTGGCAGCCGGCGCGGATGTCATTGCGGTGTTCGACGAGGTGGCCGACCTGACCGTGACGCCTATTGGCGTTACCTACACGGCTGTAACGCCCTCGGAAATACGACCCGTCTACGCCAGCGACATCGCGAGCGTTCACGTCGCGATGTACGACGCCGTGGTCGCCATCAAGGGCGGGCATGAGCCCTTTTTCACCGTGCCGAATGCGCCGACGGCCGGCGCTTCGGTGAATGCCGCGGCGGCGGCGGCGGCCTGCGGCGTCCTTCGCGGCCTTTTCCCCAACCGGGGGCCGCAGTATGAGCCGACCTGCCAGTCCTACATTGATTCCCTTCCAAGCGGGAATGCCAAGACACTCGGCCTTGCGGTCGGCGCTGAAGTGGCGGCCGGCACGCTGGCCTCGCGCGCGGATGACGGTCGCATGACTGCCGTCACCTACACGCCAGGCAGCGATCCGGGTGACTTTCGCGGCATCAACCCGGTCAATGCGTTCGCGCCCTTCATGCGTCCGTTTGCATTGGAGAGCGCGTCGCAGTTTCGTGCGGAAGGCCCGCCGGACCTGACGAGCTTTGCCTACGCGCGGGACCTGAACGAAGTGAAGGCGCTCGGCGGGGCGGTGAGCCTGCTTCGCACCGCGGAGCAGACCGACCTTGCTCGGTTTCACACCGAGCCGCCTCCGCGCTTCTGGCCGCGGAACATGCGCCGCTTCGCAACCGATGGCCGCAGCGTCCAGGAACATGCACGGCTGATGGCGCTGCTTTGGGTCGCGCAGGCGGACGCATCCGTGGCCTGCTTCGATTCCAAGTACCACTTCGACTTCTGGCGCCCGCAAAGCGCGATTCCGCTGGCCGATACGGACGGCAACCCTGCGACGGAAGCGGACCTCGCGTGGCTGCCGGTTGTTCCGACGCCGAATCATCCGGAATATCCCGCGGCGCACGCCTGCAATGCGGCAGCAGTCGGCGCCGTGCTTCAGCGCTATTTCGGCACGGACAAGGTCAAGATCGCGATCGACAGCGCAGTTCCGGGTCTCACGGTTTCGACGCGCAACTACCAGAAGATCGGCGCATTTCCTGAAGGACGTGAAACTCGCGCGAATCTACGGTGGCATGCACTACCGGAATTCGGTCAATGACGGCGCGACGCTCGGAACACGCGTCGGGAGTTACATCGGCCGGAACTATTTCAAGCGAATCCACAACTGACGACGAACGGAGCGCCGGGTGCGAAGGCACCCGACGCGCTTAAAAGGGGACGTTCCCCGATTTCCTACGGTCCTTCGGAAATCAGGGAACGTCCCCTTTTAAGCGCGGCGGCGCTTCTTCTCGTACATCGCCCGGTCGGCGCGCGACAGCAGGACGTCGAGCGGCGTATCGGAATTGTTCGACAACTCCTCGATGCCGACGCTCATCGAGATCCGCATCGACGGCACGGCCTCGCCATTGTATTTCTCGATCTCCGCCTGCAGCCGGCCGTTGACCGCGCCCGCGCCGTCGTGCTCATCGAGCAGCGCAAACACCGCGAATTCGTCCCCGCCCACACGGCCGACCACGTCGCTCTCGCGGAATACGCGCAGGAGCACCCTGGCCGCATCGGCGATCAGGGCATCGCCCGCCGCATGGCCGCGCGTGTCGTTCACCTGCTTCAGGCCGTCGAGGTCGATGAAGACGAGCGCGCACTTCGACCTCGTGCGGCGCGCCATGCGCAGCGCCTGGTCCGCGAGCACGAGGAATCCGCGGCGGTTCTTGAGGCCGGTCAGCTCGTCCGAGAGCGCGAGCTGCTCCATCTCGGTGCTCAGGCTCCGGAGTTGCCGCTCGGACTGCCGGTGACTCGTCACGCCCGCGGCGAGCGCGAGCGCCATCACCGTCGTGAGTCCGACGAAAGCCTGCAGCGACAGCAGGGACTCGCTCGTCCGGTGGCCGCCGAAGGGGCCGGTGCCATTCGCCGTGGCCGCAACCGCGATCGCCGAGACGAGGCAGACGCCGAGCGCGACGCCGCTCGGCCGGAAGCGGAATGCGATCCACACGAGGCAGGGCAGCGGCAGGAATGTGAGCGGGCTCGCGACGCCTTGCATGGGCGAGGGCGAGGCGAAGACGAACGCCGTCGAGACCGCGAGCAGCGTGAACGACACGATGACCTCGCCGAGCCGCCAGGGCTTGGAGCCGATCTGCATCGACTGCCGCCAGGTCAGGAAGACCGGCGCGAACACCACCATGCCGATCAGGTCGCCGAGCCACCAGGTCTGCCAGGAATCGAGGAAGTTCGCGGACGTGACGACGCCCGCGAAGTTGAGCGTCGCGGCACCCCAGGTCGAGGCGATGAGGCAGGCCGCCGCCGCGATGCCGGTGAAGAGGAGTGTCGCGGGCCCCGACTCGAAGATCTTCGGGACGCCGATCCAGCGTTCGAGTGCCGCGGCGCAGGCAAGCGTCTGGACTGTCGAGCCGGCGGCGATCGAGACGGCAATGATGGAACTGACCCAGGTGAACTCGACCGCGGCGGTCGTCAACGCGACCGCGAGGTTCACGAGCAGGGAACCGATCGCGATGCCGGGCCAGACGCGCGGCCCCCAGAGCAACAGGGCTGCGAGCGCGATGCCGGACGGCGGCCACACGGCCGTCGCATAGCCCGGCGGAATCGCGAGCGAGAGCCCGACGATCCCGGTGAGGGTGTACCCGGACGCCAGGATAGCGATCCGGACCCAGCGCTCGGATGCCAGCGATTCCATGATTGGAGTCGACTCCCTGTCGAGCTCTAGAGGCACCGGAGTAACAGTACCAGATGGCGGCTCGGCTACACCGAGGCCCATGGCGTTACGGTATTGGACGTCCGCGCATGCGACGTGCAATCGGCAAAAATGCAAGCAGAAGCAGGAGGAGTCCCGAGCCGTCGCCGCCGCCGCCGCGATTCGGCGGTGGCGGAGGTGGCGGCGGGGGCGGCGCGTCCGCTTCGCGACAGGCCGCCTCGGCAGGCGGCGCCGCGCCGGCAGCCGGCGCGATGAATGGCTTGAACGAGCAGTCCGCGCCGCCGATGTCGCCGGCATCGCCTTCCACGTCCTCGTACCGCTGCCACGAACCGTTGCCCCAGTCCACGGCGCTCGCCGGGTTGCCGTCGAGTCCCATCTGGGCGAGATCCTGCTGGCCGAGGAAAAGAGCCGCGGGCGTCGCGGCGGTCACGTTGATCGTGTCCGGCAACCGGAAGTTCACGGCGAAGGCGTCGTCGGTGTAGCGAAGGTAACCATTCGGCGCGCCGCCGGGCGCGTTGAGCCAGGCGCCCCCGCCGCCGAGCGCGAGGTCCTCACCCGTGAGCGAGGGCAGCTCGAACGTGACCGTGCCGACTGCCGCGCCCGGGCTCTGGCCCGCATAGGAGACGACGCTGCCGCCGGAATTGCGGATTCGCATCGGCTTGTTGAATGCGACCCAGAGGCGGTAGCTGCCGCCCGGCACGAGCGCCTCGTTCGTCTCGACGGTCAGCACGCGCGCGTTCGAGCCGCTCTTGTCCCAGTGCGCGCGATACAGGACGGCGTTGCTGTCCGTGTCGCGGATCTCGGCGGCAATCGCGGCCGGCGGCCCGCTCTGGCGGTAGAAGCCGAGCAGGTACTGGCGCAGGACGTCGTTGCGCATGCGCGCGGCTTCGGCGTCCGGCAGGATGAAGCCGCTGTGCCCGTGCGTCGCGAGGCCGCCGTAATCCTGGCCGCCATTCTCCGGCTCGACCTCGAGCGTCCAGCTCGGGATCTCGAACCCGAACGCGAAGTGATCGGCGGTCGTGCCGATGCCCGGCGTACCGACCGGGTCGGGTCCGTAGGCATAGCTGCGGCCCGAGGCCGCGATCATGCGCTGCGCGAGCACCTGCGTGATCGCGTTCAGGCGCGCGTTGTCGGGCCGCGGCGCGAGGTAATCCTGCCCGAAGGAATGCGTGTCGCTGTAGAAGCGAAGGCGCGCGGCAGGCCCGAGCGTCGCCGCCTGCTGCAAGGCGAGCACCTCCGGCTCCGAGTTCGGCTCCGTGCCGCGATAGATGAGGCTCGTCACGCTCGAGCTGCTGCCGTTCTGCTGGCCGAAACCCTGCGACGAGTTGCGGTTGAGGTCCACGCCCCAGAAATTGTCCGAGACAGTCGTGATGTCGGCATCGATCGCGCCGTCCGTCACGGGATTGCGCAGGTTCTTGCGGCGCATGCGGCCTTCGCGCGGCTGCTCGCGATCCGCCGTGACGTTGACCGGGAAGGACTGCGCCTGGATGAAGCCGTCCACGTTGTTGACCGGCACGAGGACGGTGTTCAGGTTCTCGACGAGGTACTGGAAGAATCCGTGGTCCGACTTGCCGGCGACGAGCGTCTCGAAAACCGCCGTCACCGCCTCCGGCGTCTGCCACTCGCGCGCGTGGATGCCGCCGTTCACGAGCACCGCGCCTTCCGGGAAGCCCTCCGCGGTCGTCGCGTCCGCATCGCCGATGACGTAGGCCCAGATGTCGCGGCCCGCGAGCGTCCGCCCGACCACCTCGCCGTCCACCTCGTCGTTGAGCGTGAGCAGCGACTGGTGCTGCGCGAAGAGCGAGTCGTATTCGCGAAAGCCGGCGACCGCCGTCATCGAGGCGACCGGCACCGGCGGCGGGTAACCGAGCGCGATGTTGTTGCCGAGGTTGTCGTTCTCGGTGTACGTGAAGATCACGTTGCCGCAGCCGTTCGCGAACGGGTTCGTGATCTCGCCGTTCGCGTCGATCACGCAGGCCGCGCCCGCCGGGCCCGCGGCGCCGAGGAGGAGGGCGAGGCCGGCGGCGCGTCTCAGTGCGCGAGCCACTGGCGCACCTCTTTCTGCAGCTTCGGCGAGCCGACGCCTGAATTCGCGAATCGCTCGAGCTCGGCGCGTGCCGCCGGGTTGGCGTCGAGCCGGAGCGCAAGGACCAGCAGCCGCCGTTCATCCTCCGAGCGCGCCTGCGAGAGCCGCTGGCCGACCTCGGCGCTGACGGCCGGATCGGCGATGCGGCCGAGCGCCGCGGCGGCGGAGGGCGCGATGCGGGGATCCGCGAGCGCGTCGAACAGGAAATCCCGCGCGTCCGGATCGCTCTTTGCGAGCCGGCCGATCTCGAGCACGGCCGCTGAACCGACATCCGCGCGCCGGCTCGCGCGCGTGAGCGCCGTGAGCGCTGAGGACGCATCGAGCGCGCGCGTCGCCGCCGGGATCGCCGCGAGCGCCGTCGGCTCGCCGGCGTTGTCGAAGATAAGGTCGAAGAGTCCGGGATCGGTAAAGCGTTCGGCGAGGATCAGCGCGAGCGCGTCCACGCGCTGACCCTGTGCGAGCGCGGCGGAGACCGCAGGCCGCTGGGCCGCAAGTTCCGACAGCGGCGCAGCGCGGAACGCCTCGGCGATGCCGTCGAGAACCGGATCGCGGTCATCCTCCACCGCATGCTGGGCGTAGCGGTCAACAGGCTGCGTGAGGTTCGCCGCAAGTTCAGCCTGTGCCGTTGCGCGGGCGTCATTGCGTTCCCAGCTGCGCAGCACGAAGCGGGCGGTCGCGCCGGCATCATATAAAGGTGTGGCGCGGTCGCCGTGATCGGGATCGACGCGCGTGTAGACGACCGGCGCCCGCGACGCGAGGCGCGCGACGATTGTGCGCGCCTCATTCGTGGGCTCGAGGCGCGCCAGCGCATGCAGGCCGCGGTCGAGCAGCCATTCCTGCGCGACGTCGGTCAGCGTCGCATCGTGGGCGATGAGTTCGAGGCGGGCGGCGAGCTCGGTCGCGCGGCCGCCTGCGGCGAGCGCGGAGAGTTCGGCATCCCGCGCGGCGGCGATGGGATTCTCGATCGCCTGGCGGGCGGTCGCCGGATCGACGACGCGCGCAGCGAGCGCAGGCAGGGACGCGAGTCCCAGCGCACAGGCGAGCGCGAAAAATCGGGCGATCCCCCCTGTCATGGGGGAATTGGACCCGTGCACCGGAGCCGTGGTTCCGGCCGGGCTAGGGCGTCAGGACGGGTCCAGCGAGGAGGCCGGCGCCGAGGCGACCGCGGGCTGACCGTTCAGGAGGTCCTTCCACGTGAGCTCATGGCCCTTGCGCTTGCCCTTCGGGACGAGCTTCAGGCCCTCCGGTGAAATCGTGAGCGTGTACAGCTCTTCGTTGACCGGAAGTTCGCGCCGCAGCGGTTTTTCGAGCTTCGTTGCCATGTTTCCTGACGCCTCAGTGACTGTTGAATGCCCCGGGTTCGACGGTATAGCACCCTTGTGCGCGGAGCGGCAAATCGAATGCACGGGCGGCGAGTCATGATCGCGCTGTCGCGCCGAGGGGCTTCGGTACAATTCGGGCGATGCCCCTCTCTGTCGTCATCCTGGCCGCCGGCCAGGGAAAGCGCATGGCGAGCGACCTGCCGAAGGTGTTGCAGCCGCTGGCGGGCCGGCCGCTCCTCGCGCATGTCGTCGCGACCGCGCGCGCCCTCGATCCCGATGCGATCCACGTGGTCCATGGCCACGGCGCGGACCAGGTGCGCGCCGCGATCGCCGGCAGCGACATCCGCTGGGACCTCCAGGCCGAGCAGAAAGGCACGGGTCATGCCGTGATGCAGGCGATGCCCGGCGTGCCGGACGACCAGACCGTGCTCGTGCTGTACGGCGACGTGCCGCTGATCCGCGTCGAGACGCTGAAGGATCTCGTCGCGCGCTGCGGCCCGAAATCGCTCGCACTGCTTTCCGCGCGGCTCCCGGATCCGGCCGGCTACGGCCGCGTGATCCGCGACACGGCCGGGCGCGTCGCGCGCATCGTCGAGGACAAGGACGCCAATCACAAGGAGCGCGCGGTCAACGAGATCAACACCGGCGTGCTCGCGGCGCCGGCGGCGAAGCTCCGCGGCTGGCTCGGCGCACTGAAGGCCGACAACTCGCAGGGGGAGTATTATCTGACCGACTGCATCGTGGCCGCCGTGCGCGACGGTTGTGCGGTCGAGGCCGTCGTCGCAGGCACGGCCGCGGAGGTTCTCGGGGTGAACGACAAGCTCCAGCTCGCCGAAGCCGAAGCGGCGCATCGCGCAAGCCGCGCGGCCGAACTGATGCGCGCCGGCGTCACCGTGATCGATCCGGCGCGCCTCGACGTGCGCGGCACGGTGAGCTGCGGCCGCGACGTCGTCCTCGACGTCAACGTGATCCTCGAAGGAAAGGTGAAGCTCGGCGACCGCGTGAAGATCGGCGCGGGCTGCGTGCTTCGCGACTGCGAGCTCGGCGACGACTGCGAAGTGCGCATGAACAGCCTCATCGAGGGCGCGACCGCAGGCGCCGGCTGCGTCATCGGTCCGTTCGCGCGCCTGCGCCCGGGCACGCGCCTCGCCGACGGCGTGCACATCGGGAATTTCGTCGAGGTCAAGAACAGCGAGATCGGCGCCGGCAGCAAGGCGAACCACCTCACGTACCTCGGCGACACGACGGTCGGGAGCGAGGTCAACGTCGGCGCCGGCACGGTCACCTGCAACTACGACGGGGCGAACAAGCACCGCACGGAGATCGGCGACGGCGCGTTCATCGGCTCGGGCGCGATGCTCGTCGCGCCGGTGTCGGTCGGCAAGGACGCGACGATCGGCGCGGGCTCGACCATCACGAAGCCGGCGCCGGCGGGCAAGCTCACGGTCGAGCGCAGCCGCCAGCTGACGATCGATAACTGGAAGCGCCCGGAGAAGGCGCCCAAGTAGCGGCGATGCCATCAGCCCTCACCCTGGAAAAGCGTGAAGGCTACCTGTACGTGCACCTCGAGCCGGGCTTCGAATTTACGGCGGACAGCACGACCCGCATGTGGACGGCGATCAGCGAGTCCTGCCGCGAGCATGGCCTTCGCAAGGTGCTCGCCGAGGGCGACAACGTGCAGCGCCGGATGTCTCCGATGGACTCCTTCGACGTGGCTGGCCTCATCTCGCGCCTGCTGCCCGGGCCTCTCGGTCGCCTTTTGCTTCCGCGGCTACGTGCCGGACGAACAGTCCCAGTTTTTCCGCACCGCGGCCATGAACCGGGGCGTGCGCACGGAATTCTTCCAGGACCTGAACGCGGCTCTCCATTGGCTCGGGGTCGGGGGCCGTACATCGGGTTAGAATCTGCCCCATGTGCGGCATTGTCGGAGCGGTGGCTGACCGGGACATCGTCCCGATCCTGATCGAGGGCCTGAAGCGCCTCGAATACCGGGGCTACGACTCGGCCGGGGTCGCCGTGCTGAATGGCGGCTCGCACGTCGCGCGGCTGCGCGCCGTCGGCAAGGTCTCGAAGCTCTCCGACGCGCTCGCCGCGCACCCGACTTCCGGCCACCTCGGCATCGCGCACACGCGCTGGGCGACGCACGGCGTCCCGAACGAGAAGAACGCCCACCCGCACATCTCGCGCGACGGCGTCGCGATCGTCCACAACGGGATCATCGAGAACCACGAGGAGCTGCGCGACGAGCTCGAGAAAGCCGGCTACGAGTTCACCTCGGACACCGACACCGAGGTCATCGCGCACCGCATCCACTATTACCTCGACGGGAATCACGACCTGTTCAAGGCGGTGCAGAAGACGGTCGCGGAGCTGCGCGGCGCCTACGCGCTCGCCGTCATGTGGGGCCAGGACCCGGACTGCATCGTGCTCGCGCGCGCGGGCTGCCCGCTCCTGATCGGCCTCGGCGACAAGGAAAACTTCATCGCCTCGGACATCGCGGCGCTGCTGCCGGTGACGCGCACCTTCATCATCCTCGAAGAGGGCGACGTCGCCTGCATCCGCCGCAAGAGCGTCGAGATCGTGGATGCGGACGGCAAGGCCGTCGAGCGCAAGCCCTATGTCTCCGAGCAGAGCTCGGAGGCGGCGGAGAAGGGCACGTTCACGCACTTCATGCTGAAGGAGATCTTCGAGCAGCCGCGCGCGGTCGCGCAGACGCTGCAGGAGCGCGTCGCCGGCGGGCGGCTCCTGGCGCAGGCTTTCGGGCCGGCCGCCACGAAAGTCTTCGAGCGCGTGACCTCGGTGCACATCGTCGCCTGCGGCACGAGCTACCACGCCGGCATCGTCGCCCGCTATTTCATCGAGCAGCTCTGCCGCGTGCCCTGCCGCGTCGAGATCGCGAGCGAGTTCCGCTACCGCGACCCGGTGGTGCCGGCGAACTCGCTGTTCGTCTCGATTTCGCAGTCGGGCGAGACCGCGGACACGCTCGCGGCGCTCCGCCTCGCGCGCAAGGCCGGCTTCCTCTCGACGCTCGCCATCTGCAACGTGCCCGAGAGCTCGCTCGTGCGCGAATCGGAGCTCGTCCTGCTGACGCGCGCGGGCCCGGAAATCGGCGTCGCCTCGACCAAGGCCTTCACGACGCAGCTCGCGGCGCTCGGCATGCTCGTCATCGCGATCGGCAAGCACCACGGCCTGCCGCCGGAGCGCGAGAAGACGCTGGTGCATCGCCTGCTCGAATTGCCCGCGATGCTCGAGCAGACGCTCGCGCTCGACCCGCAGGTGATGGCGCTCGCGAAGAAGATCGAGCCCAAGCACCACGCGCTCTTCCTCGGCCGCGGCGCGATGTTCCCGATCGCGATGGAAGGCGCGCTGAAGCTGAAGGAGATTTCCTACATCCACGCCGAGGCCTACGCCGCCGGCGAGCTGAAGCACGGGCCGCTCGCGCTGGTGGACGCGGACATGCCGGTCATCGCGGTGGCGCCGAACAACGACCTGCTGGAGAAGGTGAAGTCGAACCTGCAGGAAGTGCGCGCCCGCGGCGGCATGCTCTACGTGTTCGCGGATCCGGAGTCCGGCATCGAGCCCTCGGATGGCGTCGAGGTCATCACGATGCCGCGGCACGTGAGCTACTTCCAGTCGCCGGCGGTCTACACGATCCCGCTGCAGCTGCTCGCGTACCACACGGCCGTGCTGAAAGGCACGGACGTCGACCAGCCGCGCAACCTCGCAAAAAGCGTCACCGTCGAGTAGCAGGTGGCGGGGAGAACAAAGGGGACGGTCACCTTTTCCCCGAAGGACCGAAGGGAAAAGGTGACCGTCCCCTTTGTTCTCCGCGCGATCTGATGTTCGACGCGAGCTTTTACAAGCGTTACTACGTGGACCGCAAGACGCGCGTCGCCTCGCGCGCGGACGCGCTGCGGCTCGGCCGCTTCGCCTGCGCTTACGCCGCCTACCTCGGGATTCACCGTCAGCCGCGTGCTCGATGCCGGCTGCGGGCTCGGCCACTTCCGCGTCCCGGTCCGCGAATTCTTTCCGCGCGCGCGTTATGTCGGGCTCGAGACGAGCGATTACCTGTGCCGCCGCTTCGGCTGGGTGCAGGCGAGCATCGCGGGCTACGCGCCGAAGGAGGGCTTCGACCTTCTCTTCTGCCACGACGTGCTGCAGTACCTCGACGACCGGAGTGCCGTCCGCGCGCTCGCGAACCTCGGCCGGCTCTCCCGCGGCGCCCTCTATTTCAGCGTGCTGACGGCCGAGGACTGGCGCCGGAACGCGGATCGCGCACGGACGGATTCAGGCGTCCGGCTGCGCCCCGCGGCCTGGTACAAGACCCGGCTTTTGCGGCATTTCCGGCCCGTCGGCGGGGGCCTTCTCGTCCGGCGCGGCTACGACCCCCTGCTGTGGGAGCTGGAACGACCTTGGACCAGAGGGAGTTAGCCGGGTGCAATCGGGGACGTTCACCTTGAAGGGGACGCGCCCCTTCATCTTCCAAGGTGCGTCCCCCGCGAAATAGGGGAGCGTCCCCTTCGTATCCGGCATGGGGCGATTTGATCTAAAATCGGCGCCTGATTTCACGGGTCCCGGTGCGGACCGATAACCTGGGGAGACATCGACGATGTCGATTCTGAAGCATTCGGGCCTGCGTGCCCTCGGAACCGCCTCCGTGGCGGCCTTCGCGCTTGCCGCCTGCGGCGGTTCGGGCAGCGCCAACGACGAACTGCCGCTGCTGCACGCCGACGTGACGATCAAGTCCGTGTCGCAGGGTGGCGTGTGCGACACCATCCCGGTGCGCGTGACGCCGAAGGAGCTGAAGGGCCAGGCGAACAAGTACGCCAACAACAAGATGATGGTGACCGACGTCGCGACGACCGGCCCGACCGACGAGAACGGCGCGCCGATGTGCAACGGCACGAACAAGACGCTGCCGCTCGCGCCGGGCGACTGGGAATTCAGCGCGGCACTCGCGTCGGGCACGACGACCTGCGTGCGCGACATCGAGGCGAACGGCGATCTCGCGATCAATTTCGTCGACGGCACGCCGGGCTGCGGCGGTCCCGAATCGGTGGCGCCGCCGGCCGATGCCGCTGCGCCGGCCGAGGGCGAGGTACCGGCCGACGGCACGGCGCCCGCGCCGGCCACGGGCTGAGACCCGCGCTCACTCTGACTGGGGGCCGGCACGGGAAACCGTGCCGGCTTTTTTATCCTTGCGACATCCGATCCCGAACTACGCGCCACTCTTCCTCGGCCTCTACGGCCGCGTCGCGCCGAAGAAGGCCGCGCGCCTGCTCGCAGACCTGATCTCGCGCCCGCGCGGACAGAACCCGACGCAGCCCTGGGAGCTCGCGACCGGCACGACCGGCCACGAAATCGAATTGCGCACGGGACTTCGCGCGCGCAGCTGGGGCGAGCAGGGCCCGCTCGTGCTCGCATTGCACGGCTGGCGCGGGCGCACGACGCAGTTCCGGCCGCTCGCCTCGAAGCTGCTCGAGAAGGGGATGCGCACCGTCGCGCTCGAGTTGCCCGGCCACGGCATCTCGACCGGCGACAGCGCCTCGCCGCGAATCATCGGTGAACTCCTCGTCGAGATCGAGCGCATCACCGGCCCGGTGCACGCGGCGATCGGGCATTCCTTCGGCGGCGCGGCGCTCGGCGCCGGCCTCGTCTACGGATTCCGGCCGCAGCGCCTCGTGATCGTCTCGAGCCCGACGCACGTGAGCCAGATCCCGCTCATGCTGGCGAAGGCCGCGGGACTTCCGCCCGTGGCGATGGCCGAGTTCGTGAAATTGCTCGACCATGACGCGGGCCGGCCCTCGGCCGATCTCGATCTCGTCACCGATCGCGCCGCACGTCGGCGTCCCGGACTCCTGATCCACGACCTGCAGGATGCGGTCATTCCCTATAGCGAGGCGGCGGCGCTCGCCATGGCCTGGCCGGGTGTTCGCATGATGACGACGACAGGGAAGGGACACCGCGACATTCTTTCCGCGCCCGACGTCATCCAGGCCATCGTCGAGTTCGTCGATCCGGCGGCGGCCTCGTAAGCGGAAAGAATCACTCGCTGCCGGGTGCTTTCGCCTGTTCTACGCCGGGCTCGGCGGCGCTCACCACGTTGTCCGGCGCAATCGTGATCCGGATCCGGCCGTAGGGCGACGGCGGAATCGCCGCCTCGCCTTGCCGCTCCATGTACGCCCGCGCGGACAGCGACAGCATGTCGCCCTCGCGGTCGCCGTCCGGCGCCTTGCCGAGGATCGCCGCCGGCGTGAATACGACGAGGTACTTGCCCTTCTGCTCGGCGGGATCGATGCCGAGCGAGACCGCGAGCCCGGATTCGCCGCCGGCGGTTGCGAGCGACGGCTCGAGGCGCAGGCTCTCGACGCCCGTGATGTGCACGACGATGAAGGCGTCATCGAGCAAGCGCAACGACGGGATAGAACACGCCGGACTTTCCGCCATCCTTCCGGTCGAACAGGCTCTTGACGCGGATCCGGTAGGGCGATCGACGCATCCGGCAACTCGAAGGCCGCGAACGGGCTGAGCCCGCTCTGGAAATCGAACACGGGACTCTTCGAGTCGACGACGGCGTCTGCGTAGCCCTGCTTCGGCAACTCACCGAAATGAAATCCGGACGGATCGTCGCAGCAAGGCGTCGCTTTGTCGTAGGACGCGAGACGGGCCGTGGTGGCGGCCGGGTAGGATTGCGTCGGCTGCGACGCGCAGGCCGCAAGTGCCGTGGCGGCGATCATCGCAAGGACTGCGCTTGAATTTTTCATCGAAACCTCAGGCTAGCATGAATTCCATCTCGGTCGCCGTGATCGGCGCAGGGCTCGCCGGCATCGCATGCGCGCAGCGCCTGCAGGAAGCCGGCGTTCCGGCGCGCGTGTTCGAGGCGCAGCGCGCGCCCGGCGGACGGCTCGCGACGCGGCGCTTCGCAGTTGCGACCTTCGACCATGGCGCACAGTTCCTGACGGCGACCGATTCCGGCTTTCGCGCGCTGCTCGAGGCCGCCGAAGCCGCGGGTGCGGCCGGGCGCTGGAATCCGGCCTGGCCGGACCGCGAACGGCGCGGCGATCTCTGGGTCGGCACGCCCGCCATGAATGCGCTGCCGCGCTTCCTCGCCCGCGACCTCGACGTCGAGTACGGCGCCCGGATCGTGCGGCTCGAGCGCAGCCGCCGCGGATGGGCGCTGCTCGACGACCGCGGTTCGGCGCACGCCGATTTCACCGCCGTCGTGCTCGCGTTGCCGGCGCCCGCGGCCGCCGCGCTCGCGGGCTCCCGCACGCCGCTCGCCGCGCGGGTGAAGGCCGTGCCGATGGCGCCCTGCTGGGCGACGCTCGTCGCCTTCGACGGGCCGCTTCCCGGCGTGCCGGACGCGGGATTCACGCCGGACCCGATGCTGCGCTGGTTCGCGCGAAACGGCTCGAAGCCGGGCCGCGAGGCGCGCGAGGCCTGGGTGCTGCACGCATCGCCCGACTGGTCGCGCGTCGAATTCGACCAGAACGCCCAGAACGTGCAGCGGGCGATGCTGGACCGGTTCTCGGAACACGTCGGCCGGTCGCTGCCGCGCGCGCTCGTGTCGGACGGCCACCGCTGGCGCTACGCGCGCGTCGAGGCGCCGCTCGGTGAGGATTGCCTGCTCGATCTCGAATCCGGCATCGGCTTCTGCGGCGACTGGTGCCTCGATGCGCGCGCCGAGGCCGCGTGGCTCTCCGGCCGGGCGCTCGGCTCGGCGCTCGCGGAGGCGCGGGAGGCAATCGGCTCCGGTAAGATACAGGGCAGTCGATGAAGATCTTCCGTCACGTATTTTTCCTGGCCGCCCTGCCTGTGCTGCTCGTTGCGGCCTGCGCGGGCAATGCGCCGGCCAGGCCGGAGCCCGCGAGCATGCCGAAGTCAGTCCCGGCGCCACCGGTCGCAGCCGTGAGGCCCCACGTCGTCGAGTCGCCGAACGGCAACCGGACCGACGAGTACTACTGGCTGCGCGACGACAAGCGCGCCGACAAGGACGTGCTCGCGCTACATCGCGGCGGAGAACGCCTACAAGGCGGCGATGAGCGCGCACACGCAGGCGCTCGAGGACAAGGTCTACGAGGAAATCGTCGGCCGCATCAAGCAGGACGACTCGACCGTCCCGTATCGCCTGCGCGGCTACTGGTACTACACGCGCTTCGAGACCGGCAAGGAATACCCGATCTTCGCGCGCAAGGCCGGCACGCTCGACGCGCCCGAGCAGCTGATGCTGAACGCGAACGAGATGGCCGAGGGCCACGGTTTCTTCCAGGTCGGCTCGACCGCGATCGCCCCGGACAACAACCTGCTCGCCTACGCCGAGGACACGGTCGGGCGGCGCCAGTACACGCTGCGCTTCAAGGACCTCGCGACCGGCAAGACGCTCCCGGACCACATCGAGAACGTGGACCCGTCCATCGCCTGGACCGCGGACAGCCGCAGCGTCCTCTACCTCGAGAAGGATCCCGAGACGCTCCTCGCCCGCCGCGTGCGCCGCCACGTGATCGGCACCGATCCGTCGCAGGATGCGCTCGTCTACGAGCAGGACGACGAGAGCTTCTACACCGGCGTCGCCACCTCGAAGGACGAGAAGTACGTCTTCATCGTCGCGCAGAGCACGGTCTCGACCGAGTGGCGCTATGCGCGCGCCGACGACCCGGCGCTCGCCTTCAAGGTGTTCTACCCGCGCGAGCGCGACCTCGAGTACTACGTCGACCACCTCGACGGCCGCTGGATCATCCGCACCAACTGGCAGGCCCCGAACTACCGCCTGATGGAGGCGAAAGTCGGCGAAGAGGGCGACCGCGCGAACTGGCGCGAAATCCTCGCGCACCGCGACGACGCCTTCATCCACGGCTTCGACGTGTTCAAGGACTTCCTCGCGATCGAGGAGCGCTCGGATGCGATGCGCAAGATCCGCATCCGGCCCTGGGACGGCAGCAAGGACTTCTACATCACGTCGGATGAGCCGTCCTACACGACGAGCCTCGGGCAGAACGCGGAGATCGACACCCACATCGTGCGCTACGAGTACACCTCGCTCACGACGCCGGTGACGATCTACGACTACGACATCCAGACCGGCGAACGCCAGCTCATGAAGCGCACGCCGGTGCTCGGCGGCTACGATCCCGCGAACTACCGCACCGAGCTCGTGTGGGCGGCCGCGCGCGACGGCGCGAAGGTCCCGGTCTCGCTCGTCTACCGCGTCGGCTTCAGGAAGGACGGCACGGCGCCGATGCTGCAGTACGCCTACGGCTCCTACGGCGCGACCATGGACCCGGCGTTCTCGGTCGCGCGCGTGTCGCTGCTCGACCGCGGCTACGTCTTCGCGCTTGCGCACATCCGCGGCGGCCAGGAGATGGGCCGGCGCTGGTACGACCAGGGCAGGCTCCTCAACAAGAAGAACACCTTCACCGATTTCATCGACGTCACGCGCGACCTCGTCAAGGAGGGCTACGCCGACGGCAAGCGCGTCTCCGCGATGGGCGGCAGCGCCGGCGGCCTCCTGATGGGCGCGGTCGCGAACATGGCGCCCGCCGACTACCGCGCGATCGTCGCGCAGGTGCCGTTCGTCGACGTCGTGACGACGATGCTGGACGAGAGCATCCCGCTCACGACCAACGAGTTCGACGAGTGGGGCAATCCGAAGAAGAAGGAATACTACGACTACATGCTGTCGTACTCGCCCTACGACAGTGTCGCGAAACAGGACTATCCCGCGATGCTCGTGACGACCAGCCTCTGGGACAGCCAGGTGCAGTACTACGAGCCGGCCAAGTGGGTCGCGCGCCTGCGCGCGCGCAAGACGGATCACAACCCGCTCCTGTTCCGGACCACGATGGAAGCCGGGCACGGCGGCAAGTCCGGGCGCTTCCAGCGCTATCGCGAGATCGCCGAGGAGTACGCGTTCATCCTCGACCAGTCCGGCATCACGCAATGAGCGTCAACCTCGGGCACATCGAGCAGGTCGCGATCCCGGTCCGCGACGTCGCCCGCGCGACCGCCTTCTACCGCGACCAGCTCGGCATGAAGCTGCTGTTCGAGGTGCCGCCGCAGCTCTCGTTCTTCGATTGCGACGGCATCCGGCTCGCGCTCTCGATTTCCTCCGACCCGATGTACGACCCGCCGGGCTCGATCGTTTATTACCGGGTCGCCGACATCGAGGCCTCGCACGCCGAGCTCGAGGGCCGCGGCGTCGAGTTCCTGCAGGGCCCGCACCGCGTGGCGGAGCTCGGCGACATCGAGATCTGGATGGCCTTCTTCGAGGACACTGAAGGCAACACGCTCGCGATCACGAGCGAGAAGCCGGTCGCGCGCGGATGAGCGGGGCGTCGGTGGTGGAGCGGGGGCTCGCGCGCGTCGTGGACTCGCGCCCGGGCGAGATGCCCGGGCTCCTCGCGGCCTTCGCGTACCACTTCCTGCTGTTCACGGCCTATTCGATCCTGAAGCCGATCCGGGACAGCATGGGCGTCGGCGGCGGCGCCGAGAACCTGCCCGACCTCTTCGGGTGGACCTTGCTCTGCATGATCGTCGCCGTGCCGCTGTTCGGCTGGATCAGCGGGCGGTTCCGCCGCGCCGTGTTCCTGCCGTGGACCTACGTCTTCTTCCTCGCGCAGCTCGTGGGCTTCTGGGTGCTCTTCACGGTGCACGACCGGGACGAGGCGACGGCGCGCGTGTTCTTCGTCTGGGTCAGCGTCTTCAACCTGTTCGTGATCGCCGTGTTCTGGAGCTTCATGGCGGACCTGTTCAACAAGGAGCAGGGCAAGCGGCTGTTCGCGTTCATCACCGCGGGCGCGACCGCCGGCCAGCTGACCGGCTCCGCGATCACGGCCTTCTTCGCGAAGGTCGTCGGCGACGTGAACCTCCTCCTGGTGTCGGCCGCGATGCTGGCCTCGACCATCGTGCTGATGCGCTATCTGCTCGGCTGGAGCGCGCGGCAGGGCGCGAGCGGCGAGCGCCACGAGGAGAGGCCGATGGGCGGCAACCCGTTCGCCGGCCTGCGGCTGGTGCTGACCTCGCCCTACCTCGGCGGCATCGCGGCCTTCGTCTTCCTGATGGCCGCGGTCAACACCTTCCTGTACCTCCAGCAGGCGGACCTGCTCGGCATCCACTTCCCGGACAGCAGCGAACGCACGACCTTCCTCGGCCGCATCGAGCTCACGATGAGCGTGATCACGCTCATCCTGCAGCTGCTCGCCGTCGGCCGCCTGACGCGGCGCGTCGGCGTCGCGGCCATGATCGTGGTCGTGCCGCTCTTCGTGGTCGCGGGCTTCCTGCTGATCGCCGCCTCGCCGACGCTCATGACGCTGGTCGGCGTCTTCATCGCGCGGCGCGTCGGGCAATACGCGATCGTGCGGCCCTGCCGCGAGATGCTCTACACGACGGTGGACCGCGAGTCGAAGTACAAGGCGAAGAACGTCAACGACACGCTCGTGTACCGCACGAGCGACTTCGTCGTCGCGAAGGCCCGCGACGCGATCATCGCGACCTGGTCGACGAGCGCCGCCGGCATCGCGCTGGTGGGAGCGGCCGTCGCGGCCGCCTGGGCGGTGGTGGCGTACCTGCTCGGGCCGCGCGCATGAGCGCGCGGTCGCCACGAAGAGCCAGCAACGAAGGGGACAGTCCCCTTCAGCGGGATCGAAGCATCGCGTTGATGTAGAACGGCACTGAAGGGGACTGTCCCCTTCGTTGCCATTACTGGGAGAGCTTGAAGCGCAGGCGCGTCTCGACGCGCTGCTCGACGACCGCGCCGTTGACGACGCGCGGCTCATAGCGCCAGCGCCGGACCGCATCGGTCGCCGCGCGGTCGAAAGTCTCCGCCGGCTCCGCCGCACGCACGACCGGATCGCGCGTCGTGCCGTCCTTGGTCACCGTGAACTCGAGGTCCACCCAGCCCTCGGTCCCGCGCTCGCGCGCACGGGCCGGGTAGCTCGGCGCGATGAAGAAGGTGCGGCGCAGCTTGCCCTCGGGCAGGACCGACGGGCTCCTGCGCCGCGGCGACCGTGGCCGGGCGCACGACGCGCGCGGACATGATCTTGGCATTGAGGTCGGCGACTTCCGCGGCCGGCGCGCCGGCATCGGCGGCGGCATGCGCGAGCTGGTCGGCGCGATCGATGTTGCCCGCGCCCAGTGCCGTGCGCGACTCGCTGAGCGCGCGCGAGGCAAGCAGCGCGCTCGTCTCCCCGAAGCCGTCGAAGTCCGGGTCCGCGGCGCGGAGCAGGTCGAGGTAGTGCAGGGCGGAATCGCCCTTGGGCTCGATCAGGCGGCCCTGGGCGATGCGCTGGTTGGCGAGCACCAGGAGCTTGCCGTTGTCCGCCCGGATGTTTCCGAGGCGGGCCGAGTCGATATCGGCGCGCATGGTCGCGATCTGGACCCGGTCGACGTCGAGTTCCATGGCGCTCTGCAGCCAGAGGCTCGCATCGTCGAGCCGGTTCTCGCGGACCGCCTTCTGCTCGTTGGCCTGCAGCTGCGTCGCGAGGGTGGCGACGCTCTGCACCACGGCCGGATCGGCCGGGTCGATCTTGCGCGCGGAGACGAGGTACGCCTGGGCGCTGTCCTTGCCGATCAGCTGGTTGCTGCGCATCCGGTCGTTCGCGAGCTGCACGAATGCCTGCACGCGGACGGAAGGCAGTTCGTTCGTCCGGACCGGCGTCTCGAGCGGACGGCCCATCGTGTCCACGGCGCGGACCGGCTGGCCGGACTTCCCTTGCAGCGCGCGCGCTTGTTCGAGCTGGCTCACGAAGAATTCGAGGCGCGGATGGTCGGGGCGCACGGAGCGGACGGCATCCACGGCGCTCGCGAGCCGCGTCACGTCCTGTTCCATCAGCGCGCGCTCGGCCTGCACGATGAGTTCGTCGGCGACGCTGTCGATGCCGCGTCGCGCGAGGTCGTTGTCGGGTTCGCGCGCGAGCACGGCGCGATAGAGCTCGAGCGCATTCTGGCCCGGCGGCTCGGTGAGCGCGCCCTGCGAGAGCGCAAGTCCGGCGGCGTCCAGCATCTTCTGGATGCGCGCCTGCTCGGCGTCGTCCGTCTTCGCGACCGGCGCTGCGGACTCCGCGGGCTCCGGGCTGCTGACGCGGTTCCACGGTTCCCAGCTCATGAGGCCCCAGGCGACCAGCACGATCGGGACGATGAGGAGGCTGCGGCGGCCCCAGCGGCGCGTGAAGCCGTCGTCGAGCTTGAACTTGATCGCGGGCGCGAGCACCGGGAGTTCGGCGGTGCCGCCGAAGAGCTGGTTCTTGTGGCGCGGCGGCAGCGTCGCGGCGAAGTCCCCGCCGTTGGCCCGGCGCTGCGTCGCGTCCACGAAGTTGCGGATGCGCTCGGCCGAGGCCGGCTTGTGCAGGAAGCGGAAGATCACGCCTTCGGAGACGAGCGGCGCGAGCTCGTGCTCGTCGTCGCGGCGGCCGGCGACGATGATCGCGAGGTCCGGAAACTGCGTGTGGACGTGGGTGACGAGATCCTTGGTGTTGTGGTCGGCGAGCGAGGCATCGATGAGGAGCACCGCATTGCCGGAGGCGACCATGAGGTCGGCCGCGTGCGTCGCATCGTCGGCGCGCCAGACACGGTGTACGCCGTTGAGCGACTCGCGCAGCAGGTCGATGAGTACCGGATCGGCGGAGAGCACGACGACATTCGCGCTCGTCGAGCGCGCCGGCGCCGGTGCGGCCGGCTGCGCGGCCGCTTGCGCGGACGCAGGCGGCGGAACCGCAGCTTGCGGCAACGGCTGCGGCTTCGGATTCAGCGGATCGTCCGCATCCGGCGCATCGTCACCCGGCAGGATGTTCGAATAATCGATGTTCACTGGTCGCCTTGACCCGCGCAAATAGGTGTCGGCGAGGGCGCGGAGTGCCCTTGACCGACTGCAGGGTCCATCGTTGACAAAATTGGTCGTGGCGAACGAGATACAAGTCGCGTTTCCGCGAGCCACCCGGCGTCAGGCTTTCAAAACCCCCACCGGCCCCGTCACTTGCGAAAAAGCATCCCCAGGGTGTCCACAGGCCCTGTTGCGCCGTTGCCGGCACGCCACACCGGCCATCGATAATTCGATGAAAACCGAATTATGTGAAGGTCGACAGCGGGCGGAAAGCCCCGGTAAGGTGGCTCGACCCCGCCCGAAGCGGGGCGGCAACCGGAGTGGCGGCCATCAGCGAGATCGCGTTCGTATCGACCCTGCCCGCCGAGCATTACCACCAGCTCGAGGTCCTGTTGTTCTTCAATGGACGCCAGCATCGGGTGCGCAAGGGCATCGAGACGGCGATCAGCCGCTACGGCGCGCCCGAGATCGTGGCCGAGGGTTCGGCGCTTCGCGTGCGGGTCGGCGGCCAGACCGATGCGCAATGCCTGTTTGCGATCGAGCGCGAGGGCAAGATGTCGCGCCCGGTCGGCGTGATCCTCTACGTGCGCGACAGCTTCGAGCGCATCACCGTCCTGCACCTCGTCGTCGCCGAGGCCTACGCCGTCGGCGGGCCGCGCTCGAACTACAACCTCCTGCTTCGCCTCGTCCAGGCCGTCAAGCGGGTCGCCCGCTGCACCTCGGGCATCCGCCACGTCGAACTGCTCTATTCCCAGGAAAGGCCGCGCGCCGCCTTCGCCTGATTTTCAAGCGGGTGCCGGGTCGTACATTTCGTACATCTGCATGAGGTGCCGCAAATGTACGAAATGTACGACCCGGCACCATGTAGGAGACCTCCATGAATCGCCTGTCCCGCCTGCTGCTTGCCGCAGCCCTGGTTTCGTTCGTGTCGCTGCCGGCGCTCGCCGCCTCGAAAGCGGAGATCGACGCCGAGGTGAAGGAAGCGCTCGAGACGCTCTACAAGCAGTCGTCCGCAGCCAAGGATCTCAGCGCCAAGGCGGCCGGCATCCTGGTATTCCCGAAGATCACGAAGGCTGGCATCGGGGTCGGCGGCGAGTACGGCGAGGGTGCGCTGCTCATCGGCGGCAAGACGAGCGGTTACTACAGCAGTGCGGCCGGTTCGATCGGCTTTCAGCTCGGCGTGCAGCAGAAGTCCCAGGCCATCATGTTCATGAACCAGAAGGAACTCGACAAGTTCCTCAAGCAGATCCACGACGGCTGGAAGGCGGGCGTGGACGGCAGCGTCGCGCTCGCGACGCTCGGCGCCGGCGGCGAGCTCGACACCGAGACCGCCAAGAAGCCGATCATCGGGTTCATCTTTTCCAACAAGGGCCTGATGTACAACCTGACCTTCGAAGGCTCGAAGATCACGAAGCTCGACAAGGACAAGTAGTCCTTCTCAGGCGGCGGCACCCGAGATGCCGCCGGTCAGCACCATGCGCATGGCCGTCTCGACCGAGAGGTTGAGCGTCACGACCCGCGAGCGCGGCAGGAGCGCCGTGTAGCCGCCGATCTGGTAGCTCATCGGGAAATACACCGCGACCAGGTCGTCCCCGGCCCCGACGATGCCGAGCTCCGAGGCGTCATCCTGCGTCACGAACCCGATCACCTGCGCCTCGCCGAAGCGGGCGAGCACGACGCGCCGCAGGTCCCGGCGCTTGCCGCCGGTCGGCAGGAGCTTCACGAAGTCACGGGTCGCGCCGTAGATCGTCTTGACGACCGGAATGCGGTCCAGGAACCGCTCCCAGCTCGCGAGCGCGCCCTGGACCAGCATGGCGTTGAACAGGGTCCCGGCGGCCAGCAGCAGCACGAGGGCCGCCGCGATCCCCATGCCGGGCAGGTAGTGCTCCGGCGGGACGACGAGGACGATGAGCTTCCGGAGCAGCGCCTCGGTCGAGCTCGAGAGCCACCACAGGAGCCAGATGGTGAAGCCGATCGGCAGCACGACGACGAGCCCGCGCAACAGCGCGCTTCGGAACTTGCGGAACATGGGCGCCTCCTTTGGAGCGCGCATGATAGCGGCCCCGCAGGCGGCGTCCGTAGCGCTATGATTCGCGGCCGGGGGGCCGTAAGAACCATAGAAGGAGCAGGCCATGACCGTTGCGAAAGTCAGTGAGATCACCTCGACGTCGTCCAAGAGCTTCGAGGACGCCATCGAAAAGGGCATCAAGCGCGCGAGCAAGACGCTGAAGAACGTCTCGAGCGCCTGGATCGCCGACCAGGAAGTCGAAATCAGCAAGGGCAAGGTGACGGCCTACCGCGTGCGCATGCGCATCACCTTCGTGCTCGAGGGTTGATCCGTGCGGCGGCTGCCGCTCGCGCTCGTCGCATGTGCGATCGCATTCATGGCTGAGGCTGCGGGACCCGGTTCGATCGAGCCGAAGGCGCTCGGCGATCGCATCGCCTGGGCCGACCAGGCGCTCGTCGTGCTCGACGTGCGGACCCCCGCGGAGTACGCCGAGGGCCATGTGCCGGGCGCGATCAACATCCCGAACGGCGAGCTCGCCGCGCGCGTCGCCGAGCTTTCGGACGCGAAGGGCCGCGACATCGTCGTGTATTGCAGGAGCGGCGTCCGCGCCGCGCAGGCGCTCGATGTCCTGGACAAGGCCGGCTTCAAGCGGCTCTTCCACCTGCAGGGCGACTACAACCGCTGGACCGAAGAGAAGCGCCCCACCGTCAAATGAAAAAAGGGGACGGTCACCTTTAAAAGGTGACGCGTCCCCTTCTAAGTGGGGCAGACGTGTCGCTCTTAAAGGTGACCGTCCCCTTTTATTTGTTCAGGGCAGTTCCTGGGCGGCGACGACGATGCAGCCGGGCCCGCCGTGCACGCCGAGGGCGGTGCCGAGCGGGATGATGGGCAGGAACTCCGCGCGCGGCAGCCGTGCCGCGAGCGTATCGCGCACCAGCGCCGCGCCTTCCGGCACGTTCGCGTGCGAAATGCCGATCCGCCAGCGCCGCGCCGGGTCGAGGCGCCTGCGCAGCAGCTTGCCGTAGCGGCGGTACGGGTTCCGTCGCCCGAACAGCACGCCGCCGATCCCAAGCTCGCCGTCCGCGCGCACGACGAGGACCGGGACGAGTCTCAGCAGGTCCGCGATGGGCTTGATCCACGCCGGCACGCGCCCGCCGCGCACCGCGAACTCGAGCGTCACGAGGCAGCCCCAGGTTCGCGTCAGGCGTCCCGCGGCGATCGCGGCGTCGCGCACGGCCTCGGCATCGCCGCCCTCGGCCGCGACCTCCGCCGCGCGCATCGCGACGAGGCCCTGGCCGAGCGCCGCCGTGCCCGAGTCCTGCGTGAGGATCTTCGCCCGCGTGCGCGCGCGGGAAGCCGCCGTCTGTGCACTCTGGAACGTGCCGGAGACGCGCGCCATCAGGCCGACGTAGACGACCGCCTGGTAATGCGAGCCGAGGAACTCGAACGCGCGCCGGAAATCCCCGGGCGGCGGCTGCGACGTCTTCGGGTGGACCGGGCTCTCCGCGAGCATGCGGAAGAACTCGGCGGAGGAGAGCCCGACCTTGTCGAGGTAACTCTGCGTGCCGAAATGCACGCGCACCGGCACGACGTGGATGTCGAGCGCCTCCAGCACGGACTCGGGCAGGTCCGCCGCCGAATCCGTGACGACCGCGACGTGCCGGCGCGTCGCGTGGTGCGCCATCTCCTGCTGGCGCTGCATGTCGTCGGCTTTCTCGCCGGTGACCGCGCCGAAGCGCGCCGCCAGCGCGAAGACGCGCGGCGGCTCGTTCGTGTGGATGTGCAGGCGCACCTTGCTCTGCGACCCGGCGATCACGAGGCTCGACCCGAGCGCCGAGGCTTCCTCGCGGAGCTTGCGCCGGTCGATCGCCTCGCCGGTGATCATGCACTCGGTGCAGTAGCGGTGCTCGAGGTCCATCTGCGAACCCGCGGTGATCTCGTCGTCGCGCAGCAGCTGGATCGCCGCGTCGTCGCCCGGCACGATGCCCGTCTCGAAGTAGTCCGCCATGCCCGCCGCGAGCTCGACGAAGCCGAGCGCGCCGGCGTCCACGACGTTCGCGCGCCGGAGCATCTCGAGCTTCATCGGCGTCGCGTCGAGCGAGGTGCGCGCGGCGGCGAGCGCCTGGCGGAAGAGCGCGCGGAAATCGGGCGCGCCGCCGGCGCCGGCCGCTGCGGCCTCGGCCGCAAAATCGGTGATGACCGTGAGGATCGTGCCCTCGCGCGGCTCGCTGAGCGACTCGCGCGCATAGGCCGATCCGGCTGCGAGCGCGTCCGCGAACTGGCGGGCATCCAGCGTCGCCTGTTGCGCGGCGCGATCGCCGAGACCCAGCAGGAACTGCGCCAGGATCGCGCCGGAGTTGCCGCGCGCGCCGTCGAGCGCCGCATCCGCGACGCGGGTCAGCAGCTGCCCCGCGTGCGCCTCGGGATTCGCGCGAAGCACCGTGAGCACCGCCTGTGCCGTCAGCGCGAGGTTGGTCCCCGTGTCCCCGTCCGGCACGGGAAACACGTTGATCTTGTTGATCACTTCCTCGCGCGAGATGAGGCGGTGAATGCCGGAGCGCAGCGCCGCGGAAAGCTGCGTGCCGTCGAGCGCATGCAGGGGTTGGACCGCAGCGTTCAAGGTCGCGCCGCGGCTAGAGCCGCGGCAGCAGGAAGCGCCGGCCGTGGTACGAGAGCACGGCGCCTTCGGGCGTGATCTCCTCGACGATCGGGCCCTCGGCCATGTGCGCGCCTTGCGTGTAGCGGCGGCCGTTGATGAAGACCGCGCGCTTCGCCGGATCGTTCTCGTAAATGTGCAGGTCCACGGTCAGGGCCGGCAGGCCGGACGCGGCTTCGGCGGTTGGCGCGTCGTCCGGCGGCGCATCGCCGTAGGTGACGCCTGGGCTCGAGACGCGCGCATCGGGCAGCAGCGTCGGGTCCGGCGCGTCGGGCGGCTGCGTCGCTGTCTCGCCGTAGAGCTCGAGCGGCGGCTCCGCGAATTGGCCGGCCGCATTCTGCGCGGACTGCAACTCGGACTGCGGGGCCGGCGTGATCGCAGTCGGTGGCGCCGCGGAGACCGGCGGCGGGCTCGTGACGGAAGCGGCCTTGTCCGCGGCGGCAATCTGGCTCGCCGTTGCCGCCGGCGCGGGCGACTGGCGCAGCATGAAGAAGAGCACGACCGCGACGTTGATCGCGAGCAGGAAGCCGATCGCGATCAGCGCGACCGGCAGGCGGCGGTCTTCGCGCGCGACCGGGAACTCCGCCATGCTCGGCCCGCTCTGGCGCTGGCGCTCGATCTCGGACTTGCGCAGCGCATCGAGGATGAAGCTCATGCGCCCGCCTGCGGTTCCGCGTGCGAAAGCGTCGGCGTACCGGGCGCGCCGAGCGCGGAGTCGAGCACGAGCTGGGTCTGCAGCCCCGCGACGCCATCGACGGTGAGCCGCCGGCTGCGCTGGAAGTTTTCGACGAGCTGCTCCAGTTCGGCGTCGAAATAGTCGCCGACCTCGCCCGCGACGGGCTGGCCCGAGAGTTGCTCGAGCCCCTGGCGCAGCCAGCGCACGTCGTCGCCGCGCATGCCGGCGCGCAGGGGCCGCTGGCCGTTGGCCTGCGGCCGCCACAGCACGAGGAACTCGCCGAACCAGTAGTCGGCAAGCTCCGCGACCGGCACGCGCGCCTCAGTGCCGCCGAGCAGGAGCTTCGCGCCGTCGTCGCCGAGCTCGGTCAGCACGACCTGGTGCGCGCCGCCCTCGGCGTCCACGAGCGAGAGGATCGCGGGACGGTTGATGAGCTTCAGCTGCGCGAGCGAGCCGCGCTGCCAGACGCAGGCGAGGCCGCGCGCCTCCGCCTGGTCGCAGGCGAGCATGGCGCCCGGCTGGTACTGCGCGCCCCAGAGCGAGAAGAGCGAGGCGAACGCGGTATCCATGGTCGTCGCCGAGGCGTCCTTCACGAGCGCTGCGCCGAGCGGCTCGCGCGGCGGTGCCGCGGGCGCCGGCGCCGGTTTCGGGGCCTGCACCTCGCTGGCGGCGGCCGTCGCGGCCGCTTTCCGCCCGTCGAATTCCGGGAAGGCGCGCCACAGCACGAAGCCGAGGAGGGCCGCGCCCGCGACGGCGCCGCCGATCGCGAGCCAGCGGATCCAGGGCGCGAGCACCGGGCGCCCGTAGACCTCGGACGCCGCCTGGCGCACGAGCGCGCCGTTTGCGATGGATTCCTCGCGCGTGTACGCGCCGAGCAGCGCGCGGTCCGCGATGACATTGATGATGCGCGGCACGCCGCCCGAGAGGCGGTGGAGCTCGCGCTGCGCTCCGGGCGTGAAGAGGTCGCGCGTTGCGCCGGCGACGCGCGCGCGGTGGCGGATGTAGGCAAGCGTCTCGTCTTTCCGCAGCGCCTCGAGGTGATAGCGGCCGGTGATGCGCTGCGCGAGCTGGCGCAGCTCCTGCTTCGAGAGCACTTCGCGCAGTTCCGGCTGGCCGATCAGGATGATCTGCAGCAGCTTCTGCGTCGCGGTCTCGAGGTTCGTGAGCAGGCGCACCTGCTCGAGCACGTCGGCGTCGAGGTTCTGGGCTTCGTCCACCATCAGCACGATGCGCCGGCCGCGGCCGTGCGCGTCGAGCAGGAAGTGCGTGAGGAGGTCGACGAGCGCCTTCACGCTGCCCTCGGAACCGGCCGGCACCTGCACGTGCAGCTCGTCGCAGATGGCGAGCAGGAACTCCGCGGGCGTGACGCGCGGGTTCAGGATCAGCGCGACGTCGCAGTGCGGCGGGAGCTGCTGCAGGAGGCTCCGGAGCACGGTCGTCTTGCCGGTGCCGACCTCGCCCGTCAGCTGGATGAAGCCGCCGGCCTCGCTGATGCCATAGGCGAGGTGAGCGAGGGCCTCGGTGTGGCGCTCGCTGAGATAGAGGTATCGCGGATCCGGCGTGATCGCGAACGGCTTTTCGTTCAGCCCGAAGAAGCTCGTGTACATGACGAGGGCGTAGACCCCATCGGCGCTTGGGTGTTCATGATGCCCGCAGCGGCACCCTCAGGCAAAGAACACATCCCGGGTTCAAAGGGGACAGACCCCTTTTCCCGCAGGACCTGCGAGGAAAAGGGGTCTGTCCCCTTTGAACCCCGAAAGCCGTGCTCTACCGGTCGGAGCCGCGGTGGATGGCTTCGTCGCCGAACCGGCCGTGGATGCGGTCGAGGGCGTCGTCGAGGCGCCCCGCGACGGAGAACTCCGGCGTCGCGAAGAGGTCGAGCTGCGTCTCCGGCTCGAGGTCGCTCACGCCGACGCCGAGCAGGCGCACGGCGGCGCGCGGCTGCTCCGCGAGCCAGTTCCCGAGCAGGTCCGCCGCAACCTGCGCGATGAGTCGAGTCTCCTGCGTCGGCGGATTGAAGCTCTTCTGCCGCGTGTACGTCTCGAAGTCGCGCCGGCGCACCTTGATACTGACCATGCCCGCCTTGAACTGCTTCGAACGCAGCCGCGCCGTCGTGCGGTCCGCGAGCTGCGCGAGGCGCTCCTGCAGTTCCTTGTGGTCGCGGATGTCGACGTCGAAGGTTTCCTCGGAGCTGATCTGCTTCTCCGGCGCGTCGGAGACGACCGGCCGCTCGTCGATGCCTGCCGCGCGGTCCTGGTACTTGCGCGTCTCGCGCCGGAACAGCGGCCACAGCACGGACTCGGGCGCCGTCCGCAGCTGCCCGAGCGTGAAGATGCCCTGTTCCTCGAGCCGCGCCGCGGTTTTCGGCCCGACGCCGAACAGCCGGCCGACCGGCAGCGGGTCCAGCATCGTGCGCACGTCCTCCGGGCGGATCCGCGTGAGGCCGTCGGGCTTCTGCATGTCGGAGGCGAGCTTCGCGAGCAGCTTGTTGTGCGAGACGCCGACAGAGGCCGTAAGCCCGGTGCGCTCGCGGATGCGCTTCTTGATCTCGCGCGCCATGTCCTCGCCGCTGCCGAACAGGCCGATGCTGCCCGTGACGTCGAGAAAGGCCTCGTCGAGCGAGAGGCCCTCGACCAGGTCCGTGAACTCGCGGAATACCTCGAACACCTGGCCCGAGACTTCGCGATAGCGCTTGAATCGGGGCGCGATGACGACCGCCTGCGGGCAGCGCCGCAGCGCCTCGCGCATCGGCATCGCGGAGTGCACGCCGAAACGGCGCACTTCGTAGCTCGCGGCCGCGACCACGCCGCGCCCGCCGGCGCCCCCGACCACCACCGGCTGGCCGGCGAGTTCGGGGCGGTCGTGCTGCTCGACGGACGCGTAGAACGCGTCCATGTCCACGTGCAGGATCACCCGCGCGGCGTCGCTCACGACAGCGACAGCATCGTGATCACGAGCCCGAGGAGCATCGTGAAGCCGAGCAGCAGGACGTAGATCGTCGAGAGCGTGAAGAACTTGAGCAGCGTCTTGAAGCGGCCTTCGCCGTAGACGACGCGCATCGAGCGGAACACGTAATAAGGCAGGTAGCAGTACAGCAGGAACATCAGGAAGTTGAGCAGGCCCGTCGCCGGTATCTTGAGGTTCGACAGCGCATTCAGGAGCTGCCCGACGGCAATCAACAGGAAGGTGAAGGCGTGGTTGTGCAGGAAGACGACGAGGTGCTCGGCATACAGGCGACGCGGGCGCCAGTAGAAGAGGAGCGCGACTCCCGCCATCAGCGGCAGGAACACGAACATGAGCTTCGGCGCCGTCGCCGCAAAGCGCTCGGCGAAGTGCCGGCCGCCGTCGAGCTTCATCTTCTGGCAGGCGCGGCCGAGCGCCTGCTCGAAAGTGTCGAATGACGCGCTTTCGGCGATGTCGATGGTGCAGCTCGTGTCGCGCTTCAGCGCCTTTTCGATGTCCTCCTGGGAGACGCCTTCGGCCTCGAGTTCCTTGCGCAGCTCGCCCGTCAGGTCCTTGAGTTCGGCCGGCGCCTGCTTCTTCGGCACCGGCGTCCGTGGCCGCGGTTGTCGGCTTTCGCGTCATCCGCCGGCTTGACCTCGTGCCCAGGCGCGAACACCTTGAGGTCGGGGTCGTTCTCGTGTCGAAGTTGACGAAGTCGGAATCCGGCAGCAGCGCCGACAGCGCGAAGAAAAACAGGCTGATGACGAGATAGAGGCGAAACGGCGGCAGGTACATCTGGTGCCGGCCGGCGATGAACTCGCGCGTCAGCTCGCCGGGACGGGTCACGAGCAGCCTGAGCGTCTGCCACACGCGGCTGTCGAGGTGAAACACCGAGTGCATCACGTCGCCGAAGACTTCCTTCATCGACAGCACGTGGACGTCCGACGCCTGTCCGCACTGCGCGCAGTGCCGGCCCGTGACGACGGTGCCGCAGTTCAGGCAGCGCTTGGGATCATGGGCGGTCGCCGTCAGCTCGTGCCGCGGCTTGAAGACGCGCCGTTCGCAGTGCACGCGCCCGCCGAAGCGCTCGGCGGTCTCGGTCCGCAGGCGCGTCGCGTTGTTCTCGAGGTAGTGGTCGAGCGCCGCGACGCTTTCGACGCGGTAGCGGATCCGTCGCCGCTGCCGCTCGCCCGGCGGCGTCTCGGGCATCTCGATGCTGGCGCCGTGGAATCCGGGGCAGGCGAGCACGTCCCGCACGTGGCCCGGGAGCCATTCGTCGTAGTCCGCGACGATATCCGGGTCGAGTTGGCACTCGACTTCGTAGATGAGGTTGGTTGCCACGCTGCAGCCCGGCCGGGAGACAGCGGGATCTTAGCGCAGGGCGCTTCAATAAGCGCCGCAGGCCGTGTCGATGTGCCGGAGCTTGCCGAAGTCGCTCAGCCGGTAGAACCGCCGGAGGTCGGCGAGCCAGGCGCCATCGTCCCGCGCGGCACAGGGCGCGCAGCCTCGGTTCGAGCCGGGCGCAGAAGCGCGAGGCCTGGCGGCTCGCGCGGCGGTAGAGGGACTCGCGGCCGGCGGCGAGCGTCGGGTCCACGCGCGCACGGCGGAAGAGGAGCGTGTGCAGCTCCACCGGGAAACGGTGGGGTTCCTGCCTTCGCAGCAGCGCGAAGCTCGCGACGTACTTGTCGATCTCGGCCTGCATTTCGAGCGCGAGCCGCGACACCGGCCGGTCGTGGCCGGCGTTGTGCGCGACGCAGAGGAAGTGGCTGACGCCTTCGAGCGCGGTCCAGCAGTCCGCGAGATTGTCCGCATCGAGGCTGTCGCTCGGGTCGTGACGCTCGAGCCGTTCGAGCACGGCCGGATCGAGGTAGAGCGACATGCAGAGCTCGTCGTCCACCGCGCTCACGAAGAGTTGCTCGTCCCCCGGCGCCTCGCGGCATTCGCCGGGCAGCGCCTGGCGGTCAGTGACGAGAAAGTCTTCGACGCGACATCCAGTATCGAGGTCGTAGATGCCGGTCAGCAGCGTTTCGAGCCGCTCGAGGGCCCGTGCGGCCATGGCGGCTCAATGCGCGAACGCGCCGGCGGCCACGGGGCGGATGCCGAGCTTGAGCAGCAGCCGGTGCGCGCGCGGGCTGCCGGTCTTGTGCCACAGCTCGTAGAGGCGCAGCACGTCGCGCGGCGACTGGCGCGCCGCGCCCTCGCCGATCTCGTTCAGGGCATCGACGAGCGGCTGGAACTTGTCCTCGAGCTCGGCGAAGACGCCGCCGAGCACGCGTTGCGCCCCGTGGTAGGGCGCCTGCGCGAGCGCGCCGTAGGCGCGGCCGCCCATCGCGATGTGGTAATCGATGTCCACCGGGCGGCGCGCGAAGCTGCCGGCCAGGAATCCCGCGACGAAGAGGGCGACGTCGCCGAGGCGTTGCAGCGTGCGGAAGCGGTGGCGGTCGTCCGGGGCGTCGTGCGCCTCGGCGAGGAGCATCGCGAGCGGCTTGAGCTGCGCCCGGTCGGTGCCGGGCTCAAAGAGCGCCTCCGTGTGCGAGAACATCGCGAGCAGGTTGACGATGTAATGCTCGGTGTGGTCGCGCACCTGCAGGTGCTGGTGCCCGAGTGCGCTCTGCAGCGCATCGCGGAAGAACTCGCGCACGTCTGAGACGGTCTGGAGCTCCATGGCGCCAGTTCAAAGGGTTCCGCGGCGGGATTCTGCAAACTGCGTCGCAGCTTCTTGTGGCAGTCGAAGCCGGAGAGTGCTGATCTTCCACGCTTGTGAAGGAGGTCGGAAGGCGTAGGATTCGCGGCTCCATGGAAACGGCGGTCAAGCGTCTGCGGCCGGAATTGCTGCCGCTCGAGATTGCGCTCTTCGCCGGCGTGTTCTGGGCTGACGCCGCGGGCTACGTGCCGCTCAGCAAGACGCCGTTCCTGTTGCTGATCGCCTGGGGCTCGCTGCGGCTTCGCGGCGTCGGCTGGCGCGACGTCGGGCTGCGGCTGCCGCAGGGCTGGCCGCGAGTTCGCGGCGATCGGCGTCGTCGTCGGCATCGCGATGTGGCTGCTCGAGTTCTTCTTCACGATGCCGATGCTTCATCGGCTGCTCGGCTACTGGCCGGACCTGACCGATTTCAACGACCTGGTCGGCAACGCGACGCTGCTGGCGATCTACCTCGCGCTCAACTGGGTGCTCGCCGCATTCGGCGAGGAGATGGTCTGGCGCGGTTACGCGCTGCCGCGGGTCGCGGAGTTTGCAGGCACCGGCTTGCGGTCGTGGGTCGTGGCGCTCGTTGTCGTGAACGTCATCTTCGGCCTTGCGCATCTCTACCAGGGGCCGTCAGGCGTGATCCAGGCGACGGTCGGCGGCGTGTTCCTCGGCATCCTCTACGTCGCGACCGGCCGCAACTTGCTGGCGCCGATCCTTGCGCATGGCATCGGCAATTCCATCGACTTCACGGTGATGTACCTCGGCGGGTACCCGGGCGTCGGAAGCTGACCGCGATTCAGAGGCTCACTTCGATCTGGTTCCTGACCATCGGCGACTCCAGGCGCCGACCAGGCCGTCTGCTGGGCCTCCTCGCGCTCGGCCCACGAGCGAACCTTGCCCTTCAGCGTAACCTGGCCGCCATCCGCCTCGACCACGATCCGGTTCGCATCGACCTGGGCGCTGCGCCGGAAAGCGTCCTCGATGCGGTGCTTGATCTCGCGCGGCGCAACTTGCGGCTTGATCCTGACGAGGTTGGAGACGCCGCGCACGCCCCGCAATGCCCCCACGATGCTGGCAGCCTGTTCGCGCTGGTAATTCCAGGGCACGTCGCCCTCGAGCGTAATGCGCCCCTCGCGGACGACGACCCGGATGTCCTGCCAGGCCTGCGGCAATTGCAGCTTGATCGCATCGACAGCACCGCGTGCGATCTCCGGGTCGGTGGGCCCCTCGCCAAAAGGCATGCGGACTTCAATGTCGTTTGCGATGCCCTTGACCCCCGCGACGCGCTTGGTCGCGATTTCCGCTTCGAACCGCTCCGAATAATTCCTGACGAACCCCAGCAGCATGACGACGCCGCCCAGCACCTTGACTGCGATATCGGTGTGATCGACCTTCGGGCTCCAGTGCAGTTCCGCTTCCACGTCGCGCCGGATGTCGCTGTCGTCTCGCATCGCGCCCTCCTTTGGAATCCGGTCAGCGGCCACTGCCCGGGACGCCAGTGTCAGCCCGGCGGTCGCAGGCGTGAATTCGTAGATCTACCTAGGCCGCAAATCCGGATACGGGCAGGGCAGCACGCATTTGTACGTAGTGTGCAAACGAAGCTGATCGAACATGCTGCCGTGCAGTACAAGCCGCACCGGAGCAACGCAAATGACGCATGTCCAGGCGGAATTACGCACCGAGGTCAGGGACCGTCCAGGAACTCCAGGAGGACTTCAGCTTCTGCCGATGACGATCACGACGGCTTCATCGATTTCGGCGAGTTCACGGGGCTCATGGAAGGCCTCGGCGCGGACATGTCGACGACGGACCTGCGGATCGGGTTCAAGGAGATCGACACCGATCGCGATGGCCGCATCGGCCTCGGCGAATTCGTCGCCTGGTGGTCCGCGGAATGAACCCCTGCGTGCAGGGACATGGAGCAGCGTCAATGCGTGTGCGAATCGTCGTCGCCGATCAGGCCCAGGCGCGCCTCTACGATGCGGCGGGTCGCAACGCGCCCTTGCATCAAGTGGCATGCCTGGTCGATCCGGCGGCGCGGTTGCATGATCGCGACTTCAATTCCGACCGTCCCGGACGCGTCTTCAATCACGCTTCGACGCCGGGAGCGCGGCGCGGCGCCACGCCGCGGCACGCGGTTGGCGGAGCCGACCGCGAGCCCCGAAAACGGGAGGCAGGGCTCTTCGCGCGCCGGATCGCGAAGGAACTCAAGCAGGCGCATGACGACCGGAATTTCGAGCGAATCGTCGTGATGGCCGCACCTGCCTTCCTCGGCAGGCTGCGGAGGGCCTTTCCAGCGTCGCTGCGCTCCGTGGTCACGGCGGAGATCGCGGTGGACCTCGTTCACCAGGGGGAAGAGGCCGTCAAGGCGCACCTGCCGCCCGAGGTGTTCGACCGCCCGGTTTGAGCCGCAGCTGCAGTGCTGCAGCCGCGGTGAAAACTGAAGGAGACGCAAGATGAAAGCGGCGATGGTGAAGCAGTTCGGGCGTCCGCTGGTCGTGGGCGAGACGATGGAACCCGTGCTCCGTGGGCCGCATGACGCATTGATCCGCATCCACGCGTCCGGCGTCTGCCATACCGACCTGCACGCGGCGAGCGGCGACTGGCCGGTCAAGCCGGCGCTGCCGTTCATTCCCGGGCACGAGGGTGTCGGTGTCGTCGAAGCGGTCGGCGAAGAGGTCACGCGCATCAAGGTCGGGGACCGCGTCGGGATTCCGTGGCTGCACAGCGCCTGCGGGCATTGCGGCTACTGCGTGTCCGGGTGGGAAACGCTGTGCGCCGCGCAGCAGAACACCGGCTACTCCGTCAATGGCGGATTTGCCGAGCTCGCGGTCGCCGACTCGCGCTACGTCGGGTTGATTCCCAAGGGGCTCACCTTCGAAAACATCGCTCCGCACTTCTGCGCGGGCGTCACGACCTACAAGGCCGTCAAGGTCTCCGGCGCCGGCCCGCAACACACGGTCCTGATCTCCGGCGTCGGCGGCCTGGGCCATATGGCACTCCAGTACGCGAAGGTTGCGGGCGCCAGGATCATCGCCGTCGACGTGGGTGACGAGAAACTGGCCCTGGCCCGCAAGCTGGGCGCGGACGAGACCATTGACGCCAGGACGCAGGACGTGGCGCGCGCGGTGCAAAAACTGGGCGGCGCCGATATCGCGATCGCGGCGGCCGTGTCGGTGCGGGCATTCCGCTCGGCGTTCGATGCGCTGAAGCGCGGCGGCAAGCTCGTCATCGTCGGGTTGCCGCCGGAGGAGTTGCCGATCCCCGTATTTGACCTGGTGCTCAAGGGCATCAGCGTCATCGGCTCGATCGTCGGCACGCGCAAGGACCTCGAGGAGACGCTCGCCCTCGCCGCGCGCCACCGGATCGCCTGCAGCTACAAGACGGCGGTGCTCGAGGACATCAATGACGTCTTCGAGCAGATGAGGGCCGGCCGGATCGAAGGGCGGGTGGTGCTGCGCATGCGCTAGGGAACGTGGACTCGTCAGGTCGCTCGCAGGAGAGCGCAAGCGTGAAGCTGACATTCCTGGGCGGTGCGGGCACCGTGACGGGTTCGAAGTACCTGGTGGAATCGGGCGCCTCGCGCATCCTGTTCTCCGGCGACCTCGGCAGGCCCGACGATCCGGTCATGCGTCCGTCGGCGCGGCCCGGACGCGTCTTCGTGACGCATGGCGAACCTGTCGCCGCCGAATCGCTGGCGCAGAGGATCCGTCGCGACCTCGGCCTGCAGGCGAACGTGCCGAAGGACGGGGCGACCGTGGCAATAGGAGACAATTTCGCGCCATGAGTCAGGAGCGCGCCGCAGGTTCGAGGGGAGCGGCGGGACCTTTCCAGGGGCTCGACGAAGCGGAGGCGCTGGCACGCCTGGCGCGCGAGGGCCCCAATATCCTGGAGGAACGCGATTCCGGCGGAATGCTGCAGATTGCCCGCGGCACATTGCGCGAACCGATGTTCCTGTTCCTGCTGGCGGCGGCCATTCTTTACCTGGTTCTCGGCGACCTGGCGGAAGGGCTGTTTCTCACCGGAGGGGCGATCGTCTCGATCGCGCTGGTCGTGGTCCAGGAGATGCGCAGTCAGCGCGCCTTGGCTGCGCTGCAGGCGCTTGCCGAACCCCATGCGCGCGTCGTTCGCGGCGGCGTCGAACGCAGGATCGCGGCGCGCGATCTGGTTCGTGGGGACGTGGTGATCCTGGCCGAAGGAGAACGCGTACCGGTCGACGGCGAACTTGTCAGTGGCGACGTGCTGACGGTCGATGAGTCCATGCTCACCGGCGAATCGGTGCCGGTCGAAAAAGTCCTGGCGAGCGAAGTCCGCGCAGCGAAACCTCTGGCCGATGGCGAGGAGCAGGGCACGTCCCTGCTCTTTGCCGGAACCCTCATGGTCCGGGGGCACGGGATGATCAGGGCGCTGCGCACCGGACGAGCGACGCGCATTGGACAGATCGGCAAATTGCTCGCGACGATCGGCGACGAACCCACATTGCTGCAGCGGACCAGCGCGCGGCTGATCGCCCGGCTCGGCCTGCTCGCCTTCGGCTTCTGCCTGTGCGTCTTCCTGGTATACGGCCTCTTGCGCGGTGACTGGATCGGCGGCGCGCTGGCGGGCATCACGCTTGCGATTGCCCTGCTGCCGGAGGAGTTTCCCATGGTCCTCGCGGTCTTCATCGCGATCGGCGCATGGCGGCTGGCGCGGCAGAAGGTCCTGGTGAGACGGGCGGCGATCATCGAGACCCTGGGCGCTGCCACTTTGCTCTGTCTCGACAAGACCGGAACGCTGACCGAGAACCGCATGACCGTGGCCGCGCTCTGGGCGGAAGGGGTGCTGCATGATGCGAGGCATCTCACCGGGGCAGGTCCCGCCACCCGGCTGATCGGCACGGCGGAACTGGCCAGCGCCATACACCCGATCGATCCGATGGACACTGCCGTCAGGCAGCTCGCGCGGTCGCTGCCGGACCTGAATGGATCGGCGCGGCAGGACGCGCCGATTCGATCCAATCCATTGCGTCCAGACATGCTCGCCGTGATTCAGGCCTGGAGAATTGACGACGATCGATCGATGGTCGCGGCGAAGGGTGCTCCGGAGACGATCTTGCGCTTGTGCCGCATGGACGATGACTCGCAGCGCCGCATGCACGATGTCGTGGCGGCGATGGCGAACGACGGGCTGCGGGTGCTCGGCGTGGCATCTCGCGTACACGAGGGTGCGCTGCCCGATGACCTGTCCCGCGGCGATTTCCGGTTTGAGGGGCTGCTCGGATTTTCGGATCCGCTGCGGCCCGAAGTGCCAAAGGCGCTTGCCGACGCGCGGAGGGCTGGCGTCGATGTCGCAATGATTACCGGCGATTACCCGGCGACCGCCCTGGCAATCGCCCGCCAGGCCGGGATCGATACGGAACCTGGCACGCTCACCGGTGGGGAGATCGCCGCGCTTGACCTCCCGGCCCTGCGGGATCGGATCAGGCGGATTCGGGTGTTTGCCCGCGTTCTTCCGGAACAGAAGCTGGTGCTGGTACAAGCTTTCAAGGCGAACGGCGAAGTCCTCGTGATGACCGGCGACGGCGTCAACGATGCGCCGGCGCTTCAGGCCGCTCACATCGGCATCGCCATGGGCGAGCGGGGCACGGACGTGGCCCGGGAGGCCGCGGACATCGTCCTGCTGGACGACAGCCTTGCATCGATCGTCCAGGGCATCGGCCTCGGCAGGGGCATCTTCAGGAATCTTCGCAAGGCCCTGATCTTCGTCACGGCGGCGCACGTTCCGGTCGCAGGCCTCGCGCTATTCCCGATACTCCTGGGCTTGCCGCCCCTGTTCTACCCTCTGCACGTGGTCCTGTTCGAACTCGTGATCGATCCCGTGTGCTCACTGGTATTCGAGGCGGAACCCGCTGGCCCGGATCTCCTGCTACGTCCACCGCGCGGCGCCGGCGAGAGCCTGTTTGGACGCAGGGAGATCCTGCTTGCGCTGGTTCAAGGCCTTGCGATCCTGGCGGGCATTTTTGGGCTCTATCTGTGGGCGCTGCACGCCGACATGCCGGATTCCGCGGCCAGGGCGCTCGCCTTCGTGGCCCTGATCGTATCGAGCCTGGTACTGGCATTCGCGGACTCCGCCGAGCCGGGCACACGGTTCCTCGACCGGCGTCGGATCGCCTTCTGGACCATCGGCACCCTTGCCGCGGCCGTCGTGATTGTCGTCCTCTATCAACCCGGCGCCGCGCGAATGCTGCAACTGTCTGCGCCACGACCCGCTGCACTCGCGGCAGCGCTGATCGTCGCCGTACTGGCGGCTGGCTGGTTCGGCTTCCTGAGGCGGACGGGCATGATTCGGCCGGCGGCGTAGTGCGCGCCCCGTGGTGAATGGCACGAGACTGCGGGAAATCCCGGCGCCGGCGTCACCCCTCCACGGTCAGCATCATCTTCACCAGCTGCGCCAGTGAGGATGCGCGCATCTTCTCCATCAGGTTCGCCCGGTGAACCTCGACCGTGCGCTGGCTGATCCCGAGGTCGCCCGCCACGACCTTGTTGGCCTTGCCCTGGATTACGAGTCGAAGCACTTCCGCCTCCCGGCTCGTCAGGGTCTTGAGGTGCGCGCGGATCTGCTCCTTCTCGCCGAGCTGGGCACGATTGCGCGAGTCCCGGGCGATCGCCCGCTGCACGCAGTCGATGAGGTCCTGCTCGCGAAACGGCTTCTGCAGGAATTCGAATGCGCCGTGGCGCATCGCCTCGACCGCCATCGGCACGTCGCCGTGCCCGGTGACGAAGATCACCGGAATGATCGTTCCGCGGCGATTGAGCTCGTGTTGCAGCTCCAGGCCGCTCATGCCCGGCATGCGGACGTCGAGCACGACGCAGCCGGGCTGCTCCGGATCGTAGCCGGCGAGGAATTCGGCAGCCGAGCCGTAAGGCAAGGCGGCGAGGCCGAGGGACTTCAGCAGCAGGCACAGGGAATCGCGCACGGCCGCATCGTCGTCGACGATGTAGACGGTTACGGGCCGGCCATCCTCCCGGTTGCCCGCCGGGTTCCTAGCCGGACTGCTCATCTGCCGTGGACTGTTTACGGTTGCTGATCACCTCGCGCAATCGATGGATGCTCGAGCCGGCGCGCAAGGCCTGGTCGGCAATCTGCTTGAGCGCCTGGCGCACTTCGCCGACATCCGGATGCGGCTGCCCGAGCAGGCGCTCGCAGGCGATCGCATAGTTGGTGATGGCAGCCAGCGGCTGGTTGACCTCGTGCGCGATGTCGGCGGCCAGGTCCGCCATTTCGGACAGCCTGGCGATTTCCGCGAGCCTGCGGGTGTTGCGCAATGCCTGCTCCTCCGCCTGGTGCCGCGCCGTCATGTCCTGCATGAAACCCGCGAAGCGCGGGGGATCCGAGTCTTCGATGCGGCCGACCGAGAGCCAGGCGGGGAACAGGCTGCCGTCCTTGCGTCGGGCCTCGACTTCGCGGCCAATGCCGATGATGCGGGCAACGCCCGTCGCCAGGTATTTCCGCATGTGCTCGTCATGCTGCCGTGCTTCGTCCAGCGGCATCAGCAGCGCCACGTTCGCGCCGACAGCCTCCGCCGCCGGATAGCCGAACAGCTTCTCCGCTGCGTGATTGAACGTCTCGATGACGCCGCGATGATCGATGATGATGATCGCGTCGACGGCGACGTCGAGCAGTGCCTGGATATCGTGTGCCGGCTGGGAAGGAGTCATGGCGAATCGTCGAAGGAGTATAGACCGCTCGCGCAGCCTGCGATTCCGGTGGCTTCAGAACGGGGTCAGCAACACGCGGCCGTGCGTCACGCGCCGCGCCACCGGCGTCCTGAAGCGGTCCGGCTTGACCACGAGCACGTCGCACGGCAGCCGATCGAGCACCCGCTCGGCGGTACTGCCGATGAATACGCGATCGAGGCCCCGGCGCGAAACCGCGCCCATCACGACGACGTCTGCGCGCAATCGCCTCGCCCGGTCGGCGATGACGACCTCGGGTACTCCGGCGTCCAGGTGCAACCGGCGCGGGGACAGCCTGAGCGATGCGGTGGCCCGGGCCACGGAACGCCTGACGTTTCGCACATGCAGGCGATCGATGCGCGGATCGATCGGGACCACGAGTGGTTCCGCCATGCCCGCGGCGATGACGCTCGTGATCGGCTGGTAGGAATGCACGACGTCAAGCCGTCCCGTGTACGCCGTCGCGAGCGCGCGCGCTGCCAGCAGGATGCGCCGGTCGAACCGGCCATGCGCGGCGCGGGCGTGGAGGGGATCGATGGCGGCCAGCACGCGCGCTTTGCCGTATCGGCCCGGTTTCTTCACGAGCAGCAGCGGTGCCGGGCACAGTCGCGTGAGCTGCCAGTCATTGTTGGTCAGGAACAGGCGGGCGCCGCGCGCGTGGCGACGCGTTTCCGCAACCACGAGGTCGGGCTTGCGGCGCAGGACTTCGCGGACGATGGCTTCGTATGGCGGGTAATCCCAGACCGCCCGGGTCTCGACCTTCAGGCCTCTCCTCCGCAGCGGACCTGCCAGGCGCTCCAGGGCGGCGCGCTGCCCGGCGAGCAGCGCGCCGATCTGCTGCTGGATGTCGACGGTGCGAAAGCCGGACGACCAGGCGTACGGATTGAAGGCGCAATGCACGAGCGTGAGCCGCCCGCCGGTGCGCTTTGCGAGCTCCGCGGCCCGGGCGAGGCCTGCCTGCCGGCGCTCCTCGGGAAACTCGACGGCGACCAGGATCGACTTGAAGGGTCCCCGTGCCATGGCATGTCTCCCACGATTGACCCACAAGGATTCTAGGCAGGCCGGCAGCCGGCGACATTCGCAGTTGTCGCGATCAACCTGTGGTAAGTACTTAGGCCTGGCCCAGCAGGCTCGAAATGGCGTCGTTCAGTTCGTCGATGTTCACGGGCTTGTTGAGGATGCGGCAGGCCTGGACCTGGGCCAGTTCGCGCGTCGCCGCGGAAGTGTCGCCGCTGAGAAGCAGTACGGGCAGCATCCGTCCGGCGCGGGCCCGGAGGCGATTGATGGCGTCGAGCCCGGTCTGGCCGCCGCCCAGGTGATAGTCGCTGATGATGAGATCCGGCATGCGGCCTGCAGCGTCCAGCGCGCGTTCGGCATCGTCGATGCTGGCGGCCCCGGTTGCAGTGTGACCGAACGCCTGGAGGAAGAACTCCGTGGCGCCGCGCACGGCGTCGTCGTCTTCCACCAGCAGGATCGTGGCGCCGGACGCGGGTTGCCGCTGTGGAGCGGATGAGGCGACGGCGGGCTTGACCGCATGCGGCATGGCGACAAGCTCGGCGGGTATTGCGACCCGGAACTGCGTGCCCTTGCCGGGTTCGGACTGCACATTGACCGAGAGGTCGAGAAGCGCGGCGATGCGCCTGACGATCGCGAGCCCGAGGCCGATGCCGCGGCCGCGCGTTCGATCCACCTGGTAGAAGTCCTCGAAGATCGAGTCGAGCTTGTCGGCGGGAATGCCGATGCCGGTGTCCGTCACCGTGATGTCGAGGCCTCCCGTCCGCGGGCGGCAGGCCAGATTGACGCTGCCCTCATCCGTGAACTTGATCGCGTTGGCAATGAGGTTCTGCAGCAATTGCCGGAACAGCGTGCGATCGGTCTTCACATGGTGCGGGCCCGGCGATACCACAAGTGAGAGGCCGCGAAGGTTCGCGATCGAATTGAACTCCTGGCGCAGGGCCTCGAAAAGTTCAGCGACGCTGACATCCTCGAAGTCCAGCGTGATGGTGCCGGCTTCGAGCTTGCTGATGTCGAGCAGGACATTGAGGAGCCGCGCCATGGAATCAAGCGTCTCGCTCGCCCGCGCCAGCATCTCGCGCCCATGCGGCTCGACGACCTCCTGCAGCAGCGCCGCATTCAGGAGCTGCAGCGTCTGCAATGGCTGGCGCAGGTCGTGACTGGCGGTCGCGAGGAACCGGCTCTTGGCGGCATTGGCGCGGTCGGCTTCCTGCCGCGCGGCGCTCAGCAACTGGCCCGCATGCCGTCGATCGGTGACGTCGCGCACGGCCGCCGCAAACATGGGCTCAAGACCGGTGCCGATGGGCGACAGGCGGATCTCGACCGGAAATTCCGAACCGTCCCTGCGCATGGCGAGGAGTTCACTGGCGGTCGCGCCCATCTCGCGCACATGCGGGTTTGCGGCGTAACTGGCGCGATGCCGGACGTGCTGTTTCCGCAGCCGTTCGGGTATCAGCCGCTCGATCGGCTGGCCGGCCAGTTCACCGTCGCCAAACGCGAACAGGGCTTCCGCGGTCCGGTTGGCGTGAACGATCACGCCGGTGGCGTTCACGACGAGCAGCGCATCCGGCGCGAACTCGACGAGATTTTCGAAGAACGCGCCGGGTGCCTGCGACGGTCCTGCGGTCACGGTGCTTGTCATGCAGAGGGCGGCGCCCGGCAGGTCGCCTTCAGGCGACCTGGAAGCTGCCGCCGTCGAGCTGGATCTCGTAGGAACTCCCCGCAACGAGCTCCCGCGACTCGAAATCATCGACGTTGATGATGTCCATCACCTTGCGGTCGTAGTCGCGAAGCTGCGCGGCCTCCGCCTCGGTGATGAGGCCGGCCGCGAGCGCCTCGCGCACCTGGCCGGGCAGGTCGAGCGCGGTGATGAGCCCGGTCTTGACGCCCTCGACGCGGATCTTTTTCTCGAGCGGCTCGGCCGCGATCGCGAGCTCCAGCGCCTGCTGCACGAGCCCGAGGTGATTCGTCGGCTCCAGCGTCCGGTAGACGTAGTGGCAGAGCCGCTCGCGCGCTTCGCCCGGGTTCATCACGAGCTCGGCGATCTTCGGGTTGAGCTGGTCCGAGGGCGCGGAGTAGGTGAGCCCGCGCGGGAAGATGATCAGGCGCATGATCACCGCGAGCCAGCGCACCGGGAAGTTCCGCAGGAAGCTGTGGAGCTGCTCCTGGGCCTGGTAGAGGAGCGAGCGGCAGGCGTACTCGACCAGCGGCAGGTCGGCCTCGGGCCGGCCCTGGTTCTCGAAGTGCTTCAGCACCATGGAGGCGAGGTACATCGCAGACAGCACGTCGCCGAGCCGCGCCGACAGGTTCTCCTTCTTCTTGAGGTAGCCGCCGAGCGAGAGCATCGCGACGTCGGTCGCGAAGGCGAATGACGCGCTGAAGCGGTTGATGTGCTCGAAGTAGCGCGTCGTCGGGCCGGCGACCGGCGACTTCACGATGCGCGAGAGCGTCATCGCCCCGAAGAACGAGCGCACGGCATTCGAGGTCGTGAAGCCGATGTGCTTGAAGAACGCCACGTCGAAGTCCCTGAGGCCGCGCTCGCGGTCCGCGTCCTGCGCGGCATTCATCTCCTTCAGGACCCAGGGATGGCAGCGCACCGCGCCCTGGCCGAAGATGATGAGGTTCCGCGTCAGGATGTTCGCGCCCTCGACCGTGATGCTCACGGGAATCATCTGGTAGGCGCGGCCGATGTAGTTCTTCGGCCCGAGCATGATGCCCTTGCCGCCCTGCACGTCCATCGCGTCGTTCGCGACCATGCGGCCGAACTCGGTGACGTGGTACTTGAGGATGCCGGCGGGTACGGAGGGTCTTTCGCCTCCGTCGATCGCGCCGGTCGTGACCGATCGCGCCGCGTCCATGATGTAGGTGCGCGCGGCCATGCGCGCGATCACGGCCTCGACGCCCTCGAACTTGCCGACCGGCAGGTTGAACTGGCGGCGGATGCGCGTGTACGCCGCGGAGGAATAGACGCCGCCCTTGGCGCCGCCGGTCGCGATCGAGGGCAACGAGATGCAACGCCCGACTGACAGCTGCTCGACCAGCATGCGCCAGCCCTGGCCCGCCATCTTCGTCCCGCCGATGATCGCGTCCACCGGCACGAACACGTCCTTGCCCTGGATCGGCCCGTTCTGGAACGGGCCGTTCAGCGGAAAGTGGCGGCGGCCGATCGTGATGCCGGCCGTATCGCGTGGCACCAGCGCAACGGTGATCCCGTAGTCCGTCTTGTCGCCGCCGAGCAGCTTGTCCGGGTCGAACAGGCGAAACGCGAGGCCGACGATGGTCGCGATCGGCGCGAGCGTGATGTAGCGCTTCGAGAAATTGAGGCGGATGCCGAGCGTCTCGCGGCCCTGGTACAGGCCGCGGCAGACGATGCCCGTGTCCGGGATCGCGCCCGCATCCGAGCCGACGCGCGGGCCGGTGAGGCCGAAGCAGGGGATTTCCTCACCGCGCGCGAGCCGCGGCAGGAAGTGCTTTTTCTGCTCCTCGGTGCCGTAGTGCAGGAGGAGCTCCGCCGGCCCGAGCGAATTCGGCACGACGACGGTCGAGGCGACCGTGCTCGAGCGGCTCGCGATCTTCACGACGACGGTCGAGTGCGCATAGGCGGAGAACTCGAGCCCGCCGTACTTCCTGGGGATGATCATCGCCCAGAAGCCCTTCTTCTTGATGAAGTCGAAGACCTCGGGCGGAAGGTCCGCACGGCGGTGCGTGATGTCCCAGTCGTCGATCATCCGGCAGAGCTCTTCGCAGGGCCCGTCGATGAAGGCCTGCTCCTCCGCCGTCAGTGCCGGCGCCTTCGCCGACAGGAGTTTTGGCCAGTCCGGTCCGCCGGTGAAGAGTTCCCCGTCCCACCAGACCGTGCCGGCCTCGAGCGCCTCGCGCTCGGTCGTGGACATGGGCGGAAGCATCCGCTTGAAGACCAGCAGGAACCGGTTCGAGATGAGGACGCGCCGCAAGGGGCGGATGTTCAGGAGGAGGTGCGGGACGAACAGGGCCCACAGCGTCGCCTTCCACCAGGTCGCACCGTCCCCGAAGAGCGTGTAGTAGACGAGCAGCACCCCGAGCACCAGCGTCGCCCTGGCGAGGCTGGCGCGCGTGTAGGCGAGCCACAGGACGAGGCTCGAGAAGAGGAGTAGCCAGAGCAGCGTGACCAGCATGGGCGCTCGTATTTATACCGCATTTGCACTGCAAAAAAGCCATTGTATGTAATGCTCTCCGGCGGGGAGGAATTCACCATGAGCAACCTGATCGGGCGCGTGCAGAACATCCTGCTGACGCCAAAAACGGAATGGCCGGTCATCGCGGCGGAACCGGAAACGACTGCCGGTCTTTACACCAAGTACATCCTGATCGTGTCGGCACTCGGGCCGATTGCGGCGTTCCTGAAGGGCACGCTGATCGGCACGACCTTGCCGCTTGTCGGAACGTTCAAGCTCGACATGGGCACGGGGCTCACGCAGCTCGCGCTGACGTACTGCCTCGGGCTCGTCAGCGTGTTTGTCGTCGCGCTGATCATCAATGCACTCGCACCGAGCTTCTCGGCGCAGAAGGATTCCGTGCAGGCGCTCAAGGCAGTGGCGTACGCCTCTACCGCCGCCTGGGTCGGGGGCGTCGCCCAGATCCTGCCGTGGGGACTTGGCTTGCTGATCGCCCTCGCGGGCGGCATTTATTCCATCTACCTCCTGTACCTCGGCCTGCAGTACACGATGAAGGCGCCCGCCGAGAAGGCAGCCGGCTATACGGCTGTCACCATCATCGCCGCGATCATCCTCTACTGGATCATTGGCGCGATCGTGGGCGGGATCATCGGCCGCGGCATGATGGGTGCGATGGGCACGGCGACGTCCTCGGTCACGCCGTCCGGCAGCTTCGAGAAGGGCTCGACCGGCGCCGCGATCGAGGAGTGGGCGAAGAACGTCGAAGCAGCCGGAAAGAACGTCGAGAACTCGGCGCAGCAGAACGGTGCGCCGTCATCTGCGGCGATCGGGGCGCTGATCGGCGCCGTCGCTGCGGGTGGCAAGGGCGTGGACGCATTGCCGACCGACCAGATGAAGACGTTCCTGCCCGAAACGCTCGGGGGCCTGCCGCGCACGAACGTCGCAGCCTCGCGCAATGCCGCGATGGGTTTCCAGGTCGCGGAAGCCTCGGCGGATTACGCGGACGCATCGGGCAAGAGCCTGCGCCTCGAGGTCAACGACGCCGGTGGCGCGAAAGGCGTCTTTGCGCTGGCGAACTGGGCGGGCGTCGAGAAAGAGAGTGAGTGGCAGGGCGGCTATGAAAAAACCTATCGTGCCGACGGGCGCATGATCCACGAGCGCTGGGATTCGAGCAGCGGTAGCGGCGAGTACAGCCTGGTCGTCGGCGACCGCTTCTCGGTCGAGCTCTCCGGCAGCGCCGCGAGCATCGACGAACTGAAGGCGGCGATGACGAGCGGCGTCAATCTTGCGGCGCTCGAGACGATTGCGCGCGAGGCGAAGCCCGCGAGCTGAAGAATAAAGGGGACGTTCACCTTTTCCGAATGGGGACGTTCACCTTTGCGGATAAAGGTGACCGTCCCCTTTTTCTTACCAGGCGATGCCGTAATCCTCGCCGTGGTTGCTCGACCCGCCCCAGAACGTCTTCTGGACCGGGTCTATCAGGATCGCGTTGATCGGCCCTGACGTGCGCGAGGCGTAATCCGCCTTGTAGCCGCGCGCATCGAGGTCGCGGCGCACCCAGTCGGGGATCGAGTTATTGAGCGTGATCTTCCCCGGGAAGGTTTCGTGCCCCCCGAAGGAGTCATGCATCTGATAGCTCGTGAAGTTCGGCGCCTCGGCCGCCTGTTGCGGCGTCATGCCGAACTCGACGACGTCCAGGAAGAACTGCAGCAGGTTCTGGTCCTGCGTATCGCCGCCCTGCACGGCGAAGGCGAGCCAGGGTTTGCCGTCCTTGAACGCGAGCGAGGGCGTCAGCGTCACGCGCGGGCGCTTGCCGGGCTCGACGACGTTGAACGGATTTTCGGCCGGGTCCGTCACGAACATCTGCGCGCGCTGGCTCATGCCGATGCCGGTCTTGCCGGCGATGACGGCAGGCAGCCAGCCGCCGCTCGGCGTCATCGAGACGAGCCAGCCGTCCTTGTCGGCCGCGATCACCGACGTCGTGCCGCGATAGAAGGAACCGGTGACGGGATCCGTCGCCGCCGCAAAGCGCTCCGCATCGAAGGCGGGCACGACCGCCGCGCGCTTCTTCAGGAGATCCGCATAAGGATTCGTGCCGCCCTGGAATGGATACGGGTCGCCAGGACCGATCGCGCCGTCATTCGCGGCCGCCGGATTCACGAGCGCCGCGCGCTGCTTCGCGTAGTCCTTCGACAGCAGCCCCTGGATCGGCTCCTCGGGCGGGAAGGCGGGATCGCCGTAATAGAAGTCGCGGTCGGCCATCGCGAGGCTGATCGCCTGGTAGACGGTGTGGATGTAGCTCGCACTGTTGTAGCCCATCGACTTGAGGTCGAAGTTCTCGAGGATGCTGAGTGCCTGCAGCATCGCCGGGCCCTGCGTCCAGCGGTCAAGCTTGTACACGTCGATGCCGCGATACGTCGTGTGCCGCGGCTCCTCGAGCTTCACGCGCCAGTTCGCGAGGTCGTCCTTCGTGATCTGCCCGCCCTGTTCCTGCACGCCGCGCACGAATTCCGCGCCGATGTCGCCGCGGTAGAAGCGGTCGTAGGCGGCGGCGAGCGCTTCCTTCCGTGACTTGCCGGCCTTCAGCGCCTTCGCCTCGGCCTCGACGAGCTTGCTGCAGCGTCGCGGCGAGGTCGGCCTGGCGGAAAATCTCGCCCGCGACCGGCGCCTCGCGCGCCTCGCCCGCGTGCGGCAGCATCACGGCCTTCGCGTAGGGCCACTGCTTGAGCGAGGCTTTCTCCGCCTCGATGCGGTCTGCCGTCTCCGCCTCGATCGCGTAGCCGTCGGCGAGCTCGATCGACGGCGCGAGCACGTCGGCGAGCGAGAGCGTGCCGAACTCGGCGAGCATCGTGATGAGCGCGCCGGGCGTGCCGGGCGTCACCGCCGCGAGCGGCCCTTCCTCGGGCGGGTACTTGTAGCCCCTGGACTTGAAGAACTCCGCCGTCGCGCCGGTCGGCGCGACGCCGAGGCCGTTGATCGCGATGATCTTGCCAGTCTTCGGGTTGTAGATGAGCGCCTGCGTCTCGCCGCCCCAGGACAGCACGTCCCACATCGTCGAGGTCGCCGCGAGCATCGCGCAGGCGGCGTCGACCGCGTTGCCGCCCTTCTCGAACATCTTCGCGCCTGCGGTTGCCGCGAGCGGCTTGCCGGTGATCGCCATCCAGTGCGAGCCGTGCAGCGGCGGCTTCTGCGTCTTCTCCTGCGCGAGCGCGTGGCCTGCAGCGAGCGACAGGCAGAGTGCGGCCGCGGCGGCCGTGCGGAGTGCAATCGTCATCGCGGTCTCCTCAGATCAGGTCCTTGACGCCATCGCGTTCCTCGAGCAATTCGCGGTGCGTCGCGTCCATGCGCTCGCGCGTGAACTCGTCGATCGCGAGTCCCTGCACGACGGCGTACTTCCCGTCCCTGCAGGTGACGGGGTAGGAGTACATCACGCCCTCGCCGATGCCATAGCTGCCGTCAGCCGGCACCGCCATGCTGACCCAGTCTCCCTCCGGCGTGCCGAGCGCCCAGTCGCGCATGTGGTCGATCGCGGCCGAGGCGGCGGAGGCCGCCGACGAGGAGCCGCGCGCCTTGATCACGGCGGCGCCGCGCTGCTGCACGGTCGGGATGAATTCCTCGCGGTACCACTTCGTATCCACCAGCGACTTCGCGGGCTTGCCCGCGACGGTGCAATGCGAGAGGTCCGGGTGCTGGGTCGCGCTGTGGTTGCCCCAGATGATCATGCGGTGCACGTCGGTCGTGTGCTTGCCGGTCTTCGCCGCGAGCTGCGCGAGCGCGCGGTTGTGGTCGAGCCGCGTCATGGCGGTGAAATTCCGCCGCTCGATGTCGGGCGCATTCGACGCGGCGATGAGCGAGTTCGTGTTCGCGGGATTGCCGACGACCAGCACCCGCACGTCGCGGCTCGCGGCGTCGTTGATCGCGCGGCCCTGGGCCGAGAAGATCTGCGCGTTCGCGAGCAGGAGATCCTTGCGTTCCATGCCGGGGCCGCGCGGGCGCGCGCCGACCAGCATCGCGTAGTCGCAGTCCTTGAAGGCCGCCTTGGGGTCGTCGGTCGCGACGATGCGGTTGAGCGTCGGGAAGGCGCAGTCGGCGAGTTCCATCACGACGCCGGTGAGCGAGGGCAGCGCGGGCGTGATCTCGAGCAGTTGCAGGTTGACCGGGCGGTCGGCGCCGAGCATCTGCCCGGACGCGACGCGGAAGGCGAGCGCGTAGCCGATGTGGCCGGCGGCGCCGGTGATGGTGATGGTGGCGGGTTTTTTAGCCAATCGAAACTCCAGCAGCGTGGCCGGGCGGCCCGGAACAGGGGCGCAATTGTAGCAGCGCGGATGGGCGCTATTTCGCTAGCATGCAGGCTTCCGTGACGGAGCCTGTCATGAACGGCGAGCCGCAGATCCACCCCGGCGAGACGGACGAGTTCGCCTGGCAGGCGACCGGGAAGCCCGCTGCCGCCTTCCGTGGATGTCGCGATCATCGGCGGCGGCATCATCGGCTGCTCGACGGCGTATTTCCTGGCGCGCAGCGGCGTCTCGGTCGCCGTATTCGAGAAAGGGCGCATCGGCGGCGAGCAGTCGGGCCGCAACTGGGGCTGGGTGCGCCAGCAATGCCGCGCGCCGGTCGAGCTGCCGCTCATGATGCAGAGCCTCCGGCTCTGGAAGGAATTGCCGGCGCAACTCGGCGAGGACCTGGGTTTCCGCCAGGGCGGCACGCTCTACCTCGCGGAGAACGAGACGGAGCTTGCCGGGCTTGCCGAGTGGCTCGCGGTCGCGCGCGAACACGGCCTCGACACCTCGATCATCGCCGGCCGCGAACTCAAGGCCGCGTTCGCCGCCGGCGACCGCTGGACGGGCGCGCTCTACACGCCGAGCGACGGCCGCGCCGAGCCCTCGCGCGCCACGCGCGCGATCGCCCGCGGCGCAAAGGCGGCGGGCGCCGTCATTGCAAGCCGCACGGCCGTGCGCGGCATTGAATCGGCGGCCGGGCGCGTCGCCGGCGTCGTCACCGAGCACGGCCGCGTCGCGGCGCGCGCCGTGGTCTGTGCAGCCGGCGCCTGGACGCGGCTCTTCTGCGGCTCGCTCGGCATCCGCGTGCCGCAGCTGCCGGTGCTGAACTCGGTCGCGCGCACGGCGCCGGCGCCCGAATTGCTCGCCGGCCAGGCCTGGTCGCCCGCAATCGCGATCCGGCGCCGTGCCGACGGCGGCTACACGATCGCGCACGGCCACACGTCCATCCATTCGATCGTCCCGGCAAGCTTCCGCGAGGGCCTGAAGTACCTGCCGGCCCTCCGCGCAAGCCGCGAGTCGGTGCGGATCACCGTGGGCAGGGAGTTCTTCCGCGCCCTCGCGACGCCCTCGCGCTGGCCGCTCGATCGCGAGTCGCCCTTCGAGCGCGAGCGCGTCCTGAATCCGGCGCCGGATGCGCGAGGTGCTGCGCGAGATGCGCGCAAGCCTTTCGCGCTGGCTGCCGGAACTCGCGGCCACGCCCTTCGTCGAGACCTGGGGCGGCATGATCGAGACGTCCCCGGACGTCCTGCCGATCATCGCGCCGGTCGAAAGCCTCGGGGATTTCTTCATTGCGACCGGCTTCAGCGGGCATGGCTTCGGCATTGGCCCCGGCGCCGGTAAACTGATCGCGGGGATGGTGAGCGGCAGCGCGGATCCCGCGGCGCTCGCGGGCTTCCGGCTCAGCCGTTTCTTCGACGGGTCACCGATCGTGCCGGGACCTGCGATATAAGGATTGCCAGGGGGGCGGCATGGCGGGCGACAACCAACCGGTCCAGGCCTCGGAGATGAAGTCGGCGCTCGCGCCGGAGTTCTACTCGAGCCCGGAGATCTTCGCGCTCGAGGCGAAGAACATCTTTCATTCGGAGTGGTTCTGCGTCGGGCGCCTCGACCAGCTGCCCGACAAGGGCGATTGCCTGCTCGTCGAGGTGGCCGGCGAGAGCGTGATCGTGCTCCGCGGCCGCGACGAGGCGGTGCGCGCCTTCTACAACGTCTGCCGCCACCGCGGCAGCCGGCTCATCCGCACGAACCCGCTGCCCGACGCCGCGGATCCCGCGGCCCGGAATTCGAGCCGCGTCGGCGCCGCCATCGTCTGCCCGTACCACGCCTGGAGCTACAACACCGACGGCACGCTGCGCGCCGCGCCCTTCGTGCAGTTCGACGCGGCCTGTCCGAAGGAAGGACTTCTCGCTCGTGCCGGTCGCGCTCGAGACCTGGGGCGGCTTCATCTTCCTGAACCTGTCGGACAAGCCGCCGCCGCTCGCGAACGCCGTCGAAAAGACCGTGCGCATGCTCGGCCGCTATCCGTTCGCGGACATGCGCCGCGGCGCGCAGCTCGTCTACGAGGTGCGCGCGAACTGGAAAATAATCCTCGAGAACTACAACGAGTGCTACCACTGCGGACCCGCGCACCCGGAACTCTGCGTGCTCGTGCCGGCTTTCCGCGACCAGGGCGGCGCCGGGCTCGCCTGGGAAGACGGCATACCGCACCGCGCCGGCGCCTGGACATTCACGGCTTCCGGGACCTCGACGCGCGCGCCGTTCCCGGGCCTGTCGGAGACGGAGAAGACGCACCACAAGGGCGAGGTCGTCTACCCGAATCTCCTGCTCTCGGCCGCGGCCGAACACATCGCCGCTTTCACGCTCTGGCCCATGGCCGCGGACCACACGCGCATCGCCTGCGAATTCCTGTTCCACGAATCGGAGCTCGCGAAGCCCGGTTTCGACCCGAGCGACGTCGTGGATTTCTGGGACGTCGTCAACCGCCAGGACTGGCGCATCTGCGAGGGAGTCCAGCTCGGCATGCGCTCGCGCGGCTTCCGCGGCGGCTTCTACGCGCCGATGGAAGACCCGAGCCTCGACATCAGGCGCTACCTGGCGCGGCACCTCGGCGCGATGCCGGGGATTCCCCGGGACTGACGGCGCGGTGACAACGAAGCGCTACGACGTCGTCGTCATCGGCGGCGGTCACAACGGACTGACGGCTGCGTTCTATCTCGCGCGCGCGGGGCTTTCGACGCTCGTGCTCGAGCGCCGCGCGAGTCATCGGCGGCTGCGCGGTGACCGAGGAAATTGATGACAAAAAGGAGCCGGGCTGCCGCGTTTCCACCGCCTCCTACATGGCGAGCATGCTGCGGCCCGAGGTCATCCGCGACCTCGCGCTCGACAAGCACGGGCTTCGCATGATCGCGGCCGAGCCGACGGTGCAGGCCGTGATGCCGGACGGCGTGGTGCTGCCCTGGTGGAGCGACCACGCGCGCATGCGCGAGCTCCTGCAGAAATTTGCGCCGGCGGACTGCGAGCGCTTCCTCGCGATGGAAAGCCGGCTCGCCGGGCTCGCGCGCCACCTCGAGCCGCTCTTCATGGAGGCGCCGCCGGACCTTGCGCAGGAAGGCTTCGCGGGATTTCGCGAGATGCTGAAGCTCGCGCTGCGCTTCCGGGGCCTGCGCGGCCGCGAGATCCCGGACCTCGTCGCCTTCACGACGGGCAGCCTCGGCGAGTTCCTCGACCGCTCGCTCGATTCGCCGCACCTGAAGTCGCTCATCCTCGCGAACAGCCTCTACGGCAAGCACGGCGGGCCCTATGACCCGGGCACGCTGTTCGGGCTCCTGTTTCATCTCCTCGGCGGCGGTTCGGAGTCGAAGCAGGGATTCGTCGGCCACGTGATGGGCGGCATGGGCGCGATCACGGCGGCGATGGCCGCGGCCTGCCGCGGCGCCGGCGTCGAGATCCGCACGGGCGCCGAAGTCGCCACGATCCGCATCGAAGGCGGCCGCGCACGCGCGGCGGTGCTCGCGGACGGCAGCGTCATCGACGCCGGCCTCGTCGTGTCGAACGCCGACCCGAAGCGCACTTACCTCAAGCTCGTGCCGGAAGGCGCGCTCGACCCGGAATTCCTCGCCGCCGTGCGCGGCATCAAGATGGACGGGCCCTGCGGCAAGTTCAACCTCGTGCTGTCGGAGGAGCCGCGGCTCGAGAACGAGGAGCCGGGCTCGGATGCGCTCAGGCGCTCGCAGTTCACGCTCGTGCCCTGGCTCTCGGGCGCGCAACAGGCCTACGGCGAAGCGCGCCGCGGCCGGATCGCGGAAGAGCTCTGGATCGACTGCCTCGTGCCCTCGCTCATCGACGACTCGCTCGCGACGAAGGGCCGCCACGTGATGACCTGCTTCATCCAGTACCTGCCGTATGCGCTCTCGGGCTCGGACTGGAGCCTCGAGCGCGAGCGCCTCGAGGCGCAGCTCATCCGCCAGATCGCGCGCTTCGTGCCGGCGGTCGGCCGCTCGGTCGTCGCGCAGCGCCTCTACACGCCGGCGGACCTCGAGAGCACCTTCGGCATCACCGAGGGCAACATCTTTCACGGCGACCTGCGCCCCGACCAGCTCTTCTTCATGCGGCCGGTGCCGGGCCATGCGCGCTACGCCTCGCCGATCCCGGCGCTCTATCTCTGCGGTGCCGGCACGCATCCCGGGCGGCGGCGTGACGGGCGCGCCGGGCCACAACGCGGCGCACCGGATACTCACCGACCTGAAACGCGATCGCGCGCTGCGACGCGGCATGACCTCGTGAGGGGCTGAACCATGCTGCGCGCGATCCCGGTCCGCTGGCGCGTGCTGTTCGTGCTCTTCGTCGTCAGCTTCGTCAACTACTTCCTGCGCAACGCACTCTCGGTTGCGGCCCCGAGCATCCAGGACGAGTTCGGCTACTCGAACCAGGAAATCGGCTGGATCCTCAACGCCTTCAACATCAGCTACACGCTGTTGATGATTCCCGGCGGCGTCTTCGGGCAGAAGTACGGTCCGCGGCGCGCGCTCGGGATCATTGCGGTCCTCTGGGGCGTACTGACCTGGTTCACCGGCTTCGCTCCCAGCCTCATGGCAGCCTCAGCGACCGGCGCGATGGTGTCGCTCGTCGTCGCGCGCCTGCTCCTCGGCGCGACGAACTCGCCGATCTTCCCGGTCACCACCGGCCTGATCGAGGGCTGGTTTCCGCCGGGACGCTGGGCGCTGCCGAACTGCACTGACGAGCTCCGGGACTCTCGCTCGGGCAGGCGGCGCTCGGGCCCGATCGTGACGGCGCTGATCGTGCTCTACGGCTGGCGCGAGGCGTTCTACATCCTGGCGCCGACGGGCGTCATTGCAGGTCTCTGGTGGTACTGGTACGCGCGCGACAAGCCCGCCCAGCACCCGTCCATCGCGCCCGGCGAGGTCGCGTTCATTGACGCCGGGCGATCGGTGAAGCCGCCGCCCCAGCCCGTCCACTGGCGCGCGGCGCTGGTGAACCGCGACATCCTGATCCTCGCCGCCAGCTACTTCTGCCTCAACTACGTCTTCTACATTTTTTCGCAGTGGCTGTTCACCTACCTCGTGAAGTCGCGCGGCCTCTCGATGCTGGAAAGCGGCTGGCTCTATGTGCTGCCGTTCGCGACCGGCGCCGTGTTGACCGCGATCGGCGGCTGGCGTCTGCGACTCCCTCTGCCGTCGTCTGGGCGGGCTGCGCGGCTGCCGCATCACCGCGATGTCCGGCCTCGTGCTGGTCGCTTTCTTCCTGATCACGGGCGTCTACGCGACGAACCCGTATGTCGCCGTCGGCCTGCTCTCGCTCTGCTTCGGCTTCACGCTCTTCGCCGACACCTGCTACTGGGCCGCGACGACGTATGCCTCGGGCGAGCACACGGCGAGCGCCTGCGGCATGCTGAACTTCGGCGGCACCATGCCGGGCCTGCTGGCGCCGCTCTTCGGGATTCATGATCGATCGCGTCGGCTGGGTGCCCACGCTCGCGAGCGGCTCGGTGTTCGCCCTCGTGGGCGCGGGCCTTTGGCTCTTCGTCCGCCTGGAAGGCGTGGCCGGAGCCCCTCAGCCGACCGGGGCGGGAATCGGCGACCTGATCTGAATGCGGCGCCTCGTGCCGCCGCCTGCCGGCCTGTTTCCAGAGCGCGAGCGCGAAGCAGAATCCCGCGGCGCTCGACAGGAAGAAGTACCACATCATCGGCTGGTAGCCGGCCGGGTTCGCTGCGCCGGCGCCATAGGCGTCGTTGAGCCAGCCGGCGATGAGGTTCGCGCCGCCGATGCCGGCGTTCTGCACGACCCACATGAGGCCGAGCGCCGTGCCGAGGCGATTCGCCGGCACCAGCCTCGCCGTGAGCGGCCACATCACGGCCGGCACCAGCGAGAAACTGATGCCGATCAGGACCGTGCCGAGGCCGAGCGATCCGTGCGGCAGGGCCATGACGGCGATGGCGATGGGCAGCAGCAACGCGCCGAAGGCGAGAAACGGCGCGTAGCGGCCGATGCGATCGCAGAGCCAGCCGAAAGCCGGCGTCGCGAACAGCGCCGCGAGAAACACGTAGCTGTTGATCGCGCCGGCAGCCGCGAGGTCGAGCCCGTGCGCGTGCTGGAAATACTTGATCGAGAACGTGCTCCGGAACGCGAAGATCACCGAATACCAGAGCACGCACAGCACGAGCAGGTACCAGTACGCGGGCCCGAAGCGGGCGACGTCGCGGAAGCGAAAAGCGCGGCGCGGCTTCGGACGATTGCCTGCGCGGGCCGTGCCGGTGATCGAGCCACGCGTAGATCCCGCAGGCGACCAGCGAGCTCGCCGCGAACAGCGCCGCGATCTCGAGCGGCGGTTGCCAGCCGCCGGCATAGGCGCCGGCAAACCAGGTCGGAGACATGTCCACGGAATACGCGCCGCCGCGGCCGAGCGCCATGCTGAGGCCCATCGCGAACGCGAGATGCCGCTCCGGGAAATACCGGACCACGGCCGCAAACGTCGCGATGTTGAAGGTCTCGGCGCCGATGCCGAACAGGAGGCGCCCGCCGGCCATGCTGGTGAATGCCGGTCCGTAGGCCGTCAGCAGGGCGCCCGCGAAGCAGATCGCGGCGGTCAAGGTCAGCATGCGCGCGGCGCCGAAGCGATCGACCAGGATGCCGCCGACCAGCAGCAGCACGATGTTCGGCAGGTTGTAGATCGCGTTCAGCATGCCGATCTCGGAATTGCTGAAGCCGCGCTCGAGCTCGAGCAGGGCCGCGACCGGCCCGATCGAGTCGTAGACGTAGAAGTTGCCGAAGTTCGCGAGCGATACCAGCGCGAGCGCGACCCACGGCAGGACGCGCGAGGGCGTCACGGTCGGCGCCGGCCGTGCTGCTTGATCCAGTCGGGATAGGCGGCCTCGAAGCGCGCGAGTTCCGCGTCCGCCTCTGCGTTGCGTCCGGCCTTGCGCAGGGCCTCGATCTCGGCATACCAGGCCTCGGGCGTCGGCGGTTTCGCGGGCGCGGCGCGTCCTTCTGCGGATGCGCTCAAGTCAGCCTCGCCGGATGCCTGGACCTTCGCCGCCGCGGCAGCGGGCGGCGCTGCAGCCGCAGACGAAACTTCGACCGGCAGATCCGGATGAACCGGCGTGTTTGCGAGCACGTCTTCCGGCACCTCGCTCGCGGCCCGCGCTTCGCGCTCGGGCCCGCCGACATGCGACGCCATTCCGCCGGCGTCCGCGGCGAACTCGGAATCCTCGGCGCCGAATTCATCGTCCTCGGTTGCGGCCGCGCGCGGCAGATCGGTGCTGGGCCTGGCCGTTGGCGACTGCCCCGGCGCTTTCGGCTCCTGCGCTTTTTCGCGGTCGACGATCGTGCCGTGAATCGCGGCACCCTCGCCGCGGTCGGACTCGTCCACGAGCGGCCTTCGGATCGTGCCGAACTCCGAATGAACGACGAGCACCGCGAGCACGAAGCTCGCGGCGAGCGAGGCGGGCAGCCACCAGCGCCGGCCGCGCGGGACGAGATCGCGGCGCGCGGCCGCGCGGATGCGCGCGTCCGTCGTCTCCGGCGGACCCTCGTCCGATGATTCGAGCAGCCGCTTCCACGGTTCGCGCGGGAAGGGCGCTTCGCTGTCTTTCTCGTTCATGTCCTCATTCCGGCGCGGCCTCGGCAAGCGCCTGCTTGAGGCGCGCGACGGCGTAGCGCAGCCGGCTCTTCGCGGTCTCCGGATTCACGCCGGTCGCCTCGCCAATCTCCGACACCGACAGCCCGCCTTCCACGTAGAGCAGGAACGCGTCGCGTTGCTCCTGCGGGAGCTGCGCGAGCGCCGCGGCAAGCCGCTCGCCGGACTCGCCTTCGAGTGCGGCGTCGAGCGGTCCTGCGGATCGCTCATCGGCCGCAGCCTCGATCGCGTCATCATCCGCCGACTCTCGCTTGTTGCGGCGCCCGCTCCGGCGCCAGTGATCCATGCAGCAGTTGTGCGCGATGCGATACAGCCAGGTCGCAAAGCGCGCTTCCGGGCGATAGCTCTCGCGATGCGTGATGACGCGCGACCAGCATTCCTGGAACACGTCGTCGGTCGCCGCAGCGTCCTGCACGCTGCGCCGGATGAAGCGCCAGAGCGCGCTGCGATGCGTCGCGTAGAGCGCATCGAACGCCCGCGCATCGCCCGCGGCGTAACGCAGCATCAATTGCGCGTCCGCGTCGCCTTCTCCCATCGCCGGCAACTCTACCCGGAAGGGGCGGCCGGCAGTCTCTAGAACGCTCCAGGGGCCATTCGGGTGTTCGAGTTCTGCGCAAAAACTGCGCTGGAAAGCCTTGGCAAACGGCGAATCGGGCCTCCGCAAGAAAAATTTACGCTCGTAAGTCTTTGTTTATTAAGGAATACCTCAAGTACTTGAGCTCTGATCGCAAAAAGGGCTTGCATTGGAGTCGGTGTTATAGTTCACTACAACACCAGAAGGCCACTACAGTACATCGGGACCCGCAAGAGGCGGCACCGAAACGAAGCGAAAGGAAAGGAGAGAGTCATGTTCACGATGGTTACAGAGAACACCCGGAAGGCAGTCAGCGCAGCGGCGGCGGTTGCCATCGTTTCATTCGGCGGATTGGTCATGGACCAGGCCTACCTGGCTGCGGCCCCCCGCGGAACGATCGAGATCGGCGAACTGACGGCGCTCGACAATGCCGAGATCGCGATGGCGCAGCTGCCCGAAGTGGTGGTCGTCGCCAAGCGCGAAACGAACGCCTACCTCGCGGCCGTGCAGCTGCCCGAGATCGTGGTGGTTGCCAAGCGCGTTGCGAGCATGGTCGCGAAGGAAGACCGCGGCACGCAGCTTCCGTCTCCGGCGATCAGCGCCGGATTCTGAAGGTGCTCTGCTAAAGTAGTCTGGTAGCGGGCTAGCTCACTTGGAAGCCATGGACACAAACTGGAACGACAGCCTGCCGATCTACCGCCAGCTGCGCGATCGCGTGGTGGCGATGATCCTGGAAGGCGTACTGAACGACGGCGATCCGCTGCCTTCGGTCAGGAGCGTCGCGGCCGAGTATCGCCTGAACCCGCTGACGGTCCTGAAGGGCTACCAGCAGCTCGTCGACGAGCAGCTCGTCGAGAAGCGCCGCGGACGCGGCATGTTCGTGACCGAAGGCGCGCGACGCGCGCTCCTGAAAGATGAACGGCAGGTATTCCTCGAGGAGGAGTGGCCGAAGGTTGCAGGGCGCATCCAGCGCCTGGGCTTCGAGCCCAAGGAGCTGCTGGACGCCCTCGACAAGATTCCGCCTGCGCCGGCCTCGTCGCTGACGGCCGTGCACAACGAAGGCGCCGACGATGCGGCCGAGGAGGGCGAGCGTGACTGACCTGATCGTGGCACGCGGGCTCAGCAAGACATTCGGCTCGACGCGCGCACTCGACAACGTGAATTTCCACGTCCAGCCCGGCCGCATCGTCGGGCTGATCGGCCCGAACGGCGCCGGCAAGACGACCGCGCTCAAGGCCCTGCTCGGCCTCACGCGCTTCGACGGCGAGCTCTCCGTGCTCGGCCTCGACCCCTACCACCAGCGCCACCGGCTCATGCAGGACGTCTGCTTCATCGCCGACGTCGCGGTGCTGCCGCGCTGGATCCGCGTGTCGCAGCTGATCGACTTCGTCGGCGCGACGCACCCGCGGTTCCGCCGCGAGGTCTGCGAGCATTTCCTCTCGCGCAGCGACATCAAGCGCACCAGCCGCGTGCGCGAGCTCTCGAAGGGCATGGTGACGCAGCTGCACCTCGCGCTCGTCATGGCGATCGACGCCAAGCTCCTCGTGCTCGACGAGCCGACGCTCGGCCTCGACATCCTGATGCGCAAGCAGTTCTACGACACGCTGCTGAACGAGTACTTCGACGCGGAGCGCACGATCCTCGTGACCACGCACCAGGTCGAGGAGATCCAGCACCTGCTCACGGACCTGCTCTTCATCGACCACGGCCGCATCGTGCTCGACGCCACGATGGACGACGTGCAGGAGAAGTACGCGCAGGTCTCGGTCCGGCCCGAGCACCTCGCCGCTGCGCGCACGCACAAGCCGATCGGGGAGCGCCAGGGCCTCGGCCGCACGCACATGCTGTTCCGCGACATCGAGCGCTCGGAGCTCGAGCGCCTGGGCGAAGTGGGCGTGCCCTCGGTCTCCGACCTCTTCGTCGCGGTCATCCAGGGAGCGCGCGCATGAACCGTTTCCTGTGGCTGGTCCGCCGCGAGGTCTGGGAGCACCGGGCGATCTGGGTGGCGCCGGCCGTCGTCCTCGGCTGCGTGATCCTCCTGATCCTGACGGGCCACGTGCACATCAAGCCGTTCAGCGCGGACGAAATGAAGGACGTCGTCCTGTCGCCCGACCAGAAGGTGACGTTGCTGATGTACGCCTATTCGGCGCTCTCGCTCGTGGTTTTCCTCGTGATGGGCGTGATCGCCTTCTTCTACGCGATCGACGCGCTTTACGCGGACCGGCGCGACCGCTCGGTCCTGTTCTGGAAGTCGCTGCCGCTGTCGGACGCGGAGACCGTGCTGTCGAAGTTCGCCGTCGCGATCCTCGTGATCCCGCTGGTCGCGCTGGCCGCGACCGTGGCGACGCAGCTGCTGATCGCGACCGGGGAGTCCCTGAAGTTCGTGATCGCCGGCGAGCCGGCGGCATTCCTGTGGGAGCCGAGGGCGCTCCTCGGCGGCATGGGCGTCGCGACGCTCTGGTGCGTGACGGCGATGATCTGGTACGCGCCATTCGTCGGCTACCTGATGCTGGCGTCGGCCTGGGCGCCGAGAAGCCCCTTCCTCTGGGCCGTGCTGCCGCCGGTCGCGCTGTGGATCCTCGAGGCCGTCGTGATGCGCTCGACCTACGTCGGCGACTTCATCAAGGACCGGCTGTTCGTGCTGCCCTACATCCTGCGCATGCAGGGCGACCCGTTCGCCCGCGAGGCGGGCGCGGCCGCGGACAAGATCGACCGCCTGACGAGCATCGACCTCTACGGCGTGCTCGGCCACTTCTACCGGACACCCGACCTCTGGCTCGGCGTCGTGGCGGCCGCCCTGCTGCTCGCCGCAGCGATGTGGGTGCGCCGCTACCGCGACGAGACCGCCTGACACCACCGGACATTCGACGGAGTTTCACGATGAAGACGATTTTCCGCGCCACCGCCGCGCTCGCCCTGCTGGCGGCGAGCCTCCCCGCCCTGGCAGCGAGCGCGACGGTGACGCGAGCCTGGCAGTTCAAGCCCGAGTCGAACGCGGGCCTCACGGTGCGAAACCTCATCGGCAACATCCGCGTCGAGCGCGGCACGACGCCCGGCATCCACATCACGGCGAACACGACGATCGAGGCGGCGACGCAGGCCGAGGCGGAGCGCCTGACCGGCCTCATCGACTTCCGCAGCTCGGACGTCGGCCCGGGTTCGCGCTTCGACGTGCGGCTGCCGCGCGAGCACTTCCCGAAGATCTACTCGGAGAAGGGCGCGTCCGGCTGGTTCTCGACGACCTACATCGACTACCTCGGCGAGCGCATCCGCCTGGTCGGCAACAAGGACGAGGCGCCCGCGGTGCGCGTGGACCTCGTGATCAGCGCGCCGGCCGGCGCGAAGCTCGACGTCAGCAACATCGTCGGCGATATCCTGGCGCAGAATTTCTCCGGGAAGCTCCGGCTCGACGGCGGCAGCGGGCTGCTGACGTCCACGGGCGGCGAGGGCGATCTCGAGCTCGACAACGGCAGCGGCGCAGTGGCCGTGAGCGGCCATCGCGGGCGCGTCAGCGCCGACACCGGCAGCGGCTCGGTGAAGATCACCGACTGCGAGTGCGAGATCCTGGCCGACACCGGCTCCGGGTCCGTGGACGTGCAGCAGGGCAAGGGCAGCTTCTTTGCCGACACCGGCTCGGGCGGCGTGCAGGTCGAAGGATTCGCCGGCAAGCTCGCCGCGGACACGGGCTCGGGCTCGGTCCGCGCGCGCGGCGTCAGCGACGTGCAGAGCCTCGACGTCGACACCGGTTCCGGCAGCGTGAATATCGAGGGCGACCTGTCGGCGCTCTCGAAGCTCAACATCGACACGGGCTCCGGCAGCGTCACCCTGCGCTCTTCGGCCCAGCCCTCGATGGAGATCGAGATCGATACCGGCAGCGGGGGCGTGGACGTGGACGCGCCCGGCGCGACGATCCGCGAGAAGAAGGATGCGACGATCGTGCGCCTGAAGGACGGGGCCGGCAGGGGCGTCATCGACACCGGCTCCGGCAGCGTCAACCTCAACTTCCTCTAGCCGGCGAGGAGCACTGCCTCGGCGTGCTCCTGCGCCTCGGGCGTGCCGAACAGGACGACGACGTCGCCCTCGCGCAAGGTCATCTCCGGGTCCGGATCGCGGCCGACGATGCCGTCGCGCCGCACGGCGGTGACCGACACCTCCGCGCCGCGGTCCTTGATTTCGCGCAGGCTCCGGCCGATCGCCCAGGCGCCCGGCGGCAGCACGACCGTGTGCAATTCCTCGCGGAACGTGCCCGATTCGTCGATCCGGCCGGCGCCGTCGCGCACGAAGATCGAACGCAGCGTCTTGTAGCGCTGGCGCCGGATCTCGCCCACCGTCCGGATCACGCGCGAGGGCGGCACGTTGAGCTGGTGCAGCGTATTCGAGACGAGCGTGAGGGCGGCCTCCAGGGTCTCGGGCACCACTTCCGTCGCGCCGGCCGCGAGCAATGCCTCGAGATGTGAATCGTCGATCGCGCGCACGAGGATCGGCAGGTCGCTGCGCAGGCGGCGCACGACCTGGACGATCGGGATCGAGCGCGACGGATCGGAAAACGTGACGACGACGGCGTTGGCGCGCTCGACCCCGGCCGATTTCAGCAGGCCTTCGTCGGCGGCGTCGCCGTAGATGACCGCGTCGCCCGCGGCGCGCGCCGTGCGCACGCGCACCGGGTCGAGGTCCATGGCGAGGAACTCGAAGCCCTCGCTCTCGAGCACCCGCCCGACGTTCTGCCCGACGCGCCCGTAGCCGCAGAGGATCACGTGCTCGCGCCTCGCGAGCGCCTGGTTCGCGGCCTCCAGCCGCTCGAGGCCGGTCTCGCGCGGCCCGGTCTCGCGCAGCACGAAGCGCGCGATGCGCTTGTTGTGCCGGATGAGGAACGGCGAGATCAGCATGCTGACGGTGATCGCGGCGAGCAGCGGCTGCGTGAATTCCGCGCCGACCAGCTGGTTGTGCAGGAGGATCGCGAGCAGCGCGAAGCCGAACTCGCCGCCCTGCGAAATCACGATGCCGGTGCGCAGCGCCTTGAACCACTGGCCCGCGAACGGCCGCGCCGCCAGCGTGATGATCGCGGTCTTGAGCACGAGGAGCCCGGCGAGGAGCGCCATGACCGCGAGCAGGTGCCGGAACAGCGCGGGCACGTCCAGCTGCATGCCGATCGTCACGAAGAAGAGCCCGAGCAGCGTGTCGCGGAATGGCCGGATGCCGGCCTCGATCTGGTAGCGGTACTCGGTTTCCGCCAGCATCATGCCGGCGAGGAAGGCGCCGAGCGCGAAGGTGAGGCCGGCGGCATGCGTCGCCCAGGCGGAGCCGATCGCGACGAAGAGCACGGCGAAGGTGAACAGCTCCGGCGCGCCGCTCGACGCGATCTCGTGGAACAGCGGCCGGAGCAGCCAGCGCCCGGCGGCCAGCACGATGACGAGCGCGATGGCGGCCTTGCCGAGGGCGAACGCGATCTCGAGCGTCGCGTAGTGGTCCTGCGGCGCCGCGAGCACGCCGGCGAGCGCGAGGAAGGGCACGACGGCCAGGTCCTGGAAGAGGAGGGTCCCGAAGGCGAGCCGCCCGTGCGTGCGGTTGAGCTCGTCCTGTTCCGTGAGCTGGCGGAGCACGATCGCGGTCGAGGACATGGCGACCGCACCGCCGAGCAGGATCGCGACGGGGACCGGCAGGCCGAAGGCCCAGCCGACCGCGGCGACCGCGGTCGTGGTCGCGGCGACCTGGATGCCGCCGAGCCAGAACACCTCGCCGCGCGAGGCGAGCATGCGCGGCAGCGAGAATTCGAGTCCCAGCGTGAAGAGCAGGAAGACGACGCCGAATTCGGCGAGCGTGCTGGTCGTCTCCGTGACGGCGACCCAGCCGAACGCGAAGGGCCCGACGACCATGCCGACCAGCAGGAAGGCGAGGATCATCGGCAGTCGCAGGCGGCGCAGGCCCACGACGACGGCGAGCGTCGCCGTGAGCAGTAAGAGGACGTCTTCCAGTACGCTGTTTTCCAGGGGCGCCTCCGGCCGGGCCATTATCGCCTGCTAGCATCGGCCGGGGATGTCAGGAGGGTTGCCTTGCTGTTCGAGGTGCAGGACGAGGGCGGTCGAAGCCGGCTCCGGCTGCACGGCCGCTGGACCGTCGCCGAGGCGGCTGCGCAGGGGCCGCGCCTGCGCGACGCCGCGCGCTCGGCACGCGGCCCGGTGATCCTGGATGCCGCGGGTATCGAGGCCCTCGACCTGACCGGCGCCTGGTTCCTGCGCTCGCTCGAGATCGGCAGTTGCGCGATGCCGGCAGCATCGTCGAGTGGGCGGGTCCGCGCCCGGCCCAGCTCGAATTCATCGACCGCCTGGAAGCCGACCGCGCCAGGGCGGCACCGGCCGCGACGGAATCGCCCGCGGGCCTCCCCGGCTTCCTCGATCACGTCGGTCGCGCCGTCGTACAGGCGAAGGAAGGCGCGCTCGACCTGCTCGGTTTCGTCGGCGCGGTCACGGCAGGCTATGGCCGCATCTTCGGGAGCCTGCGGCGCCTGCGATTCCCGTCGATCGTGCGCCACGTCTACGAGACGGGCCTCACGGCCGTGCCGATCGTCTCGCTGATCGCCTTCCTGATCGCCGTCATCGTCGCCTACATCGGCGCGCAGCAGCTGCGCAAGTTCGGCGGCGAGATCTTCGTCGTCGATCTCGTGACGGTCTCCGTGCTGCGCGAGCTCGGCGTGCTCCTGACGGCGATCATCGTGGCGGGCCGCTCCGGCAGCGCCTTCGCCGCCGAGATCGGCGCCATGAAGCTCAACGAGGAGGTCGATGCGCTGCGCGCGATCGGCATGGACCCGGTCGAGGTGCTGGTGCTGCCGCGCATCCTCGGGCTCGTCATCGCGCTGCCCGCGCTCACCGTGCTCGCGGACGCGATGGGCCTCGCCGGCGGCGCGCTCCTGTCCTGGTACCTCGTGGACATCCCGTTCGGCCAGTACGTCGAGCGCGTGCAGGGCTCGATCAGCGAGATGACCTTCTGGGTCGGGATCATCAAGGCCCCCGTCTTCGCGGTCCTGATCGCGCTGGTCGGCACGCTGCGCGGCATGCAGGTGCGCACCTCCTCGCGTGAGCTTGGCCGGCTCACGACGATCGCGGTCGTGCAGTCGATCTTCCTCGTGATCCTCGCCGACGCCATCTTCGCCGTGATCTTCATGGAGCTCGACATCTGATGCCCGCAGCGATCGAAGTCCGCGGCATCGTCAATCGCTTCGGCCGCCAGGTCGTGCATGACGGCCTCGACGTCGACATCCGGGCCGGCGAGGTCTTCGGGATCGTCGGCGGTTCGGGCAGCGGCAAGTCGGTGCTGCTTCGCACCATGCTCGGCCTGCAGCGGCCGGCGAGCGGCTCGGTCCGCATCGAGGGCCGCGAGGTCGCCAACCGGCCGGAACGGGAGCTCCAGGACGTGAAGCGGCGCTATGGCGTGATGTTCCAGCGCGGCGCGCTCTTCTCCTCGCTCACCGTCCAGCAGAACGTCGAACTGCCGATCCGGGAGCACTACCCCATGCCCGCGGCGCTGCTCGCCGGACCTTGCGCAGCTGCGGATCGGCATGGTCGGCCTCGCCGCGGACGCCGCGGCCAAGTACCCGTCGCAGCTCTCGGGCGGCATGACGAAGCGCGCGGCGCTCGCGCGGGCGCTCGCCCTCGACCCGGCGATCCTGTTCCTCGACGAGCCGACCTCGGGCCTCGACCCGATCTCGGCCGCGGCTTTCGATGCGCTGGTGCTGGAGCTGCAGCAGGGGCTGTCGCTGACGGTCGTGATGATCACGCACGATCTCGATACCATCTTCCGGGTCTGCAACCGGGTCGGCGTGATCGTCGACGGGCGGATGATCAGCGGGACGCTCGACGAAATCGTTCGCAACGAGACATCCCTGGATTCAGCAATACTTCCATGGCGAGCGCAGCCGCGCATTGCGTGGACGGGCGGTGACCGATGGATAGGGAAGCCAATTACGTCGCGGTCGGTGCCTTCGTGCTCCTCATCCTGGTGATGGGGGCCGGTTTCGTGCTCTGGTACACGGACAGCGCCGATCGCCAGCAGGAACGCCGCTACGAGATCTACTTCGAAGGCGGCGTATTCGGGCTCTCGGAGGGCGGCTCCGTCCGCTACCTCGGCGTCGCCGTCGGCCGGGTTGCGCGCATCGACATCGATCCGAGGGACCGCGCCGCGTGCGAGTCGTCGCCGACATCGGGGAAGACACGCCGATCACGGACGACACGGTCGCGCGGCTCACGCTCCAGGGCGTGACGGGCCTCCTGTACGTCAACCTCGAGCCGCGCGATCCCGGCTCGCAGCCGCCGCCGCGGATCCAGGGCTTCAAGTACCCGGTGATCCCCTCGCAGCAATCGCAGTTGAGCGAGCTCGTGAGCAGCCTGCCCGACGTCGTCGCCAAGGCCAGCGAATCGCTCAACCGGATCAATGCGCTGCTCTCGGACCAGAACGTCGCCGCCGTCTCCGCCACCCTCGGCAATGCCAGAGCGGGCGAGCGAGACGCTGCCGGCGGCGGTCGCCGACGCGCGCGTGACGTTCCACGACCTGCGCGAAGCCGCCAACGAGATGCAGACGACGATGGCCTCGCTCGGCGAGCTCAGCGGCACCGGCGGAGAGGACATCAAGGCGGCCGCGACGCGGCTGCGTGAAGTCGCGGACACGCTGGCCGTCACGGCGGCGCGCTTCGACCGGCTGGTGGCCGAGAACGAGGGCAACGTGGACCGCTTCGCCGACCAGGGCCTTGCGGAGATCGAGCAGCTCCTGCGCGAGACGCGCCAGGCCGTGCGGAGCTTCGATGCGCTGACCGAGAGCCTCGAGAAAGACCCGTCCCGCGTCATATACCGGCCGGCGCCTGCCGGCGTGGAGATTCCGCCATGAAGAAGCTCGTGCTGGCCGCCGCCCTGGCCCTCGCGGCGGGCTGTTTCGGCGGACTCAAGAATGAAGTGCCCGCGCCGCTGATCTACCGGGTGGAAGCGCCGAAGCTGGCGCCGGGCGCCGCGCTGCCTGCCGACCTCATGATCGCCATCGAGCGGGCGGCGCCGGGGCTCGACGGCTCCGGCATTGCGGTCCGCTGGCCCGGCAATCGCCTCGACTACGTCGCCGCAGCGCGCTGGGCCGAGAACCTGCCCGAGCTCCTGCAGTCCGCGCTGATCGAGTCATTCCAGGATTCCGGCCGGCTGCGCTCGGTGCAAGGCGACATCGGCCGCTTCCGCGCCACGCACACGCTCGTGATCGACGTGCGGCGCTTCGAGGCGGACTACACGGGCGGGGGCCTGCCGGTCGCGCAGGTCTCGTTTGCGGCGACGCTCGGGCGTACATCGGACCGGCGCGTGCTCACGTCCTTCACGGTGTCAGCGCGGGGAGGCCGCGGCCGAGAACCGGCAGTCTTCGGTGGTGGCTGCGCTGAATACGGCTTTCAATCGTGCGCGTGACGGAGGCTGCCGGCAAGTCGTTCGACGCGATCGCCGCCGACGCAAAGGAGTAGCCGGGCCGCGGCGACCCTCAGCCTTCCGCGAACATCGTCCCGTAGTTCGATTCGCCGCGGCTCTGCGCGAGCAGGAGCGCGAGGAAGTCCTCGGCCGTCATCGGCTCGCCGAACAGGCGGCCCTGGCCGTAGTGGCAGTCGCGGCTGCGGAGGAAGTCGAGCTGCTGCTTCGACTCGATGCCCTCGGCCACGACCTTGAGGTCGAGGTTCTTGCCCATCTCGATGATGGTGCGGACGAGCGTCGCGTCTTCCTTCGACACCGTCGCATGGCGCACGAAGGACTGGTCGATCTTGAGCGTGCCGACCGGGAACTGCTGCAGCGCCGACAGCGATGAGTAGCCCGTGCCGAAGTCGTCGATGGACAGGTGCAGGCCCATCGCGTGCAGCTCGTCGAGCAGCCGCACCATGCGGCCGGCCTCGGTCATGAGGGTGGTCTCGGTGATCTCGAGCTCGAAGTTCGACGGCGAGACGCCGGCGTCGTCGAACACGGAGCGATAGCGGGTCAGGAACTCGGCCTGGCGCAGCTGCTTGAGCGACAGGTTGATCGAGATGCGGCCCGGCTTCGGCACCTGCTCCTGCCAGCTGCGGTAGTCGCGGCAGACGCGCTTCAGCACCCACTCGCCGATTTCCTGGATCAGGTTCGACTCTTCCGCGAGCGGGATGAACTGCGCCGGCGAGATGTCGCCATGCCCCGGCAGCCGCCAGCGGATCAGCGCCTCGCCGCCGACCACGCGCCCGTCGCGCAGGTCCACCTTGGGCTGGTACATGATCAGGAGCTCGTCGCGCTCGACCGCGCGCCTGAGCTTGCTCTTCAGCATCAGCCGCTCGACGGCGATCGCGCTCATCTCCGGCGTGAAGAAGCTGTGGCTGTTGCCGCCGTTCTGCTTGGAGTAGTACATCGCGGCGTCCGCGTCGCGGATGAGGTCGACGACGTTGTCCGCGTCCCGCGGGCAGAGCGCGATGCCGACGCTGCCCGTCACGTAGAGCTCGTGCTGGCCGAGCTGGAACGGCCGGCCGAGCTCGTCGAGGAGCTCCCGCGCGAGCGCGCCGATCACCGCGCGGTTGTCGGTCGCGGCCGGGAGATTTTCGATGAAGAGGGCAAATTCGTCGCCGGCGAGGCGCCCCAGCATCGTGTCCCGGGGCAGTTTCTTGTTCATGCGCTCCGAGAGGATCTCGAGCGCGCGGTCGCCCGCCGCATGGCCGAAGGTGTCGTTGACCTCCTTGAAGCGGTCGAGGTCGAGGTAGATGAGCGCGAGCTCGCGGCCCGCGCGGCGCGTGCGCGCGATCGCCTGCTGCAGCGAATGCTGGAACTGGAGCCGGTTCGGGATCTTGGTGAGCGTGTCGTAGCGGGCGAGGTAGCGGATGCGCCGTTCGGCGCGCTTGCGCTCGGTGATGTTGCGCGCGACGAAGATGCAGCCCTGGAAGCGCGGGTCCTCGGCGGTCATGACCGAGCCCGAGAGCGACACCGGAATCGTCTGCCCGGCCTGGGTCCGCATCGTGAGCTCGAGCATCTCGTTCGTCGCCTGCTCGATGTTGAAGGTCGTGCGGTCCTGGTCGGAGATGATGTAGGCGAGTTCGCGGCCGAGAAGCTCCATCTGGGACCAGCCGAGCAATTGCGTCGCCGCGAGGTTGACGCGCTTGATGAGGCCGTCCGGCGACGTCAGGAAGACGGCGTCGTTCATGCTGTCCAGCATGATGTCGAGCGCGCGGCCGGTGGCCGCGTGGTCGGAGAGATTGATGCGCAGCCGCTCGAGCGCGCTGCCGAGCGAGCGCCCGACGCGCCCCGGCGGCACCTCGACGCGCGTCTGCCAGTCGCCGCTCGAGAGCCGCTCGACGGACTTCAGCACGCTGGCGAGCGGCTCGGCGATGCGCCACCGGAAACGCCAGGCCGACACGGCCGTGACGACCACGACGAGCCCGAGTGCCAACATCGGCCAGTACTGGTTCAGGAATGCGGCCATGGTCCCTTGGCGCCCCCAGCGGAAGCCCTCATCATACCGCGCTTGAACGCCAGGCAATTGACCGGCCGGGACCGCGGACACCTCGTCGAACTCGAGGAGCCGCGCTGCATCTTGCATAAGGCGGCCGTGCGGCCGTTTCTTGCGATGCGTGATGCGGCCGCAGGTGCGGGCTTCGACTTAATGCCGGTGTCTTCCTTCCGTGATTTCGAGCGCCAGCGCGCGATCTGGAACGCGAAGTTCCGCGGCGAACGGCCTGCGCTCGACAAGGCCGGCCGGCGCGTGAACATGGCGGCCCTTGCGCCTGGCGCGCGCGTCGAGACGATCCTGCTCTGGTCGGCGCTGCCCGGCATGAGCCGGCACCACTGGGGCAGCGACGTGGACGTCGCCGACGGCCGCGTCATGGCGGCGGGCTACACGCTCCGGCTCGAACTCGACGAATACCGGCGCGGCGGCGCTTTCGCGGCACTTTCGGCCTGGCTTGGCGCGAACATGCGCCGCTTCGGCTTTTACCGGCCCTATACGCGCCGCGGCCGCGGCGTGCAGCCGGAGCCCTGGCACTTGTCCTACGCGCCGGTCGCACGGCCTGCGCTCGCCAGGATGACGGTCGCGCTCCTCGCGGAGGCGATCGCGGGCGAGGGCGTGGAAGGCGAGGCGGAGATCCTTGCGCGACTGCCCGTGATCCGGGAGCGCTATCTGCTCGACGTGGATGCGCCGCCGCGCATGCGCTCGCGCTACGCGCGGCTCAGGCCGGGCTGACGGCGGCCTGCGGCCCGCCGAAGACTTCCTTCAGGTGCTTGACGAGGAGCGTGCGCACGCCGTCCATGGCGTTTGACTCGACCGTGAACACCGGCGGGTTCCGGCGCAGCATCGGCCAGCGGCTGCCGCGCGTGAGTCCCTTCAGGTACTGCACGTTCTGGCGGATCGCGTTCATGTACGGGTTGTCGCCGCCGTAGAGCGGCTCGACGTAGCGATAGCTGTGGCCGAAAGCCGTGCCGAGGCGGTTGTCGATCGTCGTGGCGATGAATTTCGGCGTCTGGCGCAGCAGGTCGAGGCCCGATCCATAGAGAACCTTGACGCCCTCCGCACCCGCGTGCACCGCGACGTCGCCGAGGACGAATTCGGCATAGAGCCGGTCGCGGCATTTCTCGAGATAGCAGCGGTCCGCCATCTGCGCGAGCATGTCGGCGGTGCCGAGCAGGTGACCCGCCAGCCGGTCGCGCGCGTCGGCGACGCGCAGCAGGTCAAGCGGCACTTCGTAGCCGGTGAAGTGGACGATGCGCGTCGCGACCGGAACCCACTGCGCAAGGCCCGCATTCGGCAGGTACTTCGCGATGAAGCGCGCGCTGCGCGTCACGTGGTTGCGCGTGAACACGGCGCCGTTCGAGATCCCGGCCTCGCCCGTCTCGCGGATGTATCCGGAATCGTGGAAGAGAGCCGTGATCAGCGCGACGAGCCCGCGCTCGGCGCCGAGCCGCGGGCCGTCCGGGTGGCTCTTCTCGTAGCCCGCCAGGAGCCGCGCCATCGCGAGCACGACGTCCTGTGAATGCTGCAGGTCGTGGTAGACGGTATCGACGCCGAGGTAGCCGGGCGTCTGCCCGGTGAAGAGGCTCTCGAAATCCCTGAGCGCGGTCTCGAGCGTCTCGCGCGGCGCGCCCGGCCAGGTGTCGGCATAGAGCTCGAGGACCGCCTCGCGCACGGCCGCGGGCGAGCTCACCTGAACCGTATCGGTGACGTCAAAATCGCTGCGGCGACAAGGCCTTGGCACGGGGCTGCGCGCCCTCTTGGGTAGTTGTTCTGGGGCCGATTTTACGCGCCCCGGGGCGGGTTCTACCCGCCGTAGTGCCACGGACATGCGCGGCATCACAACCTCCAGCTCAGCCTATGTCAAATACGGCCGTCACCGGGGCATGGTCGGAGGGCCGCTCCCAGCTGCGGGGACTGCGATCGATGTGGCAGGCCGTGCAGCGCTTCGGCGAGCGCTTTCGAGGCGAGCATCAGGTCGATGCGAAGCCCGTGATCGCGGCGAAACGCATTCATGCGGTAGTCCCACCAGCTCCAGGATTTTGCGGGCTGTTCGAACTGGCGGAAGAGATCCGAGAACCCGAGCGAGGCGATCCGCGCGAGCGCTTCGCGTTCGGGCGGGCTCACGTGCACCGAGCCCTCCCAGGCGGCCGGGTCGTGCACGTCGCGGTCCTCCGGCGCGATGTTGAAATCGCCGACGACCAGCACATGCTCGTGCTCCTTGAGGAGCGCGGCGAGGTAGGCGCGCAGGCGCTCGAGCCAGGCGAGCTTGTAGGTGTATTTCTCGGAATCGACGGCCTGGCCATTCGGCACGTAGACGTTCACGAGCCGCACGGGGCCGATGGTCGCCGCGATGACGCGCCGCTGCGGGTCGTTGTCCCCGGGGATGCCCATCGCGATGCCCTGGGGCTCCGCGCGCGAGAGGATCGCGACGCCGTTGTAGGTCTTCTGCCCGTAGCAGGCGGCGTGCAGGCCGAGCGCCTCGATTTCCGCGCGCGGGAAATGCTCGTCGGCGAGCTTCAGTTCCTGCAGCGCGATGGCGTCCACCGCGTTGTCGGCCAGCCAGCGGCCGAGGTGCTCCATCCGCACGCGCAGCGAGTTGACGTTCCAGGTCGAAATGCGCATCGCGACCTGCTCAGGGTTCAGGACAGGAACGGGGCGGGCCGCAGGCCCATCGAGCGCGCGACCCAGCGGTGGGGAAACGCCTGGCAGCGGAAATTCAGCACGCTGACCGCGCCGTTGTACTGCTCGCGCTTCTCGTCGACCCGCGCCTCGAGCGTCGCCGCGCGTTCGCGCAGCGCCGAGAACGCGGCGCTGGTGCCGAATTGCGGGTAGTTCGACGCGAGCGTGAAGAGCGCCCCGGCGGCGGCGCGGTACGACTTGTCGGCGGCGGCGAGCGCCGGCATGTTGCGCCGCCGCGCGGCCGCGATCACGGCGCTGCCGGAAGTCGTCACGCGATCGAGCGTGTCGCGCTCGTATTTCATGAGCCGCGAGCAGAGGCCGACGATCCGGATCATGAGCTCGTGGCGCTTCTCGAGCTGGGCCTCGAGCGTGGTCCAGGCCTCGTCGTGGGAATCCTGCAGGGCCGAAAGGCCGCGGCGCGCGGCGGCCACGACCGCCGCGGCGAGTGCCGCGAACGCCAGCATGAGGATCCAGGCCATGATCGGTTCGAGTATATCATCGGCCCTCGCGGCATCCGCGCGGGTAGAGCATGACGCAATCGTGGGACCTGATCGTGATCGGCGGCGGCAGCGGCGGTCTCGCCTGCGCCCAGCGCGCCGCCCGCCACGGCGCGCGCGCCGCGGTCGCGGAACCGGGCGCCCTCGGCGGCACCTGCGTCAACGTCGGCTGCGTGCCGAAGAAAATCATGTATCACGCGGCGGACCTCGCGCACGCCCTGGTGGATGCGGCGGATTACGGCTTCACGCTCGAGCCCGCGCGCCATGACTGGGCGGCGCTCAAGGCGCGGCGCGATGCTTATGTCGAAAAGCTGCGCGGCATTTACCTGGAGAACCTGGAGCGAAGGGGTGCGACGCTCATTCGCGAGCGCGCGCACATCGAAGCGCCGGGCCGCGTCAGGATCGGCGGCGCGGTGCACTCGGCGAGGCACATCGTCGTCGCGACCGGCGGCCGGCCGCTCGTGCCGGAACTGCCGGGTGCGGCGGCCGCAATCACCTCCGATGGTTTCTTCACGCTCGGCAGCATGCCGCGCTCGGTCGCGATCATCGGCAGCGGCTATGTCGCGGCCGAACTCGGGGGCGTTTTCGCTGCGCTTGGCGCGCGCGTGACCCTCGCGATCCGCTACGACCGCGTGCTGCGTTCCTTCGACGAAATGCTCTCCACGCGGCTCATGGCGGCCATGGAGGCGGACGGCATCGAGGTCGTGCAGTACGCGTTGCCTGCCGCACTCGAGTCTGCGGGTGACGGAAAGCGAATCCGGCTCGCGGGCGGCCAGACGCTCGGTCCCTTCGACTGCGTGATCTGGGCGATCGGCCGCACGCCGAACAGCGCGGGCCTCGGGCTCGAGCAGGCGGGGGTCACGCTCGGTGCGCGCGGTGAAGTCGCGACGGACCATCGCCAGGATACGAACGTCGCCGGCATCCATGCGATCGGCGACGTGACCGGCCGCAGCGAACTCACGCCCGTCGCGATCGCGGCCGGAAGGCGGCTCGCGGATCGCCTGTTCGGCGGCGAGCCTGAGCGGCATCTCGATTACCGGCTGATCCCGACCGTCGTCTTCAGCCATCCGCCGATCGGCACGGTCGGGCTCACCGAGGCGGAAGCGCGCGCCGCCTTCGCGGACGAGGTCGAAGTGTTCCGGCACGACTTCATGCCGCTCTATCACGGCATCACCGCGCGCCGCCGCCGCGCCGAGGTGAAGCTCGTGACGGAAGGCGGGGAGCGGCGCATCGTCGGCCTGCACGCGATCGGCATGGGCGCGGACGAGCTCCTGCAGGGATTCGCCGTTGCCTTGCGTCTCGGCGCGACCAAGCGCGACTTCGACGACACGGTCGCGATCCACCCGACCAGCGCGGAAGAACTCGTGACGCTGCCCGGATGAATATCCGCCCTTATCTCGACTGGCGGCCCGACATCGGGCGGGGCGTCTGGATCGACCCGGCCGCGACCGTGATCGGCCGCGTGACGATCGGGGAGGATTCCTCGATCTGGCCGGGCGCCGTCGTGCGCGGCGACGTGAATGCGATCTCGATCGGCGCGCGCACCAGCATCCAGGACGGCAGCGTCCTGCACGTGGCGAGCGCGCGGCTCGCCGGCGGCGACGGCATCCCGCTCGTGATCGGCGAGGAGTGCACGGTTGGCCACAACGTGATCCTGCATGCCTGCACCGTCGGCCGGCGTTGCCTCATCGGCATGGGCGCGATCGTGATGGACGGCGCCGTCATCGGTGACGAGGTGATCGTCGGCGCGGGCGCGCTCGTTCCGGCCGGGAAACGACTGCCGTCACGCACGCTGTGGGTCGGGAGCCCGGCGCGTCAGCAGCGCGCGCTCGAGGCGAAGGAAATCGCCTTCCTCGCGGAATCCGCGGCGCACTACGTCAACCTGAAGAACGACTACCTGAAATGAAGGGGACGGCACCCCTTTAACAACGACGGTGTGCTCGATTGATGGCGCGCGTAGCGCTGTTAAGGGGTGCCGTCCCCTTCATTTCCCTACATCCGGTCGAGCGCTCCCATCACCGGCTTCGTCTCCGGACGCACGCCGTGCCACAGGAGATAGGATTCGGCGGCCTGCTCGACGAGCATGCCCCAGCCCTTGTACGCGTGCTTCGAGCCGCGCTCGGCGGCCCAGCGCATGAAGGCCGTGTCGCCGCGACCGTAGGCCATGTCGTAGCAGACCGTGTCGCGCCCGATCGAGTGCGGCGGCAACTCGGGCACCTCGCCCGCGAGGCTCGCGGCCGTCGCGTTGACCACGACGTCCCAGGGGCGGTCGTCCACTTCGGAGAAGCCCGAGGCGGAGATCTCGCCGAGGTCGGAGAACTCGTCGCGAAGGGTCTTGGCGCGCTCGGGCGTGCGGTTTGCGATGCGCACCTCGCGCGGCTCCTGCTCGAGGAGCGGCGCGAGCACGCCGCGCGTCGCGCCGCCGGCGCCGAGGATCAGGAGGCGCGCGCCCTCGAGCTTCACGCCGAGGTTGCGCATCAGGTCGGTGACGAGGCCGACGCCGTCGGTGTTCTCGCCGTAGAGCTCGGTCGAACTCCGGCGCACGATGGTGTTGACCGCGCGCGCGCGCTCGGCGCGCGCCGACAGGTCGTTCACGATTTCAGCGGCAGCCGGCTTGTGCGGCAGCGTCACGTTCGCGCCGCCGCCGCCCTGCACGAAGAAGTTGATCACGGCGTGGCGGAAGTCGCCCGGCGTCACGTCCTGGACCTTGTAGTCCACGATGTGGTCGAACTGGCGCGCAAACAGGCCGTGGATGAAGGGCGACCAGCTGTGGCTGACGGGATGGCCGAACAGCGCATAGCGGCCCGGGCCCGTGTTGATTGTCACTGGTTCGCCTCATTGCGCAGCCACGCCGCGACGCGCCCCGCATAGTAGCTCAGGATGCCGTCGGCGCCCGCGCGCTTGATGCAGACGAGGCTCTCGAGCACCGTCTTCTTCTCGTCCATCCAGCCGTTGGCGGCGGCCGCCGCGATCATCGCGTACTCGCCGCTCACCTGGTAGACGAACGTCGGCACGCCGAACTTGTCCTTCACGCGGCGCACGATGTCGAGGTAGGGCAGGCCCGGCTTGATCATCACGATGTCGGCGCCTTCCTCGATGTCGAGCGCGACCTCGCGGATCGCCTCGTCGCTGTTCGCGGGATCCATCTGGTAACTCGCCTTGTCGGACTTGCCGAGCGTGGCGGCGGAACCGACGGCGTCGCGAAACGGTCCGTAAAAGCAGGAAGCGTACTTCGCCGAATAGGCGAGAATGCGGGTGTCATGACGGCCGTCTTCTTCGAGCGCAGCGCGGATCGCGCCGATCCGCCCGTCCATCATGTCGGATGGCGCGACGACGTCCGCGCCCGCGGCGGCCTGCGAGCGCGCCTGGCGCACCAGCGCGTCGACCGTGGCGTCGTTCAGCACGTGGCCGGACGCGTCGATGAGCCCGTCCTGGCCGTGGGTCGTGTAGGGATCGAGGGCGACGTCGGTGATGACGCCGAGCTGCGGCACGGATTTCTTCAGCGCGCGCACCGCGCGCTGCACGAGTCCCTCCGGGTTCCAGGCCTCGCGCCCGTCCTCGCTCTTCGACGCGGGATCCGGCACCGGGAACAGGGCGATCGCCGGGATGCCGAGCGCGTGGAGCCGGCCGGCTTCCGCGACGAGGAGGTCGATCGCGAGCCGCTCGATGCCCGGCATCGACGCGACCGGTTCCCGCCGGCCCTGGCCCTCGATCACGAACAGGGGCTGGATCAGGTCGTCGGGCGTCAGGTGCGTCTCGCGCGCGAGCCGGCGCGAAAAAGGGTCGCGCCGCATGCGCCGCAGGCGGGTACCCGGAAATTTTCCCGTGGCTCTGCGACCCATCAGGTTCCTGGCGCTGCTCTTCCTGCGGTAAATTGGCCCATCGAAGGCCGGAAATAACCCGTGACTATGGCCGGTCTTTATACATGAACCGTGCGGACGGAGATACGGACCGGCGTCGTCGTTTCGGCACGTTGTGCGAAAGCCTCCGGCCTGACCTCTTGCGGTTCGCCTGGTGGCTGGCAAGGGACCGGGGCGTCGCCGAGGACGTGGTCCAGGAGTCGATGTTGAGGGCGTGGAAGTCGTTCGATTCGCTGACGGACGAGAGCAAGGCGAAGGCCTGGCTGCTCACGATCGTGCGCCGCGAGCTCGCGCGGACCTACGAGAAGAAGCGCCCGGAGCTCGCCGACGTGGATGCGCTGATCGCCGCCGAATCGGCCGCGCTCGCGGCGCCGGAAGACGAGCGGGTCGAAGAGATGCGAAACGCGATCTTCCGCCTCGAGGAAGATTACCGCGAGCCGCTCGTGATGCAGGTCCTGCTCGGCTACTCGACGAAGGAGATCGCGGAGATGATGGGCATGCAGCAGGGTGCGGTGCTGACGCGGCTCTTTCGCGCGCGGGCGCAGCTGCGCCAGCAGCTCGGCCTCGCGCCGGAGGCCGGGCCATGATGACCTGCCTCGAATTCAGGCGGCGCGTCGGCGCCGAGCCGGCGGCCGCGGAAGCGGACGTCCTGGAGCATCGTCGCGACTGCCCCGCCTGCGCGCGCTACCAGGATGAGCTCCGCGCGATGGACGGGCTGATCGAGCGCGCGCTGAAGGTCAGCCTGCCCGCGAAGCCGCAGGAACTCGTCGAGGCGCCCGCCGACGCATCGCGCCGGCGGCTGTTTGCGATTGCGGCGAGCCTCGTCGCGGGCACGGCCGTCGGGATCGTGCTGCTCCTTTCCGCGCCGCGCGCCTCGATCGCGCGCGAGGTCATCGGGCACATCACAGCACGAGACCGGCACGATGGACACCACGGCGCCGCTCACGCCCGCGGCCCTCGCCGAGGTGCTGGACCCGGACGGCACGCGGCTGCGGCCGGACGTCGGCGACGTGACTTTCGCCGCACGCTGCATCTTCGACGGACGCGTGGTGCCGCACCTCGTCGTGCGCACGCCGAGCGGCCCGGTCACCGTGCTGATGCTGCGGCACCGCACGATCTCGAAGCCGTTCCACATCGACGAGCAGGGATACGAGGGCGTCGTGATGCCCGCGCCGAAAGGCAGCATCGCCATCGTCGGGCAGGGCGTCGCGAACCTCGACGCGGTCGCGCAGAAAGTCTTCGACGCGGTGGACTGGGGCCGCTAGGCCCGGACTTCACTCGCCCGCGAGCAGGGCGACGCGCGTGCGTCCCGAGCCGTTCTCGGCGAGCACGGCGTGCAGCACCGGCAGGAGCTGGTGCAGGTCCTGCTCGAAGCGCCAGGGCGGATTGATCGTCACGATCCCCGAGCCGTTCAGTCCCGCGCGCGAATCGTCCGGGTGGACACAGAGTTCCGCGGCGAGCAGCCGCTTGACGCCGGCGGCCAGGAGCTTGCGGTGCAGGCGCGCCGCGACCTCGCCCTGCTTGATCGGATACCAGGCCATCAGCACGCCTTGCGGCCAGCGCAGCGCCGCGGCTGCGAGCGCATCGGCGACACGCGCGAAATCGGCATCCGTTTCCTCGTAGGGCGGGTCGATGAGCGCGAGCCCGCGTTTCTCGGGCGGCGGCACGAGGGCGCCGAGCGCCTCGAATCCGTCCCGGCAGTGCACGCCGATCCGCGCGTCGCCGTGGAGTTCGTAGCGCAGGCCCTCGGCTTCTCCTTCCTGCAATTCGCAGAATGCCGCGCGATCGCCGGCACGCAGGAATGCCGCCTCGATCAAGGGCGATCCCGGGTAAGTGCGCAGCTCCCCGCCGGGGTTCATGCCGCGCACGATCTCGAGGTAGCGCGCGAGCGCCGGATGCTGCGTTGCGGGTTTCGCGGCCAGGAGCCGGCCGATGCCGTGCTCCGCTTCGCCGCTTCGCGCGCTGACCTCGTAGCGGCCGCGTCCCGCATGCGTCTCGAGCAGGAAAAGCGGGCGGTCCTTCTCCGTGAGCCGCAGCAGCGCCGCCACGAGCACGACATGCTTCGTCACGTCGGCGAAGTTGCCGGCATGAAAAGCGTGCCGGTATTTCACGCTTCGCCGAGCCAGTCGCGCGGGCGCAGGTACTCGGAGAGGAGCGACGCTTCCGCCGAGCCCGGTTCCGGCGTCCAGCCGTACTCCCAGCGCACGAGCGGCGGCAGCGACATCAGGATGGATTCGGCGCGCCCGCCGGTCTGCAGGCCGAAGAGCGTGCCGCGGTCGTAGACGAGGTTGAACTCGACGTAGCGCCCGCGCCGCAGCAGCTGGAACGCGCGCTCGCGCTCGCCGAACGGCATCGCGCGCCGCCGCTCCGCGATCGGCAGCCAGGCCCGCGGAAAGGCTTCGCCGACCGCGCGCGCGAACGCGAAGCAGGCCTCGAAGGAGGGTGCGCTGAGGTCGTCGAAGAAGAGGCCGCCGACGCCACGCGTCTCGTTCCGGTGCGGCAGGAAGAAATAGCGGTCGCACCAGGCCTTGTACTTCTCGTAGCCGCCCGCGATGCCCGCACAGGCTTCGCGCGCCGTGCGATGCCAGTGCAGCACGTCCTCGCGCACCGGATAGTAGGGCGTGAGGTCGAAGCCGCCGCCGAACCACCACACGGGCGGCGCGCCCGGCGGCTCCGCGATGAAGAAACGAAGGTTGAAGTGCGTCGTCGGCACGTGCGGGTTTTTCGGGTGCAGCACGAGCGAGACGCCCATCGCCGAGAACGGCGCGCCCGCGAGCCCGGGACGTTCCTGCGTTGCGGAGGCGGGCAGGCTCGTGCCCGTCACCTCGGAGAAGTTGATGCCGCCCTGCTCGATGAGCGCGCCGTCCCTGATCACGCGCGACTCTCCGCCGCCGCCGCCCGGGCGCTCCCAGCGGTCGCGGCTGAAGCGCGCGCTGCCGTCCGCGCGCTCGATCGCCGCGACCAGGCTCTCGTGCAATCCGGCGAGCCATGCGCGCACCGCGACGCGATCGCTCATGGCTCAGCCTCCGGTAACGGGCTCTTCGGGTTTCGCGCTTTTCGCGCGCGTCTTTTTCTTCGCGGCTTTCGGTTTCGGCGCTTTCACGGGCTTCGCCGGAATTTCAGGCGCCGCCGCCGCAGGATCCGCCGCTGCGGCCTTCTTGCGTGCGCGCTTCGGTGCGGCCTCCGTCGCAGGCAGCGCGGCCGCGGGCTCCGCGGCCTTCTTCACGCGCCGGCCGAATCGGCCCTTGCGCTCGGGCGCGGCGGCGATCAGTGCCTGGCATTCCTCGAGCGTGAGCGAGGCGGGATCCCGGTCCTTCGGAACCTTCGCGTTCTTCTTCCGGTCGGTGACGTAGGGGCCGTAGCGGCCCTTCAGCACCTGGATGCCGGCGTCCGGGAAATCCTGGATCGTGCGCTCGCGGTCGGCCGCGAGCTTCGCCTCGACGATCTCGATCGCGCGCGGCAGCGTCAGCGTGAACGGATCGTCTTCCTTGATCGAGGCGTACTTGGCGCCGAACTTCACGTACGGGCCGAACTGGCCGCGGCCGACGCTGATCGGCGTGCCGTCCTGCGCCTGGCCGAGGTCGCGCGGCAGGGACAGGAGCATCAGCGCGTCCGCGAGCGTGACGTCGTCCATGTGCTGGCCGGGCAGGAGGCTCGCGAAGCGCGGCTTCTCGACGTCGTCGCGCGTGCCCTGCTGCACGAACGGCCCGTACTGGCCCATGCGCACGGCGATCGGCTTGCCGGAGACCGGGTCCTTGCCGATCTCGCGGGATTCGGCGACTTCCTCGCGCGTGACCGTCTTGCCGATGTGGTCGACGCGCTCGCGGAACGGCTTCCAGAAGCGGCGCGAGTTCCTTCTGCCACTCCTTCTCGCCGTTGCTGATCTCGTCGAGCACGTCCTCCATCTGCGCGGTGAATCCGTACTCGACGTAGGTCCCGAGGTACTTGACCAGGAACTTGCTGACGATCTTGCCGATGTCGGTCGGGATGAAGGCGCGCCCGCTCATCTCGACGTAGCGGCGATAGCGCAGCGTCTCGATGATCGAGGCGTAGGTCGACGGCCGGCCGATGCCGTGGGCCTCGAGCGACTTGACGAGGCTCGCCTCGGTGTAGCGCGGCGGCGGCTGCGTGAAGTGCTGCTCGGGCCGGATCGACTCGAGCGCGACACGCTCGCCGACCTCGAGCGCCGGCAGGCGCGTGCTCGTCCTCGCTCTCGACGTCGGTCTCGTCCTCGTCGTGGTCTTCGTGGTACGCCGCGAGAAAGCCGGGTTCGAGCAGCGTCTGGCCATTCGCGCGGAACACGTGCCGCGCCGCGCCGGTCGCCGCCTTCGGGTCGCCGGCGACGAGGTCCACTGCCACCGTGTCGAACACCGCCGGCGCCATCTGGCAGGCGATCGCGCGCTTCCACACGAGCGCGTAGAGGCGGCGCTGGTCGGCGTCGTGGACGTCGTGCTCGGCCTTCTGCGGCGTCGCGCTCGCGTCAGTCGGGCGGATCGCCTCGTGCGCTTCCTGCGCGTTCTTCGCCTTCGTCTTGTACTCGTTGATGCCGTCGGAGAGGGCCTTGTCGCCGAAGTTCGCCTTGATCGTTTCGCGGATCTCGCGCACCGCCTCGACCGAGAGGTTGACCGAGTCCGTGCGCATGTAGGTGATGAAGCCGGCCTCGTAGAGCTTCTGCGCCGACTGCATCGTGCGCCGCGCCGTGAAGCCGAGCTTGCGCGCAGCCTCCTGCTGCAGCGTCGAGGTCGTGAAGGGCGGCGGCGGGTTGCGGCGCTTGGGCCGGCGCTCGACGCTCTCGACGGTGAGCGACGCCATTCGCCGGCCGCGAGGATCGTGCGCTCGACGCTCGCGCGCATCGCCCTCGTTCGTGATCGAGAAGCGCGCCTTCTGCGTGTCGGCCTCGACCTTCTCGCCGCGGAACTCGGTGAGCCGCGCCGGGAAGCGCGCCGACTCCTTCGAGGCGTCCGCCTCGATCGTCCAGTATTCCTGGCGCAGGAACTTCTGGATCTCCGCCTCGCGCTCGCAGATGAGCCGCAGCGCGACGCTCTGCACGCGCCCCGCGGAGAGCCCCGGCTTGATCTTCTTCCACAGCAGCGGCGAGAGGTTGAAGCCGACCAGGTAGTCGAGCGCGCGGCGGGCCTTGTAGGCATTCACCAGGTTCTGGTTGACGCCGCTCTCGGCCTGCTCGACCGCCGCGCGCACCGCGTTCTTGGTGATCTCGTAGAAGCGCACGCGCTTGAGGTCCTTGCCCTCGAGCGCGCCGTGCTCGTTCAGGATCTCGGACAGGTGCCAGGAAATCGCCTCGCCCTCGCGGTCCGGGTCGGTCGCGAGGTAGAGGGCGCCCGCCTTTTTCATCGCGCGCTCGATCGCGTCGATCTTCGGCTTGCTCTTGTCGATGAGCTGGTACTTCATCTCGAAGTTGCGGTCGGGGTTGACCGCGCCTTCCTTCTCGATGAGGTCGCGCACGTGGCCATACGATGCCAGCACCTCGAAGTCAGGACCGAGGTACTTCTTGATGGTCTTCGCCTTGGCCGGCGACTCGACGATGACGAGATTTGCGCTCATTCCTGGGTCTGATTCCTGTCGTCCCCAGAGACGCCAAAGCCGCGGGCCCGACCGCGGCTCTTCTGCCTGCCCGGGCCGTTGGCGTTCAGTGCATCGCGTCCCGACGCTCGTCGAACACCAGGTCTTCCATCCGCTGGTAGGCGTTTTCCTGTCCCGGCTGGCTGAAAAGCACCATCAGGACCACCCACTTCAGCTGCTCGATGTCGATGTCGTCGGCCTCGAGCGCGAGCAGCCGGTCGATCACGACCTCACGCTGCGCGGCGGAGAGAATGCCCAGGTTCTCGAGGTGCAGGAGGTAGCCGCGAACGTCGGTGTCGAGGCGGACCTGCTCCGAACCGCTGAAGACCCGCACGGCGCGGGCCGTGCCTTCGCCGAGCGCGCGGTCCGGGTCGGTGGCGAGGCTCTCGAGCCAGATGAGCGCCCGCTCGATCTCGGCCTCGGGATAGCCCGCCTGCTCCAGTTCCGTCTTGATCGCCTCTCGATCCGGCGAGGAGTCGTCCTCGGCATCCAGGAAGTTCTCGAACAGGTGGATCAGGATGTCGAGCACGCTGTCCTTCATCGGCCCTGCCTCGCTGTTGTCCGGCTGTACTGCCCGCCGGCCAGGGACTCGACCCGGCCTTCGAGTTCGAGCAACTGCAGCTTCGAGATGACGGACCTGGCGGCAAGTCCAGTTCTTTCAACCAGTCGATCAAGGCCCGCAGGCCCGAAGCCGAGCGCATTCAACAGCATTTCCGCGTCGCTGTCCAACGCACCGCCCGGACTTTTCGCGAATAAGCCGCCTTCTGATGCGGAATTCGCCGTGCTTTCGAGTCCCGGTTCGCCGAGCGCCGCGAGCACGTCGTCCACCGTTTCGACGAGCGCCGCGCCGTCCTTGATGAGGCGGTGGCAGCCGCGCGCGAGGGGATTATGTATGGAACCCGGAACCGCCATGACTTCGCGTCCCTGATCGCCGGCGAGGCGCGCGGTGATGAGCGAGCCCGAGCGCGCCGCCGCCTCGATCACGACGACGCCGCGCGAGAGGCCGGACATCAGCCGGTTGCGGCGCGGGAAGTTGGTCGCGGCCGGGGGCGTCGCGGTCGGGAACTCGCTGACGAGCGCGCCGGACGCCGCGATGCGATCCGCGAGCTCGCGATGCTCCGCCGGGTACACGCGATCAAGGCCCGTGCCGCAGACCGCGATCGTGACGCCGCCCGCGGCAAGCGCACCCCGGTGCGCCGCGGCGTCGATGCCGGCGGCGAGGCCGCTCGTGATCGCGAAGCCATGTGCGGCGAGCCGCGCCGCAAAATCGAAGGCGATCTCGCGACCTGCGGCCGTCGCCGCGCGGCTGCCGACGATCGCGACCTGCGGGCGCCCGAGGACGGTGGCATCGCCAGCGACGAAGAGCGCGGGCGGCATGCCGGGCACGGCCGCGAGCTGGCCGGGATAGCGCGGATCGTCGGCCGTGAGCAGCAGGCGGCCGGGGCCCGCAAGCCATTCGAGGTCGCGCGCGATGCCGGCCGCGTCCCGCTCGCCCGGGCCGCACAGGCGCTTGAGCCAGGCGACGGGCTCCTCCGGTCGGTCGGCGGCAGTCACCCCGCAATTCTCGCGGTCGGCCCGGCTCGCCATGGCCGCCAAATCGACCGCCAATGCCCGCTTTTGAAGGGGACACCTTTTAAGGTGACGCTCACCTTTTCCAAAGGTGACAGTCACCTTTAAAGGTGACCGTCCCCTTTAGAGAGGCGGGAGGGGGTACTTGAGGCCGCTCGCGCAGTTGAAGAGGAGGACCTTTTCATGGGCGCCGACGCGCCCGTCGGCGAGGGCGGCGCGCCAGGCGGCAACCGTCGCCGCACCTTCCGGGCAGAGGAGAAGCCCGTCTGCCCGCGCGACCTCCGCCAGCGCCCGGCGGATCTCTTCGTCCTCCACGGCGATCGCGAAGCCGCCGCTTTCGCGCACCGCCCGCAGGATCAGGAAGTCGCCGATCGCCGCCGGCACGCGGATGCCCGCCGCGTACGTTTGCGCGTCCTGCCACAGGGTCGCGTGCTCGGCGCCTTCCTGCCACGCCCGCACGATCGGCGCGCAGCCCGTCGCCTGCACGGCGACCATCCGCGGCCGCTCGGGCCCGATGAATCCGATGGCCTCGAGTTCGGCGAAGGCCTTCCACATGCCGATGAGCCCCGTGCCGCCGCCGGTCGGGTAGAAGATGACGTCGGGCAGCGTCCAGCCGAGCTGCTCCGCGAGCTCGAGGCCCATCGTCTTCTTGCCCTCGATGCGATACGGCTCCTTGAGCGTCGAGACGTCGAACCAGCCCATGCGCTCGCGTCCTTCCGCGACGCGCTTGCCGCAGTCGTTGATCAGCCCGTCGACGAGCGTCACGTGCGCGCCGGCGAGCGCGATCTCGCGCACGTTGATTTCCGGCGTGTCCGCCGGGCAGAACACATGGGTTTCGATGCCCGCGCGCGCGGCGTAGGCGGCGAGCGCCGCGCCCGCGTTCCCGTTGGTCGGCATCGCGAGCCGCTTCAGTCCAAAGGCTTTCGCCATCGCGACGGCGAGCGCGAGGCCGCGCGCCTTGAACGAGCCCGTCGGCAGCCGGCCCTCGTCCTTGACGAGCAGCCTGCTTCGCGCCCGCGCTCGCGGCGCTGGCGCTGAGCTCGACGAGCGGCGTCACCTCCTCGCCGAGCCGCACGACGTCCGCGCTCTTTCGCACCGGCAGGAATTCGCGGTATTTCCAGAACCCGCCGTCCCGCGCGGCGAAGGTCTCGCGCTTCACCGAGCGCCCGAGGCTCTCGAGGTCGTAGCGAACGAGCAGGGGCTTTCCGGCCTCGGACAATCCGCGCGGCTCATCGGCCGGGTAGCGCGCGCCGGTTGCGCTGCACTCGAGGTGAGTGACGAAGGTTTCGAACTCCCGCATGGGCGGGAGATTAAGCCATCGGACGCCTATCGCGCGCGTCCAGTTCATACGGCATGAGATTAGCCGGCGCGCGCGGGATCCGGCGGGGTTCCCTCGCTCGCGATCGCTGCCGGAACTTCAAGTCGCTCGCTCGCGAGGACCCCGCCGACCTCGCGCGCGCCGGCAGCGCTTGCGTCGGACGCCACGGCCCGGTCGGCTCGCGTGCAGCGACGCGGCCGGGATCCTCGCGAGCGAGCGACTAAAGTTCCGGCGGAGCGAACGCGAGCGAGGAGTCCCGGCCGCATCAGCGCGCACGCGAGCCATGCGAACTGCATGACCGCCGGAAAAGAAAACGCCGGCGCGAGGCCGGCGTCTTCATCGAACGATTGAGTGGGTTCAGCCAGTGCCAGGCGAGCGGACTGCGTCGCCGACGTGCACTTCGCGATCCGACCGCCACATGAGGCCGTAGCTCATGCGCTCATACGCCTTGAAGATCATCGCAACGCCGTTGCGCTCATCGGGCAGCTGCACCTTGCGGCTTTCGGCGTTCCTCGTGATGTCGCGGACTTCTTCGCCGGCTTCCCAGACCTCGAGCACATGCCCGGGCTCGAGGCCGTCGCGCGTGCCGCGGTTGATGATCACGACGTCGTAATCGGCGACGACCGTGCGCTCGTCGATGACCGACATGATCCTGCCGTCGATCTTGTGCGTGGGCGGGCGCGGGATGAAGTCCGCCTTCGATTCCGGCTGAACCGGCAGCAGGATGTCGCCCTCGAGCGTCTCGCGCGCGGAATCCATGACGCGCAGCGTCGCGGGATCGCCCACGCGGTTGACGTTGGCTTCGCCCGTGAAAATGCCCTGGTAGCCGAGCACGTCGCCGTCGTCCGGATCCTTCAGCTCGTCGCCGACGTGATAGATGGTGTAACGGTTGCCGGGCGCGCCATCGGCCAGGCGGCGGACATAGATGTCGTTGCCGACCGAAGAGATCAGGCGGTCATCGCGCGCGTGCGCGACGTAGGGCGCACCCTTGACCTGGTCCGTCGTCAGCACGGCCGGGCGCGACATGAAGGCCGCGATGCGTTCGTAGGGCACCGCCTGCACCGCATCCGACAGCGGGTTCGTGCGCACGCGCGGCGAGAGGCGCGTGGCCCCGCCGCTCGCGAGCGTCACCTGCGGACGGCCGTTGACCCAGGTGAGCGCGAGCTCGTCGCCCGGGTAGATCAGGTGCGGGTTCGCGACCTGCGGGTTGATGTGCCAGATCTCCGGCCAGTACCAGGGATCGGTCAGGAACTTCGCGGAGATGTCCCAGAGCGTGTCGCCCGGCTGCACGATGTAGCGGTCGGGCGCGCTGGGTGACATCGGGATGACGCTGCGGTCGATGCCACCCTCCTGTCCGGAGGCGACGCCGGCCGGTACGGCCATGGCGAGTGCGACCGCCGTGACAGTGGCAGCCGCGAGCGCAACCAGGGGGTGACGGGAACGGATCTTCGAGGACGATGCCATGCGAGGTGCTCCCTTACTGCCGGGGCAGCCGTAGAATCGTATAATCCACGGCATCCGGTTACCGACGTAAGTCCATGCTTCGACGAACTTTAGCAGCATTCACCAGTCAGATACACGCGCCCTGAACCCCGCTCCCATGACGCGCCTCACAATCCTGGAGTATCCAGACCCCCGCCTGCGCACCAAGGCCCTCCCTGTGGGTACCGTGGACGCCCCATTGCGTGACCTGATCGATGACATGCTGGAGACCATGTATGCCGCCAAGGGCATCGGTCTCGCGGCCACCCAGGTCAATGTGCACAAGCGCCTCCTGGTCGCGGACATCTCGGAGGAGCGCAACGAACCCCGCGTATTCATCAACCCGGAGATCCTCCTGCGGGACGGCGTCGAGACCTCGCAGGAGGGCTGCCTGTCGGTGCCCGGGTACTACGACGACGTCGAGCGCGCGGCGCGCATCCGCGTGCGCGCGCTGGGCCGCGACGGCAAGGCCTTCGAGGAGGATATCGACGGGCTGCTCGCGGTTTGCGTGCAGCACGAAATCGACCACCTCGACGGCAAGCTCTTCGTCGACTATCTTTCTGAGATGAAGCGCCAGCGCGTGCGCAAGAAACTCGAGAAGGAGCGGAAGCTGCGCGCGGAAGGCCGCGCGCCCGAAACGTCACGCGCGCCGGCGATCTGACCGGCCGCCCCGCCATGGACACCGGCCTGGCGGTCGTCTTCGCCGGAACACCTGACTTCGCACTGCCCTCGCTCGAGGCGATTGCCTCCTCGCGGCACCGGCTCGTCGCCGTCTTCACCCAGCCCGACCGGCCGAGCGGCCGCGGCCGTCGCCTCACCGCAGGCCCGGTCAAGGAGCGCGCGCTCGCGCTCGGCATTCCCGTGCGGCAGCCCGAGAACCTGCGCGGCGCCGACGCGCGCGAAGCGATCGCGTCGTTTGCGCCGGACGTCATGGTCGTCGTCGCCTACGGACTGCTGCTGCCGCCCGAGGTCCTCGCGCTGCCGCGGCTCGGCTGCCTCAACGTGCATGCCTCCTTGCTGCCGCGCTGGCGCGGCGCCGCGCCCGTCGCGCGCGCGATCCTCGCGGGCGACGCCGCGACGGGCGTCTGCATCATGCGCATGGAATCGGGGCTCGACACGGGACCCGTGATGCTGCGACGCGAAGTCGCGATCGGCGCGCGCGAAACCGCGGGCGAGCTGGAACTGCGGCTCGCGGAGGAGGGCGGATCGCGCTCGTCGAGGCGCTCGATGCGCTCGCCGCCGGGCCGCGAGTCCTCGAGCCGCAGGATTCGGCGCAGGCGACTTATGCCGCAAAGCTTTCGAAAACCGAGGCGCGGCTCGACTGGCGCGAGGACGCGGCAGCGCTGGAGCGGCGCGTGCGCGCGCTGAACCCGCGCCCGGTCGCGGAGACGACGCTCGACGGCGCGCAGCTGCGCATCTTCGAATCGCGGGTGGTGGCCGCATCACCCGGCCCCGTGCCCGGGACGATTCTCTCCGCCGGCGCCGAAGGCATCGTCGTCATGACCGGGGAGCAGGCGCTCGCGCTGACGCGCGTGCAGTTGCCGGGCCGGCGCGCCGTCAGCGCGGCCGAGCTCGCGAACTCGCGCCCGCTTGCCGGTCGGGTGCTCGCCTGAGCACGCCGGGCGGCGCCGCAATCCGTGCAGCGGCGGCGCGCTGCGTCGTCGCCGTCGCGGTGCGCGGCCGCCGGCTCGAAGATGCCGTTGCGGCATTCACCCGCGATGGCGTGCCGCGACCGGCCACGCAGTCGATCGCCTTCGGCACGGTGCGCTGGTACTTCGAGCTCGACGCCTGCCTCGCGCGTCTGCTCGACCGCCCGGGCGCGCAGCAGGATCCGGAAGTGCGCGCGCTCCTCCTGACCGGCCTCTACCAGCTCCTGCATGCCGCGACGCCGGAACATGCGGCGGTCTCGGAGACGGTCGAGGCCGCCCGCGCGCTCGGCCGCCCGCGTGCAGCCGGGCTCGTCAATGCGGTGCTGCGCCGATTCCAGCGCGAGCGCGAGTCCATCCTCGCGAGCGCGCGCGGTGAGCGCGCAGCGCGCCATGCCCACGCCGAGTGGATGCTGGATGCCTTCGCGCGCGACTGGCCGGAGCACTGGGAGTCGATCGCGGCGGCGGGCAACGCCGAGCCGCCGATGTGGCTGCGCGTGAATGCGCGGCATGGGACGCGCGATGCCTACCGGGCGCGCCTGGCGGACGCGGGCTTCGGCGCCGAAGCCGCGCCGTTCGCGCCCGAGGCGCTCAGGCTCGCCGAGCCGATGGACGTTCACTTGTTGCCCGGCTTTGCGGAGGGCGACGTGTCGGTGCAGGACGTCGCGGCGCAGCTTGCGCCGGCATTCCTCGCCGTGGCGCCCGGCATGCGCGTGCTCGACGCCTGCGCGGCCCCGGGCGGGAAGGCCTGCCACCTGCTCGAGCGCGAGCCCGGGATCGCCGAGCTCGTCGCGCTCGACGTGGACGCGACGCGGGCGGCGCGCATCGAAGTCGAACCTCGCGCGGCTTCGCCTCCCGGCGCGCGTCGTGGTCGGAAACGCGGCAAATCCCGCGGAGTGGTGGGACGGTCGTCCGTTCGAGCGCATCCTGCTCGACGTGCCCTGTTCCGGCACCGGGGTGATCCGGCGCCACCCGGACATCAAGCTCCTGCGCCGCGCCGCCGACATCCCGCGCTTCGCGGCCCAGCAATCCGCGCTGCTGCGCGCCGCCTGGGGCCTGCTCGCCCCCGGAGGCCGGCTGGCGTATGCCAGCTGCTCGATCTTTGCGGCCGAAAACGCCGGTGTTGTCGGCGCTTTCCTCGAGGAGGCGCCCGCGGCGGTCGATGTGACCGAATCTGCTAGGCTTTTGCTGCCCGGCGCACTGCCGTGGCAGGTTGCGGGGCCTGGCTGCGCGCTCGCGAGCGGCGCGGCCGACGCCGACGGCTTCTACTACGCCTGCCTCGAGAAGCGGGCCTGAGGAGCGGCGTGCATTCGATGCGGGGACGTCGCTGGCTCATTCTGCTCGTCGCGCTTTCCTGCGCGGCTGCGACCTTTGCCGCGCGCGCGCAGGACGCGGGACGCTTCGAGATCCGGAACGCCTACGTCGAGCTCGTCAACGGCTCGTGGCAGCTCGACGTGCGCCTCGACCTCGCGCTTACGCAAGCCGCGCAGCAGGCCTTCGAGGAAGGCGTCCCGCTCACCCTCAGCCTCGAGGTCGAGGCGACCGTCGAGCGCCGCCTGCTGCTCGACGAGGACGTCGTTTCGATGACGCGCGAGTGGCAGCTCGCCTATGACGCGATCGCCGAGCGCTTCGTCGTGACCGACCGCGCGACCGGCGCGCACGTGAGCCATGCGACGCTGGCCGAGGCGCTCGAGGCGCTGTCGCGCATCAGCGGGATCACGATCGCGGACACGGCGAGCCTGCCTGAGGGGCAGCGCTTCGACATGCGCGTGCGCGCGACGGTCGAGATCGGCGACCTGCCGGCGGCCGTGCGCATGCTGCTGTTCTGGAAGAGCTGGTCGCGCACGACCGAGTGGTATGCCTGGAAGGTGCGGCCATGATCCGTCGCTGGCTGCCGTTCGTGGTCGGCATCGGCATCGTCGTCTGGCTGGCGGCGCTCGTCATGCTCGCGATGACGGCCGAGGGCCCGCAGCGTTTCGGCGAGCTGTACCTCGGGATCCTGCTGGTCAACGTCACGGGCGTCATCGCGCTCCTCGTGCTGATCGGCGGCCGGCTCGCGGACTTCGTCCGCGACTGGCGCCGGCACGTGCCGGGCTCGCGCCTGCGCGGCCGCACGCTGCTCATGTTCGGCGGCCTTGCGATCGCGCCGCTCCTGCTCGTGTTCGCGTTTTCCGTGACGTTCCTGACGCGGGGCATCGACAGCTGGTTCCACGCCGAGGTGCGCCAGGGGCTCACCGACGCGCTCGGCCTCTCGCGCGCGGCGCTCGACCTGCGCATGCGCGAGTACCTCGACCGCACCTCGCGGATGGCGGCCCGGCTCGACGGGCTCGAGGGCAGCTCGCTCTACCTCGCGCTCGACGAGGAACTGCGCTCCTCCGGCGCCGAGGAGCTCATCGTCACGAGCGCGGGCGGCCAGTCCATCGCCTACAGCCGCGCGGGCATGCTGCATGCGCTGCCCGCGGTGCCGCCGGAGGAACTGCTGCTGCAGCTGCGCCAGGGGCGGCCGCACGTGAGCCTGCAGCCGGCGCAGGGCGGCGGCTACCAGGTGCTGGCCGCGACCCCGATCCGCCCGGGGCCGGGCGCGCAAGGCTACCTGCTCGTCGCGACCTATCCCGTGCCGCAGCGGCTCTCGGATCTCGCCGGCACCGTGCAGCAGGCCTACCAGCAGTACGGCCAGCTCTCGTTCCTGCGCGAGCCGCTGAAGGCGACGTTCGTGCTGACGCTCTCGCTCGTGCTCCTCATGGCGCTGCTCGCCGCGATGTACGGCGCACTGTATTTCTCCGAGCGCCTGGTGCGCCCGGTGCAGGACCTCATCGCGGGCACGCGCGCGGTCGCGAAAGGCGACTTCGACACGCGCCTGCTGCGCCCCTCGCACGACGAGATCGGCTATCTCGTCACCTCGTTCAACGACATGACGAAGAAGCTCGCGCGCGCGCGCGAGGAGACCGAGCGAAGCCAGGCCGCGGTCGAGGCCGAGCGCGCGGCGCTCGCGGTGATCCTCGCGCGGCTGACGAGCGGCGTCATCTCGCTCGAGCCGGACCTTCGCGTGCGTGTCGCGAACCAGGCCGCGGGCACCATCCTCGGCGTCGATTTCACGCATGCGGCAGGCAGGCCGCTGGCGGAAATCGCGGCCGGCCAGCCGCTCCTCGCCGAGCTGCACGAGGTGCTGCAGCGGCACGTCGAGGCGGGCGAGACCGAGTGGCGCGAGCAGGTGACGCTGCGGACCGAGACCGGCCGGCGCGAGTTCGTCTGCGCCTGCACGGCGCTGCCCGGCGATGCCGGCGCGCAGGGGCTCGTGCTCGTGTTCGACGAGGTGACGCAGCTCCTGCAGGCCCAGCGCCAGGCCGCCTGGGGCGAGGTCGCGCGCCGCCTCGCGCACGAGATCAGGAACCCCTTGACGCCGATCCAGCTCTCCGCCGAGCGCATGCGCCGCAAGCTCATGCGCGGGCTCGCCGCCCCCGAGGCGGAGCTCCTCGACCGCTCGACGCACACCATCGTGCAGCAGGTCGAGGCCATGAAGCAGATGGTGGCGGCATTCTCCGAGTACGCGAAAGCGCCCGAGATGCACGTGTCCGAGTTCGACCTCGGCGCGCTGATCCGGCAGGTCTCGGACCTGTACCACGCGCAGGACCCGCGCGTCGCTTTCGGCCTCTCGCTCGACCCGAAAGCGGCCCCGCTCGAGGCCGACCCGGGGCGCATCCGCCAGCTCCTGAACAACCTGCTGACGAACTCGCTCGAGGCGCTCGACGGGCGGGAGAATCCTGTCATCATGATCGAGACGCAGCGCGTGGGCGACCAGATCGCGCTGACCGTCGTCGACAACGGGCCCGGCTTCCAGGGTGGCCTGCTCGAGCAGGCATTCGATCCGTACGTCACCTCGAAGCCAAAGGGCACGGGGCTCGGGCTCGCCATCGTGCGCCGGATCGTCGAAGAGCACGGGGGACAGGTCGAGGTCGACAATGCGCCGCAGGGCGGCGCGAGGGTACGCATGACATTGCCGGCAGTCGCGCGTGAGGCGCGGCGGGCCGAGGCGAGGAGAGAGAAAGCATGAGTTCGCCGAGAATTCTGGTCGTCGACGACGAGGCTGACATCCGGGGGCTGCTCTCGGAGATCCTCGCGGAGGAGGGCTACGAGATCGAGGTCGCGGCCGACGCGGCATCCGCGCGCCGCGCGGCCGCGCGCCAGGAGCCCGACCTCGTGTTCCTCGACATCTGGATGCCCGACATGGACGGCATCACGCTGCTGCGCGAGTGGAACGAGAAGAACACGCTCCACTGCCCGGTCGTCATGCTCTCGGGCCACGGCACGGTGGAGACGGCGGTCGAGGCGACCCGGCTCGGTGCCTTCGACTTCGTGGAGAAGCCGCTCTCGATCGCGAAGCTGCTGCGGACCGCGGAGCGCGCACTCGAGGCCGGCAAGCGCCGGCGCCAGGCGAATCGCACGCTGATCCCGCCGCTGGTCGCGCCGGTCGGCAAGAGCCGCCTCATGCAGAAGCTGCGCGAGCAGGTGCAGCAGGTCGCGGCCCATGACGCTCCCGTGATGCTGGTCGGCGAGCCGGGCACCGGCCGCGAGGCCTTTGCGCGTTACATGCATTCGCTCGGGCCGCGCGCCGCCGGGCCCTTCGTCGTCGTGAGCTGCGCGAGCCTCGACGATACGAACGCGGCGGACAAGTTGCGCGGCGTCGCCTCCGGCGCCAAGCCCGAACCCGGACTCTTCGAGCAGGCGCGCGGCGGCACGCTGTTCCTGGGCGGCGTCGAGGACCTGACGCCGAACGCCCAGCGCCTGCTGCTCGCGGATCTCGGGCAGCACGGCTGGCAACGCCCGGGTTCGACCGAGGTCATTCCGTTCGACGCGCGTTTCATCACGGGGGCGCAGCCCGGGCACGACGGTCCCGCGAGCGGCCTCCGGCGCGACCTGATGGCCCACCTCGAGGTCATCTCGATCCGCATCCCGCCGCTGCGGGAATATGCCGAGGACGTCCCGGACCTGCTGCGCCACTACGTGGACCGCCTGGTGGACGAGGAGGCCATGACATTCCGGCGCTTCTCGGTCGCGGCGCAGAACCGGCTCCGCAACTACCCCTGGCCCGGCAACGTGCGGGAGCTGCGGAACCTCGTCCAGCGCGTGCTGATCATCGGCGGCCCCGAGGAGATCGGCCTCGACGAAATCGAGCAGCACCTCGTCGCCCAGCAGACTCCCGACGAGCCGCTCGTGAAGCAGGACCTGCTCGCGCTGCCGCTGCGGGAGGCGCGGGAGCAGTTCGAGCGGGCCTACCTCCTGCAGCAGCTCATGCTCTGCAACGGGAAGGTCGGCCTGCTCGCGAAGCGTGTCGGCATGGAGCGCACGCATCTGTACCGCAAGCTGCGCTCGCTGGGCGTAGACTTCCGGCAAATCAGCGAAGATTGATCGTTCAACTTACGGAGACAAAGGCCATGTTTACGAGAAAAATGCTGGTAGCGGCCATTGCGGCGACGGGCTTGATCGGTGCCGTCGCACATGCCGCCGAGGACACCAAGCGGACAATGGGGGAATACACGGACGACACCATGCTGCTCGGCAAGGTGAAGTCGGCCCTGGGCAGCGACAAGACGACCGAGGCCGGCGAGATCAATGTCGAGGTCAACAAGGGCATCGTTCAGCTGAACGGGTTTGTCGACACCGCCAAGGAGAAGTCCCAGGCCACGACGGTCGCCATGGGCGTCAAGGGCGTGAAGCAGGTTGAAAACAACCTCATCGTCAAGACGGCGAGCGCGTCAACGGGCCAGTCGATCGACGACTCGGGCATCACCTCGAAGGTCAACACGGCGCTGGTCAAGAACGAGCAGACCAAGGCCGGCGACATCAAGGTCCAGACCGAGAGCGGCGTCGTCCAGCTCTCCGGCTTCGTGGACAGCCAGTCGCAGAAGGACGCCGCCGGCAAGGTGGCGCAGTCGGTCGCGGGCGTGAAGTCCGTGAAGAACAACCTTCGCGTGAAAGGCACGTAAGGAAACTGCGAAGGGGACTGTCCCCTTTGAAGGTGCGCGTAGCGCGCCTTCAAAGGCGGACTGTCCCCTCCTGGTTCTAGTCGCCGACTTTCACGACGAGGAAGTCGACCTCGGCTTCCTTCAGTCGCTGCCGCACGCGGTTCAGCTCCGCCGGATCGCTGATCGGCCCGATCCGCACGCGGTGCCAGGTGTCGTTGTCGATCGCGACCCGCTGCACGTTCGACTCGATGCCCTGCAGGGCGAGCTGCGCGCGCACGCGGTCGGCGTCCTCGAACTTCTTGTATGAGCCGGCCTGCAGCACGTAGGCGCCCTTCGACTCCGCAGCCTCGGGCGCATCGCGCGGCATGACGACTTCCTTCTCGGGGACGACCACCTCGAAGTTCGGCAGCATCTGGTAGAAGTCGTATCGCTCAGGCGGCTCCTCGGCGGCTGACGCGCTCGCCGAGGCGGGCACGGCGCCGGCGTCCGCTTTCTGCCCGGCTTCCGGTTCCCCGGGAACGCGCGGGTCGAAGAGATAGAACCCGAAGCCGACCGAAAGGCCCGCGACGAGGCCGATGAAGAGGCCGGTCCAGCCGGAGAACCCCTCCCGCCGTCCGCGGCTGCGCTTGTAGTCGCGTGCCACCATCACATCGTCTCGGGCGCCGAGACGCCGAGGATCGCGAGGGCGTTCTGCAGCACCTGGCGCGCCGCGGCGATCAGCGCGAGCCGGCCATTCCGCAGTTTTGCGTCGTCCACGATGAATTGCAGCGCGGCGTAGCAGGCATGGAAGGCCTGCGCGAGCTCGCGCAGGTAATGGACCACGAGGTGCGGCGCGCGCTGCTCGGCGCCGAGGCGCACCACCTCGGGCCAGCGCGAGATCTCCCGCATCAGCGCGAGCTCCGCCGGCTCGCCGAGAGAGGCGAGGGCCGCAAGGCCCGCGGCCTGGTCGAACGGCAGGCCGCGCTCGGCGGCCTGCTTCAGCACGCTCGCGATGCGCGCGTGCGCGTACTGGACGTAGTAGACCGGGTTGTCGTTGCTCTGCTTCTTGGCGAGCTCGAGGTCGAAGTCGAGCGGCTGGTCGTTCGAGCGCATCACGTAGATGAAGCGCGCCGCGTCGTTGCCGACCTCGGTGCGCAGGTCCCGGAGCGTCACGAACTGCGCCTCGCGCTTGCCCATCGGCACCTTCTCGCCGCCCTTGAAGAGCGTGACGAACTGGACCATCGGCACCTGCAGCGACTCGGGCGGCTCTCCCATGGCCGCGAGCCCCGCGCGCACCCGCGCGACGTAGCCGTGGTGGTCGGCGCCGAGGATCGTGACGAGCATGTCGAAGCCGCGCTCGCGCTTGTCGAGGTGGTAGGCGATGTCGGAGGCGAAGTAGGTCTTCTGGCCGTTGGCGCGGACGACGACGCGGTCCTTCTCGTCGCCGAACTCCGTCGCGCGAAACCAGGTCGCGCCTTCCTGCTCGAAGACGCGGCCATGCTCGCGCAGGCGCTTCAGGGCGCGGTCGATCGGCCCGCCGTCCTTGCCGTCGCCGAGGTCCTGCTCGGAATACCAGCGGTCGAAGCGAACGCCGAAGTCCGCGAGGTCCGCGCGGATGTCCGCGAGGATGTCGGTGAGGCCCGCGTCGAAGACCGCGCGGAACCCGTCGCCGAGGAGTTCTTTCGCGCGCGCGATCACGGCGTCGATGTACAGGTCCTTGTCGCCGCCCTCCGGTTCGTCCTTCGGCAGCCCGTGCCGCACGACCGAGGCCGGGCGCCGCAGCGCATCGCCTTGCGTCGCGCGCAGCCGCTCGGCCACGGGGCGCACGTAGTCGCCGCGATAGCCGTTCGCCGGGAACGGCAGCGTCTCCCCGCAGAGTTCGAGATAGCGCAGCCACACGCTCGCCGCGAGGATGTCCATCTGGCGGCCGGCGTCGTTCACGTAGTACTCGCGATGCACGCGCCAGCCGTCCGCCTCGAGCAGGTTCGCAACCGTCGCGCCGAAGGCGGCGTGCCGGCCGTGGCCGACGTGCAGCGGCCCGGTCGGGTTCGCGGAGACGAACTCGACGATCGTGCGCCTGCCGCCGCCGTCGTTGCCGCGCCCGTAGCCCGCGCCTTCCTCGAGCACGCGGCTCATCTCGGCCTGCCAGGCGGCGGGCGTCATGAAGAAGTTGATGAAGCCCGGGCCCGCGATCTCGGTCTTCGCGATCAGGTCGTTCGCGGGAATCGCCGCGACGATCGCCTCTGCGAGCTTGCGCGGGTTCGTGCGCGCGGCCTTGGCGAGGCGCATCGCGACGCCGGTCGCGAAATCGCCGTGGGCGACGTCGCGGCTGCGCTCGATCGCGGGATCGGGCGGCGGCGCGTCGCCGAGCGTGCCGGGCGGCAGCGCCGCGAGCGCGTCGAGGACGAGCTTTTCGATGCGATTTTTCAAGCGCGCAATTCTATCTCAACGACCTCAATCGACTTCGGCCGGATCGACGTCGAGCGACCAGCGCAGCGAGCGCGGCGCATTGAGTTTCGCGAGCTCGACGACCCACTCGGCGAGGAACGCCTGCAACGCCCCGCGGACCGGCGACTCGACGAGGAGCTGCGCGCGGTGCCGGCCCGCGCGCCGCGCCATGGCGGCGGGTGCCGGGCCGAGGAGGCGGATCCGTCCGCCGCGCGAGTCGGGCGCCGCGGCTTCGGCCGCGTGCAGGAAGTCAAAGGCCTCGGCGCGCGCCGGCGAATCGGCGCGCAGCAGCGCGAGGTGCGAGTAGGGCGGCCAGCGCGCGGCGCTTGCGTTCTTCGAGAGCCAGGGACGCGAATCCCTCATATCCCTCCGTGATGAGGCACTTGAGGAGGGGATGCTCGGGATAGGACGTCTGGATCAGGACCTCGCCGGGCCGGTCGCCGCGGCCGGCGCGGCCCGCGACCTGCACGATCTGCTGCGCGAGGCGCTCGCTCGCGCGGAAGTCCGCGCCGAACAGCCCCTGGTCCGCGGCCAGCACGATGACGAGCGTCACGTCCGGGAAGTCGTGGCCTTTCGTCAGCATCTGCGTGCCGAGCAGGATGCGCGCGCGGCCGTCGTTGACCGAGGCCAGCGCTTCCTCGAGGTCGCCGCGGCGCCGGATCACGTCGCGGTCGATGCGCACGAGCGTCGCGGCGGGAAAGAGCTGCTTCAGCGTCGTCTCGACGCGTTCCGTGCCCTCGCCGACCGGGGCGAGCTCGTTTCCGCAGCGCGGGCAGGCAAATGGCAGCGGTTCCTCGGCGCCGCAGTGATGGCAGGCGAGGAGCGCGCGCGAGAGATGCACCGTGAGCCGGGCGTCGCAGGACTTGCAGGGCGCGAGCCAGCCGCAGCCGGAGCAGAACATCGTGGGCGCGTAGCCGCGCCGGTTCAGGAACACGAGCACCTGGCCCTTCGCCTCGAGATGCCGCCCGATCGCCGCGAGCGCGGGCGGGGAGAGCCCGTCGCGCGCCGCGTTGACGCGAAGGTCCACGACCGTGACGCGCGGCTTCCCGGCGCGGCCGGTGCGCTCGGGCAGCGAGACTTTCACGTAGCGGCCGCCGGCGGCGTTCGCGAGCGTCTCGAGCGAGGGCGTTGCCGAGCCGAGCACGACCGGCGCGCCCGCGCGCTGTGCGCGCACGATCGCGAGGTCGCGCCCGGAGTAGCGGAAATCCCTCCTGCTGCTTGTAGGAAGCGTCGTGCTCCTCGTCCACGACCACGAGGCCGAGCGCCGGCATCGGCGTCGCGACGGCCGATCGCGTGCCGATCACGACCGGCGCGCGGCCGGTGGCGGCGGCGCGCCAGGCCTCGAGGCGCGCGCCGTCGGCGAGCGAGGAGTGCAATGCGACCACCGGCGCCGAGAGACGTGCGCGAAAGCGCGCGACGAGCTGCGGCGTCAGCGCGATCTCGGGCACGAGCACGAGCGCGCCGCGGCCCGCCTCGAGCACGCGCTCGATGAGCCGCAGGTACACCTCCGTCTTGCCGCTGCCGGTAACGCCGTGCAGGAGGAAAGCCTCAAACTTCCCGAGCGAGGCTCCGATGCGCGCGACCGCCGCGCCCTGGTCGGCCGTCAGCACCGGCCCGGGCCGGCCGAGGCCGGCCGGCGGCGGCGCCTCGGGCCGCGCCTCGGATTCGAGCCAGCCGCGCTTCGCGAAATCGCGCACGACGGCCTGGTGCCCGGCTTCCGCGATCGCCGCGGCGCTCGCGCCCTCGGTGCCGAGGAGCGCAACGAGCGCCTGCTGCCGCCGGCCGAGGCGGGCGCCCGCCGCGATCGCCGCGCGCCCCGCGTCGCCGAGTCGCCAGACGATCGTGTCGCGCACGGCGGCCGCGCCCTGGCGCAGCATCTTCGGCATCGCGCCGAACAGCACGTCGCCGAGCGGGTGGTGGTAGTAGTCGGCGGCCCACAGCAGCAGGTTGAAGGTCACGTCGTCCCACAGCGGCATCGTGTCGAGCACATCGACGACGGACTTCAGGCGCGCGCGCGGCAGCGTGCTCTCCGTCGCGTGCGCGGCGACGAGACCGATCGCGCGGCGCTTTCCGAGCGGCACGCGCACGCGCTCGCCGGGCCGAGGCACGCGCTCGCCGGCGGCGGGCAGGTAGTCGAAGCAGCGCCGCAGCGGCGTGTCGAAGACGACCTGGAGGATGGGCGACGACTGGGCCAAAAAAACCTTTAATTTCAGTTGGTTGAAAAACAAGCCGGGCCAGCGTAAACCGCCGCCCGGCTGCGACGTTATATCACCGGGGCCGGCAGTGGAGTCGGGACGCGATGGAGGACGAGCCGGTGATTCGCTCTGCTACGCTCGATGCGCCATTGTCGCTCGGCCGGCCGGGCGCAGCGCGGGAGGAGACGGTGGACCGGGAGCGCGCGCTCGACAGGTTCCTCGCCGGGATCGAGCGCCGTGCGCATCGGATCGCGATGCCTCGCGCTCCGCGATCGCGCCGAAGCCGAGGACGCCGTGCAGGACGCGATGATCCGCCTGGTGCGGCACTACGCGCAGCGTCCGGAAGATCAGTGGCGGCCGCTCTTCTACCGGATCCTCAGAAACCGAATCACCGACCTGCAGCGCCGCGCCGGAATCCGGCGCGCCGTGATGGCGTTCTGGTCCGGCGGCAGCCGAGGACGCAGCCGGAGCGGGATCCGATCGAAGACGTCGCGGATACGCGCGGGCGACCGGACGAGGTGATCGAGGGCGAGGAACTGCTGGCGCGCATTGAAGCCGTGCTCGCGACGCTGAGCCGCCGCCAGCGCGAAGCCTTCTTGTTCAGGAACTTCGAGGGACTCGACGTTGCGCAGGCGGCGGTCGCGATGGGCTGCTCCGAGGGCAGCGTCAAGACGCATTACTTTCGCGCCATGCAGGTCCTGCAGGGCGCGCTGGGGGAATGGCAGGCATGAACGAAGACGAGATGCGCGAACTGGAACGAAAGAGCCGCGCGGCATTCGATGCGAGCGTCGAGGCCGCGGATGCCGCGACACGCTCGCGACTTGCGCGTGCGCGTGCGACGGCGCTCACGGAGCTGCGCCATCGCGGCCTGGGCCGCGCGGCGCCCTGGCTGCCCGCGGGCGCCGCCGCCGCTGCACTCGTCGCGGCACTCCTGTGGCAGCGCGAAGAGGCCGTCGCACCGGTGACGCCGGGTGCTGCCGCCTTTGAGGACCTCGACATCGTGGCGGGTGGCGAGGACTTCGACCTCCTGGGCGAGGACGCGGACTTCGTCGCGTGGGCCGCAGAGCAGGCTCCGGACGGCGTGGGCTGAGCGATGCGACGGCCATTCTTCATCGCCGCGCTCCTCGTCGCCGCGCCTGCCCTCGCAGAGGAACCGCCGCCGGCGCCGATTGCGCCGCCGGATCCGGAACTCCTGGAGTTCCTCGGTGAGATCGGCGGCGAGAATCCGGAGCTGATCGCTTTCATTTCGACGCGCGAGGCGCAGCAGGCGCTCAAGGACGCGCAAAAGGAAAAATCGAAGGAAGACCACGATGAATAAGGTCGCACCATGGCTGCTCGCCCTGCTGGTGCTCGGCGCCGCGCCGGCGCTCGCCGAGGAAGCTTCCGCCGGCGTCGCGTGGAGCGCGCTCGACGAACCGTCGCAAGCACTGCTCGCGGGCCAGAAGGATCGCTGGGACTCGCTGCCGCCCGAACGCCAGCGTGCGATGGCCGACGGCGCGAAGCGCTGGCTCGAGATGGACGGCATCGGCCGCGCGCAGGCGAACGAGCGCTGGCAGCACTGGCGCTCGCTCACGCCGGAACAGCGCGAGAGGCTTCGCAAGGGATGGCAGCGTTTCCGCGAACTCCCGCCCGAAAAGCAGGAGGCGCTGCGCAAGGCTTACCAGCGCTTCAAGGACCTGCCGCCCGAGCGGCGCGAGGCCTTGCGCGATCGCTGGCAGCAGATGTCGCCCGAAGAGCGGCGTCACGCGCATCCAGCGCCGCCAGGGCGCGAAGCCCGGATCGGTGGACCCGCGGCCCTGCCCGCCCTGCTGAGGACTCGCATCCGGCGCGACTCCGTGGGACGATATTCCGGAGATGGCAAACGCACCGCTCAAGCGCTCGCATGACCGGATGATCGCCGGGGTCTGCGGCGGCCTCGCCGAATGGCTCGGCTGGAAGGCCGACCGCGTGCGCGTTGCTTACGTGATCCTCTCGATCCTGAGCGTCGCCTTCCCGGGCATCATCGTTTACCTGTTGCTGTGGCTCCTGATGCCGGACGCCGACGAAGCGGCTTGAACCGCGGCGCTATCGCCGTACCGTCGATTTCCCGGGAATGAACTTGACTGAAACTTCCGCACCGTTGGAACAGTCGCAGGCAGAGGCCTGCGGTCCGCGCTACGACCGGCTCATGATGCTGGAGGCGCGGCGCCGCACCTTCGAAGCGATCGGCCGCATCTCGGCTGAAATCTCACCGGGCATCACGGAAGAACAAGGGGTCGAGATTACCCGCCGGGTGCTGCGCGAGGCCGGCATGGTGCGGGGCTGGCATGGGATCAACGTCCGCTTTGGCGTCAACACGCTGAATGCCTTCCACGTGAAGTCGAAACCGGGCGTCGTGCTCGGCGAGGACGACATCTACTTCATCGACATCGGCCCGGTATGGCGCGACTGGGAAGGCGATGGCGGCGACACCTTCGCGACAGGTGGCAATCCCGAGTTCAATCGCATCGCCCGCGACGTGAAGGCCGTATTCGAGGCCGTCCAGGCACGCTGGCGGCAGGACCGCCTGACTGGCGATGCGCTCTATCGGGTTGCCGTCGAGGAGTCGGAGCGTCGCGGCTGGCTGCTCAACCTGGATATGTCCGGCCACCGCTTGTCTGAATTCCCGCACGCCGCCCATCACAAGGGCGCGCTCGCCGACGCTCCGTTCATCCCATCACCTGGCCTCTGGATGCTCGAAATCCAGATCCGCCACCCGACGCTTCCCTTCGGTGCGTTCTACGAAGACCTGTTGCTCGCCGAATCCGACGACGCCTGACCGTACGGGCGCGTGCTTCGCCTTCGGACACCTAGGCTCGCTCCGGGGTCCCGCAACGGCTCGCCCGCGCCCGAACGGTGCGACAGATCCGGCGGGATCAGTCGCGCAGCTGCGACGCGGGGCGATCGTGTGTTCAAGACCGCCGGAAGAGAGCCGCGTGCCGCGCACCGAGCGGGGCGGGGTCGTGCGCGAGCGACTTGCGGTCGCCGCCAGGAGCGAGCGCGCGAACCCCGGCCCGCGAAGGTGCGCGCCAGAGCGACTCGCTACCCGACGGCCTTGATCGCCTGGATCAGCTCCGCGGCGACCTTCTGCGCGTCGCCGTACACCATGCGCGTGTTGTCGAGATAGAAGAGGTGGTTCTCGATGCCCGAGAACCCGGCGCCCTGTCCGCGCTTGATGACGAGCACGTTCTTCGCCTTGTCGGCGTTCAGGATCGGCATGCCGTAGATCGGGCTGCCCTTGTCCGTGCGCGCGACCGGGTTCACGACGTCGTTCGCGCCGATCACGAGCGCGACGTCCGCCGTCTCGAACTCGGCGTTGATCTCGTCGAGATCCGAGATGAGGTCGTAGGGCACGCCCGCCTCGGCGAGCAGCACGTTCATGTGCCCCGGCATGCGGCCCGCGACCGGGTGGATCGCAAAGCGCACCATCACGCCCTTGTCGATCAGGAGCTGGCACAGCTCCCAGACCTTGTGCTGCGCCTGCGCGACGGCCATGCCGTAACCCGGGATCACGATCACCTTCTGCGCGAAGGCCATCATGACGCCGGCGTCCGACGGCTCGATCGGCTTCAGCGCGCCCGTGACGCCTTCGGCCGTCGCGGCTGCGCTCTCGCCGAAGCCCGAGAACAGCACGTTGCCGAGCGAGCGGTTCATGGCTTTCGCCATGAGCTGGGTGAGCAGCGTGCCGGCGGAGCCGACCACGATGCCGGCGATGATCATCGCGGCGTTCTCGAGCACGAAGCCCTCGAAGGCGACGGCAAGGCCGGTGAACGCGTTGTAGAGCGAGATCACGACCGGCATGTCCGCGCCGCCGATCGGCAGCGTCATCGTGACGCCGAGCAGCAGCGCGAGCGCGAAGAAGTGGATGACGTTGTGCTCGGTCGGGTGGCCGGAGATCACGATCGAGACGCCGAGCGCGAGCGTACCGGCGAGGATCGCGAGGTTCACGACCTGCTGGCCCTTGAACCGGAAGCTGCGCTTGATGAGGCCCTGCAGCTTGCCGAAGGCGACCAGCGAGCCGGAAAAGCTGACCGCGCCGATGAAGGCGCCGGCCGTCGCGAGCGCCGTGACCGCGGGGCCGTGCGTTGCCTCCGCGCCGGGCGCCGCCGAGGCGATGCGGAAGAGCTCGACGGCCGCGATCGCCGCCGCCGCGCCACCGCCCATGCCGTTGTAGAGCGCGATCATCTGCGGCATGTCGGTCATCGCGACGATGCGCCCCGACCACCAGGCGAGCCCGCCGCCGATCGCGATCGCCGCGAGCATCAGCGGGAAGTTCCCCATGCCCGGGTAGAGGAAGCTCATCAGCGTGCCGATCAGCATGCCGATGCCGGCGACGACGATGCCGCGGCGCGCCGTGACCGGCGAGCTCATGGCCTTCAGGCCCATGATGAAAAGGAATGCGACCAGCAGGTAGCTGAAGTTGATCGCGAGCGTCGCGACGTTGTCCGGTAGCAGGCCCTGCATCAGGCGGATTCCTTCTTCTTCTTCTGGCCGCTCGCCTTGAACATCTGCAGCATGCGCTCGGTGACGACGTAGCCGCCGACCGCGTTGCCGGCGCCGAGCACGACGCCGATGAAGCCGATCACCTGCTCGAGGGTCGTGTCGGCGCGGCCGAGGGCGACCATGGCGCCGACGAGCACGATGCCGTGGACGAAGTTGCTGCCCGACATGAGCGGCGTGTGCAGGATCACCGGCACCTTCGCGATGATCTCGTAGCCGGTGAATGCCGCCAGCATCACGATATAGAGCGCGATCACGCCTTCCATCTAGGTTGCCTCCACGAGCTTGCGGGTCGGTTCGTGGCGGATCGCCCCGTCGTGGGTGACGCAGGCGGCCGCGAACACTTCGTCGTTCCAGTCGATCGCGAGCGCCCCGTCCTTGAGCGCAGGCTTGATGAAGTTGAGCAGGTTCTTCGCGTACATCTCGCTCGCGTGGTACGCGACCGTCGCGGGCAGGTTGATGGGCCCGAGGATGCGGACGCCGTTGTGGTCCACGGTTTCGCCGGCGCGCGTCAGCTCGCAGTTGCCGCCGCCTTCGGCGAGCAGGTCGACGATCACGGCACCGGGCTTCATCCGCTCGACGGCGGCGCGCGTGATGATGCGGGGCGCCGGGCGGCCCGGAACGCCGGCCGTCGTGATGACGCAGTCGGCCGCGGCGATGCGGGCATCGAGCACTTCCTGCTGCTTCGCTTTTTCCTCCGCCGTCAGCTCGCGCGCGTATCCGCCCGTGCCTTCCGCGGTGACGCCGGTCTCGACGAACTTCGCGCCGAGCGAGCGGATCTGCTCGCGCGTCGCGGAACGCACGTCATACGCCTCGACGACGGCGCCGAGCCGCTTCGCCGTCGCGATCGCCTGCAATCCGGCGACGCCCGCGCCGATGACGAGCACGGTGGCCGGGCGGATCGTGCCGGCGGCGGTCGTCAGCATCGGGAAGAACTTGTCGAGTGCCGATGCGCCGATCAGCACGGCCTTGTAGCCGGCGACGGCCGCCTGCGAGGAGAGCGCGTCCATGGACTGCGCGCGCGAGATGCGCGGCACCAGCTCCATCGCGAAGCTGGTGATGCGTTGCGCCGAAAGCGCGCGCACGAGCGGGCCCTGGGCATGCGGTGCGAGGAAGCCGACGACGGTCGCGCCGGGCTTCAGCTTCGCGACGATGCCGGCATCGGGCGGCTGCACCGTGAAGAGGAGGTCGCAGCCCGCAAGGACGGCGTCCGCGCCGTCGGCGAAGCTCACATCCTTGTACTGGGCATCCGGGAAGCGGGCGGCGGCGCCTGCGCCGCGCTCGACCAGGACCTGGGCGCCCTGGCCTATCAGGCGGGTCGCCACTTCAGGCACGATTGCGACGCGGTTCTCGCCTCGCACGGTCTCTTTCAGCACGCCGATCGTGACTGGCATCCAGGTCTTCCCGTTGGTCTTGCCGGCCGGGCGGCGGCGCGTTGAAAAATATCATAATCGTGCATTATTGTTTGGAGCTTTCTGGGGCAGGATAGGGTCTGTGGGTACCGGTACCGTCATTTCCAGGGCGCAAGTCAGGGCCGGCGGCGCGCTCATCGCACTGTCGCAGCAGGTGCTGCGCACGGACGCGTCGGGCATGCCGCTCGAGTGGATCGACTACAAGGAGGCCGTGCGACTGCACTGCCTCGGCCAGGTCGCGTATGCGTTCGGCAGCCGGCTGTACGCGCTGCACGGCGGGACCAACGCGCGCACCGGCCGCCAGACGGTGATCGAAGTGAATTCGATGATGGCGACGCAGGGATCTTCCGGAAACCCGGGGAGCCTGCGCGGCGACTACGTGCCGCCGCTCAACAACGAGACGCTGTTCCGTCGCGACGCAAACCTCTGCATGTACTGCGGCGGCCGCTTCACGGCCCACCAGCTCTCGCGCGATCACGTGCGCCCGTTCTGCAAGGGCGGCAAGGACGTCTGGAACAACGTCGTCACGGCCTGCCGCCGCTGCAACAACCAGAAAGCCTCGCGCACGCCCGAGCAGGCGGGCATGCAGCTGCTTGCCGTGCCATTCACGCCGACCTACGCCGAGTACATCTACCTCAAGGGCCGGCGCGTGCTCGCCGACCAGATGGAGTACCTGCTCGCGCACTTCCCGCGCTCGAGCCCGCTGCACGCGCGCATCCAGCGTTTCACGCAGTGAAGCGCGCGGCGCTGCCCGCGGTACACCTGATCGACGCGAGCTACTTCGTCTTCCGGGCCTACTATTCCGTGGGCCTCGAGATGACGGACGGCGACGGCCAGCCGGTCAATGCGCTCTACGGCTTCGGCCGCTTTCTCGGCGACCTGCTCGAGGAAGCGAGGCCCGAGCACGTCGCGGTCGCATTCGACGAAAGCCTGTCGACTTCGTTCCGCAATGCGATCTACCCGGCGTACAAGGCGAATCGCGAGCCCGCGCCGCCGGAGCTGAAGCGCCAGTTCGCGCTGTGCCGCGAGCTCTGCCGCCTGCTCGGGCTCGCCGAGTTCGGCAGCCCCACGCACGAGGCGGACGACATCATCGGCACGATGGCGGCGCGCCTGCGCGAGGCTGGCCATTGCGCGGTGATCGTGACCCGCGACAAGGACCTCGCGCAGCTCGTGCGGGACGGTGACCACTACTGGGACTACGCCGGCGAGCGGCGCTTCGCCTACCAGGACATCGCGGGCCAGTTCGGCGTGCGGCCGGAACGCATGGCGGACTACCTCGCGCTCACCGGCGATTCCGTGGACAACATCCCGGGCGTGCCGGGCGTGGGGCCGAAGACCGCGGCGGCGCTGCTTGCGACTTTCGCCTCGCTCGAAGAACTCTACGACGGCCTCGACCGGGTCGGCAGCCTGCCGATCCGCGGCGCGTCCAAGCTCGCCGACCGGCTGCGCGAACATCGCGAGGCGGCGTATTTCGCGCGCAGGCTCACGATCATCGCCTGCGACATGCCGATCGAGTTCAGCCTGGAGACGCTCCGTCGCCGCAAGCCGGATCTTGACGGGCTCGGCGCGTTTTACGACCAGCAGAAATTCGGTGCCGCACTTCGGCGCCAGGCCGAGCGCCTCGCCGGCCACTGAAGGGGACGCACCCCTTCATGAAGGGGACGGTCACCTTTGATGCGGCGCGCAGCGCCGCATCAAAGGTGGACTGTCCCCTCCGGAATTCGGGGACCGTCCCCTTTTCGCGGAAGATCCGCTCAGTAGACGTCGAATCCGCGCCTCTCGGTATTGATCGCGCAGGCGCCAAATCGCGCGGCGAGCTTGCCAGCGACCGTATTGGGATCGGTGATCTCGGTGCGCCAGGCGTCCCAGGCCTTGCCGAAAGTCGCCGCATCCTTGCTGCGCCCCATCCACCGCATCGATTCGAGGTCGCTGCTCTGCAGCGGCACCGCGATGTCGGCGTGGTAACCGTGGCTCGCGCCCCACTGCGTGTTGAAGTCGTTTGCAATCTGCAGGAATTTCGCGAAGTCGCAGCCGTCCTTGAGCTTGATATTGATCACGTCCAGGTGATCGGCGAACGCGCTCATGGGCAGCGCAAGGAGCACGATGGCGATGATCTTCTTCATGTGTTCCCCCTGAATTTCATGGCCCGACCGGCGCCCGCCGGTCGGGGCGCCTGACACTACGCCCAATGCCGGGGCAAGACTAGAGAGCGGCGGCAACCAGCCGCCGCAGCAGCGCGCTCGCGGAATCCGCGCGGCGCGGCGAGATCCATGCGTTCGAAGAGCGGTTTGAGCGACGCATCGCGCGGCAGCGGGCGGAGGATACTTCGCCGCGATGGCGAGCTTTCCGACCCAGGTTTCCGAGCGCGCCTTGAGTCCGCGCAGCGCCGCGCCGAGGCGGATCTCCTCCGGGGTGAAATCCGTGCCATAGGGCAGGGATCCGAAGCGGCCTTCCGCCCGATGCGGCGCGAGCGCCTGATCGAGCACCTCGGGCAGGTTGCGGCGACACCGCTCGGGAATGACATAGCCCTGCGGCAGTTTGCCGGCGCGCTTCGCGTCGGCCACGAGTCCCGCCTGGAAGCGCGAGTCGGCGATCTCGATCATCGCGGCCGCGACTTCGGCGTCGCTCCGGCCGCGGATGTCCGCGATGCCGTATTCCGTCAGCACGATGTCGCGCAGGTGACGCGGGATCGTCTCGTGGCCGTAGTTCCAGCGGATGTTCGATTCCAGCTTCCCGCCGCTGGCGCGCGTCGCGCGCACCGCGATGATCGAGCGGCCGCCCGGCAGGTCGTGCGCCTGCGCGACGAAGTTGAACTGCCCGCCGACGCCGCTGACGACGCGGCCGTCCTCGAGGCCGTCCGAGACGATCGCGCCGCCAAGCGTCGCCATCATCGCGGAATTGATGAAGCGCGCATCGCGCCGCTGCGCGACCTTCGATTCCCAGTCCGGGCCGAGCAGCTCGTTCGTGAAGCTCACCGGCATCATGCGAAACAGCGCGCGCTCCTCGTCCGGCATGGCGCGCAGTTCCTCGTAGAAGGCGCGCGGCCCGAGCAGGAAGGCGCCGTGCAGCAGCGCGCCGTCCTCGGCGCGCCGCTTCAGGATGCCTTCGCGATACAGGTCGAGGAAGCCGTCCACGAACATCTCCGAGACGGCATAGAGGCCCCGCTCGAACGGCGCATCGCCGCCGATCGACTGCTGTTCGGCGGCAAAGCGCGGCAGGAGCCCGATGTCCGTGAGCGCACGCCGCCAGTGGCCATTGCTGCGATGCCGCAGCGTGAGCGCGTGCACGATCGCGTCGCCGAGCTCGCCGATGCCGATCTGGATCGTGCCGCCATCGCGCACCAGCAGGCTCGCCGCGAGCGCGATCGCATGCTCCGCGGTCGGGATCGGTCCGTTCGGCGGCGCGATCAGCTCGTGGTAGCCGCGCGGGTCGTCCACGACGAAGTCGAGGCCGGATTCCGGCATCTCGGCCGCGCCGAACATGAAGGGCATGCGGTCGTTCACCTGGCCGATGACGGCGACCGGCTGTCCCGCCCGCTCGCGCTCGCGCAGCATCGGGATGAGGTCGGCCGTGACGTCCGGGTTGGTGCCGAGGCTCACGCGGCCGCCCGGGCGGCGCGCGACCTGCTGGGCGACGACGTTCGCGCCCTGCGCAAGGACGCTGCGCGCGACGTGGGTGTAGTTGATGCTCGCGTAGGACTGCTGCGCGAGCGGGGCATGAAGCCAGGCGCCCGGCTCCATGAAGAATTCCTGCACGCGGATGTTGGGCGGCAGATTTCCGGCGCGCAATGGCGCAACCCAGGCGGGTTCCGGCGCGCTGCCGAAAATGCGCGCCGTGATCGGCTCGACCAGCCGGCGTTCGAGTTCGCTCGCAGGTCTCGGACGCGTCAGCGTCAGGCCCGTCAGGATGGCGAGCTCGATGCCGGGATCGGCGGCGGCGCGGTGGTAGAAGGCGTTGACGAGCGCGACGGGCTTGCCGGCGCCGATCGGCGCGCAGAGCACGATGCGGCGGCCGACCCGCGAGATCGCCTGCTCGACGCAGTCCTCGACGTTCCCGAACTGCGGTGGCATGCGCCCGTCCATGGGCGCGACTCTAACCGACGGGCGCGAGCTTCAGCTCGAAGCGGACGTCCACGTCGTCGCCGACCCACTCGGTCGAGGCCCAGTCGCCCTGGCCGAGGCCGAAAGCGAGGCGCTTCAGGCTCGCGGAGCCTTTCATCACGGTCGCCGCGCCCGCTGGCGCGAGCGTGAAGCTGACCGGGACGGTCTTCTTCATGCCGCGGATCGTGAGATCGCCGGTCGCGCGCCAGCCGGCGCCCGCGCGCTCAAATCGTGTCGCATGGAAGACGGCCTGCGGGTACTTCTCCACCGAGAAGAAATCCGGGCTCTTCAGGACCTGGTCGCGCTCGCCGTCCTGCGTGTCCACGGAGCCGGTCTCGACCGTGACGTCGAGGCTGCCGGCCTGCGGCTTCGCCGGATCGAAGTCGAGCTTCACGTGAAAGTTCTTGAACGAGCCCGTGAACTTGGCGCCGGCCTGGACGCCGGAGAATTCGAGCGTGCCGCCGGTGGGGCCCGCCTGGCGGACGTCCGCGAGGGCCGCCGGGCAAAGGACGAGGGCGATCAACAGTGTGCGGAGGATCATCCGGCTTCTCCCCGGAAGCATGCGCAGCAGCAATCCATCCTTGTCGAAGAACTGGTGCTTCAGCGCGGCGGCGACGTGCAGGCCGGCGAGCGCGTACAGGAACCACGCGAGCAGGTGGTGCAGTTCGTGAAAGCGCCCCTTGAGCACCTTGTCGGGCCCGACGAGATCGGGCAACTGGATGAAGCCGAACCAGCTCACCGGGATATTCGAAGCCGAGGACATCATCCAGCCGGAAAGCGGCATCGCGAACAGGATCGCGTACAGCGCCCAGTGATTCAGGTTTGCGGCCAGGTGCTGCCATCGCGGCATCGGCGGCAGGGGCGGGGGCGGGCTGATCCACCGCCAGGCGAGACGGATGACCGCAAGTCCGAGTATCGTGATGCCGAAGGACTTGTGCCGCGCGAGAGTCACCAGCTTCTCGAACCCGAGCGGCAGGTCGTCGGCGATCGTGCCGAGCGTCACCTGGACGATCAGCAGCCCGACGATCACCCAATGCAGGGTTTGCGCGACATAACCGTAGCGCAGGGTGGAGTTTCGTGCTGGCATCAAGTCTTGGAGAATACGCCGATGCGCAAGTTCCTGTGGCCCGTCCTCGTGATTCTCGCCGGCTGCGCCGTGCCGCCGCGCGAGGAGGCGCCGCCCGCGGCCGCCGTGCCGGCGGCGCCCGTGGCAGCACCGGGCGAGGCCTGGAAGCTTGTCTCCTCGACGCTCGAAGTGCGCGTCTACCGTGACGGCCCGATGCAGAAGCTCGGCCACAATCACCTGATCACGTCGGACCAGCTCGCGGGCGAGATCGTGGTACGCGAGCCGCTGACGGCAACGAGCTTCGAGCTGTCGCTGCCGCTCGAGTCGCTCGTCGTGGACGATGAGGCGGCGCGCGCCGCTGCGGGCGGCGACTTCGCCGCGCCGGTGCCGGCCAAGGACGCCGAAGGGACTCGCCACAACATGCTGGGCGAGAAGCTGCTGAATGCCGCAAATTTCGGCGTGATGAAGCTCACGTCTGAATCGCTCTCCGGCGAGTCCGGGAACTACCAGGCGCAGGTGCGCGTCTCGCTCGCGGGCGGGGAGCACGTGGTCGCCGCGCCGTTCACCGTCACGGTCGAGGGCGACCTTCTGAAAGCGCATGCGGATCTTCACCTGACGCATGCCGACGTCGGCCTCGTGCCGTTTACGGTTGCGCTCGGCGTGCTCAAGGTGCGCGACGACTTCGAGGTGAGCGTGACGCTGGAAGCGAGGCGCGGATCGTGACGGCGATCCGGTTCCGCAACCCGGAAGTCCGCATGTCTGCCGCGCTCGCCGCGGCCGCGGCCGCCGTGCGCGATCCCTCCGTGACCCTGCGCGACCTCGTCGCGCTGCTCGGCGAGCAGGGCCTGCTCGTGTTCTGCGGCGTGCTCGCCGCGCCCTTCCTGCTGCCGATCACGGTTCCGGGCATGAGCACCGTGCTCGGCATGCCGATGCTGCTGATCGGGTTTGCCGTGATGCTGAGCCGCGTGCCCTGGCTGCCTGAGCGCCTGCTGAACCGGAGCCTGCCGGCGGCGACCGTTCGAAGCGTGCTGGGAAAAGTGCACGACTGGGCGGAGCGTTTCGAGCACCTGGTCCGGCCGCGCTGGCTCGGGCTGACCGGCGGCCGTGCAGTCAACGCGCTGAACGGCGCCCTGATCCTGCTCGCCGTGCTGCTGCTGATGGCGCCCTTGCCGCTCATCCCTTTCGTCAATTCGCTTCCGGCGCTCGCGGTCATCCTGCTCTGCTTCGGCATGGCCGAGCGCGACGGCGGCGTGATCGTGCTCGGCTACTTCGTGACGCTCATCTCCGCGGTCTACGTCGGCGGCCTGATGATTCTCGTGCTCTACGCCGGCCTGCATTACGACCAGGTGCTGCAGCTGATTCGCGGCTGGTTTGCGTGAGATTCTTCCCGGGCGTGCCTGCCGCGGCGATAGACTGTGCGCCCCGTTTCCGGGTTGCGCCTGTCCACTGGAGTCCAACAGATGACCTCAAGAATTCTGCGCGCCAGCCTCGTGCTGGCGTCGATGCTGATGGCCGTTTCCTGCGCCAAGAAGGAAGCCGTGGTCGCGAAGGCCGACGGCGGGCTCGACCGCACGGTCCTGCCGATCCACGAGCCGGCCGAGCCGGTCTATCAAGGAACTGGATGCGCGCGATGCCAAGGCGCCGCCGCGCTTCGAGGTCAAGGCGCCCGCGGGCGCGCCCAACGTCGTCATCGTGCTGCTCGACGACATCGGTTTCGGCGCCTCGAGCGCCTTCGGCGGCCCCATCCACATGCCGACGCTCGAGAAGATGGCGGCCAATGGCCTGCGCTACAACCGCTTCCACACGACGGCGCTCTGCAGCCCGACGCGCGTCGCGCTGCTCACGGGCCGCAACCACCACATCAACAACGCCGGGGCGATCATGGAACTCGCCACGGGCTTCCCGGGTAACACCGGCATCCGCCCCGGCAGCGTGACACCGCTCGCGCAGATCCTGCGCATGAACGGCTACAGCACGGCGGCCTTCGGCAAGTATCACGAGACGCCGCCCTGGGAAGTTTCGACCTCGGGTCCCTTTGACCGCTGGCCGACCGGCTCGGGTTTCGACAAGTTCTACGGCTTCATCGGCGGCGAGACCAACCAGTGGGCGCCGGCGATCTTCGACGGCGTGACGCGCGTCGAGCACGACATGTCGCCCAACTACCACTTCACGACCGACATGACGAACCAGGCGATCAAGTGGGTGAGCGCGCAGCATTCGCTGACCCCGGACAAGCCGTTCTACGTGTACTTCGCGACCGGCGCGACGCATGCGCCGCACCACGCGCCGAAGGAGTGGATCGCGAAGTACAAGGGCCAGTTCGCCGGCGGCTGGGACAAGCTCCGCGAGGAGACCTACGCGCGCCAGAAGGAGATGGGGATCATCCCCGCGGACACGAAGCTCACGCCGCGGCCCAAGGAGATTCCGGCCTGGGACGACATGAATGCCGACCAGAAGCGCCTGTTCGAGCGCCAGATGGAGACGTTCGCGGGATTCGCGGAGCACACGGACCACGAGGTCGGCCGGCTCGTCGAGCAGCTCGACGCCCTCGGCGAGCTCGACAACACGCTCTTCTTCTACATCGTCGGCGACAACGGCGCGAGCGCCGAGGGCGGCCCGGAGGGCGCCTACAACGAGATGATGGCGCTGAACGGCATCGTCGGCACCTACGACCAGATGAAGGACCACGTCGACGACTGGGGCGGCCCGACGACTTTCCCGCACTACGCGATCGGCTGGGCCTGGGCGACCAACGCGCCCTTCCAGTGGACCAAGCAGATCGCGAGCCACTTCGGCGGCACGCGGAACGGCATGGTCCTGCCGTGGCCCTCGCACATCAAGGCGAAGGGCGAGATCCGCAGCCAGTTCCACCACGTGATCGACGTCGCGCCGACGGCGCTCGAGGCCGCCGGCATTCCCGAGCCGAAGATGGTCAACGGCATCGAGCAGTACCCGATGGACGGGGTCTCGATGCTCTACAGCACGGACGATGCCAAGGCCGCGGACCGGCGCAAGACGCAGTACTTCGAGATGTTCGGCAACCGCGCGATCTACCACGAGGGCTGGATCGCCGCGACTCGCCACTCGATTCCCTGGGTCCTGACCAAGATTGCCGCCGCTCAAGGACGACGTCTGGGAGCTCTACAACATCGACAAGGACTTCAGCGAGGCGGACGACCTCGCGGCGAAGAATCCGGAGAAGCTGAAGGAACTCCAGGACCTCTTCATGCAGGAGGCCGAGCGCAACCACGTGCTGCCGATCGACGACCGCCGGTCGGAGCGCTTCAATCCGGCGATCGCCGGCCGGCCGGACCTTCTCGGCGGGCGCACGACGATGACCGTCTACGACGGGATGACGGGCATCATGGAAAACGCCTTCATCAACGTGAAGGGCGTACATCACTCCATCACGGCCGAAGTCGTCGCTGCCGGATGCGAAGACGGAGGGCGTGATCATCGCGCAGGCCGGCTACTTCGGCGGCTGGTCGCTCTACATGAAGGGCGGCCGCGTGGTGCACGACTACAACTTCTTCGGGCTCACGCACACGAAGGTCGCGTCGAAGGCGCCGCTCGCGGCGGGCAAGCACACGATCGTGTACGAGTTCATCCCGGACGAGGCGAAGCCCGGCACCGGCGGCAAGTCGATCCTCAGCGTCGACGGGCAGAAAGTGGCCGAGGGCCACATCGCGAAGACCCAGCCCTTCGTGTTCTCGGCCGACGAGGGCGTGGACGTCGGCGTCGACAACGAGACGATGGTCTCCGACGACTACAAGCTGGGCGCCACGGACTTCAAGGGCGAGATCGTCAAGGTGACGGTCGCGCAGCTCTGAAGCGCGTCGACCGCGCAAAAAAATGCGCCCGCTGCCGCAAGGCAGCGGGCGCTTTCTGTTCCAGGGCCGCCTAGGCTTACTTCGCGTCGATTTCGGCGAGCAGCGCCTTCGCGTCGTAGACCTTCTCGAGCGCGGTCCGGATGAAGGCCGGGTGCACGCCGACCGAGCGGTTCATCCGCTCGTCGAACCAGTAGCTGCCCGAGATCGAGTGGATGTTGCCGTCGAAGGCAAGGCCCACGATCTCGCCCTTCGCGTTCAGCATCGGGCTGCCGGAGTTGCCGCCGACGATGTCGTTGTCGGTCGTGAAGTTCGCCCGCGTCGTCATGTCGAGGCGGTCCTTCGCGGCCATCCAGCGCGGCGGGATCTTGAACGGCGGCTCGCCGGTCGCGCGCTCGAAGGCGCGTGAGAGCTCGGTCCACGGCCGGACTTCCTGGCCCTTCTCGACCCAGCCTTTCATCGCGCCGTAGGAGAGGCGAAGCGTGAAGGTCGCATCCGGGTAGATGCTCGTGCCGTATTCGGCAAAGCGCGCTTTCGCGATCTCCTCCTGGCCGTGCTGCGTCGGGCCGTCGACCTCTTCCTCGAACTGCTTGCGCAGCGCCCGCGCGTCCGGGTCCACCGCGACGGCGAGGCGGATCATCGGGTCCTGGCTCGCGTCGATCGCGGCCTGCCCGCCCTCGTACAGCGCAACGCGCGCGGCGGAGTCGCCGAGCGAGCTCTGGCGCACGAGGCGATTGGCGAGCGTGTCGGGCGAATCGTTGCCGAACACGCGGCGCACGATCGGGTCGTCCGGGCCGAGCCACTCGCGCATGCGCTCGAGTCCGAAGGAGAGCCTCAGTACCTCGAAGTCCGGGTAGATCGGTGCATCGGCCTTAAGGCCCTGCACGACGGCCGGAGCCGCGCCTCGGTGAATTCCGGCAGGCGCGCCTCGTTCGGCTTGGCGCGCTCGGCAGCCGCGCGCACGAGCACGCGGGCGTGCACGAAGAGGTCGCTGTTGAAGGCGGCGGGCGGGCGATTGAATGCAGGGCCTCGATGAAGGCATGCCGCACGAGGATGTTGCGCCAGGTGTCCTGGGCCTTCGCGATCTCGTCCCAGGCGCCGCTCGCCGAGGCGAGCGAGGCATTGCCGGCGACGGAATCGCGCAGCGCTTTTTCCTTCGCGCCGCGTTCTCGAGCAGCGCCGGGTCGAGCAGCGCGTCGAACTGCTTGCGCCGCACCTTGATCGAGTTCTCGATCTGGTTCAGGTACGACTCGGCCGTGCGGCGCGGCTCCTCGCCCGTCTTCGAGTACTGGATCATGCGGCCGCGCAGCTCCGAGTAGCGCAGCAGCCAGAACGGCAGGTAGGTGTCGCGCTGCAGCGCGAGCTGCGACGTGGTCAGGAGGCGATCGGTATCGCCCGGGTGGCCGGAAACGAACACCGCGATCACCCGGCTGGGCACCGGCCCAGTTGAAGCGCAGGTGGTTCGGCGTCTTTGCCGGCTTGCCGTTCTCGTAGGCGCGCAGGATCGACATGTCGAGGCACCAGCGCGGGAACTGGAAGTTGTCCGGGTCGCCGCCGAAGGCCGCGATGTCGCGCTCCGGCACGAACACGAGGCGCACATCGTCGTAGCGGCGGTACTTGTAGAGCCAGTGCTGGCCGCCCTGGTAGAGCGCAACGCGTTCGCACTTGAGCGCGCCGCCCTTGGCCTTCTTCGAATCTTCCTCGCAGGCCTGCTCGAGTTTCGTGAGCGCGGCGCGGCGAGCCTCGACGACCTTGTCCGGCGCGACGCCCGCGAGGGCGGCGGCGACCTTGGCGGTCACGTCTTCGGTGCCGACCAGCACGGACACGCGCGTCTTTCTCGCACTTGACCTCTTTCTCGCGCGTGCCCGCGAGGAAGCCATCGGTGTTGAGGTCATTGCCTTCGGAGGAAATCTGCGAGACGCAGTCCTCGGCACAGTGGTGGTTCGTGAGGATCAGGCCGTCGCCCGAGATGAAGGAGCCGGTGCAGCCCGTCTCGAGGCGCACCGTCGACTCGCGCACGTGGTTGAGCCAGGCCGAATCGAGCTTGACGCCGTATTTCTGCTCGATGGCAGCGGCGGGCGGATTGTCGAAGGTCCACATGCCTTCGTCGGCGGCCGCTGAAAACGCCGCAAGCGCGGCCAGCGCGGCGAGCGCCGCGGTCGAAAGGAACTTCATCGGGAACCCCCGTGGAACCGCAGTGCCGCCGGCGGCGGCGAAGCGCCCATGGTACCGGTTAGCCGGCGTCCCGGGACAGCGTGTCCCACCATTCGGCGCGGGGGGCAGGCCGTTCATCGTGCCGGGTCACCCGCGGCGGCGGGCGGTTGCACGGGGGCGGCTCGTGATCCGGCGTCTGCATGCCGGGGCAGGTGGCGCGCTCCGGGGCGAAATGCAGCGTGAGAAGCGCGGTCGCCGCGATCGGCTGGCCATCGCGATAGGCCGGCGACAGCTTCGATCCGCGGGCGACCGTGAGCGCCGTGCGGTCGAAGAGCCCGGCCGGTTCCGCCGTGAGGATACGAGCCTCATGCACCTGACCGGAAGGTTCGGTCTCGACTTCCAGCACGACCCGGCCGGTCATGTGCCGCTCGCAGGCGGCCATCGGGAAGGGCGCACTCGCGAGCAGCGTCGGCGGCACGACGTCGAGGCGGGTGTCGGGCAGGCGGAAGTCGAAGCGCCTCGTCTCATGGCGCAGCGCCGATTCACTGGCGGGCCCGTGCCAGCCGCGCACGGCCGCGAGCGCCGCCTTCTCGAACTCGCCGCGCGGCATCGCGGCGGAGAGTTTCGCGTTCTTGACGACGCCGCCGGCGTCGAGGTCGTACTCGACCTCGGCGTAGCCTTCGATGCGCGCCTGCAGGAGCGCGGCCGGATAGATCGGCTGCGGCCGGTCGCCGCTGGAAAGGCCTTCGACGGTCGCCGCCGCGTCGGTGAGCGCAAAGCGCACGCGCGTGCGCAGGCGGCACTCGATCGGCTGGCCGTCCTGCATCGCCGGCGAAAATCGCCAGCGGCGCACGCCTTCCGCCGCCGCCTGCTCGAAGTAGCCGCGCGGCTCCGCGCGGACGATGCGCACCCAGCCGACATTGCCGTCGCGCAGCACGGTGAGCGCGACCTCGACCGTGCCTTCGATCCCGAGCTCGCGCACGGCCTGCGGATACGAGGGCGCCTCGCGCTGGATCGGCTGCGGCGGCGTGATGTCTTTCTGCTCGCAGGGAACCCAGGCCCCGGCGGCCGGCGCGGCGAGCAGGAAGAGGACTGCAAGCGTCGCGCGCATCATGCCGTCGTCGTCAGCAGCAATTGCGTGCCTTCCGGCGCGACGAGGAGCGCATGCCGCGCGGCGTCGAGATTCCCCGGCAGCCGGCGCGCAAACTCGAAGCCGGCTTCCTTGAGCTTGCCGATGCGCGCGGGCGTGTCGGCATCCGCGAACATCAGCGCGGGCCGCTTGAGCACGCCCGATGGCAGCAAGCGCGACATTCAACGAGTCGCTCGTGAGCCCGATGTGCGGGTAGGGCTCGTCGCCTTCCTCGGCCGGCACGAAGCCGAGCCGCTCCCACTCGGCTTCCGCGCGCTTCATGTCGGCGACCGGCAGCACGAACTCCTCGAACCAGCCGAGGAGCGAAGTCTCGCCGGGGCCCTGCGGCGACGGCGAGTGCGTGCGCGCCTCGAGCAGGCGAATCACCTGGCCCGCCGCTTCGAGGCTCGCTTCGTTGAAGACGTCTTCGCCGAGGCGCCGGTCGATGATCTCGACGCCGGCTGCGCTCGATCGCGCCGATGTGTTCGAGGAGGTCGGGGAGCACGAAGGACAGGAGCGGCGACTGCGCGAGTTCGTGCCCGTGCAGGCCGATCGCGAGGCGCCCGTCGGCGACCGCCGCATACGGGTACGGGAAAGCCTCGCCCGTCGTGACCTGCGCGAACCCCAGCCGCTCGTAGAACGCGAGCGACTCCAGCACGTCCGGCGCGTGCACGCTCACTTCGTGGAAGCGCCCGATCACGGCAGGCGCTCCCTGACGAGGCGCGCGAGGCACTCGACCTGCGCGGCGGAATCGTTGAGCGCCGGGATGTATTCGAAGTCGATCCCGCCGGCGTTGATGAACGTCGCGGCGCCGCGGATCGCAATTTCCTCGAGCGTCTCGAGGCAGTCCACTGCGAATCCGGGGCAGGCGACCGCGAGGCGCAGGGTGCCTGCCTGCGCGAGTTCGCGCAGGCGATCCTCCGTGTAGGGCTCGAGCCAGCGCGCGCGCCCGACGCGCGACTGGAATGCGACCGACCAGCGCTCCGCGGGCAGCGCGAGGCGCGCGGCGACGAGCCGGGCGGTCGCCTGGCACTGCCCGTCGTAGGGATCGCCCGCCGCCGCATAGCGGCGCGGGATGCCGTGAAACGAGAACAGCAGGTGATCGAAGGGCGTGCGCGCGGCGGCGATGCTCGCCGCGAGTGCCGCGACGTGGTCAGGCTCGGCGTGATAGTCCTCGATCAGGAACCGCTCCGGCGGCGCGGGCCAGCGCGCGAGCGCTGCATCCACCCGGTCGAGCACCGCGGCGGTCGTCGTCGCCGAATACTGCGGGTAGAGCGGGAGCACGACGAGCCGCCTGACGCCCGCTGATTGCAGCTTCTGCAGCGCATGGTCGATCGATGGATTGCCGTAGGTCATGCCCATGACGACCGTTGGCGGCTCGCCCGGCATGGCCGCAAGCTTTTGCGAGAGGGCGCGCGTCAGCGCCTCGGTGCCGGTCAGGAGCGGCGAGCCCGCCGGCGTCCAGATCTCACGGTAGGCGCGCGCGCTCTTTTCGGGCCGGAACGGCAGGATGAACGTGCGCAGCACGATCTGCCAGGGCAGCCGCGGCAGGTCGACGACCCGCGGGTCGGAGAGGAACTCCGCGAGGAAACGGCGCACGGCCTCGGGCGTCGGCGCATCGGGCGTGCCGAGATTGACGACGAGGACGCCGGTGTCGGACGGCATGCCCTCAAGATACCCGAAGCACCGCATGCGCGGTACGAAGGCCGCGGGCGAAAAAAAGCGGCCGGGAGCGTGGCTCCCGGCCGGTTCAAGCGCGTGACGGGATCAGAAGCTGGCGCGGACGTACGCGAGGAGCGAAGACGAATCGCTGCCATCCTGGTACTCGGCGCCGAGCGCCCAGGTCTTGTTGAAGTGGAAACGGCCGCCCACGTAGAACGCGGTGTCGTCGCCGCCGTCGCTGAAGTCCGTGTAGCGGACACCGCCTTCGAGCTCGACACCTTCCGTGACGCGGCCGCGCAGGCCGAGATTCAGCATGTAGCCATCGTCGCTGCCGCCCGGGTTCAGGTCGAAGGAGATATAGCCGACGCTACCAACGACGTCGAGCTGTTCGTTGAGGCCGTAGTGGCCACCCACTCCGACTGCCGTCGAGTCGATGTCGAAACCCTGGACGCTCTGGGAGGCGTACTCGGCGAATGCAAACCAGTTCTGCCCGAAGCCGACCGAGCCGCGTAGCGCGAAGCCGTCGGCCGAGGGCCCGGCGCCGTCGACGTCCGTCTGGATGTAGGCTGCGTCGACGTACGAATAGCTCATGTCATCGGCCATCGCTGCCAGCGGCGCGGCCGCGAGCAACAGGCCGCCAATCATTGCTTTTGCGAGTTTCATGATTACGGTTCCTGTGTAAGGGGAGGTCGCGCAGGGGGATGCGCGGAGTTCACGCGGAAATGGTAGGAGCCCGCGTTGTTGCGTGGGCGATACGCGTGACGTAACTGTGATCGGGGTCATGGGCGTCGTGTCGACATAATCGACACCGTCACGAAAAACCGCCTATGCAGGGCGCTTATGCGTGCTGGCCCGGGCGTGACTTCCGCCGGTTTGCGCGCGTCGCTGAAATGCAACGAAGTCCCGGGCCGGGCCGTCAGGAGACTCCGCCGACGCAGACGTACTTGATCTCGGTGTAGTCGAGGAGCCCGTACTTCGAGCCTTCGCGGCCCGTGCCGGATTCCTTGATGCCGCCGAAGGGCGCGACTTCCGTCGAGATGAGGCCCGTGTTGAGCCCGACGATGCCGTACTCGAGCGCTTCCGACACGCGCCAGGAGCGCGCGAGATCGCGCGTGTAGAGATAGGAGGCGAGGCCGAACTCCGTGTCGTTCGCCATCGCGATGGCTTCTTTTTCCGTCTTGAACCTGAACAGCGGCGCGACGGGCCCGAAGGTTTCCTCGCGCGCGACCAACATCGCGGGCGTCACGCCGGTCAGCACCGTCGGCTCGAAGAACGTGCCGCCGAGCGCGTGGCGGTGGCCGCCGGCGGCGACCTTCGCGCCTTTTGAAGTCGCATCCGCGATGTGCTCCTCGACTTTCTTGATCGCGTTGGCGTCGATCATCGGTCCCTGCTCGGTCTCCCCGGCCAGCCCGTCGCCGACGCGAAGCTTCTGCACCGCGGCCACGAGCTTCGCGGTGAACGCCTCATACACGCCGTCCTGCACGAGCAGCCGGTTCGCGCAGACGCAGGTCTGGCCGGTATTGCGGTACTTGGAGGCGATCGCGCCCGCGACCGCGGCATCGAGGTCCGCATCGTCGAACACGATGAAAGGCGCATTGCCGCCGAGCTCGAGCGAGACCTTCTTCATCGTCTTCGCGCACTGCGACATCAGGAGCTTGCCGATTTCGGTCGAGCCCGTGAAGGAGAGCTTGCGCACGCGAGCATCCCCGGTGAGCACGCCGCCGATTTCGCGCGCGGGACCGGTGATGACGTTGATGACGCCTGCCGGGATGCCCGCGCGATGCGCGAGCTCGGCAAGCGCGAGCGCGGAATAAGGCGTCTGGATCGCGGGCTTCACGACGGCCGTGCAGCCGGCCGCGAGCGCCGGGGCGACCTTGCGCGTGATCATCGCGGCCGGGAAGTTCCAGGGCGTGATGGCGGCGACGACGCCGACCGGCTGGCGCAGAACGAGGATGCGCTTGTCGACCTGGTGGCCCGGGATCACGTCGCCGTAGACGCGCTTCGCTTCCTCGGCGTACCACTCGACGAAGGAGGCGGCATAGGTGATCTCGCCCCTGGCTTCCGCGAGCGGCTTGCCCTGCTCGGCGGTCATGAGTTTCGCGAGGTCGGCGACGTTCTGGAGGATGAGGTCGTTCCAGCGGCGCAGCAGCACCGAGCGCTCTTTCGCCGTCTTCGCGGCCCAGGCCGGGAACGCCGCATGCGCGGCCGCCACGGCTTTCTCGGTCGCCGCCGCGTCGAAGGCGGGCACCGTGCCAAGCTCGGCACCCGTCGCCGGATTGTGGACCGGCAGCGTCGCGTGGCCCGCGGCATCGAGCCAGGCGCCATTCACGTAGCACTGCTGGCGCAGGAGCGAGGGATCCTCGAGCACGAGGGCGCCGCTCTTTGCGAGGCGGCTGTCGTCTTTCGCGCGCATCAGGTGAACCTCGCGACACGCTGGTCGATCGCGCCGAAAATGGAGCGTCCCGCGGCATCGAACATCTCGATGCGCACGCGGTCGCCGAATGAAAGGAATGACGTCATCGGTTTGCCCTGTTCCAGGGTTTCAAGCATGCGCCGCTCGGCAAGGCAGGTCGAGCCTGAGCTGCGGTCGCGGTTGGAGACGGTGCCGGAGCCGACGATCGTGCCGGCGCCGAGGCGGCGGGTCTTCGCCGCATGCGCGATCAGCTGGCCGAAATCGAAGGTCATGTCGACGCCGGCATTGGGCTGGCCGAACGGCCCGCCGTTCAGGTGGACGACGAGCGGCAGGTGCACGCGCGCGTCTTTCCAGGCCTCGCCGAGCTCGTCCGGCGTCACGGCGACCGGCGAGAATGCGGTCGCGGGCTTCGACTGGTAGAAGCCGAAGCCCTTCGCGAGTTCGGCCGGGATCAGGTTCCTGAGCGACCAGTCGTTCGCGAGCATGACGAGCTGGATGTGCCCGCGCGCGTCCAGCGCATTCGTGCCCATCGGCACGTCGTCCGTCACGACCGCGATCTCGCCCTCGAGGTCGATGCCCCAGTCCTCGCTGGCGAAGGGCGCGTCGGCCGTCGGCGGCAGGAAATCGTCCGAGCCGCCCTGGTAGACGAGCGGGTCGGTCCAGAAGGACTCCGGCATCGTCGCGCCTCGCGCCTTGCGCACGAGCTCGACGTGATTGACGTAGGCGCTGCCATCCACCCAGTGATGGGCGCGCGGCAGCGGCGAAAGCGCGTCATCCGCGTCGAATGCGATGCTCTTTGCGCGGCCCGCCTCGAGTTCCGCCGCGAGCGCCGCAAGCGCCGGCTTCGCGTGCCTCCAGTCGTCGAGCGCGGCCTGCAGCGTCGGCGCGACGTCCGTCGCAAACGCGGCACGCGAGAGGTCGCGGCTCACGAGGGCGAGCCGGCCGTCGCGGCCGCCGGTGAGCGACGCGAGCTTCACTACTTTCCGCCTTTCCAGCTGTCGACGTAGCCGGCCCACTCGACTTTGGCGGCGGCGGGCGCGATCTCGAGTGCATCGCGCGTGTCCACCATCACCGCGTATTCATCGGTCGCGGGCTTCGACTGCACCAGCATCCGCGAAAGCGCTTTCGGGTGCGGGCCATGCGTGAAGCCGCTCGGATGCAGCGTCACCATGCCCGGGTGGATGTTGTCGCGGCTGAAGAAATCGCCCGCGTGATAGAAGATCACTTCGTCGTAGTCGTCGTTGTTGTGGAAGAACGGGATCTTGATCGCGCCCGGGTCCGTCTCGAACGGGCGCGGCACGAAGGTGCAGACGACGAAGCGGTTGCCGACGAAGGTCGTGTGCGCCGACGGCGGCAGGTGGTAGCGATGGCTCATCAGCGGGCGGATGTCGCGCACGTTGATGCGGCAGACCGAGAGGTCGCCGTGCCAGCCGATCGCATCGAGCGGGTTGTAGGGGAAGGTGACGGTCGAGAAGGCGTTTCGCCGCTTGACCGCGACGCGCCAGGTCTTCTCGTCCTGCTGCGCGAGGAAGGCCTCGTCCACGCGCGGCGCATCGAGCATCGCGGGATCGAAGATCGCATGCCCGCCGACCAGGCCCTTCTCCGGCAGCATGTACGAGGCGTTCGTCGCCTCGATCAGGAGGATCGCCGCGGGCTCCGCGCATTCGAGCCGCCACATCGTGCCGCGCGGCAAGATGATGTAGTCGCCGGCCTCGAACGCGAGATGGCCGAAATCGCAGTAGAGATCGCCGCGGCCCTGGTGCACGAAGAGCAGTTCGTCGCCGTCGGCGTTGCGGGCGAGGGCGTCCATCTTTCCCGACAGGCGCCAGAAACGGATGCGGACCTGCGCATTGAAGAGGAGGTCCGGCGCCGACCAGGGATGCGCCGAGACCGCCTCGAGTTTCGTGAAGTCAAAGGCGTGCGGGGAGAGCGGGCCCTCGAAGCCCGACCAGCCGGTCGGCGGATGGCGGTGGTGGAAGAAGGCGGCCGGGCCGAAGAACCCTTCCTTGCTCATCTCCCGCTCGTAAGTGCCCGGCGGCAGGTCGGCATGGGCCTGCCGGGAGGCCTTTCCCTCGACGCGTGGATGACCGATATAGCGCTTCATCGGCTCAATTTAGTTTCAGTTGTAACCATTAGCAAGTCGACGCTGCAAGGGGGACTGTCACCTTCAGTCGTACATTTCGCTCCGCCAGGAAATGTACGAAACTGTCGACTCCGGCACCGTCGCGCTACCGCTCCATGATGGCGGTCACACCCATGCCACCCGCCGTGCAGACCGAGATCAGCCCGCGGCCCGAGCCGCGGGTCGCGAGCAGCTTCGCGAGCGTCCCGACGATGCGCGCGCCGGTCGCCGCAAACGGGTGGCCGACCGCCACCGAACTGCCCTTCACGTTGAGCCTGGCGCGGTCGATCGAGCCGAGCGGCGCGGCAAGCCCGAGCCGCTCGCGGCAGAACTTCTCCGACTCCCAGGCCTTGAGCGTGCAGAGCACCTGCGCGGCGAAAGCCTCGTGGATCTCGTAGAAGTCGAAGTCCTGGAGCCCGAGTCCCGCATCCGCCAGCATGCGCGGCACGGTGAACGCCGGCGCCATCAGGAGTCCCTCTCCGCCGACGAAGTCCACCGCGCCCACCTTGCCGTAGCTGAGGTAAGCCTGGATCGGCAGGCCGCGCGAGCGCGCCCAGTCCTCGGAGCCGAGCAGCACCGCGGCCGAGCCGTCGGTGAGCGGCGTCGAGTTGCCCGCGGTCAGCGTGCCGTCCTTCGCGAAGGAGGGCTTCAGCTTCGACAGCTTCTCCAGGCTCGAATCGGCGCGCACGTTGTTGTCGGCGGTGAGGCCGAGGTAAGGCACGACGAGGTCGGCATAGAAGCCTTCCTTCCAGGCGCGGGACGCGCGCTCGTGGCTCGTGAGCGCGAGCGCGTCCTGGTCGGCGCGCGGGATCTCCCAGGTGCGCGCCATCTTCTCGGTGTGCTGTCCCATCGAGAGGCCGGTGCGCGGCTCGCCGACGCCGGGGAAGTTCGGCTTGAAGTGGCGCGGCCGCAGGCTGAGGAACGCTGCGGCGCGCGCGCCGAACGTCTTCGCGCGATGGGCGCGCAGGAGGATCTGCTGGTATTCGCGGCCGAAGACGATCGGCGGGTCGCTCGCGGTATCGACGCCGCCCGCGATGCCGGCATCGATCTGGCCGAGCGCGATCTTGTTCGCGATGGCGATCGCGGCCTCGAGGCTCGTGCCGCAGGCGCGCTGCACGTCGAGTCCCGGCGTCTCGGGCGCGAGCCCGGAATCGAGCAGCGCCTCGCGCGTCAGGTTCCACTGGCTCGAATGCTTCATGACCGCGCCGGCGACGACGTCGCCGAGCCGCTGCCCCTTGAGCGCGAACTTGTCCACGACCGCCTTCAGGGCGGCGGTGAGCATTTCCTGGTTGCCGACGCTCGCGTAAGCGCCTTGCGCCCGTGCAAAGGGTATGCGGGCGCCGCCGATGACTGCGACGCGCCGGGGCTGTGATCCGACCAGCATGTGGGCTCTCCGGTGGGGGCAGGGCAGCCTGCTTCCGCTAGAATGCCAGCATCCCCACGGGCCCGCCACGGCGCGCACTCCGCAAGGTTTTTCGAGGCCGATGAGCGAACCCGGCAGCTTCCAGAACGCCTTCCCGCGTGACTCGCGCGCGATCCTGGCTCTCGCCGGGCCGCTCGTCGTCAACAACCTCGTGATCGCCGGCATGATGCTCGCGAACACGCTGTTCGCCGGCCGGCTGGGTCCCGAGCCGCTCGCCGGCGTCGCCGTCGGGGGCAGCTATTACCAGATGTTCTGGCTGTTCGGGCTCGGCGTCCTGATGTCGATCTCGCCGATCGTCGCGCACGCCTACGGCGGCGGCCGCGACGAGGAAGTGGGGCGCCGCTTCCGCCAGGGCGTGTGGCTCGCATTGATGCTCGCCGTGCCGCTCGTCAGCGCGCTCGCCTGCGTGAAGCCGCTGCTCGTCTGGTTCGGGACGGATGCGCGCGCGATCCCGCACGCCGCGGGCTACGTCTATGCGATGTGCTTCGGCATGCCCGCGATGCTCGTCTTTCTCGCGCACCGCTACACGAGCGAGGGCATCGGCTGGACGCGGCCGGTCATGTACACCGCGGCCGTCGGGCTCTGCACCAACGTCGCCGCCAACTGGGTCTTCACGCTCGGCCACCTCGGCGTGCCGGCGCAGGGCGCCCACGGCTGCGGCATCGCGACGGCGCTCGCGAACTGGGCGATGCTGATCACGATGCATGTCTACCAGCGCCGCCACGCGGTCTATCGCCGCTTCGGCCTGTTCGACCGCTTCGAGCTGCCGGACCGCAAGGCGATTGCCGAGATCCTCGCGCTCGGGATCCCGATCGCAGGCTCGGTCGTCTCGGAAGGCGCGCTGTTTGCCGTCGCGGCGCTGCTCATGAGCACGCTCGGCACGGTCACCGTCGCCGCCCACCAGGTCGCGCTCAGCTACGCCTCGCTGATGTTCATGATCCCGCTCTCGCTGCACTCGGCGACCACGATCCACGTCGGCCACCAGGTCGGGCGCGGCGACATCGTCGCCGGCCGCAACGCCGGCTGGAGCGGCATTGCGATGTGCGGGCTCGTCATGGCGCTGTCCTCGCTCGTGATCCTCGCCGCGCGCCACGGCATCGCCGCCGCTTACACGACGGACCTCGCGGTGCGCGAGCTCGCGGTGTGGCTGCTGCTCTTCGTCGCGGCGTTCCAGATCCCGGATGGGCTTCAGGTCGGCACGGCGGGTGCGCTCCGCGGTTTCAAGGACGCCAACGTGCCGATGGCGCTCAATGTCGCGGCCTATTGGCTGGTCGGGTTTCCGGCCGCCTGGTGGTTCGGGATCCATCAGGGCATCGGGCCCTCGGGCATCTGGTCGGGCCTCATCGCCGGGCTCGTCACCTGCGCCGTGTTCCTGATCCTGCGCTACCGGCATGTCTCGAATGCGCGCGTGGCGGCGCGCGCCTGAACCCGGTCCGGAGGCACGCGTGCGAAACACGGCAAGAATCCTGGTCCTCGCGGCGGCGCTGCTGGTCGCCGGCTGCACGTCCGTCAGGCCGCCCGCGGCCGGGCTCGACCGCACGGTCGAGGCTTACTTCGACGAGATGCTCGCCCTCAATCCGACCTACGCGACCGACATCGACGATCACCGCTTCGACGACCGCCTCGAGATCACGCCGTCGCCTCTCTACGAGTCGCAAAGCCTCGCGCTCGAGCGCCGTTACCTCGACGTCGTGCGCGCGATCGATCCCGAATCCCTCGACGACGAGGAGCGGCTCACGCGCGAGATGTTCGTCTACAACCGCGAGCGCGAGATCGAGAGCCTCGGATTTCCCGGCCGCCTGCTGCCGATCGACCAGTTCGACGGCGGCCTCGCGATGGAACTGCCGTCGTACGGCGACGGCACCGGGTCGCAGCCGTTCAACACGACCGACGACTACGAGCGCTGGATCCGCCGCGCCCAGGCATTCCCGATCTGGGTGGATGCGGCGATCGCTGCCATGCGCGAGGGCATGGCGCGAGGCGTCGTGCACCCGCGCATCGTCATGGCGAAAGTCGTGCCGCAGCTCGAGGACCTGCTCGCCGCCGATCCCGAGCAGAGCGTCTTCTACGGCCCAATCGAGCACATGCCCGCCGATTGGCCGGCCGCCGAGCGTGCGCGGCTGAGAAGCGAGTTTGCGGTCCTGATCGAGGAAGAACTCAATCCCGCGTACAGGAAACTCCGGGACTTCATCCGCGACGAATACCTCCCCGCCTGCCGCACGACAGTCGGCTGGTCGGCGCTGCCGAATGGCGCCGCCTGGTACGCGAACGAGGTGCGTCGCCACACGACGACCCGCATGACGCCGGACGAGATCCACGAGATCGGCCTCGCCGAAGTCGCGCGGATCCGCGCCGGGATGGAAGAGGTCATGCACGAGGTCGGCTTCAAGGGCACGCTGCCCGGAGTTCTTCCGCTACGTGCAGGAAGAGCCGGCGTTCTACTTCACGGACCCGGCGGACCTTCTCGCTGGCTACCTCCGGATCAAGCAGCAGGTGAATGCCGAATTGCCGCGGCTCTTTTCGATCCGGCCGAAGGCTGACTACGAGGTCCGCCCGGTCGAGGCCTATCGCGCGGCTTCGGCCGCTGGCGGCTCCTACCAGGGCGGCTCGCCCGACGGCACGCGCCCCGGGATCTTCTACGTCGACACCTACGACCTGAAGGCACAGCCGATCTTCGGCATGGAGACGCTTTCGCTGCACGAGGCCTCCCCGGGCCACCATTTCCAGGTCTCGATCGCGCAGGAACTGACCGGCCTGCCGCGCTTCCGGCGCTTCGAGGGCAATGTCGCCTACGAAGAGGGCTGGGCGCTCTACTCGGAGTCCCTCGGCCGCGAGCTCGGGCTTTTCACCGATCCGATGCAGTGGTACGGACGGCTATCGGACGAGATGCTACGCGCCATGCGGCTCGTCGTGGACACGGGCCTGCACGCGAAAGGCTGGACCCGTGAGCAGGCGATGGCTTACATGCACGAGAACAGCTCGCTGGCGGACAGCGAAATCGAGGCGGAGGTCGAGCGCTACATCGTCTACCCGGGCCAGGCGCTCGGCTACAAGGTCGGCGAGCTCAGGATCCAGGCGCTGCGGCGTCGCGCGGCCGCGGCGCTCGGCGATCGCTTTGACCTCCGCGAATTCCACACGCAGGTGCTGGAGGACGGCGCGCTGCCGATGGATGTACTGGAGGCGAAGATCGGGCGCTGGATCGAGAAACAGCAGTCCCCGGGCGGGGGCTGAGCGGGATCAGCGAAGGACGGCGTGATCCGGGACGGCGCCGGCCGCAACTGCGACTGCACGCCAGCCATCCACCTCGGCAGCGGCCGCGAGCCAGGCGCGGCGCTCGGCGGCGGAACCAAAGACCGGGACGGCCGGGCGGCTGCCGCGCTGCGCGCGCACCGCATTCGCCACCAGCACTTCGCGGTAGTGCGGAATCCCGTGCTGGCTGGAATTGCGTCCCATGGAACGCAACTTAATCCCGGCGACAACCAAAAACCATTTCCGACTGTCGCCAACTGCTGACGTTTTTCGCCCGTCCGCCTACAAACTTCGTCCGTCCCGCCTACCCGCTGGCGCTTCGGCGCGCTTGCTGGTCGGGCCGGGCTGGCTCGCGCGCTCAGAAGAACGGACATTCGCTTGCTCGCCACCCGGCCCGCCCGCACGCGCGCGACAGCCGGGCGGGTCCCCGAGCGAGCGAATGCGGTCGCCGCCCTGAGCGAGCGAGGGTCCCCGCCCGGCCGAGCGCGCGACCGAACGAGCGGTCCTGGCGCGCGAGTCAGTAGCCGGCGTTATAGCCGTGCGAGAGGGTGTCGACGTCGACGAGCAGCCCGTCCTCGAACCGCAGCCGGTACATGAGCTTGTTCGGCCCGAAGTTATAGGTCCACAACTCGACCGAGACCTCGTACGAGCTGTGGATCGGAATGTTGTTGTGGTAGCCGTAGCCGCGCAGGATTTCATGGCGTTCGATGCTGGCGGGCTGGCCGCAGTACGCCTCGACCTTGTCCTGCGGGTCTCCGTCGGTCATCAGCTTGCTGCCGCAGCGCATGGAATCCGCGGCAGCCGGATCGGAGGAGGCCAGCGCAAGGGCCAGCAGGATCGTCCCCAGAATCATCTTTTTCATGGTGCCCACCTTGCCTTGTGGCAGGTGAATCGCGGCTGAAGCCGCAGGCCCTCAATTTACGCCGGCCGAGGGGGCCATCCAAGGCTGAACCGACCAACGGTTTCTTAAGTTTGCCGGGGACCGCAGAATGGCCAGCTTATGCCCAGAGCCCGCCTGGACCGAAGCTTCGAACGCCGCCTGTCGGGCCTCGTGAACGCCCGCGAGCGCGGCGTCCTGACCGGGGGCCTCAAGGGCGTCGAACGGGAGGCGCTCCGGGTGAGGCCCGACGGCCGGATCTCGCAGGCGCCCCATCCGCCGGCGCTCGGCTCGGCCCTGACCCACCCGCACATCACGACCGACTACTCGGAAGCCCTGATCGAGCTCGTGACGCCGCCGTTCCCGAGCACCTGGGAGCTTCAGCAATACCTCTGCGAGATCCACCAGTTCGTCTACAGCGAGCTCGGCGACGAGCTCCTGTGGGCGACCAGCATGCCCTGCGCGATCAACAAGGACTCGGACATCCCGATCGCCGAATACGGGACCTCGAACATCGGCCGGATGAAGCACGTCTACCGGCTCGGGCTTGGCCTGCGCTACGGGCGGATGATGCAGGCGATCTCGGGCGTTCATTTCAACTACTCGTTCCCGGACCGGCTGTGGCCGGTGATCGAGGCGGTGAACGAGTCGAAGCTGCGCGGCCAGGCCCTGATCGACGACGCGTACTTCGCGCTGCTTCGGAACTATCGGCGCTACGGCTGGCTGATCCTGTTCCTGTTCGGCGTCTCCCCGGCGGTCTGCCGCTCGTTCTTTGCCGGCCGCGACATTCCCGCGGGCCTCGAGCCGACCGGGGGCGGCACGCTCATCGCGCCCTATGCGACGTCGCTGCGCATGAGCGACCTCGGCTACCGCAACAAGAACCAGGCGGGCGTCTACGTCTCGGTCAACTCGCTCGAGGAATACGTGCGCGACCTCTCGCGCCTCATTTCGGCGCCGCATCCCGAGTACGAGGCCCAGGGCGTCGTGGTCGACGGCGAATGGCGCCAGCTGAACGCGAACCTGCTGCAGATCGAGAACGAGTACTACAGCTTCATCCGGCCGAAGCGCGTCGCGTACTCCGGCGAGCGGCCGACGAAGGCGCTGCTGCGCGCGGGCGTGCAGTACGTCGAGATGCGCTCGCTCGACGTCGGCTGCTACGACCCGGTCGGCGTCAACCAGAGGAAGCTCCTGTTCCTGGAGGCGTTCGCGGCGCTGTGCCTGCTGCGCGAGAGCCCGCCGCTCTCGCACGAGATGTCGGACAAGTACGAGGCGAACCACGTGCTGGTCGCGGGCCGCGGGCGCGAGCCGGGGCTCAAGCTGTGGTCGGAGCAGGGCACGCTCGCGCTCACGGACTGGGCGGCGGAGATCATCGACCAGATGCAGGGGATCTGCGAGCTGCTCGATGCCGGCGAGGCCTCGAAGCCTTACTCCGCGGCGCTCGCGTTCCAGCGCGCGAAGCTCGCGGACTTCGACGAGCTGCCCTCGGCGCGCCTGCTCGAGGAAATGCGCAGCCAGCAGCGCTCGTTCTTCGAAGTCGGGCTCTGGATGTCCGCGATGCACCGCGACTATTTCCGCGAGCTCTACCCGCCGAATCCGGCCCGGCTCGCGGAGCTGCGCGAAGAGGCTGCGCAATCGCTCGAGGAGCAGCGCGCGGTGGAGGCGCGCGACGCGATGCCGTTCGCCGAGTTTGTCGCGCGCTATACTGATGGATCGCTGGTCTGAAACGGGGCGCCGCGACTTGAGCGGAGCAAAAGAATCCTCGCTGACGGAACAGCTTCGACGCGGATTTCACGGATTGAGGTTCGACGGTGAGCTGGAATCGGCCTATCGCCGGGACCAGTTCCAGGACCGCCTGCGCTACCTGCGCATCAACCTCGCGATCCTCGCGGCCATCAGCCTCACCGTCATCCAGATAGACCGCGTGGTCGTCCCGGTGATCGGGCGCATCGTGCCGGACCTCGCGCGCACCGGCGTCATGTTGCCGTTGCTGCTCCTGGGATTCGCGATCACGTTCATCCGTCGCGCCGACGCCTGGTACCCGCGCTACATCGCGGTCGCGATGATCGCGGCCCTGGCCGGGATGTCCTGGATCAGCCTCACGGCCTGGGGCGAGGGCGAGCCGCGCGTGTTCGTGCGCCTGCTGCTCGCGATCGTCGCGGTGTACTTCGTGCTGGGACTCGCGTTCCGGTCGGCCATCGCGGTCAACGCCATCGGGCTTGCGGCCTACGCCGCGCTCGCGGTGTCGAAGGGCATGCCGGGCGTCGAGATGACGCACTACCTCACGACGCTCGTGACCGCGAACATCATCTGCATCGCCGGCGCCTACAACCTCGAGCATGCGCGCCGCATCGCCTGGCTCGAGGGGCAGCGCCTCGCCGAGTCGGCGCTGCAGGACGGGCTCACCGGCATCCACAACCGGCGCCGCTTCGACGAGCACCTGCAGCGCGTGTGGGCGCAGAGCGTCCGCGAGCGCAAGCCCATCGCGCTCCTGTTCGCCGACCTCGACCACTTCAAGCCCTACAACGACCGTTACGGCCACCAGGCCGGCGACGGGGCGATGAAGGCGGTCGCGGAGGTCCTCTCGCGCTTCGCGCGCCGGCCGATGGACCTCGCGGCGCGCTATGGCGGCGAGGAGTTCGGGATCATCCTGTTCGACACGAAACGCGAGCAGGCTGAGCGCATCGCCGACGAGATCCTGGAAGCGGTGCGCCAGCTCGCCATCGCGCACCAGGATTCGAGCGCGGCCCCGGTGCTCACGATCAGCATCGGCATCGCCTGCGTCGTGCCCGCCGCGCGGCGCAGCTGGACGGGGCTCATCCAGCTGGCCGACCAGGCGCTCTATGCCGCGAAGGACGGCGGGCGCAATCGCGCGGTGGCCCTCGAGCAGGAATACGAGCACATGCAGACCGGATACTTTCACCGCCACGCGGCGGCGAAGGGCGAGACGGAAAAACCTCAGTAGATCGCGACCTCGCGCCGGCCGCTCGAGTCGCGCGCTCCCCGGAACATGCCCTCGGTGTTGAACTCGAGCGTGATCGCGCCGCTCTTGTCCACGACGATGACGCCGCCGTCGCCGCCGATGTCCATGAGCGTGCCGTGGACCACGTCGTGCGCGGCCTTGGCCGCGGTGACGCCGGAGAGCCGGACGCGCGCGCAGATCTCGTGCGCGACGACCGCGCGGATGAAGTATTCGCCGCTGCCCGTCGCGGAGACCGCGCAGGTCGCGTTGTCCGCGTAGGTGCCGGCGCCGATGATCGGCGAGTCGCCGATGCGGCCCCAGCGCTTGTTCGTCATGCCGCCGGTCGAGGTCGCGGCGGCGAGGTTGCCGTTCCTGTCGCGCGCGACGGCGCCGACCGTGCTGAAGAACCCGATGTCCTCATCGGCGGCGGAGGCGACGCGCTGGGTCTTCTCCGCCTGCTGCGCTTCCTCGAGCTGCTTCCATCGCCGCTCGGTGTAGAAGTAGCTGCCGGGAACCAGCGTCACGCCCTGTTCGAGCGCGAACTCCTCCGCGCCTTCGCCCGAGAGCAGCACGTGCGGCGAGTGCTCCATGACCATGCGCGCAAGCTCGATCGGGTTCTTGACGTGCCGCACGCCCGCGACGGCGCCCGCTTTCTGCGTCGCGCCGTCCATGATGGAGGCGTCGAGCTCGTTGATGCCGGCGTGGTTGAACACCGCGCCCTTGCCGGCGTTGAAGAGCGGCGAGTCCTCCAGGATGCGCACCGCCGCGACCACGGCGTCGAGGCTCGCGCCGCCTTTCTCGAGCACGGCGTAGCCCGCATCGAGCGCGCGCTCGAGGTCGGTGCGGTAGGCGCGCTCGTTTTCGGCGGACATCGAGGCGCGGTTGATCACGCCGGCGCCGCCGTGAATGGCGATCGAAATCATCGGTGGGTCTCCGTCGGCGGCCGCCGCGGGCAACGCGACAGCCAGGCAGGCCCAGAGGGCCATGAGGAATGGGGAGCGCATCCCCGTTATTATCCGCGAACACGGCCCCGGCGTGCGAGCCGGGCGGGCAGGGGCGGGGAGTCGTCGAATGAAGCATCGTTGGCGGGCATCGATCGTGGGCCTTGCCCTCGCGCTCGCAGCCTGCGGCGGCGATGGCGGCAACGCGCTGCTCGGCACGCTCGAGCGCGATCGCGTCGAGCTCATCGCCGAGGCCCAGGAAACGATCATCGAGGTGGCGGTGCGCGAAGGCGCGGCCGTGAAGTCCGGGGACCTGGTGCTGCGGCTCGATCCGTCCACCGCCGAGGCGCGCCTGGACCAGGCGCGAGGCAACGCACTCAATGCCGAGCAGCGCCACGCGGAGACCGTGGCCGGCGCTCGCAAGGAGCAGGTGAGCGAAGCGCGCGCCGTCGTGGCGGGCGCTTCAGCCCGCACCGCGGCCGAGTCGAAGGAATTCGATCGCGTCGAAAAGCTCGTCGGCCAGAAGCTGCTGCCCGCGAGCGAACTCGACCGGCAGCGCGCCCTGAAGGACACCGCGATCGCGAATGAGCGCGCGGCGCGCGACCGGCTCGCGGAGCTGGTCAACGGCACGCGCTCCGAGGTCGTCGGGCAGGCGGCCGCGGCGCTCGCCGCGGCACGCGCCCAGGTCGCCGAGCTCGAGCTCTCGGTCCAGCGCCATACCGTGCTGGCGCCGCGCGACGGCATCGTGGACGCGCTGCCCTACAAGCTCGGCGAGCGGCCGCCGAAGGGCGCGCCGGTCGTCGTGCTGCTCGCCGCCGGGCAGCCGTACGCGCGCGTCTTCATCCCGGAGCCGCGGCGCACGTCGGTGCATGCCGGCACGCCGGCGACGGTGCGCATCGACGGCACGGACCGCGCCTGGAAAGCCGAGATCCGCTACGTCTCTTCCGAGGCCGCCTTCACGCCGTACTACGCGCTGAACGCGCGCGATCGCTCGCGCCTCGCCTACCTCGCCGAGGTCGTGCTCACCGAGCCTGAGGCGGCGAACCTGCCGACCGGCATGCCGGTCGAGGTGACGCTCGCGGAAGACCGGGCCGGGCCGTGAGCATTGCGATCACCGCGCGCGACCTCGCGCGCCGGTTCGGCACGACCTGGGCCGTCGCCGGGATCGACCTCGACGTTCCGCACGCGCAGATCTACGGCTTCCTCGGCCCGAACGGCTCCGGCAAGTCGACGACGATCCGCATGCTCTGCGGGCTCCTGGTGCCGACGCGCGGCACGGTGACGGTGCTCGGCCATTCGGTGCCGCGCGAATCCGAGATCGTGCGCCGGAAGATGGGCTACATGACCCAGCGCTTCTCGCTCTGGGACGACCTGACGGTGCTCGAGAACCTCGAGTTCATGTGCCGCGTGTACGGCCTCGACCGCGCGACGCGCCGCGAGCGCATCGCCGACCGGCTGCGGAACTACGACCTCGAGGCCATCGCGAAGCAGCGCGCGGGCACGCTCTCGGGCGGGCAGCGCCAGCGGCTCGCGCTCGGCGCCGCGACCCTGCACGACCCGGAGCTCCTCCTGCTCGACGAGCCGACGAGCGCCGTCGATCCGCAAAGCCGGCGCGATTTCTGGGAGAACCTGTTTGCGCTCGTCGCGCGCGGGACGACGATCCTCGTCTCGACGCATTACATGGACGAGGCGGAGCGCTGCCACCGGCTCGCGATCCTCGACCGCGGCCGCGTCGCGGCGGAGGGCGAGCCGAAAGTGCTGGCCCGCGACATCGACGCGATCGTGATCGAGATCAGCAATGCGGACTTCGAGGCCGCGCGCGGCGTGCTGGCGCGCGTGCCGGCGGTGCGCAGCATCGCCCAGCTCGGCAATCGCCTGCGCGTGCTGTTGCCGCGCAGCACGGCCAATCCCGTGGAGCTCCTGCGCGCCGCGCTCGCCGCGGGCAACGGCGCGGCCACGGTCGAGCAGGTCGGCGCCTCGCTCGAGGACGTATTCGTCGCCGCGACGCGCCTGCGCGAAGACGCCGCGCTGCCGGAGCGCGCCGCATGAAGTGGCTCGAGCGATTGTTCGCGGTCGCGGCCAAGGAAGTGCTGCAGCTCTCGCGCGACCGCATCACGATCGGCCTCATCGTCGGCATCCCGACGATCCAGCTCCTGCTCTTCGGCTATGCGATCAATTTCGACGTGCGCAACGTCTCGACCGCGGTGCTCGACCAGTCGCAGACCTCGCTCTCGCGCCGCCTGGTCGGCGACCTCGGCGCGACCCAGGTGCTCGGGAAGATCCGCCAGGCCCGCACCGACCGGGAGCTTCGCGAGCTGATGCAGCGGGGCGACGCGAACATCGGGATCGTGATCGCGCCGGACGTGGAGCGGCGCGTCGCCGAGGGCACTCGCCCCGCGATGCAGATCGTGGTCGACGGCAGCCAGCCTGCGCTCGAGAACGTGGCGGCGGGACTCGCGAACATGCCGCTCCTGCGGCGCATCGGCCTGCCGCCGCCCGCGCGGCCGGTCGAGATCATGGTTGCCTACAACCCGGAGAAGCGCACGGCGGTGCAGATCGTGCCCGCGCTCTGCGGCGTGATCCTGACGATGACGATGGTGATCTTCACGGCAAGCGCGCTCGTGCGCGAGCGCGAGCGCGGCAACCTCGAGCTCCTCATCACGACGCCGGTGTCGTCGGCGGAGCTGATGGCGGGAAAGCTGCTGCCCTATGTCGCGATCGGGCTCATCCAGACGACGCTCATCATCACGCTCGGGTATTTCCTGTTCGGCGTGCCCGTCGCGGGCCGGCTCATCGACCTGTACCTCGGCGCGCTCCTGTTCATCGCCGCCTCGCTGTCGATGGGCTTGCTGATCTCGACGATCGCGCAGACCCAGTTCCAGGCGATCCAGATGGCGATCGTGACGATGCTGCCCTCGATCCTGATGTCCGGGTTCATGTTCCCGTTCGAGGGCATGCCGAAGGTCGCGCAGTGGATCGCGCAGATCCTGCCGCTCACCCACTTCAACGAGATCATCCGGGGCATCGTGCTGCGCGGCGCGGCGCTCACCGACATGCGGTCGGAGATCCTGAAGCTCATGGCCTTCCTGGCGGTCATGCTGACCCTCGCCATGGCCCGGTTCCACAAGCGACTCGATTAATCGAAGCCGCGAGGGGGACTGTCCCCTTTAGCGCTGCCGCCTTAGACGCTCTCCAAACCTGTCGCTAAAGGGGACTGTCCCCTCCGGAAGAGGCCACTTCCCCCCGCAATTACTGCCCATTCACGCTCAATTCCCCGAAATGGAAGCCCCCCCGCCCCCGTGTTATTCTGCCCGCCGGTCGTTGCCACTCGGCACGGCCAAGGTGACAGGACCCGCAGATCGAAGATTCGCCCTGCCGAGCTCAATTGCCCGCCCAGACGATCCCGACCGTGTTTCCTGCCGTTCAAAGAATGGCCGCAACGACCATTGCACGATGGCCGCGCGCGGTGTTGTCCTAATGAAAAGCGAGAGATTTGAGTCATGAAGATCTATGTTGGAAACCTGCCTTTCTCTGCGACCGAGGCCCAGGTGCGCGACCTGTTCGCGCAGCATGGCGCGGTCGAATCCGTCGCTCTGCCGGCGGATCGTGAGACCGGTCGTCCCCGCGGCTTCGGCTTCGTCGAGATGCCGCAGGCTGAGGCGGCGAAGGCCATCGAAGCGCTGAACGGCTTCTCGATGGGTGGTCGTCAGCTGCGCGTCAACGAAGCGCAGGATCGTCCCCGCGGCGCCGGTGGCGGCGGCCGTCCGGGTGGCGGTGGTCGTCCGGGCGGTGGCGGTGGCTTCCGTTCGGGTGGCGGCGGCGGCGGTGGTGGCGGCGGCGGCGGCGGACGCTGGTAAGCGTTCTTCGTTCGATCGCTGATGAAAGGCCCGCTTCGGCGGGCCTTTCTTTTGGGG
>CAVVDL010000021.1:0-13149 GCA_963747035.1 uncultured Gammaproteobacteria bacterium
CGCGCGCTGGCGATCAGCGTCTTCGTGGGGATGCAGCTCGTTGTTAACGCAGGTGCCACCGAAATGCTTGCGCTCGATGATCGCGGTCTTACGCCCCGCGCCTCCGAGACGCACGGCCAGTGGGGGACCAGCTCAGCCGGTCCCTTGACCATGGCGTCGGAGCATTCGGCCACGCGGGGCCCCCGTTGGGGTCACCAACTGCCCGATCCGCCTGACGATCAATCAGGTTCGGCGCTAGAGCCAACAGGCCCCGGCTTCGCGCCCTTATGGCGTTTTGACGCTCGACGTGATCGACGCGATGACGCCGGTCGCCATGTTGAAGGCTTCCTGGTCCATCCCGCGAATGTCGTGCCGGTGGGCAATGTAGCCAAAATCCGTGTAAGCGGCCCAGACCTGGCGTTGCTCATCTTCGAACACTAGCAACCGGACCGGCCAATCGAGACCAGCCAACGAATTCGACCGGATGAACAGCGTGCCAAGTGGCGGATTGCCGAACACCAGCAGCGTCGATGGACGAATCTGGATACCGGCGTCTGCGGCGAGCTTCGCCTGATCAATCTCGTCGAAGAAGCGGATGCCCTTGGCAGCGATATCCTGCTTGAGACGTGCAATGGTTTCCGCCTTCGAATACGCGCTCTTGACCTTGATGATGCCGCTCTCGGCGACCATCATCGAATTGCCATCGGCGTGCACGATGCCGGAAGAGGACAGCGCCAGGACAACGGACAGAGCTGCAGTCTGGCAGAAGTGAGCGAAATGCTTGTTCACGATTCGTACTCCTTGGTTGGGCGCGTTGCCGGAATTCCTGGATCGATCCGCCAGCGCTCGCGCGTTGTGGAAATGTTCGGTGAGTTTGCTTCGGGCCATGTTCGCCGTACGTGATTTTGTCGATGCGCGCACAGCGTCCTTACGGCTATCAATGTCGGATCTGTGTTGTGCGCAACATCCGATGAAGCGCGCCGCGCAAACCATCAACCTGGCTACGGCGCACTCTCCTGTGCGGCGGGCCCGCTTGCGGTCCGTTCGATTAGCAATGCCACACCGATCGAGAGGCACATCGTCAGAAACGCCACCCATGCATACGGCCACAGCAACGGCATTCCAATCAGGATCAGTCCGTCGTTGTGCCCAGGGACGAGCAAGCCGCCCCATCCCATCAGCACACCGCCGGTGAAACATTTCAGCACCTGCTGCGGTGAAACGCGGATGCTGCGGAAACGGCCCGCGGTGTAGCCGCCCAATGCCGCGCCCGAGAACAACGCAACCAGGAGCAGTATCTTTGGCAACAGACTGGATGACATCCCGCGGGCGAGTGCGGCCAGCACACCCGTGTAGTCCCAGGCTCCGACCAGCAGGAACATGAAGAAGAAAGTGATCCCGATCACCGTGGTTGCGGCGTGCGGTGCCCACACGCGGGTTGCAAATCCGCTGCGAAGGCGCGCGAAGACGGGTTCGTTGGATCCCTCGGACAGCAATGCAAACAAAGGCCGGATGAGCCGCCAAAGCAGGAAAGCCATGAACGGCAAGGCGAGCCACAGCGCGACCACCAGCACGGGCGAGCCGTAGGGCAACGTTGCGCGCGCGGGGGGCGAGAAACCGTACGCGACAATTAGGCTCCCCACGTAGATTCCAACCGGCGTGGCGACGTAGGCCCACTCACCTGAACCGAAGCGCGCGATCGCACCGAACACGCAAGCTCGATTGATGTACGCGCCGAGCCCCAGAAGTACGCCTCCCACTACGGTCAAATAGCTCAGAGGGTAGCCCGACGGCATTTGCCGCAACAGGTGGAATGTCTCGGCGAGCACAAGCCCGCCGGCGACCCAGATCGACGCCTCGACCATTGCAGTCAGACGATTGAAACTCCGCTTGCTCACGACTTCGTCGACCGCAGCCACCGTGCACGTCGCGCCGCGCTGGATCGCATAGCCCATCAGGCCGGCGCACACCGCGGCAATGAGGAATGCGGCACTCGTCAACAGGATTTGCACGGGGACACTCGCGGCGGAAGGGGCGGGGAGCAGGGCCTTGGACCGTTCCGTCGTCCCCGCATGCGCGGGAACGACGGCCCAAGGTCGAACTGCGGAATCGTCGCTGGCGACGATCGCCGGTTACATCATCGGCATCATCGAATCGGGTTTCTTGTCGTTGACGATGTCGGCGATCGTCAGCACGACGACGACGTTGCCTTCATTTTTCCACCAGTGCATGAGACCGTTCGATTCGCGCGCGATTTCGCCGGCCTTGTGCACGATCGGAACCGTGCACTTGCTGCTGTACTCGAAAATCTGGCCCTGGTTGACCATGATCAACGCCGGACGGTCGGCATGCGAATGAAGGGGGACGATGCCGCCGGGCTGGATCTCCATGTGGCGGTAGCGCAGCCGGCGCTGCGGCAGCTTGACGTTTTCCTTGGAGAGATCGATCGACGCCAACTCCATTTCGGTCACGCCCACCGGTGCAGTGGCGGCGCCGGGAAGCGGATTGCTGCCGGACTTGCCGTTCGGGCATTCTCCGGCGAAGGCCGGTGCGGCGACGGCGAGCGACAACAGGCTTGCAACGAGAATGGACCGGGTCGCACGAGCGCGGCTCTGTTTCGACATCAGCATGACAGTTTCTCCTTCAGTGGTTGGACGGTGAGAGGTTTCGAGCGTTGCACAATCAGAGCATTGGATTCGCTGGATGACTGGGGCGAATCGCGCCGCTGAACCGGAGACGACATCGCCTGCAAAATAGTCGAACGCGCGGGCATTTGCTTACGGTCCGATGTGTCATCAGGCGACTGCGGGCGCGCGGCTTTCCGCGGCGTCGGCGCCAACGATGCGATTATTGAATTTGCAGATCTGCCGGATGGCTGCATCGCTGTTGATCATTCCGGTCTGCGGACGGATGTAGCCCGTGTTGATGTCGAACACCCAGCCGTGCACATACGGCTTGCCCGATATGGCCCACGACTTCTGGACGATGCTCGTCTTGCCGAGGTTGTAGACCTGCTCGATCACGTTGAGCTCCACCATCCGCTTCAATCGCGTCGTCTCGTCGAGCGGCGCCAATTGCTGCCAGTAGTAGTCCTGGGTGTCCTTCAGCGTGCGCAGCCAGTTATCGATCAGGCCGTGACGCGCTGCGCCCATCGCGGCCTTCACGCCGCCGCAGCCGTAGTGGCCGCACACGATCACGTGATCCACCTTGAGCACCTCGACCGCGTATTGCAGCACCGACAGCAGATTCATGTCCGTCTGCACGACCAGGTTGGCGATATTGCGATGCACGAACATGTGTCCGGGCGTGGTGCCCGTGATCCGGTCCGGCGGCACGCGGCTGTCCGAGCAGCCGATCCAGAGGAATTCCGGATGCTGCCCATCCGCCAGCTTGTCGAAGTAGTTCGCGTCCTGCCGCAGTTGTTCCGCGACGAACGCCTCGTTGTTCTGCAGCAGCTCTTCAATGCGCGCGATCATCATGATCGAATCTCCTGGAAGATCGATATCGAAGGGGGATGGTGCCGGTATGCCCTCAGGCAACCCTGAGTTCCGCGGGCCGCGTCGCCGGTGCGGACCCTGACGGCGCCTCGCGTTCCCCAGCCTCGTCGACCTCGTGACTCCGGGTGAAGCGCAGATGAGTGATGTCGGTCGGGAAGAACATGCCCCATGTCCATTCGACGAAGATCCGCACCTTCCGGCCGAGCGTCGGCATCTGTGATAGGTAATACGCGCGCCATAGCAGCCACGCCGGCAGGCCCCACAGGGGAATGCCGAAGATGTCGGCGACACCCTTCTTGTGGCCGATCGCGGCCATCGAGCCGCGCGCCCGGTAGTCGAAAGCCCGGGTCGGCGCGCCCTGCAGGACAGCCAGGAGATTCGCGGCCAGATGACGGGCCTCGCGCACCGCGAACTGCGCCGTCGGTGGCGCGAACCTGCCGTTGCGCGCATTCGTCACGAGCGCGCAGTCGCCGATCGCCCACAGGCCGGCCGTGTCGCGCACCGACAGGTCGGGATTGACGACGATGCGGCCGCGCTCGACCGGAATCGTCATCCGCTCGACGAGCGCGTTGGGCCGCGTGCCGATCGTGCAGATCGTCGTCGCGGCGTGCAGCATTTCGCCGCCGGCGAGCGCCACGGCCCGCGGGCCGACGCAGGTGGCGCGCGTGCTGGTGCGCACGTCGACGCCGCGGGCCGCGAGCGAGCGGTGCGCGGCGACCCCGAGCCGTTCGGAAAGCTCGAGCAGGAGGCGCGGCTGGTCCTGCAGCAGCGTCACCTTGAGCTCGTCCTTCGCGACCCGCGGGTAGTAGCGCCGGATGCCCTTGAGGCAGTCGACGAGCTCGCCGGCCGTTTCCACGCCGGAGAAGCCGCCGCCGATGACGACGAAAGTGACCGAGCCGGCGGCGGACCGCCGGATCGGTCTCGAGTTCGATCTGCGCGACGCGGCGCAGCACCATGTTGCGGATGTGCATTGCGTCGCCAATCGTCTTGAGCGGCAGAGCGTTCTCGGCGAGCCCGGGGATCAAGTCGAGTCGGGCACGGTTGCCGAAAGCCAGCACGAGATGCAAGTAAGGAAGCGTGAGCTCGCCAGCTAAGGTCGACGCCGTCAACGTCCTGCGGTGCGGATGGATCGCGCTCACTCGGCCCATGATGAATCGCGTCCGCCCGAGCATCTGCCGGATGGGGGCGACCACCTGCTCCGGGAAAATCGAGGCGCCGACGGCCTCAGGCAGCATCGGATTGAATGTCGTGTAGCTCTCCTCGCTGATCGAGCACGAGGTGATAACCCCGCGGCAGCCTGCTGTCGAGCGCACGCGCCAGCGTGGTTCCGGCGAAGCCGCCGCCGACGATGACGATTGTGTTGGCATGGTCCATGGACGACGTCCCCCTGTGCAGATTGGTTCGACCGAAACGCGGGTCGCGACGGCCGCGAACGCGTGCCCCCGTTGGTCGGAATGCCCGGCAGACGCTTACATCATCGATTCGGTAAGGATTTGAAGTCCAAGCGTGACTAAGGCCTCGATCGGGGGCGCCACGCCCTCACGAACGGAACCGGCAGGTTTCACCTTCCGGCCAACCCGTGCTCGGCTTCGGCGTGGCTCTCCCCCCGGCACCTTTGCTCACCGTTTACGGAGACCTCAAATGTTCAAGGGAAAGACCGCGCTCGTGACCGGCTCGACGAGCGGCATCGGCTTGGGAATCGCCACGGCGCTCGCTGCACGGGGCGCCAACATCATTCTCAACGGCTTCGGTGATGCCACCGAAATCGAAAAGCTCCGGGCGAAGCTCGCGGCCGAGCACGGCGTCAAGGTCCGTTACGACGGCGCCGACCTCTCGCAGCAGGACGCGATCGAATCCATGATGGGGAACGCGATCGAGGCCTTCGGCGCGGTCGACATCCTGGTCAACAATGCCGGCATCCAGTTCGTCGCGCCCATCGACGAGTTTCCGGTGGCGAAATGGAACGCTATCCTTGCCCTCAACCTCACCGCCTCGTTTCACACCATCCGCCTCGCGCTGCCGAAGATGAAGGCCAGGAAATGGGGCCGGATCGTCAACATCGCGTCGGCGCATGCGCTGGTCGCGAGCCCGTACAAGTCGGCGTACGTCGCCGCGAAGCACGGCATCGCCGGTCTCACCAAGACGGTGGCGCTCGAAGTCGCGACGCAGGGCATCACGATGAATGCCGTCTGCCCGGGCTACGTCTGGACCCCGCTGGTCGAGAAGCAGATTCCCGGACACGGCGAAAGCGCGCGGACTCACCGAAGCCCAGGTGATCAACGACGTGCTGCTGCACGCGCAACCGACCAAGCAGTTCGTTCAGGTCTCGGAAGTGGCTGCGCTCACCGCCTTTCTGGCGAGCGACGAAGCCGCTTCGATCACCGGAGCGATCATTCCGATCGACGGCGGCTGGACCGCACAGTAACGCAATTCCGGTGCGACGCCGTGGACGTTGGCTCCACGGCGGTCGGGCCGCGCGCGACAACGAGGTGACCCCATGGCAAAGACGAGCACGAACTCCCGCAAGACCAATGGCAACGGTTCGGCCCACGCCTCCGCCAGGCGCGACATCCCCGGGCAGGTCGTGCTCGTGCTGCAGGGGGGCGGCGCCCTCGGTGCGTACCAGGTCGGGTGTGTACGAAGCTCTACACGAGGCCGGCATCGAGCCGGACTGGGTGATCGGCACGTCGATCGGCGCCATCAACGCCGCGCTGATCGCCGGCAACGCCAAGGAAAACCGCTGGCTCGGTTGCGCGACTTCTGGGCGCGTGTCGAGCAGGGATCAGCGCACGACCCGCTCATGTTCTGGACCGGGCTATCCAATATTTCGGCCAACCTCGCCACCGTGACCCGCGGGATTCCCGCCTTCTTCACGCCGAACCTGGCCGGATGGATGAGCTCGCACTCGCCGCTCGGCATTGAGGGTGCGGCGTATTACACGACGGCGCCTCTGCGCGAAACGCTGTCCGGGCTTGATCGATCTCGAGCATTGCGACGAGCACAAGATTCGCCTCACCGTCGGTGCCGTCAACGCGCGCAACGGCGAGATGCGCTATTTCGACAGCCGCCAGGAGACGCTCGGGATCGATCACGTCCTCGCGTCCGGCGCCCTGCCGCCGGCGTTTCCCGCCGTGCGCATCGACGGCGATCCCTACTGGGACGGCGGCATCTACTCCAACACGCCGATCGAGGCGGTGCTCGACGACAAGCCGCGCCAGGATTCGGTGATCTTCACCGTCAACATGTGGAACCCGGAGGGGCCGGAGCCGGAATCGCTGTGGCAGGTCATGGGGCGGACGAAGGACATCCAGTTCGCGAGCCGCGCGACGAGCCACATCGCCCGGCAGAAGCAGATCCACCACCTGCGCCACATCATCCGCGAGCTGTCGAAGGAGCTTCCCGCGAAGACGCGCAACTCGCCCAAAGCGAAGGAGCTGGCGTCATGGGGCTGTGGCACCACGATGCACGTCGCCCGGCTGGTTGCCCCGAAGCTCGACCGTGAGGATCATACGAAGGACATCGACTTCACGCCCGCGGGCATCCGCGCCCGCTGGCTGGCGGGATACCAGGATACGAAGCGCATGGTCGCGCGCGCGCCGTGGACGGCGCCCGTCGATCCAATGGACGGCGTCGTGATCCACGATCCCGTCAAGCGCGGAAGTCGAGCTGCGGCATAGCAGGACCGCGGCGCAGCGCGCGCCTTGGGGGAGGACGCATGACCGAGCACTTCGACGCGATCGTCATCGGCACTGGCCAGGCCGGCCCGGCGTTGGCCGTGCGACTCGCCGCCGCCGGTCGCAAGACGGCGATCCTCGAGCGCAAGCGCATCGGCGGCACATGTGTGAATGTCGGCTGCATTCCCACCAAGACCCTGATCGCAAGCGCCCGCGCCGCGCACGTCGCGCGCCGCGGCCAGGACTTCGGCGTCATGATCAATGGTGAGGTCCGGATCGACATGGCCCGCGTCAAGGCCCGCAAGGACGAGATCGTCGCGCAGTCGAATCACGGCGTGACGAACTGGATCAGGAAGGCACCCAACGTCACGCTCATCGAGGGCCATGGCCGCTTCGAGAGCCCGCGCACTATCCGCGTCAACGACCGGCTGCTCGAAGCCCCGGAAATCTTCATCAACACCGGCGGGCGCCCGACCGTTCCCACGATGGAGGGTCTCGCCGACGTGCCGTATCTCACCAGTACCGGCATGATGGACATCGATTTCCTGCCCGAGCACCTGATCGTCGTCGGCGGCAGCTACATCGGTCTCGAGTTCGCGCAGATGTACCGGCGCTTCGGCAGCCGCGTCACGGTCGTCGAGATGGCGCCGCGCATCGTCGCCCGCGAGGACGACGAGGTTTCCACGGGGATCCAGACGATGCTCGAAAGCGAAGGCATCGCCTTTCGGCTGAACGCCCAGTGTCTGCGCATGGACAAGCGCGACGGCGGCGTCGGCGTGCATGTGAGCTGCGAGCAGGAACCCCGCGAAATCGCCGGCTCGCACGTCCTCCTGGCCGTGGGACGGGATCCCAACACGCACGACCTGGGGCTCGACCGGGCCGGGGTCGCGACCAATGCCCGCGGCTTCATCGAAGTCGACGACGAGTTGCGCACGAGCGCGCCGGGGATCTGGGCGCTGGGCGACGTCAACGGCCGCGGCGCCTTCACGCACACGGCCTACAACGACTACGAGATCGTCGCCGCGAACCTCCTCGAGGGCGATCGGCGCCGGGTCTCGGACCGCATCACCGTCTATGCGCTGTTCACCGATCCGCCGCTCGCGCGCGTAGGCATGACCGAACGCGAGGTCCGCGCTACGGGACGGCCGGCACTGGTGGGCAAGATGATGATGGCGCGCGTGGGCCGCGCCCGCGAACGCTCCGAAACGCAGGGGTTCATGCAAGTGCTGGTCGACGTCGAGACGAAGAGGATCCTGGGCGCCGCCTTGCTCGGCATCGAAGCCGACGAGGCGATCCACTGCATCATCGACGTGATGGCGGCCGGGCAGCCCTACACCGCGATCAGCAGGACGGTGCACATTCATCCGACGGTGGCGGAGCTGATCCCCACGCTCCTTGGCAGCCTCCAGCCCTTGCAGTAAGGTTTGATGCGCTCGGCCGACCATACCTCGGGCGGACGATGCGTCCGCCGTGTCTTCCCACCTCTTCCAGGAGATCTCGATGAACCATCAGTCCACGATTCAAGCGGCGATTGCCAGCGTCATTGCCCTCGGTTTCGCCGCGTCGACCCTTGCGGCGGCGCCTCCGGGGCCTGTCACGCCCAAGGCCGGGCAGGAAAAGTGCTACGGCATCGCCAAGGCCGGGCAGAACGATTGCGGCACGGCGAAGCACGCGTGCGCGGCGCAGGGCGCCAAGGTCGACAAGGACCCGACCGAATGGAAATACGTCGAGAAGGGTACGTGCGACAAGATGGGCGGCAAGTCGGCACCGCCGAAGGCTTGATCATCGGTTCCAACGCCCCGGCTGCGCGGCTATCGCGCGGCCGGGACCCGGGGTGCCGATGATGCCCCGCGACTGGCCTTCCCGTCGCCGCGGGCATCGGCTTGCGCTCGCCCCATGTCGCGCAGGTCCGGGCCGAGCGGCCGCCAGTGGCATGGTTCGAGGTCCACAGCGAGAACTATTTCGCCGACGGCGGCCCCGCGCTCGCTCGCGCTCGACCGGATACGCGCCGACTATCCCCTTTCGCTTCATGGCGTCGGGCTCTCGCTCGGGTCCACCGACCCTCTCGCCCGCCCGCACCTCGACAAGCTTGCGACGCTGATCGCGCGCGTCGAGCCCGCGCTCGTGTCCGAGCATCTCTGCTGGAGCGGCGTTGCGGGCCTGCACTTCAACGATCTGCTGCCGCTCCCGTTCACCGGCGAAGCGCTCGCCCACGTGTGCTCGCGCGTCGAGGAGGTGCAGGATTATCTCGGGCGGCAGATCGCCGTCGAGAATGTCTCGGCGTACGTCGCCTTCGACGACTCGACCATGCCCGAATGGGAGTTCGTCGCCGCCGTCGTGCGGCGGACCGGCTGCAAGCTGCTCCTCGACGTCAACAATGTCTACGTCAACGCCGTGAACCACGGGTTCGATGCCGACGCCTATCTCGCGGCGATGCCCGGGGAGGCCGTCGCGGAGATTCACCTTGCGGGATTCGACGCGACCGGCCCCTGCCTCATCGATACCCACTCCGCGCGCGTCGCGCCGGAAGTCTGGGCACTCTACCAGCGAACGATCGCCCGGATCGGCCCGCGGCCGACGCTGATCGAATGGGACGTCGACCTGCCCGAGTTCGCGGTGCTCGAAGCCGAGGCGGCGACTGCCGAGGCCATGCTCGCCGAACGCCATGCCGTCGCTTCCTGAGCTGCAGCGGCGCTTCGCCGACGCCTTGCTAGCGGGCGACGGCGGTCCGCCGGCCCTGCGCCTCGCCGGTCACGACGACCGCCGATCGGCTGGACATCTATCGCCGCACGATCGCAACGAACTACCGCAACGCACTTGGGGCGACCTATCCTGTGGTGCGCCGCCTCGTCGGCGCGCCGTTCTTCCATGCCTCCGTCGACGCCTACGTCGCGATGCATCCATCGCGCTCCGGCGATCTCAACGAGTATGGCGGCACGTTCGGCGATTTTCTCGGCGGGTACGAGCCGGTGTCCGGTCTGTCCTATCTCCCCGATGTCGCGCGCCTCGAGTGGATGATCGACGAAGCCAACCGCGCGGCGGATTCGAACACGGATCCGGAATCGGTGCTGAGAGCGCTTGCTGCGTGCCCGGGCGACGAGCTGCCTTCGCTTCGGATGAGGATGGACGGATCGTGCCGTTTGATCGAATCACCCTTTCCGCTGCTGCGCATCTGGCAGGTGAACCAGCCCGGCCACGACGGTGAAATGTGGGTGGACTTCGAGGTGGGGCCCGACCGATTGCGGGTCCGGCGCGAGCCTTCCGGCGTCGCGCTCGAACGCATTGCTGCCGGCGAGTTCGCGTGGCTTTCGGCGCTATCGGCGCGCTCGGATCTGGCCGCGGCGATCGCAGCGGCGCAGCACGCGGACGCGACGTTCGACCTCGGTGGTGCGCTGCACCGGTTCATTGGCGACGGCACGATCACGGGGATCCTGGATGCTCCCGTGACAGGTATGTCGAGCGGCGGCGACTAATCGGACATCCCCATCCCGTCATGGAGCGTCCGAACATGCAAACCGCCGTCCTGCCGCCGCAAAGCGCTGCCCTTCGTATTCATGCCGGGTTCGCCCGGCTCGCTGACAAGTTGCAACCGCTGTTCGCGCTCGCGCTCCGCCTTTACGTCGCGCGCGTGTTCTTCGCGTCGGGGCTCGTCAAGCTCCAGAGCTGGGATTCCACGCTCGCGCTCTTCGAGAACGAATACCACGTTCCAGTGTTGCCTCCGCACCTCGCCGCCTACATGGGCGCCGGCGCCGAGCTCTTCCTGCCGGTGCTGCTCGCGCTCGGCATCGGCACGCGCTTCTCGGCGATCGCGCTCTTCGTCTTCAACATCGTCGCGGTGATTTCCTATCCCGACTTGAGCGATGCCGGCATCAAGGATCACATGCTGTGGGGCGCACTGCTCCTGGTGACACTCGTCTACGGTCCCGGCAAGTTCGCACTCGACCGCTGGTTCGAGCGCCGCGACCCGTAGGGCAGGCTGGCGCCGCAGCAGGATCGACGACAAGGAGGCGTGTCAGCTGCCTCCGATAACGGTGAAGTCACGGAGGAGGGATTCGATGCGCATTGCGGTGATGGGAACCGGTGGCGTCGGTGGGTATTTCGGAACCCGGCTGGCACTTGGCGGTTGCGACGTCAGCTTCATCGCGCGCGGTCGGCATCTCGAGATGATTCGGCAGGGCGGCCTCAAGGTCGAGAGCCCGCTCGGCGACATGCGTCTCGCGACGCCGCGGGCGACCAATGACCCGGCTGAAATCGGACCGGTCGACCTTGTCCTGTTCGGGGTCAAGCTCTGGGACACGGAAACGGCGGCGAAGGCGGTGGCACCGCTGATCGGTCCGGAAACGGCGGTCGTTTCGCTGCAGAATGGCGTCCGGAAGGACGATATCTTGCGCGACGTGCTGGGCGAGCACGCGGTGATGGGCGGCGCTTGCTACATCGCAGCCCAAATCGCAGAGCCGGGCGTCATTCGCCATTCCGGCACGATGCAGAAGCTGGTCTTTGGCGAGTACGACGCCAAACCCTCGACGCGCGCCGAGGCGTTCCTCGACGCTTGCCGGCGAGCCGGGATCGAGGCCGAGATCAGCGGCGACATCCGCCGGACCATATGGGAGAAATTCGTGTTCCTGGTCGGCTTGTCCGGCACGACGACCTGCATCCGCAAGCCAATCGGACCGATTCGCTCGAACCCACGCACGCGCGCGCTACTCCACGATGCGATGCGCGAAGTCGTCGCGGTGGGGCGGGCGCAGGGCGTGCAACTCGCCGAGGACTTCGCGGACAATCGTCTCGCGTTCAGCGACGGCCTGCCCGCAACGATGACCTCCTCGATGCACAACGACCTCGAGCGAGGCAACCGATTGGAAGTCGACGGTCTGAGCGGAGACGTGGTCGAACGGGGCCATGCCGTCGGCGTGCCGACACCCGTAAATCGAGCGATCTACGACATTCTGGTCTTACACGCGGCCGGCAAGGGACCCGTCTGAAGTGAGTCCGGTTCTGCATGTCCGGTCCCTTCGCGGCACGCCGGTTTCAGTGCCGATGGCACGGCCGCTCGGTACGAGCGCGCAAACGATTCGCCATGCGCCACTGCTGCTGATCGACCTCGAAACCGCGGAGGGCATTACCGGTCGCGCCTATTTGTTCTGCTATCTTCCCGCGGTCCCGGCCGCAGTGGCGCGCATCCTCGACGCAGCGTCCGAGGTCATCGCCGATGCGCCTGTCGCACCCCTTGAGATTGGCACCACGCTGGGACGGCACTTCCGATTGATCGGAGTGCGCGGAATCGTTGCCATGGCGCTCGCCGGGATCGACGTTGCCTGCTGGGACGCGCTGGCAATCGCCGCAGGCATGCCGCTCACCGCGTTTCTCGGCGCGGCTCCGAAGCCGATCCGCGTCTACAACAGCAACGGTCTCGGTCTGATCGAAGCCGAGGCGGCGGCGGACGAGGCCGAGCAACTACTTGCGGGCGGTTTTGAGGCGGTCAAGATGCGGCTAGGGCGCCCCACGCTGGAAGCCGATCTCGCGGCCGTCCGCGCGGTCCGCAAGCGCATGCCGGACGAGGTCAAGATCATGGCCGATTTCAATCAGGCGCTCACGCTCGCGGAAGCGAAGCGTCGTTGCCGTGCGATAGACGGCGAAGGCCTCTATTGGATCGAGGAACCGATTCGGCATGACGATTACGCCGGGTGCGCCGAGCTTGCAAGCGAGCTCGACACGCCGATCCAGATCGGCGAGAACTTCGCCGGCCCTCGGGCGATGGCCGAAGCGATCGCCGCTCGCGCCAGCGACTTCATGATGCCGGACCTGGAGCGTATCGGGGGAGTAACAGGCTGGCAGCAGGCCGCAGCATTGGCGGCCGCCACAGGCATCGAGATTTCATCGCACCTCTTTCCGGAGGCCAGCGCACATCTTCTCGCGGCAACTCCTACGGCGCATTGGCTCGAATACGTGGATTGGGCCAACCCGATCCTCGCGGCGCCGCTTCAGATCGTTGACGGCTG
>CAVVDL010000022.1:0-8598 GCA_963747035.1 uncultured Gammaproteobacteria bacterium
CAGCGCCGTGCGGAATCCCGCCTCCAGGGTCTCCCAGTTCCGGTCGGATCCCAGCGAGTCGTCCATCATCCGGTAGTCGATCTTGGCGGCGATGCCGCTTCGTCGCGAATGACGGGGCATCCCTGGAATCGTAGCGGGCGGAGACCAGGAGCCCGGCATCCGTGAATTCGGCTTCCGGCAGCAGCGGCGTGCCGGTCTGAAGATCGACTTCACGCTTGACGGCGCCATAGCCGACCCGGAGCTGCGCGGAGCGCGAGATGTTCCATCCGAGATCCACGCGCCCGCCGTAGTCGACGAAATGATACGTGGCGATGTTGTCGCCATCGACGTAGACATCCTCGACGGATCGGCTCGCGAGCAGGCCGGGTTCGACGAAGAATCGCTGGGCGACGTCGAATGGCTGGTACAGGCTCGTCGAGAGTCAGCGACTCGTAGCCGATCTGCAGGTTGTTGCGCCACTGGCCGCCGCGGTCGTTCAGCCAGCTGCGGACGTGCTGGACGCCCAGCAGGAACTTGAGGTCGCCGCCGCCGTCTGCAAAGAGCCCGATGCTGGGCCGCACGACGTTCGTTCCGATGGACACTTCCTGCGGCAGCCAGACGAGCGTGGCGGCGTTCGGATCGCCTTCCAGGCGATACCCGACCGACTCCAGGTCCTTGAGCGCCGACATGCGGCCGGCGTCCTCGCTGATGGCGTTGATGTCGGCCGTGTCGCCCGGACGAATGGTCGAGACGGTCTTGAGGTATTCCGGATTGACGTGCTCGAGTCCCTCGATCCGCACGTCGGCGACCCGTCGTCTCGAATTCCTGGCTGGTGTTGACCTTCTGCCGCCAGGCCGTGTATTCCGCCTCGCCGACGGCCAGCGCGGACAGGCGGTCGGCGACCTTGAGCGCGGCCGCCTCGCCGAGCGGGATCGTGTCCGGCACGCGGTCGAAGTCGGCCGTCGAGATGTCTCCCATCGGCACGTCGATGCGGATGTCGCGCTCCGTGAGCGAGTTCAGCTGGATCTTCTTCGTTGACCTCGAACATCACGTCCATGCTGCGCGAAAGCAGCTGGGTCGCCTGCGCCAGTTTCTCCGCGGTGGGCGGCGGCTCGACGAGGTTGACGACGATGACGATGTCCGCGCAGGTATTGCGCGCGACATCGACCGGGATGTTCCGGACCATGCCGCCGTCCGACAGGATGTAGCCTTCTCCGCACGACGGGAGAGAAGGCGCCCGGGATCGCCATGCTGGCCCGCATCGCATTCGCGAGGTCGCCATGGTCGAGGACGACCATGTCGCCGGTGATCATGTCGGTCGCCACGGCCCGGTAGGGAATCGGGAGCTTGTCGAAGTTCTCGACGAGCCGCGAGCGCGCCACGTAGGCCCGCAACAGGTCGTCGATGGCAGCCGAGTTGGCAAGGCCGGATGGCGTGATGACCGCCGCCGTCGCGGAACCCGAGCTCGAGCGAGGTGTTGGCTTCCGTGGCGAGCCGCTTCTGCTCGATCGGCTCGAGCGCCCGACGGCCCGCGCCGCCGACCACCTTTTCCCATTCGATGCCGCTGATGAACTTCTCGATCTCCGCGGCGGACTGGCCCGACGCGTAACCGCCGCCGACGAGCGCGCCCATGCTGGTGCCGGCGATGCAGTCGATCGGCACGTGAAGCTGCTCGAGGACCTTCAGCACGCCGACATGGGCGCCGCCCTTGGCGCCGCCGCCGGCCAGCACCAGGCCGACGCGCGGGCGCTGGGGCGGCTCGGCGGCATGGGCAGCGTGCAGCGCGGTGAGCGTGTACAGGGCAAGCGCGGCCAGGCAAAGCTGTCCGCGTGAGTCAGGCAGGCGCATGGAATCGTCTCCGGAGAGGTCTTCGGAGCCTAGGATGCTCGGTCCATTCGCTGCTGTCGAGCGCGCGGCCGCGAGCTCGTGGAGCGAAGGCTTCATAATGAGAGCGTGAAAATCCGGTTGCTTCCATCCGAACTCGGGAATTCGAGGCGCGCCGCGACGAGCCGGTTCTCACGGCGGCGCTCCGCCAGCACCTCAACCTTCCGCACAGCTGCAAGGGCGGTTCCTGCGGGACCTGCCGCGTGCGCGTGCTGCAGGGGCAGTTCGATTACCCGCATGGCCGGCCGATCGGCATCGACGCGGCGGAGGCGGCGGCGGGCTACGCACTGATCTGCCAGGCGCGCGCAGCCACGGATCTCGTCGTCGAGACCCGCGAGATCCGCCACGTCACCGACGTCGAGATCAAGGAGTTGCCGGCGCGCGTTGAGCGCATGGAACGGCTCGCGCCCGACGTCATGGGGCTGTGGCTGCGCCTGCCGGCGATCGAGCCCTTCACCTGGCAGTCCGGCCAGTACGTGGACGTGATGCTGCCGGGCGAGCGGCGCCGCAGCTTCTCGCTCGCAAATCCGCCGCACGACGCCGCCTTCCTCGAGCTGCACGTGCGGCGCGTGCCGGGCGGCGCGTTCAGCGAAAAGGTCTTCAGCGGGATGAAGCCCGGCGCGCTGCTGCGCATCGAGGGGCCGCTCGGGCAATTCGTGTACCGGCCGGGCGAGCGCCCCGTGCTCCTGATCGGCGGCGGAACCGGCTATGCGCCGCTCAAGGCCGTGATCCGCGAAATCCTGGAGTCGGGATCGCATCGCGAGGCGATGCTCTTCTGGGGCGTCCGCGCGGCGGTCGATCTCTACGACGACGCCTGGCTTCGTGATCTCGCGCAGCGCCACGCCCGCTTTCGTTACATGCCGGTGCTGTCGGAGCAGGCGGCCGGCAGCGCGCAGGAGTCGGGTTTCGTGCACGAGGCCGTGTTGCGGCGCATCGCGGGGCTCGCCGGCTACGACATCTACGCCGCGGGGCCGCCGGCCATGATCGATGCGGTGCGCGCCTCGCTGCCACGCCAGGGTGCAGACCCCGCGCGGATCTACTTCGATTCCTTCGACTACGCGCCGGCCTGACCCCGGTTCATGGCGGAACCTGTCCACGCCAGCGGACGAGCGCGCCGACGAGCGCGGCGTCCTCCGGCGAATCTGCAAGCACGAGGGGTGAACCGAGGCCGAGGCGGACGGCGGCTTCTGCGACGCGCTGCGACCCGGTGACGAGGGCGGTCGAATGCATCAACTCGCGGCAGCGCGGCGTGACGATGCCGATGAGCGCTTCCAGCAGCGCCACGCTGGTCGCCGAATAAACGGATATGCCGCCCTGCCGCCAGAGTTCCTCGACCTCCGCCTTCCGCTCCATCGAAGGGTAGGCGGTCTCGCGTACATAGACCTCCGCATGCTGGACCTGCGCGCCGCGGGCGCTCATGACCTCCTGGAGCAGGTCACGGCCGCCGTTGCCGCGCACGATCAGCACGCGCTGGCCGCTCATGTGGGCCAGTTGCGGCATGGCGAGCAGGGACTCGCTGTCCGCGCCTTCCTCGGGCATCAGGGATACGCGATAGCCGGCTGCGTTCAGGGCCGCTGCGGTCGCCTGGCCGATGGCGGCGACCGGCACGTCGCGCCGCTGGTCGAGGATGTCGGCGCCATAGCGCACGGCATTTGCGCTCACGAAGACGACGAGGTCGTAGCGGTCCGCGGGCCCGATCGCCGCGCGCACCGCCGCGCGGTCCGGCCGGGGCTTGATGACGAGCGCCGGGTAGCGCACGGCTGCACCGCCCTCGGCCTCGATCAGCTGGCAGAGGTGATTCGCCTGGTGCTCAGGCCGTGTCACCAGCACGCCAATTCCGGTCAGCGGCATTACAGGAACCGGCCGGCGCCCGCGGCGAGGAGTCTTTCCGCGAGCGCGGCACCGAGGGCCGCGCCGTCTTGCACGGCGCCTTCAATCGAATCGACGAGGATCTTGCGGCCGTCGGGCGAACCGACGAGCCCGTCGAGCCGCAGCAGTTCGCCCTGGATCGTCGCGTGCCCGGCAATCGGCGACTCGCAACTTGCGCCCAGCGCCGCCGCGAGTGCGCGCTCGGCAGCAAGAATCGCAGTCGTCGGATCATGTGCGAGCGGGCGGACGAGCTCGAGGATGTCCTCGCGCCCCTGCACGCATTCGATTCCGATGATGCCCTGGCCGATCGCCGGCAGCATTTCGGCGGGTGCGAGCCGCGCGCGAATCCGCGACTCGAGGCCGAGGCGCCCGAGCCCGGCGGCGGCGAGGATGGTCGCGTCGCATTCGCCGGCATCGAGCTTGCGGATCCGCGTGTCCACGTTGCCGCGCAGGACAACGACCTCGACGTCGGGCCGCCGATGGCGAAGCTGGCACTGGCGCCTGAGGCTCGAGGTGCCGACGCGCGCGCCCGGCGGCAGCGCCGCGAGCGAGGCGTGCTGCACCGAGACGAAGGCATCTCGCGCGTCCCCGCGCTCGAGTGCGGCGGCAATCGCGAATCCGGCCGGGAGCTGGGCCGGCATGTCCTTCATGGAGTGGACGGCGATGTCGGCCGCGCCTTCCCGCAGGGCGCTTTCGAGCTCCTTGATGAACAGGCCCTTGCCGCCGGCGCTGGCGAGGCTCCGGTCCTGGATGCGATCGCCCTCCGTCACGATGGGCACCAGGCTCACGACGAGGCCGGAATGCAGTGCCGCGAGGCGGGCGGCCACGTGCTCGGCCTGCCACAGGGCCAGGCGGCTTCTTCGGGTCGCGATGCGGATCTGGCGGGACATCCCGCCATTTTGCCATGCAGGGTCAAAGGGCTAGGATTCAGCCCATGAAATACCTGATAGCGGCCCTGGCCGTACTCCTGGGGGCCACGGGCGTGGCGGCGGCCGAGGACACGGCGCGGGCCTCGCTCGGCGGCAACGAGTTCGTGGCGGGAGGCTCCGTCGAACTGGACGGAAACGTCCGGCGCAGCGCTTTCGCGAGCGGCGGGGACGTGACCGTGACCGCGACGATCGGCCGCGATCTCTACGCCGCGGGCGGGACGCTCCGGATTGCGCCGGAGGCGTCCGTGTCCGGCGACGCCTCGCTCGCGGGCGGCACGATCGACGTGGATGGCCCGATCGGCGGCGACCTGCGGGCCGCCGGCGAACGGCTCACCGTGAATGGCAGCGTGAGCGGCGACGTGCATTTCGCCGGCGACAAGATCCGGCTCGGGCCCAATGCGCGGATCAGCGGCGAGGTCTATTACCGAAGCGGCGGCGACCTGGTCGCGGACCCGGGTGCCGAGGTGTCCGGCGGAATCCGCAAGGCCACCAGCGATCGCGCGTGGCTGCGCATGGCGCGCGGCGCGACGATCGTCGGCGGCATCACGGTCTCGCTCGGCATGGTGCTCCTCGGCGCCGTGCTCGTGCTCGGCATGCCGCGCTTCAGCCGCGAAGCGGGCGCCGTCGATTCGCGCGAAACCCTGGCAGATGATCGGGGTCGGCTGCGCGATGCTCGTCGGCGTGCCCGTCGCGCTCGCGGTCCTCGTCGTCACGCTCGTCGGGATCCCGCTCGCCGTCCTGCTCGCATTCGCGTACGGGGCGCTCCTGATGCTCGGCTATCTGATCGCCGCGATCTTCGTCGGCGACTTCGCGCTCGAGCGGATCGATGCCCCCAAGCTCGACTCGGTCTGGTGGCGCGCGCTGTTCATGGTGCTCGCGATCATCGTGATCGCGCTCGTGCGCCAGGTGCCGGTGGCAGGCGACCTCGCCTGGTGGATCCTGTTCCTGGCCGGCGTCGGCGCATTCACGCTGCGCGCCTGGCAGGGATTCAAGAACGATCCGCTGGTGGCTTAGCGCTCAGCGTTTTCGCAACCTCAGTCGCGAGCCGGCGGCTGACGGCCATCGTGCCGCCGCCGCGCAGGCGCACGACGTGGTGGCCCTCCGCATCGCGTTCGAGTCCTTCGACGTGCGCGATGGCGACCAGCGAATTCCGGTGAATGCGCACGAAACGGGCCGAAAACTCCTCTTCGAGCGCCTTCAGGGATTCCTCGATCAGCTCCTCGCCGGCCGCCATGGCGAAGCGTCGTGTACTTCTGCTCGGCGATGAAGCACAGGATGCTTTCGACCGGGATCAGGCGCAGTTCGTCGCGCGCGCGCACGGCGATGCGCGTGCGCGGCCCGCCCGTGCCCTCGGCGATGCGCGCGAGCTGCGCGCGCGTCGGGCGCCGTGCGCGCTCGAGCGCTTCCTTCAGCTTGTCGGGTCGCACCGGCTTCAGCAGGTAGCCGGCGGCCTGGGCGTCGAAGGCGGCGAGGGCGTGCTGCTCGAAGGCGGTCGTGAAGATCACGGCGGGCGGTTCGGGCATGCGCGCCAGGTGGTGCGCCGTTTCGAGCCCGTCCATGCCCGGCATGCGGATGTCGAGCAGCACGACTTCGGGTTTCAGGCGTCCCGCGAGCAGCAGGGCTTCCTCGCCGCTCGCGGCGACGCCGGCCAGTTCGACGTCCGGCAATTCCTCGACCAGGTGCGAGAGCCGTTCGCGGGCGAGCGGCTCGTCGTCCACGACCAGCACGCGCAGGTTCACGTCGCCTCACCGCTCGCCGGGAAACGCAGCGTCACCACGAACCGGTCCGCCGCCTCGAAGACCTCGACCTCGGCGTCGCCGTGGAACATGAGCTCGAGGCGCTGGCGCACGTTGTCGAGCCCGATGCGGTGTCCCGGTCGCCGCCCGATGACCTGGGGCGAGACCGGGTTGTCGATCGTGATGACGGCATTCGCGCCGTCGCGACGGCCGACGACGCGGATCGTGCCGCCTTTGTCGAGCGGTTCGATGCCGTGGTAGACCGCGTTTTCCAGCAGCGGCTGCAGGATCAGGGCGGGAACGGTCGCCTCGAGCGGCAGCGCGTCGATCTGCCAGTCCACCTGCAGCCGGTCGCCGAGCCGGAGCCGCTCGACGCGCTCGTAGGCGCGCGCGATCTCGATCTCGCTCGCGAGCGGGATCCGCTCGCGGTGTTCGCGCAGCGACGCCCTGAAGAGATCGGAGAGGTCCGCGATCGCCTGCTCGGCGAGCGCGCGGGTTGCTGCGCGTGAGCGAGGCGATGGTATTCATGCTGTTGAACAGGAAGTGCGGCCGGATGCGCGCCTGCAGCGCCCGCACGCGGCTCTGCGCCTCGGCTTCGACGTTTCTCTGCCACTGATGGGCCACGTAGAAATAACGGAGTGCGATGCCTCCCGCGATGGCGCAGACGGCGAGGTTGCCGAGCAGCATCTGCAGGTGCGCGCGGCCGAGCGGCGCCTCCTCGACGCCGAGCGCGCGATTCGCGTAGTCCGCGAGCCACGAGGCGCCCTCGGTTACGACCGCGGTGACCGCGAGCGCGATCGCGAGCGCAACGGCGGATCCGGCGAGCACGTCGAGCCGCGACAGCAGCCCCCGCGCGGCGCACCAGAGCGCGGCCGTGCCGAGCGCGGCCCACAGGAGGAACAGCGAGACCTGCGCGAGCTCGGTCCAGAAACTCGGCGAGATGCCGTGGCGCGCGAGCGTGAGGAGGAGCGCGACGAGCGCCGCGATCAGGATCACTGCGAGCACGCTTTGCGCGCGGCAGAAATCGGGGAGGTAGAAGCTCGGCCGCTCAGCCATTGGAATCCGGATCCCGGAACAGCGGCGCCTTGAGCCGGAAGATCGTCGAGATGTCTTCCTCGCCGTGGCCGGCGGCGAGCAGTTGCGCATAGTCCGCGAGCGTCGCCTCGACGACGGGAAGGACGGCGCCGTGGCGCGCCGCCATCTCGCGGCAGATGCGAAGGTCCTTGTCGTGCAGGCGCAGGCGAAATCCGGCCGGGTACTCGCCGCGCGCCATGAACGGCGCACGGTGCACGAAATACCACGAGGAACCCGCGCCCTTGCCGAGAATCTCGATGACGCGGTCGAGCGGCAGCCCCTCGGCGCGGGCAAAGGCCATGGCCTCGGCCGCGACCTGGATCGCTCCCGCGCACAGGATCTGGTTCGTCGCCTTCGTCGCCTGGCCGGCGCCCGAGGGTCCCATCAGCACGATGGTCTTGCCGAGCGGCTCGAGCACCGCTCGCGCGCGCTCGAAGGCCTCCGGTTCGCCGCCGCACATGATGGCGAGCGTTGCGTTCCTGGCGCCCTCGACGCCACCGCTCACGGGACAGTCCAGGAAGCTGGAGCCCACTTCCGACAGGCGCAGCGCCGCGGCGCGCGCGGTATCCGCGGCGACGGTCGAGCAGTCGATGACGATGGAGCCGCGTTTCAGCGTCGGCCGGAGCGCATCCACGACGGCGAGCAGGTCGTCATCGGCGGAGACGCAGGTGACGACGAACGGGCAGGCGGCGGCGAGTTCGGCTGGTGAGGCGAAGGCGCGGCAGCCGGTCTCGGCGGCGAGCGCGGTCGCCTTCGATGTCGTGCGGTTCCAGGCGCCTGCGAGCAGGCCGGCGCGATGGAGGTTTCGCGCCATGTGCTGGCCCATGGCGCCGAGTCCGATGATTCCGACCTTCATGGCGGGACCCCTTGCCCGCAGCGGACGATCAGCTGCAGTAGTCGTCGACCGCCTGCTTGGCGCGGGCGCGGGCTTCGGTGAGCTCCTGGTCGGTCAGGTACTCGCGCTTGCCGTCCGGCGTTTCGCGGAACAGGCGGCGGGAGTCGAGGTAGCGCTGGTAGCGGTCCTGCGCCTCCTTGCACTGCACGACTTTCGCCTTTGCGGCGTCGTTTTCGGCAGCCGCCTTCGCTTCATCGGAAACCGGCGGCTCGGCGGTGTGTGGCTTGTCGGA
>CAVVDL010000023.1:0-33128 GCA_963747035.1 uncultured Gammaproteobacteria bacterium
AGGAGTGGCGGATGCGTCGCGAAGGCGCGCGGAATGCCCTCGGCGAACAGGAGATGCGCAACCTCCTCCGCGTCGGCGTCCGAGAACCGCGAGCCGATTCCGAGCGCCCCGATCTTCACGAGTGCGTTGCGAAGGCCGTTCGGGTCGCGCGTGAACTGCACGGCGGAGGCGTCCGCGAGCGACTCGCGATTGCGCGATACCGCCGCCTGGATCAGGCGGCCGAAGAAGAGCCCGATCCAGCCGAGCGCGAGCACGACGAGCGCCGCCACGTAGATCACTGCAATCCCGCTGCCGCCCTTGCGGCTGCCGCTGCTGCGCGGCCCGAAGCGCAGGATCGTGCGCGCGATCATTGCGATGACCGTGAGCCCGAACAGGAGGCCTATCAGCCGCGTGCTGATCCGCATGTCGCCGTTCAGGACGTGGCTGAACTCATGCGCGATGACGCCCTGCAGCTCGTCGCGGTTCAGGTTCACGAGCGCGCCCCGGGTGACGGTGATCGCGGCGTTCGCCGGGCTGTAGCCGGCCGCAAAGGCGTTGATGCCGGCCTCGCGCTCGAGCACGTACACCTGCGGCACCGGCACGCCGGAGGCGATCGCCATCTCCTCGACGACGTTGCGCAGGCGCTTCTTGAGCAGGTCCGTGGTGTCGGCGCCGACCCGCGTGCCGCCGAGCTGCTCGGCGACCTTGCTGCCGCCCGCCGCGAGCGAGACCGTGCGCGCGACGCTCGAGATCCCGATCACGCCGAGCACGACGATCGTGGTGAACGCGATGACCAGCGGATAGCGCGTGAGCGACATGTCCTGGCTCGCCAGCAGGCCGCCGTCGTCCTTGACGGAGAGGATCGCGACCGCCGTGACCACGACGAAGTCGATCGCGATCACGATGGCGACCACCGCGACCAGGAACAGGAAGACCATCCAGCGCGACTGCCGCCGGGTGGCGGCCTGCCGCGCGAAGAAATCCATCGCCGTTCAGCCCGTCAGGTGAAGCTGACCTTCGGCACTTCGCGCTTCTCGGGAGACTCGATCTCGAGCAGCTGAGCCGGCAGGAAATTGAAGCTGCCTGCAAAGACGCTGCCCGGGAACGTCTCGCGGCGGTTGTTGTAGCCCATCACCGCGTCGTTGTACGACTGGCGCGCGAAGGCGACCTTGTTCTCGGTCGTGGTCAGCTCCTCGGAGAGCTGCATCATGTTCTTGTTCGCCTTGAGGTCCGGGTAGGCCTCGGCGAGCGCGAACAGTTTCCCGAGCGCTCCGGTCAGCGCGCCTTCCGCGCCGGCGAGCTGCTGCACCGCGGCCGGGTCGCCGGGATTCGCCGCGGCGGCCTTGAGGCCGCTGACGGCCGCGTTTCGCGCCGTGATCACCGCCTCGAGCGTGCCCCGCTCGTGCGCCAGGTAACCCTTGGCCGTCTCGACCAGGTTCGGGATCAGGTCGTGGCGTCGCGTGAGCTGCACGTCGATCTGCGCGAACGCGTTCTTGTAGCCGTTCCGCGCCGTGACGAGGCCGTTGTAGATGCCGACGACCCAGATCACCAGCAGGACGATGATCGCGAGAATGACCCAACCAGCCATGGCAGTTCTCCCTTACGGTGCCGGGTCGTACATTTCGTACATCCGGCAATCAGATATGAACAGCTCCCCTCTCATATTCTCACATCTTGCGCTTAATCCCGCATGAAGCCCTGGCGTCTTCCGGATTAGGCTCAACGTGTATCTCCAACAGCTGCCAAGGCGCATTCGCACGTGGCCCGCCCGCTTCGCATCCATGTCCCCGGAGGCTTTTACCATGTCACCCTCAGGGGCAATCATCGTCAAGCTATCTTCCGAACACCTGCGGACAGGGAGCTATTGAATGGAATAGTCGCTGAAACGGTCAGTGACTTCGGTGCGCAGGTCCACGCGTACTGCTGGATGACTAACCACATCCACGCTTTGGTCGAAGTCTCCAAAGTTCCGCTTGGCAAGATTGTCCTGTGCGTCGCCAGTCGTTACGCAAGAATATTTCAGTCACGCATGGAAACGACGGGTCACCTGTTCGAGCGCCGTTATCACGCCCTCCTGATTGACGCCCACCGATATCTGTTCACCCTCGTTCGGTACATCCACCTGAATCCCGTGCGCGCGGGACTCGTTGGAGATCCGGCCGCCTATCCGTGGTCGAGCCATCGCGACTACCTCGGCCACGTGCAAACATCCTGGGTTCACACGTCGTTCACGCTCGGTCTGCTTTCCGCGGATGCGCGCCAGGCGCGTTCCACCTACATGAAATGGATGAACATCCGTGACGATTGCCAGTGGGGCAAAGGGGATATGACTCCGAACCCAGAGAATCGGCAAGTGCTGGGTGACGATCAATTTCTGGCACGGATAACAGAAACGGTCAACCGAAGGCAGCCGCGGATTTCAATGAGCGAACTGCTGACCGAATGTTCACGACGATTTGGGCTAAGTGCAGAGGCAATTTCGTCCAGCAGTCGCTCGCATCAACTTTCGGCCGCGCGCGCCTGGCTGTATCACGCCGCCGTCGATCGGGGAATCGCCAGTGTCAGCGCTATTGCCCGCTATTTGGGCCGGAGTGAAGCGGCTGTCCGCAGAATGATGCTGCGACGTCCGCAAGCCTCGTCGGAACAAGTTCGAAATGTACGACCCGGCACCTAAGGCAGCCGCGCGCGCAGCCACACCGCAATGTCCTGGATCTCGGGCTGGCAGACCTGGTGCTGCATCGGGTATTCCTTCCACTCGACCTTGTAGCCGGACGAGCGCAGCCAGTTGCAGGCCATGACGCCGAGCGCCATCGGCAGCACCGGATCGAACTGGCCGTGGCACATCAGGATCGGCACCTGCCGGTTCGCCTCGGCGAGTTCGGTCGCGAGCAGGGACTGCAGCGGCAGGTAAGCCGACAGCGCGAGGATTCCGGCGAGCGGCTCGGGATGGCGGAGCGCCGCGTTCAGCGCGAGCGCACCGCCCTGTGAAAAGCCCGCAATCACGATGCGCTCCGAGGCGATGCCGAGCGCGCGCTCCGCCGCGATGAGCTTGCCCACCACGGCGACCGATTCGCGGATCCCGGGCTCGTCCGCGCGGCCCTCCGCCGTCAGCGTCTTGATGTCGTACCAGGCGCGCATGCGCATGCCCATGTTGAGCGTCACGGGCCTTGCCGGCGCGTGCGGGAACACGAATCGCAGGCCCGGCGCGGGCGGCAATTTCAGCTCCGGCACGATCGGCACGAAGTCGTGGCCGTCGGCGCCGAGGCCGTGCAGCCAGATGACGCTCGCCGATGCCTGCGCCGCGGGCGCCAGGACGACGGCGTCCGCGGATTCCTGGATGCGGTGGCTCATGGGCTCAGCAGTTCTGGTATTTCCAGTTGCGCTGGCGACCGAGCGCGAGCCATTCGACCGTCGTCGCGAGGCGCCGTTCGCGCGTCGCTTCCTGCTTCGCCTCGGTGAGCCACTCGACGTACTCGCGCTGCTGGGACGGCGTGAAGCGCTCGAAGGTCGCGCGCGCCTTGGCGTTCTTCTTCAGTGCGGCGACGAGGTACGGCGGCGCCTTGACCGGCGGCTTCTTCCTGAGCACGCGCTTCGGCCGGACGCCCTCCTCGTTGAGCGCGACCGCCGCCTTGACCGCACGGAGGATGACCGCGTCCGCGGGCAGCTCCGCGCGCGCCTGGTACCGGCGCCCGCCCATGCCGAGCTTTGCGTCCTTCGGGAACATGCGCTTCGCATCCGCGCCGAGCTTCTCGCGGATCAGCCTCTCGCTCCAGAAGCCGAACGCCACGTGCTGCTTGAACGCCGCCATCATCGCGACGATGCCGTCGCGCTCGAACGCCGGCACGCCCCACTTGATCGTCTCATGGATCGTCGGGCAGCCCTTGTGCATGAGCTTGCGCACGTGCACCAGGATCGGCTTCGCGAAGCCGGCGGACTTCGCAATGTAGGCGTCGACGGCGGGATTCTTCATGCCGCGATTCTATCGCGGCGCGCGCGCGCGATCACACCACCACGCCCAGAGCACGAGGAGCCACATCGCCATGCCGGTCCACGCAACCGCCTCGGGACTTGGAGGCGGCGGGCCGAGGGTGCTCGCCACCTGCATCACCGCGAGAAACGCGATGAGCGCCGCCAATCCCCAGGTTCCGGCCGCGCGGGTCGCGCGCGTGCCAGCACAGGTAGATCGCAACGCCGCCGGCGAGGCACAGCGAGCTCGACCGCGAGCGCGAGCATCGGATGTCCCCACAAGCCGAGCCCGAATCGCGCGGGCGCGCCGGGTGCGAGCTGCAGATCCGGAAAATGCGTGAGGAGATCGAGGAACCAGTGGCTCAGGACCAGCGCGCCCACCACGCGGGCCGCGCGCCAGTCCTTGCGCACCCAGCCGTAGACGCCGCCGAAGACCAGTCCCCAGAACACCGCCATGGCGAGGCTGTGCGACCACGGGTATTGATCAAACACCAGCGGATACAGGCTGCCGGCCGGCGCGAGCGACACCCGCTCGATGCCGGCGATGACGAGCCAGGGCCACAGCAGGTCGAGAAACTGCGCCGCGACTATGAGCGTGGCGAGCGACGTGCGGGGAACGAGCCGCTTGGCGGCGCAGGCGACCGCGAAATGGCCCGCGAACATGGCGCCACTATAAAGGAGTGACGTACCTGCGCAGTGTCGGCCACAGCCCGGCGGCGAGAACGACAGCCGCGATGCCGACCAGGACGCCCGAGTCCGCGGCGGCGGCCAGCCCCGTCTGCACGGCATGCGTGATTTCCAGCCGGTGATGCCAGACGAGTGCAATCCCGGCCGTACCGACGCCCACGACCGTCGCGATATTCATCCAGGCCTGGCGCGCGAGGTTTCTCGCGGCACTGGCGCGGGCGCGCTCGAACTGGGCGCGCAGGTCCGTGCGTGGCGCCAGCCTCCGCGCCGCAATGGCCTGCATGACGCGCGCCTCGAAACCGGGCGCCGTATCCACGCGCGCAAACAGGCGCCGCACCCGCGCATCGAAATCGATCCGGCCCGGATCGCTGCCGCTCATGCGAGCTCCTCCGCCGCAACGCCGAGCACTGCAGCCAGGCTCGCGCGGGCGCGATGAAGGTGCGTTTTCACCGTATTGGCCGGCAGGCCCATCATCTCGGCCACCTCGGCAACCGGGCGCTCGTCCAGATAATAAAGCGTGATTGCCTGGCGCTGCTTGTCCGGCAACGACTCGATGTGCCGGCGCAAAGCCGCGTCGTCGGCCGTCACGGGAGAAGTCGCTGCGACGATTTCGACTTCCTCCAGCACGGCGGGATCAGACAGCGAGACCGAGCGGCGGCGGGCGCGCAGCGCCGACACAGCCGCGTTCCGCGTGATCGCGTAGATCCAGGTCGAGAGCTGTGCGCGGCCGTCATAGCGCGGCAACGCCTGCCAGAGTTTCACGAAAACCTCCTGGGCCAGGTCCTCGGCTGCCGCGCGGTCGCGGAGAATCCCGTACGCGAGGCCGAATACGCGTCGGCGATAAGCCGGCACCAGCATTTCGAAGGCTTCCCGCCCCCGGCCCGCCTGGACCAACTGGATGATTTCCGCGTCGGCCGGCATTCGGGTTGGACCTTCTCCCCGGTTGATACGCACCGGCCTGCCTGCCGGTTTCGCGCTATTTTATCGGCAGCCGCTGAAACGCCGGGCGGTGATTACGCGTATCACCCTGCGTGAAGCGAGTAGAACATGGATCGGCGATCGATACGCGCGCCCTCGAGTGCGCCATCACCGCGATCGCGGTGTTGCTGGCGGCGGACGGAATCCGCGCGGTACTCGGCCCGATATGGCGGATCATGCGCTTGCTGTTCGGCATCTGACCCAGGGAGTACGTCGATGGATGAGGAAGTCTTTGCCCTGCTGATCCCGATTTTCGGGATCGTATTCGGTGTCGGTATCGCGGTCGTCGCGATCGTGACCGGACACCGCGAGAAGATAAAGCGCGCGGAGTTGCGCCATCGCGAGCGCATCACGGCGCTCGAGAAAGGCATCGAGCTGCCGCCGGAGCCGGATTTCGACGCCGCGAACAAGCGCGCCGGCTCGCTGAAAAGCGGCCTGATGGGCGTCTTCATTGGCGTCGTGCTTTATTTCGCGCTGCGCTCGAATGCAGACGAGGATGTCGCCCTCTTCGGCCTGATACCGGCTGCGGTCGGCATCGCGAACCTGATCGCCTATTTCGTCGAGTCCAAGAAGAACGGAAATGGCGGCGAACAGAAACGTGATGCCTAATTTCGGTTTGGCGGGCACCGCCTTCATGGTGCTCGCGGCCATCGGGATCACGACGGCCATGGATGCCAAGGGCCTGTCGGCCTTCAGCGCGCTCCCGCTCCTGCCGCTGGCCGCATTCGGCTGGTGGCTCGAGCGGCATTCGCGCGATGCGATGGGAGTTGCCTGGGGTCGCTTGCAGGACTATGGCCTCGCGGTTGCGCATCCTGTCATCGTCCTCGGAGCCCTCGTCGCAATCGCGTGGGCGGCGGATGCGATACATCCCGCCCCGGCGGGTTCGACCCACGCCGTCCGTGATTTCGCCGTCATGGCGGGAGCCACGATCCCTGCGGCCATCTTGACCGAGGAGGGATTTTTTCGCGGATGGCTGGTGGCATCCCTGCGTCGCCTGGGTCTCGGCGCCGGTGCTGTCCTCGCCGCGAGCAGCGTCGCTTTCGCGCTCTGGCACGTGTCCGCGATCTCGCTCCACACCGGATTTCGATCTGCCCGCCGCGCAGATTCCCGTGTACCTGCTCAACGCAGCCGTGATCGGCGCCATCTGGTGCGTGATGAGAACGAGGTCGGGGTCGATCGTCGTCTCGAGCGTCAGCCACGGCCTCTGGAACGGCGGCGCTTACGTGCTGTTCGGCTACGGCCAGAAGGTCGGCGCCCTCGGCATTGCAGACACGGCGTTCTTCGGCCCGGAGAACGGCCTGCTTGGCCTCGCGTTGAATCTCGTATTTCTCGCGGCCGTCGTGCGGTGGCCGCTCAGCCGCCGATGACGATGCGGGCCAGCGTCCCGCGTGGGGCGCGCGGCTCGAGGGAGAGCACACCCGATCCGCCGAAGAAGAGCCGCAGGCGTTCGGCGACGTTTGCGAGCCCGTGACCCAACGGCAGCGGTGCCGCCGCGTCCGGGCGGATCCCGCGGCCGTCGTCCTCGACTTCGATCACGAGATCGGTGCCGCGCGCGTAGGCGCGTACGTCCACGTTCAGCGGCCTCGATGATTCCATGCCGTGCCGGATCGAGTTCTCGATCAACGGCTGGACGATGAGTGCCGGAACGCGGCGCCCGCCGAGGCTTGCCGGCATCGACACGCAATACTGGAACTGCTGGTCGAAGCGCAGCTTGCAGAGTTGCAGGTAGCTCTGCAGGAAGTCCATTTCGTCACCCAGCGTGAGGTTGAGGTCGCTGCCGCTGCGTATGGCCATGCGCAAAAGCTCGCCGAGCCGGCCTATCGCGTCGAAGGCGCGGTCGCGCTCGCCGACCTGCACCAGGCTCGCGATCGCATTCAGGCTGTTCAGCAGGAAGTGCGGGTTGATCTGCGACTGCAGCGCGAGGAGCCGCGCATCGGCGAGCTGCGCCTCGAGCCGCGCACCGCGCAGCTCCGTCTGCGCTGCATCCCACATTGCAGCGAGCCGCAGGCGGTGGCTGCGGACCGCGGCGAACGCCATCAGCGCGATCGCGAGGATGCTGAAGTTCATCACCCAATACGCCGGTCCGGCCGGGCCCGCGAAATAGACGTCGTAGAGCTGTTCGAAGGTGGGCTTGAGGTCGTGGCGAATGACGTAGTTGAAAAACGACACCGCCGTGGATCCGCCGAGCGCGATGCCGCTCCAGGCCGCCAGCGTCGACGTCCACAGGACCCGGTTCGGCCCCTGAATCGTCCTGTGCAGCGCGCGGTAGAGGGGCGGGCTGACCAGCACCCAAAAGAGATAGTGCGGGATCAACGCCATCAACACGCCGGGGAAGGTGCTTGCGACGCCCTGCGCCTCGAAGTTCACGTACAGGCAGATCGCCACGGAAAACGCCGCTGCGAGCCAGGTTCCCGCGAGCGTCCACCAGCGTACGGGCCGCTCGCCGATCAGCCGCTCGACGTCTTGCGCGCGCACCGGCACGGGCACCGCGTCCGCCAGCGTCGTCGGCCGGACGACGCCGGCATAGATGCCGTCCGCGGGGCGGCGATCGACCCGCGTGGTCATCAGTTGTCCTTCCTGCCGATGCCGCTCAGGAGCTTTGCGAGGATCTCGCGGCGCGCGCGGCCCATCGGCAGCGCCTGCCCGCCGTGCAGGTAGATGTTGTAGCGGCCATCGCCGCTCGATCGCACTTCGCGCACGTGCGCAGCATTCACGATCGCGGAACGGTGGATGCGGAAGAAACGTCTCGGGTCGAGCTCGCACTCGAGCGAGGCAAGCGTGCGTGACAAGAGGAACTCGCCGTCTTTGGTGTGGATCCGGCTGTACTGGCTCGCGCCCTGTATCCAGGAGATATCGCCGACCTCGAGCGCGAATATGCGCCGGCGGACCCGGATCGTCATCTGGTCGGCGTATTTCTGCGCGGGCGTCGCGGCATTCGGAGTGGCATCGCCGTTGACGCCGACGGCGCCTGCAATCTGGCGCGCGAGTCCCGCGACGCGGCGCTCGGCGATGCGTTTCTTGGCGCGAATCACGCTGCCGACGAAGCGCTCGCGCTGCACCGGCTTCACGAGGTAGTCCGCGGCCTGCGCTTCGAACGCGGGCAACGCGAATTCCGGGTGCGCCGTCACGAAGATGACATAGGGAACGGGTTCGCCGAGATCCTGCAGAACCTCGAGGCCGCTCCCGCCCGGCATCTCGATGTCCATGAAGACGAGATCGGGTTGCTCCTCGCCGATCTTGTGTCGAGCTTCGCCAGCCGACGCGGCTTCGCCGACAACCAGGACGTCGTCATCGGACGCGAGCAGCGAACGCAGCATGCGACGACCGAGTTCCTCGTCGTCGACGATCAGGGCCCGCACCCTGTTTGTGCCGTTTTCTGCCATGTCGCATGCCCCAGCCATGGCCGTTGGCTTTATACAACATATGAGGCAGTGAGTGCCCCGTTCGTTCCACAAAACTTGCCAACAGCCGGAAATATTTGCGGATCGCAGGTGTTTCTCACGGACCCCGCCGTAACTCGGGTGCGTGCGGCGTGGTCGTTCTGGCCCGCTAGTGTTGCTCATGGACAACAATGGGACGTGTTTGATGCGCTGCAGTTCCGGCTCGGCGTGAACAACCTCTCCGACCAGGCGCCGCGGCCCCGCCTAGAGGTTGCCGCGTTCCCAGGGGCCCCAGATGGCAAAGGTGATGCCCGGGGTCTGGATGTTGACGAAGAGCACCTCGCCGTTCGCGTCGAAGCAGCAGCCTGCCCACTCTTCCGCCCGGTAGTCGTGCGACGCAATGTGCTTGCCCGCCTTCATGATCTGCGCCGTGTCGAGCCGGACCACGTTCTTGGCGAATGCGTAAGAGTCGCCATCGCCCGTGATGCCAATGAGGCGCGTGCCGGGGCCGTAGCGATCGATCACCGGGTCGCCGTCCTCGCAGAGCAGCAGCCCGCCGCGCGGGCTGACGCAGATGTTGTCGATGTTGTCGGCGACGAGCTGCCGTCCCGCGACGAAGACCGCGCGCAGCGTGCCCTCGCCTGGATCGAGCTCCCAGATTGCGCCATCGCCATGCCCGACGCGGCTGAGGATGTTGGCGCCCGCCTCGGAATCAACGATGTAGAACTTTCCGTCGCGGTGGCAAATGCCTTCGCATTTGCTGAGGCGGACGCCGCCCGCGGCGTGCGCCTGCAAGTACGGGCCGCTGCCGCTGTCGCCCGCCCGCGAATTCGCGGACGGCATGTTCCCGGGATCCGCATCCGGATCCCCGATGTCCACCCATTCGATGCGATGCAGGTCGCCGAGTGAGGGGCGTCGCAAGTCCACGTTCGGACGGCCGACGACGCGCGGCGCCTGCAGGTGCCCGCCGGCCTCGTAGCTGCCTGGCACGCCGCTCGCGTCGCGCGGGATGAACCGGTAGAAGCACGAGTTGCCCGGATTGTCCTCGGTCAGGTAGGCGATCTTGGTCGCGGGATCGACCGCTACGGCCTCGTGTTTCATGCGGCCCATGTCTACGATCGGTCTAGCGGTCGTCGCCGCGGCTTCAGCCTGGATCTCGAACACATAACCGTGGCGCCGACCGCCCTGCGCCGTGAGGTCGATGACGGTCTCTTCGCAGGAGAGCCAAGTACCCCAGGGCGTCGCACCGCCAGCGCAGTTGTAGATTGTGCCGCCGAGCGAGGGCTCCACGCTCGCCCACTGCCGGCCGCGGAACTGGAGCGTCGTCGTGCCCCCGGCCGGCAGGATGCCGTCTTTACCCGACGAAGCATCGTAGTGCGCGGGCGCCGCGATCGGACGACCTTTGGCGCGCTCGTGATTGCGCACGATGGTCGCCTGGAGCGTTTCGCCGCGGCCCCGCGTGGCAACGACGCCCATCCCGTCATGCTGGTCCGGCGTCGGCGCGCCGTTCGTCATCGGGTCGCCCGCCCAGGAATACGTGCGGTACTGGAAGCCTTCCGGCAACAGGATCAGCGGCAAGCCCGTCTCGAGATCCGCGACTGGCCGCAGCGAGCCGTAAGGGCCCTCGACGATCTGCGATGCGCGCGGCGCCCCGCTCGCGCGCCGCGAATGGAGTGCCGCGACGACGGCCACGAACGAGGCTGAACCCGCGAGGAATCCGCGTCGACTTAAGTGCACTGACACGCGAGCATTCTAGTCGGTCGCGGATGACGTGCCGATGACCGCGATCTCTAAAGGGGACGGTCACCTTTAGCAGCAAAGGGCCAACCCAAAGGGGACGGTCACATTTAAAGGTGACCGTCCCCTTTCGAAAGCAAGGTGAACGTCCCCTTGAAGAACCGTCAGGCGCGGTCCACGCGGCAGGCGAAGCAGCCGCGCCGCGCGAAATGGATGTGCAGGTAGGCGACGTCCGCGCGGGCGAGGTAACGCTCGATGAGCGGCGCTGCTTCCGGACCGTCCACCACCTCCGCATCCACCATCTCGTCCGCCGCGTCATAGGCTCGAACCGACAGCGGGCGCAGCGTCAGGTACGTCGGCAGGCGATTCACGATGCGCGCCGCCGCTGCACGGCCGGGTCGGACGAAAATCGGCCCGGAGGCACGATACGGCGAGCGGCTGTCCTGGTGCGTGAAGGGCAGCAGCAAGACCTTCTCGCCGACCTGCGCGTCCTCGAGGCTGATGCGGCAGGGAAAGCCGACCGGCTGGTCCACACGCATCCAGCGCATGCCGCGTGCGGCGAGCTCTGCTTCATCGAGGTCGAAGTACTGCTCGAACATGGCGGGTTCGAGTCCGCGTAGCTGGTAGTTCATCGGGCGCAGGATAGGCCGATGCCTTCCACGTTGCAGCCCGGTTCTTGCGGTGGCGGCGGGCGCTTGATGTAGTCGAACAAGTCGTCGCGCGCCTCCTTGCTGCCGACGGCGAGGTTGCACATCCGGACACCGTTACGGCCGTCGTGGATGCCCTTCAACGTGAGGCTGCGCGACGATACCGAGACGTAGCAATTGTCCGAGACCCAGATGATCGTCTCGCCTTCGGGTGTCGTCACCGTCGTGCCGACGCGCGGCAAGGGCTGCGGCCAGATCGAGGGTGGGTATTGGTCCTTCGGACGCTCTGCCGGTCCCTTCGGGAACTCACCGAAGGGGCGATAGGGCGGCGCGGCCGTCAGGCCTTTTGCAAAATCGCGCGCCGCGGCGCTCCAGTCCGGCGCCGCGGGTGGCGCGAACTCCGGCACGGGCAGAGAAAGAGGCGCGGCGGTGATCGGCGCGACGCGCGGCGGCGGCAGTTCGGACTCGACGGGCGGCGGTGGCGGCAGTGGCGTCTCCGATTCCGGTAGCCATGTGACGTCGAGCTCCTCGGCCAGTTTTTCCGGCAGGTCGAACTTCAATGCCAGGAGCCACAGGATGACTCCAAGGTGCAGGAGTGCGGTTGCTCCCAGCGCCGTCGCGCGGGATCTGTCCCAGCTCAAAGGCAATCCCACGCGTACCCCCGCAACCCGCCCATTCCGACCGGCGGCCCCACCGCAGGGTTCGCCAAGATTACTATTCCCTTATATTTCAATCAGTTAAGATTGCGTGTTTTTCCGAATTTTGCCGTCGATGTCGTCCGCAGCTAGGATCGCGGGCAGCGGCACCGGGCTAACAGGGCCGCGTCCATAACGACATCAGGGGGGACCACAGTGAATCCATTCAAGATCATTGGCTGGGTAGGGATTGCGATCGCGGTGATCGGCGCCTTCGTTGACGGTGGCATACCGTACGGCGGCTTGCTGCTTCTGTTGCTTGGCCTCGCGGGCGGCGTGGCGATTGCGGCCGAGGACCATGTCCGCGTGCTGGTGACGGCGCTCGTGCTGACGGGACTTTCCGGCGTCTTTGTCGCCAACCTCCCGGAAGTCGGCGGGTACCTGACGAGCATTTTCAGCTCGCTCGGCACGTTCGCTGCCGCTGCAGCTTTCACGATCATTTCGCGCAACATCTGGAAGCGCTACAAGCCCTGACCCTGGCATGCAGGACGCAGCCAACTGGAGGCCCGCCCGCAAGGCGGGCCTTTTTCATGGGCGGCTGGTTTCAGCGGATCGGCATCGAGACGTAGGAGACGCCGAGCGCCATCAGGACGACCAGGGTCGCGGCCTGGGCCGAATGCACGCGGGGATTCGCCGTCAGGACGCCCGGCAGCAGCACGAGGCCAAAGGTCAGCCGCAGCATCCGGGGCGGCGTCAGCTCGAAGCGCCCGAGGATGTAGGCCTCCCCGACCAGCGAGATCACGACGGTGGCGAGCAGCAGGCCGTGGGTCCAGCGGGCATGGCGGTAGTAGTAATCGCGCATGTCGTGCAGGCGACCGTCTTCGAGCTCCGGCACGATGAGGTGCGCGACGAGATACAGGATGAACGGGATCGAGAGCAGGAACAGCGTGTCCGCGACCGTCCAGGGCGCGTGATCCGCGAAGCGCCAAAGCGAGAACCAGGCGACGACCTGGGCGACGAAGGCAACGGCGATCAGGCAGCTGTGCACCCAGTAGAGGCGAAGGCGCGAGCGCGCCTCGATCATCTGGCCGAGGCTGCGGACCAGGAGCGACATCCCGATGCCCGCGACGATCGAGTAGAGCGCCAGCAGGAATTCGAACGCCTTCAACGCGCGATGACCCGCGCGGTCAGCGCCGGGCAATGTTGAAGTGCAGGCGCGTGTCCTGGTGGCGGTCGTCGCGCTTCGCGGCGCCGGTCGCGACCAGGACGTAGAGGATGTTGAGCGCCTGCAAGGCGTCGCGAACGCCCGCGCTGCGCGAGCGCGTGGCGAGCTGCTTGGCAGTGACGTCCTGCTTGCCCGCGTAGCTCTTTCGGATCCGGTTCACCGCGTCGCGGCTGACGAGATTGAAGTAGCCACTCGCGCGCTTGGTGCGCGAGGCCGACATCACGACGTAGCCGGGCGCGCTTTCGAAGACGTAATACGTCTGCCGCTTGCCCATCGCTTCGCCGCAGTACTGCAGCCCTTTGGCCAGGCCTCGGATGTTCATAGCCATCCCCTTCCCGCTAACTGTGTTGTTCTATTTTAGACCAAGGGGACGTTCACCTTGATAGAGAATCGAGCAAGGTGAACGTCCCCTTGGTCAACTGGCGTTACCTTTTATGAAGAGCTGCGCGCCGCCCATTCCTCGAACCACTTGCCGAGCCGCTGCGCGACGCGATCGGCGCTGGTCGCGCGCGATCCGATGCTCGCACGCACCGCGGCCGCGAGCGGCCGCCCGGCCACAAGCGCCTGCAATAACTTGAACTGCTCCGGCTCCTGGTCGCGGCGGAAAACCTGGTAGCCGCGGCGGAAGACGATCACGTGCGTCTCCCGCGGGCGCGGGATGCGCGGACGATCTCCGCGGCGCTGGGCGGTCATGTAAGCGTTCGCCGGATAGCGCAGCTTCAGGAACCGCAGCGCGGGATTCACCCGCAGCCTCGCCCCCGCGTCCGACCCGACTGCCGCGAATTCCGCCGCCGTCATCGGTTCCGACCGCGGCCCGTCGAAGACATCCTCCATCGCCCGCTCGATGCGCGCGACGTCCACGGCGAGCCCGTGGCGTCCCGACGGCGGGAGGCTCCGCGCCAGGAAGTCCGGAAACTTCGCGCTGAGCGAGTTCAGCGTGCGCGTCCGCGACGGGTTCTTGGCCACGAAGCGCCGGCAGCATTCGGCAAACGCGTCTGCGCCGAGGATTTGCCGCGTCGTCGGGTACTCGCCCTCCATCACCTCGATCAGCCGCGCGTAGTACATGTGCGCGTAGATCCCGAGGCGCTCGGCCGAGCTCAGGCTCTTCGATGGCAGGACGACGGTCTCGAGATCCCGCGCCGCCTCGGCGACGAGCGCCCGCGCCTCGCGTGACCGCACGCCGGCCTCGGCGCCCGACGGATGCATGACGACCGCCTGCATCCAGGATCTCCAGCGTCCGGAGGTCCAAAGCCGCCCTCACGCCGCCACCTGCCGGGCCGCGTTCCGGAACCGCGCGGCCTTCCTAACCTCTTGTTGCAGAACGGAAAACTTCGGAATCTGGGCATCCCACTCGAGCAGGGTCGCACGCCCGCCTGCCCGCGCATGCACGCGCGCATAGAGGTCCCAGACCGCGTCGATCACCCGCCCGTCGTGGGTGTCGATGCAATGCGTGCCGTTGTCGGTGTGGCCCGCCAGGTGAATCTGCACCACGTGCTCGTAGGGGATCGCCTCGAGATAGGCGACCGGGTCGAGGTCGTGGTTCCGGCAGGTCACATAGACGTTGTTCACGTCCAGTAATAAGGCGCAGTCCGCCTCGACGGCGAGCCGCGCGATGAATTCTTCCTCGGGCATCGAGGATGCCGCGAAGCTGAGGTAGGTGGACGGGTTCTCGAGCACCAGCGGCTGCTCGAGGTAGTCCTGGATGATCTTCACCCGCGACACCATGTGCCGCAGGCCTTCCTCGGTATAGGGCACCGGGTAGAGGTCATGGCCGTTCACGCCGTTTACGCCGGTCCAGCAGATGTGATCGCCGAGCCACTTCGCGCGCACGCGCTTCGACAGCGCCTTCAGCTTGTCGAGGAACTCGAAATCGATGGGATCGGTGCTGCCGACCGAGAGGCAGACGCCATGCATCGCGATCGGATACCGCTCGGCGATCTGGTCGAGGAAGTAGAGCGGCCGGCCCTCGGTGTCGATGAAATTTTCCGAAACGATCTCGAACCAGTCCATCGCCGGCCATTTCTCGGTGATATGCCGGAAATGCGGCGAGCGCAGGCCGACGCCGAGACCGAGGTCCGGCAGGCCCCAGCGGTTGGCCGTGGCGCGCGGGGCAGATGTCGGCACGTCGGGCCGTTTCATGTGTTTTCGAGTCGGGAAGATGACTGCCATCCGGGCCGCGTGGCCCGGATGGCAGCCCGTTCGACAGTCAGACCTTAGCCTTTGAGATGCGACGGGTCGACAGGCGTCTTGCAGCCGCCCTTGCCCTTGCAGCTGTTCTTGCCGGCGCAGCCGCCGTCGCCAGATTTACAGCCGCCCTGCCCCTTGCACGCATTCTTGCCTGCGCAATCGTGCTTCGGCAGCTCCTTCTTTTCTTCCTCGGCTCCGTAGGCGATCTGCGCACCCGCGAGCAATCCGCCCGTGACGCCCAGCATCACCTTTCCAAAGTCTCGACGATTCATGGCCATGTTCAATCTCCTCTCTTCCACCGGTCAAAAAAGTCGGGCCGGCATCCCGACCACCATCGGCAACGATACTACGTTGCCCAGAACTCAACCGCCCATGTGCGCCGGGTCGACCGGTACGCTGCAGCCGCCCTTGCCCTTGCAAGAGTTCTTTCCGGCGCAGCCCGCATCGCCACCCTTGCAGCCGCCCTGCCCCTTGCAGGAGTTCTTGCCGGCGCAATCGTGCTTGGCGCTGGCCGCGGCGCAACCGCCCTTGCCCTTGCAGGAGTTCTTGCCGGCGCAGCCGCCGTCGCCGCTCTTGCAACCGCCCTCGCCCTTGCACGAGTTATGGCCTTTACAGATGTGCTTGTCGTCGCCCGCGGCCTCGCCCGCGTATGCGACCTTGGCGATCTCGGCGCCCGCCAGGAGGCCGCCGGTCACGCCCAACATCACCTTTCCGAAATCACGACGATTCATAGACATTCCATTCCCCTCACTAGTGATGAGTCGACTCGTTGAGACATCCCCAACGATCAGTCAGCAGACCGAGCCGTTGGCTGAAATACTACGCCGCAGGTGAAAAATCGGATGCACCATTTTGCGACGCACTATGGTGCCGGGTCGTACATTTCGTACATTTGACCTGAGGCCTCCAAATGTTCGAAATGTACGACCCGGCACCAGATGATTTTGACTCACGCACCTACTCCGACTTCCCGGCGACAACTTTGCCCAGGGCCTGACCCAGGCGGGCGAAGGCGCGCCGGATCCGGAGCGGGCTGTCCTACAACACCAGCGCTACTGCGAGGCGCTCGCGGACTGCGGTCTTTCGCTGACGATCCTGCCGGCAGATCCCCGGCATCCGGACGGCTGCTTCGTCGAGGACACCGCGCTCGTCACCGATCGCGGCGCCATCCTGACCCGCCCTGGCGCACCCTCGCGCCGCGGCGAGGTGGACCTGATCGAGGCGGCGCTGAAGGGCCTGTTTCCCTCGATCCCGCGGATCGCGGCCCCGGGCACGTTGGATGCCGGCGACGTCTGCGAGGCGGACGGGCATTTCCTGATCGGCCTCTCCGCGCGCACGAACGAGGCCGGCGCAGACGCGCTCGCGCATCATCTCGACGCCCTCGGCTACCGCTCAGACATTGTGGACATCCGCCGGCTCGCCGAAGTTGCTACATCTCAAGACCGGCATCACCTACCTCGGTGAGGGCCGCCTGCTCGCGACGCCCGACCTGCCGCGCACAGCGGCGCTCGCCGCGTACGAAGTCGTCGAGGTCCCGGACGACGAACGCTACGCCGCGAATGCGCTGCGCGTGAACGAGCGCGTGCTCGTCGCCGACGGCTACCCGCAGACGCGCGCCGCGATCGAGTCGCTCGGCTTCGATGTGATCGCGCTCGACATGTCGGAGTTCCGCAAGCTCGACGGCGGGCTCTCCTGCCTGTCGCTGCGCTGGCAATAACACCATCGCATAGGCTACGTCCTACAGCCGGCGGTGATCGTCGCCGCTGTCGCTACCCGGCGACGCCGACGTAGCGTCGGGCCATGCTTCAGTACGCGCTCATCTTCTTCATCATCGCCCTGATTGCGGCACTCTTCGGCTTCACCGGAATCGCGGCGGGCGCCGCGTCGATCGCGAAGATCCTGTTCTTCGTGTTCCTGGTGGTCGCGGGGATTGCGTTCATCATGGGCCTGCTGCGCCGCGGGACCTGACAGTCCCGACGGGCTTTGTCCGACCCCACGCGGGGTCGTCCTCCTACCGTGCCGGTTCCACGCGGGATGCAACACTCGCCCGGAACATCACAACAGGAGATTTCTCATGAAGCACGGCATCACCGCCGTATTGGCGGCTGCAGCGCTCGCAGCTGCGGCCAGCGCACAGGCGACGGACAACGAGTCCGGTTTCTACGCCGGCGCCGGCGTCGGCACATTCGACGTCAAGATCGACGATGTCGATGACGTGACGACCACGATCGAGCGCTACGACAGCGACGATACGGCCTATAAGGTATTCGGCGGCTGGCGCATGAATCCTTACCTCTCGTTCGAGCTCGCGTACGTGAACCTCGGCAGCCCGACCGACGAGATCCTTCCCGACACGCGCCTGACCGTCGAAACCGAAGGCATCGCGCCGTACGTGGTCGGCACGCTCCCGATCGGCGACTGGTTCGAAGTGTTCGCGAAAGCGGGCTACTACTGGTACGACGTCACGGCACGCGTGAACTCGCCCCTTGGCAACACCAGCGACAAGACCAGCGACGACAACTTCACCTGGAGTGCCGGCCTTGGCGTCAACATCTTCGAGCATGTGAACGTTCGTCTCGAGTACGAGCAGTTCGACTTCGAAAACACGGACACGTCGAACGCACTGTGGCTCACGGGTGCATTCCGCTTCTGACCGCCTGACGGCGGGGCCGGACTGTCGGTGTCAGACGACGTAGGTGTTGCACCGACATCCGGCCGCGCTGGCTACCGACAGCTATCGGAATCGCGTCACCCCAGACTCAAACTGCCATCAATGGGAAGGTTTTCAGGAGACCAACAATGAACCGCGTACTGACGATGCTGATTGCCGGCGCGTTCGCCGCGTCGCTCGGCGCCTGCAACAAGGCCGAGGATCCAGCGAAGACGGAAGCCGACGTGACCTCCGCACAGGCCGAGGCGACACAGGACGTGGCAGAGGCCCAGGCCGATGCCAGCAAGTCGGCGATGGAAAGCAACGAAGAGACCGCGCTGGCCAAGGCGGAAGGCGACCACAAGGTCGAAATCGAGCGTTGCGAGGCGCTGCCGGGCGACCAGCAGAAGGCCTGCAAGGATACGGCCGATGCGACGTATGAGGCTGCGAAGGCGGCCGCGGACCTTCCGGGTCCGTCGTAAGTAAAAAGTCCCAAGGAGAATTGCACCTATGAATAAGACACTTGTAGCCCTGATCGCGAGCAGCGCCGTGCTCAGCATGGCCGCCTGTTCGGCGACCCGGACTCAAAGAGCGCCGGGCGAGCAGGTTGATGATGCGGCCCTCACCACGAGCGTCAAGTCGGCGCTGGTTGCCAACAAGGTGACCGACGCAGGCGAGATCAACGTGGACGTGAACCGCGGGACCGTGAAGCTGGCTGGCTTCGTGGACTCGGAGAAGGAGAAGACGGCTGCCGGAGACGTCGCCCGCAAGGTGAACGGCGTGCAGACCGTGCAGAACGACATCACCGTGCATACGGCGAATGAGTCGACCGGTGAATACATCGACGATTCAGTCCTGACCGCCAAGGTGAAGACCGCGCTGATCGAGAGCCCTGATACCAAGGCTCACCAGATCAACGTGGAGACTGACCACGGTGTGGTGCAGCTCTCAGGCTTCGTGGACAACGCCGCTGCCAAGACGGCGGCGACCGGTGTCGCGAAGTCCGTGACCGGTGTGAAGAGCGTCAAGAACGAGCTGAGCGTTAAGACGTACTGACCCCCCCTCGTACACACGAACAGTTCATTGACGTTCTTTAGGGCCCGCGTCGCAAGGCGCGGGCCCTTTCTTTTGAACAAGGGGACGTTCACCTGATTTCGAGGCAAAAGGGGACGGTCACCTTAAATCAAAGGTGAACGTCCCATTTCGTTCTTGGACAGAGCGGAAACGGTGAACGTCCCCTTGGGCTAGTGCTGGCTCGCGCCGATTTCCTGGATGATTTCCGGCAGCCGCTCGTAGTCGCGCGACTTGTTGAGGAAGTACTCGACGCCAAGCGAGCTCGCCAGGCGCTGGTACTCAGGCAGCATGTAGTTCGTGAACACGATGATCTTCGGCCGCGTCGCGCCGAGCCGCTGCATCACGCCAAAGCCCGTGCCTTCCTTGAGCTGCAGGTCGAGCACGATCACGTCAATCTCGTTGTCGCGCACGGCTGCGACGGCGGCCGACTCGTCCGTCACGGAGCCGACGACCTCGACGCCCTCGAGCGCGTCCAACGCCTCTCTCATGCGCTCCGCCAACACCCGGGAATCTTCGACCAGCAGTACACGGACCGTCACGATCTGGATCTACTGGATCAGGCCGTTGCGCAGCGCATAGGACGTGATGTCTGCATTCGTCTTGAAGTGCATCTTCTCGAGCACACGGCTGCGATAGGTGCTGACCGTCTTCACGGACAGGCACAGCTCCTTCGCGATTTCCGAGACCGAGCTGCCGCTCGCGAGCTTGCAGAAGATCTGGAATTCGCGTTTCGAGAGCTGCTGATGGATCGGCCGATCCGCGCCGCCGTTGTCGATCTCGGAGATCAGGAGCTCCGACATCGTCGGGCTGAGGTAACGCCGGCCGGCGAGGATCATGTGCACGGCCTTCAAGAGGTCGTCCGGCGCACTCTCCTTGCCGAGGAAGCCATGCGCACCAGCGCGCAGCATGTTGATCGCGTACTGCCGCTCCGGAAATCCGGACAGGATCAGCACCCGCACGTCGGGATATCCCGAGCGCACGTGGCGGAGGATGTCCATGCCGCTGCGGTCGGGCATGCCGATGTCGAGGATCAGGAGTTCCCAGGGACGCTCGCGCAGACGGTCGAGCGTCTGCTGGCCGGTCGCGGCCTCGCCGATCTCGCCGACGGCGGTGTCCTCGGCCAGCATCTGGCGCAGGCCTGCCCGCACGACGGCATGGTCATCTGCGATCAAAACCCGGGCGCTCATCATGGGATTCATCCTACTGAAACCTAACCCCTTTCTCGCATGCCGTCCGTCGCCAAAGCGAGCCGGCTGTGCCTACGCCGCCTGTAGGACCCCGCCTACGTAGGCCTTTCGCCCCATGACAATGGGCGCAAGGTTGCCTATAGATTGACGGCCATGGACATGACGCCCGCAAGCCGCCTCGCCTACGCGCCGATCCTGCTCGGCGTCGCCTTCATCGCGACCCTCTTCATGGTTGCGGAATCAGGCTACAAGCGCATCCACGAGGCGAGCCAGATGATCTCCGCGGCCGAGGAGCGCCAGGACATCATGTCGCGCTACCTGCGCGTGGTGCTCGACGCCGAATCGGCCCAGCGCGGGTTCCTGCTGACCGAGGACACGCGGTACCTGCGCGGCTTCGACCCCGCCGTCCGTTCGCTCGACCCGCTGCTCGACCGCATCGTGACTCGACTCCGCGATTCTGGCCTCGGCGCGGACGCCGACAAGGCCCAGGCCCTGCGCTCGATCACCGGCAAGAAAGTGGGAGAAATGCAGGCCTCGCTGCGCCTCTATGGCGAGGTGGATCGCGCGTCGGCCCTCAAGCTCCTCAACACCGACATCGGCCAGCGCGCGATGACGGACCTCCGGCATGAGCTGAGCGAGCTTTATGACACGGAAGCCGCGCGCCTTGCGGCCGCGCGCATGAGCTCCGAAAGAGACCTGCAGACCTCGCGCGTGCTGCTCGGGGCCGCGGCGTTCCTGAGCCTCTTGCTCGTCGTGCTGGTCGGCGCACTGCTCGGCCGCGACATGCGCCGGCGCGAACAGGTGACGGAAGCCCTAGGCACGCGCAACCGCGAGCTCGACCGCAGCCTCCAGCAACGCACCAAGATGCTCTTTCACCTCTCGAGCAGCCTGCAGAAAGCAGCCGAGCGCGAGAAGGCGGCGCTCGCCCGTGAATTGCATGATGAACTCGGGGGCCTGCTCGTTGCGACGAAAATCGACGTGTCGTGGCTGCGCAAGCGCGCGACCGACGGCAGCGACGCGAGCAACCTGCGCTGGGAGCGCATCCTGCGCTGCATGGACGAGGGCTTGACCCTCAAGCGCCGCGTCATCGAGAGCCTGCGCCCGACGCTGCTCGACAACGTCGGCCTCGATGCGGCCTTGCGCTGGCTGGTGGATGAAACACTGCGTCGCCAGGGCATCGCCTGCGAGGAGCAATATCCGGAGACGATGCCGGAACTCACTCCGGACGCACGCATCGCCGTGTTTCGCGTGGTCCAGGAATGCCTCATGAACATCCTGAAGCACGCGCAAGCGAAGTCCGTGCTGCTGCGCGTCGCCACCGATGGCAACCAGCTGTCCGTCATCGTGCGGGACGACGGTGTAGGAATCGATGAGGGGCGGATCGAGACTCCTCAGTCGCACGGATTGCTCGGAATGAGACACCGCGTCGAATCACTCGAGGGTACCCTGACCGTGCGCTCGCTCGGGCCGGGCGTCGGGACCGAATGCCACTTCTCGGTGCCGCTCGAGCGGATCCAGAACACGGGAACCCACCGATGAACAGATTGATCCTGATTGCCGCGCTGCTCGCGCTCGGCGCCTGCGCCAAGACCGGGGACCCGGCTGTGACCGACGCGGCTACCGATAACCTGCCGCCCATCGCGCCCGCCATCATCCCGCCGGATGAAGTTGCGAATCCGACGGAACCGCCGAGCTACGAGGTCAGCATTGCCTCGGCCGCCGCCCAGCGCAACAAGGCGCTCGAGCGCTGCGCGGCGCAGCCCGAGGCGGTCCGCACGCAATGCGAGCAAGAGGCGAACGTCGCATTCGCAAGCGCCGAGGCCGACCTGCAGGACTTACGCGGCAATAAGGAGTAGTCCTACACCCGGGGCGATTCCCTTCGTCCATCCTCTTTGAGAACGCTGCGGAATGTCCGCAGTCCAAAGCCTCAAGGAGAGAGCATATGAACTGGGATCGTATCGAAGGGAATTGGAAACAGCTTTCGGGCAAGGTCCGCCAGCAGTGGGGCAAGCTCACGGACGACGACCTTGACGTGATCGACGGCCGCCGCGAGGAACTCGCCGGGCGCATCCAGGAAGTCTACGGCGTCACCAAGGACGAGGCGGATAAGCAGATCGAGCGCTTCTCCGGCTCACTCGATGCCGGCTCGCACGACTCCCTCGGCACTTCCAAGTCCTCGATGGACAGGAAGTCCCGCAACTGACCTTCAAAGGGGACGGTCACCTTTAAAGGTGACCGTCCCCTTTTCAATAGGTATGAGCATGATCCAGAAATACAAGTTGCCGCCGCTCGGATATGCGTACGACGCGCTCGCGCCGCACTATTCCGCCGAACTTCTGGAGCTGCATTACGCCAGCCACCACCAGGCGTACGTGGACGGCCTCAACAAGACGCTCGAGGCGCTCGCCGAGATTCGCTCGGGCGGCGACTTCGGCCGGATCAACCAGCTCGAGAAGGACCTCGCGTTCCACTACTCGGGCCATCTCATGCATTCCATCTTCTGGCGTAACCTCGCGCCGAACGAGGGTGCGCCTCCGTCGGGCCAGCTCGAATCCCGCATCAAGGCTGCCTTCGGCAGCACGGATGCGTTTCGGCGGCAGTTCGGCGCCGCGGGCGCTTCGCTGCAGGGTTCGGGCTGGGTCGCGCTGACCTGGGAGACGACCCGGGGCACGCTTCTCATCGAACAGATCCACGACCACCAGGACCAGAGCGCCATTGGCACGGTCCCGCTCCTCGTCATGGACATGTGGGAGCACGCGTACTACCTCCAGTACAAGAACAAGAAAGAGAAGTGGATCGTCAACTTCTGGGAGATGGTGAACTGGGGTGACGTTGCGCGGCGGCTCGAAAACGCCGTGTGCGTGGACCTCGCGCTCGAGGTCGAGGCGGACGGCGGCAAGGCCGCCTCGCGGCTGCGCCGGGTCGGAGGCTAGGCCGCCCCGCATCTGGTACGCTCCGCACGGCGGCGGCCGGAGCTTCGCCGGCGCGGAGGGCGGGCATGCGGATTCTCATCGCGTTCGTGACGGCGCTTCTCGTGCTGGCCGCCTGCGGCGGCGACGGCGGGCGGGACGCAACCAGTTCCAGTCGCGGCAAGACCCAGACGGCGACCGGCGGTGTCGTCGGCATCCCAGCCACACTCACCAAGCGCCTCGACTTCGCTTCCTGCCTCTCCGAAGAAATCGGGGACGAGGATGCCCAGTCCACGCGCTGCCCCTCCTTCGCCCTGCTGTCGCTCGACTACATGAACAGCCAGTGCACGGCGAGCGGCGGCACCCTCAAGGCGCACGTACCCTCCGCGGCCTGGTCGCTGGACGTGGACGGCGACGCGAGCGCCGAGGTGCTCGTCGACCTCATCGCCAACTTCGACTGCAACGGCGCCCCGGCGGCCTTCGCCTGCGGCAGCACAGGCTGCCCGTTCCTGCTCTACAAGAAGCGCGGCGAAACCTGGGTCGAGATCGGTGCGATCAACGCCGACGACGCCCCGGGCATCCAGGTGCTCCCCGCCGAGGAAGGCAAGTACGCGACGCTGCGCGGCGGCTGCCTCGGCCAGGAACCCTGCAGCGAGTTCGTCCACTACGAGTGGAACGGCTCCGCCTACGCGCGCACCTGGATCGACTTCAAGGACCATCCGGTGGATGTCGCGCCGGGCGGGCTCATGACACTGACGGCGGATTCCGCAGTGATCGACGCGCCCGGCAAGAAAGGCCAGGTGCTCGAGGAATATCCCGCCGGCACGGCCGTGATCGTGATCGGCACCGCGCGCGAGGGGCCCTACTCCTTCGTGTCGCCTTGCAACGCCTGCCGGCGCGGCTTCGTCGAGACGGCGCTGCTAAAGAAGTAGCGGCCGCGCCTCAGTTCTTCTGGTAGGTGCCGATCAGCTCGGCTTCCTCGAGGATGTGCCCTTCCATCGCCTTCAGCAGCACCGCCTTCGTCGGCTGCTTCAGGTCCGGGAGCGCGACGTCGAGCGCGTAGAGCTTGTGGAAATAGCGGTGCCGCCCGATCGGTGGGCAGGGCCCGCCATAGCCGGTGCGTTCCCAGTCATTCTTGCCCTCGCGCGCTCCCGCCGGCAGCGTGGTCGCCGTCGCGCCTTCCGGCAGGCCGGTTGCGCTCGGCGGGATGTTGTACAGCACCCAGTGCACCCAGACGCGCTTCGGCGCCGCCGGGTCCGGCGCGTCCGGATCGTCCACGATCAGCGCGACGCTCTTTGTGCCGTTCGGCAGCCCGCTCCACTTGAGGGCGGGCGAAATGTCCTTGCCCTGGCAGGTGTAATTGCGCGGGATCGCCCCCATGTGCGCGAACACCGGGGAGGTCAGGGAAATCGCCATGATCAACTCCAGCATGCCAGCCCACCCTGCGACACCGCGCCGTCGCCCAAGGTTCATCAAACGGCAATCTCGCGAGGTTACCGTGCATGAGAACGAAGATGTCAGGGGTGGCGCCAGCCGCCCGGACGGCCGAACCGTTGTCAGCGGTGGCCGACACGGATGTCGAAACAGGGTGCAGGGGCGGCGGCCGTAATTCCCCCAAATCGGCCGCCGCCCGAGGCGGCTGGCTTGCCGGCCGCTAGATCAGGACCGCCGTGGCAAGCCCGAGGAAGATCAGGAATCCCATGCTGTCGGTGATGGCCGTCAGCAGAATGCTGCTGCCCATCACCGGGTCGCGTCCCAGCCGCTGGAGCAGCAGCGGGCACAGGACGCCGACGGTAGCCGCCACCAGCATGTTGAGCAGCATCGCCACGGCCATGACGCCGGCGAGCGCCAGCGACCGATAGAGCAAGAACGTCACCGCCGCCATCGCGAGTCCCCACAGCGCACCATTCAGCGCGCTGATGGCCAGCTCCTTGCGCAGCAGGTAGCCGCGATTGCTGGCATTCAGCTGCGAGAGCGCAAGGCCGCGGATCACGAGCGCGACCGTCTGGTTGCCGGTGTTGCCGCCGATGCTCGCGACGATCGGCATCAGCGCGGCCAGCGCAGAGAGCTGCGCGATCGAGCCCTCGAAGACGCCGATAACGCGAGAAGCGATGAAAGCCGTGAAGAGGTTGAGGCCGAGCCAGATCCAGCGATTGCGCGCGCTCACTCCGATCGGCGCGAACAGGTCGATGTCCTCGCTGAGGCCCACCTGGCTCAGCGACTGCCTGAAGGTGTCCTCCGCAAGCCGGTTCACCACCTGCTCGACTTTCACCCAACCCACGACCTGGCGATGGAGATTCACGACCGGCGCCGAGATCAGGTCGTAGCGTTCGAAGGCCTGGGCCGCTTCGTCGGCGCTGTCGGTCGTCGCGAAATAGACCGGGTCGGGGTCCATCACCTCCGCCACCGCGATCTTCGGGTCGCCGAACAGCAGCCGGGACAGAGCCAGCACGCCCTGCAGCACGTTCGCCCGATCCACCACGTAAACGTCCGTGAGCTGTGCGGGTAGCGCGCGCCGGCCGCGCAGTGCCGCGATCGCCTCCTCCAGCGAGAGGTCCCCGCGCACCGTCACGACGTCCGTTTCCATCAGCGCGCCGACGCTGTCCGGCGGGAAAGACAGTGCGGTCTGCACTTCCTGCCGCTCGCCACTGTCGAGTCGCGCGAGCAGGCGCCGCCTGCGCGCTTTCGGCAGGTTCTCGACCAGGTCCGCGAAATCCGTGGACGGCATCTGCTTGCCGAGCGCCAGCAGCTCGTCGTCGTCAACCAGCGCCACGAGCGGGGCGCGCACGGAGGCGGCCAGCTCCAGCAGGATCGTGCCGCGGCGCTCCTTGCGGATCAGTTGCCAGGCCGTGTCGCGCTGCTCCGCCGGCAGGCTCTCCAGCACGAAAGCGGCGTCCGCGGGATGCAGCCGGTTGAGCTTCGTCTCGAGCTCAACGGCATGCTGGCGTGCGACCAAGGCCTGCACCAGCTCCTGCTTGCCGGTGTGTTCACGCGCGACGAGCTGGCTCACGACCTCCTGGCGCGCCATCATTTCCATGATTTCGCGCAGCGTCGCCTCGAGCGACGTGTGATGTTCGACTTCGTTGCGCATGATCAGGGCGCAATGTACACCCCCTGACCATGGCCCAGAGCGGGGGCCTCAGGCGTAGATCGCCGGGCGCTCCAGCAACATCGCCGTCGTTCCGCCGACGACCACGACGACCACGGCCGTAAACAACAGGGCCGTAATGAACTCGCCACAGCTGTGGCGAAACGCCTCGAATTTGCCTTTACCTTTCATGACTCTCGCTCCTGTCCCCTGTCGGGGGTTTGAATTCCGTTGGTGGACAGGATGGCCGGTCGGCAGGCGGGCGACTGTCATGTGGGCGACACAAGTGATTAGACTGCCCCCATGGCCCGCCCCATCGTCCTGATCCTCGGCGGCTACGGCGTCTTCGGCCGCCGCATTGCGGCGAACCTCGCCCGGCGGGAAGAAATCGAGCTCGTGATCGCCGGCCGCGATGCCGCGGCTGCGGCCGCGCTCGTGCAAACCCTCGGCGCCGGCCGTGCGCGTCTCGCTCGCGGTGGACATGGACCAGCCGAACGCGGTCTCGACCCTGCTCGCGGCGAAGCCCGCCATCGTCGTCGACACGCTCGGGCCGTTCCAGACACGCAATCTCGCGCTGCCCCGGAGCTGCGCGGGGCGCGGCATCCATTACGTGGATATCTCGGATGCGCGCGCACGTGCCGCGGACATCGTCTCGCTCGATGCCGCCGCGCGCGTCGAGCATGCCGCGGTCATCAGCGGCGCCTCCGCCCTCCCCGCGATCTCGACAGCCATCGTGGATGAGCTCGCGCCAAAGCCCCACGAAGTCGTCTCGATCGACGTCGGCATCTCGCCCGGCCATCGCGCGCCGCCCGGCATCGCGACGGTGGCCGCGATCCTCGGCTATTGCGGCAAGCCGATCCCGCCGATCTGCGGCGACCGCGAGACCTACGGCTGGGGCGACCTCACGCGATTCCAGTACCCGGCGCCGGCCGGCGAGCGCTGGCTCTCGAACCTCGACTCGCCGGAGCGCGTGCTCTGGCGCACGCGTTATCCGTCGCTCGAGGAGGCGGACGTTCGCCTCGGCTTCGAAGTCAGCATCCTGCACCTCGCGCTTACCGCCCTCTCCCGGGGCGTGCGGATCGGCGTGCTGCCCCCGCTCACGCGACTTGCCAAGCCCATCCTCAAGATGGCGAAGGCCTTCAACCCGCTCGGCAGCGACACGGCCGTGATGCACGTGCGCGTGGTGACGCGCGATACGCATGCGCGCACGGCGACCCGCACCGGCATCATCGTCGCCGAGCACGGCGACGGCCTCGAGGTGCCGGCAGCGCCGGCCTCAGCCGTCGTCAAGAAATTGCTGGGACTTCGCGGCTATGCGCCGATCGAGAAGCGGGGCGCCTTCGCCTGCATCGGAATCCTGACGCGCGAGGAGATCATGCACGAGATGCGCGACTTCTCGGTCCGCTACGAAGCCGATCGCTGAGACGCGATCGCGCTGATTCAGTCGTCCCGCGCGAGTCGCGCCTCGGTGAGGTCGATCTCGCGCTCGAGGCGGCCCAGCACGTCGTCGCCGATCTCCTCGCTGCGCCAGAGCCGGATCAGCGCATCGCGCTGCGCCGCCGCCGCGCCGAGCCAGAGCCGCGCCTCGCTTTCCGGTCCGAGCATACTGTTGGCGCGGTGCGGCGAGCGGTTGTCGAAAAATCGCTTCACCGTAACAGCTTCATGCGCGGGCATGCCGTGTTCCTCGACCAGCTTGTCCACGGCCCGGATCGCGGCGCGGCGCATCGCCTCGCGCGCGAGCTCGAGCTCATTCATCGTCGAGTTGTCGGTCTTGAGGTGCAGCGCCCTGACCAGGATGGGCAGCGTCAGCCCCTGCCCCACCAGCGTCACGAACACGATGCCGAAGGCGAGCAGGATCACGAGATCGCGATACGGAAACGGATCGCCATTCGGGAGCGCCACGGGAATGGCGAGCGCGGCGGCGAGCGAGACGACGCCGCGCATGCCGCACCAGCTGACGAGCGTCGAGACCCGCGCCGAGGCGGGATCGCGCTTCTTCAGGGACGGCACCAGGATGCGCACGCCATAGGTCGCGGTGAAGATCCAGAGAAAGCGCACGCCGATCGCGACCGCGCTCAGGATCGCGACGAGTCCCGCGACGCCCCGCCCGTCGAGCGCCTGTTGCTCGATCAGCGATGAGGAGATCGCCGGCAACTGGATGCCGATCAGCACGAACACGAGGCAGTTCACGACGAACACGATGGCGCGCCAGAACGTGAGGATATTGAGGCGCGCGAGCGGCGAGATGCCGAGGTGCCCCCAGCGCGAGCGATAGAGGCCGACGGCGACGATGCCGAGCACGCCCGACACCTGCAGCCATTCGCACAGCCAGTAGGTTGCGAACGGCGTCGTCAGCGACATCGCGAGCTCGAGCATCGGGTCGTCCAGGCGCTCCTGGATCTGCGATGTGATCCAGCCCATCGCGATGCCGAGCAGGATGCCGCCGACCGCGATCAGGCCGAATTGCCCGACCATCTCCCAGCCCGAGAACACGCCGGTCAGCGCCGCGACCACGGCGAAGCGGTACAGCACGAGGCCGGTCGCATCGTTGACGAGGCTCTCGCCTTCGAGGAGCGCCGTGATCCGGCGCGGCAGGCGGAATCGTCGCAGCACCGCCGTCGCCGCGACCGCATCCGGCGGCGAGACGATGGCGCCGAGTGCGAAACAGACGGCCCAGGGTGCGCCCGGGACCAGCAGCTTGAGCGCGAACCCGACGGCGAGCGTCGTCGTCGCGACGAGCCCGATCGCGAGCAGCAGGATCGGGCGCAGGCTCCGCCGGAAATCGCGCCACGAGGTTTCGATCGCAGCCGGGTACAGCACGGCGGGCAGCACGATCGCGAGCACGAGGTCGGGCCTGGTCTGGAGCGCGGGCCAGTCGAACGCGACGCCGACGCCGATGCCCGCCAGCACCAGCACGATCGGGTATGGCACGTGGATGCGGTTTGCGACCCAGCCGGCCGCAATCGCACAGGCCATGACGAGAATGAAGGAAGTCATCCCGCGGACTTTGCATCGCGGGCGGCATCGACAGCAAGTCATTGTGGAGTACGCTAAGTGCCGGAATGAAGTCACTTGGCAGAAAACCGGACGGGGCGCGCTTCGAACGCATGCAGGCCTCGCCGCGCTGGGCGGGAGATCGCTTTCGCAACCTGCACCCGATCCTTCCGGGCCTGAAAGATCCGAATGCTTCGATGCCGAGCATCGGCGAGTTTCTCTGCGGCGGCGAACGCCGCGTGCCGAAGAAGCCCTTGCCGGCGCTCGACCCGCTCGAGACCTGGACGAAATCGCCGGCCAGCGGGCTGCGCGCGACCTGGCTCGGTCATTCCACGGTGCTCCTCGAAATGGAGGGGCTGCGCGTGCTCACCGACCCCGTCTGGGGACCGCGCGCGTCGCCCTCGCGCTGGGCGGGCCCGAAACGCTTCCAGCCCGTGCCGGTGCGCCTGCGCGCGATGCCGCCGCTCGACCTTGTGGTCGTGACGCACGATCACTACGACCATCTCGACTACCCGACGATCCGGAAACTCGCGAAGCGCGACGTGCCGTTCGTGACCTCGCTCGGCGTTGGCGCGCACCTGGAGGCCTGGGGCGTGCAGCCTGCGCGCATCACCGAGCTCGACTGGTGGGAAACTTACCGGCTGTCGAACAGCGCGCTCACCGTGACGGCTGCGCCGTCGCAGCATTTCTCGGGTCGCGGGCTACACGACCGCAACGGCACGTTGTGGTCCTCGATGGTCATCCGGTCGGAACGACATGTCGTTTTCTTCAGCGGGGATACCGGTCTCACGACTGAATATGAGCTGATCCGAGATCGGCTCGGCCCATTTGATCTCGTCATGCTGGAGGTCGGCGCCTTCAATCCCGCGTGGGGCGACATCCACCTCGGTCCGGAAAACGCACTGAAAGCGCACGCACTGCTCGGCGGCGGACCATTCCTGCCCATTCACTGGGGGACATTCAACCTGGCGTTGCATGCCTGGGACCATCCGGCCGAGACCTTGCTGAAGCTGGGCCCGGCCATGGACGCGCGCCTCCTGATGCCTCGACTCGGCGAACCGATCGAGCCGGCTCGTGAATCCGTCATCGAACCCTGGTGGCGCGCCGTCGACGGCGTTGAGAGAAAAGCCGAACCCCGGACTCCCGCGGTGGGGTCCCTGCCGAGGGCCATGCCCTGGCCGATTGACTGATGACCATCAAGCTGCCAGCTCCCATCGCCGCTTTTTTCGACGCCGAAAGTCGGAACGACGCCAAAGCCCTGAGTGAAACGTTTGCCGAAGATGGCGTCGTACTCGATGAAGGCCATGTCATCCAGGGATTCGCCGCCATCCGGCATTGGCTGGCTGACACCCGGAAAAGATACCAACACACTGTCGAACCGCTTGAGTCCGCATCGAATGACGACGAGACAATCGTCACGTGCCGCCTGAGCGGCTCATTCCCGGGCAGCCCGATCAAGGTTCGCTTCATTTTCAAACTGGACGGCAACGCGATCACATCGCTCGAGGTCCGTTCCTAGCCCAAAAGGTGACGCTCACCTTTTCCGCCGGCGCTGAAAGGCTAGCCCGCCGCGACGCGATTGGACGCGGCGACTTCGGCGTACCAGCGGCCGGAATCCTTGATCGTCCGCCGCTGCCCCTTCGTGAAGTCCACGTGCACGATGCCGAAGCGCTGCGTGTAGCCATAGGCCCACTCGAAATTGTCGAGCAGGCTCCAGCAGTGGTAGGCGCGGATTGGAACGCCGTCCTGGATCGCGCGCGCAGTCATGTGCAGGTGATCGCGCAGGTAGGCGATGCGGTCGGCATCGCGGATCCGGCCGTCGCTGCCCGGTGCGGTGTTGTATGAGGCGCCGTTTTCCGTGATCTCGATCGGCAGGCGGCCGGTCTCACTGACCATGCGCGTCAGGATGTCGTAGAACCCTTCCGCATAGACGGTCCAGCCGATGTCCGTCTTCGGGAGATTGCCGTGCATCGTCGCCCAGAAGCTCTCGGTGTCGAGGCCCGGGACGCCGTTGCCCTGCGGCGCCGCCTTCACGAGCGTTGGCGTGTAGTAATTGAGCCCGACGAAATCGTAAGGCGCACGCAGGAGCTTCTCGTCGCCGGCGCGAAAATCGAGCAGCGCCACCTGGCGGTCGGCCGGCAGCACGCCTTCCGGATAAGTGCCGCGCAGCGCCGGCTGGATGAACCAGAGGTTCTGGAAGCGGTGCCAGCGCTCCGCGGCCGCGATGTCCTCCGGCGAGCGTGTCGCCGGATACATCGGCGCGACGTCGAACGCGCTGCCCACCTGCGAGGCGCCGTCCACCGCTTTGATCGCCCGCACCGCCATACCCTGCGCGAGGTTGATCACATGCGTCGAGCGGACGAAGGCGAGCGGGTCCTTGCGTCCCGGTGCGTGGACGCCGTACCAGTAGCCGACGCTCGAGAAAGTCTTGGGTTCGTTGAAGACGATCCAGTGCTTCACCCGATCCCCGAGTGCGCGGACCACGATCTCGGCGTACTCGGCGAAGCGCTCCGCGGTGTCGCGCTTTGGCCAGCCGCCGACATCCTCGAGCGCCTGCGGCAGGTCCCAGTGATACAGCGTCACGAGCGGCCGGATGCCTGCAGCGAGCGTTGCGTCCGTCAGGCGCTTGTAATAGTCGAGCCCTTTCTTGTTCGCGCGGCCGCGACCCTCCGGTTGAATTCGCGTCCAGGCCACCGAGTAGCGGTAGCTCTTGAGGTTAAGCTGCCGCAGCAGCGCGATGTCCTCGAGATAGCGGTGGTAGCTGTCGCAGGCGACGTCGCCCGTGTCGCCGTTCGTGACCTTGCCCGGCGTATGCGAGAAGCGATCCCAGATCGACTCGCCCGCGCCGTCGGCCTGGCTCGCGCCCTCAATCTGGTAGGCGGCAGTCGCAGCGCCCCACAGGAAACCGCGCGGGAATTCCGCGGGAGCCGAGGCCTTATCCGACGGCGAACCCTGGCCGAGCGCCCGGCTCGCCGCCAGTCCGCCGGCCACCGACGCCGTCGTCTTCAGGAACTCACGACGGCTAAACGTCGCTCCGGGTCCGGTTTCATCTCTTGGCTCGCGCCGCGGCATCCCCGCCATTGTGACCTAAAGGGGACGGTCACATTTAAAGGGGACGGTCACCTTTAAAGGTGACCGTCCCCTTTGGGTTAGTTGGCCTGCTTGCCGCCGCTCACCATCCAGGCTACTCCGTACTGGTCCTTCAGCATGCCGAAGGATTCGACCCAGAATGTATTCGCGAGCGGCATCTGCACCTTGCCGCCGGCCGCGAGTGCGTTGAACTTGCGCGCCGCCTCATCGACTGTCGGGTAGACGAGCGACAGCGAGACGCCATTGATGCCCGGATACGGATCCGGCGACATCCAGTCCGACGCCATCAGGCGCTGGCCGTCCACGGAGATCGCGGCGTGCAGGATGCCGTCGGCCTTGGAGCCCGGCTTCTCTACGCCGCCCGGCGCTTCCGACGCCTTCATCATCATTTCGACTTTGCCGCCGAGCACCTTCTCATAGAAGCGCATCGCCTCGGCGCAGTTGCCGTTGAAAAACAAATAGGGTTCAAGCTGCTTCATAAAGATTCCTTCACCTGAAACTGCACCTTTGATCGTCTGGCGGCTACAGGATTCGACAGGCAGGACCTGTAGGCCGCAACCCCATGATTGCATGATGTTTCGAGCAGGTTCGGCCATGACCTCTGGGAGGGATCAAGGCGTGAAATTGGCGCCGGTTCGAGCGGGGGCAATCCGAAAGACCTGACTGAGCGGCGTTAAGTCCGCCGCTCATTCGGCATCAGAGGTTCGCCACGATC
>CAVVDL010000024.1:0-24855 GCA_963747035.1 uncultured Gammaproteobacteria bacterium
GCGCACGCTCCTCGACGCCGACGCCACGCGGGACACCGTCGTCGCCGGCTTCCGCGACCACCTCGGCCGCGCCGGCCCCGGCGACGTCGCCCTGTTCGCGTACTGCGGCCACGGCAGCGAGGAACCGGCGCCGGCGGCGATCGCCGACCTCGAGCCGTCCGGCCGGATCCAGACGATCCTGCTCCACGACTGCGGCCGGCGCATCGACGGCAAGCTGCGTCGGGCGCTCGCCGACAAGGAGTTGAGCCTGCTGCATCGCCGAGGTCGGCGGCGACGGGCGCGCACGTCGTGACGATCCTCGACTGCTGCCACTCCGGCGGCGGCACCCGCGACCCGTTCGCACGGCCGCGGGCGTGGATGCCGCGGCCGGAGGACGCCACCGACGCCGACCGCGACGTCGTCGTCGCGCTCGCCGCGGCGCGCCCGTCCGACGCGAGTTCCTCCCCGGCGCGCTCGGACGATTGGCGGCGCCGCGCCCGCCGCACGTCGCCCTCGCCGCCTGCCGCTCCGACGAGACGGCGAAGGAGCACACGCGTCGGCGACGTCAACCGTGGCGCCTTCTCCGTCGGCCCTTCTCGACGGCGCTCGACGTCCTCGGGATGCGCACGACCTACCGTTCGCTGCTGGCGACGGTGCGGTCGCGGGTCGAGCGGACCGCCGACGAGCAACGGCCCGAGCTGTTCCCGCTCGACGTCGGCGGGCTCGGCGACGCGCTGTTCCTCGACGGCGCGATCGTGCCGGTCGCCCCGTCCTTCACCGTCAGCCGCGGCGCCGACGGGCTGGGAGGTCGACGCCGGCATCGTGCACGGGCTGCGCGACCCCGTCGGCGACGAGGCGTTCGTCCTGGCCTGCAGCGACGACGACGGCACGGCGGCCGGGCATGGTGCGCGTCACCCACGTCGAGGTCGGGCGGTCGGCGGTCGAGCCGATCGACTGGCAGCCCGCCGATCGGGCCTACCGCGCCGTCGTCGTCGGCGTGCCGCTCCCGCCGGCCGAGGTGCAGCTCGACCCGCCGCTGACGGCGACCCGCCAGCGGCGGAGGTCGACGCGGTGTACGACGCGCGATCCGTGCCGGCGATCGCCACCGCCGGGCCGAACGGCGGTCCCGTCGACAGCGGTCCGCGTCGTCGACGACGCGACACGGCATCACCCGGCGCACTGCGGCTGCGGGTGTCGGTCCCGGCACCGGGACGGCGCGCATCGCCCGCGCCGACGGCACGCCCGTCGTCGGCGACGTCGCCGACGCCGACGGGGCGGGCGCCCGCCTCGTCGCCAGCCGACTCGAGCACGTCGCCGGCTGGGAGCTGATCCGGGCGCTCGGTGACCATCCGTCCCCGCTCGCCGGCCTCGTGACCCTCGACGTCTTCGACCGCCGAGCCCGGCGAGACGCAGCTGCCGGCCGACCGGGCGCCGCTCGCCGACCGACGGCAGCTGCGTGCTCGCCTACGAGCGCGCAGCTCGACGGCTCGTGGCTGGCGCCGGCCGTGTTCATGCAGCTGCACAGCCGTCGCCGACCGCGACCTCTTCGTCGCCGTGCTCGACCTCACCGACCGCTTCCGCTGCCACGCCGGTCGTGCCGACCGTCAAGCTCGGCGCCGGGCACGTCCTGGCGCTCAACGACGGCGATCCGCTGCCGGCCACGCTGCCCGACGGCGTCCCGGTCGAGCCGGGCGCCTCGGTGCGCGACTGGCTCAAGGTGATCGTCAGCGACGTCGACTTCGAGGCGACATCGTTCACGATGCAACAACTCGACGCCGCGCCGCTCCGCGGCCGACGCGCGGCGTGCCCCGCTCGACGCTCGACCGCCTCGCCGCGCAAGGCCGCGCGCCGAGACATCGGGGCCGCCGTCGAGCCCGACGGGTCGACCCCGGTCGCCCAGTGGACGGCCTCGACGCTCGTGCTCGAGGTGCGCGTCCCGGTGTGACCCCTCACGTCCAGTGAAGCCAGTAGCCGTGCGGGTGGCACTGGGCGAGGTGGCGGACGGTCCGTCGACCGTCGCGCCAGCGCACGAGCACCAACGACGTCGTCGACGAGCGGCTCGTCGGCGGACCGGCAGCTCCGGCACGAGCACCGGGCTCTCGGCGAACACCCACGACAGGTCGCGCTCGGCGACCGCACCGCGTCGAGGGCGTCGAGGTAGGCGCGGCGCTCGTCCGGCGACAGGTAGTTGAGGACCCACGTGTTGGTGACGACCGGATGGGCGCGCGGCGGCCATCACGAGCGCTGCCGTGTCGCGGACGGCGTCGCCGGCCGTGATGTCGAGGCCCGCCGTCGCCGCCACGCGCAACGGCGGCCCGCAGCCGATCGAAGCGGTCCGTCTGATCCGGCCAGACGCACGCCTCCAGCCAGCGCGCTGGCACCGGGTCGCCGACGTCGATGGGCGCGCGATCGAGCCCGACGCCGCTCGACGACGAGCGGCATCGACGCCGGGCATCCGGACGCGCCCGGCGTCCCGCACACGAGGTCGACAGTCGACGGACCGCCGACATCGCCCACCGGGCTCGTACCGGTAGTGGTACCGGTCGAGCAGCAGGTTGAGCCCGGCGCTGGCGCCGACGTCGAGGTGGGCGAGCGGGCCGACCTCGTCGGCGAGACGCCGAACGCCGGCAGCAGCAGCGCGCAGCGCCCGATCTCGTTGGTCTGCGTGCTGCGGGTGGCCAGCAGCTCGACCAGCTCGTCGTGGTGGGCGCCGCAGAAGGCCCGGAACGCCGGCATCGGATCGCCGGTCGTCGGCTCGGCGCAGTCAGGTTCGGGTAGAACCCAGCGAGCCGATCGTCGCCGTCGCCGAGCAGCAGGTCGTGGACACAGGCGAACAGCAGCACCGGCTGGCGCTGACCTGGCGGCGCGTGCAGCAGCAGCCCGGCCAGCGCCGGATCGCCGGCGATCCCGGTCGCCAGACGCGTCGTACAGCGGCGTCCGGCGGCTGGCGGTGCGGGCGAACTCGGCGAACAGCGCCGCGCACACCCGCGTCGAGCGCCGACGACGGGATCGCAGGTCCCGACGCGGCCACGACGAGCACGGTACCGAGGTGGTCCACCAGATCGGCCCGGGGCATGAGCAGTGGGTGAGCCCCGCTGCGTAGCGGCGGCGGCGAGCCCGGGAGGCGAGGCGAGCAGCTTGCCTGCGAGCCAAGCCCGGGCATGGAGGGTGGCGCTCCCGTCCGCAGCTGGCAACATGAGCGAGCGATGGACCTGCTCGCCGACCTCGACGCCCGTGGGCTGATCCACGACTCGACCGACCGGGCCGCCCTCGCCGCCCGCCTCGCCGAGCGGGCCGATCACCGCTCTACTACGGCTGCGACCCGACGGCCGACAGCCTCCACCACGGCAACCTGATCGGGCTGATCATGCTGCGCCGGTTCCAGGACGCCGGGCACACCGCGCATCGCCCTCGCCGGCGGGGCCACCGGCATGATCGGCGACCCGAGCGGGCGCTCCGAGGAGCGCAACCTGCTCGACGACGCCACCCTCGACCACAACGTCGCCGCCATCAAGGCGCCAGATCAGCCGCATCGTCGACGTCACCGGCGACCGTGGCCGGCTCGTCGACAACCGCGACTGGACCCAGCCGGTCGCGCCTGCTCGAGTTCCTCCGCGACGTCGGCAAGCACGCCACCGTCAACCAGATGCTGGCCCGCGAGAGCGTGCAAGGTGCGCCTCGGAGTCCGAGCACGGGCATCTCGTTCACCGAGTTCAGCTACATGCTCCTGCAGGCCAACGACTACCTGCTGGCTGCACGACCACCTCGGCTGCGAGCTGCAGATCGGCGGCTCCGACCAGTGCGGCAACATCCTCTCCGGCGTCGACCTGATCCGGCGCAAGCGCCACGTCGCCGTGCACGCCTGGCCTGGCCGCTGCTCACCGCCGCCGACGGCAGCAAGCTCGGCAAGACGACCGGCGCCCGGCTGTGGCTCGACCCGGCGCAAGACGTCGCCGTACCAGTTCCACCAGCACTGGATGCAGCTCGACGACCGGCAGCTCGACCAGCAGCTTCAAGTTCTTCTCGCTGCGCCCGGTGGCCGAGATCGACGAGCTCGCTCGCCGAGCACGCGGCCGCGCCCGAGCGCCGGCTCGCCCAGCGGGCGCTCGCCGACGAGGTGACGGCGCTGGTGCACGGCGCCGAGGCGGCCGGCGCCGCCGCCGAGGCCGCCGACGTGCTGTTCGGCGGCGATCCCGCTCGACGCCTCGCGCGGCGGCGCTGGCAGACGCTCGCCGGCGAGGTCCCGTCCAGCTCGGCTGGCGCGCGCCGACGCTCGGCGACACGCGTCGACCTCCTCGTCCGCCACCGGGCTGGCCACCTCGAAGAGCGACGCCCGGCGCCAGCTGCAGCAGGGCGGCGTGCGGGCCAACGGCGTCGCCGTCGGCCCTGACCACGGGCTCGACCGCGTGCCGCCTGCTCCACGACCGCTACCTGCTGCTGCGCAAGGGGAAGCGGTCGTACCACCTGGTGGAGATTTCTCCGGGCGAAGGTTGACGCTCGCGACCCCGTCGGTAGTGTTGCTCTTCGCCCTCAGGAGCCGGCAATATCCGCGCTGAGCAGGCAAGGCACCAACGCCGCACCGCCGCCCACGCGGCGCTCCGGAGCGTGCGTGCCGAGAGCTTCGGCTCCTTGAAAACGGAAGAGAAGACGAACGCCAGTGCGGGCAGCGGTCGACGACCCTCGGGTCGACGAGACGCTGTCTGTCAATTCGGTGGCCGGTTCCCATCGGTCACGAACACGGACGAACCCGGTTCACGCCGGGGAGAGTTCATAGGCCGGACCTAATCACCCGGCCGACAGGAGCACGGCATCCACCAGAGCAGATTCCGCTCGGCTGCCGGGCTCTCACACAAATCGTTTCGATGGCCTCCGCCTCGGGTGGCGGGGTCGAGCCGGTTCTTGATGGAGAGTTTGATCCTGGCTCAGGACGAACGCTGGCGGCGTGCTTAACACATGCAAGTCGAACGAGGTCCAAGCAGTCGCAAGACTGCGGAAGACCTAGTGGCGAACGGGTGCGTAACACGTGAGGAACTTGTCCCGGTCTCTGGAATAACAGGTGGAAACACCTGCTAATACCGGATGCCGTCGGACCATCGCATGGTGGTCTGACGAAAGGGTTACCGGATCGGGAGAGCCTCGCGGCCTATCAGCTTGTTGGTGAGGTAACGGCTCACCAAGGCATCGACGGGTAGCTGGTCTGAGAGGATGATCAGCCACACTGGGACTGAGACACGGCCCAGACTCCTACGGGAGGCAGCAGTGGGGAATCTTGCACAATGGGCGAAAGCCTGATGCAGCAACGCCGCGTGCGGGAAGAAGGCCCTAGGGTTGTAAACCGCTTTCAGCAGGGAAGAAGATGACGGTACCTGTAGAAGAAGGTGCGGCCAACTACGTGCCAGCAGCCGCGGTGACACGTAGGCACCAAGCGTTGTCCGGATTTATTGGGCGTAAAGAGCTCGTAGGCGGTTCGGTAAGTCGGGTGTGAAAACTCTGGGCTCAACCCAGAGCCGCCACCCGATACTGCTGTGACTTGAGTTCGGTAGGGGAGCGGGGAATTCCTGGTGTAGCGGTGAAATGCGCAGATATCAGGAGGAACACCAGTGGCGAAGGCGCCGCTCTGGGCCGAGACTGACGCTGAGGAGCGAAAGCGTGGGTAGCAAACAGGATTAGATACCCTGGTAGTCCACGCCGTAAACGTTGGGCACTAGGTGTGGGTCTCAACCAACGAGATCCGCGCCGTCGCTAACGCATTAAGTGCCCCGCCTGGGGAGTACGGCCGCAAGGCTAAAACTCAAAGGAATTGACGGGGGCCCGCACAAGCAGCGGAGCGTGTTGCTTAATTCGATGTTACGCGAAGAACCTTACCTGGGTTTGACATGTAGGGAAAAGCTCTGGAGACAGGGTGTCCTAACGGGCCCTACACAGGTGGTGCATGGCTGTCGTCAGCTCGTGTCGTGAGATGTTGGGTTAAGTCCCGCAACGAGCGCAACCCTTATCCTGTGTTGCCAGCGGGTAACGCCGGGGACTCGCAGGAGACTGCCGGGGTCAACTCGGAGGAAGGTGGGGACGACGTCAAGTCATCATGCCCCTTATGCCCAGGGCTGCAAACACGCTACAATGGCCGGTACAGAGGGCTGCGATCCCGTGAGGGTGAGCGAATCCCACAAAGCCGGTCTCAGTTCGGATTGGAGTCTGCAACTCGACTCCATGAAGCCGGAGTTGCTAGTAATCCCGGATCAGCACGCCGGGGTGAATACGTTCCCGGGCCTTGTACACACCGCCCGTCACACCACGAAAGTCGGCAACACCCGAAGCCGGTGGCCCAACTCGCAAGAGAGGGAGCCGTCGAAGGTGGGGTCGGTGATTGGGGTGAAGTCGTAACAAGGTAGCCGTACCGGAAGGTGCGGCTGGATCACCTCCTTTCTAAGGAGTCCATTCCACACCGTCGGTGGTCCAACGATCACCCGGTGCATGGACACCCAGTTGGTGCACTGGTGGGTTCGTCGCCGCAGCTCGAGCGGGTTCGTAGGTTTCGTCCTCTCCCGCCGCGTGCGCCGACGCACTTGTCTTCTCTTCCGTTTTGAGGGAGTCGGACTCGTTCCGAGCTGTCTCGGCTGACGCCGCTGCGTCGAGCTCCGAGGTTTGTGCGTGAGCTCCGCATGCGTCCGAGTCGCACCTTGAGAACTGCAGAGCAAGCACGAGCATCTTGTTGTGCGGGGTTCGCCTCGCACGTACGAACAACAATTTTGTTCTTTCCAAGCTACGAAGAGCCAACGGTGGATGCCTTGGCGCCAAGAACCGATGAAGGACGTGAGTGACTGCGAAAAGCTGCGGGGAGCCGTCTACTAGGCATCGATCCGCAGATGTCCGAATGGGGAAACCCACCACTCGTCATGGAGTGTGTACCCCGGTGTGAACACATAGCACCGGTGGAGGGAACCACGGGAATTGAAACATCTCAGTACCGTGAGGAAAGGAAAGCAACCGCGACACCCTGAGTAGCGGCGAGCGAAGAGGGTAGAGACCAAACCGTGACTGTGCCAAGCCTGGTGGCGTTGCAGTCGTGGGGTAGCGGGACCGGAGAGGAAGGGCACCAGACCTTCCACAGAGTTACCAAGCTGCTGTGTAGGAGAAGGCCTCTGGAAAGGGCCGCCGAAGAAGGTAACAGCCCCGTATCCGAAACGCACGCAGCCTCTGCTCCGTCATCCCAAGTAGCGCCGGGACCGTGAAAACTGGCGTGAATCTGCGGGGACCACCCCGTAAGTCTAAGTATTCCTTGGCGACCGATAGTGAACCAGTACCGTGAGGGAAAGGTGAAAAGTACCCCGGGAGGGGAGTGAAATAGTACCTGAAACCGTTGGTTTACAAGCAGTCAGAGTGTCGTCACCTTGTGTGGCCACGATGGCGTGCCTTTTGAAGAATGAGCCTGCGAGTTACGGTGTGTGGCAAGGTTAACCCGTGAGGGGTAGCCGCAGCGAAAGCGAGTCTGAATAGGGCGTAGAGTCGCATGCTGTAGACCCGAAGCCAAGTGATCTATCCATGGCCAGGCTGAAGCGGAGGTAAGACTCCGTGGAGGGCCGAACCCACGTCAGTTAAAAATGGCGGGGATGAGCTGTGGATAGGGGTGAAAGGCTAATCAAACTTGGCGATAGCTGGTTCTCCTCGAAATGCATCTAGGTGCAGCGTCGTGCGTTCAGTGTCGGAGGTAGAGCACTGGATGGGCTAGGGGGCCTACAAGCTTACCGAACCCAGCCAAACTCCGAATGCCGACACTCCAGAGCACGGCAGTGAGACCACGGGGGATGAGCTTCGTTGGTCGAAAGGGAAACAGCCCAGATCATCAGCTAAGGCCCCAAATTCAGGACTAAGTGGAAAACGATGTGGGATTGCACAGACAGCCAGGAGGTTGGCTTAGAAGCAGCCACCCTTGAAAGAGTGCGTAATAGCTCACTGGTCGAGTGATCCTGCGCGGACAATGTAACGGGGCTCAAGTCCTGAGCCGAAGCTATGGGCTTCCATCTTGCTTTCGAGCAAGTGGGAGCGGTAGAGGAGCGTCGATGGTGCAGCGAAGTTCGGCGTGAGCCGGGGTGGAGCGCCATCGAGTGAGAATGCAGGCATGAGTAGCGAGAGAGGGGTGAGAAACCCCTCCGCCGTAAGCCCAAGGGTTCCTGGGGAAGGCTAATCCCCCCAGGGTGAGTCGGGAGCTAAGGCGAGGCCGAAAGGCGTAGTCGATGCACAACTGGTTGATATCCCAGTACCTCCGTGCCCGCGCCAGGCCCAAGAGTGGCAACGTGGGGGCTGTTCCTTCGGGAGCGATCTCACCGAGCCGCTGGCGGGTAGCTGACGGGGAACGCAGGAGGGTAGGTGAACCGGGGCGATGGTAGACCCCGGGTAAGCGTGTAGGCGGGTCCCGATGAGAGTTGGGGCCGTAACGCTGAGACGTGATGCCGAGCCGCTTCAGGCGAAGTCACTGATCCCATGCTGCCAAGAAAAGCCCAGCAGTGAGCTGGCACGGAGCCCGTACCCCAATCGGCTGGAAGGCTGACCGCGTGCGCGTTGCTTACGTGATCCTCTCGATCCTGAGCGTCGCCTTCCCGGGCATCATCGTTTACCTGTTGCTGTGGCTCCTGATGCCGGACGCCGACGAAGCGGCTTGAACCGCGGCGCTATCGCCGTACCGTCGATTTCCCGGGAATGAACTTGACTGAAACTCCCGCACCGTTGGAACAGTCGCAGGCAGAGGCCTGCGGTCCGCGCTACGACCGGCTCATGATGCTGGAGGCGCGGCGCCGCACCTTCGAAGCGATCGGCCGCATCTCGGCTGAAATCTCACCGGGCATCACGGAAGAACAAGGGGTCGAGATTACCCGCCGGGTGCTGCGCGAGGCCGGCATGGTGCGGGGCTGGCATGGGATCAACGTCCGCTTTGGCGTCAACACGCTGAATGCCTTCCACGTGAAGTCGAAACCGGGCGTCGTGCTCGGCGAGGACGACATCTACTTCATCGACATCGGCCCGGTATGGCGCGACTGGGAAGGCGATGGCGGCGACACCTTCGCGACAGGTGGCAATCCCGAGTTCAATCGCATCGCCCGCGACGTGAAGGCCGTATTCGAGGCCGTCCAGGCACGCTGGCGGCAGGACCGCCTGACTGGCGATGCGCTCTATCGGGTTGCCGTCGAGGAGTCGGAGCGTCGCGGCTGGCTGCTCAACCTGGATATGTCCGGCCACCGCTTGTCTGAATTCCCGCACGCCGCCCATCACAAGGGCGCGCTCGCCGACGCTCCGTTCATCCCATCACCTGGCCTCTGGATGCTCGAAATCCAGATCCGCCACCCGACGCTTCCCTTCGGTGCGTTCTACGAAGACCTGTTGCTCGCCGAATCCGACGACGCCTGACCGTACGGGCGCGTGCTTCGCCTTCGGACACCTAGGCTCGCTCCGGGGTCCCGCAACGGCTCGCCCGCGCCCGATACGGTAGCGACAGATCCGGCGGGAATCAGTCGTGCGCAGCTGCGCCGCGGGGCGACTCGTGTGTTCAAGACCGCCGGAAGAGAGCCGCATGCCGCGCACCGAGCGGGGCGGGGTCGTGCGCGAGCGACTTGCGGTCGCCGCCAGGAGCGAGCGTGCGAACCCCGGCCCGCGAAGGTGCGCGCCAGAGTCGACTCGCTACCCGACGGCCTTGATCGCCTGGATCAGCTCCGCGGCGACCTTCTGCGCGTCGCCGTACACCATGCGCGTGTTGTCGAGATAGAAGAGGTGGTTCTCGATGCCCGAGAACCCGGCGCCCTGGCCGCGCTTGATGACGAGCACGTTCTTCGCCTTGTCGGCGTTCAGGATCGGCATGCCGTAGATCGGGCTGCCCTTGTCCGTGCGCGCGACCGGGTTCACGACGTCGTTCGCGCCGATCACGAGCGCGACGTCCGCCGTCTCGAACTCGGCGTTGATCTCGTCGAGATCCGAGATGAGGTCGTAGGGCACGCCCGCCTCGGCGAGCAGTACGTTCATGTGCCCCGGCATGCGGCCCGCGACCGGGTGGATCGCAAAGCGCACCATCACGCCCTTGTCGATCAGGAGCTGGCACAGCTCCCAGACCTTGTGCTGCGCCTGCGCGACGGCCATGCCGTAGCCCGGGATCACGATCACCTTCTGCGCGAAGGCCATCATGACGCCGGCGTCCGACGGCTCGATCGGCTTCAGCGCGCCCGTGACGCCTTCAGCCGTCGCGGCTGCGCTCTCTCCGAAGCCCGAGAACAGCACGTTGCCGAGCGAGCGGTTCATGGCTTTCGCCATGAGCTGGGTGAGCAGCGTGCCGGCGGAGCCGACCACGATGCCGGCGATGATCATCGCGGCGTTCTCGAGCACGAAGCCCTCGAAGGCGACGGCAAGGCCGGTGAACGCGTTGTAGAGCGAGATCACGACCGGCATGTCCGCGCCGCCGATCGGCAGCGTCATCGTGACGCCGAGCAGCAGCGCGAGCGCGAAGAAGTGGATGACGTTGTGCTCGGTCGGGTGGCCGGAGATCACGATCGAGACACCGAGCGCGAGCGTACCGGCGAGGATCGCGAGGTTCACGACCTGCTGGCCCTTGAACCGGAAGCTGCGCTTGATGAGGCCCTGCAGCTTGCCGAAGGCGACCAGCGAACCGGAGAAGCTGACCGCGCCGATGAAGGCGCCGGCCGTCGCGAGCGCCGTGACCGCGGGGCCATGCGTTGCCTCCGCGCCGGGCGCCGCCGAGGCGATGCGGAAGAGCTCGACGGCCGCGATCGCCGCCGCCGCGCCGCCGCCCATGCCGTTGTAGAGCGCGATCATCTGCGGCATGTCGGTCATCGCGACGATGCGCCCCGACCACCAGGCGAGCCCGCCGCCGATCGCGATCGCCGCGAGCATCAGCGGGAAGTTCCCCATGCCCGGGTAGAGGAAGCTCATCAGCGTGCCGATCAGCATGCCGATGCCGGCGACGACGATGCCGCGGCGCGCCGTGACCGGCGAGCTCATGGCCTTCAGGCCCATGATGAAAAGGAATGCGACCAGCAGGTAGCTGAAGTTGATCGCGAGCGTCGCGACGTTGTCCGGTAGCAGGCCCTGCATCAGGCGGATTCCTTCTTCTTCTGGCCGCTCGCCTTGAACATCTGCAGCATGCGCTCGGTGACGACGTAGCCGCCGACCGCGTTGCCGGCGCCGAGCACGACGCCGATGAAGCCGATCACCTGCTCGAGGGTCGTGTCGGCGCGGCCGAGCGCGACCATGGCGCCGACCAGCACGATGCCGTGCACGAAGTTGCTGCCCGACATCAGCGGCGTATGCAGGATCACCGGCACCTTCGCGATGATCTCGTAGCCGGTGAATGCCGCCAGCATCACGATATAGAGCGCGATCACGCCTTCCATCTAGGTTGCCTCCACGAGCTTGCGGGTCGGTTCGTGGCGGATCGCCCCGTCGTGGGTGACGCAGGCGGCCGCGAACACTTCGTCGTTCCAGTCGATCGCGAGCGCCCCGTCCTTGAGCGCTGGCTTGATGAAGTTGAGCAGGTTCTTCGCGTACATCTCGCTCGCGTGGTACGCGACCGTCGCGGGCAGGTTGATGGGCCCGAGGATGCGCACGCCGTTGTGGTCCACGGTTTCGCCGGCGCGCGTCAGCTCGCAGTTGCCGCCGCCTTCGGCGAGCAGGTCCACGATCACGGCACCCGGCTTCATGCGCTCGACTGCGGCGCGCGTGATGATGCGGGGCGCCGGGCGGCCCGGAACGCCCGCCGTCGTGACGACGCAGTCGGCCGCGGCGATGCGGGCGTCGAGCACTTCCTGCTGCTTCGCTTTTTCCTCCGCCGTCAGCTCGCGCGCGTATCCGCCCGTGCCTTCGGCGGTGACGCCGGTCTCGACGAACTTCGCGCCGAGCGAGCGGATCTGCTCGCGCGTCGCGGAACGCACGTCATACGCCTCGACGACGGCGCCGAGCCGCTTCGCCGTCGCGATCGCCTGCAATCCCGCGACGCCCGCGCCGATGACGAGCACGGTCGCCGGGCGGATCGTGCCGGCGGCGGTCGTCAGCATCGGGAAGAACTTGTCGAGTGCCGATGCGCCGATCAGCACGGCCTTGTAGCCGGCGACGGCCGCCTGTGAGGAGAGCGCGTCCATGGACTGCGCGCGCGAGATGCGCGGCACCAGCTCCATCGCGAAGCTGGTGATGCGCTGTTCCTTCAGCGCGCGCACGAGCGGGCCCTGGGCATGCGGTGCGAGGAAGCCGACGACGGTCGCGCCGGGCTTCAGCTTCGCGACGATGCCGGCATCGGGCGGCTGCACCGTGAAGAGGAGGTCGCAGCCCGCAAGGACGGCGTCCGCGCCGTCGGCGAAGCTCACGTCCTTGTACTGGGCATCGGGGAAGCGGGCGGCGGCGCCTGCGCCGCGCTCGACCAGGACCCGGGCGCCCTGGCCTATCAGGCGGGTCGCCACTTCAGGCACGACTGCGACGCGGTTCTCACCTCGCACGGTCTCTTTCAGCACGCCGATCGTGACTGGCATCCAGGTCTTCCCGTTGGTCTTGCCGGCCGGGCGGCGGCGCGTTGAAAAATATCATAATCGTGCATTATTGTTTGGAGCTTTCTGGGGCAGGATAGGGTCTGTGGGTACCGGTACCGTCAATTCCAGGGCGCCAGTCAGGGCCGGCGGCGCGCTCTTCGCACTGTCGCAGCAGGTGCTGCGCACGGACGCGTCGGGCATGCCGCTCGAGTGGATCGACTACAAGGAGGCCGTGCGACTGCACTGCCTCGGCCAGGTCGCGTATGCCTTCGGCAGCCGGCTGTACGCGCTGCACGGCGGGACCAACGCGCGCACCGGCCGCCAGACGGTGATCGAAGTCAATTCGATGATGGCGACGCAGGGATCTTCCGGAAACCCGGGCAGCCTGCGCGGCGACTACGTGCCGCCGCTCAACAACGAGACGCTGTTCCGTCGCGACGCAAACCTCTGCATGTACTGCGGCGGCCGCTTCACGGCGCACCAGCTCTCCCGCGATCACGTGCGCCCGTTCTGCAAGGGCGGCAAGGACGTCTGGAACAATGTCGTCACGGCCTGCCGCCGCTGCAACAACCAGAAGGCCTCGCGGACGCCCGAGCAGGCGGGCATGCAGCTGCTTGCCGTGCCATTCACGCCGACCTACGCCGAGTACATCTACCTCAAGGGCCGGCGCGTGCTCGCCGACCAGATGGAGTACCTGCTCGCGCACTTCCCGCGCTCGAGCCCGCTGCACGCGCGCATCCAGCGTTTCACGCAGTGAAGCGCGCGGCGCTGCCCGCGGTACACCTGATCGACGCGAGCTACTTCGTCTTCCGGGCCTACTATTCCGTGGGCCTCGAGATGACGGACGGCGACGGCCAGCCGGTCAACGCGCTGTACGGCTTCGGCCGCTTTCTCGGCGACCTGCTCGAGGAAGCGAAGCCGGAGCATGTCGCGGTCGCGTTCGACGAAAGCCTGTCGACCTCGTTCCGCAATGCGATCTACCCCGCGTACAAGGCGAATCGCGAGCCGGCGCCGCCCGAGCTGAAGCGCCAGTTCGCGCTGTGCCGCGAGCTCTGCCGCCTGCTCGGGCTCGCCGAGTTCGGCAGCCCCACGCACGAGGCGGACGACATCATCGGCACGATGGCGGCGCGCCTGCGCGAGGCTGGCCATTGCGCGGTGATCGTGACCCGCGACAAGGACCTCGCGCAGCTCGTGCGCGACGGCGACCACTACTGGGACTACGCCGGCGAGCGGCGCTTCGCCTACCAGGACATCGCGGGCCAGTTCGGCGTGCGGCCGGAGCGCATGGCGGACTACCTCGCGCTCACCGGCGATTCCGTGGACAACATCCCGGGCGTGCCGGGCGTGGGGCCGAAGACCGCGGCGGCGCTGCTCGCGACTTTCGCCTCGCTCGAAGAACTCTACGACGGCCTCGACCGGGTCGGCAGCCTGCCGATCCGCGGCGCATCCAAGCTCGCCGACCGGCTGCGCGAACATCGCGAGGCGGCGTACTTCGCGCGCAAGCTGACGATCATCGCCTGCGACATGCCGATCGAGTTCAGCCTGGAGACGCTCCGTCGCCGCAAGCCGGACCTTGACGGGCTCGGCGCGTTTTACGACCAGCAGAAATTCGGTGCCGCACTTCGCCGCCAGGCCGAGCGCCTCGCCGGCCACTGAAGGGCGTACTGAAGGGGACGGTCACCTTTAAAGGTGACCGTCCCCTTTGAGTCACGCTCAGTAGACGTCGAATCCGCGCCTCTCGGTATTGATCGCGCAGGTGCCAAATCGCGCGGCGAGCTTGCCAGCGACCGTATTGGGATCGGTGATCTCGGTGCGCCAGGCGTCCCAGGCCTTGCCGAAAGTCGCCGCATCCTTGCTGCGCCCCATCCACCGCATCGATTCGAGGTCGCTGCTCTGCAGCGGCACCGCGATGTCGGCGTGGTAACCGTGGCTCGCGCCCCACTGCGTGTTGAAGTCGTTTGCAATCTGCAGGAATTTCGCGAAGTCGCAGCCATCCTTGAGCTTGATATTGATCACGTCCAGGTGATCAGCCGTTGCGGCCATCGGCAGCGCAAGGAGCACGATAGCGATGAACTTCTTCATGTTTTCCCCCTTGAGTCTGGTTGTTCTCACCCGGCGTATGCAGGGTGCGGCGCATGACAGTACGCCCATTGCCGGGGCGGTACTAGAGAGCCGCTGCAACGAGTCGCCGCAGCAGGCGTTCGCGCAGTCCGCGCGGCGCGGCGAGATCCATGCGTTCGAAGAGCGGAGCCAGCGACGGCATCGCGCGGCAGCGGACGGAGGATCTTCGCCGCGATGGCGAGCTTTCCGCCCGAGGTTTCCGAGCGCGCCTTGAGTCCGCGCAGCGCCGCGCCGAGGCGGATCTCCTCCGGAGTGAAGTCCGTGCCGTAGGGCAGGGACCCGAAGCGGCCTTCCGCCCGGTGCGGCGCGAGCGCCTGTTCGAGTACCTCGGGCAAGTTGCGACGACAGCTGCTCGGGAATGACATAGCCCTGCGGCAACTTGCCGGCGCGCTTCGCGTCGGCAACGAGCCCCGCCTGGAAGCGCGAGTCGGCGATCTCGATCATCGCGGCCGCGACTTCGGCGTCGCTGCGGCCGCGGATGTCCGCGATGCCGTACTCGGTCAGCACGATGTCGCGCAGGTGCCGCGGGATCGTCTCGTGGCCGTAGTTCCAGCGGATGTTCGATTCCAGCTTCCCGCCGCTGGCGCGCGTCGCGCGCACCGCAATGATCGAGCGGCCGCCCGGCAGGTCGTGCGCCTGCGCGACGAAGTTGAACTGCCCGCCGACGCCGCTGACGACGCGGCCGTCCTCGAGGCCGTCCGAGACGATCGCGCCGCCGAGCGTCGCCATCATCGCGGAATTGATGAAGCGCGCATCGCGCCGCTGCGCGACCTTCGATTCCCAGTCCGGGCCGAGCAGCTCGTTCGTGAAGCTCACCGGCATCATGCGAAACAGCGCGCGCTCCTCGTCCGGCATGGCGCGCAGTTCCTCGTAGAAGGCGCGCGGCCCGAGCAGGAAGGCGCCGTGCAGCAGCGCGCCGTCCCCGGCGCGCCGCTTCAGGATGCCTTCGCGATACAGGTCGAGGAAGCCGTCCACGAACATCTCCGAGACGGCATAGAGGCCCCGCTCGAACGGCGCATCGCCGCCGATCGCCTGCTGTTCGGCGGCGAAGCGCGGCAGGAGCCCGATGTCCGTGAGCGCACGCCGCCAGTGGCCATTGCTGCGATGCCGCAGCGTGAGCGCGTGCACGATCGCGTCGCCGAGCTCGCCGATGCCGATCTGGATCGTGCCGCCATCGCGCACCAGCAGGCTCGCCGCGAGCGCGATCGCATGCTCCGCGGTCGGGATCGGTCCGTTCGGCGGCGCGATCAGCTCGTGGTAGCCGCGGGGGTCGTCCACGACGAAGTCGAGGCCGGATTCCGGCATCTCGGCCGCGCCGAACATGAAGGGCATGCGGTCGTTCACCTGGCCGATGACGGCGACGGGCTGTCCCGCCCGCTCGCGCTCGCGCAGCATCGGGATGAGGTCGGCCGTGACGTCCGGGTTGGTGCCGAGGCTCACGCGGCCGCCCGGGCGGCGCGCGACCTGCTGTGCGACGACGTTCGCGCCCTGCGCAAGGACGCTGCGCGCGACATGGGTGTAGTTGATGCTCGCGTAGGACTGCTGCGCGAGCGGGGCATGGAGCCAGGCGCCCGGCTCCATGAAGAATTCCTGCACGCGGATGTTGGGCGGCAAATTTCCGGCACGCAATGGCGCAACCCAGGCGGGTTCCGGCGCGCTGCCGAAAATGCGCGCCGTGATCGGCTCGACCAGCCGGCGTTCGAGTTCGCTTGCAGGTCTCGGGCGCGTCAGCGTCAGGCCCGTCAGGATCGCGAGTTCGATGCCGGGATCGGCGACGGCGCGGTGGTAGAAGGCATTGACGAGCGCGACGGGCTTGCCGGCGCCGATCGGCGCGCAGAGCACGATGCGGCGGCCGACCCGCGCGATCGCCTGCTCGACGCAGTCCTCGACGTTCCCGAACTGCGGTGGCATGCGCCCTTCCATGGGCGCGACTCTAACCGACGGGCGCGAGCTTCAGCTCGAAGCGGACGTCCACGTCGTCGCCGACCCACTCGGTCGAGGCCCAGTCGCCCTGGCCGAGGCCGAAGGCGAGGCGCTTCAGGCTCGCGGAGCCTTTCATCACGGTCGCCGCGCCCGCCGGCGCGAGCGTGAAGCTGACCGGGACGGTCTTCTTCATGCCGCGGATCGTGAGATCGCCGGTCGCGCGCCAGCCGGAGCCCGCGCGCTCGAATCGTGTCGCGTGGAAGACGGCCTGCGGGTGCTTTTCCACCCAGAAGAAATCCGGGCTCTTCAGGACCTGGTCGCGCTCGCCGTCCTGCGTGTCCACGGAGCCGGTCTCGACCGTGACATCGAGGCTGCCGGCCTGCGGCTTCGCCGGATCGAAGTCGAGCTTCACGTGAAAGTTCTTGAACGAGCCCGTGAACCGGGCGCCGGCCTGGACGCCGGAAAATTCGAGCGTGCCGCCGGTGGGGTCCGCCTGGCGGACGTCCGCGAGGGCCGCCGGGCAAAGGACGAGGGCGATCAACAGAGTGCGGAGGATCACCGGCTTCTCCCGGGAAGCATGCGCAGCAGCAGGCCATCCTTGTCGAAGAACTGGTGCTTCAGCGCGGCCGCGACGTGCAGGCCGGCGAGCGCGTACAGGAACCACGCGAGCAGGTGGTGCAGATCGTGAAAGCGCCCCTTGAGCACCTTGTCTGGCCCGACGAGGTCGGGCAACTGGATGAGGCCGAACCAGCTCACCGGGATATTCGATGCCGAGGACATCATCCAGCCGGAAAGCGGCATGGCGAACAAGATCGCGTACAGCGCCCAGTGATTCAGGTTTGCGGCCATGTGCTGCCAGCGCGGCATAGGCGGCAGGGGCGGGGGCGGGCTGATCCACCGCCAGGCGAGACGGATGACCGCGAGTCCGAGTATCGTGATGCCGAAGGACTTGTGCCGCGCGAGAGTCACCAGCTTCTCGAACCCCAGCGGCAGGTCGTCGGCGATCGTGCCGAGCGTCACCTGGACGATCAGCAGCCCGACGATCACCCAATGCAGGGTTTGCGCGACATAACCGTAGCGCAGGGTGGAGTTTCGTGCTGGCATCAAGTCTTGGAGAATACGCCGATGCGCAAGTTCCTGTGGCCCGTCCTCGTGATTCTCGCCGGCTGCGCCGTGCCGCCGCGCGAAGAGGCGCCCCCCGCGGCCGCCGTACCCGCGGCGCCCGCGGCGGCACCGGGCGAGGCCTGGAAGCTTGTCTCCTCGACGCTCGAAGTGCGCGTCTACCGTGACGGCCCGATGCAGAAGCTCGGCCACAATCACCTGATCACGTCGGACCAGCTCGCGGGTGAAATCGTGCTGCGCGAGCCGCTGACGGCAACGAGCTTCGAGCTGTCGCTGCCGCTCGAGTCGCTCGTCGTGGACGATGAGGCCGCGCGCGCCGCCGCGGGCGGCGACTTCGCCGCACCGGTGCCGGCCAAGGACGCCGAAGGCACGCGCCACAACATGCTGGGCGAGAAGCTCCTGAATGCCGCCAATTTCGGCGTGATGAAGCTCACGTGCGAATCGCTCACCGGCGAGCCCGGCAGCTACCAGGCGCAGGTGCGCGTCTCGCTCGCGGGCGGGGAGCACGTGGTCGCCGCGCCGTTCACCGTCACGGTCGAGGGCGACCACCTGGAAGCGCATGCGGATCTTCACCTGACGCATGCCGACGTCGGCCTCGTGCCGTTTACGGTCGCGCTCGGCGTGCTCAAGGTGCGCGACGACTTCGAGGTGAGCGTGACGCTGGAAGCGAGGCGCGGATCGTGACGGCGATCCGGTTCCGCAACCCGGAAATCCGCATGTCGGCCGCGCTCGCCGCGGCCGCGGCCGCCGTGCGCGATCCCTCCGTGAGCCTGCGCGATCTCGTCGCGCTGCTCGGCGAGCAGGGCCTGCTCGTGTTCTGCGGCGTGCTCGCCGCGCCCTTCCTGCTGCCGCTCACGGTTCCGGGCATGAGCACCGTGCTCGGCTTGCCGATGCTGCTGATCGGGTTTGCCGTGATGCTGAGCCGCGTGCCCTGGCTGCCGGAGCGCCTGCTGAACCGGAGCCTGCCGGCGGCAACCGTGCGCAGCGTGCTGGGCAAAGTGCGCGACTGGGCGGAACGTTTCGAGCACCTGGTCCGGCCGCGCTGGCTCGGGCTGACCGGCGGCCGTGCGGTCAACGCGCTGAACGGCGCCCTGATCCTGCTTGCCGTGCTGCTCCTGATGGCGCCGCTGCCGCTCATCCCTTTCGTCAACTCGCTGCCGGCGCTCGCCGTCATCCTGCTCTGCTTCGGCATGGCCGAGCGCGACGGCGGCGTGATCGTGCTCGGCTACGTCGTGACGCTCATCTCCGCGGTCTATGTCGGCGGCCTGATGATTCTCGTGCTCTACGCCGGCTTGCATTACGACCAGGTGCTGCAGCTGATCCGCGGCTGGTTTGCGTGAGATCCTTTCCGACCGTCGCCCGATTCTGAAGCGGATCACCGCTCAAAAAAATGCGCCCGCAGCCTCACGGCCGCGGGCGCTTCCGTCTGCAGTGCCGCGCCGGGCTATTTCGCGTCGATTTCGGCGAGCAGCGCCTTCGCGTCGTAGACCTTTTCGAGCGCGACCCGGATGAAGGCCGGGTGCACGCCGACGGAGCGGTTCATCCGCTCGTCGAACCAGTAGCTGCCCGAGATGGAGTGGATGTTGCCGTCGAAGGCAAGGCCCACGATCTCGCCCTTCGCATTCAGCATCGGGCTGCCGGAGTTGCCGCCGACGATGTCGTTGTCGGTCGTGAAGTTCGCCCGCGTCGTCATGTCGAGGCGGTCCTTCGCGGCCATCCAGCGCGGCGGGATCTTGAACGGCGGCTCGCCGGTCGCACGCTCGAAGGCGCGTGAAATCTCGGTCCACGGCCGGACTTCCTGGCCCTTCTCGACCCAGCCTTTCATCGCGCCGTAGGAGAGGCGCAGCGTGAAAGTCGCGTCGGGGTAGATGCTCGTGCCGTACGCGGCAAATCTCGCCTTCGCGATCTCCTCCTGGCCGTGGTCCGTCGGGCCATCGACCTCTTCCTCGAACTGCTTGCGCAGCGCGCGGGCGTCGGGATCCACCGCGGCGGCGAGGCGGATCATCGGGTCCTGGCTCGCGTCGATCGCGGCCTGCCCGCCCTCGTACAGCGCAACGCGCGCGGACGGCGTCGCCGAGCGAGCTCTGGCGCACGAAGCGGTTGGCGAGCGTATCCGGCGAGTCGTTGCCGAACACGCGGCGCACGACCAGGTCGTCCGGGCCGAGCCACTCGCGCATGCGCTCGAGGCCGAAGGAGAGCCGCAGCACTTCGAAGTCCGGGTAGATCGGCGCGTCCGCCTTGAGACTCTGTACGACGGCCGATAGCCGCGCCTCGGTGAATTCCGGCAGGCGGGTCTCGTTCGGCTTGGCGCGCTCTGCAGCCGCGCGCACGAGCACGCGCGCGTGCACGAAGAGGTCGCTGTTGAAGGCGGCGGGCGGGCGATTAAATGTCAGAGCCTCGAGGAAGGCATGCCGCACGAGGATGTTGCGCCAGGTGTCCTGGGCTTTCGCGATTTCGTCCCAGGCGCCGCTCGCCGAGGCGAGCGAGGCGTTGCCGGCGACGGAATCGCGCAGCGCCTTTTCTTTCGCTGCTGCGTTCTCGAGCAGCGCCGGGTCGAGCAGGGCATCGAACTGCTTGCGCCGCACCTTGATCGAGTTCTCGATCTGGTTCAGGTAGGACTCGGCCGTGCGGCGCGGCTCGTCGCCTGTCTTCGAGTACTGGATCATGCGGCCGCGCAGCTCCGAGTAGCGAAGCAGCCAGAACGGCAGGAAGGTGTCGCGCTGCAGCGCGAGCTGCGACGTGGTCAGGAGGCGATCGGTATCGCCCGGGTGGCCGGAGACGAACACGGGATCGCCGGGCTGGGCACCCGCCCAGTTGAAGCGCAGGTGGTTCGCCGTCCTGGCCGGCTTGCCGTTCTCGTAAGCGCGCAGGATCGACATGTCGAGGCACCAGCGCGGGAACTGGAAGTTGTCCGGGTCGCCGCCGAAGGCCGCGATGTCGCGCTCCGGCACGAACACGAGGCGCACGTCGTCGTAGCGGCGGTACTTGTAGAGCCAGTGCTGGCCGCCCTGGTAGAGCGCAACGCGTTCGCACTTGAGCGCGCCGCCCTTGGCCTTCTTCGATTCCTCCTCGCAGGCCTGCTCGAGCTTCGTGAGCGCGGCGCGGCGAGCCTCGACGACCTTGTCCGGCGCGACGCCAGCGAGGGCGGCGGCGACCTTGGCGGTCACGTCTTCGGTTCCGACCAGCACCGACACGGCGTCTTCCTCGCACTTGACCTCTTTCTCGCGCGTGCCCGCGAGGAAGCCGTCGGCGTTGAGGTCATGGCCTTCGGAGGAAATCTGGGAGACGCAGTCCTCGGCACAGTGGTGGTTCGTGAGGATCAGCCCATCGCCCGAGATGAAGGATCCGGTGCAGCCCGTCTCGAGGCGCACGGTCGATTCGCGCACGTGGTTGAGCCAGGCCGAATCGAGCTTGACGCCGTATTTCTGCTCGATGGCCGCGGCGGGCGGATTGTCGAAGGTCCACATGCCTTCATCGGCGGCCGCTGAAAACGCCGCAAACGCGGCCAGCGCGGCGAGCGCCGCGGTCGAAAGGAACTTCATCGGGGACCCCCGTGGAACTGCAGTGCCGCCGGCGGCGGCGAAGCGCCCATCGTACCGGTTAGCCGGCGTCCCGGGACAGCGTGTCCCACCATTCGGCGCGGGGGGCAGGCCGTTCATCGTGCCGGGTCACCCGCGGCGGCGGGCGGTTGCCCGCGGGCGGCTCGCGATCCGGCGACTGCATGCCGGGGCAGGTGGCGCGCTCCGGGGCGAAATGCAGCGTGAGAAGCGCGGTCGCCGCGATCGGCTGGCCATCGCGATAGGCCGGCGAGAGTTTGGATCCGCGGGCGACCGTGAGCGCCGTGCCGTCGAAGAGCCCAGCCGGTTCCGCCGCGAGGATACGAGCCTCCAGCACCTGACCGGAAGATCCGGTCTCGACTTCCAGCACGACGCGGCCGGTCATGTGCCGCTCGCAGGCGGCCATCGGGAAGGGCGCACTCGCGAGCAGCGTCGGCGGCACGACGTCGAGGCGGGTGTCGGGCAGGCGGAAGTCGAAGCGCCTCGTTTCATGGCGCAGCGCCGATTCACTGGCGGGCCCGTGCCAGCCGCGCACGGCCGCGAGCGCCGCCTTCTCGAATTCACCTCGCGGCATCGCGGCGGAGAGTCTCGCGTTCTTGACGGCGCCGCCGGCATCGAGGTCGTACTCGACCTCGGCGTAGCCTTCGATGCGTGCCTGCAGCAGTGCGGCCGGATAGATCGGCTGCGGCCGGTCGCCGCTGGAAAGGCCTTCGACGGTCGCCGCCGCGTCGGTGAGCGCAAAGCGCACGCGCGTGCGGAGGCGACACTCGATCGCCTGGCCGTCCTGCATCGCCGGCGAAAATCGCCAGCGGCGCACGCCCTCTGCCGCCGCCTGCTCGAAGTAACCACGCGGCTCCGCGCGCACGATGCGCACCCAGCCGACGCTGCCGTCGCGCAGCACGGTGAGCGCGACCTCGACCGTGCCTTCGATCCCGAGCTCGCGCACGGCCTGCGGATACGGGGGCGCCTCGCGCTGGATCGGCTGCGGCGGCGTGATGTCTTTCTGCTCGCAGGGCGCCCAGGCGCCGGCAGTGGGCGCGGCGAGCAGGAACAGGACTGCGAGTGCCGGGCGCATCATGCCGTCGTCGTCAACAGCAGTTGCGTACCTTCCGGCGCGACCAGCAGCGCATGCTGCGCGGCGTCGAGGTTCCCCGGCAGCCGGCGCGCAAATTCGAAGCCGGCTTCCTTGAGTTTGCCGATGCGCGCGGGCGTGTCTGCATCCGCGAACATCAGCGCGGGCCGCTTCAGCATGCCCGATGGCAGCAATGCGACGTTCAACGAGTCGCTCGTGAGGCCGATGTGCGGGTAGGGCTCATCGCCTTCCTCGGCCGGTACGAAGCCAAGCCGCTCCCACTCCGCTTCCGCGCGCTTCATGTCGGCGACCGGCAGCACGAACTCCTCGAACCAGCCCAGGAGCGAAGTCTCGCCGGGGCCCTGCGGCGACGGCGAATGCGTGCGCGCCTCGAGCAGGCGAATCACCTGGCCCGCCGCTTCGAGGCTCGCTTCGTTGAAGACATCTTCGCCGAGGCGCCGGTCGATGATCTCCACGCCGGCGCGCTCGATCGCGCCGATGTGTTCGAGGAGGTCGGGGAGCACGAAGGACAGGAGCGGCGACTGCGCGAGCTCGTGCCCGTGCAGGCCGATCGCGAGGCGCCCGTCGGCGACTGCCGCATACGGGTACGGAAAAGCCTCGCCCGTCGTGACCTGCGCAAACCCAAGCCGCTCGTAGAACGCGAGCGACTCCAGCACGTCCGGCGCGTGCAGGCTCACTTCGTGGAAGCGCCCGATCACGGCAGGCGCTCCCGGACGAGGCGCGCGAGGCAGTCGACCTGCGCGGCAGAGTCGTTGAGCGCCGGGATGTATTCGAAGTCGATCCCGCCGGCGTTGATGAACGTCGCGGCGCCGCGGATCGCGATTTCCTCCAGCGTCTCGAGGCAGTCCACTGCGAATCCGGGGCAGGCAACCGCGAGGCGCAACGTGCCTGCTTGCGCGAGCTCGCGCAGGCGATCCTCCGTGTAGGGCTCGAGCCAGCGCGCGCCCCCGACCCGCGACTGGAATGCGACCGACCAGCGTTCCGCGGGCAGCGCGAGGCGCGCGGCGACGAGCCGGGCGGTCGCCTGGCACTGTCCATCGTAGGGATCGCCCGCGGCCGCATAGCGGCGCGGGATGCCGTGAAACGAAAACAGCAGGTGATCGAAAGGCGTGCGCGCGGCTTTGATGCTCGCTGCGAGTGCCGCGACGTGGTCGGCCTCGGCGTGGTAGTCCTCGATCAGGAGCCGCTCAGGCGGCGCGGGCCAGCGTGCGAGCGCCGCGTCCACCCGGTCGACCACCGCGGCGGTTGTCGTCGCCGAATACTGCGGGTAGAGCGGGAGCACGACGAGCCGCCTGACGCCCGCCGATCGCAGCTTCTGCAGCGCATGATCGATGGAGGGGTTGCCGTAGGTCATGCCCATGGCGACCGCCGGCGGCTCGCCCGGCATGGCCGCAAGCTTTTGCGCGAGCGCACGCGTCAGCGCCTCGGTGCCGGTCAGGAGCGGCGAGCCCGCTGGCGTCCAGATCTCGCGGTAGGCGCGCGCGCTCTTCTTGGGCCGGAACGGCAGGATGAACGTGCGCAGCACGAGCTGCCAGGGCAGCCGCGGCAGGTCGACGACCCGCGGGTCCGAGAGGAATTCTGCGAGGAAACGGCGGACGGCCTCGGGCGTCGGCGCATCGGGCGTGCCGAGATTGGCGACGAGGACGCCGGTTGCGGACGGCATGCCCTCAAGATACCCGAAGCACCGCATGCGCGGTACGAAGGCTGGCGTGCGAAAAAAAGCGGCCGGGAGCGTCGGCTCCCGGCCGCTTCACGCGCACGACTGGATCAGAAGCTGGCGCGAACGTACGCGAGGATCGAGGACGAATCGCTGCCATCCTGGTACTCGGCGCCGAGCGCCCAGGTCTTGTTGAAGTGGAATCGGCCGCCGACGTAGAACGCGGTGTCGTCGCCGCCGTCGCTGAAGTCCGTGTAATGCACGCCGCCTTCGAGTTCGACCGCATCGCCGACGCGGCCGCGCAGGCCGGCATCCACGAGGTAGCCGTTGTCGTCGGCATTGAGCCCGCCACCGGCATCCAGGTTGACCTCGGTGTAGCCCACCCGGCCGACCAGGTCGAGGTTTTCGGTGAAGCCGTAGTGCCCGCCGAATCCAACGGAGATGAAGTCGATGTCGATGCCCTGGACGCTCTGTGCCGAATACTCGGCGAACGCGAACCAGTTCTCGGCGAAGCCGATCGAGCCGCGCAGCGCGAAGCCGTCCGCCGTCGGCGCGTTGTCGATGTCCGTCTCGACGTATGCCGCGTCCACGTACGAATAGCTCATGTCGTCCGCCATCGCCGCGAGCGGCGTGGCTGCCAGCATGAGGCTGCCGAACACCACTTTTCCGAGTTTCATGGTCACTGTCCTTTGTGAGGGAAGGGTTAGCGCGCGCTGGGGCACGGGCCTGTAATCGCATGTTAAATAGGGGAGTCCGCCAGCGACATAATGGCGTTGCGCAATTGTGACGGGTGTCCGCCGTAACTGGCGCACTAAATCGATTTCTGGCGGAAAACCCCCTGAAATCGGGGGTCGCGAGTGTTGTTTTCTCGCCTCAGTGGGTCTCTAC
>CAVVDL010000025.1:0-153022 GCA_963747035.1 uncultured Gammaproteobacteria bacterium
CGCCAGGTTGGTCGCGACGAAGATCGAATCGAGGTCCGGTGCCGGCTCGCCGCGGAAGAAGGCGAAAGCCGTCAATGCAGCCAGCAGCCGGCAATGACGTACTTCAACCAGGCTGGCGGCGCGCGGATCGCGCTGCCGGCGACCAGGGCTTCCGTCGCTTCCGCGATCACTTCCACGCCCGGCATGACCGGGTCGATTGGCGTCGCTGGCGTCATTCAATCCGGACGCCGAATATCCGACCAGCACGACGCGGCCCTTCAGGTCGGGTGCGCGCGAAGATTCGCCCGCGCAGATGGATGCGTCTCCCGTCAAAAGGTTGGCGGCGCTCACGTGCGGCAGGCGCGTTTCGTCGCGCCAGTTCGGACGCACCGTTGCCGGATAGCTCGTCGGCAGTCGCTGCGTCCCGTACGTCGCCAAGCGCAGCGGCAATGCCGGCAAGGCCCAGTCGCCGACGGTCTCCCGCAATGGGATGTCGCGGAGCACGCCGTCTTCATTGCGCGCGACGTTGGAGATGGCGCTCGATCTCACCAAGGCATCGCCGTAAGGCAGCAGCAGCGCGACGGTCGGGTCGTCCTGCGGTCGGCCGTCCGGGCAAAAGCGCCGGGCGCCTGCAGACGTGCAGCGACGACGCGGCGTCATAGTCCGGATGCAGCCGCGCCGAAGCGAACAGGAAGCGTCCCTCGCCGCCCGCAGCCATGGCCTCCAGCGCGCGATCGCCATCCGGGTCCTCGCGACGGATCTGTGAACAGCACGTCATAGCCGACCGCGCTGACGCCGGCGCGGTCGAGCTGGTCGAGGGATCGGCGTGGCGTTGCCGGCTCCAGGGCCAGCCGCCCTCGCCGCGTGCGCGAAAATATTCGATCGAGCATTCGTCGATCTCGACGACCGCCACGCGGCCGGACGGCTTCGGCTCGAATCGGCGCCACTGGCGATGCGGTCGAAGATTGCGTCCTCGGCGGAATTCAGCGAGCGGGAGTAGCTCCAGTCCCATCCGAGCCAGGCAATCGCCCCGATCGCGAGCAACGGGTAGAACGCAAACTTCAGCCGGAGCGCAAGCCGCGACGCCGGCCTTCGATATCCGTGCTCGACGTGGCTCCAGCCGCGGAGAAAGTTGTCTCCAAGCGTTGCGAGACCGGTGTCGATCCAGGATATGAACCGGTATCGGGCCCAGAAGACATCGGCTACCGGATTGTTGTTGATAGGCCGTTCGTGTGGCGGGGAGTATATTCCTCGCGTGGCGGGGCAGCGTCCGAAAGAGTTGCGCCTTGCGCCGGACAAGGGGGAGCTCGCAATGATTCGATTCAATCGCACTCGTACGGTCCTGGCGACGGTCGCATCCGTCATTCTTCTGGCGCCGGCCGTGTCGGTCGCCCAGGGGTTCCCGGATCACGATGCCCGCGAGATCTCCGCCTACGTGCTCAGCGAGGGGGCGCTTGCGAAGTACACGGGGGCATCGGCCGATCTCGGCAACCTGTCGAAGCAGCTCGCCAGCACTTGCGACGACAGCGACAGCCCCGCGTACTGGATGCGAGCGTCGCTCGCGTCGATGCCGTGCCTCAGGCTAAGGCCGCCATCGAGTCGGCCGGCATGACGACTCGCGAATACCTTCGTCTTCTCCCTGTCGCTGTTCCAGAGCGGGATGGCGGCCTGGGCACTCACGCAGCCCGGCGGCACGCTGCCGCCCGGTGTATCCAAGGCCAACGTCGATTTCTATCGCTCGCACGAGCAGGCGCTGAAGAAGCTGCGCCCGGGCAGGGTTCCGACGATTGCGACGGTAGGGACGAAAGGAACCGGCGGAAGATGAGCCGACGGAATAACCGGACCGAGGGTCAGTCGCGGGAGCGAATCATGCTTTCGAAAATCTTCTGCCTGACGTTGCTCAGCGCCTCGTTGAACGTGACCGCGGCTATTGCTTACGGCGCTACCACGCCAGGGCCTGCGCCTGCTGGTGTCAAGGTCGCTCCGACCGGCGGACTGGTGACCACCGAGGCCGGCGGCACCGCGACGTTTACCGTGGTGCTACGAAGCCAGCCGACTGCCGATGTGATGATCGCGCTCGCCAGCAGTGACGTCAGTGAAGGGACCGTCGGTTCGGCCACGCTGACCTTCACCGCCAGCAACTGGAGCACCCCGCAGGGCGTCACCGTCACCGGCGTCGATGACGCGCCCTGCGATGGCAACGTCGCCTACGCCATCCTCACCGCCGCTGCCCGCAGCGCCGATCTCGGTTACAACAACCTCGATCCGGACAACGTCGCCGTCACCAACACCGACAACGACTGCGCGCGCGCGACCACGGGTACGACCACGCCCCCACCCCCGCTCACGCACGGCGGAATCCGGATTTCGATCAAGAACGTTTACGACGTGGCGCTGAATTTCGGCCCGCTGGGCCACGGCACGCGCAACGGTACCGACACGGCCGCCGGGGTGCTCGGGCGCCGGGGCAGTGATTACGCGGGTACCGTTGATGCGAAGGTCGACTCGACCCAGACAATGTCCGGAATGGTCGGGAGCTGCGGACCGGCCACCTACAGGGACAATCAGAAGTTGAAAGTCACCGGGCACCCGGTCAATGGCTTTAATAGTCTGGTGCAGAGCGTCACATTCAGTAACGCCCCCGCCGGCGCGTCCCCAATTAACGCGAGCGGCGAGTATCTCCTGTTGGAATTCGCCCCTGAGACCATGACGAGCCAGCAGCCAGGCCCGCGGCGTCCTGAAGCCATGCTCCCGGACCTGGTTGTTTCCTGCCATACATTGATTGATACGCTGTCCGGCATTGCATTCCTGCCGCTCAACGATTCGCGCTGGACGATGGATGGCGGCGGCTACATCATCAATCTCCCGTCATCGGGAGTCCTCGACTACACGGACGATACGGTCGCCGCCGGTTCGAGCTGTGACCATCGGGCCCTTCAAGGCCAAGAAATCGATCTGGACGATCCAGGTGGAGCGCTTGCCCTGAGCGGGGAATCAAGGGGACGGTCCTAAAGGGACCGCGCCAGGACCGCGGGTTATTTCGGGTTTTCGCAGGTCCCGATCTTCTTGCCGGTCAGGTTGATCTGCATGTCGAACTGCGGGGCGTGCATCGTGAACACGCCGGTGTAGGCATCCGTCCCGCTGAAATTGATCTCGCCCTCGCCCGTCATCGGCGGGTTGTCGCAGACCATCGTCCAGCTGATCTTCGACCCCGTGTGGTCGAAGCTGGTTGCCTTGCAGTTCTGGTTCGGGTCGTTGCTCGTGTCCGGCGGCTGGGTCCATTCCTTCTTCTGGCAGAGCTTGCCCTTGTAGGCCGGCATGTTCACCGGCAGGCCCGGCACCGACGCCTGCGCCGTCGTTTCCCAGAGTTCGCCCTGTACGGCGTCATCCGCGACGGCCGCGGTTGTCGCCAGCATCGAGATGCACGCGGCCGCGAGCGCGCGGCGCACCGAGATGCGATACGTGTTCATGACTCCCCTTCCCTCAAGTGATGTGCGCGAGGATTCCGTCGAGCTCGTCGAGCGTGTGATAGCTGATGACGAGCTTGCCCTTCCCCGTCGTCGAATGCTGCAGCTCGACCGTCGCGCCGAGCTTGTCGGCGAGGTCGTTCTCGAGCCGCTGGATGTCCGGGTCCTTCGAGCGCGCCTTGCCGGACTTGTTCTTGCCGCCGCCCGCATGCTGTATGAGGCGCCGCACGAGCGCTTCCGTCTCGCGGACCGAGAGGCCCTTCTTCGCGACCAGCGCGCCGACCTCGGCCTGCTGTTTCGCGGCGGGCAGCGCGAGCAGCGCGCGGGCATGGCCCATTTCGAGCTCGCGCTTCTCGATGAACGGGCGGATGGCCTGCGGCAGCTCGAGCAGGCGCAGGAGGTTCGACACCGCCGCGCGGGAACGGCCCACGGCCTCCGCCGCCTGCTGGTGGGTCAGCTCGAATTCCGTGATCAGCCGCGAGAGCGCGAGCGCTTCCTCGAGCGGGTTCAGGTCCTCGCGCTGGATGTTCTCGATGAGGGCGAGCGCGACGGCGTGCTCGTCGTCGATCCGGCGCAGCACGGCCGGGATGTCGTGCAGCCCCGCCATCTGCGCGGCGCGCCAGCGGCGCTCGCCGGCGACGATCTCGTAGCGCTGCGGCTGGCCGGGGGTCGGCGCGCCGACCGGGCGCACGACGATCGGCTGGATGACGCCCTGGGCCTTGATGGAATCCGCGAGGTCGGCGAGCGATTCCTCGCGCATGTCCACGCGCGGCTGGTACTTGCCGCGGGCCAGGAGATCGACGGGGATGTGGAGGAGCTGCTCGCGCGCGGCCGGCGTGCCCGGCTCCAGCCGCGGCTTGGCTTCGCCCAGCAGCGCCTCGAGCCCGCGTCCCAGCCCGCGCTTCTTGTCACTCATGACCGGAGTGTAGCGGAGGGAACGCGACCAAGGGGACGTTCACCTTGCTCCAGTGGCCGACTAAAGGTGACGTTCACCTTTCGTAAAGGTGAGCGTCACCTTTTAGAGCAAGGTGAACGTCCCCTTCGTTATCGTTAAGTGGGGATGACGAGGCGGGCGAGGCAGCCGGTCGTGCCTTCGCGGTTGCGCAGCGACAGCGTGCCGCCGTGGGCCTCGGCCACCTGCCGCGCGAGCACGAGGCCGATGCCGCTGCCGCCGGGCTTCGTCGTAAAGAACGGCACGAAGAGGTTGTCGGGATTGGCGACGCCCGGGCCGCTGTCCTCGACCTCGAACACCACGCTGTCCTTGCCGCGAATGGCGCGCAGCTCCACCGGCGCACCGCCAGGAGGCGTCGCCTCCACGGCGTTTCGCACCAGGTTGATCAGGGCCTGCTGCAACTGGTCGGCGTCGGCGCGAAGGTTCAGGCCGTCCGCCGCCGCAAACTGCACCCGGCCCGGCGTCTGGACCGCGGCGACCTGCCGCAGCAGCGCCGCCGCATTGCACTCCGCGATCGTCGGCTCCGGCATCCGCGCGAGCTCGCTGTAGCGCGACAGGAACCGCCGCAGCGACTCCGCCCGCTCGGCGACGAGCGCGAGGTTGTGCGCCAGCTCCTCGCGCTCCGCCTTGTCCGGCGAGCCGGCCGCGAGCGCATCGCGGCTCGTCTCGATCACCGACTTGATCGGCGCGAGCGAATTGTTGAGCTCGTGCCAGATCACGCGGATCAGGCGCCGCCACGCGCGGCGCTCCTCGTCGCGCAGCGCCTGGCTGAGGTCCGTGATGACGAGCAGGCGAAACGACCGGCCCGCCTCGTGGAACACCTCGCGCATGATCTGCCAGCGGCCGGCGCGTCCCGGGAAGGTGTGAGCCTCGTTCGAGACCCGCGGCCCGTCGAGCAGGCCGTCGAAGCCGATCTCCGACGGCGGCAAGCCCGATCAGCGCATCCGGATGCCGGCGCAGCAGCTCGCCCGCGGCGCGGTTCACGAGGCGGAGCCTTTCGTCGCCGTCGAAGGCGAACACCGCGACGTCGATCTCCGCCAGCACCTTGTTGAGGAGTGCGTTCGCTTCCAGGGCCTCGAATCGCTGCGAGCGCAGCGTCGCGCCGAGCCGGTTCGACTCGAGCACGATGTCGCCGAGCGCATCGCCCTTGCGCCCGTGACGCCCGCGGATCGCGTAGTCGCCGCCGCGCAGCGCCTCCAGCAGGTTCGCGATCGAGCGCAGCGGCTCGACCGTCGCGCCGTGCACCGCGATTGCAAAGCCGACCCAGGCGCCGATCAGCAGGACGACGATGAGGCGATGCACCGAATCCGCGATCGGCGCGTCGCGCAGCAGCAGGAATGCGGTGAGCAGCGCGGGCAATCCGCCCGCGAGCGTGAGCAGCACGATGCGCGCCTGGAACGGCAGGCCGCGCCGGCGCATGACCGGGCGGCTTCGCAGGGGCTTTCGAGTCTCGGTTTCTTCTGCCGCCACGGTCGCAAAGTCTACGCGTTTGGCGGCGACCCGATGCCGTTAGACTGCCGCCATGCGCCGCGCCAGCCTCCTGCTCCCTGCGCTCGCAGCCGCCGTCCTCGCGGCGACGCCGCCCGCTCGCGCCGAACCGACCGTATCGCCCTGGAAACCGGCGGGCATTTCGAGTCCGCAGTGGGAGTCGCATCCCGCCTTCGATCCCATCACCGGCGAGTTCTACTTCGTGCGCAGTTCGCCCGCGTTCGAGGGCTGGCATCTCCTCGTCAGCCGCTGCACCGCGGCCGGCTGGTCGAATCCCGAGCCGCCTTCGTTCGCCTCGGATGCGATCGAGGCCGATCCCTGGTTCACGCCCGACGGCGCGATCCTCTATTTCATCTCCACGCGCGCGTTCGACGGCAAGAAGGGCAAGGACCTCGACATCTGGCGCGTCGAGCGCGCCGCGGACGGCTCCTGGGGCGCGCCCGAGCGATTGCCGGAACCGGTGAACTCGAGCGAAACGGAATGGTTCCCGCGTCTCGCGCCGGATGGATCGCTCTACTTCGGATCAAAGCGGCCCGGCGGCCTCGGCGGCAACGATATCTGGCGTGCGCGCCGCGACGCCGCTGGCCACTGGTCCGCGGAGAATCTCGGTCCGGCGATCAACACCGCGGCCGATGAGTACGAGCCGCTCCCGAGCGCCGACGGCAAACGCCTGATCGTCGCGACGGCCGACGGCTTCTTCGAGTCACAGCTCACGCCGGAAGGCTGGTCGGAGAGACGCAAGCTGGGCGCAGAAATCAATGCCAACGGCACCGAGATCGGTCCCCTGCTCTCGCCGGATGAAAAATCATTGCTCTTCTCGCGCGACACGAAGGGTCCCGATTCCGGGGAATTCTTCGTCTGGCATGACGGCGCGGCGGAATCGTGGCCGCCGGAGTGCCCGGCGCGCATTCAGTAGAAGACGAGGATGACCTTGCCCGTGCGATCCACCTGCACGACAAACGATTGCCGCCAGTCGTCACCTCCGGGCGGCGGCGAATAGGTCGTAATCCCTGCGGCCGTGCGGGCCCGCCCATGCGCAATGCGATCTTCGACCTGGTCGAAGGTGATCCCATGCGCCTTCATCACGTCGCGCGCCCATCCCGAATACGCGCGCCCGGCAGTCCTCGCCGGATCGCTCGCGACGTAAGTCGAATGCATGGCCGCGCCGACCACGCAGCCGCTCTTCGCATTCGTGATCGTGAACGCGGCGTCATCCGCGCCTTGCAGCCGCTGGGCTTGCGCCCGCGCAACATGAGCTGGACCACGTCCACGTTCAGCGAGCGCTTCGGGCCGGCCTCCTCCGCGCCGCGATGGCGGGCCTGCCATCGCATGAGCAGGCCATCGGATGTGTAATGCAACTCGCCGCCCCAGCGCCGCGCCCAGGCGATCCACTGGTAGAGATCCTCCTCGTTGGAGAAGAACTGCTGCCCCTCTTCGATGATCGTGTGCGTATCGCCTTTCCCGGCGGGACGATAGAGGCCGAGATTCCCGTTCCATCGCTGGAAGCGCGGGATGAGCTCGATGACGAGGTCGAAGTCGTCCACGACGTAGCTGCGCGTCGTGAGCGACGTCGCGCCGACCGTCGAGCGTGCTGCCGGCGCCGCGGACCGCGACCTTCGAGCCGGTGCACAGCACGATCTCGGCCATGTCGGGACGGCCGCCGCAGGCCGCGAGCAGGCATGCGACCAGCATCGCAATCGGGAAGTAGAAACCTGGGCGCGTATTCTTGTTCACGGCAGCAGTTCGGCGCGTAGCGCGCCACGCTGCCTTAGCGCTCACCGCGCTTCAATCCCGACTTTGCGAGCAGCGGCTAGAGCTCATCCGGCTTCAGCCCCAGCTTCTCCAGCCGCCGGTACATGGCACTGCGGGAAAGCCCGAGCGCCTCCGCGGCCGCCGGCACGCTGCCGCCATTCCTCTTGATCGCCGACCGGATCAGCGCCCGTTCGGCATCTTCGAGGCTCATTTCCTCGAGCGACGGCGGCCCGGCCTTGCCCGCCGACAGTCGAAGGTCCGCGACGCCGACCTCGTCACCGCCCGCGAGCAGGAGGCTGCGCTCGACGACGCTGTTGAGCTCGCGCACGTTGCCCGGCCAGGCGTATTGCTGCAGCGCCGCGAGCGCCGCGACGTCGAAGCCCTTCACGCCGCGCGCGTACTGCGCCGCCTTCTTCGCGAGCTGCGCGTTCGCAAGCTCGAGGATCTCCTCGCGCCGCTCGCGCAGCGGCGGCAGCCGGATCTCGACGGTGTTGATGCGAAACAGGAGGTCCTCGCGGAAGCGCCCGTCCTTGATCATCGCCGGCATGTCGGCATTCGTCGCCGAGATCACGCGAACATTCGCGCGCTGAGTGCGCGAGGAGCCCACGCGCTCGTACTCGCCCGTCTCCAGCGCGCGCAGGAGCCGCGCCTGCTGCGCGGGCGGGACGTTCCCGATCTCGTCGAGGAACAGCGTGCCGCCGTCGGCCAGCTCGAATCGCCCTGCGCGATCCGCCTTGGCGTCCGTGAAGGCGCCCTTCACGTGCCCGAACATCTCGCTCTCGAACACGGTCTCGGGCAGGCCGCCCGCATTGACCGCGATGAACGATTTCTCCGCGCGGTCGGACCAGTCGTGCATCAGCTTCGCGAGCAGGCTCTTGCCGGTGCCGGGCTCGCCCGTGATCAGCACGCTCGCGTCCGAGCGCGCGACCTGCCGCGCGAGCCGCACGACCTCCTGCATCGGGCGGGACGTGGCGACGAGGTTCGTGCCATCGCTCGCGCGCAGCAGCGCGTTCTCGTCCGCGAGGCGGCGGCCGCGCTGGCGCGCCTCGGCGAGCTGCACCTGGTTCCGGAGCACGCTGAGGAGCCGCTGGTTGTTCCAGGGCTTCTCGAGGAAGTCGTTGGCGCCGTTTCGCATCGCCTTCACGGCGACCTCGACCGAGGCCCAGGCCGTCATGACGATGACCGGGAGCTCGGGATGCAGGCGATGGAGCTGCTCGACGAGCGCGACGCCCTCCTCGCCGGAGGTCGTGTCGCGCGAGTAGTTGAGGTCGACGAGCGCGACATCCACGTGCTCGCGCGCCGTGATGTCGAGGACGCCGGCGGGCGACGACGCCGTCGCGACCTCGAATCCCTCGCGCTTCAGCAGGAGCTTCAGCGCAGAGAGGATATCCGCCTGGTCATCCGCAACGAGTATGCGCGGCTGCATCAGGCGGATCGTGCATGGCCTTCACTCGTAGCGCAATGCCGCCGCCGGATCCACCTTCAGCGCGCGGCGCGTGGGCGTCAGCGTGGCGAGGATCGCGACGACGATCATCAGCCCGACGACCATCGCGTAGATGCCCGGGTCATAGGGGCTCACTTCGCCCAGGATGTCGCCGAGGCCGCGGCCCATGAGCGGCAGCAACGACATGCCGATGGCGACGCCGATCAGGATCTGCACGCCGCTCGCGCGCATGACCATGCGCAGGATCCGGCTGTCGTCCGCGCCGAGCGCGCGGCGCACGCCGATCTCGCGCGTGCGCTGGCCGACGTGGAAGGCGAGCACGCCGAACAGGCCCGCGGCCGCCAGCACCAGCGCGACGATTGCGAACACCGCGAACATCGTGCCGATGATGCGGAAGCCCGCCGTGCGGATCACGCGCGACTCGTCGAAGGTGCGCATCCAGTAGAGCGCCATGTCGGGGTTGGTCTGGCTGAGCGCCGTGCGCACGGCGCCGACCAGCCCGCGCGGGTCGCCGTCGCCGCGCACGGCGATGCTCATGAAGCGCCCGGGCTTCTGCGTGACGGAGAAGAAGATTCCCGGCTTCTTTTCGCCGGACTCGTCCTGGATGATGTCCGGCACGACGCCGATGACGGTGAACCAGGTCTTGTCGTCGTCGAGGTCGAACATGACGCGCTTGCCGATCGGCGATCCGTCCTCAAACATGTCGTGCGCCATCTTCGCGTTGATCACGACCGCCGGCAGCGAGTCGAGCGTGTCGCGGCTGTCGAACACGCGGCCCTGGATCGCCGCGATGCGGAAGGTGTCGAAGTAGGACGGGCTCACGACGACGTGGTTGACGAAGGGCTTCGTCGAGGTGTCGCCGTAGTCGCGTCCCTCGATGGACACCGGGCCGTCGCTGCTGCCGTGGCCCGGCAGCGAATCGACGACCGCCGCGGCCTTCACGCCGGGCTGCGCCTGGATCGCGGCTCAGCAGCGTCTCCCAGAAGCGGATCGCGTCCGCGTCCTCGGTATAGGTGCCCGCGGTGAGTCCCGCGCGCGCCGTCATGATGTCGTCGGTTTCAACGCCGACGTCGGTCGTCGTCGCATTCAGCACGCTCTTCGTCATGAGTGCGGAGACGCCGAGCAGCAGGCAGGCGAGCGCGACCTCGAACACGACGAGGCCCCAGGCGATGCGGCCGATCGCGAGCCCCGTGCCCGTGCGGCCGCCGTCGCGCAGCAGCGAGTCGAGCGAGGGACGCGAGGCGCGGATCGCGGCGGGCAGGCCCGCGATCAGCGTGGAGAGGAGCGCGGCGCCGATCGCGACGGTCGCGGCGCGGGCGTCGATCTCGAAGCGCCACCAGCGTCGGGCTGTCCTCCATCATGCGGCTCATGGCGAGCTGCATGCCGTCGAGCGCGATCGACGCGAGCAGGAGGCCGATGAAGGTCGCGATCGCGCTGATCACGAAGCCCTCGGCCAGCATGTGCATGACGAGGCGGCCGCGCGACGCGCCGAGCGCCGAGCGCACCGTCGTCTCGCGCACGCGATAGGCCGAGCGTGCGAGCAGGAGGTTCGAGACGTTCGCGCAGGCGATCAGGAGCACGAAGCCGACCGCGACGAGCAGCGTCCACATGAGGGCCTGGCCCTCCTTGCCGATGTAGCCTTTGGAGGCTGGCTCGAGCTCGAAGTGCCCGCCGAAGGCCTGCTGCCCGACTTCCGCCTTGATCGCGGCGGCGGCCGGCGCAAGCGCCTGCTGCACGGCGTCGACGTCGGCGCCTTTCGCCAGCCGGCCGAAGACCTGGACGTCGATGGCTTCGTCGCGCGAGACGCGCATCGGATCCTGCTGGTTCGCGACCCAGAGCGACGCCCGGGACGGGAAGGTGTAGCCCTTCGGCATCACGCCGATGATCTCGGAGGACTTGCCGTTCACCTTGACCGTGCGGCCGATCGCCGCCGGGTCCGCAGCGAAGCGCTCGGTCCAGAGTTCATGGGAAAGGACGACCACCGGCGCCGCGCCTTCGATCGTGTCGCGCGGGAGGATGGTGCGCCCGAGCTCGGGCGCGACGCCGGTTACGTCGAAAATGTGGCCGTCGGCAAACGCGCCGTCGTAGCGCTCGGCCTGGCCGTCGCCGGTGAGGTACGTCGTGCCGATGTAGATCGCGCCGAGCGCCTCGAACTGGTTCGCCGCCGTTTCGCGCACCTTGAGGTAGTCGCGCGGCAGCAGGGAGTTGTCGTAGTCGCCCGCCTTCTGCCCGTCGATCGTCACGATCGTGTACAGGCGATCGGCGTTCGGGTACGGCGGCGGCTTCAGCATCAGCGTGTCCGCGACGCCGTACATGAAGATCACGGCGGCGAGGCCGAGGCCGAGGACGCCGGCCGCGAGCGCGGTAAACGCCGGCGCGCGGGCAAGCCCTGCGACCGCTCCCTTCACTTCTTCGAGGAATGCGTGCATCGATGTCTCCTCAGGCCTTCGCCGCGCGGCGCTGGGACAGGTCGATCAGGGTGTTCTCGTCCACGACGCGGCCGTCGAAGAGCTGGATCTTGCGGTCGGCGTAGTCCGCGTAACGCGGATCGTGCGTGACCATGCAGATCGTCGCGCCTTCGCGGTGCAGTTCGCGCAGGAGGTTCATGACCGCCTCGCCGTTGCGCGAGTCGAGGTTTCCGGTCGGCTCGTCGGCGAGCAGGATCGCCGGCCGGCCCGCGAGGGCGCGCGCCACCGCGACGCGCTGCTGCTGGCCGCCCGAGAGCTGCGACGGGTGGTGATTCACGCGATGCGACATGCCGACGCGCTCGAGCGCGTGCAGCGCGGCCTTGCGGCGCTCGTCGGCATTCATGGCCTGCCGATACGTGAGCGGCAGTTCCACGTTCTGCAGGACCGTCAGGTCGCCGATCAGGTTGAAGGCCTGGAAGATGAAGCCGATGCGTTCGTTCCGCACTTTCGCGCGCGCGGCGGGCGGCAGCGTCGCGACTTCGTAGCCGTCGAGCGCGTACTTGCCCTCGGTCGGCGTGTCGAGGAGGCCGAGGATCGCGAGCAGCGTCGACTTGCCGCAGCCGGACGGGCCGGAGATGGAAAGGAACTCGCCTTTCGCGACATCGAGGTGGATGCCGTCGAGCGCATGCGTCTCGAGGTCGTCCGTGAAGAAGACCTTGGTGACGCCTGCGAGGCTGATCATGGATTTGTCCTGCATTTTCCCTTCTCCGTTCTGTTGCATCAGTCGATGACGAGTCGATCTTTTCCGGACCATTGCGTGGTGTCCGCGAGCGCCACGATGTCGCCGGGCTCGAGGCCCTCGAGGACGACGATCTGGTTCACGGACGCCTTGCCGAACTTCACCGGCACGCGCTCGGCGACGCTGTCGCCGGGCTTCGCGCGGAATACCGTGGTGGTCGAATCGGACTGCGCGCCGACCGGGCGGCCGACGAAGCGCACGTTCTTCAGCGTCTCGATGGCGATCGTGCCGTCGACGGACAAGTCGCCGCGCGCCTGGCTCGGCAGCGCCTCGTCGAAGTCCACTTCGACCTTCACCGCGCCCGCGGTCACGGCCGGGTCCACGCGCACGACGCGGCCGCGCACGAGGCGGTCGCGCATGTCGATGGTGGCGGCAAGGCCCGGCGCGAGATCGCGGGCATCGAGTTCGGGGATGCGCAGCTCCGCGTACAAGGTGCCCGGCTTCGCGACGCGCGCGACGTTGACGCCCGGCGCGAGCTGCTGGCCTTCCTGCACCGGCACGCTCTGCACGACGCCGGCGATGCCGGCCTTCACCGAGAGTGAATCGGCGGTGAGGCGGCTTTCCTCCAGCGCGCGCTCGAGCTGGCGCAGGCGCGCCTGGCGCGCCTGCAGCTGCGCGCCGACGGCGGCGTCGAGGGCGGCGAGGCGCTGCTCCTCGATCTTGGCGCGCTCGCCGAGCTGGCCGGCGGTGATCTTCGAGCGGGAATACTGCAGCTCCGACACGGCGTGCTGCTGGAATGCGCGTTCCTCCGCGACCGCCTGCAGGCGCGCGGACTCGGCGTTCGCCTGCGCCTCGGCGAGCGAGGAGCGGCGATCGAGGCGCTGGCTTTCGAGTTCGAGCCGCGCGGCCGCGAACTCGGCGCGGGCGGCGGCGACTTCGAGCTCCGCGGCATCCGCCGCGCGCTCGACTTCAGGATTCGACAGCTGGACGATGACGGTGTCCGGCTCGACGGTCTCGCCCGCGCGCACCAGCACGCGGTCGACGCGCGCATCGACGCGGGCCGAGAGCCAGCGCGCTTCGCGCGGCTGCAGGGTGCCGGGGCCGCGGACCTTGCGCTCGAGCGTGCCTTCCTTCACTTCGTCGAGGTAGAGCTGCTCGCGGGCGACCGAGGGCGCGCCGGGCTCGAGCCTCGCGATGGCGAAGGCGACACCGGACAGTGCGATGGCGAGGCCCGCCACCCAGGCGAACTTCCGGTGCTTGAATTTCTCGGCGATGCGCGGGCGGTCCATCAGATCACCAGGGTCGGCACGCCGGAAAGCGCGCGAAGTTCAGGGAGCGCAGTGCGCACGTTCGGGTTGGCGCAGATCGGCCGCAGGACCCAGATCGCGAGCAGGAGGCCGATCGCGACCGCGATGAACGCGCGGGTCAACTGGACGTCCGCAGGCGATTCGTCACGGCCCACGGCCGCTGACGAATCAACCCTGCGGTTCGGCATGGGCCTTGGCATCGGCGACCTGCACTACACGCGTGCCGATCACTTCGACCGCCGGAAGCTGCGCGACGATCAGGTCGCCGACCGCCAGCGTCGTCGGGTTGCCAACTTCGATCACGCCGCGCGGCAGTGCGCCGCCGTGGCCGCGCTCGAGCGTCAGGCCGGTCAGCCCGACAATCACGACCGCCGCGAATGCCGCGATCCCGGTGTTGCGATTGAACAAGGTCTTCATGGCTCTCTCCTTACTCTCTGTGCCGATGCGGCTGTTGCCGCTTCCTGTCCTAGATAGAGCAAGGTCCGTGCCAACTTGGTTTGAATGTATATAAGCCATTGATATTGTTCTTATTATTGTTTTTGGCGGGGCTCGCCGCCCAGGTGTCCGGGGAGGCCAGGCGGACGTCCGTATCCCGCTCGTGGGACACCGAAATCAGGCCCCGTCCCACATCCGGGACAAAGCATAAAGGGGACGCTCCCCGATTTACGGGGACGGTCACCTCGACCGAGGCGCGCGGATCCTTGCGCCGAAATCGCTAAAGGTGAGCGTCCCCTTTATGCTTAGTTGCTGGAGAGGTAGGGGATGGAGGACGCGGGCGGCGCGGCTTCTTCGGCCGGCGGTTCCGGTTCGGGCTCGAACTCGGGCTCGGCCTCGGGTTCGGGTTCGGCCTCGGCGACCGGCTCTTCGATCGCTTCGATGACTTCGGCGACTTCGTCGGCCTCGGCCGCCTCGACCGTGTCGGCGACTTCCGCCACGGGTTCCTCGATCACCGCGTCGGGATCATCGCGGCGGATCATCTCCCCGGCGAGCGCGAGGTAGGCAAGCGCGCCGCGCGAGTCCTTGTCGTGCAGCATCACGGGCACGCCGAAGGACGGCGCCTCCGCGAGCCGGACGTTTCTCGGGATGATCGTGCGGAACACCTGGTCGCCGAAATGCTCGATGAGCTGTGCCGCCACGTCGTTCGAGAGGTTGTTCCGCGGGTCGAACATCGTGCGGAGGATTCCCTCGACCACGAGCTTCGCGTTCACGGAATCGCGGATCTGCTCGATCGTGCTGACGAGGCCCGAAAGCCCCTCGAGCGCGTAGTACTCGCACTGCATCGGGATCAGCACCGAGTCCGCGGCGGTCAATGCGTTGACCGTCAGGATGTTAAGTGCCGGCGGGCAGTCTATAACCATCAGGTCATAGCGGTCCCGAACCGGCGCGAGGGCCTTTTCGAGCCGGTGTTCGCGCCCCGCGAGCAGCGTGAGCAACCGCACCTCGGCCGCCGTCAGGTCCTGGTTCGCAGGCAGGAGATCGAAGCCCGCGCCTTCGATCGTGACGATCGCGTCCACGATGTTGCAGTCGCCGAGCAGCACCTCGGTCACGGACCGCTCGAGCGTGCGCTTGTCCACGCCGCAGCCCATGGTCGCATTGCCCTGGGGATCGAGGTCGATGAGCAGCACGCGCCGCTGCATCGCTGCGAGCGAGGCGGCGAGATTGACGGCCGTCGTGGTCTTCCCGACGCCGCCTTTCTGGTTCGCAACCGCGATGATCCGCTTCATCAGGCTAAACCCTAGCAAGTTCGACGAGGCAGCGCTCGGCATCGAGGCCCGGCACCCGGATCGGGTGGACGGCCCGCGCTTTCCAGCCCGCCGGAAGCGCCTTCAGCTCGTCATCCGGCACTTTACCTTTCATGGCGAGCAGCCGCCCATCCCGTCCCGCCAGGTGCCCGGCCACCCGGACGAAATCCGCGAGCGAGCCGAGGGCCCGCGCGATCACGCTGTCGAACGGGCGGGCCGGCTTGTAGGACTCCGCGCGCTCTTGCACGACCTCCACATTGGGCAGCTCCAGCATCGCGGCGGCATGCCGGACGAAAGCGACCTTCTTGCCGGTCGATTCAACGAGCGTATAGCGCCGATCCAGGTCCGCGACGGCGAGCGGCAGGCCTGGAAAGCCCGCGCCGGTGCCGATATCGGCGACCTGGAGGCCCCGGATGTGGGGCAGCACGGCCAGCGAGTCGAGCAGGTGCTTGTCCACGACCTCGGCCGGGTCCTTGATCGCCGTCAGGTTGACCCGCGTATTCCAGTCCGCGAGCTCGGCGACGAGCGTCAGGAGCGCCTGGACCTGCCCCGGCGCGAGCGCGAGGCCAAGCGCCTCGAGCCCCGCCGCCAGCCGCGACTCGATCGGGCCCCTCACGTCAGGCGATCTTGACGACCGTGCGGCCCTGGATCTGGTTCTTGATGTAGCCGTCGAAGGCGGACGGCAGGTCGCTGAAATCGATCGTGCGCGTCACGAGCTTGTCCAGGTGCCGCGGCTTCAGGTCCGTCGCGAGCCGCTTCCAGATCGCGAGGCGCACGTCGCGCGGCATGGACGAGGAGTTGACGCCGAGCAGGCTCACGCCGCGCAGGATGAACGGCATCACCGTCGTTTCGAGCTTGTGGCTCGCGGCGAGGCCGATGCTGACGATGTTGCCCCAGTTGTCCACGGTCCGCGTGAGCCAGGTCAGGAGCTCGCCGCCGACGTTGTCGATCGCGCCGCCCCACTGCGCGGTCTCGAGCGGCCGCTTGCCGAGGTCGATCTCCTGGCGGCGCAGGATCCGCGACGCGCCGAGCGCTTTCAGGTGCGCATCGGCCTCGGGCTTGCCGCTCACCGCGACGACTTCGTAGCCGAGCTTCGACAGGAGGTCGATCGCGATCGAGCCGACGCCGCCCGAAGCGCCCGTCACGACGATCGGGCCCATCGAGGGCTTCTGCCCGTTCTGCTCCATGCGATGGATCGCGAGCCCGGTCGTGAATCCCGCCGTGCCGAGCGCCATCGCATCGAAGGCGCTGAGCCCCGCGGGCAGCGGAATCACGGAATCGCCCTGCGCGCGCGCGTACTCGGCGTAGCCGCCGTCGAGCGTCTCGGAATGGCCGCAGCCGGTGACGAGCACCTGCTCGCCCGGCTTGTAGCGCGCATCGGTCGAGCTCGCGACCTCGCCCGCGAGGTCGATGCCGCCGTTCAGCGGGTACTTGCGCAGGATCTTGCCGGCGCCGGTCGCGGCGAGCGCGTCCTTGAAGTTGATGCTCGAGTACTTCACGCGGATGACGACGTCGCCCGCCGTGAGGGCGTCGACGCTCATCTGCTCGAAGCCCGCGGCGATCTTGCCTTCGCGCTCGTGAATCCGGAATGCCTTGAATGCGTTCATGTCACTTCCTGTCCAGCCAGTGCTCGAGGCCCTGGCAATTGAGCTCGATGTCGTCGTCGAGAAGCCGGTGCCGGAGCTCATCGTCGCGCGGAAATCCGTGCGCGTCGAGCCAGGACGCCATCATCGCGTACATGCCGTGCCGGAGCTCGTCCGTGCGATCCAGCGCGTCGCGGTAGCGAAGCGCGAGGTCCACGTAGGCGACCACGCGCTCCTTCATCTCGCGCGCGAGGCGTTCGAGGTCACGGACTTCCGCGTAATGCGTGAGGAAGATCGAGCGCGGCGCGTAGGACATGATCCGGTCGACCGAGAGGCAGAGCGCCTCCGGGTCGAAGTGCACGGGCGTCGTCGTCGGGAAGATGAACTCGCGCCCCTCCACGTCGAAGTCGCGGTAGGAAAGGCCGAAGGTGTCGCCCGAGAAGATGAGCTCGTGCTTCTCGTCCACGACGCAGTAATGATGCAGCGCGTGCCCGGGCGTGTGGATCAGCTCGAGGCGGCGCTTGCCGAGCGTGATCGTCGCGCCGTCCTCCGGCTGGAAGACACGCGACGCGTCGATCGGCACGATCTCGCCGTACAGCTCGCGATAGCGCTCCTCGCCGTACACCGCGATCGAGCCCGCGATCAGCTTCGACGGCTCGACGAGGTGACGCGCGCCGCGCGGGTGCACGGCGCAGCGCGCATTCGGCAGCTCGCGCATGAGCGCGCCGGCCCCGCCCGCATGGTCGAGGTGCACATGCGTCGCGAGCACCCAGTCGACCTGCGCGCGGTCGATGCCCTTGTGCTCGAGCGCGGCGAGCAGGTTCGGCACCGAGTGCGTCGTGCCCGTGTCCACGAACGCGGCGCGGCCGTCATCGACGATGAGGTGCGAGGCCGCGAGCCTCGGGCGGACGTAATCCGTGTCGATCGCCGTGATGCCGGCGCGGAACTCGGTCAGTTTCGAGGCGATGTCACGCACGGCACGACCATGGCGAGGAATGCATGGAATTCACGCATGAACTTCGTGAGGAATTCGCGGGTGGAATCATCGCTGACGTTGCCCTCGTCGTCGATGAGGCCCTTGGCGAACTGGATGTAGGCCTCGGGCGAGTTCATCTGCGGCGAATTGCAGAAGCTGAGGATGCTGCGCAGCTGCTGCTGGGCGACCGCGGTGCCGATCTTCCCGGGTGAGGTCCCGATGACGGCCGAGGGCTTGCGCGCGAAGGAATTCTTGCCGGAGGGCCGGCTCGCCCAGTCGATGGCGTTCTTGAGCGCACCCGGGAGGCTCCGGTTGTACTCCGGCGTCACGAAGAGCACGCCATGGCAGGGTTCCATGGCTTTCTTGAATGCCTTCGCGGATTCCGGGAAATCGGCGTCGTAGTCATAGCTGTAGAGCGGCAGGTCCCGGATCGGGATCTCGACGAACTCGATGTCGCCGGGCGACAGCCGGATCAGCGCCTTCGCGAGCTTCCTGTTGATCGACGCCTTCGCGAGGCTGCCGATGATGTAGCCGACTTTGTAGGTTGCCATGGGACCTCCGTTGTCATGATCGCATGCCGGGCGGTTAGAATCCGCGCATGAAAAAGCTCCTCTTTCTCCTCGTCCTCCTGTCCTTCAACACCGGCGCGGCCGAAGTCGAGCGCGTCACCCGCGGCAACCTCGCGATCGAGGGCATCCCCGAGATTCCCGCGGAACTGATGCAGCGGATGCGCCGCTACCAGTTCGCGCGCAGCGCCCTGTTCTCGGGCTGGACCGCCGACGGGCGGATCGCGATCAGCACGCGCTTCGGCAACACGAGCCAGATCCACATCGTCGACAAGCCCATGGGCGCGCGGCGCCAGATCACTTTCTTCGACGAGCCGATCAACGGCGGCGACTGGTCCCCGACCGGCGCGCGCAAGGGCATGATCTACACGCGGGACACGGGCGGCGACGAGAATTACCAGCTCGAGTACCTGGACCCGGCGAGCACCGACCCGGTGCGGCTCACCAACGGGCAGGGCCGCGCGGACACGGGCCTGTGGTCGCCGGACGGCACGCAATATGCGTTCCAGTGGACCGTGCGCAACGGCGTCGCCTCCGACGTCTACCTCGACGACCCGCTCGACAAGCGCGCGCCCGAAATGGTGTTCGAGGCGCCCGAGGCCGGCTGGAATGCGGTCGACTGGTCCCCGGACGGGAAGTCGCTGCTGCTCGAGCATTTCGTCTCGGCCAACGAGAGCTATCTCTGGGTCTACGACCTCGCGACGCACGCGAAGCGGGAGATCGAGCCGGCGAAGGTGAAGGCGGGCCGCGGCGGCAATTTCTCGCGCGACGGCAAGGGCGTGTACATCACCTCGGACCTCGGCAGCGAGTTCCGCACGCTGCGCTACGTGGATCTCGCGACCGGCAAGGTCACGCCGCTCACCGACCACATCAAGTGGGACATCGATGAATTCGTGCTCTCGCGGGACGGGCGCTATCTCGCCTATATCGCGAACGAGGACGGCGCGAGCCGGCTCGGCGTGATGGACCTCGTGCAGCACGCCGACCTGATTCCGCCGAAGCTGCCGTTCGGCGTCATCGGCTCGCTGGGATTCGACCCGGCGAGCCAGCGGCTCGCCTTCAGCCTGCAGACGCCGAGCCCAGCCGTACGACGTCTGGGTGTGGACGCTCGCGGACGGCGCGTTCGAGCGCTGGACGGAAAGCGAGATCGGGCCGCTCGATGCGACGAAGCTCGTCGCGCCGGCGCTCGTGCACTATCCGACGTTCGACAAGGTGGACGGCAAGCCGCGCGAGATCCCGGCCTGGGTGTACAAGCCCGCGGGCACGGGACCGTATCCGGTGCTGATCAGCATCCATGGCGGACCGGAAGCCCAGGCGCAGCCGACGTTCAGTGCGTCGATCCAGCAGTGGGCCGTGGAACTCGGCTACGCCGTGATCGCGCCGAACGTGCGCGGCTCGAGCGGCTACGGCAAGACTTACCTCGAGCTCGACAACGGCATGAAGCGCGAGGACTCGGTGAAGGACATCGGCGCGCTGCTCGACTGGATCGCGACGCAGCCCGACCTCGACGCGAAGCGCGTGGTCGTCATCGGCGGTTCCTACGGCGGCTACATGTCGCTCGCGACGATGACGCACTACAACGACCGGCTGCGCGGCGGCATCGACATCGTCGGCATCAGCAACTTCGTCACCTTCCTCGAGAGCACGGCGGAGTACCGGCGCGACCTGCGCCGGCCGGAATACGGCGATGAGCGCGACCCGAAGATGCGCGAGTTCTTCCAGAAGATCTCGCCGCTCACGAGCGCCGACAAGATCACGAAGCCGATGCTCGTCATCCAGGGCAAGAACGACCCGCGCGTGCCGGTGACGGAGGCGGAGCAGATGGTCGCGAAGTTCCGCGCGAACGGCAGCGAGGTCTGGTACCTGCTCGGGCTCAACGAGGGCCACGGCTTCCAGAAGCGCGACAACATCGACTACTACCAGTGGGCGGTGGCGATGTTCCTGGAGAAGCTGAAGCAGTAGCTCTTCACAAGGGGACGTTCACCTTGCTCCGCGGCGGAGCAAGGTGAACGTCCCCTTGGTCGCTTTCAGGCCAGCAGGTCGGACCATTCGGGATGGCGGTCGAACAGATCGACCACGAAGGGACAGGTCGGCCGGATGCTGAAGCCCTCGCGGCGCGCGTCAGCGACGAGGCGTTCAACAAGCTGCGTGGCGATGCCGCGATGACGCAGCGGAACCGGCGTCAGCGTGTGATCCGCGACGAAAACGTTGGAGTCGGCGCGGACGAAGGTCAGCTCCGCCTCGCCCGGGAAGCCCTCGACCTTGGCGACGTAGCGACCGCCCCTCGCGTCCATCTCGCGCGTGATGCTGACCTTTTCCATGGTCCCGCGCGCCCTGGCCGCTTCAGTCGTGCTTGGGCGTCTGCAGCCCCGGCTGGCTGGAGAAGAATGAAGCGAGCGCGTGGATCTCGTCTTGCGTCAGCTGCTGCGCGAACGGCTGCATGATCGGGTTCTTGCGCTTGCCGAGCCGGTAGTCGTTCAGCGCCTGCGCGATGTAGTCCGCATGCTGGCCGGCGAGGTTCGGGTACTCGTCCATCATCCCGACGCCGTTCTTGCCGTGGCAGGCGGCGCAGGTCGCCGCCTTCTCCGGCGGCGTGCCGACGACGGCCGCGCCCGAGTTCACCGTCGCGATCGAGCTGAAGTACGCCGCGAGGTCGGCGCGATCCTGGTCGGACAGCGTGTTCGCGAATCCGCGCATCGTCGGGTGCCAGCGGGCGGCGTCCTTGTACTCCGTCAGCGCGGAGACGATGTAGGCCTTGTGCTGGCCGCCGAGCTTCGGAACCGAGTACTTCGGGTACGAGTTCTTGTAGTTCTCGATGCCGTGGCAGCCGAGGCAGCTGTAAGCCAGCTTCTGGCCGCTCGCGGCGTTGCCATCGGCATGCGCGGCGAGGGACACGGCAGCCAGCAGTGCGGCGGCGGCGAGCGATTTAGCGTGGCGGTTCAAGGGCTTTGAACTCCGGTTGAGCGCCGGGAATGTTAAGGGGCGCGGGCCCGAATTGCCACCGGGGACTCCCGGCGTATAGTTTCCAGCGCGATGGCCAGATAGCCGGCCTGAAATTCCAGGAGACCGCAGTGGCAAAAAGGACGACGCACCGCAGCAGTTCCGGCACGAAGCTCTACGCCGTGCGCGACAAGCAGGGCCGATTCAAGGACATCCAGACCTACAAGCGCGCCCACGGACAGGACGTCCGCCGCAAGGCGAAGAGCGAGAAGTGATCGCCACCTGCGGCCGCGCTTACAACGCGGCCGCGATGTCGTTCATCAGCCCGTTGTCCCGCGGCTTGACCGTCGGCGCGTAGCGGCGGAGCAGCTTGCCGTCGCGCCCGATCAGGAATTTCTCGAAGTTCCACTGGATGTCGCCGGCGTGGCCATTCGCCGGGTCGGTGAGCCAGGCGTAGAGCGGGTGGCGCCCGGCGCCGTTCACCTCGAGCTTCGCGCTCAGCGGGAACGTGACGCCGTAGTTCGCCGAGCAGAACGCCTGGATTTCCTCCTCGCTGCCCGGCTCCTGCGCGCCGAACTGGTTGCAGGGGAAGCCGACGACGGCGAAGTCCTCGCCCGCGAGTTCCTCGTGCAACCCCTCGAGATCCGTGTACTGCGGCGTCAGGCCGCACTGGCTCGCGACGTTGACCGCGAGCACGACCTTGCCCTTGAGGCCGGCAAGAAAGTCGGTCGTGCCGTCGATGCCGCTGACCTTGAAGTCATAGAAGTTTTTCATGTCAAGGAATCTCCGGAGCTTGGGGGAGCCAGACGGTGACGACCGCGCCGCCGCCCTCCCGGTTGGCGATGGCGAGGCGACCGCCGTGCGCGTCCACGATCTCGCGGCAGAGCGTGAGGCCGAGGCCCGGTGCCCTTGGGCTTGGTCGAGTAGAACGGCAGCAGCGCATCGCGCAGCACCTCGTCGGTCAGCCCGCTGCCGCGATCCTTCACCTCGATCGCGACGCCGCCGGCGCGCTCCATCACGCTGAGCGTGACTTCGTCTTCCGGCGACCCCGACTCGATCGCGTTCTTCACGAGGTTGATCAGCACCTGCTCGATCTGCGTGGCGTCGATCCATGCCTGCGCCTGCGGCAGCGGCTGCACGACGCGGAACGCGAGGCTGTCGTTGAGACCCGCGAGCAGCGGGCCCCAGGCGACTGCTGCCGGCCGCGGCCGCGGCAGTTTCGCGAATCGCGCGTAGCCGTCGATGAAGGTCGCGAGGTGCGAGGCGCGCTCCTCGATCGTCGAGAAGACGCGCGCGAGCCGCTCCGTATCCGGCGCGAGCGCCAGCTGCTGGCCGGAGTGCGCGAGCGAGCTGATCGGCGCGAGCGAGTTGTTGAGCTCGTGCGCGATCACGCGGATCACTTTCTTCCAGATCGCGACTTCCTGCGCCGCCATCTCGCGGGTGAGCTGCTTGAAGAGCAGCAGGCGGTGCGGCTGGCTGTTCAGCGTGAATGGGCGGTTGCTGACGTGGAAGATCTCGGCCTCGGTTCCCTCCGCCACCGTGAAGAGCGTGTCCACGCCGCTCTCCACGGCTTCGCGGAGCGGCTGCGGCGCCTCGGCCATCAGCTCGCCGAAGCGGATGCCCTCGATCTTCCGCCCCGCGCGGAAGAGCTGCCGCGCCGCGATGTTGCCGAAGACGATGTGGTCGTTCGCGTTCGTCAGCACGAGCGCAAGCGGCGTCGTCTGCACGACGGTGTCGAGCAGGAGCTCGCGCTGGTACAGGTTCAGCCGCTCGCGCCGCAGGCTGTCGCCGAGCGAGTTGTACTCGGCCGTGAGGTCGCCGATCTCGTCCGGCCCCGTCGCCGTCACGCTCACGCTGAAGTCGCGGTCGCGCAGGCTCCCGATTCCGTCGGCGACGGCGCGGATGCTCTGGCTCCAGCGGTTCAGCATCCGGTTCGCGAGCCACAGGGCGAGCGGCAGCGTGACGAGCAGCGCCGCCGCGCCCGCGAGCACCGGCGAATGCAGCCACCGGTCGAAGGCGATCGTGACGGCCGCGACCGCGGCCGCGGTCACCGTGACGACCACGGCGATGCGGCCGGCAAGCGACCGGCGAGCGCGCGGTTTGCCGGCCATCAGCCGTTAGTGGCGGATGTACGGCCCGGGTCGACGGGGGTCTTGAGGCCGAGCTTCTCCATGCGGCGATAGAGTGCCTGACGCGACAGGCCGAGGTCACGCGCGGCGTGCGCGACGACCCCGTCGGCGAGAAGGAGCGCCTGTTCGATCGCCTCGCGGTCGATGTTCGAGCCGTCCGCCGGCTCCTGGGACACGGGCAGCGCCAGCGCCTTGGCCGTGACGACGCTGTCGACCGACAGGAGGCAGGCGCGGTGAATGACGTTCCGGAGCTCGCGGACGTTGCCCGGCCAGTGGTAGCGGCCGAGCGCGCGCAGCGCATCCTGCGACAGCGTGAATCCGGGCTCGAGGAAGTGCCGCGCAAGCGGCACGATGTCTTCCTGCCGCGAGGCGAGCGGCGGCACCTCGAGCTCGATGACGTTCAGGCGGTAGAAGAGGTCCTCGCGGAACTTCCCTTCCTTGATGAGCTGCGGCAGGCCGGCATTCGTCGCGGCGATGACGCGGGCGCGGGTGCGGCGCGTCGTGTTCGAGCCGAGCCGCTCGTATTCGCCGGTCTGGAGCACGCGCAGGAGCTTCGCCTGCCCCAGCGCCGAGAGATTGCCGATCTCGTCGAGGAAGATCGTGCCGCCGTCCGCGGCCTCGAAGCGGCCGGTGCGGGCTTTCGCGCCCGTGAAGGCGCCCGCCTCCGTGCCGAAGAGCTCCGCTTCCATCAGCGTGTCGGGCAGCGCGCCGACATTGACCTTCACATACGGGCCGCCCTTGACCGTCGAGTTCGCCTGCACGATGTCGGCGATCACTTCCTTGCCGGCGCCGTTCGGCCCCGTGATCAGCACCGAGACATCCGCGTGCGCGATGCGCGCGGCGGTCGAGGCGAGCGCGTGCATCGCCTCGCTCTCGTAGACGAGGCCGTTCAGCGCGAAGCGCGAGGACAGCTCGGCGCGCGCGGCGGCGCGGCGCCGGCGGATCGCGCGATTCTCGGTGCGCGCGGCATGCAGGTCGAGGAGGTTCCGGACCGTCGTCAGGAGCCGCGCGTTGTCCCAGGGCTTCGCGACGTAGTCGGACGCGCCCGCCTTCACGAGCTCGACCGCGGTCTCGAGATGGGTCCAGGCCGTCAGCAGGATCACGGGCAGTTCCGGATGCTGCGCGCGGATCTGGCGGAAGAGCGCGATGCCCTCCTCGCCGGACGTCGCCTCGCGGCGGAAGTTCATGTCCTGGATGACGAGGTCCACGGCCTCGCGCGCGAGCAGGTCGATGCCGGACGTGGCCGTGTCCGCGCCGAGGACGCGCGCGCCGTGCATGGACAACAGCACATCGAGGGCCGTGCGCACGGCCTCACTGTCGTCGATGACGAGTACCGTGCGATCGCCCAAGCTGTCCTGAAGTCCCTGGTCCTGCTTGTCCTTCATCAGTTTGGATGCGGGGTACGCGGAAACGGTTGTAAGGCCGCCCACAGTCTAGACCGTTCGGCTTGCAACCGCGGGCGAGATGGCCGAGGCGCGGCGCGCCGGCTGCAGGGCCGACACCAGGCCGATCAGCCAGATGGCGAGCGCGCCGCCGACGAGGTAATAGAGGTCGAGCCGCGGCAGCTCGTACTTGATCGAGATCCAGTAGCCGATGCCGAGCGCGGCGCCGCAGCCGGCGACGATCCCCGCGGTCGTGACCATCCAGTTCTCGACCAGGAAGTGCCGCACGATGTCGAGCTTGCGGGCGCCGACCGCGCGCCGCGTGCCGATCTGGCGGATGCGCGTGCTGACGTTGAAGGTCGCGAGGCCGAAGATGCCGAGCGCGGTGATGGCAAGCAGCGCACTCGTCACACTCACGAGGAAGATCGCCATGTTGCGGTCGTCGAGGTAGGACTGGTTGATGAAGTAGTCGAACGGCCGCACCCAGCGCAGCAGGCGGCCGGGGTTCGAGCTGCCGAGCTTCGCCTCGATGTCGCGCATCACGGCATCCCGGCGGCCCGGCTCGGTCCTGACGACGTAGACCGCGTTCGGCCCGCTCTTGATCCGCGGGAACAGCACGACGTGGTCGAGCTTGTCCCAGCCGACCCAGGCTCCGTGCATGTGCTCGATGAGGCCGACGATCGTGATCGGCTTGCTGAGCCCGTCGTAGAACGTCTTGCCGAGCGGGTTCGGGTCGTTCGGGAACAGGTCCTTGGCGAAGGCCTTGGTGACGATCGCCTGCGGCGCAGAGTCGAAGGTTTCCGTCGGCGGCAGGATCTCCTGCGGCCTCGAACGCCCGGCCGGACGACAGCTTTATTCCGAGCGCCGCAACGCCCTGCTCGTCGATGTCGTAGGTGTTGCCCCCGATCGACTCGTCAGGCGTGACCTCGCCCGGCCTGTTCTGGAAGCCGCTCGAGCTGCCGCCGCCGGAGAGCGGGATGTTGCTGATCACGCTCGCCGCCTTGACGCCCGGCAGCGCGCGGATCGTCGCGATGTCCTCGCGCCAGCTCGCGTCGTAGTCGAAGTTCTGCGCGAAGCCCGCGCTCGCCACCCAGATCATGTTCGCCGTGTCCATGCCGGTCGGGCGATTGATCTTGTCCACGCGCTGCTTGACGACGTAGACCGCATTCACGAGCACGGCAAGGCCGATTGCGATCTGGAAGGCGACCAGGATCGCGCCGGTGCGATTGCGCCAGAGCGCGGAGGCGATGGGACGGATGTTCCAGGCTGTCATGTCATTGCGCCTTCAGGTAGGAGGCCGGCGGAATGCGGCCGATGCGCCAGGCCGGGTACAGGCCGGCCGCGATGGTCGCGAAGAATGCGAGCGCAAGCGCGGTGACGACGCTCGTGATGTCCACGTGCGCGAGCGCCTGTGTGCCGCCGGCATCGGTGGCGTCCACCGTGTAGAGCGCGCGCAGGCCCATCAGCAGGACGCCGCCGAGCACAAGGCCGAGCAGCGCGCCGATCGAGGAGATCACGCCGACCTCGACCAGGTGCTGCATGAAGACCTGCTTGCGGCTCGCGCCCAGCGCGCGGCGCACGCCCGTGATCGGGGCGTTGTTCAGGAACTTGGCGAGCAGGAGCCCCACGGTGTTCAGCAGGCAGACCGCGAGGAACGAGAATGCGAGGCCGACGAGGACGCGGTTGTCGTTGCTGACGACGTCGTTGTCGACCAGCCACTGGTCCGGCTTCGTCAGATGGTTGTTGATCGGCCGCGGGTGGCGGCCGCCCTGCTTCTGCTGGGTCGCGTAGTTGTCGAGGAAGGCCTTGAAGCGGTCGCGCGCGGCAGCGTCCGGCAGCTCGACCCACATCTGGATCCAGATATTCTCGGAGTTCAGGAAGTCCTGGTAGTTCTTGAGGTCTTCCGGTTTCCAGCCGTTCGTGTTGCCCGCGCTGTTGAGCTCGAGCGCTGCATTCCAGCCGAACGGGATGTAGACGTCCTCCGGCTCCTCGAGGCTGCCGTTGTTGACGTCGTAGAAGGTCGGCAGCGGCATCCAGTTATCGCGCACTCCGACGACGCGGAATTCCTTGTCGTTCCAGCGCACGCGCCGGCCGACGCTGTTGGCGCCTCCGAACAGCTTCTCGTTCATGCGTCGCGAGATGATCATGACCGGCTCCGGGCCGGAATCCGCCGCGTCAGTCCAGGTGCCGCCGTACTGGAAGGGCACGTCGAACATCGCGAAGAAGTCCTTGGTCGTCACGCGAGTCAGGGCCCGCTCGGGCTTCACCTGCAGGCCGTCGACCGACAGGATGCCCATCGCCTTGTGCATGATCACCTTGTGCTTCGGGATGTCGGAGCGGTACACCGCGAGCGCGTCGCGGTAGGTGAGCTGCGTCGGCGGCAGCCAGGGCTTGTCCTCGTTGTCCGGCTGCTGCGGATCCCAGAAGTCCATCGTGACGGCATAGAGCACGTCGTTCTTCCACCAGATGGGATTGCCCGGACATCGCGCGGTACATCGTGAGCGTCATGACGCACACCGCGATGCCGAGCGCGACCGCGCCGATCATGAGGGCGGTGATGCCCGGGTTCCGGCGCAGGTTGCGGAAGGCGAGCTGCAGGTAATAGCTGAACATTCGCGCTCCCCTCAGGCGGGCGACATGGCTACGGCGGCCGTGGGCGCGGACTTCACGAGCAAGTCCTCACGCGTCTCGTACGGCTTCAGGTCCGAGATCTGGCCGTCGACGATGTGGACGTTCCGGTGCGCGCGGCGCGCGAGTTCCGGGTCGTGCGTCACCATGATGATCGTCGTGCCCATCTCGTTGATCTGCTCGAGCAGGTCCATCACCTGGCGGGCCATCAGCGAGTCCACGTTGCCGGTCGGCTCGTCCGCGAGCAGGAAGCGCGGGTCGCCGGCGAGCGCGCGTGCGATCGCGGCACGCTGCTGCTGGCCGCCCGAGAGCTGCGAGGGCATGTGGTGCATGCGCGAGGACAGGCCGACGACCTCGAGCGCGCTCTTGATGCGCTGCTCGCGGTCCTTCTTGGCGAGGCCGCGATAGCGCAGCGGCACGTCCACGTTGTCGAAGATGTCGAGGTCCGGGATCAGGTTGAAGCTCTGGAAGATGAAGCCGATCTTCTCGTTCCGCAGCTTCGAGCGCGCCTCGTCCGAGAGGCGGCTGACGTCCTGTCCGTCCAGCTTGTAGGCGCCGGTGTCGAAGGTCTCGAGGAGGCCCGCGACGTTCATGAACGTCGTCTTGCCGGAGCCCGAGGGACCCGTGACCGCGACGAACTCGCCGTCGCCGACCTTCAGCGAGAAGTCACGCAGCGCGTGCGTCTCGATCAGGTCCGTCCGGTAGATCTTGCTGATTCCGTGCATTTCGAGCATTGGCTTGTCGCTCCAGGGTCGTAGATGGGTCCGGCGGTCAGCCGCCGATGTGGAATTCGGGAACGTCTTTCAGGTCGCCGGTGCCGGAGATGACGACTTCCTGCCCCGGCTTGAGGCCTTTCAGCACCTCGATCTCGCCGACGGAGGCGGCGCCCAGTTCGACCGGCGTCAGGACCGCCTGGTCGCCATCGACGACGTACACCGCGCGGGTGCCGCTCACGATGTCCGAGCTGCGCTCGAACTTCATGGCCTTCGCGCGCTGCTCGATCACGATGCGCACCGAACCACGCTGGCTCTGCCGGAGGCTCGGCGGCTGCTCGCCCGCGAACTTCACGCGGCCGGTCACCTGGCCCGAGCGCACTTCCGGCGAGATGCCCGTGACGAGGCCCTTGTAGTCGTGGCCGTCGAGGGAGATCTCGGATTCCATGCCGGCCTTGATGTCGCGCGCGTAGACGTCGGCGACCTGGAATTCGACTTCGAAGGCCGAAAGGTCGACGACGGTCAGCAGCGGCGCGTTCTCCGCGACGCTCGCCTTTTCCGCCGCCGCGAGGTTCGCGACCATGCCGTTCACCGGCGCGCGCACGGACAGCTCGTCCACCTGGCGCTTCAGGTTCGAGACGACAAAGCCCTGGCGCTCGCGTTCCTGGCGCTTGGCGCGGAGGTCAAGGTCGAGGCTCTCCTGCTCGAGGCCCGACGTCTCCATCGCGTGGTCGTAGGCGAGCTTCGCGGACTCGCGCTCGTCCTCGGCGCGGCGCAGGTCGCGTTCGGCGATCGCGCCCTTGTCCCAGGCGGACTGCGCGCGCTGCAGCTCGCGGTCGGCGGCGCGGATCTGGACGTTCGCGAGGTCGGCCGCTTCTTTCGTCGCCAGCTTCTGGCGGCGGATCTCGATGCTCTGGCGCTGCAAGGCAGTGTCGAGGCTCTCGAGCGTCGCCCGCTCGCGCTGGTACTCGCTCTCGAGCGTCGGGCTCACGAGCGTCGCGAGCACCTGGCCTTCCGTGACGGTGTCGCCGGCACGAACGGCGTAGCTGATGTTGCCGGGCGCGACGGCGAAGAGCGTCGGGCTCACGGCCGCGACCACGGTGCCCTGCGCGGAGACGTCGCGCACGAAGGCACCTTCCGTGACCGTCGCGATGCGAAGCCGCTCGCGCGCGATCGTGTGTTCGGTCGAGCTCCAGCCGCGGATGAGGAGCCCGAAGAGCAGCACGACGATGAGCGCGCCGGCGACGAGGCCGATCATCTTCTGGCGCGTGCGGTCGGGCTTCGCGGCGACGGAGACGTCCTGCGACTCCGTCCCGCGGATCGAAGCGTCGCCGGCGGGCGTCGTATCCCGCCCGCCGGACGACAGCGGTCTCAAGTTTGTGATCTTCATGGACGTAAGCTCACGTTCTTAGATGTTGCACGTGGCGTGCCAAGTTTGAGACACGCGTAAGCATGCTGATTTAACATCAGTTATTTGAAGCTGCCGATCGACCCGCGGATGTCCGCGGACAGGGACCGGACACTCTGCGGACGCGGCGGCGCGCGCGGGCTCCGGCGGGGATTCGCTCGTTCGAACCCTGCCGAACTTTAAAGGTTCGCTCGCGAGGATCCCGCCACCTCGCGCGCGCCGTTCAAGGCTGCGAGCGAGAGATCCTTGCTGTACGTGACGTTCATGACGTTGTCGTACCAGCCGGTGAACGCGAGGGGCGACGAGGTGCTTGGAGACGTAGAAGTAGAGCGGGATGAGCGGAACGTCGGCGAACAATTGGTTTTCCGCGGCTGCAAGGTACGTCGCGCGCTTTTCACCGGGCGACGACCGCCGCCATCGCGAGCGCGACGTCGTAGGGATCGCTCGCGTAGCGCGGCAGGTTGATGCCGAAGCCGCCCTTCAGGACCTGGAGGAAGGAATAGGCGTCGTTGTAGTCGCCGATCCAGCTGCCGCGGAAGAGCGGCGCCTCGCGGGCGTCGATCGCGGCCTTCAGCACGCGGAAGTCCTCCGAGCGCAGGCTCACCTCGGCGCCGAGATGTTCCTTCCACATCGCGGTCACGGCGAGCGCGATGCGATCGTGCAGCGGGCTCTTGCTGGTGCGAAGCTCGACGCGGAGCGGCTTCGACGCGGAATAGCCCGCTTCCCTGTAAAGTCGCTGCGCCTCGGCGATGCGCTTTGCCGCATCGAGCGAAGCCCAGTCGAACTGCTGCGGCGTGTAGCCGGCAATCCCGGGCGGCACCCAGCCGTAGGCGGGTTGCTCGCCGTCGCCGAGCACCTGCTTCGTCAGCACGTCGCGATCGACGGCCATCGCGAGCGCCTGCCGCAATTTCGGCGAGTCCTTGAACGGCGGCAGGTCGAGCGCGAGGCCGTAGTAGTAGACGCCGACGGTCGGCGCGATGTGAACCTGCCCCGGCAAATCCTTCTGCAGGCGCGCGACTTCGCCCGGCGGCAGCGTGTAGGTGACGTCGAGGTCGCCGGCTCGGTAGCGCGTGAGCTCGGTCGTCGGATCGGCGACGTGCACGTAGCGCACGGCGTCGAGCTTCGTCGCCGCGTCGTTCCAGTAGTGGACGTTGCGCACGGCGAGGATGTGCGAGCCGATCTCCCAGGCCGACGGCACGAACGCGCCATTCGTCACGGCCGTGCCTGGCCGCGCGAAGTCCTTCGGGTTCGCGGCGAGCGTCGCCCGGTGGACGGGAAAGGTGCTGGGGTGCGAAAGCATCGCGAGGAAATACGGCGAGGGCTCGGCGAGGTGGACGACGAGGGTCGCCTCATCCGGGGCTTCGATGCCGAGCGCGTCCAGCGGTCTTCCGGCCCGCGACGATCTCGGCCGCATTCGCGACGGGCTCGAGCATGAGCGCGTACTGCGAGGCCGTCGCGGGGTTCACGAGGCGACGAAAGGCGGCAAGGAAGTCCTCCGCCACCACGCGGTCGCCATTCGACCAGCGCGCCGACGCGCGCAACCTGAATGTATAGACGCGCCCGTCGTCCGAGGCCCTCCAGCTCTCCGCGACGCCCGGAATCAGCTCGCCGTCCGGCGCCATCGAGACGAGGCCCTCGTAGCAGTCGCGCAGGATCGTCATCGCCGCTTCCATGCGGGCGAGTTGCGGATCGATCGAATCGGGCTCGCTGCCGTTGCCGCGGCGCAGCTCCAGCGCGGCCTGATCGGATTTCGGCCCGCAGGCCGGCAACAATGCGCCCGCCGCGAGCATCGCGGCGAGCGCGAGGGCGGCGCGCCGCTTCATGCGGCCCGCGCGCGCTTCTTGAGGTGGACGAGGAGGATCGAGATCGTCGCCGCGGTGATGCCGGGCAGGCGCGAGGCCTGGCCGAGCGTGCCCGGGCGCGACTCGATCAGGCGCTGGCGCGCTTCGTTGGAAAGCCCCGCGACCGCGGCATAGTCGATCTCCGCGGGCAGGCGGGTCTCCTCGTTCCTGCGCTGGCGCTCGACTTCCGCCTGCTGGCGCTCGATGTAGCCGGCGTACTTCTCGCGCGCCTCGAGGCTTCTCGCAACCTGTCCGGCGAGGCGGGGATCGGCATCGGGCGCGACGGCGCCCGCCGCGATCGCATCGCGCTTCGCGCACCAGAAGTCCCAGCGCGCGTCGTCGATGAGGCCCATCTCGCGCGCGACGGGCGTCAGGCGCTCGTCGGCGTTGTCCTCGCGCAGGAGCAGGCGGTGCTCGGCGCGGCTCGTGAACATCCGGTAGGGCTCCATCGCGCCGCGCGTGATGAGGTCGTCCACCATCACGCCGAGGTAGGCGTCCATGCGCCGCGGCGACCAGGGCGCGCGGCCGGAAACCAGGAGCGCGGCGTTGATGCCGGCGAGCAGGCCCTGGGCCGCGGCTTCCTCGTAACCGGTCGTGCCATTGATCTGGCCGGCGAAGAAGAGCGCCGCGAGCGGCTTCGTCTCGAGCGAATCGCGAAGCCCGCGCGGGCAGAAATAGTCGTACTCGATCGCATAGCCCGGCCGCGTCATCTCCGCGCGCTCGAAGCCGGCGATGCTTCGCACGAAGGCGAGCTGCACGTCGGCCGGCAGGCTGGTCGAGATGCCGTTCGGGTACACGACGTGCGTATCGAGGCCCTCGGGCTCGACGAAAATCTGGTGCGAGGCCTTCGACGCGAAGCGCACGACCTTGTCCTCGACGGACGGGCAATACCGCGGGCCGACGCCCTCGATGACGCCGGTGAACATCGGCGAGCGGTCGGTCGCGCCGCGGATGATCTCGTGCGTCTGCGGGTTGGTCGCGGTGATGTGGCACTCGACCTGCCGCGGGTGATCCTCGCGACGGCCGAGGAAAGAGAACACGGGCCGCGGTTCGTCGCCCGGCTGCGGACGCATGACGGAATAATCGAGCGTCCGCCCGTCGAGGCGCGGCGGCGTGCCGGTCTTGAGGCGGCCGACGGCGAAAGGCAGTCTCGCGCAGGCGCGCGGCGAGGCGATTCGACGGCGGATCGCCGATGCGGCCGCCCTCGCTGCTCTCGAGTCCGACGTGGATGCGCCCGCCGAGGAAAGTGCCGACGGTCAGCACCACGGCGCGCGCGCGGATCGTCTCGCCGTCCATCGTCACGACGCCTTCGGCGCGGCCGCCGTTCACGACGAGGTCGGCGACTTCCGCTTCGCGGAGCGCAAGCGACGGCTGCGCCTCGAGCATCGCGCGGATCGCATTCTTATAGAGCGTGCGGTCGGCCTGGGCGCGGGTCGCGCGGACGGCCGGGCCCTTGCTCGCGTTCAGCGTGCGGAACTGGATCCCCGCGCGGTCGGCGGCAACCGCCATCGCGCCGCCCATGGCGTCGATCTCGCGCACGAGGTGGCCCTTGCCGATGCCGCCGATGGCCGGGTTGCAGCTCATCTGGCCGACGGTCGCGAGGCTCTGCGTCACGAGCAGCGTGCGCGCACCCATCCGGGCCGCCGCAAGGGCCGCCTCGGTGCCGGCGTGGCCGCCGCCGATGACGATGACGTCGTACTCGCTCATTCCCGCCTCATTTCAGGGGCGCCATGATAATCGAAGGGCGCTTCACAAGGGGACGTTCACCATTTCCCGAAGGATCGAAGGCAAGCGTGAGCGTCCCCTTGGGTGACCGCCCGTTTTATGAAGGGGTGCGTCCCCTCCGCTATTGTGGCGGGCATGAACCTGGGTGACCGGTCCTGTTTCCGAGCCGTGCTCTGCGCCGCGCTCTGCCTCGCCGCGCTTTTCGGCCCACGACCGCTGCACGCCAAGTCGCTGATCGCGCTCGAGCCCTGCCGCATCGCGGACGCCGACGGGCTCAGCTCGACGGAAGCCCGCTGCGGGAAGTTCTCCGTGCCGGAAGATCCGGACGACCCGAAAGGCGCGCGCATCGAGCTTGCCGTCGCCGTCGTCCCGGCGGTTGCGACGAAGGCGAAGCCGGATCCGCTCTTCCTCATCGCGGGCGGGCCCGGGACAGGGATCGATCGAGGGTTACGCGCCGATTCTCGGCGCCTTCGCCGGGATCCACCGCGAGCGCGACCTCGTGCTCGTGGACCAGCGCGGCACGGGCGGCTCGAACCGGCTCGACTGCGACATGCCGGACGATGCGCTCGAGGGCGGCGAGATCGAGCCCGCGGAACTGCGCGCGCTCGCAAGCCAGTGCCTTGCGGCGCTTCATGGCCGGCCGCAGTTCTACACGACGAGCATCGCGGTGCGGGATCTCGACGCCGTGCGCGCCGCGCTCGGTTACGCAGAGATCAACGTCTTCGGCGGTTCCTACGGCACCCGCGTCGCGCAGCACTACGCGCGCCGCTATCCCGGGCAGACGCGGACCGTCATCCTCGACGGCGTCGTGCCGCCGGGACTCGCGCTCGTGCCGGGGATCGCCATCGAGTCGCAGCGCGCGCTCGACCGGGTGTTTGCACGGTGTGCCGCGGACAAGGACTGCAACTCGCATTTCCCCGCGCTCGCCGCGCAGTTCGCGAAGCTCGACGCCACCCTCCGGAAAGGCCCGATCCCCGTTTCACTCGCCGATCCCGTCACGGGCGCGAGCCGCAGGATCGAAGTCACGCGCGCGCACCTCGTGACGATGGCGCGCATGCTCACCTACTCACCGTGGACCGCCTCCTTGCTCCCGCTCGTCGTGCACGAGGCGGCGACGAACGGGAATTACGCACCGCTCGCCGCGCAGGCGGAAATGGTGAGCGACGACCTCGAGCACATGATCGCGATGGGCATGCACAACTCGGTCGTCTGCGCCGAGGACGAGCCGCTCTTCGACGGCGCCGTGGACCGCAAGGCGCTCGAGGCGACCGCGATCGGGCCGCTGATGCAGGACGGCATGAAGGCGATCTGCGAGGTCTGGCCGCGCGGGCCGGTGGACGCGGATTTTGCGAAGCCCCTCGACTCGAAAGTGCCGGCGCTCCTCCTCTCCGGCGAGTTCGACCCGGCGACCCCGCCGAGTTATGGCGCGATCGCCGCGAAAGGATTCGCCAACGGCCTGCACCTCGTCGTGCCGGGCCAGGGACACGGGCAGACGAGCCTGCCCTGCGTGCAGAAGATCCTGCGCCAGTTCATCGACGCCGGCACGACGGAAGATCTCGATACGAGCTGCGTCGCGCGCATCCGTCCCGCGCCTTTCTTCCTGAGCTTCAGCGGGAGCGCACCGTGATCCGGGTCGAGGGCCTCTCGCGCAGCTTCGGCGCCGTGCGCGCCGTGGACGGCGTCGCTTTCGAGGCGGGCGACGGGCGCATCACGGGCCTGCTCGGCCCGAATGGCGCCGGCAAGTCCACGACGCTTCGCATCCTCTATACGGTGCTGAGGCCCGACAGCGGCACGGCCTCGATCGACGGCGTCGACGTCGTCGGCGACCCGCTCGCGACGCGCCGGTGCATCGGCGTGCTGCCGCACGGCGCGAACATCTACCCGCAGCTCACGGCGCGCGAGAACATCGCCTACTTCGGCCGGCTGCACGGGCTCAAGGGCGCGGCGCTCGATCAACGCGTCGAGTCGCTCATCGCCGAACTCGACATGGGCGGCTACGCGCACCGCCGCGCGAAGGGCTACTCCCAGGGCGAGCGCATCAAGGTCGCGCTCGCGCGCGCACTCGTGCATGCGCCGAAGAACCTCTTGCTCGACGAGCCGACGAACGGGCTCGACGTGATGGCGACGCGCGCGCTGCGCGCGCTCATCCTGCGGCTGCGCGCCGCCGGGCACTGCATCCTGTTCTCCAGCCACGTCATGCAGGAAGTGGCGGCGCTGTGCGACGACATCGTGATCGTGGACAAGGGCCGCGTGGTCGCGGCCGGCGCGCCCGATGCCCTCAAGAGCCAGTTCAAGTCCGCGACGCTCGAGGACGCCTTCGTCGCCGCGATCGGCGACTCGCGGGGGCTCGAATGATCTCCACCCTGCGGACCGTCATGCAGAAGGAACTGCGGGAGAGCCTGCGCGACCGGCGCACGCTCGTGAACAGCCTGCTGATCGGGCCGTTCCTCATGCCGCTCTTCTTCATCCTGGTCCTGAAGTTCGCGCTCGCACGCTCGGTTTCGAACGCGGACGAGCCGGCGCCGGTCACCGTCGTGAACGCCGCCGCCGCGCAGAATTTCGTGCAGCAGCTGCGCGAGCGCGGCCTCGAGGTCAGCCTGCGCGAGGGTACGGAGGACGATATCCGTCGCTGGATCACGGAGCACAACGAGCTGGTCGTGCTGCGCATCCCGCCCGCCTTCGGCGAGCGCTTCAGCGCAGGCGAGCCCGCGGCCGTGCAGTTGTATGCCGACGGCTCGAACTCCGAGGCCGGCAAGCACGAGGGGCGCGTGCGCCAGGCGATCGCCGGCTACTCGGCGCTCGTCGGCTCCTTGCGCCTGCAGGCGCGCGGCGTTTCGCCGACCGTCGTCCAGCCGGTCGTGATCGACGACATCGACGTCTCGACGCCCTCGGCGCGGGCGACGCTGATGCTCGGCATGCTGAGCTACGTGATCCTGCTCGCCACGCTGATGGGCGGCCTCTACCTCGCGATCGATGCGACGGCCGGCGAGCGCGAGCGCGGCTCGCTCGAGTCGCTGCTGACCCTGCCCGTGGTCCGCGAGCACCTCATCTACGGCAAGATTGCGGCGACGACCGTCATGATGCTGGTCTCGCTCGCCCTCGTCTCGACCTCGATCGCCTTTTCGCTGAAGGCCCTGCCGCTCGAGACCTTCGGCATGACCGCGAACTTCGGGCCCGGCGTCGTGTGGCGCGTGTTCGTGACGGTCGCGCCCGTTCGCGCTCGTCGCCGCATCCATCCTGACCGTCGTCGCCTCCTTCACGCGCACCTACAAGGAAGCGCAGTCCTGGCTTGGCCTCGTGCTGCTCATCCCGACAGTGCCGATCGCGATCGCAAGCGTGCTGGACGTCGCCCCGCGCGCGAGCCTGATGCTCGTGCCCTCGCTGTCGCAGCACCTCCTGATCCAGGGCCTGATCCGCGGCGAGCCGCTGCCGGTCGCCTGGGCGCTGCTCGCGACGGCGAGCTGTCTCGCCCTCGGGCTCGCGCTCGCCTGGCTCGCCGGGCGGCTTTATCGACGCGAGGCGATCCTCGGCTGATAATCCGGGCACGCCGGCCGCAGAGGAATCCCGCCATGACCGCAGCGCACTACGACGTCATCGTGGTTGGCGGCGGCCATAACGGGCTCACCTGCGGCGCCTACCTCGCCAGGGCCGGCAAGAAGACGCTGGTGCTCGAGCGCCGTCCCGTGATCGGCGGCGCGGCGGTCACCGAGGAATTCGCGCCGGGCTTCCGCACTTCCACGTTCTCTTACGTCATGAGCCTGCTGCATCCGAAGGTGATCCGGGAGCTTGGCCTGCGCGAGCTCGGCCTCACGGTCCTGCCGGCGACCGACCTGTTCTGCCCGATCGGCAAGGACAACTACATTGTCTTCAGCGGCGACGTTCGCCGCACGGCGGCGGAGTTCGCGCGCTTTTCGCGCCGCGACGGCGCCGCGTACCCCGAGTTCGACGCCTGGCTCAACGAGGCCGCGGCCATCGTCCGCAGGCTCCTGCTCGACACGCCCGTCGATCCCGCGCGGCGCGACCTGCGCGGCCTCTCGGACCTGCTCGCCTTCGCGTGGAAGTACCGGAAGATCGGCGACCGCTTCTACCGCCTCGTCGACCTGATGACGATGAGCGCCGACGATTTCCTGTCGCAGTGGTTCGAGCACAGCGTGACCCGCGCCGTGCTCGGCTACTACTGCTCCATCGGCACCTTCGCCGGGCCGAAGACGCCGGGCTCGGCCTACGTGGTCCTGCACCACATCATGGGAGAGCACGAGGGCGCGGGCGGCTGGGGCTTCATCCGCGGCGGCATGGGCGCCATCAGCGAGGCGATCGCCGAGTCCGGCCGGCGCCACGGCATGGAAGTGCGCACGGACGCGGAGGTGAAACGGATCGAGGTCGGCAACGGGCGCGTGACGAAGGTCGTCACGGCCGCCGGCGACGAGTACACGGCGCCGGCGGTCGTGTCGAACGCGAGCTGCAAGGTGACATTCGGCGACCTCGTCGAGCCCGCGCAGCTGCCGGCCGAATTTCTCGGCCACATCCGCAACTACCGGACATTCTCGACGGCATTCAAGCTGAACCTGGCCGTCGAGGCGCCGCCGCGCTTCACGGCCTTCGACCCGGTCAAGTGCGGCTTCGCCGCGCCGAGCTACGCGCACATCGGCCCGGACATCGAGTACCTGCAGGCTGCCTACGAGGACGCCTGTCACGGACGCTGGTCGCGCCACCCGTTCCTGACCGCCGTCGTGCCGACCATGGTCGACGACACGCTGGCGCCGCCCGGCAAGCACGTCGTGAACGTGTTCGGCGGGCACGCGCCGTACGCGCTCGCCGGGCGCAATTGGGACGAGGCGCGCCCCGAGTTCGTACGCACCGTGTACGAGACGCTCGACAACGTGGCGCCGGGCTTCAGCGACGGCATCATCGCGAGCCAGGTCCTGCTGCCGCCCGACATCGAGCGCATCATCAACTCGCCGCACGGCCACATCTTCCACGGCGAGCTCGCGCTCGATCAGCTCTACTTCCAGCGGCCCGCACCGCGCTACGCAGACTACCGCTCGCCGGTCCGCGGCCTCTACCAGTGCGGATCCTCCACGCACCCGGGCGGCGGCGTCTCCGGCATTCCCGGGCACAATGCCGCACGCGAGATCCTGAAAGACTGGAAGGGCCTGTCGAGATGAAACCCGCAACACCGGCGGCGCGGGACGACTGGATCGACGAGCTGTGCGCGGCCCAGCTTCCCGGCTACTCGCTCGACCAGGCTTTCTATTGCAATCCGGATGTTTTCGAGCGCGACGTCGAGCGCGTGCTCGGCAACCACTGGATCCTGGCGGGACACTCCTCGCAGATCCCCGCCGCAGGCGATTTCTTCCTGTTCGACGTCGGTGGCGAGTCCATCATCCTCGTGCGCGGCGCGGGCGGTGCGATCCATGCGCACTACAACGTGTGCCGGCATCGCGGCAGCCGCGTGCTGCTCGAGTGTTCCGGCCACGCGGCCATCCTCACCTGCCGCTATCACGGCTGGAGCTACGCGCCGGATGGCAGCGCTGCAAGGCGGCGCGCCACATGCCCGCGGACTTCGAGCCGCGGGCGCACGGCCTGATTCCCTGCCACGTCCGGGTGCTGGAAGGGCTGATCTTCATCTCGCTCGCCAGCGACGCGCCGGATCTCGGCGCCATCGCCGAAGGTGCCGCGCCTTTCCTGCGCCTGCACGGCACGGCCGGCGCACGCGTCGCCGAGCGGCGCGTCTTTCCCCTCCACGCGAACTGGAAGTTCGCGGTCGAGAACTATCTCGAGTGCTATCACTGCCGCGTGGCCCATCCGGAGTACTGCCGCGTGGAGATCAAGGTGGACCGCATCGGCGACAGCACCTCCGCTGCCCAGGCGCGGTTCGACGCGCGCTTTCGCACGTGGCGCGCCCGTGCGGAGGAGCTCGGCACGACGCTCCCGGATTTCGGCACGGAGTTGCCGCTCGATGAGCGGTTGCCGCGCGCGCAGTTCGGGGCTGCCTACCGCGCGCCGCTACGCGAAACGTTCCTTTCCGCGACGGACGACGGCCAGCCCGCGGCGCCCTTGATGGGCGGCTTCAAGGGCTACGACGGCGGCGAGACGGCGCTCGCCATCGGGCCGTTCACGTACATGCTGGCCGCCAACGATTACGCGGTCTTCTTCCAGTTCGTGCCGCGCGATGCCGTGCACAGCGACATGATCGTGACCTGGCTGGTGGACGGCGGCGCGCGCGAGGGCAAGGATTACGATCTCGCGCGGTTGACGTGGCTGTGGACGGTGACGACCGAGCAGGACAAGGCGATCATCGAGGCGAATGCGGCCGGCGTGAGCTCCAGGCGCTATGCGCCCGGGCCGCCGTCGCTGCTCGAGGGCGACGTCGCGGGATTTCGCGCCTGGTACCTCGCGCTCGTCGGCGCGCCGGAGCGGCTGCGCAACCTGCAACGGCTCGGCGGAGCGCGCTATTTCGCCATGTGAGCCACGGAACCCGGGCACGCCAGGAGGCGTCAAAGCCGACATGAAGCGCCGATTCGCGTTCCTCTTTGCGACTCTCCTGCTCGCCGCGGGCCCGGCAATCGCCCAGCTCACGACCGTGCCGATGAAGGGCGCGGGCAACGAGTGGGTCAAGGAACTTGACCTGCGCGGCCGCATGGACTGGGAGTGGATCGAGACCTATCCCGAGCAGGTGTACTTCGCGACGCGCCACGAGTCGGTGCGCAAGGGCGACATCGTCTCGATGTGGATGCGCATCGAATACAAGTACCCGCAGAGCCCGCTGGCGCACAGGAGCGCGCTCAGCCAGGACGACTGGAATTGCAAGACGAAGGAGCGCTCGACCGCGGGCGTCTTCTTCTACAAGTGGAACAACCTGCAGAACGACAAGGACGAGCCCGAGCATTCGACGGAGCTGCTGCGCACCTGGGAGAAGGTCGCGCCCGGCACGGTGGGCGAGACGCTGCTCAACTTTGCCTGCGGCATCAACCAGTTCACGCCGCTCATCAAGCGGAACCTGAACCAAGGGGACGTTCACCTTGCCCTTCGATCCTTCGGGGCAAGGTGAGCGTCCCCTTGGTTCAGGCCCACTCCGTGAGGCCCTCGCGCTCGTAGAGGACCTTGAACGTGGGCCGCGCCTTCATGCGCTTGACGTAGCCGGCGATGGCGGGCCATTCCGTCGCGGGCTTCGGCATGTTGCGCGACCAGCGCATCAGCATCGTCGTCACGAAGTCGGCCGCGCTGGCGCGATCGCCCAGCAGGTAGCTCCCCGACTTCGCGACCTGCCGGTCCACGCGGTCGAGGCAGGCCTCGATGCGACGGCGCGCCGCGGCCTTGACCGATTCCACCGCCGCCTGCCCCGCTGGCTGGTCGGGATAAAACCAGTTGTGATACGCCGTCTGCAGCGTGTTCGACAGGAAGAACATCCAGCTCAGGTAAGCGGCGCGCTGCTCGTGGCCCACGGCCGGCGCAAAGCCCGCCTGCGGATGGCGCTCGGCCAGGATCATGCAGAGCGCGGCCGCCTCGCCGAGCGGCACGCCGTCCACGACCAGCGTCGGCACGACGCCGCTCGGATTGAGCTTCAGGTATTCGGGCTTCCGGTGCTCTCCGCCCTCGATGTCGACCTTCACGAGCTCGTGCGGCTCGCCGAGCTCGATCAGCATCCAGTGAACGCACATGCTCGCGGTGCCCGGCGACCAATAGAGTGTGTACATGGGATCGAATCCTCCCTTAATGTCGCCATTATGAACCGGGGAAGCTGCCTCTGCGGAGCGGTGCAGTTCGAGGCCGGGCAGGCAGGATCGATGGTGCACTGCCACTGCTCGATGTGCCGCAAGCACCACGGCGCGATGTTCGCGACCTTCCTGGCCGTGCCCCGCGAAGGATTCCGCTGGCTCGCCGGCGAAGGCGAGATCGTGACCTACCGGTCATCGGAGCGCGGCCTGCGCCCGTTCTGCCGGATCTGCGGCTCCGCCCTGCCCGTCGTGCTGCCGGACTGGAGTTCCATCGTGTTCGTGCCGGCGGGCAGCATCGAGGGCGATCCGGGAATCCGCCCTTCGCTTCACATGTTCACCGCCTCGCGCGCGGACTGGTACCCCATCACCGATGGCCTGCCGCAGCACGCCAGCTTTCCGCCCGAGTTCAGCGCGGGCCAGACGGTCGAGCGCCCGGCGCCCGCCCCGAAAGCCGGCGTCGTGCGGGGCAACTGCCTCTGCAACGCGATCGCCTGGGAATTCACGGGCCTGCCCGAGCGCATGCACAACTGCCACTGCTCGCGCTGCCGCCGCGCGCGCGGCGCCGCGCACGCGACGAACGCGTTCTTCAAGCGCGAGCAGCTCACGTGGCTGCGCGGCGAGCAGGACGTGACGAGCTTCAAGCTCCCCGGCGCAAAGCGCTTCGGCCAGGATTTCTGCCGGCATTGCGGCTCATCCGTCCCGCGCGTCGTGGCCTCGACGGGCTACGTCGTCGTCCCCTGCGGCGGTCTCGACGACGCGCCCGGCATTCCCGTGACCAGCCACATCTTCGTGGCCGACAAGGCGCCCTGGTTCGACATCACGGACGGCATCCGGCAGTGGGAGCAACTCCCTGCATAGGCCAGCCCTCGCGCTCGCGGTCCTGCTCGCCGGCGCGGGCTGCGGCTCCTCCGGCACTCCGGAGGACCAGATCCGCGAACTCATCGCGGGCGCCGAGGCCTCGGCCGAGGCGCGCGATGCCTCCGAGCTTCGCGGCCTCGTCGCCGACGATTACAAGGACAAGAGCGGCCGCGATGCGTCCGACGTCCGCAATCTCCTGCACGCCTGGCTCGTCGCGCATCCGTCCGTGAATCTCCTGACGCGCATCGACTCGATCGAGCTCGAAGGCACGGAGCTCGCGCGCGTGAAGGTCACGGTCGGCATGCTGGGCCGCGAGGCCAGGGGCGGATCGGACTGGAACCTGGCCGCGGAGGTCCAGCGGCTCGACATCCGGCTCGCGCGCGAGGATGGCGACTGGCGCGTGATCGGCGCCGCGCGACAAGAGCGGGCGTTAGTCGGAGTCTTCCGGCTCCACCGCGTTCCAGCGTTCGCGGAATGCCTGGATCGCTTCGTTGCGGATCGTCGAGTGCCGGCGCGAGAGCAGGAGCTGCGAGGGCGGGCACACGCGGCAGCGGATGACGCCGAGATCCGCGGCGGCATCGAAGAGGCTGGGATACCAGCGCTCCCATTCGGGCAAAATTGCCTCGACGTTGTCGCGGAGGCTCATGGGCCGATCATACGCGCAGGCCAGGGCCCCGAATCAACCCGCTTCACGAATCCTGGCGAGCGTCAGGCCGTCGCCGACCGGCAGCAGCGCGAGGTCGATCCGCGGATCCTTGTGAAGCACGTCGTTGAATTCCCGGAGCGCCACCGTGTCAGAATCGCGGTTCTCCGGGTCCGCGACCTCGCCGCTCCAGAGCGTGTTGTCCACGGCGATCAGGCCGCCCGGGCGCACGAGCTTCATCAATCGCTCGTAATAGGCGAGATATCCGCCCTTGTCGGCGTCGATGAAGGCAAAGTCATAGCGGCCTGACTCGCCCGCGGCGATGCGCGCATCGAGCGTGTCCCGCGCCGGCGCGATGACGAGCTCGATGCGGTCGGCGACGCCCGCGGCCTGCCAGTGCCGGCGCGCGATCGCGGTGAATTCCTCGCTGACGTCGAGCGCAAGCAGCCGCGCGTCCTTCGGCATCGCGAGCATCACGGCGAGGCTCGAGTAACCGGTGAAGACGCCGACCTCGATCGCGCGGCGCGCGCCCGTCAGGCGCACGAGCATCTGCATGAACTGCCCCTGCTCCGGCGCGATCTGCATGTTGACCTTCGGGTGCGAGGCCGTCTCGGCGCGAAGCTTGGCCAGCGCCGGCGCTTCGCGCAGCGAATGCGCGAGCAGGTATTCGTACGTGCGATCGTCGAGCTGGATCGTCCGGTTCGACACTCAGTAGCCTTTCTTCACGTCCACTTCCGAGAGCAGCTTGTCGCCCGCGACATAGCGGCGCAGGTTCTCGCGGGCGAGCAGCCAGCGCGGCTCCTCGTTGCCCTCGAGCGCGGCCGAGACGTGCGGCGTGATGATCACGTTCGGCGCATGCCAGAGCGGATGGTCCGCCGGCAGGGGCTCGGGATCCGTGACGTCGAGGCCCGCGCCGCCGACGCGGCCGTCCTTGAGCGCCGCGATGAGGTCCGCCGTCACGACGGTGCCGCCGCGGCCGACGTTGATGAAGAGCGCGCCGCGCTTCGCGGCATCGAAGAAGCCCTTGTCGAAGAGTCCTTTCGTGTCCGGCGTCAGCGGCAGCGTGTCGACGATCACGTCGGCGCGCGCGGCGAAAGCGCGCAGGTCCTTCGTCAGGCCCACTTCGGCGACATACGGCGGCCCGTCCGTGCCGGAATTGCGGATCGCGATGACCTTCATGCCGAGCGCGTTCGCGCGGCGCGCGGTCTCGGTGCCGATGCCGCCGAGCCCGACGACCAGCATCGTGCGTCCCTCGACCGACCACATCCGGTTCTCGGGGACGGCCTCGTCCTTCCACTCGCCTTTCGCCTGCAGCGGCACGTAGGTCGCGAACCCGCGCGCGAGGCCGAACATGAACGCGAGCACGTGCTCGGACATCACGGGGCCGGCGACCTTCTGCATGTTGGTGAGCACGATGCCGCGGTCCACGAAACCCGGGATGGCGAGGCAGCGCTCGACGCCGGCGTAGAGGTGCTGCATCCAGCGGATCTTCGGCCCGGCCTGGATGACGTCGGCCGCGCAGGCGCCGATCACGGCGTCCGCATCCGCGGCCGCGCGCACCGCGTCCGCGCGCTCGGGCGCGGCCACGAGCGTGACGCCCGGCGCCGCGGGCTGCAGGAACGCGATGCGCGCGGCGTCCGCGCCCATGACGACGACCTTCCGCGGCACGAGCCCAGCCCGGCTGTTCCCGCACCGCGACCGCCGATTCGTGAATGCCGAGGTCCTGTATCAGGCGGGCGGTTTCGGCATCCTCGGCGGCTGCAAGCGCCGGAATTGCCGCAAGAAAAGCAGAGCAGGAGGGCGGCGAGCGAGGCACCGCGATTTCGGGTGTTCATGCGGCAACGATACCGCAGCGGGCCGCCCGAGTGCTTACAATGCGCCCGGAGTTCGGTCGCGCCAGGGGGAGGACGCGATGCGCCTGCTTTCCATGCTCATGCCGCAGGAGCGCAAGTTCTTCGCGCTCTTCAACCAGCACGCCTCGCTCGTCGTCGAGGGGGCCGCGGCCCTCGTCGAGATGCTCGACGACTATTCCGACGGCTCCAGGCGCGATGAATACGTCGCGAAGATCCGCTCGATCGAGCACAAGGCCGACGAGGTCACGCACCAGACCGTCGCGCTGATGCACAACACCTTCGTCACGCCCTTCGACCGCGACCAGATCAACAAGCTGATCCAGCGCATGGACGACATCCTGGACCTGATGCAGGACACGGCCGAGTCGCTGCAGCTCTACGACGTGCACACGCTGACGGCCGAGGTGCGCCACATCGCCAACATCATGCAGCTCGCCTGCGGCAAGGTTCACGACGCGGTCAAGCAGCTCTCCTCGATGGACAACGGCAAGTCCATCCTCAAGATCTGCCAGGAAGTGGACGCGCTCGAGTCCGACGCCGACCGCGTGATGCGCTCGGCGATCTCGCGCCTGTTCCGCGAGGAAAAAGACACGCGGCAGCTCATCAAGCTGAAGGCGGTCTACGAGCTCATCGAGCTCACCACCGACAAGTGCCAGGACGTCGCGCTCGTGATCGAGGGCGTCGTGCTCGAGAACGGCTGACATCGCGGTGGACGCCGGCTCCTTCACCGTCACGATCGTGATGCTCATCGTCATCGCGCTCGCGTTCGACTTCATGAACGGCTTCCACGACGCGGCGAACTCGATCGCGACGGTCGTCTCGACCGGCGTGCTGAAGCCGTATCAGGCCGTGATGTGGGCGGCTTTCTTCAACTTCGTCGCCATCATGATCTTCCACCTCAAGGTGGCGACCACCGTCGGCAAGGGCATCGTGGACCCGGCAGTCGTGGACAGCCACCTGATCTTCGGCGCGCTGATCGGCGCGATCTCCTGGAACGTCATCACCTGGTACTACGGCCTGCCGTCCTCCTCCTCGCACGCGCTGATCGGCGGCCTGGTCGGCTCGACGATGGCGAAGGCCGGCACCGGCCCGCTGCTCGCGCCGGGCATCATCAAGACGGCGTCCTTCATCGCGGTCGCGCCGCTCCTCGGCATGCTGCTCTCGGGCATCATCATCGTCGCGCTGTCCTGGATCTGCCGGCGACGAACCCAGCGGCAGACCGACCGCTGGTTCCGCAAGCTGCAGCTCGTGTCGTCGGCGATGTACAGCATCGGCCACGGCAGCAACGACGCGCAGAAGACGATGGGCATCATCTGGCTGCTGCTCATATCGGCCCACCTCACGAGCCCGGACCACCTGCCGAACTGGGTCGTGATTTCCTGCTATATCGCGATCGCGCTCGGGACGCTCTTCGGCGGCTGGCGGATCGTGAAGACGATGGGCCAGCGCATCACCAAGCTGAAGCCGATCGGCGGCTTCGCCGCCGAGACGGGCGGCGCGATCTCGCTCTTCATGGCGACGTACTTCGGGATTCCGGTGTCGACCACGCACACGATCACCGGCTCGATCATCGGCGTCGGCAGCGCGCAGCGCGTGCGGGCCGTGCGCTGGGGCGTCGCCGGCAACATCATCGCGGCCTGGGTCGTGACGATCCCGGCCTCGGCGCTGATCGCCGCGGCGGCCTGGTGGCTCGGCTGGCAGCTCTTCCGGTAGCCGCCTAGGTCGCGGGTTTCTCGAAGATCGTCTTGCCGCCGCGGATGGTGCAGCGCACCTTCGCAAAGTTCGCGACATCCCGGGCGGGATCGGCCTCCAGCACGACCAGGTCCGCGTCTTTCCCCGGCTCGACGCTCCCGCGCCGCGCTATTTCATTCCAACGCGCGGCCGGCGCCGTCGTCAGCGAGGAGAGGATCTGCATCGGCGAGAGTGCGCGCCCCATGAGCCGGTATTCCTCCGTCGGGTCGTACTCGCTCATGTAGCCGACGTCGGTGCCGAAGAGCACGGCGCCGCCCGCATTCGAATACGCGCGCAGCTGTTCGACCGCATCGCCCGTCGCGAAGTCCACGATCCGCTGCTCGAGCCCGGCCCGCTTCAGCTCGTACGGGAAGAGTTGCAGCGTCGGCACGACGGCCATGTTCTTCGAGAGCATCTGCGCGATGAGCGGCGCATCCCAGGTGGTCTTGCCCTCGCCGATCGTCGTGTGCATGAGCACGTCCACGCCCGCCTCGATCGCGAGGTTGACGCCCTCGATGTCGGTCGGGTGCGCGAGCACCAGGCGGTTGCGGCGATGCGTCTCGTCGGCGGCGGCGAGCGCGATGTCCGGCTGCATGAACGCGTAGCGGCCATTTCCCTGCGGCGTCATGAGGAAAAGCTTGGTCGCGTCCGCGCCGCCGTCGAGATTCGCCTGCACGTCCTCGAGCGCCTCCTCGACCGTGCCGGGCTGCGACAGGCCGGCGAGAAACTCGGGCGGCATGTCGCGGAGGTAAATCGGGATGCCGTCCCTGGGAAACAGGGCGCCGCCGGCGGTCAGGATGCGCGGGCCGGCGACCTCGCCGGATTCCACGCGCGCGCGCAACGCGACCGTGTTGGCGAGTTCCGAGGCCGCATCCACGACGGTCGTAAAGCCGTAACGGTTCAGCATCGCCGTCATCGCCGCGGCGAGCTCGGCCGCGGGCCTGCTCCTTCGCGCCCTGCGAATTTCGGCTCGATGAAATGCACGTGGCTGTTCTGGAAGCCCGCGACCACGACGCCGCCGTCGCAGGCGCCGAGCGAACCCGCGCCGCGCGCTTCGATGTCTTTCGCCGGGCCCGCCGCCGCGATCTTGCCGTCCACGACCAGGATCGCGGCGTCATCCACCGCGGGCGCATCCGGGGCGGTGTAGAGGCGCGCGGCGCGGATCACGGTCGCGCCCTCAGGCGCACGCCCGCCGCAACCCGGAAGAAGCGGACGGCGACGATCAGTGCGACAGGAATTCCGATACGCATGGAGACCACTCCATTGGCACCCTGCGATTCTCTGCCCTACGGGCCCTCATTGCAGCACCCGATTGTCAGCGGCGGCGCAACCTGAGCGCGTTTCCCACGACCGATACCGAAGACAGGCTCATCGCGAGCGCCGCGATCATCGGCGACAGCAGCAGGCCAGTCCATGGCCACAGGACTCCTGCCGCGATGGGTACGCCGAGCGCGTTGTAGACGAGCGCAAACCCGAGGTTCTGCCACATGTTGCGCACGGTAGCGACCGAGATCTCGCGCGCCCGCGACGATGCCCGCGCAGGTCGCCCTTGACGAGCGTCACCTGCGAGCTCGCGATGGCGACGTCAGTGCCGGTGCCCATCGCAATCCCGACATCGGCAGCCGCGAGCGCCGGCGCGTCGTTGATTCCGTCTCCGGCCATCGCGACTCTCCGGCCCTCGGCGCGAAGCTTCCCGATCAGCGCCACCTTGTCCGCCGGGCGCATCTCGCCGTAGGTTTCGCTGATGCCGGTTGCGCTGGCGACCGCCCGAGCCGTCGCAGTCGCGTCTCCCGTCGCCATCACGACGCGAATGCCCTGCGCGCCGCAGGAAATCGAGCGCCTCGGGCGTCGTAGCCTTGACCGGATCGGCCACCGCGATGAACCCCGCGAGGCTGCCGTCCGCGGCGAGGAACATCACGCTCGCGCCTTCGCCGCGAAATCCCGCGGCCTCGCGCTCGAGCGCGACCATCGAGATGCCGAGGTCCCTCATCAGCGCCGCACTCCCAAGCGTGAGTGACCGCCCCGAGACCGTGCCCCGCACGCCGAGGCCCGTGCCCGACTCGAAAGATTCCGCCTTCACAAGCCCGAGGCCGCGGCTGCGGGCCTCCCGCACAATGGCCTGCGCAAGCGGATGCTCGCTGCCCGCATCGAGGCTCGCGGCGAGTTGCAGCAGCTCCGCTTCCGCGAAACCAGCGGCCGGAATCGCAGCCCGGAATGCCGGGCGGCCCTCGGTCAGCGTCCCGGTCTTGTCGACGATCAGCGTATCGACTTCGCGCAGCCTCTCGATGGCCTCCGCGTCGCGAAACAGGATGCCGAAGGTGGCGGCGCGTCCCGTCGCCACCATGATGGACATCGGCGTCGCGAGGCCGAGCGCACAAGGGCAGGCGATGATCAGAACGGAAACCGCGTTCAGCACGGCGTAGGTCCACGACGGTTCCGGTCCGGATAGCCCCCATCCCAGGAACGTGACCAAGGCGATTGCGAGTACGGCCAGCACGAACCACCAGGAGACGCGATCCGCGAGCCGCTGCATCGGCGCGCGCGAGCGCTGCGCCTGCGCAACGAGCTCGACGATCTGCGCGAGCATTGTTTCGCTGCCGACGCGGTCCGCGCGCATGACAAGGCTGCCGTTGGCATTCTGCGTGCCGCCGATCAGGAGCTCGCCGGGGCCCTTGCCGACCGGCAGCGACTCGCCCGTCAGCATCGACTCGTCCACGCTCGAGTGACCTTCGAGCACCTCGCCGTCTACCGGCACCTTGTCGCCGGGCCGTACGCGCAGTCGATCGCCCGATCGCACCTGGTCGAGCGGAATCTCCTCGTCGCTCCCGTCCTCGCGCAGGCGGTGCACCGTCGGCGGCGCGAGTCGCAACAGCGCCTTGATTGCGGACGAGGTCGACGAGCGCGCGCGTAACTCGAGCATCTGCCCGAGCAACGTAAGCGAGACGATGACTGCCGCAGCCTCGAAATACACGCCGACACGTCCGTGCTCGCGGAATGAATCCGGAAACCAGCCTGGGACGGTCGTCGCCACGACGCTGTACAGAAAAGCTGCGCCAACCCCGGTTCCGATCAGGGTCCACATGTTGAGGTTGCGCGTCGCGATCGACTGGGCCCAGCGGATGAAGAAGGGCCAGGCGGCCCAGAGTACGACCGGAGCGGACAGCAGCAACTCCAGGATGCTGCGCTGCTCGGGCGTCAGGAGACTCATGCGATGGCCGAGCATCGCGAGTCCGAGCGTCGCGAGCGTGAGCGGCAGCGTCCACCAGAACCGGCGTGAGAAGTCGTGCAGTTCAGGGATCTCGTCGTCCGCAGCGGACGGCATGACCGGCTCCAGCGCCATGCCGCATATCGGGCAATGCCCCGGCGCGTCGCGCACGATCTCCGGGTGCATCGGACACGTATAGCGATTCATCGCTTGAGCCGTCTTTCAGTAGCTCTTGGCGGCCTGCACTTCTCTCAATGCGACGACCAGTGAATGTGCACGATCTTCCAGCCGCCGGCATCGCGCCGCAGCACCATCGTCTCCGCGGAGTCGATGAAAGCGACCTGTCCCTCCTTCTCGAATTCGAACTCGGAGAGGCTGGCGACCCAGGCGAGGTTCCCGGCGACACGCGCCTTGCTCCAGCCGGTCGCGAAGTCTCCTTCGATGCGCGCCGTGCGCCGGCCGGGCGTGACCTTGACCGTCTTCAGGAACTGCGCGTCGGCCGGGGCGTGAACGGCGAGGTATTCGTCGCGCGAATGCTCGGCGCCGCCGCTTTCCAGGATCACGACGCCGCGGGTCGAGGTAGCCGGCGGCGCGGTCGATGTCGCCGGCCTGGAGTGCGGCCTGGAACGCGTCCACCACGGCGACCGCCTCGTCCGCGCTTTCGGGAATTGCGGTTTCAGCGGGGCCGGTCGCGGCGCGCGTCCCCGCGCATCCGCACAGGAGCCATAAAGCCGCAGCCAGGAGCCCGGATTTCATGGGCTCCATCCTGTGGCCCGTCCCCCGGCGAATGCAACCGTGAGACAATAGGCGGATGCCCAACGAGCGTGATTTCGTGCTGCACAGCTGGTGCGTGCCGGGGGATTGGAACGCCCCGACGGTCGTGGGCGGACGCGGCGCGAAGCTCCTGCTCGAGGGCGGCCGCGAGATGCTCGACATGTCGAGCCTGGTCGAGTGCAGCAACCTCGGCCACCAGCACCCGAAGCTCGTCGCCGCGATCAAGGCCCAGGCCGACAAGCTCGCCTTCGTGACCGCCGCCTGGGGCGCCGAGCCGCGGCGCGCGCTCGCCGAGCGCCTGCTCGAGGTTTCCGGATTCGAGGGCGGGCGCGTGTTTTTCACGCTGGGCGGCGGCGACGCCAACGAGAACGCGGTGCGCATCGCGCGCCACGCGTCGAAGAAAGGCCGCGGCCTCGTCGTCACGCGCGACCGCTCGTACCACGGCGCGAGCTACATGGACATGGCGCTCTCGGGCGATGCCCGCACGGCGCACCAGGTGGATTCCGAAGCCTGGGGCGTGCGCCACGTGCCGCCGCCCTACGCCTACCGCTGCCCCTTCGGCAGCACGACCGCCGAGGAATGCGGCCGCCGCGCGGCCGGTGCAGTCGCGGATGCCATCGACAAGGAAGGCGCGGCCCGCGTCACCGCGGTGATGATGGAAGTCGATGCCGGCAGCAACGGCATCGTGCCGCCCGACAATTTCTGGCCGGAGCTGCGTCGCGTCACGCGCGAGCGCGACGTGTACCTGATCGCGGACGAGGTCATGAGCGGCTTCGGCCGCTGCGGCGAGTGGTTCGCCTGGCAGCGCTACGGCGAGGCGAACCGCCCCGACCTGATGACGCTCGCCAAGGGACTCACCGCCGCGTCGATCCCGCTCGGCGCCGTCGTCATGAGCGCGGCCGTGTACGCGAAGCTCGAGCGCGAGATGTTCTACGGCGGCCTCACCTACTGCGGCCACCCGCTCTCCTGCGCCGCCGGCGTCGCGGCCATCGATGCCTACCGCGACGAGAAGCTGATCGAGCGCTCGAAGCGGCTCGGCGCGCAGATGTTCGCCGAACTGCAGAAACTCGCCGCGCGCCATCCGCGTCATCGGCGATGTGCGCGGCGGCCGGGGCCTCTTCGCCGTCGTCGAGCTCGTCGCCGACCGCGCGACGAAGGCGCCGATCGCGCCCTGGCCCGGGCAGAGCGACGCCATGAAGGCGATGCTCGCCGCCGCGCGCGAGGAAGGCATCTCCTTCGGCTCGCGCGGGAACCTCCTGATCCTCGCGCCGCCGCTCGTCATCACGGAGGCCGAGCTTGCCCAAGCGCTCGGCGCCCTCGACCGGCTGCTGACCCGTCATTTCCCTGCGTCCCTGGAGCGCGCCTCATGAGCTTTCGCCTGACTTACGCGACGATGTTCAACCCGCCGGAGGAGCTGCACGAGCGATTCGAGAAGGCGCTCGTGAAGATGCGTGGAAAGCTCGGGCAGACGCACCCGATGTTCGTCGACGGCAAGGATGTTCCCGCCGCCGCCACCGAGGAGCGGGCGAGCCCGATCGACAGCGAGATCAAGACCGGCCGTTTCCCGCACGCGAACGCAAAGGAAGTGGACGCCGCGATCGCGGCCGCGGAGCGCGCCGCCCCGGGCTGGCGCGACGCCGGCATGGCAAGACGCGTTGCGCTCATGCGCAAGGTCGCGCGCCTCCTCGAGGAGCGCGTGTACGACATTGCGGCCGCGCTCACGCTCGAAGTCGGCAAGAACCGGCTCGAGGCGCTCGGCGAGGCCCAGGAGTGCGTGGACTTCTTCGACGTTTACGCGGAAGACTTCGAGTCCCACAAGGGCTACGAGTTCGACCTGCCGAACGATCCGTCAACCGTCTTCGTTTCGCGCAACAAGAGCGTGATGCGTCCTTACGGCGTCTGGGCCGTGATCGCGCCCTTCAATTTCCCGATCGCGCTCGCCGCCGGGCCGACTGCCGCCGCGCTCGTCACGGGAAACACCGTCGTGCTCAAGTGCGCCTCCGACACGCCCTGGGCGGGCCGGCTCCTCGCCGATTGCATCCGCGACGCGGGATTGCCCGCGGGCGCGTTCAACTACGTGAACGGCCCCGGCGCCGAGATCGGCGAGCAGCTCGTGCGCGATTCGCGCGTCGCCGGCGTGACGTTCACGGGATCCGTCGCGGTGGGCCGCGCCATCATGAGCGAGATTGCGTCCGGCGCGTACCCGCGCCCGTACATCGCGGAAATGGGCGGCAAGAACCCGACCATCGTCACCGAGAACGCCGACCTCGACCGCGCGGCCGCCGGCATCGCGCGCTCGGCCTACGGCATGGGCGGGCAGAAGTGCTCCGCGCTCTCGCGCCTCTACGTGCACGAGAAGGTCGCGGACACGCTGCTCGAGAAGGTCGAAAAGGAAATCGACAAGATCAAGATCGGAGACCCGACCGAGCGCGCGACAGGTCTCGGCCCGGTCGTGAACAAGCGCGCGCACGAATCCTATGCGCGCTACGTCGCGGACCTCAGGAGCCGCGGCGCGAAGATCCGGCGCGGCGGCAGCCAGCCGTCGGAAGGCGTGTTCGGGCGCGGCTATTACGTCGAACCCGTGCTCGCGGAAGCGGATCCGTCCGACCCGCTCTGGAAACAGGAGATGTTCCTGCCGATCCTGATGGTGCAGCGCTACCGCGACCGCGATGCCGCGATGCGCCTTGCGAACGACACGGACATGGGACTCACCGCCGGCTTCTACGGCGCGCCGAACGAGATTCCATGGTTCCAGGACGGCATCCAGGCGGGCGTGATCTACGCGAACCGCGGCGCGGGCGCGACGACCGGCGCCTGGCCCGGCTACCAGCCCTTCGGCGGATGGAAAGGCTCCGGCTCTTCCGGCAAGGCGATCGCCTCCGCGTACTACCTGCCGCTCTACATGCGCGAGCAGTCGCGGACCGTGGTGGAGTGAATGAGCGAGTTCCTGCCGCTTCGGGATGCGATCGCGAAGCACGTCGGCGACGGCGCCTGCCTCGCGCTCGAGGGCTTCACGCATCTCATCCCGTTTGCGGCCGGCCATGAGCTGATCCGGCAGGGCCGCAGGAACCTGCACCTGGTCCGCATGACGCCGGACCTCATCTACGACCAGCTGATCGGCGCCGGCGCCGCACGCAAGCTCACTTTTTCCTGGGGCGGCAATCCGGGCGTCGGCTCGCTGCATCGGCTGCGCGACGCGGTCGAGAACGACTGGCCGGGGCCGCTCGAGATCGACGAGCACAGCCATGCGGCGATGGCGGTCGCCTACCGCGCGGGCGCGGCGCGCCTGCCATTCGGGATGCTGCGCGGCTACATCGGGACGGATCTCGCGAAGCAGAACCCGCGCATCCGCTCCGTGAAATGCCCGTACACCGGCGAGGCCCTCGCGACCGTGCCCGCCGTGAACCCCGACGTCACGATCCTGCACGCGCAGCGCGCCGACAAGCGCGGCAACGTCGCGATCGACGGCATCGTCGGCGCGGCGCGCGAGGCCGGTCTCGCCGCGACGAAGCTCCTCGTCACGGTCGAGAAGATCGTCGACGAGCTGCCGCCCGCGATGAACAACATCGTGCTGCCGCACTTCACCGTCACGGCCGTCTCGCTCTGCCCGGGCGGCGCCTGGCCGTCCTACGCGCAGGGACACTACGCGCGCGACAACGACTTCTACCTCAAGTGGGACGCGATCGCGCGCGACCGCGCCGGGTTCACCGCGTGGATCGACCGCCACGTCCGCGGCACTCGCCGATCACCGCGAGTTTCTGGCGAGCCTGCGGGAGGCGGCGTGACCCGTCGCAACGTTGACTGGCGCGCGTGCTTCGCCGGCGGGACCACCTTCGCTCGCTCAGAAGAGGACGGACATTCGCTCGCTCGGGGTCCCGCAACGGCTCGCACGCGCGCGATATGCTGCGCCGCGTCTCGCGCGCGCACGAGCCGGACGGGACCCCGAGCGAGCGAGTGTCGGTTCCGTCCGAGCGAGCGAAGGGTCCCGCCGGCGAAGCGCGCGCCGGCAGTCTCGGCACGCCGCGACCGCCGGAACGGATGCGATACGCGCATGAGCGACTACACGCGCGACGAGATGATGACGGTGGCAGCGGCGCGGCTGCCTGCGCGACGGGCAGGTCTGCTTCGTCGGCATCGGGCTGCCGAGCGCCGCCTGCAATCTCGCGCGCCTCACGCATGCGCCCGAACTCGTGCTGATCTACGAGTCGGGCACGATCGGCACGCGGCCGACGGTGCTGCCGCTTTCGATCGGCGACGGCGAGCTCGCCGAGACCGCGACCTGCGTCATTCCGCTGCCCGACGTCTTCAGCGACTACCTCCAGGCCGGGCGCATCGACGTCGGCTTCCTCGGCGCCGCGCAGATCGACAAGTTCGGGAACCTCAACAGCACGGTCATCGGCCCCTACGGAAAGCCGAAGACCCGCCTGCCGGGCGCGGGCGGCGCGACCGAGATCGCGGCGCACGCGCGCGAGGTCTTCATCGTCATGAAGGCGACGCCGCGCAGCTTCGTGAAGCAACTCGATTTCCAGACCAGCGGCGGCCACTTTGCCGGCCGCGCCGCGAGCGGCGCCCGCGGCCGCGGCCCGTCGGTCATCGTCACCGACGTCGGCATCCTGAAACCCCATCCTGAAACCGGGGAGTTCGCACTCTCCACGGTTTACCCCGGAGTCCCCGCGGAGGACGCACGCGCTGCCATCGGATGGCCGCTCACCGTGCTGCCGACGCTTGAAACCCATGCGGCGCCCACGGCGCCGGAACTCGCGGCGCTGCGCGCGCTCGAGTCCCGGACCGCCGCCGCGCACCGCGAACCTGTGAGGCTGCCGCTATGAACGCCATTCCCCGCGCCGCCGGCGCATCCAAGAACCCGCACATCAAGATGGCGCTGCCGGGACCGAAGTCCCGCGCCCTGATCGAGCGCGACTCGAAGGTCGCCTCGCCCTCCTACCCGCGCGACTACCCCTTCGTGATCTCGCACGCGAAGGGAACGGAAGCCTGGGACGTGGACGGCAACCGCTTCCTCGATTTCGCCGCCGGCATCGCGGTCTGCGCGACGGGACATGCGCACCCGCGCGTCGTGAAGGCGGTGCAGGACGCGGCCGGCAAGTTCCTGCACATCTCGAGCGACTACTGGCACGAGGAGATGACCGCGCTCGCCGAGCGCCTCTCCGCGATCGTGCCGCTCGGCGAGCCGGGCATGTGCTTCTTCTGCCAGTCCGGCACGGAGTCGGTCGAAGGCGCGCTGAAGCTCGCGCGCTACGTGACGAAGCGCGGCCGCATCATCGCCTTCCTCGGCAGCTTCCACGGCCGCACGATGGGCTCGCTCTCGCTGACATCCAGCAAGTACACGCAGCAGGCGGGTTTCTTCCCGACCATGCCGGGCGTGACGCACGTGCCCTACCCGAATACGTATCGCCCGCTCTTTGCCGGCAACGACCAGGGCAAGGCGGTGCTCGACTACATCCGCATGCTGTTCGAACGAAACGTCCCCGCCTCGGAAGTCGCCGCGATCGTGATCGAGCCGCTGCAGGGTGAAGGCGGCTATCTCGTGCCGCCGGACGGCTTCCTCGCAGGGCCTGCGCCAGATCTGCGACGAGAACGGAATCCTGCTCGTGTTCGACGAAGTGCAGTCGGGCATCGGCCGCACGGGGAAGATGTTCGCGTCCCAGCATTCCGGCGTCACGCCCGACATCATGACGCTCGCCAAGGGCCTCGGCTCGGGGCTGCCGATCGGCGCCGTCGTCGCCAAGGCGAGCCTCATGAAGCAGTGGAAGAAAGGCGCGCATGGCAACACCTTCGGCGGCAATCCGATCTCCTGCGCCGCCGCGAACGCGACGATCGACCTCGTGCGCGAGCAGTACGTGCAGAACGCGGCCAAGGTCGGCGCGCATTTCATGAAGCGGCTCGAAGCGATGCGGCCCGACTATCCCTGCATCGGCGACATCCGCGGCCGCGGCCTCATGATCGGCGTCGAGATGATCGAGAAGGACGGCTCGCCCGCGCGCGAGATGGTCGACCGCCTGCTGCACCGCGCCTACCACAACGGGCTGCTGCTCCTGTCCTGCGGCGTCTCCACGCTGCGCTTCATGCCGCCGCTCTGCGTGACGGAGGCCGAAGTCGACGAGGCGATGATCTACCTGAAGCAGATCGCTCGACGAGGCGCTGGCGGGCCAGGCGTGAGGCCCGCCGCCCGCGCCCTGCTCGCCGTCGCGGCACTCCTCGCCGCGGCGGCGGCATCGGGCGCGGGACGCGAGCCGGTCCTCTCCCAGGTCGCGCTCCCGCACGGCTATTACTGGCGCGAGCTCTACATCCCGCAGCTGACGACGGGGCCGTCGTCCGCGGCCTTCCTGCCGTCGGGCGACGAGCTCATCTACAGCATGGAAGGCTCGCTCTGGCGCCAGAAGATCGGCACGGACGATGCGAACGAGATCACGCACGCGCCGGGCGGCTACGACTACCAGCCGGACGTCGCGCCGGACGGCCGGAGCGTCGTCTTCACGCGCTACGACGGCAAGGGCTTCGAACTCTGGCGGCACGATCTCGAAAGCGGCGCGGAGCATGCGCTCACGGCGAATGCCGGCGTGAATCTCGAGCCGCGCATTTCGCCGGACGGCCGGCAGATCGTCTTCGTTTCGACCGCCGGCACCGGGCACTTCAACCTGAAGATCGCCGACCTCACGCCCGCGGGACTGTCGAACGAGCGCTATCTCGTCGCGCCGCGCGAAAGCAGGATCGACCGCTATTACTATTCGACGCACGATCACATGATCAACCCGTCCTGGTCGCCGGACGGGCAGCGCGTCTACTACGTGACGAACGCGGAGATCCCCTGGGGCACGGGCTGGATCTGTTCGATCGCCGTCGCGGGCGGCGAGCCCGAGTGCCTGACGAAGCACCAGCTCGAGACCTCCTGGGCCGCGCGACCCGAGGTCGGCCCCGACGGCAAGCGCATCCTGATCTCGAACTATGGCGGCGGGCAGTGGCACCAGCTCTGGCTCACGACGACGGACGACGCCGCGCCGCTTCCGCTCACCTACGGCGAGTTCGACCGCCGGAACGCGCGCTGGTCACCCGATGGCAAGCGCATCGCCTACGTCAGCAATGAGGGCGGCAACACATCGCTCTGGGTGCAGGACGTGTTCGGCGGCGCGCGCGCGCAAGTGCAGGCGAAGACGATTCATCGGATCCAGCCTGCCGCGTTCCTGCTCATCCGGCCCGTAGACCGCGCGGGAATGCGCGTTGCCGCACGGGTTTCGGTCCTTGGCAGCGACGGGCGCTGGCATGCGCCGGACGATGCCTGGATGCATGGCGACGAACTCTACGATCGCTCGCAGTTCCCGAGCGAAGTGCATTACTTCCACTGTCCGGCGAAAGTTCACGGCTGCCATGTCAAGGTGCCCGCGGGCAAGACGACGATTCACGTGGAAAGCGGCTTTCGCCGCACGCCGGCGATCATCGAGCGCGAGTTCCCGGCCGGCGACACGGCCGAAGCTCGCAGATCGGCCTCGAGGACAACGACCTGCCCGCCGGAATTCGGCAAGTTCCTCTCCGCCGACCTGCACGTGCACATGAACTACGGCGGCCACTACCGCAGCACGCCGGAGACCTTGCTCGCGCAGCAGGACGCCGAGGACCTCGACGTCGTCTACAACCTGCTCGTCAACAAGGAAGAGCGCATCCCGGACATCGGCTATTTCAGGCCGGGCGGCACGCGCGGATCCGGCGAGCGGGAAGCGCATGGTCTTCCACGCGCAGGAGTACCACACGAGCTTCTGGGGACACATGGGCCTGCTGAATCTCGAGGACCACTACCTGCTGCCCGATTACACGAGCTACCGGCACACCGCGCTCGCGAGCCCCTGGCCGCACAACGGCGCGATCGCGGATCTCGCGCATGCGCAGGGCGCGCTCGTCGGCTACGTGCACATCGCGGACGCACCCATCGATCCGCCGAAGGAGAAGGTCCTTTCTTACGAGCTGCCCGCCGACGTCGCGCACGGCAAGGTGGATTACCTCGAGGTCATGGGTTTCTCGGATCACCACATCACGGCGGGCATCTGGTACCGCCTGCTGAACCTCGGATTCCGGCTGCCGGCGGGCGCGGGCACGGACGCGATGGCGAACTACGCGTCGCTGCGCGGACCCGTCGGACTCGTGCGCGTGTTTCTCGACACCGGCGGCGAGCGCACGCCCGCCGCGCTCACGCGATGCGCTGAAGTCAGGGCACACGTTCGTCTCCAACTCCGCGCTCCTCGGCCTCACGGTCGACGGCAAGCGGCCGGGCGACGTGCTGCCCCGCGCCGGCAAATTCCCGGTGCGCGTCTCGATGCGCTCGCCGGTCGCGATGGACCATCTCGAGCTCGTCCAGAACGGTCGCGTGCTGAAGGCGTTCAAGCTGACGGGCGACCGCACGCGCTTCGACTGGAACGGAGATCTCGACCTCGCCGGCGGCTGGGTGGTGCTGCGCACCTTCAACGACCAGGCGCATCCCTGGGTGCTCGACCTCTATCCCTACGCGACGACGAGCCCGATTTATCTCGACGCGCCGGCGCCGCCCGCGCCGGAAGACGCCGCGTATTTCGTCGCCTGGATGGACCGCGTGGTCGAGGCGGCCCTCGCCCGCGGCGGCTGGAACAGCGAAGAAGAGAAAGCCGACACGCTCGCCTACCTCAATGCCGCGCGCGAGCAATACCGCGCGCTGGCCGCAAAGCCAAGGACGAACTGACGATGAGAATGACGAACCTGCTTGCCGGCCTCGTCGCCGGCTCGACCCTCGCGCTCGGCGCCGAAGCCGCCGAACCCACGAAGTTCAGCATCGACGACCTCGTGCGCGTCGCGAGCCTGGAAGACCTCGACCTCTCGCCGGACGGCGAGTACGTCGTCTACAGCGTCGGCGAGCCGAACTTCAAGGCCGACGCGCCGCGCTACGACCTCTGGCGCGCGCGCTGGGACGGCAGCGCCAGGCACCCGCTGACGCGCACGGCCGACGCCGATGAATACCAGCCGGCTTACAGCCCGGACGGCAAGCGCATCGCCTTTCTCTCGGACCGCGGCGATGACGACGCCGAAACGCAGGTGTGGGTCATGCCGGCCGATGCGGGCGAAGCGGAAGCGCTGACTGCTTTCCCGGGCGGCGTCTCGGACTTCGCCTGGTCGCCGGACGGAAAGACGCTTGCCGTCATCGCGAGCGATCCCGAGCACCCCGAGGGCGAGGAAAAGCCGCCGCAGCCGCGGCCGATCGTGATCGACCGCTACTACTTCAGGGAGGACTTCACGGGCCTCCTGTCCGACAAGCGCGAACATCTCTGGCTCTTCGACGTCGCAAGCCGCAAGGCGACGCAGCTGACCTCAGGCGAGCACGACGAGCACCTGCCCGCCTGGTCGCCGGACGGCAAGCGCATCGCCTACGTCACCAAGCGCGGCCCCGATCCGGATCGCCACCTGAATTCCGACATCTACGTGATCGAGGCGCGCAAAGGCGCGGCGGAGAAGCAGGTCACGCGGTTCGAGGGCGCGGACAACGATGCGGACCTCGAGTCGCCGCTCGCCTGGAGCCCTGACGGCCGGAAGATCGCGTACACGCAGGCCGGCGAGGACAAGTGGATCTACTACAAGCCCTGGTCGCTCGCGATCGTGGATGTCGAGAGCGGCGCGGTCACGCGACCCGCCGGCACCGAGCTCGACCACACGAAGCCCGTCTTCACGCCGGACGGCAAGGCCGTCCTCGTGCTCGTCGAGGAGAGCCGCGTGACGCATGTGTCGCGCATCGATCTTGCGACCGGCCAGGTCACGCCGCTCACCTCGGGTCCGCGATTCGATTTCGACTTCGCCATCGCGGCGAATGGACGCGTCGCGGTGCTGGGCGGGGATGACCTGCATCCGTACCGGATCGAGGCGATCGAACTGACCAAGGGGACGTTCACCTTGGTCGTCCGAGACCGAAAGGTGACAGTCCCCTGGGTCATCGCGGATCACAACGAGTGGCTGAAGGACCGCAAGCTCGCGCCGGTCGAGGAGATCAGCTTCAAGAGCGCGGACGGCACCTCGATCGACGGCTTCCTCGTGAAGCCGGTGGACTACGTTCCGGGGAAGCGCTACCCGACGATCCTGCGCATCCACGGCGGGCCCGTGTACCAGTTCAGCCACGAGTTCATGGAGGACTGGCAGGTCTACGCCGCGAACGGCTATGCCGTGGTCGCGGCCAATCCGCGCGGCAGCTCAGGCCGCGGCTTCGAGTTCGCGAAGGCGATCTACGCGGACTGGGGCAACAAGGACGGGGCCGACGTGATCGCGGCCGTCGACCACGTCATCCAGATGGGCGTCGCGGATCCGGACCGCATCGGCGTCGGCGGCCACAGCTACGGCGGCATCCTGACGGACGAGTTGATCGCGCGCAGCGACCGCTTCAAGGCGGCCGTCAGCAGCGCGGGCTCCGGGAACATGTACGGCATGTACGGCAACGACATGTACATCCGCGAGTACGAGCAGGAGCTCGGCGTGCCCTGGAAAGACCGCGAGGCCTACGACCGCGCGAGCTACCCGTTCCTGCACGCGGACCGCATCAAGACGCCGACGCTCTTCCTCTGCGAGGAGCTCGACCAGAACGTGCCCTGCGTCGGCGCGATGCAGATGTACCAGGCGCTGAAATCGCAGAATGTCCCGACGCGCCTCGTGATCTACCCGGGCGAATACCACCCCGTCACGATCCCGAGCTATCTCAAGGACCGCGCGGAGCGGCTGCTCGACTGGTACGGCCGTTACCTCGGCGTGGTGCCGGCGCGGCCGTAGCGCTTCAGCAGCGCCTGAAGCTTGTCATGCGGCAGCGCCTTGGCGCTGTGGCCCTCGTTGCCGACCATGTCGCGGGCCGCGACCATCGCGTTGACGATGGCCTCCTCCGTCGCCTGCGCGGTCGCCTCGAAGAGGCCGTCGAGCTGCTCATTCTCGAGGAACTCTGCGGTGCGCAGGCCAGCGCCGCCCATCGCCTTGGCGTTCGCGGTCGAGAAGGAAACGAATATGTCGCCCGAACCGTTGCCGGCGAAGGAGCCCATGCGGGCGAGCCCCATGCCGGCGCGCTTCGCGATGCGATCGAGCTGCGTCGGCAGGAGCGGCGCGTCGGTCGCGATCACGATGATGATCGAGCCGCTGTCCGCTTCGCCGCGCTTCGCCGAGCTCGGGAGCTCCTGGCCGACCGGGACGCCCGCGATGCGAAGCGCGGATCGCGTGCCGTAGTTCGCCTGCACCAGCGCGCCGACGGTGTAGCCGTGGCCGTCCAGATCGACGCGGCGCGAAGACGTGCCGATGCCGCACTTGAAATTGTGGCAGATCATGCCCGTGCCGCCGCCGACGTTGCCCTCGGCGACCGGACCGCCGGTCGCGCCGTCGAGCGCGGCGAAGACATGCTCCGGCTTCACGTGGAATCCGTTGATGTCGTTCAGCTCGCCGTCCCAGGTCTCGGCGACGACGGGCGTGGACCACCAGTAGCCGGAAGAATCCGGATTGCCATGGCGGATGCGCCAGTCGATCGTGGCCTGGTGCACGGTGCCGACGCTGTGCGTGTTCGTCAGCATCACCGGGCCTTCGAGCATGCCGGATTCCTCGATCCAGGCGCGGCCCGTCATCTCGCCCGCGCCGTTCAGGACGAAGCTGCCGGCGAAGGCCGGCGTCTCGATCGAATCGCGGCCGCGCGGAAGGATCGCGGTGACGCCGGTGCGCACCTTGCGGCCATCCGCAAGATCCTCGATCAAGGTCACCTGGCCGACCGTCACGCCGGCGACGTCGGTGATCGCATTGAGAGGCCCGGGACTGCCTTCGAAGGGGACGCCGAGGTCCCGCGCCCGGGGGCCGGCATGGGCAATGGATATGGCAAAAGCCGCGAACAATGTCAGGATGTTACGAACTGCGCGGAATCCGATAGCCAAATGGTGCAACCTCGCCGGGACCCTGGCCGGCAATGAAACTTGGGGGCGCCATGCTAGCAGCAATTATGATGTCGCCCGCAAGCGCCTGAATCACGCATCGAACCCGAACCTTGACGGAGTCGACTGAATGAAGATCAATCGCGCGCCGCTCGTTATTTTTCTGTCCTGCATCGCATTCGCGCTCTCGATGCCGTCGTCCGCCGAGACGGTCGTCGTGCGCGCCGGCCGCATGCTGGACGTCGAGCAGGGCAAGTACCTGCCGGACCGCGCGATCCGGATCGAGGACGGGCGCATCGCCTCGGTCACGCCGTGGACGCCCAGTTCGCGCGGCGGCAGCCGCGTCATCGACTGGTCCGCATACACGGTGCTGCCGGGACTGATCGACCTGCACACGCACCTCGTCGGCGACATCAGCTCGGCGGACGTCGCCGCGCCGCTCTCGAGTTCCGCCGCGCGCGATGCACTCATGGGCGCGGCGCACGCGCGCGCGACGCTGAACGCGGGCTTCACGACGGTGCGCGACGTCGGCACCTACCGCGCGTTCGTGGACGTCGCGCTCCGGAACGCCATCAACGCCGGCCAGGTCGAGGGCCCGCGCATGTACGTCGCCGGCGCCTACGTCACGGTCACGAACGGCGGCGGCGAGGTCACGGGCCTGCCCGCAGGCACGGTGGTGCCGGACGAGATGCGCCGCGGCGTCGCGGACAGTCCGGCCGAGGTGCGCCAGCGCGTGCGCGAACTGCTCGCGGGCGGCGCCGACTTCATCAAGGTCATCGCGACCGGCGCCGTGTTCACGCCCGGCACGACTCCCTCGAAGCCGGAGTTCACCGAGGAGGAGATCCACGCCGCCGTGGACGAGGCCGCGAAAGCCGGCACCTTCGTCGCCGCGCACGCGCATGGCGCCGAAGGCATCAAGAACGCGATCCGCGCGGGCGTGCGCACGATCGAGCACGGCTCCTACCTCGACGACGAGGGCATCAAGCTCATGCTCGAGCGCGGCACCTGGCTCGTCGCCGACATCTATAACGGCGACTACACCGAGGAGGTCGGCACGCGCGACGGCTGGCCCGAGGACATCCTGCGCAAGAACCGCGAGACGACGGATATCCAGCGCCAGAACTTCGCCAAGGCGGTCAAGGCCGGCGTGCGGATCGCCTTCGGCACGGATGCCGGCATCTACCCGCACGGCGACAATGCCAAGCAGTTCGCCTACATGGTCAAATACGGCATGACTCCGCTCGACGCGATCCGCGCGGCGACCTCGAGCGCGGCTGCCTCGCTCGGCCGCTCGCAGGAGCTCGGCTCCATCTCCCCGGGCAAGTTCGCCGACATGATCGCGGTCCAGGGCGACCCGCTCGAGAACATCGACCTGCTGCGGCAGATTTCCGGCGTCATCAAGCAGGGTGAGCTGGTCCACCAGGCGGGTGCCCGATGAGCACGCGCCAGCTCGGCCTCGGCATGGCGACGGCGCTCGTCGTCGGCAACACGATCGGCATGGGCATCTTCATGCAGCCCGCGGCGCTCGCGCCGTTCGGGCTGAACGCCCTGACGGGCTGGGCGGCCGTCATCGTCGGCTGCGTCTGCCTCGCGCTCACGTTCGCGGCCCTCGCCCGCAAGCTTCCGCAGGCGGACGGGCCCTTCGGCTACGTGCGCTCGACGCTCGGCGAGGGCGTCGCGTTTCCCGCGCTCTGGAGCTACTGGATTTCGTGCTGGGTGACGATGCCCGTGCTCTCGATCGGCGTCGTCGGCTACTTCGATCACGGTCTTTCCGTCGGCTGCGAAGATCCCGCCCGCCGTGCTCGCGGTCACGTTCATGTGGACCTTCGTCGGCGTCAACCTGCTCGGCGTCAAGACCGGCGGCCGCGTGCAGGTCGTGACTTCGCTGCTGAAGGTCGTCCCGCTGGTGCTGGTGCTGGTGGTCGGCGCGGTGTCGATCCTGTCGAGCCCCGGCACGTACACGCCGAACATGCCGACGACGCCGCTGACGGTGCACGCCTCCATGGGCGCAGCCGCCGTCGCGCTCTACGCGATGCTCGGCTTCGAGTCCGCGGCCGTCGCCGCGGGCCGGGTGACGAATCCCGAGAAGACGATCCCGCGCGCGACACTGATCGGCACGCTGATCGTCGCCATTTTCTACGTCGCGATCGTCGCGATCGGCATGCTGGTCGTGCCGCAGGCGACGCTCGCCGCTTCCGACGCACCTTTCGTCACGATCGTCGACCACCTGCTCGGCCCTGGCAACGGCCGCTGGATCTCGCTCTTCGTCGTGATCAGCGGGCTCGGCTGCCTGAACGGCTGGACGCTGCTGGCGAGCGAACTGACGCGCACGCTCGCCTCGCACCGGCTCCTCCCGGCCGTCCTCGGCGACGGCAACCGCTTCGGCGCGCCCTGGGCCTCGCTGCTCATGACCGGCGCGCTCGCGACCGTCGTCGGCGTCATGAATTACAGCGCCTCGCTCGTCGGCGCATTCACCAAGCTGTCGCTGATCGTGTCGGCCGCGAACCTGCCGCTCTACGTGTGCTGCTCGTTCGCGCTCTTCGCCATGCTGCGGCGCAGCCCCGCCGGCCTGTCGCCCGCGCTCTGGGTGGCCGGCTTCGGCGGCATCGCCTTCGCGGCGTTCGCGTTCTTCGGCGTCGGCTGGGAGGCCTTCATCTGGGCCCTCCTGCTCTCGCTCGTGGGCGTGCCGATCTACTTCTGGATGCGCCGTCGGCATCCGGTTCAGGCAACCGCGGGTACGGCGTAAAATCGACCACAACTTGAAGACGCCCAAGCCCACATCGCTCGAGGTCGCGCAGGTCGCCCAGGTCTCGCAGGCGACGGTGTCGAGGGCGCTGCGCGACAGCCCGCTCGTCAAGCCGGAGACGCGCGCGCGCATCCAGGAGATCGCGCGCGAGCTGCACTACCGCACGGATCGCAACGCCGCGGGCCTGCGCACGCGCCGCAGCCGCACGCTCGCGCTGCTGCTGTTCGAGGAATTGCCGGACGAGGCGCAGATCAACCCGTTCTTCCTGTCGATGATCGGCCACATCGCGCGCGCGGCCGCGCGGCGCAGCTTCGACCTGCTGATGTCGTTCCAGCAGCTCTCCGAGGACTGGCACACGGACTACGAGCTCTCGAACCGCGCCGACGGCATGATCCTGCTCGGCTACGGCAACTACCTGAACTACGCGGAGCGGCTGCGTCACCTCGCCGAGACGGACTCGCACTTCGTCATCTGGGGACCGGTGGTCGAGAGCCAGCCGGGACACTACGTCTGCTGCGACAACGTGCTCGGCGCGCGCCTCGCGGCCGAGCACCTGATCCGCCAGGGCCGCAAGCGGATCGCGTTCGCCGGCGCCGCGACGGCGGGCTCGCCCGAGTTCCAGCTCCGCCATCGCGGCTTTGCCGAGGTGCTCGACGCGGCCGGCCTCGCCCGCCTGCCGCCGCTGCATACCGAGGCACAAAGCCTCGAGGCCGAGGGCTATCGCTCGGGGATCGAGCTCATCGATGCGGGCATCCCGTTCGACGCCGTGTTCGCGGCGAGCGACCTGATCGCGATGGGCGTGATCCATGCGCTGCAGGATCGCGGGCGTTTCCGTGCCCCAGGACGTCGCCGTCGTCGGCTTCGACGACATCGTCTCCGCCGCCGACTTCAACCCGCCGCTCACGACCGTCCGGCAGGACACGCACCTGGCGGCCGAAATGCTGGTCGAGAACCTCATCCGCCTGATCGAGGGCCAGGCCATCGAGTCGACGCTGATCGCGCCGGAACTCGTGGTGCGCGCTTCCTGCGGCGCGCGTTCAGCCGCCTGAGCGGCAGCAAGCGCTGTCATCGCCCGGTCGAGTTCGGCGACGAAGCGCAGGTCGTCCGTTCGATTCGGCAGCACGCGCACGCCGTGCGCGGGCACTTCGCGCAACGAGCGCCTTGCCCTTCCGCACTTTCGACCTTGCCGCCCGTGGCGTCGCGCCACGCGCCCGCGTCCAGGTAGCGGTCCACGCTGAAAGTCGCCGGCGCATCTCCCTTGTTGAGGAGCACGAGCGCGGTCTGCGTAGTCTTCGCCGCGCTCGTAGCACGCGCAGGAACGCGGCGCGGTCGCCCTCGAACTCGAGGTTGACCTGCAGGCCCCGCTGCAGCGCCGGCGTGTCGCGCCGGAGGCGCGCGATCGCGGACAGCGCCGCGTGGATGCGGCTCTCCCGCGCGTGCGCGATGCCCTCGGGGCCGAAGTAATTGCGGTTGCCTTCGTGCTCCTTCGTCGCCCGCCATGAACGCGATCTCGGAGCCGTAGTACACGACCGGGATGCCGCGCGCGGTGAAGAGCCAGTTGTTGGCGTCGATGAAGCCGTCCTCGCGGTCGCATTCATCCGCGCCATGTCGTGGTTGTCGTAGAAGGTCATGAGCTCGTACGGGATTGCGGTAGACGCCGTCGGTCGAGGTGCAGCGCCTCGAGCAGGCGGCCGAAGTCGCTGCCGGGCTTCTCGAACACCTCGGCCATGGCGCCCTTCACCGGGAAGTCGAGCACGCTGACGCCGCCGTTCTCCGGCCGCGTGTGCGTCGGCGATCACTTCGCGCGTCGTAGTTGAAATCCTCGCCGAACATGAAGAAGCCGGGATGCTGCGCGCGGATGCGGCGCGTGAACTCGCGCCCAGAACGGGTGCGGCACGCGGCGGATCGTGTCGATCCGGAACGCGCGGCACCCTGGTCGATCCACTGCAGGTAGGCGCCGGCGAGGTAGTCCATCACCTCCGGGTTCGTGTCGTCGAGATTGGAGAGCTCGGCGAGGTCCGGCTCGCGGTGAAACCAGCGGTGCAGCGGATTCGACGGGTCGAGCTGCTCCGGCCGCAGGTTCTGGTGATCCGCACGCAGGCGTGCCGGCGGCGTCGTAGATCTCGCCGAACTTCGGCTGGTCCACCGGCATCGTGTACGACGGCGAGCCGTGGTTGCAGACGATGTCGAGCACGATCTTGAGGCCGTGCTCGTCGCTGCATGCGGCGCGTGAAGTCGGCGAAGCGAGGCCCTCGCGACTCGAGGTGCTCGTCGACGCGGTAGAAGTTGACGCCCCAGTAGCCGTGATAGCCGGTCTTGCCGCGGTCCGCGAAGAAGCCCTCGCCGATCCGGTTGCCGCCGGTGAAAGCCTCGTCCGGGTTGTCGACGATCGGCGTGATCCACACGGCCGTGAATCCCATCGTCGCGGATGTACTCCGCGTTGTCGAGGATGCCCTTGAAGTCGCCGCCGAGGTAACCGATGTTGTCCGGCACGCCGTTTGCGCCCATGAGCGGCCGATCGAAGCGTGCGGTTCGCGCCGCCCTGGTCGCGGTGGTCGTTCGCGGGATCGCCGTTGACGAACCGGTCCGTCAGCACGAAGTAGACGGCCTCGGAGGCGAATGGCTCGGCCGTGCCGTAGTAGTCCGCGGCGCTGCGCGGCCGCGGCGGCGATTGCCGCGCCCGCGACACAGGGCCAGCCGCCGGGAGCGCGAAGCTGCCTTCATCGCGCGCGCGGCTTCGCGATCGTCGACGCGCAGCGTCGCGAGCCCGGCGAGGATCATCAGGACGCCGCCCGTCGCGAGCGCGTAGATGCTCTCGCCGTCGAACACGCACGCGCACCAGGAGCGCCGAGCACGCTCGCGGCGAGGATCTGCGGGATGACGATGAAGAAATTGAAGATGCCCATGTAGATGCCCATCTTCGCCGGCGGCACGGCGCCCGAGAGCATCGCGTACGGGCAGCGAGAGGATCGAGGCCCAGGCGATGCCGACGCCGACCATCGCGACGAGCAGCATGCGCGGGTCGTCGATGAAGAGGAATGAGATCAGCCCGAGCCCGCCGAGCGAGAGGTTCACGAGGTGCGCGCAGCGGCGCCCGATCACTCGCGCGACGAGCGGGATCAGGATGCGCGGCGAGCGCCGCGAAGCCGTTGTAGGCCGCGAACAGCACGCCGACCCAGTTCGCGCCCTCGTTGAAGGCCGCGGACGCCGCGTCGGTCGCGCCGATAGTGGCGGCTCGTCACGGCGGACGTCGTGTAGATCCACATCGCGAACAGGCCGAACCAGGACAGGAACTGCACGAGCGCGAGCTGGCGCATCGTGCGCGGCATCATGGAACAGGTCGTTCATGATGCAGTAGAGCGCGTCCGCGGTGCGGCCCCAGGACTGCAGCCAGGCGGCGACGAGCTGCAGCACGCCGAAGGCCGCGCAGCCGACGCCGAGCACGTGCAGCTGGCGGTCCCAGTCGAAGAGCGCGACCGCGACGCTGAAGAAACTGCCGACGATGATCCAGGCCGTGCCCCAGGCGCGGTACTGCCAGGCGCTGCGGCTGACTCGCCGGCGGCGCGGTCGAGCCCGTCTGCGTGGCGTCGCGTGGAACTCGGCGAACTCGCGCGGGCGGGTACTCCTGCGTGTCGTCGCGACCGTCCAGCCGACCGCGACGATGAACGCGATCGGCGCCGATGTAGAACGCCCACTTCACGCGTGTCCGGGATGTGCGCCCTCGGCGGCGACGTTCGCTGACGCCGGCCCAGTTCGCGAGCATCCACGGGCAGCGCCGAGGCCGACGACCGCGCCGATGCCGATGAAGAGGCTCTGCATCGCGAAGCCGAAGGAGCGCTGGCGGTCCGGCAGCATGTCGCCGACCAGCGCGCGGAACGGCTCCATCGAGACGTTGATCGAGGCGTCGAGCATCCACAGGAGTCCCGCCGCGATCCAGAGCGCAGGAGCTGTTCGGCATCGCGAACGAGCGCGAGCGTCGCGAGGATCGCGCCGGCGAGGAAGTACGGCCGGCGTCGCCCGAGCCGGCCCCAGGTGCGGTCGCTGAAGTAGCCGATGACCGGCTGCACGAGCAGGCCCGTCACCGGCGCCGCGAGCCACAGCACGGGCAGGTCGTCGATCGACGCGCCGAGCGACTGGAAGATCCGGCTGACGTTCGCGTTCTGCAGCGCGAAGCCGACCTGGATTCCGAGGAACCCGAAGCTCATGTTCCAGATCTGCCAGAAACGCGAGCGCCGGTTTTTCCCGCATGTTCCCCCCAGTTTTTCGAGTCTCGGGCCGGGCGCGAGGCCGCACAATGCGATGCAATCGTATTCACTCGACCGGCCCGCGGCCAATCGAAAAGAATTGCAGGAGGCCTGCATCCGCGGGCCGCCGGCGGGCTGACGGGGCGGAGCGGGGCGCAACATGCTGCAGACCCAGGAGCGGAGCGACACGCCGGCAGCCGGCCTCCGCGGCGACGCAGCGTCGCGCAAGGCGCCGACTGGTGGCGCGGCGCCGTCATCTACCAGGTCTACCCGCGCAGCTTCGCCGACACCGACGGCGACGGCATCGGCGACCTGGCCGGCGTGATCGCGAGGCTCGACTACATCGCGAGCCTCGGCGTCGACGCGATCTGGATCTCGCCGTTCTTCAAGTCGCCGATGAAGGACTTCGGCTACGACGTCAGCGAGTACCGCCAGGTCGACCCGATCTTCGGCACGCTCGAGGACTTCGACCGGCTGGTCGCGGCGGCGCATGCGCGCGGGCTTCGAGATCATCATCGACCAGGTGCTGAACCACACCTCGGACCAGCACGCCTGGTTCGAGGAGAGCCGCCAGAGCCGCGAGCAACGCCAGGGCGGACTGGTACGTGTGGGCCGATCCCGAAGCCGGACGGCACGCCGCCGAACAACTGGCTCTCGATCTTCGGCGGCCCGGCGTGGCAGTGGGAACCGCGCCGCGGCCAGTACTACCTGCACAACTTCCTGGTGAGCCAGCCGGACCTCAACTACCACAACCCGGCCGTCGCGGCGCAGATGCTCGAGGAAGCGGAGTTCTGGCTCGCGCGCGGCGTCGACGGCTTCCGCCTCGACGCGATCAACTTCTGCTTCCACGATCCGCTGCTGCGCGACAACCCGGCGAAGCCCGAGGCCGAGCGCAAGGGCCGCGGCTTCCGCACCGACAACCCCTACGCCTGGCAGGTGCACCTCTACGACAACACGCAGCCGCAGAACCACGCGTTCCTGGAGGCGCTGCGCCGGCTGATGGACCAGCTACGCGCCGGCGGTCGCGCTCGGCGAGGTGTCGGCCGAGGACGCCGTCGAGGCGATCGTGCAGTACACCTCGGGCAGCGAAGCGCCTGCACATGGCCTACAACTTCGAGCTGCTGGTGGACGAGTTCTCGACGCGCGCACATCCGCGAAGTCGTCGAGACGCTCGCGGCGCGCTGCGAGGATTGCTGGCCGTGCTGGGCGATCGGCAACCACGACGTCGCGCGCGTCGCCTCGCGCTGGTCGGACGGCGCGGCGACCGCGCCGCGCGCGAAGCTCTTCAATGCGCTGCTCCTGTCGCTGCGCGGCACGGTCTGCAGCTACCAGGGCGAGGAGCTCGGGCTCACGCAGGCGGAACTGCCCGATTCGCTCCTGCAGGATCCTTACGGCCTCGCGTTCTGGCCGTTGTTCAAGGGCCGCGACGGCTGCCGCACGCCGATGCCCTGGAACGACCGCGAACCCGAGTGCGGCTTCACGACGGGGCGGCCGTGGCTGCCGGTCCCGGCCGAGCACCGCGCGCTCGCGGTGAATCACCAGGACGCGGCGCAGGACTCCGTGCTGAACGCCTATCGCGCCTTCGTGCGCTGGCGGCGCGGCGTGCCGGCGCTGCAGAAAGGCGGCATCCGGCTCCTGGACTCCCCGCCCAATACGCTTCTGTTCCTGCGCGAGCACGAGGGGATGTCGGTCCTCGCCTGCTTCAACTTCGGCTCGACGCCGTGCGAGATCCGCATCCCCTCACGCGGAAGACTCGAGATCCTTGCCGGCCACGGCTTCACGGCCTGCATTCCCGGGCGCGGCGTCGTTACGCTACCCTCCTGCGGGGCCTTCTTCGCGAACCTTCACGACGGGGCAGAGGCATCGGCATGAAAGTGCTCACGACGCTCGACTGGGTGATGGTCGCCGCGTACTTTCTCCTGGTCTTCATCGTCGCGATGGCGGTGTCCGGCAAGAAGTCCACGCGCGAGTCCGCCGAAGGCTATTTCCTCAGCAACCGCAACGCCGGCTGGTTCATCGTCGGGTCGTCGCTGTTTGCGTCCAACATCGGCGCCGAGCACCTCGTCGGGCTCGCGGGCTCCGGCGCCGCGGGCGGCGTCGCCGTCGGGCAATTCGAGATCCTCGCGTCGCTGATCCTGCTGCTGCTCGGCTGGTTCTTCGTGCCGTTCTACCTGAAGAGCGGCGTCTTCACGATGCCCGAGTTCCTCGAGCGCCGCTATTCGCCGGCGGCGCGCTGGTATCTCGCGGTGATCTCGATCGTCGGCTACGTGCTGACCAAGATTTCCGTGACGATCTTCGCCGGCGGCATCGTGTTCGAGGCGCTCATGGGCCTCAACTTCTGGACCGGCGCCGTCATCGTCGTGGTCGCGACCGGGATCTACACGGTGTTCGGCGGCCTGCGCGCGGTGCTCTACACCGACATGCTGCAGGCCTTCGTCTTCGTCGGCGGCTCGGCCGTCGTCCTGTTCGTCGGCCTCGATGCGGTCGGCGGCTGGAGCGGCCTGTATGCCGGGGCCGGCAGCGACGTTCTTCGACATGTGGAAACCGGTGACCGATCCGAGCTTCCCGTGGACCGGGATCCTGCTCGGCGCGCCGATCCTCGGCGTCTGGTACTGGTGCACGGACCAGTTCATCGTCCAGCGCGTGCTCGCGGCGAAGAACGTCGACAACGCGCGGCGCGGCGCGATCTTCGGCGGCTTTCTCAAGGTGCTGCCGCTCTTCATCTTCGTGATCCCCGGCGTCATCGCCCACGTGCTCGCCTCGCGCGGGCAGCTCGCGCTCGCATCGCCGGACCAGGCGCTGCCGGCCCTGATCGGCGCGCTGCTGCCGGCGGGCCTGCGCGGACTCGTCGTCGCGGGCCTGCTCGCGGCGCTGATGAGCTCGCTGTCGTCGGTCTTCAATTCCTGCTCGACGCTCGTGACCTGGGACATCTACCGCAAGCTCCGCCCGCAGGCGAGCGAGCGGCGGCTCGTGCTGGTCGGCCAGCTCGTGACGGTCGTGATGGTCGGCTTCGGGCTCGCGTGGATCCCGATGATGAAGCTGATCTCGGGCCAGCTGTACCAGTACCTGCAGAGCGTGCAGGCCTACATTTCGCCGCCGATCGCCGCGGTGTTCCTCGTCGGCCTCTGCTGGCAGCGCGTCAATGCCGCCGGCGCGATGGCCTCGCTCGCGACCGGCTTCGTGCTGGGCCTTGCGCGCCTCGTGCTCGAGCTCAATCGCGCGAGCCTCGGCGACGGCCTGCTCGGCTGGTACAGCGACGTCAACTTCCTGCACTTCGCCATCCTGCTGTTCGTGATCTGCAGCGTCGTGCTGGTGCTGGTGAGCCTCGCGACGCCGCCGCCGTCGGCGGCGCAGACCGCGGGCCTGACGCTGCAGACGCGCGCGAAGACGCCGGAACGGATACCGGCGCTGCAGAGCGACGCCGCCTGGCGGCGCGCCGACGTCCGGCTCAGCCTGCTGCTGGCCGCCGCGGTCGCGGTGATCTGGTTCGTCTTCCGCGGTTGAGCATCGCGATGAGGCGATGGCTGCTGGCGCTGGTCCTCGGCCTTGTTTCCGCCGCGGCCGCTGCCGCGGCGGCTATCGCATCGAACGCGTCGAGCCCGCCTCCTGGTGGGTCGGCATGAAGAACAGCCGGCTGCAGCTCCTCGTGCACGGCGAGGGCATCGCCGCGCTCGAGCCGGCGGTCGCCGATGCGCGCGCTTCCATCTACCGCGTCACGCGCACGGCGAACCCGAACTACCTCTTCATCGACCTCCTGATCGCGCCCGGCGCGGCGCCGGGTCGCTTCGACATCGCTTTCCGCAAGGGCGGGAAGACAGTCCTGCACCAGCCGTACGAGCTCCTCGCGCGCGCGGCGGGCTCCGCGGAGCGCAAGGGATTCTCGAGTGCGGACGCGATCTACCTCGCGATGCCGGACCGCTTTGCGAACGGCGATCCCGGCGAACGACACGGTTGCGGGCTACCGCGAAGCCGCGAACCGCGCCAATCCCGACGGCCGGCACGGCGGCGACCTCGAGGGCCTGCGCGCGCGGCTCGGCTACCTCGCGGACCTCGGCTTCACGCAGCTCTGGCTGACGCCCGTGCAGCAGAACGACCAGCCGCGCGGTTCCTACCACGGCTACGCGATCACGGATTTCTACCGCGTGGACGACCGCCTCGGCGACAACGCGGGCTACGTTCGCCTCGTCAGCGAGGCGCGCTCGCGCGGCCTCGGCGTCATCATGGACGTGATCCTGAACCACTGCGGCTCGGAGCACTGGTGGATGAAGGACCTGCCGGATCCGGACTGGATCAACCACGGCGGCACCTTCGCCGGCACGACGCACCGGCGCGAGACGCTCTGGGATCCGCATGCCGCGCGCGCGGACGAGGCCGCCTTCACCGACGGCTGGTTCGTGCCGCGATGCCCGACCTCAACCAGCGCCACCCGCTCGTCGCGACCTACCTCGATCCAGAACGCGATCTGGTGGGCCGAGACCGCGGGCGTCTCGGGACTTCGCGTCGACACGCTGCCCTATTCCGACCGCGGATTCCTCAGCGCAGTGGCGCGATCGCCTGCTCCAGGAATATCCCGGGCTCTCGATCGTCGGCGAGGAGTGGAGCGTCGATCCCGCGATCGTCTCGCGCTGGCAGCAGGGCCCGCCGCCCGGGCCGGAGCCTGCTCCGGCAGCGCCGTCACTCATGGATTTCCCGCTGCAGCACGCGCTCGTGTCGCAGGGCCTGACCGAGCCCGAGGGCCGCGAGACCGGGCTCATCCACATCTACCAGGCGCTCGCGGACGATTTCCTCTACGCGGACCCGAACCGGCTCGTCGTCTTCGGCGACAACCACGACACGAGCCGCATCCACACGCAGCTCGGCGCCGACGCCGCGCGCACGAAGATGGCCTTCGCCTTCATCGCGACCGTGCGCGGCATCCCGGAGTTCACGTATGGCTCCGAGATCCTGATGCAGAATCCGGAGCCCAAGGCGGATGGCCGCGTGCGGCAGGATTTCCCCGGCGGCTGGGCCGGCGATTCGGCCGACGGCACGAGCGGCCAGGGCCTTTCCGCCGAGGCGCGCGACGCGCAGGACTACCTGCGGCGACTCCTCAGCTGGCGACGCAGCGCGAGCGCAGTCACGAGCGGCACGCTGACCCAGTTCGCGCCGGAGAACGGCACGTACGTGTATTTCCGCCGCGACGCGCGCCAGCTCGTGATGGTCGCCTTCAACAAGACGGGCACGGAGCGGCGCCTCGACACCGCGCGCTTCGCCGAGATGATCGGCGGCAATACCACGGCGCGCGATGTCCTGACCGGCCGCAGCTTCGCGCTCGCCGACGGGATCACGCTGCCGCCGGAGAGCGCGACGATCCTCGAGCTCGCGGGCGCGCCGCCCATGCCGGCCGGGCGTCACCGGCACGGTGGAGACGCAGTGAGCACGTCGAGTCGCGTTTCGTCGATCCGCGGCGCGTCGACGTGTGGCTGCCGCCCTCCTACGGCAAGGACCCGTCGCGCCGTTATCCCGTCCTCTACATGCACGACGGGCAGAATCTCTTCGATCCCGCGCTCTCCTACATCGGCGTCGACTGGGGCGTCGACGAGGCGATCACGCAGCTCGCAGCCGCAGGGCACGCTGCGCGAGGCGATCGTCGTCGGGATCTGGAACACGCCGAAGCGCTTCGAGGAGTACATGCCGGCGAAGGCGCTCACGGAGGCCGCGGCGCTGCCGGACGGCTGGCCGGACATGGCCTGGATGCGCAAGCAAAAGGTCGTCGGGGACGATTACCTGCGCTTCATCGTCGAGGAGCTGAAGCCCTGGGTCGACGCGAAGTACCGCACGCTCCCCGGCCGCGCGGACACGTCGATCATGGGCTCGAGCATGGGCGCGCTGATCTCGCTGTACGCGCTCACCGAATACCCGGACGTGTTCGGCGGCGCGGGCTGCGTCTCGATCCACTGGCCGCTCGGCGACGGGATCGTCGCCGACTACCTCGCGCGGCACCTGCCGCCGCGCGACGGGCATCGCCTCTATTTCGACTACGGGACGACGACGCTGGACGCGGCTACGAACCGTACCAGCGCCGCGTGGACGCCATGCTGACGGCCGCGGGCTGGCGCCCGGGCGTCGACTTCCTGTCACGCCGCTTCGACGGCGCCGAGCACTCCGAGCGCGCCTGGCGCGCGCGCGCTGCGACGTGCCGCTCGGCTTCCTGCTCGGCGCCGCCGCGCTCAGAACCGGTAGTTCGCCCCGACCAGGTACTGCGTCCCGTACTGACTGGTAATCCAGCAGGCGCGACTTGTTCACCGAGTAGGCAACGTACGGCTCGTTCGTCAGGTTGTTGACCTGGAACAGCAGCTGCAGTCCGTTCAAGCGTCGCCGTTCGCCGAACGAGTAGCTGAGCTGCGCGTCGGTGATCATGTCGGCGTCCACGTAACGCAGGCCGCGCTCGTTCGCGAAGTTAGTGACCTCGCCGATGTACTCGGAGCGGTAGCGGGTCGCGATGCGGGCGCCGAAGCCGTAGTTCTCGTAGTACAGGGTCGCGTTCCACACGTCCTGGGACAGGCCCGGCAGCGGGATATGGTCGTTCGCGACCGAGCTGACCGAGCCCGGGATCGCGATGTCGCTGTCGGTGTAGGAGTAGCTGAAGATCGCGCCGAAGCCCGTGCAGCGCGTCGGAGAACATATCGAACGGCACCGAGGCAGAGAACTCGAGGCCCCACAGGTAGCCGCCGCTGCCATTTTCCGGGTGCGAGAAGTTGCCGGTCGTCTGCGGCACGACGCCGGGCGGGAAGAGTGTCGGCGGCGTTGCAGCCAGCAGGCTCGAGAAATCGTGGTTCGGATCGGTCTGCGTGAAGATGTAGCTGTCGAGGTCCTTGTAGAACGCAGCCATCGACACGTAGCCGCTGCGCTCACTGAAGTACTTCTCGTACGAGACAGTCGAATGCCCAGGCGCGCCAGGGGTCGAGCAATGGATTGCCGCCGCTACCGCCCGGGATGCCGGTGCCGAAGTTGTAGCCGCTCTCCTCGGTCGCCTTGAGCTGGTCCATGCGCGGGCGGGCCATTTCCTTGGCGAGGCCGAAGCGGATCGCCTGATCGTTCGACGATCAGGAAGGCGACGTTGATCTGCGGAAGGACGTCGGTGTACGACGTGCCGTCCTCGACCGTCTCGGTCACCTGGTCCGGCGTGCGGGGATACGCGACCAGGAAGTCCGGACGAGCTCTGGTCCGTATCGATGATCTGCACACCGACGTTGCCCCTCATCGTGACGGTGTCGCGAGATCTCACGGCCAAGGTCGGCGCGCAGGTATCCCGTCCACACGGTCTCGTCCACGTCCCAGAACTTGCCGGCGCAGATCTCCGGCCGCGTCGTCGGGTCTTCGTAGACGACCGGGTTGAAGTACTCGGCGAGCACGCCATTCACGTCGATCGCCATCGCTTGGCCGGCGTCGCGCGTAGGTGAGATCGGTCGGTCGCAACAGGAACTCGTCCGCGACCTGGACTGCGGCGCCTCCGATCGTGCTGAGGACTGTTTCGGGCGAGGACTTGTCCTTGGTGCGGTCGCTGTAGTTGACGCCAAAGGCGATGCCCGCAAAACCATCCCATGTCGCGCCTCACGGATCGCATCCACGCGGAAGGACGTGAGCTCGTCCTCGACATGCGGCTTCTTCGTGTAGCCGCCTCCATAGATCGTCGGGCCGACCAGTCGCACCAGCGTCGGATCGGCGTAGTCCAGCGGGAATGACAGGGACGGCATGTGGTGATTGCCGCGAAATTCGAACGTACCCGTGTCGAAGACAGAGGCTCGGCCCGCATCTGCGATTCGATCTCGTACTGGAGCTGGTCACGCGTCGCCTTCGAGTAGCTGATGTCCGCAGCGAGCGACCACGCGTCGCTCAACTGGAATTCGTTGCGCCAGCCGCCTGCCAGGATCTCGTCCTCGGTCGTGAACAGGAAGTTGCGGGCGAGCGGCGTGATGTTGTTCAGCGTGCCGGCGACGACCGTGTCGTTCTCGATCGTCGTATCCGAGTAGCCGAAGACCGTGCCGTCCGGGAAACGGTACCTGGGGTACGCAGCAGGGCGCCGGGTAGCCGCCGAGGTTGATCTCGAGGCTGCGCGCATTGTCCGTCTGATCCATCGTCGAGTAATACAGGTCGAGGATCGACGAGTAGCCGTCGGTCGGCTGGAACTGCGAGCGTTGCCATGAAGCCGTCGCGCACCGTCGAGCCCATGTCCGCGCGGACTTTCATGCCGTTGGTCGCGAACTGGCCGGGCGCGACGCCTGGATTGTTGAGATGCAGCCACCTGCAGTGCCGCCCGGGCAGTATCGTCGGTCCGCCGCCGCCCGACGGATTCCACGGCTCGTAGGTGCCGAAGCCGCGCGTCGCTATCGGCGTATCGAGGTGCGCGTAGCCGAAGGCGATGCCGAAGCGGCCGTCCATGAACTGGTCGATGAACGAGAAGCTCGCGCGATAGCCGCTGGTCGTCGGAGTTCGCGCCGAGGTTGTCGTTCGAGTTCTGCTCGCCCCGGAAATTCAGCGCGACCGCGGGCTTGCCGTACGTCAGCGGCCGGATCGTGCGCAGGTCAATGGTGCCGGCGAGGCCCTGGGCCGCGAGCTGCGAGTCCGGCGTCTTGTAGACGACCACGGAGCTCAGGAGCTCAGAGGGATACTGGTCGAACTCGACGCTGCGGTTGTCGCCGGTGCTCACCTGCTCACGGCCGTTCAGGAGGGCCGTCGTGAATCCGGGATCGGTGCCGCGCAGGCTGATTGCGGAAGCACGACCTTCCGCACGCTGCGAGGTCAGTCCCGGGAGGCGGGAAATGGATTCAGCGATGCTCGTGTCGGGGAGCTTGCCGATGTCCTCGGCGGATACCGCCTCGACGATGCTGGTCGATTCGCGCTTGGTCGCGATCGCGTTCTCGACGCCGACGCGGATGCCGGTGACGTAGACGTCCCCGAGTTCCGCGGGCTGTTCCTGCGCCGTCTGCCGGCAGGGCCGCCGCCGCGGCCAGCGCCCCGGCGATTGCAAGACTCAGCAGGTTTCGCGAAAGTCCCGTGAATTCAAGATTTTCCCGGCGTACGAGCGTGCGCATGGCCATGATTGTCTTTCCCCCCGTGAGCGAATGTCGCCGACCGCGTTCAACGCTCCGATCCTAGTGGGGCCCCGCCAACACCCGCAATGAATGCATACGATTGCATGACATGAAAACGTTTGCAGTCGCCGGCAACGATCGGCGGGCCTGCTAGCCTCGTTGTTGCTGCCATGAGACACGCCCGTCATTTCATCGCTGCCGTCGCTCATCGCGTCCTGCGCCTGCAGGCGCGCGCGCGGAGACCGTCGCGACGCTCGCGTCGCCCGACGGCGCGCTCGTGGTCAGCGTCACGATCGACGGCGATGGCCGCGCCGGCTACGCGATCGCGCGGCGCGGCAAGCCCGTCATCGCCGAGTCGCGGCTCGGCTTCATCCTCGCGAATGCGCCGAAGCTCGAGCGCAATTTCCGGCTCGAGGAGTCCGCGACCCGCAGTCACGACGAGACCTGGGAGCAGCCCTGGGGCGAGAGGCGCTTCGTGCGCGACCATTACAATGAGCTGCGCCTGCGCCTCGTCGAGAAAACGGCGCTGGCGCGCCGGCTCGACGTCGTATTCCGCGCGCACGACGAGCGGCATCGGCTTCCGCTACGAGTTTCCGGAACAGCGCGAGCTCACCGACGTCGGGATCACGGAAGAACTCACGGAGTTCGCGGTCGCGGAGCCCGCCACCGCCTGGTGGATACCGGCCGGAGACTGGAACCGCTACGAGTACCTGTACCAGAAGACGCCGCTCGCCGAAGTCGGGCAGGCGCACACGCCGATCACGATGCGCACCGCGAGCGGCCTGCATCTCGCGATCCACGAGGCGGCGCTCGTCGACTATTCATCCATGTGGCTGCGAAGGAGCGGCGCGGGGCAGCGGCTGAAGGCGGCGCTGTCGCCGTCCGCGACAGGGCCCCGCGTGCAGCGGCGCGCGCCGTTCACGACGCCGTGGCGCACGATCCAGATCGCGCCCGATGCCGCCGGGCTCTACATGTCCGACCTGGTCCTCAACCTCAACGAGCCGAATGCGCTCGGCGACGTGTCCTGGTTCAAGCCGTACAAGTACGTCGGCATCTGGTGGTCGCTGCACCTCGACACGGAGACCTGGGGCACGGGACCGAGGCATGGCGCGACCACGGCGAACGCGAAGCGCTACATCGACTTCGCCGCCGCCAACGGATTTCGCGGCGTCCTGATCGAGGGCTGGAACCGCGGCTGGGACGGCAACTGGTTCGCGGACGGGAGCGACTTCAGCTTCACCGAGGCGACGCCCGACTTCGACCTCGAGGCGGTCGCGGCCTACGCGAAGAAGCGCGGCGTGCACCTGGTCGGCCACCACGAGACCGCCGGCAACGTCGCGCGCTACGAAGAGCAGCTCGGCGCCGCGCTCGACCTGTACCAGCGGCTCGGCATCGACAGCGTCAAGACCGGCTACGTCGCCGACGCCGGCGGCATCCGCGCACGGGAGGCGGACGGAACGATCCGGTATGAATGGCACGACGGGCAGTTCATGTCGCGCCATCACCTCAAGGTCGTGACGGAGGCCGCGAAGCGCCACATCGCCGTGAATCCGCACGAGCCGATCAAGGACACGGGCCTTCGGCGCACGTACCCGAACTGGGTCGCGCGCGAGGGCGCGCGCGGCATGGAGTACAACGCCTGGGGCAATCCGCCGAACCCGCCCGAGCACGAGGCGAACCTCGTCTTCACGCGCATGCTCGCGGGACCCGATGGACTTCACGCCCGGCGTGCTCTCCCTGACCGGCCGCGGCGGCCAGAAGATCCAGTCGACGATCGCGAAGCAGCTCGCGCTCTACGTCGTGATCTACAGCCCCATCGAGATGGTCGCGGACCTGCCGGAGAACTACGCGAAGTACCCGGGGCCGTTCCAGTTCATCAAGGACGTGCCATCCGACTGGGCCGACACGCGCGTGCTCGGCGGCGAGGTCGGGGACTTTGCGACGATCGCGCGCAAGGACCGCAACGGCGAGGACTGGTATCTCGGCGCCGTCACCGACGAAAACGCGCGGACGATCCAGATCGGCCTCGATTTCCTGGATGCCGGCAGGCCCTACATCGCCGAGATCTATCGCGACGGGGACGACGCGGACTGGAACACGAATCCCCGGTCGATCGTGATCGAGAAGCGCCCCGTGAACAGCACGGAGATGCTGACCCTGCGTCTCGCGGCCGGCGGCGGTCTCGCCATCCGCTTCAAGGCACCCTAGGCCCCCGGGACGGGGGTCCCAGAACCCGCGCTCGTAACCGATTGTCACCGGCCTGCGACTGACCCGGAAACCGCGGCGTCAGTAGCCTTTGCCCCGTTCGCCCTTGTGGGCCAGCAGGTTTTGTCGCATGTCCATCACGCTCGACCAGGTGACCAAGCGGTATCAATCGCATCCGGTCGTCAACGACGTCTCGCTGGAGATCCGGCAGGGCGAATTCCTCGTCCTGCTCGGGCCCTCCGGCAGCGGCAAGAGCACGCTGCTTCGCGCCATCGCCGGCCTCGTCGAGGTGGACCACGGCCGCGTCTCGCTGCACGGCCGGGACGTCACCGGGGTCGCGGCCCGCGACCGCGGCGTCGGCTTCGTGTTCCAGCACTACGCGCTGTTCCGCCACATGAGCGTCGCGGACAACGTCGAATTCGCGCTGCGGGTCCGGCGCATGCGCCGCTCCGAGCGCATGGCCCGCCGCGCGGAGCTCCTGAAGCTCGTCGCGCTCGAGGGCATGGACGAGCGCCTGCCGACCCAGCTCTCGGGCGGCCAGCAGCAGCGCGTCGCGGTCGCCCGCGCGCTCGCGCACCGGCCCGAAGTGCTCCTGCTCGACGAGCCGTTCGGCGCGCTCGACGCCAAGATCCGCGAGGAGCTGCGCCGCACCATCCGCCAGATCCAGCAGGAGCTCGGCGTCACGACCATCCTCGTCACGCATGACCAGGACGAGGCCTTCGCGATGGCGGACCGCATCGGCGTCATGCACCAGGGCCGCCTGCTCGAAGTCGGCACGCCCGACGACCTCTACGCGCGGCCGCGCACGCGATTCGTCGCGACCTTCCTCGGCGCCGCCAACCTCCTGCTCGGCTACCGCCGCGGCGCGCAGCTGCGCTTCGAGCGGCCGGGCGCCGAGGCCGTAACGTCGCGCGAGATCGTCGCGGTCATCCGCCCCGAGGAAGTCGAGCTGAACACGACCGAGAGCCCGGAAGGGCTCACGCACGTCGGCACGGGCGTCGTGGAAGAACTGCAGTTCGCGGGCGCGACCGAGCGCCTGCGCGTGCGCATGTCGATGGATGGCCCGATGCCCGCGACGCCGGATCGCGACGGCGCCGATGGCAGCAGCTGGCTGCTGGACGCCTCGCGCACCTTCCCGGAGCAGCGCGCGAAGCCGCTCGCGGTCGGCCAGCAGGTGACGGTCAGCGCGCGGCGCATCCACAGCCTGCCGACGCCGATCTCGAGCTTCACGGCGATCGCGCGCGAGCGCACCGCGGCGGAAGCGCTCCGGGACACGCCGTTTCTCGCGACGCTCGCGGCGCGCATGCAGACCCGCATCACGACGCGCACGGTACGCACCTCGAGCGCGCCGCCGGGCATGCCGGTGCTCGCGGCCGGGCCGGGCGCCGCGCGCGACCGCGCTCTGGAACCTCGCGCATGGCGCCTCGCAGATCCTCGTGCTCCCGGTCGGCGCCCAGCTTCCCACGCGCATCGTCGTGCAGCCGGGCGCCGAGGCGGGCGTCGGGGCGCTCGGCGTCGCCGCGAGCCTGCTTCGCCACGTTCCCGCGGAGTCGGTGCTGCTCGCGGTCCACGAAGCGACGACGCCCGACCGCGAGCGCGCCTCGCGCCTCAGGCTCCTGCTCGATGCGCGCTCCAAGGCGCTCGCCGACCACGGACTCGACCTGCGCACGGAGCTGCGCTTCGGCGAATCCTGACGATCGAGCTCATGCGCGAACTCGCCGTGGACCCGAACTCGATGCTGGTGCTCGGGCTCGACACGCTCGACGAGGCGGAGACGACGCGCCTGCAGTCGTTGCTCGAAGGGCCGCGAGCTGCGGCCCGTGCTGATCGTGCGCGCGGCCGAGGCGGCCTGAGCATGGCCGGCGGCCGCTTCGTCGCTTCGAGCCCGTTGCCCGGATTCGGGCTGACATTCGGGTTCACCACGTTCTTCCTGAGCGCGGTCATCCTGCTGCCGCTCGCGGCGATGGTGATCCGGGCGCTCGGCATCCCGCTCTCGGACCTCATCGACATGCTGCTCGACGAGCGCGCGGTCGCCTCCTACCGGCTCTCCTTCGGCGCCGCCGCGCTCGCGGCCGCAATCAACGCGGTCTTCGGCTTCATCGTCGCCTGGTCGCTCGTGCGCTACGACTTCCCGGGCCGGCGCCTGCTCGACACGATGATCGACCTGCCGTTCGCGCTGCCGACCGCGGTCTCCGGCATCGCGCTCGCGACCGTCTTCTCGCCGACCGGCTGGCTCGGGCAGAAGCTCGCGCTCGCCGGCATCCAGGTCGCCTACACCTGGCTCGGCGTCGTCGTCGCGCTCGTGCTGATCGGCCTTCCCTTCGTCGTGCGCTCGGTGCAGCCGGCGCTGATCGAGGTGCGCAAGGAGCTCGAGGACGCCGCGGAATCGCTCGGCGCCGGCGGCTTCCACGTGTTCCGGCGCATCATCCTGCCGACCGTGATGCCCGCGCTCGCGACCGGGTTCACGCTCGCGTTCGCGCGCGGCATCGGCGAATACGGATCCGTCGTGTTCATCTCGGGCAACCTCCCCTTCAAGACCGAGATCACGCCGCTCCTGATCGTCATCAAGCTCGAGCAGTACGACTACAACGGCGCCGCGGCGCTCGGCTTCTTCATGCTCGCGATGTCCTTCGTGATGCTGTTTGCGATCAACCTGGTGCAGGGCTGGGGCCAGCGCCGCCTGGGGATCGGGGTGGGACGCTGATGGCCGCCGGGGTGAGCTGGACTTCGGAAGGACGGCGCATGACGCCCGGCGCGAAGCTTGCGCGCACCGTGATGCTCTTCGTCTCCTGTCGCCTTCCTCGGGCTGCTGCTGCTCGCGCCGCTCGGCGCCGTGCTGGTGCAGGCGCTTGCCAAGGGGTTCGGAGCCTGGTTCGAGGCCCTGCACGACCCGGACACGATCTCCTCGATCAAGCTGACGCTCCTGACCGCCGCCATCGTGGTGCCGGCCAACACGATCTTCGGCATCTGCGCCGCCTGGGCCATCGCGCGCTTCGACTTCCGGGGCAAGAGCCTGCTCGTGACGCTGATCGACCTGCCCTTCGCGGTGTCGCCGGTCATCGCGGGCCTCGTGCTCGTGTTCATGTTCGGCGTGCACGGCTGGTTCGGCGAATGGCTGCTCGACCACGACATCTCGATCATCTTCGCCGTGCCCGGCATCGTGATCGCGACGATCTTCATCTCCTTCCCCTACGTCGCGCGCGAGCTGATCCCGCTGATGCAGCAGCAGGGCAGCGACGAGGAAGTCGCGGCGCTCTCGCTCGGCGCGGGCCCCTGGACCACGTTCCTGCGGATCACGCTGCCGAAGATCAAGTGGGGCCTCCTGTACGGCGTGATCCTCTGCAATTCCCGCGTGATGGGGGAGTTCGGCGCCGTGTCGGTCGTCTCGGGCCACGTCCGCGGCATGACCAACACGATGCCGCTGCAGGTCGAGATCCTCTATAACGAATACAACTTCGTCGCCGCGTTCGCGGTGGCGTCGCTGCTCGCCATGCTTGCGATCCTCACCCTGGTAGCCAAGACTCTGGTGGAATGGCGATCGGGGCCTGGAGGTCATTGAGCTTGAACCCGCTGCTGCGGAAGTGGAAAGCCGCTGCGCTGCGGCTCGCCAAGCAATGGAAGGCGGGCCTCAAGCGCCTCATCGCCCGGCCGCGTTCCCTCGAACGGCTCCTGCTGTTCACGATCGCGGGCATCGTCCTCTTCTCCATCGTCGCGATCGCGCTCACCTCGCTCGGCCTGCTGCGCGGCCAGGCCCAGGAGCAGGCGCTCTCGCGCGTGCGCGCCGCGGCGCACCAGACGCGCTACGAGATCCGCCGAGTCGGCGAGGACACGGTGACGGCGGCGCGCCTGCTGGCCTCCCGCCCGACGCTGGCGCGCCTCGTGCAGGAATCGAACACGCTGCAACTGCAGCTCGTGCTGCGCCGTTTCTGCGAGACCGCGGGGCTCGACGGCTGCGCGCTCTTCCACGACACCGAGCTGGTCGCGGCGGCGGGCATCCAGATTCCATGGCAGCAGGCCTTCGAAGCCTCCGCCGAACAGGGCGAAGGCTTCATGATCGCGAGCCGCGAGCGCGGGCCTGCCGGGGCGCTGGTCCCAATACCCGGATTGCCGGGTGGCCGCATCCTGACCATCCGCATGCTCGACGACCGGCTCGCCAAGGAGCTCTCGCGGCAGGTCGGCGTCGAGATCCATCTCCTGCCCGTCACGGCCTGGCTCGAATCGGTCGAACCGGCTTACCGCGACATGCACTCGGAGGCGCTCGCGACCGGCGACATCGCGGTCGCGCCGATCCCCGCGCGCAACCAGTTCGCCGCGAGCCTGCCGCTCTTCGCCTCGACGGGCGAAGCCGATCCTCCTCATCGAGGCGCGGCTCCCCGCCGAGCAGGTCGCGGGCGCCGTGTCGAGCTTCGTGCGCCGGCTCGCATTCGTCACGCTCCTGCTCACGCTGGTCGCGCTCTTCGTGTCGCTCGTCCTCGCGCGCCGGATCGGCGCGCCGCTGCAGGCGCTGGCCACCTCCGCGGAACGCCTCGGCCAGGGCGATTTCTCCTCCTCGATCCCGGCCCAGGGCACGCAGGAAGTCGAGGCGCTCGCCCGCACGATGGAGGACATGCGGCGCAACCTCATGGACCTGACCGCGACGCTGCGTCATCGCGAGGCCGAGGCCCAGGCCGTGCTGCAGGGCGTCGTCGAGGGCGTCTATGCGGTGGATGCCGACCGGCGCATCCGTTACCTGAACCCGCAGGCCGCGAAAATGCTCGGCGCGCCCGCGTCCGACCTCATCGGCAAGTTCTGCGGCGACGTGCTGAAACCGCGCGACGTGAATGGCCGCCGTCCCTGCGACTTCTGCTGCCCGATCTACACGGCGCGCGACGACGGCAAGGCGCAGGCGACCGAATACCTCGAGGCGGGCGGCACGCCGCGGACCGTCGTCATCACGAGCGCCGCGCCGACGCGCGGGCCTGCAGGTGCAGGTCCTGCGCGACGAGACCGAGCTCGAGGCCGTGCGCCGCGCGCGCGACTCCGTGCTCGCGAACATCTCGCACGAATTCCGGACGCCGCTCGCGGCGCAGCTCGCCTCGGTCGAGCTGATGCTCGACGGGCTCGACACCATGCCGCGCGACCGGCTCGGGGACCTGCTCGAGGCGCTGCAGCGCGGGACGCTGCGCCTCACGCGCCTGATCGACAACCTGCTGGAGAGCGTCCGCATCGAGTCCGGCCAGCTCGGCATCCGGCGCCAGCCGGTCGCGCTCGCCCAGGTCGTGGAGGACGCCGAGGACCTCGTCGGCGGCCTGCTCACGCAGCGGCGCCAGGTGCTGCGCGTGGCGCTGCCGGAAGACCTGCCCACGATCACGGGCGATGCGCCGAGGCTCACGCAGGTCGTCACGAATCTCCTCGCCAATGCGAGCAAGTTCGGCCCCGAGGACAGCGAGATCTCGGTCGGCGCCGCGGCGATCGCGGGCCAGAAGATCGAGCTCTGGGTCGCGGATGCCGGGCCCGGCGCGCCGGAGCTCGAGGGCAGCTCGATCTTCGAGCGCTTCTACCGCGCCGCGGACCAGGAGCCCGACCCGAAAGGCCTCGGCCTCGGCCTCTGGATCGTGAAGTCCATCGTCGAGCGCCACGGCGGTGAAGTCCGCGCGGCGCGGACGCCGGCAGGACTCACGCGGTTCACGGTCACGCTGCCGCTGGTCGCGGAGGCCTCATGAAGCTCCTGGTCGTCGACGACGATCCGGACCTCGCCGCGCTCGTCGCGTTCGCGCTGACGAATGCCGGCTATTCCGTCGTCAAGGCGGGAGACACCGCCGAGGCGCTGCGCGTCTTCGACGCGGAACTGCCGAATCTCGTCATTCTCGACATCAACCTGCCCTCGGGCAGCGGCTTCGACGTCTGCAAGAACATCCGCGGCCGCTCGGCCGTGCCGATCATGATGCTGACGGCGCGCGGCGAAGAGGAAGACCTGGTGCGGGCGCTCGAGCTCGGCGCCGACGACTACCTGACCAAGCCCTTCAGCCCGCGGACGCTCCTGGCTCGCGTCAAGGCGCTGCTGCGCCGCTCGGGCATCGAGGCCGGGGACAAGGTGGAAGCCGGGCAGGTGTCGCTCGACCTCGAGGCCCATGCGATCTCGATCGCGGGCGGCGCGCCGATCCGCCTCACGCGGCTCGAGACGCGGCTGTTGCAGATCCTCGTCGCACAGGCGGGGCATGTCGTCTCGGCGGAGCGGCTGCTCGCGCACGTCTGGGGTCATCGGGGGAGCGGAGACCGGCAGCTCCTGAAGCAGCTGGTGCACCGGCTCCGCCAGAAGCTCGAGAGAGATCCTGGCGGAGCCGAACTGCTGCACACCGAATCCGGCGTCGGCTATCGCCTGAAAGCCTGATCCTTACTTCTTCGCGTAGATCTGGTCGAACAGGCCGCCGTCGGCGAAGTGCTTCTCCTGCGCTTTCGCCCAGCCGCCGAAATCCGCGATCGTCACCATCTTCACGTCCGGGAAGGTGGCGGCGTACTTCTTCAGCACGGCTTCGTTCCGCGGGCGGTAGTAGTTCTTCGCGATGATTTCCTGGGCCTCGGGCGAGTACAGGTACTCGAGGTAGGCGCGCGCGAGGTCCGTCGTCTTGTGCCGCAGGGTCACGCGGTCCACCACGGCCACCGGCGGCTCGGCGAGGATGCTGATGCGACGGCATGACGATCTCGAACTTGTCCTTGCCGAGTTCATTGACGGCGAGGAACGCCTCGTTTTCCCAGGCGATCAGGACGTCGCCGATCCCGCGCTGCGCGAAGGTCGTCGTCGAGCCGCGGGCGCCCGTGTCGAGCACCGGCACGTTCCTGTAGAGCTTGCCGAGGAAATCCGCGGCCGTCGCCTCGCTGCCGCCCGGCTGCTTGAGCGCCCAGGCATAGGCCGCCAGGTGGTTCCAGCGCGCGCCGCCCGAGGTCTTCGGGTTGGGCGTGATCACCGAGACGCCAGGCCGCGCGAGGTCGCCCCAGTCCTTGATCTTCTTGGGGTTGCCCTTGCGGACGAGGAACACGATCGTCGAGGTGTACGGCGCGCTGTTGTTCGGCAAGCGCGACTGCCAGTTCGCCGGCAGGAGCTTGCCCTGCTTCGCGAGCGCGTCGATGTCGTAGGCGAGCGCGAGCGTCACGACGTCGGCCTGCAGGCCGTCGATGACCGTGCGCGCCTGCTTGCCGGAGCCGCCGTGCGACTGCTTGACCTCGATGACCTGGCCGGTCTTCTGCTTCCAGTGCGCGATGAACGCGGCGTTGTAGTCCGCGTACAGCTCGCGCGTCGGGTCATACGACACGTTCAGGAGCGTCGTTTCCGCCGCACCGGCGCTCGCGATGAACAACATCGTGCCGGCCGCGACGCCGGCGATCCGGCTCCATGCACTGCGGGTCTTCATGATTCCATTCTCCATGTTCAGAAACCGACCGCGAGGCGGAGCTGGTAGGCGTCCTCGTCCCTGCGATCCGCGCCGGCGGCAGCGCCGCCCTCGAAGGTCGTGTGCTCGTAGTCGAGCAGCCACTTCACGTTCTCGTTGAGGTACCAGTTTAGGCCAATGCCGTACGAGTCGGCCGCGCTCGCGGACACCGCCGGGTCGGCATACGAATCCGCGCCGCCGCCGAAGGCGTTGTCGTCGACGTTGAGCTGCTGCACGCGGGCCTTGATCTCGAATGCGCCCCAGGTGCCCTCGCTCGGCGAGAAGCGCGTCTTCGGCTGGAAGCCCTTGAAGGCCGCTTCTTCGCCCGTCAGGAAGTAGGAGACCGCGAGCTGCCAGGCGTTCGTGTCCACCGTCGACTGAGCGGAATCCGCCCGGGGCGGCGCGCGAGACGTCCTGCGAGACCTCGGTGTACTCGCCGAGGACGCCGAGGCTGCCGACGTAGTAGTACGCCTGCGGCGCGATGCGGATGCGCTCGCCGTCCGCGATCGTCGCCGCGGTCGTGCCGGCGGTGCGGAAGCGGAAGAACGTCGACTGGCCGGGCGTGCGGAAGGCCGGCAGGAGCGGCTGCGCCGCCGTGCCGACCTGGTCCGTGTAGGAGCCGGCGATGCCGAAGCCAAGGCCGCGGATGACAAAGCTGTCGCTCTCCGCGAACGGCTGCGTGAAGAGGCGCAGCGCATATTCCTTGTCGTCGTTGATGTCGAGGTCCGTGAAGGTCTCGCTGCTGCCGCCGTCGTTGCTGCCGTTGAGGTAGGCGGCCTGGTACGAGAAGCGCCCGCCCCCGAATTCGCCGCCGAGCTGCAGGCCGATGTCGCGGTTGGTCACGAGGCTCGTCGGGAAGCCGCGCTGCACCCAGCGCATGTCATTCGCCGACTGCAGGCGCTCGAGGCCGATCGGCGCCTTGAACTTGCCGAGCTGGACCTGCGCGCCCGGCTTGAAGCGGGCGTTGACGTAGGCGTCCTGGATGACCGTGCGGCCCTGGCCGAAGTCCGGCATGAACTTGAAGTCGTAGATGTTGGCGAAGGTGCCCTCGATCGTCGGGCGCACGCGGGTCGCGACGAAGGTGTCGAACGTGCCGCCCGGGTCCGTCCCCGAGATGTTGCGGTAGTCGAGGTGCAGAGTGCCGCGCAGGCGAATCTGGTTCTTGCCGTCGGCCGACTTCAGGCTGAAGCCTTTCGGGCCCGCGGCGACGACCGGCGTCGATTCCTTCGCGGCAGCGGCGGCTTCATCGCCGATCTCGAGCTTGCGCTCGAGCGTCTTGATCTTCTGGTCCTGCTCCTCGATGCGCTTCAGGAGCTCTTCGTTCGTCACTTGCGCCTGCGCGGCGAGCGGTGCGGCCAGCAAGGTCGCCATCACGGCGGCGCGCAGAATTCTGTTGTTGCCCATGAGATTCGCGGACCTCCAAGTCCTGTGTCAGGTTCGGGGGCCATGCTAGGGAGCGGTGGTTATCGCGTCAGTCGGCGGGCGGTGACGATTCGGTCTCAGTGCGGGCTTGGCACGGATAGCCGTCTGAGTGGCAATTTTGCGACACAGGTCCGGTGCGAAGTTCAATGCAGCTGCACACCGCCTTCTTCCCGATTCAGGCGGCGCAGTTGCTCGCCCAGCGCATCGACATTGGCCTCGGTCGCATCCAGCGCGACTTGCCGTTCCGGCGGCAGCCATCGGCGGGATTCACTGCGCAGCAGGCCATTCTGCTGTCGCCACTGCCCGGCTTGCCGGTTGCTCTCCTCGCGTCAGCGCCTCCCGCTCTTCGAATTGCGGCAGGCCGTAGCCGGTGCCCGGCAGCAGCGTCGCCGGACGGCCGAGGATGCCTTCAAGGCGCAGGACGTCCTGCAGGGCGACGAGCGCATCGGTCGCGCTCGCGCGCCGGTCTCGCGTCGCGGCCCAGGAAGAGTCGCTTGAGTTCATCGCGCGCGAGCAGCTCCTGTCGGCGCAGCGCCGCCTGTTCCAGCAGCAGGAGCGCGGCGCTCGCGCGCAGGTCCGCGCGTGCAAGCCAGGGCGCGCGCTCGCCCGCGGGCAGGTCCAGCCAGTCCTGCACCCGCGATTGCGGCAGTTGCAACGCCTGCCGCGCCACGTCGAACATCGCCTGGTAGCGCGCGCTCAAGGCATCGAAGCGGTAACCGAGGCGCAGGGCTTCGTCGCGATCCTGCCAGCACCGAGTCATCGGCGATGCCTGCGCGCTCGAGCCGATGCAGCAGGCCGTTCGGCGTGATGCTGGCCAGGTGCTCGCCGGCGAGCCGCGGCACGCCGTCGTGCAGCAGCTTGAAGGTCTCCACGGCGCAGTTGTTGCTGAGAAAGTAGTACCGGCCGTCGTAGCTCCAGTGCAGCCGCGCCGTGCGTTCCAGCAGGGCGGCGATCTCGGCCGGGTCCAGCTGCAACGGGATCGACTGCAGGCCGCGCAGCTCGACCCGGGTGTACTCGTCGATCACCTGCGCGAGCGGCAGCACGAACAGGCGCGAGGGGTAGGAACCCGTCAGGCCGCGCCAGCTGGAGACCTGCACGTCGCCGACGAACGCGCGGAACGACAGCACCTGGTGGTACTGCAGGTCCAACCGGCAATCGGGACCGCGTGCGCGGCCCGGCGCGCAGATCACCAGCCGCAGCATGCTGTGGCCCCAATGGCTCATCGGCCGCTCGTTGCCTTCGGCGAACAGGTAGTCGACCGCGTAGACGCGCTCGGGGTCGAGCTGCAGCAGCGGCGGGAGGTCCGCATCGGCGCCGGCCTGCAGGTACACGAAGTCGGGCGCACAGGAGGCCTGCGGCGGCTCGCCGCCGAAATGCGCGGCGAAGTAGTGGTACAGGGCCGGCCGGCGGCAGGCGTAGGCCGGATCCAGCAGGAAATATTCGAGGTTCACCGCGACGAACTCGACCGGGCTCGCCAGTTCGTAGCCGTCCGGGCTGCGGTCGCTGAAAGCATTGTGCGAGCTGCGAAGGCCGAGCCGCATCGGGCTGACCTGCCAGCCGGCGAGGTCGAGCAGGCGCGGATCGCGCGACAGCCCGCCTTGCGGCGTGCGGTCGTAGAAATGCGCGAGTTCGTGGATGACGGCGGCGAGCGCCGCGCGCGTGGCCGGATCCTCGATGCCGGCGTCCCGGGGCGCGCCATCCAGCCGTCGAGCAGCGCGCGGTTCAGCAGCAGCCGCGCCTTCGCGCGGCCGTGGACCTCTGCGGGCAGGTCGTCACGCCATTCGACGTCAATTCGCCGGTCCAGCGCGTCCACCCAGGCGGCGGGCAGGCGCTGGACGGCGTCAGCCAGGAGTTGCCGTGTCGCTGCGGCCTCGGCCGGTGTCAGCGAATCGTCGACCGGCTGCAGCTGCAGTGCCTGCGCCGATCCGGTGCAGGCCAGCAGGCACAGCGTCGGCCACGGCCACGCTGTCCGCCGCCGGCGCCCGAGGCTCACAACGCCAGGATGGCCTTCGCGAGCTGCATGTCGCTTGCGCGCTCGGCGCCCGCATTGCGCTCACGCAGGTGCCGCAACGCCGCTTCGAGCTGGGCCCCGCGGATGCGCCCGTCGCTGGCGACGAAGCTGGCGGCATCATCGCGGGCCTGCAGCACCACCTTGTCGTTGCCGGACGTGCTGTGGGAAGAGGCCGAAGAACCGGCGGCCGAACTGCCGGCGGAGGTGGCGGCGAAGCTGCCGGCCATGGCCGGCGATATCGAACAGGCCAGCAGGGCGAGGATCAGGGTTGCTCGAATCATGGGGGTATCTCGCTTATGAATGAGCTCGCATCTTAACTAGGTCATTTGCCGATGCAGAAAGTTGCGAAGACCGCCCCGAGCAGCGCGTCGCTCGAGACCTCGCCCGTGATCTCCCCGAGCGCCAGGTGCGCCTGCCGGAGTTCCTCCGCCACCAGTTCGAACGCGGCGCGCTCACCGAGGCGGCCCTGCGCGACCTCGAACAGGCTCTGCGCCCGGGCGAGCGCGTCGAGGTGCCGCCGGCGCGCCGACCAGGCGCCGCTCTCCGACTGGTAGCCCGCGGCGGACTTCAACTGCTCGCGGAGCATTTCCATGCCTTCGCCCAACAGCGCCGACACGGCGATCGCCGGCCGGTCCTCGAGCACGGGCACGGGTCGCGTGTCCGGCAGGTCCACCTTGTTCCAGACGACGAGCGTCGTGGTGCCGCCGGGCAGCGTCGCCTGCTCGCCCGCGGCGAAGCCGAGCGTCGCGTCCACCACGTAGAGCACGAGGTCCGCGCGGCTCATCTCCATGCGCGCGCGCCGGACGCCCTCGATCTCGATCACGTCGTCGGTGTCGCGAAGGCCGGCGGTGTCCACGACGTGGATCGGCAGGCCGTCCACGTGGATGCGCTCGCGCAGGAGGTCGCGCGTCGTGCCCGGGATCGCGGTCACGATCGCCGCATCGAATCCGGCAAGCGCGTTCAGGAGGCTCGACTTGCCCGCGTTCGGCCGGCCCGCGATCACGACGTGCAGGCCGTCGCGCAGCGCCCGCCCCTGGCGCACGGTCTCCGCGATCGCCGCGAACTGGGCGTTGATCTCCGCCAGCCGGTCGCGCACCTCCGGCGTCGCGAGGAATTCCGCGTCCTCGTCCGGAAAATCGATCGCGGCTTCCACGTACGCGCGAAGTTCCATCACCCGCGCAGCCAGGCCCTGGATCTCGTGCGAGAAGACGCCCGAGAGCGAGCGCAGCGCCGCCCGCGCGGCCTCGGCGGAGCCCGCCGCAATCAGGTCCGCGATCGCCTCCGCCTGCACGAGATCCAGCTTGTCATTGTGGTAGGCGCGCTCGGTGAACTCCCCGGGCCGCGCGAGGCGCGCGCCGAGCTCGAGCGTGCGCGCGACGAGCAGGTCCATGACGACGGGACCGCCGTGGCCGTGCAGCTCGAGCACGTCCTCGCCCGTGAAGGAATTCGGCGCGGGAAAGTAAATCGCGAGCCCGACGTCGATCGTCTGGCCGGCGCCATCCGAGAATACGGCGACCGCGGCATGGCGCGGCGCCGGGAGTTCCCCCAGCACGCCGGCCCCGATCGCGCGCGTCTGCGGGCCGGAGATGCGGACGATCCCGATGCCGCCGCGGCCGGGCGGCGTCGCGCTCGCGACGATCGTGTCGGCGACGGCGTTCATGGCCCCGCGTGCGCCAGGACCGCAAGACCGAGCAGGCCCGGCTGCGGATGCGTGATGACGAACGTCGGAATGGCGGAGAGCCAGGCCGAGTACGGCGCCTTGTCCTCGAATGCGCGCCGGAACGCGATCGCATCGAAGCGCGCGCCCCAGCGCGGCAGGATCCCGCCCGCGAGGTAGACGCCGCCGCGGGCGCCGGCGATCAATGCGAGGTTCCCGGCCACGCGGCCGAGCCAGCGCGTGAAGAGCGCGTGCGTGTGAAGCGCATCCGGCTCGCCGCGCCACGCGGCCTCGTCGATCGCCGGTCCCGGCAGCTGCTTGCCCGACACCGCGGCGTGCAGCCGCTCGAGCCCCGGGCCGCAGAGGATGGTCTCCGCCGATACGCGCCCGTGCGCGCGGCGCAGCCGCTGCCAGATCTCGAGCTCGTCGTCATCCACCGGCGCGAGGTCGACATGGCCGCCATCGCCGGCGATCGCGATCCAGCCGCCGCGGCCCGGCGCGCCGATCGCCGTGCCGAGCCCGGTGCCGGGACCGAGCACGGCGACCGGCGTGCCCGGAACCGGTGCGCCGCCGCCGCAGGGCACCAGCGATTCGTGCGGCAGGCGCGGGATCGCCTCGGCGATCGCGCCGAAGTCGTTCACGAGCACGACGCGCGGGACGCCCGCGGCGCGCGCGAGCTCGGCGGGCGACAACAGCACGTCGGCATTCGTGAGCCGGATGCTGCCGTCGGGGGAGACGGCGCCCGCGCCGCCGAAGGCCGCTGCCTGCACGCGCCCATTGGCCACGCGGCGCAGGAAGCCCGTGACGGTGGCCGCGACATCGGCATTCGTCGGCCCTTCCTCGACCGGGCCGAGCTGCCAGCCGCCCGGCGTGTGCTCGGCCAGCGCGAGGCGAGTGCGCGTTCCGCCGACATCGCAGACGAGAATCATGGGATCGCCATCATAAGGCTTCGCGCACCGGGCCGGCTGCGGCTCACTCGTGCCGGAGCGCCTCGATCGGGTCGAGGAGCGATGCGCGGCGCGCGGGCCAGAGCCCGAAGAGGAGGCCGACGCCCGCGCTGAACCCGAATGCGAGCAGCAGCGAATCCGCCGTGACCGCGGTCTGCCAGCCCGCGAAGCGCGAGAGCGCGCTCGCGACGCCGATGCCGAGGGCGACGCCCACCGCGCCGCCGAGCAGGCAGAGGATCACGGACTCGACCAGGAACTGCCGCAGGATGTTGCCGCGCGTCGCGCCGATCGCCTTGCGGATGCCGATCTCGCGCGTGCGCTCGGTGACGGTCACCAGCATGATGTTCATGATGCCGATGCCACCGACGACAAGGCTGACTCCCGCTATTCCCGCCAGCAGGAAGCCGAGGATCTGCGTCGTCTCCTGCTGCGTCGCGAGGAACTGGCGGCGGTCGAGCAGCGTGAAGTCGTTGTCGCGGCCGGGCGCGAGGCCGTGTTCGCGCCGCAGCACGCGCTCGATCTCGACCATCGCGGCGCCGAGGTCGCTCCCGCGCGCGACCTGCACCGAGATCGTCTGCACCTCGTCGTCGCCCGTGATGCGAAAGCGCGAGGTGCCGAGCGGGATGTAAAGGTCGTCGTCCGGGTTGCCGTAGCCGAACGCGCCCTTGCGCCGGTAGATGCCGACGACCTCGAAGGGCATGTTCTTCACGATCACGGTCGCGCCGACGAGGCTCGCGGGCGGCACCTGGAGCTGTTCCGGCACCTCGCCGCCGAGCACGGCGACGCGCCGGCGCGAGGCGTCGTCGGAGGCCGTGAACATCTTTCCGTACTCGAGCTCGTAGCCGTTGACGCGCGCGTGTTCCGGCAGCGTGCCGATCACCTGGATGTTGATGTTCCGCGCGCCGAGGCGCACCTGCTGGCGCCCGCTCTGTTCCGGCACGACGGCCGAGACGTGGCGCGCATCGCGCGCGAGCGCATCCGCGTCGTCGATCGTGAGTGTCTGCTGGTCGCGGGCGACGCCGCCCATCCAGCGCATGCCGGTGGTGACGGTGAGGACGTCGGCGCCGAGCGTCGCGAGCTGCGCGTCCACCGCGGCCTGCGCGCCGCGGCCGAGCGCGAGCATCGCGATGACCGCGGCGACGCCGATGATCACGCCGAGCATCGTGAGCGCGGAGCGGAACAGGTTGCCCCGCATCGAGTCGAGCGCGAGGCGGACCGTCTCCCAGAACGGCATCAACGCTCCCGGGCGGGCGCGGCCGGCTGCGCGCCCGTGCTCGCGGGCTTCTGGGTGAGTCCCGGGATGCCGCTGCGGCGGCTCGCCATCTCCTGAATTTGCTGCTGCGTTTCCATCAGGCTCGCCGTCGGCAGCAGGAGCGCCTGCTCGCCCTCCGCAAGGCCGCCCGTGATCTCGACGCGATCGAGGTCGGTGATGCCGGTCTCGACGGGTGTCGGCGTGTTCTTCCCGTCCTTCACCGCGACGACCCAGAGCCCCCGGCCGAGGCCGAGCGCGCCGCGCGTTCGCCTGCGCCGCGCGCACGTCGCTGCGCCCGTGTTGCCTGCCGGCGCGCCGACCTCGGTGCGGAGCTTTTCGGCATCGAGTCCCAGGATCTCCGCTGTCGTGTCGATGTCGCGGGCCGCGCGCAGCGCCATGACGGGCAGGGTCAGCACGGCGTCGCGCTCGGCGACGTCGAAGACCGCGTCCACGTTCATGCCGGGCTTCAGGAGCCCCTCCTCGTTCCCGACGTTGATCAGCACCGCGAACATCGTGACGTTCTGGTCGACGACGGCCTGCGGCTCGATCTTCTCGACCTCGCCCGTGAATTCCCGGCCCGGGAAGGCCGTGACGTGAATGCGCGCCGGCACGCCGGCCGCGAGCTTGCCGATGTCCGTCTCGTCCACGCGGACGCGCGCGCGGACGCGCGTCAGGTCCGCCATCGTGAGGATCACGGTGCCGCCGCCGACGTCGCGCGTCGGCGAGGAGATGACCTGCCCGCGCTCGACGAGGCGGGTCAGGATCGTGCCCGCAGACGGCGCGCGCACGTCGGTGTCGTCGAGGCCGATGCGCGCGTTCTCGAGCGCGACGCGGGCCGCGACCGTCGCCGCGTGCGTGTTCGCGACTTCGAGTTCGAGCGCCTCGAGTTCCGACTGGTTGATCCAGGCGTTCGCGCGCAGCTTCTCGCCGCGTTCCATCTGCGTTGCCGCCGTCGCCTCGCGCTGGCGCGCCGCGTTCAGCTCCGCCTGCGCCTGGTCCACGAGGTTCTTCGGCGTGCGCCGGTCGATGCGCACGAGGAGCTTGCCGGCCTCGACCGTGTCGCCGATCTCGGAGGTGAGCTCGAGGATCTCGCCGGAGGCCTTGGATTTCACTTCGACGGTCGCGACCGGCTCGATCGTGCCCGAGGCCTCCACCGTCACCTTCAGGTCGCCGCGGGTGACCGTCGCCGTCTCGTAGTGCGCCGGCGGCGGCGCGCCCTGGCCGCAGGCGGCGAGGAAGCCGGCGAGCGCACAGGGGACGGCCGCGCGCAGCATTCGCTCACGCAGCGGCATGGGCACCCCCGCTATTCGGCGCATCACTCACGACGAGACCGTCGCGAAGCTGGATCGTTCGGCCGGCGCGGTCCGCGACCGCGCGTTCGTGGGTCACCAGCACGATCGTGTTGCCGGCCTGGTGCAGTGCGTCGAAGAGCGCGAGGATCTCCGCGCCGGTCGCGCTGTCGAGATTGCCGGTCGGCTCGTCGGCGAGGAGCAGCGCCGGCCCCGTCACGAGCGCGCGGGCGATCGCGACGCGCTGTCGCTGCCCGCCCGAGAGCTCGGCCGGGCGATGAGCGGCGCGATCGTCGAGCCCGACTTTCAGGAGCGCCTCCCGCGCGCGCCGGCGCCGCTCGGCCGCGCGCACACCCGCATAGACGAGCGGCATCTCGACATTCGCGAGCGCCGACTGCCGCGGCAGCAGCGCAAAGGTCTGGAACACGAAACCGATCTCGCGATTGCGGACATGCGCGAGCTCGAGCTCGGAGAGTTCGGACACGAGCTTCCCGTTCAGCCAGTAGCGGCCGCTGTCGGGCGTGTCCAGGCAGCCGAGCAGGTTCATGAGCGTGGACTTGCCGCAGCCCGAGGGGCCCATGATCGCGACGTACTCGCCGCGGCGCACGACGAGGTCGACGCCCCGAAGCGCATGGATCGTCGCCTGCCCCATCCTGTAGTGGCGGCCGAGCGCTTCCGTGCGGATCGTGTCCATGCGCGGTCAGTTCGTTCGCTGCTTCTTCGCCTCGGCCTCGACCACGCGGTTGATCTTCCACTGCTGGGCGATCGAGAGCACGGTGTTCGTGATCCAGTAGAGCACGAGGCCGGCGGGGAACCACAGGAACATGAAGGTCATCACCAGCGGCATGAAGGCGAAGACTTTCGCCTGCACCGGGTCCGGCGGCGTCGGGTTCAGCTTGTACTGGAAGAACATCGCGCCGCCCATCAGGGCCGGCAGGATGAAAAACGGATCGCGCGAGGACAGGTCCTGGATCCAGCCGATGAACGGCGCCTGGCGCATCTCGACGCTCTCGAGCAGCACCCAGTAGAACGCGAGGAAGAACGGGATCTGCACCAGCATCGGCACGCAGCCGGCGACCGGGTTGATCTTCTCGCGCTTGTAGAGCTCCATCATCGCGCGGGCCTGCTCCTCGCGATTGTCCTTGTAGCGCTCCTGCACCGCCTTGAGGCGCGGCGCGACCGTCTTCATCTTCGCCATCGAGCGGCCGCTCGTCTCGGCCAGCTTGTAGAACACGAGCTTGATGAGCAGCGTCGTCAGGATGATCGTGAAGCCCCAGTTGCCGACGTACTCGTGGATTTTCGACAGGATCCAGAACAGCGGCTGGGCGAGGATCGTGAGCCGGCCGTAGTCGGCGGCGCGGCGAAGCTCGGGCCCGGCGGCCGCGAGCTGGTCCTGCAGCTTCGGGCCGACGAAGAGCGTCTCGGTGAAGTCCGCGCTGCCCCCGGCCGGCACGACCTGCGGCGGGACCGACCGCGCGGAACAGGTAGTCCATGTCCTTGACGCGCAGTTCGTACTGGTAGGTCTTGCCCGCCGCCGGCACGACCGCCGCGACGAAATGGTGCTGCAGCGCCGCGATCCAGCCGTTCGTGACGGGGCGCGAAAGCTTCGCGTCGTCCGCGTCCTCGATCTTCAGCTTCTGGTATTTCTCGCCGTCGTAATACGCGGGGCCGCGGAAGGAGTAGGTGTCCGGGTCCCACATCGAGCGCTTGTTGCCGGGCGAGTGGCGCAGGAGCTGCGCGTAGGACGCGAGCTTCACCGGTTCCGCGCCCGCATTCACGACGTGATAGCGCAGGTCCACCCTGTACGAGCCGCGGTGCAGGACGAAGGTCTTCGTCACCGAGAGCCCGGCGCCGTCCGACCAGGTGAGCGGCACCTCGAGCGCATCGCTGCCCGCCGCCAGCCGGTATTCCGTCGCGGCGCTCGTGAACGGCGCCTTGTGGTTCGGTTCGCTGCGGCCCGCCTCCCCCGTCGTCAGGCCCGACTGGAACAGGAACTGCGTCGCCGGCGAATCCGTATTGAAGAGCCGCACGGGCGTCTTCGGATCGTTCTTGTGCAGCGGATACTGCGTGATGTCCGCGCGGATCAGCTCGCCGCCGGAGAGGCTCGCGTCCATGTCGAGCACGTCGGTGACGATGCGGACTTTGGCCGCCCCGGCGATGGCGGCCGACATCGTGCCCGGCACGGCGGTGGGCTGCGCGGCAGGCGCGGCTTCGCCCGTCACCGACGGCAGTTCGGCGGAGAGGCCGTCCTGCGGGTTCGCGGACGTCGTGGCATTCGCGGTGGACGCCTGCGCCGCCGGCGTTTCTTTCACGACCGCGGCGTGATCTTTCGTCCAGGCCTGGAAGTTGAGCCAGAGCAGGAAGCCAAGGCCGGCCCAGAGCAGGAGGCGCGTCTGCGAATTCATGCGCGGCGCGCCTCAGGCACCGGGTCGTAACCCGCCGCGCCCCAGGGATGGCAGCGGCAGATGCGCTTCACCGCGAATCCGTAGCCGCGAAGGACGCCATGTTTCTCGATCGCTTCGAGCGCATAGGCCGAACAGCTCGGCTCGAACCGGCACTGCCGGCCGAGGTACGGGCTCAGGAACCAGCGATACAGGTGAACCGGGAGCTGCGCGAGCCGCTTCATGGGGTAGCCGTGATTTCCTTCCAGAGTCGCACGAGGCTTTCGAAGACCGCCTTGTTCGGCGCCTTCGCAGCTGCCGCACGCGCCGAGACGAACACATCCACCGCCGGCATCTCCTGTCGGTGCATCCGGAACGATTCGCGGATCAGGCGCCGCAGGCGATTGCGGTTGACCGCATTTCCCGCCGCGCGGACGCTGACGGCCATGCCGAGCCGCGCTTCGCCGGCTTCATTGCGGGCACATTGAATGGCGAACAAGGCATCCGCATGACGTTCGCGCCCCTTTCGCGCGCGCTCGAACTCGGCGGCGGTATGGAGTTTCTGGCCGGCCCGCAGTCCGTGACGCCGGGACGTAGGTCACTCGTCAGCGTTTTTCGGTGACGGCGAGGCGCTTCCTGCCCTTGGCACGACGGCGCTTCAGGACCTGGCGCCCTTTCTTCGTGGCCATGCGGGCACGGAAGCCGTGCGTACGCTTGCGCTTGATCTTGCTCGGCTGGTACGTGCGCTTCGTGGCCATGATCCCAAACCTTTGAAATTAAAGGGGCAACAGACGTTGTGAAGGGCGGCAAGGTTACGGAGCCGGGTCCGTCCTGTCAACCGCGCGGGGTTGTGGATAACTCTGGCGCGCCGACTTCGCACCGACTTAGACTCGTCGCCGATTCCGGCGTTTTATTTTTCTGCGAGGAACGGCTCGTGCAGGGCTCGCTTTGGCATCAGTGTCTGCGGCATCTCGAAAATGAAGTGCCCGAGCAGCAGTTCAACACCTGGGTCCGGCCCCTGCAGGCCGTCGAGCGCGAGGGCGAACTGCAGCTCCTCGCCCCGAATCGCTTCGTGGTCTCCTGGATCGAGAAAAACCTCTTCACGCGCATCGAAGAACTCGTCGGCGTCTCGGGCGCAGGCACCGGTCCCCGCGTGCGCCTCGAGGTCGGTTCGCGTCGTGACGAGCTGCCGGCAGCGACTCCGGCGCCGGATCATAAAAATGTCATTGTTTCCGAGGGGAAACCGCGCGAACAGCAGCCTATAGGCAGCCGATTAAACGCCGAATTCACCTTCGCGACCTTCGTCGAAGGCAAGAGCAACCAGCTCGCCCGGGCGGCCGCGGTGCAGGTCGGCGAGAACCCCGGGCCGCGCTTACAACCCGCTTTTCATCTACGGCGGCGTCGGTCTCGGCAAGACGCACCTGATGCACGCGGTCGGCAACCTCATCCGTGAGCGCAACCCCGCAGCGCGCATCGCCTACGTGCACAGCGAGCGCTTCGTCAGCGAGATGGTGCGCGCGCTTCAGCACAACACCATCAACGAGTTCAAGCAGACCTACCGCACGCTCGATGCCCTGCTCATCGACGACATCCAGTTCTTCGCCGGCAAGGATCGCTCGCAGGAAGAGTTCTTCCACACGTTCAACGCCCTGCTCGAGGGCCAGCAGCAGATCATCCTGTCCTGCGACCGTTACCCGAAAGAGGTCACCGGCCTCGAGGAACGCCTGAAATCCCGCTTCGGCTGGGGCCTCACGGTCGCGATCGAGCCGCCGGAACTCGAAACCTGCGTCGCCATCCTGATGGCGAAGTCCCAGGCCGCCGGCGGCGATTTGCCCGAGGAAGTGGCCTTTTTCATCGGCAAGCGCATTCGCTCCAACGTCCGCGAACTGGAGGGCGCGCTGCGCCGCGTGCTCGCCACTTCGCGCTTTACCGGCCGTCCCGTCACGCTCGAGCTCGCCCGCGAGGCGCTGAAGGATCTCCTGGCGGCCCAGGAACGGCTCGTCACCATCGAGAACATCCAGAAAACCGTCGCGGAGTACTACAAGATCCGCGTCGCCGACCTGCTTTCCAAGCGGCGCAGCCGCTCCATCGCGCGCCCGCGCCAGGTGGCGATGGCGCTCGCGCGCGAACTCACGAATCACAGCCTTCCGGAAATCGGCGACGCTTTCGGCGGCCGCGATCACACGACCGTCATGCATGCCTGCGATCGCGTGAAGGATTTGCGCGAGATCGAGCGCCGCGCGAGCGAGGATTACCTCAACCTCTTGAGAATCCTGACCAACTGATGTGGATAATGTGTGGGGTGTTGTGGCGCGTTTTTCGCTACACAGAGATTCCACAGGGGTAGCATAGGAACCGACAAGGCACAGCACGCGCTTATGCTTCGTGCAAGCCGTTCTGTCCTGTCGATTTTCCGGGCTTATCCACCGAAAATGCGCTGCTCTGTAATAACTACAGTTATAAGAAAAGATGATTCCAGCAAGATCTGAACGGCCCAGCCACCCAGGTGCACCGATGAAATTCAGCGCCGAACGCGAAAGTCTGCTCGCGGCTCTCCAGTCCGTCATCGGCGTCGTTGAACGACGGCAGACGATGCCGATCCTCGCGAACCTGCTGCTCGTCGGCGGAATCCGGGAAGCTGTCGATTACGGCGACCGACCTTGAAGTCGAGCTCGTGGCCAGCACCGAGATCAAATCGGCTGCGGACAGCCGCGTCACCGTGCCAGGTCGGAAGCTCCTCGATATCTGTCGCTCACTGCCCGAGGGCGTCGACGCTTACCTTCAGCCAGGACGGCGACAAGCTGACGGTCAAAGCCGGCAAGAGCCGCTTCGTCCTCGCCACCCTCCCCGCCAGCGACTTTCCGGTCATCGACGAACTCGCGCAGCAGCAGAGCCTCAAGCTCCCGCAGGCGGATTTCAAACGCCTGCTGGACAAGACCCACTTTTCGATGGCGCAGCAGGATGTGCGCTATTACTTGAATGGGATGTTGCTGGAAACGGATGGGAAAATGCTTCGAACGGTCGCGACTGACGGCCATCGTCTGGCATTGTGCGAGATGGATCTCCCCTCCAAAGCGACGGGCCAACAGGTCATCATTCCGCGCAAAGGCGTCCTGGAATTGCAGCGCCTGCTGGGCACCGAGGGCGATGTTCAGATCACGATTGGAAGCAATCACGTTCGCGCCCAGATCGGCGACGTTCGCTTCACATCGAAGCTGATAGACGGCAGATTCCCGGAGTACAGCCGCGTGATCCCGGCCGCTTCGCCGAAGGCCATCGTGGCCGATCGGGAGATGCTCCGTTCGGCCCTCCAGCGGACTTCCATCCTCGCGAACGAGAAGTACCGCGGGATTCGCCTCGCGCTCAAGAAGAACTCGATGACGCTCCAGGCGCACAACCCGGAGCAGGAAGAAGCCGAAGAGCAGGTCGAGGTGAGCTACAAGGGCGACGAACTGGAAGTCGGCTTCAACGTGAGCTACCTCCTCGACGCGCTGGCGGCCGTGGATGGCAATGAAGTCGAGATCGGCGTGACCGACGGCAACTCGAGCTGCCTCGTGCGCGCGCCCGGCGTGAGCAGCGCCCGGTATGTCGTGATGCCGATGCGCCTGTAAGCAACGGATGCCCCTCGGCAGTTTTCACGCCGAGCGATTTCGTTGTCTTGCCGCGGTTGAGCTCGAACTCGATCCCGGCGCCAATCTTTTCATCGGCCCGAATGCCTCGGGCAAGACCAGCCTGCTCGAGGCCGCCTTTTTCCTGAGCCGGGGCCGCTCTTTTCGCAGCCGCCGCCGCGACGCGCTCATCGCGCACGGCGAAGACTCCTTTCTGCTTGCGGGCAAGGCCCTGGGCGCGGTCGGTCCGATCGCGCTGGGCGTCCAGGCAACCCGCAGCGGCTCGGAATGGCATGTCGGCGGTGCCGTGGCCGCTGGCATCGCAGATCTGGCCGAGCAGTTCCCGGCCCAGGTCATCGACCCCGAGGTCCACAAGCTGCTCGAGGAAGGTCCGGGCCGGCGCCGGCGGTATCTCGACTGGGGTGTGTTCCACGTGGAACATGCCTTCCTCCCGACCTGGCGCCGCTACCACCAGGCCCTGCGCCAGCGGAACGCGGCGCTGAAGCAGAACGCGGGCGACGAGGATCTCGCCGCCTGGGAACAGGAGCTTGCCGTGAGCGGCGAAGCCCTCGCCGCGCAACGCAGCCACTATCTCGCCCGCCTCGCGGTCGCCGCTCGAGGCCATCGGCGGCGCGCTGCTTGATCAGGCGATCACCCTCGTCCACCAGCCCGGCTGGGACAGCGACCAGCCACTTTCAGACGCCCTCGCCGCCGATCGCCGCCGCGACCGGCGTTACCGGGCGACCCAACTCGGCCCGCACCGCGCCGACGTGGTCGTCCTGGTTGGTGGACGGCCCGCCAAGGATCACGTGTCGCGCGGGCAGCAAAAGCTGGTGGCCGCCGGCTTGATGCTGGCCCAGCTCGAAATCCAGGAGCAGGAAAGGCCCGGCCGCTCGGCGCTGCTACTCGATGATCCGGCGGCTGAACTGGACGGCGAGAACCTGGCCCGGCTCATGGCGCTGGTGCGGCAAGTGCCGGCCCAACTCTGGGTCACGTCGCTGAAGCCGGAAATTGCCGAGCTCGTTCGCGATGCGCGATTGTTCCACGTGAAACACGGCGACATTCGACGCGGATAGCAGCACGATAGCGACATATTAACAGACGATAGGAACAAATAGCCACACGATCGCCGCATAAGGGCCGTAAAACCACGGGGCCGAAAGCCCCATGGGACGAGAAGCCACTGCGGCTGAAAATTTGCGCGATCGCATGGACGCGAGACACGGAAATTTTTCCGGCTGCGACGATGCCGCGCAACAAGCCCGCAACTTTCGCGCGGCGCCAAAGACAAACGAATGTGCGCGCGACGTGCAGCTAAACTGACGCGCTTTCCGTGCCGCGTCCTCCAGGATAAAAACGATGCGCTTGAAGGGAATCTGGCTCGCACTCTTTCTCGTTTCACTCACGGCCTGCGATCGCGGTCCGGTCACGACGGCTGAAACGGCGAGTTCGAAAGCATCGAATCCCGGAGTTCGGTGCGCGCTGGCAGTATCCGCGCGAGCGCATCACGAAAGACGGCAAGCGCGTCATCGTGTACGCGCCGCAGATCCGCACCTGGGATAATTTCGAGCACTTCACGGCGCAGGTCGCCGTCGAATTTCCGGAAAACGCCGAGAACGCGCGCTATGGCGTCATCGACCTGTCGGGCGACACCACCGTCGACCGCAAGGCGCGCCTCGTGAAGGTGCCGCACCCGAAGGTCGATCGCGTGACGTTCTCGGGCGGCGACAATTCGAAGGAGCACGAGGATCGCATCCGCGCCGCGGTCGAGAGCGAGCCGATCGAAATGCCGCTCGACGTCTTTCTCTATTACCTGGCGGATGGCGTCCTGGAGACACCGCCGCCCGCGGGCTTCAACGATGAGCCGCCGCCGATCTACGTCGTCGAGTCGCCGGCGTTCCTGCTGTTCGTGAACGGAAAGCCGGTCGCGACTGCGATCGGGGGAACCGGGCTTGAATTGATCTCGAACGCGAATTTTCCGGTCATCCGCGAGACGAAGAGCGGCACGTATTACCTGCTGAGCGGCGACCACCGCTATTCGGCGGCCAAGCTCGAAGGTCCCTGGGGCGCGATCGCCGACCTGCCGACGGCATTCCGCAAGATCCCGGCGCGCGGCGAATACACGTCGATCGCGGCCGTCGTCGCGACCACGCCGAAGGCGGGCGCTGCGCCCGCCGTGATCGCGACCTCCAAGCCGGCCGAAATCGTCGTGCTGGACGGAAAGCCGAAAGGGCGGGAGATCGCGGGCACGGGCGGGCTCGAGTCGATCGAGAACACGGACAGCCCGCTGTTCCGTCTCGACGGCACGTATTACCTGCTCGCGGCGGGCCGGTGGTTCTCGACGCAGGATCTGCGAGCAAGGGCCGTGGAAATTCACGATGCCGTTGCCCGATGCGTTCGCGATGATCCCGGAGGAGGACGAGGCCGGCGACGTGCGCGCCTCGGTGCCCGGCACGCTCGAAGCGCGCCGCGCGACGCTCGAGGCGACGCTGCCGGAAAAGAAGCAGGTGAAGGCGGGCGCCGCACCGGACGTGAAGGTCGCCTACGCGGGTGGTGAACCGAAGTTCGAGCCCATCGCGAACACGCAGGTCGCGCGCGCGGTCAATACCGGCAACGACATCATCCAGTACGGCGACAAGTACTACCTGTGCTACGAGGGCATGTGGTACGTCGCGGACAAGCCGGTCGGTCCCTGGGCCGCGACGGCCGAAGTACCCGCGGCGATCTACCAGATCCCGCCGAACTCACCGTCGTATCCGGTGACGCAGGTGATCGTGCAGCCGACGAGCAGCGGCGAAGTCCAGTCGAGCTACAACGGCGCATACGCGGCCGGCATGTTCATCGGCTTCGGCGTCGCCTACTACGGCACCGGCTATTACTACCCGCCGTATTACTACGGCGGCTATTACTACCCGTACGGCGGTTCGTACGGCCACGGCAGCTGGTACAACCCCAACACCGGCCGTTACGGCTCGCGTTCCGTCGCGTATGGGCCTTATGGCGGCTATTCGTACAACCAGGGCTACAACCCGAAGACCGGCCGCAGCAGCTATGTCGAGACCGCCTGGGACGGAGACGAATGGGCGAGCTCGGGCGGAAGCTACAACCCGCGCACCGGCATTTCGACGGAGACGGATCGCTATTACTCGGAAGACTCCAACAAGATGAAGATGGAGCGCACGGTCGAGGGTCCGCGCGGCAACCAGATGGACGTCAAGAAGACGACCGACTTCGACACCGGCACGCGCACGACAGAACGCAAGACGGATGCGGGCGGCAGTTCCGAGGTCACGCGCCAGCGCAACGCCGACGGCAGCATCTCGAGTTCCGGCAACTTCGAGACCGCCGGCGGCAAGTCGGGGACGATCGAGGGCAATCACCGCGGCGGCGAAGGCACGACGACGATCAAGGGCGAGGGCGGCGGCAGCGCGACGATGGACCGTCAGCTCAACGACAACGGCAGCGTTTCGCGCGAAGGAACCTTCTCCAAGGACGGCCAGACGGTGAATACCGAAACGCGCCGCCAGGGCTCCAACAGCATCACGAAGGCGGAGGGCAGCGGCGGCGGCCAGGCCATTTCCGCCTCCGGCGGCATCGGCGATCGCACGACCATCGCGCAGAGCGGCAGCGGCGACATCTATGCCGGCCACGATGGCAACGTCTACCGCAAGACGGACGACGGCTGGCAGCAGCACGGCGACGGCGGCTGGAGTGACGTCGACACGCCGGACCGGCCGGATCGTCCGGATGCGGGCGGCGACGGCGGGCAACGCTACGGCGGCTCGGGTAGCCTCGAGAGTCGCGACACGGCGGGCACGCGCGACACGAGCGGCCAGCGCGGGCAGAATATGGGCGGCGCAGGCGGCGCAAGCGCTGGGCAGCTCGGCGGCGCGACACGCGCGCAACCCTCGACCCGCAGCGACTACGGCCAGCTGAATCGCGATGCGGCGGCGCGAAGCGGCGGGTACCAGAACTACCAGCGCCGCGCGCCGAGCAGCATGTCACGCGGTACGTCGCGAGGCATGTCGCGTCGTCGGTGATCGAATAACTTCAACTTGGGTGATGTCATGAAAAAACTGATTATCGGCGGCCTCGCCGCCCTGATGTGGCTCGGCACGACGCTCGCGGTTGCGGCGGAAAACCCGGGTTCCTGGGACGGGCTCATCGAGATCAAGCCGAAGCGGCTCGACGCGGCCTACCTGCTGCCGGGCGCGGACTTCCGCAAGTACACGAAGCTCATGATGGATCCGGTCGAAGTCGCGTTCAAAAAGGACTGGGCGAAAAATTACAACCGCGATGCGACGACGCTGTCACAGCGGCTGACGCCCGAGCACGTCGAGAAGATCGCGCAAGCCGCGCGCGAGGGCTTCACCGAGGTGTTCACGGAGGCCTACAAGAAAGGCGGGCCTCGAGCTCGTGACGGCGCCGGGCCCCGACGTGCTGCGGCTGCGTCCCGGCGTCGTGGATCTCTACATCGCGGCGCCGGACAACGATGTCGAGCTGGCCGCTCGCGCACGTACACGATGGAGTCTGGCGAGGCGACCCTGTTCCTCGAGGTGCGCGATTCGACGACGGGAGCGCTGCTCGGCCGCGGGCTCGACCGGCGCGCGACGCGCGGCACCGGCATGGCGCAGATCTCGAACAGCGTCACGAATATTTCGGACTTCAAGGCGCTCTTCAAGCAGTGGGCCGACATCAGCGTGAAGGGATTCCAGGACATGCGCGCCATGTCGCCCGTGCCGACTCGACCTGAAGCCGGGCCAGAAGCTGAACTGAGGAAATAAAGTGAACACACATCATCGCAAGTCGCTGGTCGCGGTCGGCTGTGGGCTTGCCCTGACGCTCGGGGCGGGCGCCGCGCGCGCCGACAGTTCGGGCATGGACTGGCTCGGCATCGTGTACCTGTGGGCGGCCGACATCGGCGTCGCCACCCGCGACGTCAACCTCGACATCGATTATTCGGACACGATCGACAAGCTGGAAATGGGGTTCCAGGGGCATATGGAAGCCCAGGGCGACAATTTCGGCGGCTTCGTGGACATCTCCTACATGGGCGTCGGCAATAACAACAACCTGCCGAACGTCCACCTGAATTCCGACCTCGACATGACGGCCATGGACCTCGCGATGGTGTGGAGTCCGGGCCCGGAGCGCATGACGGGGTTCGAGGTCTATGGGGGCCTGCGCTACATCGATACCGATTTCCACCTGGTGGTCGATCCGGAGCCGCCGGCGCTGCCGACGATCTCGACCGGCATCAACACGACCTACACGGACTTTCTTGCTCGGCGCGCGCTACGCCATGCCGCTCAATGAGCATTGGCGGCTTCACTTCGGCGGCGACCTTTCGGAAGGCGAGACCGAGGGCACCTGGAGCCTGTATGCGTTCGGCAGTTACACGACCGGGCCGCATCACTTTTACGCCGGCTACAAGCACGTCGAAATGGACCTCAAGGGCAGCACCGGCGAGAGCGTGACGGAGACCTATTCCGGACCCGCGATCGCCTACGGTTTCAGCTTCTGAGGAGTGACAGCAAGCAACTGAAAAACAAAGCAAAAAGCCGGGTTTTTCTGGTATGATTTCCGGCTTATGCAGGCAGGCCCCGGGACCCCCCAGAACGACGCCTACGACTCCACCAAAATCAAGGTGTTGAAGGGCCTCGAGGCCGTCCGCAAACGGCCCGGCATGTACATCGGCGACACCGATGACGGCACGGGCCTTCACCACATGGTTTTCGAGGTCGTCGACAACTCGATCGACGAGGCGCTGGCCGGTTATTGCGACCGCATCGTCGTGACCATCCACGCGGACGAGTCGGTGACGGTGGTCGACAATGGCCGCGGCATCCCGACCGACATCCACGCGGAAGAAAACCGCTCGGCAGCCGAGGTCATCATGACCGTGCTGCATGCCGGCGGAAAATTCGACGACAACTCCTACAAGGTCGCGGGCGGCCTGCACGGCGTCGGCGTTTCCGTCGTGAATGCGCTTTCCGGCGCGCTGACGCTCACCATCGCGCGCGACGGCAAGCTTCACCGCCAGCAATACAAGATGGGCGAGCCCCAGGGGCCGCTCTCGGTCGTCGGCACGACGACGGACCGGGGCACGACGATCCGCTTCAAGCCCAGCAACACGATCTTCACGAACACGACGTTTTCCTATGACTGGCTCGCCAAGCGCCTGCGGGAGCTGTCCTTCCTGAACTCGGGCGTCCGCATGGAGCTCATCGACGAGCGCGAGGACAAGAACGACGTGTTCGAGCACAAGGGCGGCGTGTCGGCCTTCGTGCAGTACCTGAACCGCAGCCGGACGGCGATCCACCCGAACATCTTCTATTTCCAGCACCAGGAAGGGCCGATTGCGGTCGAGGTCGCGGCGCAGTGGAACGACTCCTACCAGGAGTCGATGTACTGCTACACGAACAACATCCCGCAGAAGGACGGCGGCACGCACCTCGCGGGCTTCCGGGCCGCGCTGACCCGGAAAATCAACGAGTTCATCGAGAAAGAGGGCCTCGCCAAGCGCGAGAACGTCCAGCTCACGGGCGACGACGCCCGCGAGGGCATGACGGCGATCCTCTCGATCAAGATGCCGGACCCGAAGTTCTCGTCCCAGACCAAGGACAAGCTGGTGTCGTCCGAGGTGAAGGGGGCGGTCGAGTCCGCGGTCGCGCAGAAGCTCGGCGAATTCCTGCTCGAGCGCCCGGCGGACGCCAAGGCCATCTGCCTCAAGATCATCGATGCCGCCCGCGCGCGCGAGGCGGCCCGCAAGGCCCGCGAGATGACGCGCCGCAAGGGCGCGCTCGACTCCTCGGGCCTGCCCGGCAAGCTCGCGGACTGCCAGGAAAAGGACCCGGCCAAGTCGGAGATCTTCCTGGTCGAGGGCGAATCCGCCGGCGGCTCCGCCAAGCAGGGGCGCGACCGGCGCACCCAGGCGGTGCTCCCGCTCAAGGGCAAGATCCTGAACGTCGAAAAAGCCCGTTTCGACAAGATGCTGTCATCGCAGGAAGTGGTGACGCTGATCAGCGCGCTCGGCACCGGTATCGGCCGCGACGACTTCGATTGCGCAAACCTGCGCTATCACCGCGTGATCATCATGACGGACGCGGACGTCGACGGCAGCCACATCCGGACGCTGCTCCTGACCTTCTTCTACCGGCAGATGCCCGAGCTGATCGAGCGCGGGCACATCTACATCGCCCAGCCGCCGCTGTTCAAGATCAAGCGCGGCAAGCAGGAGATGTACGTCAAGGACGAGGCGGAGCTCGACCAGCTCCTCCTGACGAGCGCGCTCGACAACGCCGCGCTGCACGTGAACCCGGAGGCTCCTGCCGCTTGGCAGGCTCCGCGCTCGAGATGCTCGCCCGCCAGTACATGGAGGTGAAGGCGATCATCAGCCGCTGGTCGCGCCGCTATGACCGGCGCCTGCTCGAGCAGCTCCTCGCCATGCGCCCGGTCGGCGAACAGCAGTTCGCGGACACGGCCTGGCTCGAGGGCTGGGTCAAGGAGCTCGAGGCCCGGCTCAATGCCGACGGCAGCCTCGTGCACAGCTACAAGCTCGCCGTGCGCCGGAACGAGGCGGGCGAGCCCGAGCGCGTGGATGTCGCGCGCACCGAGCACGGCGTCACGACCGAGAAGCACCTGCAGCCGGAATTCTTCGAGTCGGCCGAGTACGGGCGCATCGCCGAGCTCGGCTCGACGCTGAACGACTTCATCAGTGCGGGCGCCTTCGTCGCCCGCGGCGGCGAGCGCCAGGACATCGCGACATTCCCCGACGCGATCACCTGGCTCCTCGACCAGGCGCGCAAGGGCCAGGCCATCCAGCGCTACAAGGGCCTCGGCGAGATGAACCCGGCCCAGCTCTGGGACACGACGATCAATCCCGAAGTGCGCCGGCTCCTGCAGGTGCGCATCGAGGACGCGGTCGCCGCCGACGACATCTTCACGACGCTCATGGGCGACGCGGTCGAGCCGCGCCGCGAGTTCATCGAGAAGAACGCGCTGTACGTCTCGAACCTCGACGTCTGATCTAACCCGGCCCGCTGCGCAGCTCTTCCATCGTGGATTCGATCCAGCGCTGAACCTCGGCGTTGAGCTCGCGCGGATCGCGCCCGGCCGCCTCGATGGCCGGACCGATCACGACACGGATCAGGCCCGGCTTCTTGAGCAGGCCGCGCCGCGGCCAGAAGTCACCCGCGTTGTGCGCGACCGGCACGATTTTCACGCCGCTTTGCGAGGCGAGGAGCGCGCCCGACATGCCGTACTTGCGCGTCTCGCCCGGCGCCATCCGCGTGCCCTCCGGAAAGATCAGGACCCAGATGCCGGCGGCGAGCCGATCGCGTCCCTGGTCGAGCACCTGGTTGACGGCGCGGTGACCGGCGCCGCGATCGATGGCGATGCACTTCAGCATCCAGGTCGCCCAGCCGACGAGCGGGATCCAGAGGATCTCGCGCTTCAGCACCCAGGCCTGCGGCGGCATCACGACCATCTGCGCCATCGTTTCCCAGGTCGAGGTGTGCTTCCACATCGAGATGTGGGCGCCCTCCTGCGGGATGTTCTCGCGGCCCTCGACGACCCAGTCGAGCCCGCACAGAATTTTCGCGAGCCACATGTTGGAACCCGCCCAGCCGCGCGCGAAATGGTAGAGCGCGCGAAACGGCAGCCAGCCGACGAGCGTGATCACCGCGCCCCAGACGGGCGAGAGCAGAAACAGCAACGCGGTGAATGTGACGGAACCGAGCCACTGGAGCGGCGCGATCTTGCGCCACCGGGGGATGCTCATGGCCATCCGGTCCGGCCGGATTTCAACCCGGCAGCCGCGACAGGTTCGCGATGTGCAGGAAGAGACGCTGGAGCGCCGCGAGCAGCGCGAGCCGGTTCGCGCGCACGCGCACGTCGTCGGCCATCACCATCACGTGCTCGAAGAATGCGTCGACCGGACCCCGCAAGGAGGCAAGCCGCGTCAAGGCATCCGCATAGCGCCGCGCCGTGACGAGCCGCTCGACGTCCTGGCGGAGCGACTCGATCTCGGTCGCAAGCTGGCGCTCGTTCGCGTCGGTGAGGAGGCCGGGATCGACGCGCGGGCTCGGCTGTTCGCCCGCCTTCCTGAGGATGTTCGCGATGCGCTTGTTGGCGGCGGTGAGCCCGGCCGCGTCGGGGAGCGCCAGGAACGCGGAGAGCGCGCGCAGGCGATCGTCGAAGTCGTGGGGCGATGCCGGGCGCGTGTCGAGCACGGCGTCGAACATCTCGGTGGTGACGCCGCCGCCGCGCTCGAGGTACCAGGCGCGCAGGCGCTCCATCATGTAGTCGTAGATGTCCTCGGCCAGGTTGTCGGCCGGCGGCTTGCCGCCGAGCCTGCCGAGGTCCGACGCAATGGAGTCAATCGCGCTGCGGATGAGCTCGCGCAGGTCGAGCGCGATGCCGGGCTCGATGAGGATGCGCAGCACCCCGAGCGCCGCGCGGCGCAGGCCATACGGATCCTTGGTCCCGGTCGGCTTCTGGCCGATGGCGAAGATGCCGACCAGGGTGTCCAGCTTGTCGGCCATGGCGAGCGCGAGCCCGGCGCCGGTCGCGGGCAGGGCATCGCCGGCGAAGCGGGGCATGTACTGCTCTGCGATGGCGGCTGCGACCTCCGCGGACTCACCGTCGTGCTGGGCGTAGTAGCGACCCATGACGCCCTGCAATTCCGGGAATTCCCCGACCATGGCCGTCAGCAGGTCGCACTTGGAGATCTCTGCCGCGCGCTGCGCGGTCGCAGGGTCGTGGCCCGCGACCCGCGCGATCTGGCCGGCGAGGGCGGTGATGCGGGCGGTCTTGTCGGCGTAACTGCCGAGCTGGGCCTGGAAAGTGACGGCGCCGAGCGCCTGGCGTCGCGATTGCAGGGTCGCCTTGCGGTCGGCGGCGAAAAAGAAGGCGGCGTCGGCGAGGCGCGGCCGCACGACGCGCTCGTTGCCGGCACGCACCTGCGGCGGATCGCGGCTTTCGAGGTTCGCGACCGCGATGAAGCGCGGCATCAGCTTGCCGTCCTTCGCCCGCACCGGGAAATAGCGCTGGTGGTCCTGCATCGTCGCAATCAGCACCTCGGGGGGCAGCTCGAGGAAACGCGGCTCGAAAGCGCCGACGAGCGGCACCGGCCATTCCGTCAGCGCGGTGACCTCGTCGAGCACGGCCGGGTCGATCACGGCTTCCCCGCCTTCGGCCTCGGCCGCGGCCACGGCGCCTGCGCGGATGCGGTCGCGCCGCGCCTCGAAATCGGCGCGCACATGGCCTTTCTCGAGGGCCGCCACGTAGCCGCCGGGTGAGCGCAGTGCAATGGGCTTGCGCGCATGGAAGCGATGGCCGCGCGTCATGCGCCCGGCCGGGATTCCGAGGATCTCGCCGGGCACGACCTGGTCGCCGTGCAGCATCACGATCCAATGCACCGGGCGGACAAATTGGGCGGTCCCCGCCCCCCAGCGCATGCGCCGCGCGATCGGCAGCTGATCGAGCGCGGCCTGCACGATGCCGGGCAGGAGCTTTGCGGCCTGTTCACCGGGGCGAGTCGTCCGGCAGAACAGGAACTCGCCCTTGTTGTCGTTGAGGCGCGTGAGCTCATCGACCTTCGACGCCGCAGGAGTCGGCGAAATGCGGTCGCGGCGCGCGTCGGCTTGCCGGCGGCGTCGAATGCGGCGGAAACCGGCGGCCCGCGGCGCTCGATTCGCTGCTCCGGCTGGCGGTCGAGCAGCTTCGCGACCTGCACCGCGAGGCGCCGCGGCGTGAAATACGCAAGCGCCGCGCCGTGCGAGAGGCCGGCGGCGTCGAGCCCGGCAACGACCCCGTCGCGGAAGGCTTCGCCGAGGGCGACGAGGCTCTTGGGCGGCATTTCCTCCGCGCCGATCTCGACCAGGAAGTCGTGGCGGTTCATGGGCGCTTCTTCATGCGCACAGTGGCCTCGGAACCGGTGTCGGAGGGGACAGTCCCCTTTGCATCAGAGCCTGCAAAGGGGACAGTCCCCCTCGCAGCAGTGGAAAGCCTTGCGCTTCTCGGCTGGCGAAGTAGGCGCTCGCGACGGCCCGGGCGAGCGCGCGCACGCGCAGGATGTAGCGCTGGCGCTCGGTGACGGAGATCGCCTTGCGTGCGTCGAGCAGGTTGAAGACGTGCGAGGCCTTCAGCGTCTGCTCGTACGCGGGCAGCGGCAGCGCCGCCTCGAGCAAGGCCTTGCAGTTCTTCTCGCGCTGGTCGAATTCAACAAAGAGCGACGCGATGTCCGCGTGCTCGAAGTTGAACGCGGACTGCTCGACCTCGTTCTGGTGATAGACGTCGCCGTAGGTCACGCGACCCGCTGCGCCGTCCGTCCAGACGAGGTCGTACACGCTCTCGACGCCCTGCAAGTACATCGCGAGCCGCTCGAGGCCGTAGGTGATCTCGCCCGTCACCGGCCGGCAGTCGAGGCCGCCCGCCTGCTGGAAGTACGTGAACTGCGTGACTTCCATGCCGTTCAGCCAGATTTCCCAGCCGAGCCCCCAGGCGCCGAGCGTCGGCGATTCCCAGTTGTCTTCGACGAGCCGGATGTCGTGCACCAGCGGGTCGATGCCGAGCGCGACGAGCGAGCCGAGGTAGCGCTCGATGATGTCGTCCGGCGAGGGCTTCATCACGACCTGGAACTGGTAGTAGTGCTGGAGCCTGAACGGGTTGTCGCCGTATCGGCCGTCTGTAGGCCTCCGGCTCGGCTGCACGTACGCCGCGTTCCAGGGCTCCGGCCCGAGCGCGCGCAGGAATGTCGCCGTGTGAAAGGTGCCCGCGCCCACTTCCATGTCGTAGGGCTGCAGCAGCACGCAACCCTGCTCCGCCCAGTAGCGCTGCAGCGCCAGGATCAGGTCCTGGAATGTCTGCGGCAGGGATTTTTCGGCGGTTTTGGCCATGGATCGCGAGGCGGCAAAAGACCGCCAAGTATACGACGGTCGAGCGTCCGCTATTCGGAGGCGGGAGGCGATCGAGCTGCTCGAGTGCGACGTCGGAGCGAGCGGCGTCAGCCGATAGGGACCACCGCACGGTCTTGCCGGCGCTTCGATCGCGCTGCCGCGGCTACGCCGACGGCGCTCGCCGGCCGCCGCCTCTGCCGCGCCACTTCTCGACCGGCGTCGGCGTGGCCGCCGCCGACCACCGACGCCGCCGACTGCGGACGCCGATCGCAGCCCGGCCGCGACGTTGGCGGGACGCGGCGCGGCGTCGAGGTACCTCGTCTCGCCGGCCGCGACGTCGAAGCGCCAGCTTCGCAGACTCCGTAAAAGCGGTTGTCTGCGGAGACGCTGCGAGGCTCGACGTCGCCGCAGGTACGACTCCGCCGAGCAGGAAGCCGCCGTAAGCCAGCTTGCCGAGCCTTGCGATCGTCGATGCGGATACGACGATGCGGCTCAGGCTGCAGTCGTCGAAACGCTGGTCCGGACGCAGCAGGACGATATGCGCGCGATCCGTCGCGATGGAGCGCCGGCGCTGCGTCGAGCGTTCCGCGGCCAGCTCGCGCCTTATGCGCGGAAACGCAGCTTCGCCGATGGCGCCGAGCGGCGAAGCCGGCCAACAGCGAGGCTGCCGCAGGACCGTGAGATTTGGCGCATGGACCAGGTCCTTGGCTCCGCAATCCTACGCCCGGCGTCGGGAAGCGGCCGACCATGCGCAGCAGGGTACCCTGCTCCGGCTCGTCAGATCGCGCCAGCGGCCGCTCGCGGGCAGGTCGCCGAGGCGGATGTGCATGATGCGAACGCGCACGAGGCGCTTCACGCGCCAGCCGAGCGCGGAACACATGCGGCGGATCTGCCGGTTGAGCCCTTGCGTCAGCACCATGCGGAATTCGTCGCGGCCGGTGCGCGTGACCGTGCAGGGCTTCGTTTTCTCGCCGCCGATGCGCACGCCCTTCGCCATCATCGACAGGAAGTTGTCGGTGACGGACGGCTCGACGGTCACGACGTATTCCTTCTCGTGGCCGTGCTCGACGCGCAGGATCTCGTTGACGATGTCGCCGTCGTTCGTGAGGAGGATGAGCCCCTCGGAGTCCTTGTCGAGCCGGCCGATGGGGAAGATGCGCTCGCGGTGGCCGACGAAGTCGACGATGTTGCCCGGCACCTCGCGCTCGGTCGTGCTGGTGATGCCGCGCGGCTTGTTGAGCGCGATGTAGAGCGCCTTCCCGCGCGCCGGCAGCGGGCGTCCGTCCACGAGGACTTCATCGCCCGCCTTCACCTGGGTGCCGAGCTCGGCCTTCGCGCCATTCACGGTCACGCGACCCGCCGCGATCCAGGCGTCTGCCTCGCGCCGGCTCGCGATGCCGCTTTCGCTGATGTGCTTGTTGAGCCTCATCGGGGCGCGATTGTGCCGAGCGCCCGCCTGAAAGTCGTCGCACCATTTAGGTGCGCCTGCTATCGTATGCGCACCGCAGTGGTGCAGACGATTCCGATACGGCCATTGGTAGGTCTCTAACTAATTGAATTATATGATAATGAGATCTCGCCACATCTGGCACGTTCCTTGCACCACGACAGGGATCGCGTTCGCCGCGCACCGAACTGGGAGACTTCCATGACCCCCGCCGACGTCCTCAAGCTGATCAAAGAAAAGGAAGTGGGTTACTGCGACCTGCGCTTCACGGATACGCGCGGGAAGGAACAGCACATCACCATCCCGACGCGCATGGTGGACGAGGACTTCTTCGTCGACGGCAAGATGTTCGACGGCTCCTCGATCGCCGGATGGAAGGGCATCAACGAGTCCGACATGATCCTGATGCCGGATCCGTCGACCGCGATGATCGATCCGTTCTTCCAGGAAACCACGCTGCTCCTGCGTTGCGACGTCGTGGAACCCACGACGATGCAGGGCTACAACCGCGATCCGCGCTCGCTCGCGAAGCGCGCCGAGGCCTACCTCAAGTCCACCGGCATCGCGGACTCCTGCCTGTTCGGCCCCGAGAACGAATTCTTCATCTTCGACAGCGTGCGCTGGAAGAACGAGCTGCACGGCTGCAGCTACGACATCGATTCCGTCCAGGGCGCGTGGAATTCCGGCACGGCCTACGACGGCGGCAACATGGGCCATCGTCCCGGCGTGAAGGGCGGCTATTTCCCGGTGCCGCCGGTGGACCGCTTCCAGGACCTGCGCACCGCGATGTGCCAGGCCTGCGAGGAACTCGGCCTGAAAGTCGAGGTGCATCACCATGAGGTCGGCACCGGCGGCCAGGGCGAGATCAACGTCGGCCCGAACACGCTGACGAAGAAGGGCGACGAGGTCCAGATCCTCAAGTACGCGCTCTGGAACGTCGCGCACGGCCACGGCAAGACGCTCACCTTCATGCCGAAGCCGCTCGTCGGCGACAACGGCAGCGGCATGCACGTGCACCAGTCGCTGCAGAAGGACGGCAAGAACATCTTCTCGGGCGAGCGCTACGCCGGCCTGTCCGACGTCGCGCTCTACTACATCGGCGGCATCATCAAGCACGCGAAGGCGATCAATGCCTTCACCAACCCGGGCACGAACAGCTACAAGCGCCTGGTGCCGGGCTTCGAGGCGCCGGTCATGCTCGCCTACAGCGCGCGCAACCGCTCGGCCTCGATCCGCATCCCCTGGGTCTCGAATCCGAAGGGCCGGCGCATCGAAGTGCGCTTCCCGGACTCGAGCGCGAACCCGTATTTCGCGTTCGCCTCGATGATGATGGCGGGCCTCGACGGCATCCAGAACAAGATCCATCCCGGGGACGCGTCGGACAAGGACCTGTACGACCTGCCGCCGGAAGAGGCGAAGAACATTCCGGAGGTCTGCCATTCGCTCGACATGGCGCTCGAACATCTCGATCGCGACCGCGACTTCCTGAAGCGCGGCGGCGTCTTCAGCGACGACCTGATCGACGCCTACATCGGACTCAAGCAGGGCGAGGTCACGCGCTTCCGGATGTCGACGCACCCGGTCGAGCTCGACATGTACTACAGCCTCTGAGACGCAGTTCACACTTTGTCAGGCCGGCGGGGCAGGGGCTATGCTGTGCCAATGCGCAGCCTCCTGATCCTCGCCGGTCTCGCGATCTCCCTGGCCGCTTTCTCCCAGGAGATTTACCGGTGGGTGGACAAGGACGGGATCGTCCACTATTCGGATCAGCCGGGCTCCTCGAACGCGGAGCTCATCAACGTGATCGAGCCGAATGGCTACGAGGGCGCGCAGGCGGCGCCGGAGGCGAATTCGCAGGGCGACGACGGAGGTTCGGACTCGGGCGACAACTCGAGCGGCCCGGCGAGGGTCTCGCCTTATCAATCGCTCTCGATCGTCTCGCCGACGCCGGACCAGGTGTTCTTCGGCACGGATGCGGTGGTGACGGTTTCCGCCGACCTGCAGGGCACGCTGCGGCCGGATCACCAGGTGGTCTTCTTCGTGAATGGCAACCGGAAGCCTGCGACGGGTCTCAGTACCGAGTTGACGGGCCTCGAGCGCGGCACGTACTTCCTGCGCGCGAGCATTCTCGACCAGAACGGCGACCCGGTGATCACGAGCCAGCAGACGCAGTTCCACGTGCGCGCAGCCCTCGATCAATTCGCCGCAGAGCCCGCAGGCGCCAAAGCCGGCGAAACCGCCCAAGCCGACTCCGAAGCCCACGCCGAAGCCCGCCGGCAACTAGCCGGCACCCCCAGGCCGGAGTCGCGCGATGGCGCCTGACTCCGCCGCCATCCTCGACCTCCTCGCCACGGCGATCCTCGTCGTGGACGCGAACTCGCAAGTCGTTTCACTGAACCACGCGGCGGCGGACCTCCTGGCGACGAGCCCGGCGGCGGCGAAAGGCCGCGCGCTCCCGTCGCTGGTGGCGGACGGCGCGGCGATCGAGGCGCTGCTCGCCCGCTGCCGCGCGGGTGAAGAGCCGATCGCGCTTCGGGCCTTCGGCCTCTCGCCCGCGGCGCGCACCGATGCGCGCTACCAGGTGGACGTCACGCTGACGCCGCTCGCGGGCGCGCTGCCGGGCGGCGTGCTGGTCGAGATCGCGGACACGACGCAGCCGTCGCGCATGACGCGCGACAGCGCGCTCCTCGTGCAGCAGGGCGGCAGCCGCGTGATGGCGCGCCAGCTCGCGCACGAGATCAAGAATCCGCTCGGCGGCCTGCGCGGCGCCGCGCAGCTGCTCGAGCGCGAGCTGCCTTCCGACGAGCTGCGCGAATACACGCGCGTGATCATCGGCGAGGCCGACCGGCTCTGCGCCCTGGTGGACAGCCTGCTCGGGCCCGCGCGGCCGGTGCGGCGCGAGCGCATCAACGTGCACGAGATCCTCGATCGCGTGTACCGGCTCGCGCGCGCGGAGGCGCCCGCGGGCGTCGGCATCGAGCGCGACTACGACCCGAGCCTGCCGCTGCTCACGCTCGATCGCGACCTGCTCGTGCAGGCGATGCTGAATCTCGCCCGGAATGCCGTGCAGGCGCTCGCCGGCCGCGGCCGGCTGACGCTCCGCAGCCGCGCGCTCACGAACGCGACCATCGGGACGGAACGGCACCGCGTGGTCGCCTCGCTGCAGTTCGAGGATGACGGGCCGGGCGTCCCGCCCGAGCTCGGGGAGACGATCTTCTATCCGCTCGTGACGGCGCGCGCGGGCGGCACCGGGCTCGGGCTTGCCGTGGCGCAGGACATCGCGACGCGCCACGGCGGCATCATCGAGTTCGACAGCCGCCCGGGCCACACCGTGTTTTCGCTGCTGCTGCCGATGGAGAACGCGCATGACGAAGCCGCTTGAGGTCTGGGTCGTGGACGACGACGCGTCGATCCGCTGGGTGCTGGAGCGCGCGCTGCGCCAGGCGGGGCTTTCGCCCGTGACCTTCGACCACGCCGACGCGGCGCTCGTCGCGCTCGCGACGCGCCGGCCCGACGTGCTGCTGACGGACGTGCGCATGCCGGGCACGGAAGGACTGCACCTGCTCGAAATCGCGCGCCGCGACCATGCGGGGCTTCCCGTCATCGTGATGACCGCGCATTCGGACCTCGACCACGCGGTCGCCGCCTACCGCGGCGGCGCCTTCGAATACCTGCCGAAGCCGTTCGACATCGACGAGGCCGTCGCGCTCGTGCGGCGAGCCGCTTCTCCCGGCGCGGGACTCGCGGCGGAGGGCGCAAGCACGGCGATCCCGGGCATCCTCGGCCAGGCGCCCGCGATGCAGGAAGTCTTCCGCGCGATCGGCCGCCTCTCGCGCTCGAGCCTCTCGGTGCTCGTGACCGGCGAGTCCGGCACGGGCAAGGAGCTCGTCGCACGCGCGCTGCACCGCCACAGCCCGCGCGCGAATGCGCCGTTCATCGCGCTCAACACCTCCGCGATCGCCTCGGAGCTGCTCGAATCGGAGCTCTTCGGCCACGAGCGCGGCGCATTCACCGGCGCCGAGGCCATGCGCCGCGGCCGCTTCGAGCAGGCGGACGGCGGGACGCTGTTCCTCGACGAGATCGGCGACATGAGCGCCGCGCTGCAGGTGCGGCTACTGCGCGTTCTGGCGGAAGGCGAGTTCTACCGGGTCGGCGGCAACGTGCCGGTCACGGTGGACGTGCGCGTGATCGCGGCGACGCACCAGGACCTCGACGTGCTCGTGAAGCAGGGCCGCTTCCGCGAAGACCTGCTGCACCGCCTCAACGTGATCCGCATCCGCGTGCCGACGCTGCGCGAACGGCCGGGCGATATCCCGGAGTTGCTGGCTCATTACCTCGCGACCGCGGCGCGCGAGCTCGGCGCCGAGCCGAAGTCGCTGACCGCGGGCGCGCGCGACCGGCTCGCCGCTTTTTCCTGGCCCGGCAACGTGCGCCAGCTCGTGAACGCGACGCGGCGGCTCACCGTCACCGCGCCGGGCCGCGAGATCCGCGAGGAGGACATTCCCGCCGACCTCGGCGGCGAAAGCGCCGCCGTGAATGCCGACGACTGGTGCCGGGAACTGGAAGCCTGGGCTGCGCGGCACCTCGCCGGCGGCGGACCGCCGCTCCTGTCCGTCGCGACCGCGCGCTTCGAACGGACGCTCGCCCAGGCCGCGCTCGAGCGCGTGCAGGGGAGGCGCCAGGAAGCCGCGAAGCTGATCGGCTGGGGCCGCAACACGCTGACACGAAAGCTGCGCGAGCTCGGGCTCGAATAAGATAATGCCGTGAATCTCGAGAGCCTCCACGACCTCGGCCAGGTGACGTACTACGGCAATGACGTTGAGCGCCTGGGTCAAGGCGTTCCTGCAGTTCGCCGTCTGGCTCACCGTGCTGCCGCTGGCGCGCGCCGTCATCGCGCGCCGGCTGAAAAAGCGCACTACCGACCATCCGGTCGCGTTCCCCATGCTGGTCCAGACGCTGCTCGATGCGACGACGCGCCTGTTCATGGTCGCCGTCGCGACCTACCTGGCGACTCGCTGGCTCGAGATTCCGGCGCGGCTGGAAAGGATCGGGGGCGCCGCGATCCTCGTGATGCTGTGGTGGCAGGTGGCGCTGTGGCTCTCGGCCGGGGTGCGCCACGCGATCGACATCAAGCGCGGCCACGGGCTGTCGGCTGCGGAAGGCGCGGCGAGCGTCAACATCCTGCGCTTCGTCGGCGTGCTCCTGGTCTGGATCGTCGCGCTGCTGATGCTGCTCGCGAACCTCGGCGTCAAGATCATGCCGCTCGTCGCGGGCCTCGGCATCGGCGGCGTCGCGATCGCACTCGCGCTGCAGAACATCCTCGGCGACCTGTTTGCCTCGCTGTCCATCGCGCTCGACAAGCCGTTCCGGGTCGGCGACTCGCTGGCGATCGGCGACGAGAAAGGCACGGTGGAGCGGATCGGGATCAAGAGCACGCGCATCAGGTCGTTGACGGGCGAGCAGATCATCCTGTCGAACAGCGACGTCCTGAAGAGCCGGGTGCGGAATTACACGCCGATCTTCGAGCGGCGCGCCGAGCTTCGCCTGCAGGTCGCCTACGAAACGCCGCGTCAGCTGATCCGCGAGCTGCCGAAGATCATCGAGGCGGCGATCCGCGCGGAGAAGAACGTGCGCTTCGAGCGCGCGCATTTCGCCCGCTACGGCGATTACGCGCTGCAATTCGAGGCCATCTACGTCGTGGAAGACGGCGACTACACGGCGTTCATGGACGCGCAGCAATCCGTCAACCTGCGGCTGCTCGATGAATTCGCCCGCCGCGGCATCATGCTCGCCTATCCGACGACCCGGTCGATGAGCATTCCGGCATCGCCGGTCCTCGCCGCGCCCGCCGATCCCGCCTGAAGCCGGCGTCGGCTCAAGTAAACAGCCGTTTGCAAAACGGCAGGCCTCGTTGATTGAGACCTACGCAGGGCTTCGCTTAGCGTCCGGGAACTCGAATCCAGGGGAGCCCGTGTTATGACAAATCAAATACTTGCGGCCGCGCTCGTCGCGCTCGCATTGGCGCCCGGCTTTGCCCACGCGAAGCCGGTGGTCAGGAACCTCGGCGGCGGGCTCGAACAGATCGCAAGTCCGGCCGGGCGCGCGAAATCGCTCGCGGCCGACGCGAAGGGGCCGAAAGTGGTCGCGGGCCGCGCGGGCCAGGCCGAGCTCAAGTATCCGGTCGTGTTCGACGCGTCGGGCCGGCCGCTCGTGCGCATCACGCTCGACGGCAAGCTGCCCGCCGCGGCGATCCTCAGGGACCTGCGCGCCATGCCGGGCGTGGACGTGCGCGCTTCCGATTTCAATTATCGCGCGGGCGTGATCGAGGCCTACGTGCCCGCCGCCTCGCTGGCGGCGGTCGCGACGAAGCAGGGCGTGCGCGCCGTCGTGCCTTCGAGCCCGATGTACACGGACGTCGGCATCGCCCAGACCAGGGGCCGCGTGCTGCACCGGATCAACAAGCTGCCGAGCGGCATCAACGGCCGCGGCATCACGGTCGGCGTGATGTCGGACAGCTACGACGCGAACGGCGCGCGCCCGAACGCCGCAGACGACATTCTCTCGCGGCGACCTGCCGGGGCGCCGGCAATCCGCTCGGCAATTCGACGCCGATCACCGTGCTCGAGGACGGCGACTTCGGGATCGACACCGACGAAGGCCGCGCGATGCTGCAGATCGTGCACGACGTCGCGCCGAAGGCGCGGCTCGGCTTCGCGACCGCGAACGGCGGCGAGGTCAACTTCGCGAACAACATCCGCGCGCTCGCCGGCTTCGCCGATGCGCCGCAACGCGGCGCCCGGCTTCAAGGCCGACATCATCGTGGACGACGTGATCTACCCGACCGAGCCGATGTTCCAGGACGGCGTGGTCGCGCAGGCCGTGGACGACGTCGCCGCGCGCGGCGTGTCGCACTTCTCCTCGGCCGGCAACCGCTCGTCGAGCGAGGCCTACGACTCGGACGTCCACATCGTGCCGGGCAGGCCCGCGTCCTGGCGCGGCACCAACCTCGACTTCAGCGCCGTGGACCCGGCGCTCTACGCCGGCGGCTTCCACGACTTCGACGCGGGGAACGGACGCGATATCGCGCAGACGATCCAGTTCGATCCGGGCAGCCTCATCGTGTTCCAGTGGAACGAGCCTTACGATCCGACGCCGCCGCAGGTCGTCGGCGTCATCGCAGAGGGCAAGGGCAGCGTGCCGGACGGCGGCGACACGACCTTCACGTTCAACGGCGAGGCCGGCAAGCTCATCGAGATCTTCCTCGACGGCGACGAGAGCGGCCCGGGCGACGCGAACCCGGACCTGACGTTCGCGGTGTTCGACCCGAGCGGCAATTTCATCCAGTTCGTGGACAACACGACGAATCCGGAATCGCTGACGCTCGAGCTGCCGGCGACGGGCGTCTATACCGTCCTCGTCGACAGTTTCACCGAAGACCAGTTCGGCGATTTCCTCTGGCGCGTGTCGGAGGTGGAGGTCGACCAGCGGGTGCTCTCCGACTACAACCTGCTGTTCTTCCTCGAGGACGGCACCTTCATCGGCGCGTTCGCGGAGCAGAACCTGTTCACGAACCGTCCGCTCGAGGCGGGCGGACTGCCGGGACTGCCGCTGCAGATGGTGATCGCGCGCGCCAACGTGCCGCCGAAGAAGAACAGGAGCGTCGCGGACCACATCCGCTATGTCGGCTTCGGCGGCGTGCGGCCGCAGGAGCACTTCAGCTACGTCGGCCCGGTGACCTACGGCCACAACTCGGCGCGCGGCGCGATGGGCGTCGCGGCCTATCCGTTCTTCCCGCCGTTCATCCCGGAGTTCTTCACGTCGCCGGGACCGTCCACGATCTATTTCGACAAGCACAACAGGCGCCTCAGGCAGCCGGACGTGCGGCGAGAAGCCGGACTTCGCGGCGATGGACGGCGGCAACACGACGTTCTTCGTCGAGGACGCGCTCGAGGACGACGACGAGCTGCCGAACTTCTTCGGCACGAGCGCGGCGGCGCCGCACGCGGCGGCGATTGCTGCGCTCGTGATGCAGGCGGCCGGCGGCCCGGGCAGCGTCAGGCCGAACCAGATGCGCCGGATCCTGAAGAAGAGCGCGTTCCCGCACGACCTCGACCCGCAGTACTCGTCGGGCGCGGTGCAGACCGGCAACAACCTGCTGACGATCAGCGCCTCCGGCGACCAGAACCAGCAGGCGGGCCAGGACCCGAAGTTCTTCACGCTGTGGCACAGCGGCCCGCGGCGGGTCCAGTCGTTCGCGATCAATGTCGCGGGCGCCAACCCGACCGGCCGGCCCAAGGGCCTCGTGTTCGACGAGCGCGAGGACCTCGGGTTGCCGTTCGTCGTCGGCAAGGCGGTCGGCCTCGATCCGTCCGACGTGCGCGCGATCTACTCGCAGGCGGCGAATCCGCCGGGCGTCGCGGGCCAGTGGAAGCAGCTGAAGCTGAAGTTCCTGGCCGGCACGTTCGGCAACGGCGACCTGCTCGCCTTCGCGACGGACCGCGATGAAGCGGACGCGGTGGGTCCGGCGGGCGCGGTGGCCGGCGGTGCGGCGGACCTGCTCGGCAACGGCGTCTTGCTGCCGTCGGGCGAAGTGCTGCCGGGCGGCGCGCGCTTCTTCGGCACCTACGAGGACGGCACGCCGTTCGAGGGCCAGTTCGAGAACCAGATCGGCAAGGGCTACAGCACGCTCGACGGCACGGGCTTCATCAACGCGGAAGCGGCGGTGAACTCGGTGCTGACGAAGTAGGGCGCTAGTTTCCGCACTCGGCGGCGCGGAGCTGACGAGCGATCCCGTCAGCTCCGCGACCGAGGACATGCCGGCGCCCCGCAGGTACTGCGCGATGCCCTCGTTGACCTTGGGGCAGAGCAGCGGGTCGTAGAAGAGCGCGGTGCCGAGGCCGACGGCGCTTGCGCCTGCGATCAGGAACTCGATCGCATCGACTGCGCTCGCGATGCCGCCCTGGCCGATGATCGGGATGCGCTTCGGCCCGGCGACCTCATAGACCTGCTTCACCTTGAGCAGCGCGATCGGCTTGATCGCGGGGCCCGAGATGCCGCCCTGCACGTTGCCGATGACGGCCCGCCGCGTCGCGGCGTCGATCGCCATGCCGGAGATCGTGTTGATGACGGCGAGCCCGTCGCTGCCGGCCTCGATGCAGAGCCTCGCGTTCTCGCGGATGTCGGTCTGGTTCGGCGAGAGCTTCGTGATGAGCGGCTTCTTGGTCGCCTTGCGGCAGGCCGCGACCACGCGCGCGCTCATCTCGGGGTAGTTGCCGAACTGCACGCCGCCTTCCTTGACGTTCGGGCAGGAGATGTTGATCTCCATCGCATCGATCGGGGAATCGTCGAAGCGTCGCGTGACCTCGGCGTACTCCTCGATGGTCGAGCCGCAGACATTCGCGATGAAGCGCGTCTCGGAGAAGTCGAGCGTCGGCAGGATGTTCCGCACGACCTGGTCGACGCCCGGATTCTGCAGGCCGATCGCGTTGATCATGCCGCCGGGCGTCTCGGTCACGCGGTGCGGCGGGTTGCCGAGCCGCGGCTTTTCGGTCGTGCCCTTGAGGACGATGGCGCCCGCGTCGCGGTTCGAGAATCCCGCGATGCGCGTGTACTCCTCGCCGAAGCCGACGCAGCCCGAGAGCAGCACGATCGGCGAGGCGAATTTCAGTCCGCAGAAGTCGAGGGCGAGGGAGGGGGCCGGGCCCGAGGGGGTATCCACGGCATAATTATAGAGGCATGTTCCACGTCATCCTCTTTGAGCCTGAAATCCCGCCGAACGCGGGCAACGTCATCCGCCTCTGCGCCAATACGGGCGCCACGCTGCATCTCGTGCGGCCGCTCGGGTTCACGCTCGACGATGCGCGCGTGAAGCGGGCCGGGCTCGACTACCACGAGATGGCGCGGGTGCACACGCACGAGAGTCTCGAGGCCTGCCTCGGGGCGCTCGGCGGCGCGCGCGTCTTCGCCGTGGAGACGAGCGGAAGCCGGCGCTACGACGAGCTCGAGTTTCATGCGGGCGACGCATTCCTGTTCGGGCGGGAGACTTCGGGTCTGCCCGCCGAGGTCCTGGCCGGCTGGCCGCAGGAAAATCTGATCCGGCTGCCGATGATCCCGGGCAACCGGAGCCTCAACCTTTCAAACTCGGTTGCGGTCGTCGTCTTCGAGGCCTGGCGGCAACTCGACTTCGGCGGCAGCCGTTAGGGCGTTTCCGCGGAAACGTTTTTCGCCCGCCTGGCCATCAGGCTGTTGATCGCGAGATCCAGGTCGAGCGCCTCGCCGGTCCAATGAGTGACTGCGGTTGCAGGCGAGATGCGCATGCTGCTCGCGTCGTGCGCGCAGACCAGCGCGGCCCAATCCACGGGCTGCGGCACGGGGCTCTCAAATGTCTTGCCATCCGGTTTGTTGAACCGGAACGCTCCATCGTCGAGCATTTGAATGACGACCCCGCCTTCGTGCACCAGCCGATGGTGGAAGCGGCAGAGCGTGACGAGATTGGAGAGCTTCGTTTCGCCTCCGTGGGCCCAGTGCTTCACATGGTGGCCGTCGACGTAGCGCTTGAAGCTGCAGCCGGGGAAACGGCAGCCCTTGTCTCGCGCATTCAGGGCGCGGCGAATGGCCGGCGGAATGGTCCGGGTCTTTCGGCCGACATCGAGCGGTTCGCCCTGCTCGTTCTCGACAATACGGATGATGCTGGCGTCGCAGGAAAGCCTTCTTGCCGTCTCGGCAGCGATCGAAGGCCCGTGCTCGAGCTCGCAGCGGCCGGCATGACTGTGCTTCAGCGTCTCGGCATCCACGTGCACCACGATCTGCTGGCGGTCGCCGCCTGACAAATCCCGCGGTCCGGTCGCGAGGAAGCTCTCCGCCATCGTGGCGAGCGCCTCGACCCGACGCTTGCGGGCGCGGTGCTGATCTTCGGTATCCGAAAACGTTCCGGCCGGAACGTTTTTGGGAATCGGCAGGCTGTCCTCGGCCGCCTCGAGTGCCCGCTTGAACACAGCACCCACGTCCGCCGGCAGCCGGCCCCGAATCACCAGTGATCCGTCTGGCTCGGTGTGGAACCACAACGACTGGTCCCGCTGCTGGATTGCTTCGCGACCCAGCTCCTGCGCATCCAGGGCACGTCGATAACCTCGGACGAGATCCTCGACATGACTCGCCGTGCCGCAGAGCGCAATGTTGAGCAGATAGTCCTCGTTGGAGGCATCCGCCACGCGGGTCATCTCGCGCAATTTGAAGTAGCTGATGCGGCCCTCGGCCATCGCCGCCGTCACCTTCGGGAGCTTCTCGAGTGCCCGGGCGACTCTCACCTTCTCGCGCGCCGCTCCCAGCCCGATCCCGCACTTCCAGTTCAGCCAGTGCGCGCAGGACTTCACGCCCCACTCCGCCCAGCCGCGCCTTCGATCGAGCTCCGCAATCAGCGCCAGGAATCGCGCATTCGCCGCATTCAAATGCCCGGCGAGCGTCGTGATCTCCGCGATGAGATCGGGCGTGGATACCGACGAAAACTCCCCTTCCATGGCGGTCTCCGATAGGCTGTTGTTATATACAGTATCCTACCAGAAACACTTATCTAAAGCAAGGGGTTAAGACTGCTCTTGGGCTCTCACTGCCAGCGGTTGCCGCCCTGCTCCTGGACTTCGGCGCGCTCGTCGCGACGCGTTGCGCCCTTGAGTGTCGCGCCCTGCAGGAAGACCTTCGCGCCGGGTCCGGCGTCGAACGAGGCGCGGGCGCCCTCGATCTCGCTGTTGGTGATGTGCACGGTCGCGTCGCGCACGACGACGCCCGTGCCCGTGGCGACGATGCGGCTGTTCGTGATGTGGAGCTCGCAGCCGCCGCGCGCGGTGATCGCATCGCCGTCCACCGAAATCTGCCGGTCGTTCAACTGCATCATGCGCGGACCCTCGCAGATGATCGGGTCCACGGTCTTCGGGCCGGCATCCGCCTTGCCGGTCGCGGCTGCGGCGGTGCCCGCGGAGACGATGCTGAGGCCCGGGCCGCTGACCCGAACCTGGCCGCCGCTGCGCTCGACGGTGTAGTCGAGCGACGGAGTTGCCGTCGCGTCCATCTCCGATTCCTCCGCAACTGCTGCTTCGACCTCGCCGGCTGCGGGTGCCGGCGGCGTCGCCTCGACGACCGCATCCGCGGCTGAAGGCGCAGCCACCGGCATGGCCGCGAGCTCGCCCGGCTTTCACTGTCTGTATTTCGCCGCTCGCGCGATCGCGCACCGTGAAGACGCCCGCGGCGGTGTCTGCTGCGAGCACTTCGAGGTTGGGGTTGCGTTCGAGCGCGGCGCGCGCCCAGGCCATTTCCGAGGACGCGGTCCGAAACCGATCGGGGTGGGTTGGATGGCGATCCTGCCCGCAGGCGGCGAGCGCGAGCATCGCGGTGCAGGCAAGCGGCAGGGGTCGTGGGATTCGCATGGCGCTCTCCAGGGTGTTGGAGTCCCGGTGACCGTCCTAGGTTCTCCCCCAATCGGTCCAGAGTCCATCCTGCGTTGACATAAGCGCTCAGTTTTCCGGGGTCACCTCGCGCTGGAGCATCATCTCGACGACTTTCTCGAGCGGCACCTTCTCATGGAGCACTTCATACACGTGGCGGCAGATCGGCATGTCGACGCCGTACTTCTCGGCTACCCGGTGAACGGCTTTCGCCGCGTGATAGCCCTCGACCACCTGGCCGATCTCCGCGATCGCCGCGTCCACCGGCTTGCCGGCCGCGAGCGCGCGGCCGAAACGGCGGTTGCGCGACTGGTCGTCGGTGCAGGTGAGCACGAGGTCGCCGAGGCCGGCGAGGCCCATCAGCGTCTCGCGCTTTGCGCCGAGCGCGACGCCGAGCCGCATGAGCTCGGCAAGCCCGCGCGTGATCAGGAACACGCGGCTGTTGGAGCCATATCCGAGGCCGTCGGAGCAGCCGGTCGCGATCGCGAGCACGTTCTTGACCGCGCCGCCGATCTCGACGCCGACGATGTCCGATTGCGTGTAGGCGCGAAATCCGCCGGAGGAAATCCGCTCGGCGAGATCGCGCGCGAAATCCTCGTCGGGAGAGGCGACCGCGATCGCGGTCGGCAGGCCCTGGCCGACCTCCTTTGCGAATGTCGGACCTGAAAGCACCGCGAGCGGGACCTTCGGGCCCAGCACTTCGAGCGCGACCTGGTGCGGGAGCTTGCCGGTGTCGAGCTCGAAACCCTTGCTCGCCCAGGCGATGCGCGCCCGCGGCCCGAGCGAGGGCTTGATCTCGGTCAGCACGGCGCGGAGCGCGCTCGAGGGCACGACGAGGACGATGTCGTCGCCGCTCGCGAGCGCTTTTGCGAGGTCCGGCTCGATCGAGAGCGAGGGCGGGAACTTCGCGCCCGGCAGGTAGCGCACGTTCTCGCGAACGCGCGCGAGCTCCTCGGGATTGTCCTCGGCGCGGCCCCAGAGAACCGTCGGCTCGCCGCCGCGCGAGAACTGGATCGCAAGCGCCGTGCCCCAGGAGCCGGCGCCCAGCACGACGATCGGACGCATCAGCGCCCGCTCAGTTCGTCTGTTCGGGTGCCGGCTGCCCCTGGCGTCCCGCCTGCTCCTGCAGCGAACGCTCGAACAGCGCGTCGAAGTTGACGTGCGGCAAGCAGGAATGGCGGGAAGCCGCCCTTCGTCACGACGTCCGACACGGTCTGCCGGATGTACGGGAACAGGATGTTCGGCGCGAAGGAGCCGAGGATGCGGCGCGTCTCGTCGGCGCCGAATCCACGCACCAGGAACACGCCCGCCTGCTTGACCTCGGCGAGGTAAACGGCGACGTCGCCGTTCTTCGCTTCGAGCGTCACGGTCAGGACGACTTCGTGCGCGTCCTGTCCGACGGAGTTCGACTGCGTGCTGAGGTTCAGCGAGATCTTCGGGTCCTGCACCTGCGCGGGCAGGAAGGGCCCTTTCGGCGCCTCGAAAGACAGGTCCTTGATGTAGACCGTCTGCAGCGCGACTGCCGGGCCCTGCCCGTTGGTCGGGGGATCGCCCGCGCCGGCCGGCGTGGTGTTTTGATCAGCCATCGTCATTCCTCTGTTTGAATCAGTTTAGCCAGTTCGCCGCTTGCATCGAGCGTCCGAAGCTCGTCGGCCCCGCCGATGAAGCGCTCGCCGACAAAGACCTGCGGCAGCGTGCGCCGTCCGCTTCTCTCCAGCAACTTTTCCCGCAAACCCGGGTGGTCCTCGACGCTCACCTCGGCATACGCGATGCCGCGCCGCTCGAGGAGCGAAGTCACCTGCAGGCAGGAGCCGCAAAAGCTCCCCGTGTAGACCGTGACCTCGGGCATGGCAAAGCTCAGCCCTTGACGACCGGCAGGTTCTCCTGCTTCCAGGCCGCGAGCCCGCCGCGCAGGCTGAAGACGTCCTTCGCGCCGGCGCGCGCGAGCGTGCGCTGGGCTGCCGCCGTCGTCGCACCGTCGTCGCAATAGAGCACGATCGTCTTGGCGGCGAGCTTCTCGAGCGTCTTGGGGTCGGCCGCGATCTGGTCGCCCGGCACGTTCTTCGCCCCGGTGATGTGGCCGTCCTTGAACAGGTTGGCCGAGCGCAGGTCCACGAGCACCGCGCCGGAGTTGACGAGGCGGATCGCTTCGCCCGGCCCGACGGCGGATGACATCGCGCCGCGCTGGCGCAGCTCGTAGCCGATGACGATGAACGTCATCAGCAGGAGTCCGCCCGCAAGCAGCGGATGATTGATGGAATAATCGAGCAGTCGGTCCATGGGGGCCGCGCATTATATCAGAGCAAAAATCCCTGTTAAATCATAATCTTGCCGCATTCCTTCTGGGTATTCTCGTGGTGCAGGCGGCCGCCGCCGCTCCGCCCGCCGATGCCGAGAAGGAACTCCAGGCGGTGCGCGAGCGCATCGAGGACCTGCAACGCTCGATGCGCCGCGACACCGACCGGCGTGACGCCCTCTCGGGCCAGCTGCGCGATGCCGAGGAAAATGTCCGTGGCGCCCGCGAAAAACTCGGCGACGTGAGGAAGCGCCTCGCCGAAAGCGACAAGAACCTCGAGGCCATCGCCGCCGACCGGCGGACGAGCGAAGCGGCGCTTCGGGAGCAGCGGGACGTGCTCGCGGCGGAGCTTCGCACCGCCTACGTCGGCGGTCAGCAGGAGCAGTTCAAGCTGCTGCTCTCGCAGGAAGACCCGGCGGCGCTCGGTCGCATGCTGGTCTATTACTCGTACTTCGGCCGCGCGCGCGCATCGAAGATCAGCGAGATCCAGGGCATCGTCGCCGAGCTCGACGAAGCCGAGAAGGCAGAGGCCGCCGAGCGCGAGCGGCTCGCCGCGCTCGAGGCCGAGGGCCGCCAGCAGCTCTCCGCGGTGGACGCCGCGCGTGACGAGAGAAGCCGCGCCCTGAAGGCGATGAACGCCCAGATCCGCACGCGCAACGATTCGATCGCCAAGCTGAAGCGCGAAGCCGCCTCGCTCGAGAAGCTGATCGCGGACCTGCGCAAGGCGATGAGCGACCTGCCGCCGACCGGCGGCCAGGCTTTCGAGAAAGTCCGCGGCCGGCTCAGCTGGCCGGTTGCCGGCAAGATCACGGCGCGCTTCGGCCAGGCACGCGGCGGGGGCATGGTGTGGAACGGCGTGCAGATCGAGGCGCCGCGCGGCACGCCCGTCAAGGCGCTCTACGATGGCCGCGTGGCTTTTGCCGACTGGCTGCCGGGCATGGGCCTGCTCGTCATCGTGGACCACGGCGGCTACATGAGCCTCTATGCCCACAACGAGCAGCTCTACAAGGCCGCCGGCGATCGCGTGCAGGCGGGTGAAGCCATCGCGACGGTGGGCGATACGGGTGGCCGCAGCGCGCCTGGCCTGTATCTCGAAATTCGCCGTGGGGCCAAGGCCATAGACCCTGTTCCCTGGTTCCGGCGGCCGTCCCCCTAGAGCGGGGCGCCGCGTCCTACAAACTGCGGATTACGTCAAAGAAGGCCAGGCGCTCCTGAGCGAGGCTGCGCCGTGGCCATCACCGTTGCCATGGAATTGCCTACGTACCTTGCCGGTGCGAAGCCGAATCTCGACCCCTACGGCCAGCTTCTGCGGATGCTGATGCCGCGGGCGCTCGGGATCGGCTTCTATGACGCCAAGGGCGCGCCGCTCTGGGTGGCGGCGGGCTATGACGGGCCGGACCCCGCGCCGCTCGTTGCGGCCGCGCTCGCCCAGGTCCCGCCCGCGACCACCAGCCGCATCGACGGCTTCAGCCAGGACCACGAGGGCGCGCCGGCCTACGTCTTCCGCCTGCGCGGTGACGAGGGCGACGTGATTGCGATCGCGACGCTCCTCACCCGCGACGGCGAGAGTCGCCCGTACTCGTTCGTGCAGAATCTCGTGCAGCCCGCGCTCGAATGCCTGCAGCGCGAGCTCGAGGCTCGCACGAGCGTCGACGTCCTGACGCGCGACCTGCGCTCGCGCGACGACGACCTCGATCTCCTCCTCAAGCTGGCCCCGGAAGACCCGGACAGCCCGGAGGCGGGCGACGAGCTCGGCGTGATGGTGCAGACCTGCGTGGACCACCTCGACTGCCTGCTCGGCGGGCTGGTCGTGCCGGAGCGCGGCATCGCGATCTGCAAGGCGCCGCGCGGCGAGCGGCCGCAGGTCGAGATCCTGACCAAGATCCACCGCCACCTGCTCAACTGGGCGCAGCTGCAGCGGCGCAACCTCGTGATCAACAAGATCAAGGTGCGCCCGATCGAGCTGCCGCCCTACAAGATCCTCTGCACGCCGGTGCGCCACGCCTCGGGCCGCGTGGCCGGCTTCCTCGTGATGTTCCGCGCGGAAGACGGGCCGAACTTCGACGCGCGCACCGAACGGCTCGCCGAGCTCCTGTCGCGCAAGACGACGACGGTGCTGCAGACCAACTACGACGCGCTCACCGCGCTCCTCACGCGCGCGGCCTTCGAGACCCAGGTGCGCGCGCAGCTCGCCTCGCGCCGCCGCCCGGTGCCCGAATGCGTGCTGTACATGGACGTGGATCGCATGCACGTCGTCAACGACAACTTCGGCATGCACGTCGGCGACGAGCTGATCGGCAAGATCGCGGAAGTGCTGCGCAAGAAGGCGCGGCCGGGCGCGCTCGCGGCGCGCATCGCCGGCGACCGCTTCGCCGTGTTCCTGCCGGACTGCACGCTCGACTTCGCGCAGCAGATCGGGGAGATGCTGCGGCGCCAGTGCGCCGACCTCACCTATGCGCGCGGCGACGGCACGGTGCAGGCCTCGGTCAGCGTCGGCGCGGCGGAGCTGCCGGAGGAGTCGCCGAACCGGCTCGCGCACGGCCTCGCGAACGCGGAGATCGCCTGCAAGGCGGCCAAGGACCGCGGCCGGGACCGCGTCGAGATCTTCCAGGACGCCGACCAGAGCATCATGCGCCGCAGCACGGACATCGTCGTGGTGCAGGCGCTGCACGAGGCGCTCGCGGCGGACCGCTTTGCGCTGTTCGCGCAGCCGATCCTGCCGCTGAATGGCCAGCACTCGGAACCGCACTTCGAGTTCCTGCTGCGCATGGTCAGCGAGAACAGCGAGCTCCTGCCGCCGGAGAAATTCCTGTCGGCCGCCGAGCGCTACCAGTTGCTGCCCGCCATCGACCGCTGGGTGATCAAGAACGCGCTCGGCGCGCTCGCCGAGCACTCGAACACGCTGCGCGGCCGCGGCATGCGCTTCTCGATGAACATCTCGGGCGCCTCGATCGCCTCGGAGGAATTCCTGGAATTCCTCGAGGGCTCGATCCGCGACTCGGGCGTGCCGCCCGAGTCGCTCTGCTTCGAGCTGACGGAGACCTCGGCGGTTTCGAACCTCGCGCGCGCGGACCGGCTCATGCAGCGGCTGCGCACGCTCGGCTGCGTGTTCGCGCTGGACGACTTCGGGACCGGCCTCTCCTCGCTCGTGTACCTGAAGTCGCTGCCGGTCTCGGTGCTGAAGATCGACGGCGCCTTCGTGCGCGACGCGGGCACCAACCCGCGCACCGAGTCCATGGTGCGCGCGATCGCCCAGATGGCCCGGACGATGGGCATGGAGACGGTCGCGGAATACGTCGAGACCGACGACCTGCGCACGCGCATGGCCGGACTCGGCGTGGACTACGGCCAGGGCTTCGCGATCGGCCGCCCGGTGCCGATCGACCAGGTGCTCGGGGACCTCGCCCTGTACGAAGCGATGGCCCAGCAGGAATCCACGTCCGGCTGAGCGGGCCTGTACCATTGGCGCATGGGTGAATCCCGGCGAATCGTGCTCGCGGCCCTCTGCGGCTGCCTCGTGGGCGTCGCGCTCGCGGCGGCCACGTTCTGGTTCAGCCACCACGGCCGCGGACCCGCGCAAATCCCCACCAAGGATGCCCACCTGCTCGCCGAGGTCATGGGCCTCATCCACGACGATTATGTCGACAAGACCGACGACCACCAGCTCATGTCGAATGCGATCCGCGGCATGGTCGGCGAGCTCGACCCGCACTCCGCCTTCATGGGCAAGGACGAATTCGACGACCTCAAGATCGCGACCGAGGGCAATTACTCCGGCATCGGCGTCGAGGTGACGATCGAGGACAACCTGCTCATCGTGATCGCGCCGCTCGACGGCTCGCCCGCGGCGCGCGCGGGAATACGGCCAGGCGACGCGATCCTCTCGATCGACGGCAAGCTGCTCCGGAACCAGCCGCTCGACGAGGTGATCGCCGGCATCCGCGGCGCGCCGGGCACGGTCGTGAAGCTCAGCATCGGCCGCGACCCGCTGCCGCAACCGCTCGAGATGTCGATCGAGCGCGCGATCGTCTCGGTGCATTCCGTCCGCTACGAAATGCTCGAGCCGGGCATCGGGTACCTGCGCATCTCGCAGTTCAGCGAGACGACGGGCGCGGACACCAACGCCGCGCTCCGTGCGCTCGAGCAGCAGGCGGGCGGAAACCTCCGCGGGCTCGTGCTCGACCTTCGCAACAACCCGGGCGGCGTGCTCGACGCCGCGGTCGAGGTGTCGGACGCCTTCCTCGACAAGGGCACGATCGTGTCGGCGGAAGGGCGCTCGCAGGAGTCCCGGTTCCGGATGGAGGCGATGAGCGGCGATCTCACGCGCGGCGCGCCGGTCGCGGTGCTCGTGAACCAGGGCTCGGCGTCTGCGGCGGAAATCGTCGCGGGCGCGCTGAAGGACAACGGGCGCGCCAAGCTCCTCGGCCAGAAGACCTTCGGCAAGGGATCGGTGCAGACCGTCATGCCGCTCGAGGACGGGCAGGCCCTGAAGCTCACGACCTCGCTTTACTTCACGCCGTCCGGCGTGTCGATTCACCAGCGCGGCATCGAGCCGGACCTGCCGCTGCCGGAGCCGCCTGCGACGGCGGCAGGCCATGAGCCGACCGGCGAGCAGGATCCGGAGATCCGCGAGGCGGTTGCCTTCCTGAAGACCGGCAAGACGACAGTCGCGACGACGCAATGAAACGCGTGCTCGTGCCGTTGGCGGAAGGCTTCGAAGAGCTCGAGGCCGTGACCATCATCGACATCCTGCGCCGCGCCCACATCGAGGTCGTCGTCGCCTCGCTCGCGGAAAGCCCCGTGACGGGCTCACACGGCATCCGGCTCGCGGCCGACACGCCGCTTGCGGCGCTCGCCGAGCAGGACTTCGACATGATCGCGCTGCCGGGCGGCATGCCGGGCGCCGATCACCTGAAGAAGGATCCGCGCATCGCGGAACTCGTCCGGCGACTGCATGACCGGGGGCGGCCGGTTGCCGCGATCTGCGCAGCGCCGATGGTCCTCGCAGCCGCGGGCCTCCTCGAGGGACGGCGCGCCACCAGCTATCCCGGCTTCCTGGAGGACGCGGGCGGCGCAATTGTCGTCCCCGACGCCGTCGTCGTGGACCAGGGCGTCATCACCTCGCGCGGGCCGGGCACCGCGATCGATTTCGCGCTCCAGCTGGTCGAAACGCTCATGGGCGCCGCCGCGCGCGAGGCCGTCGAGTCGCGCCTCGAACGCGAAAAGCCGGCCACGGCGTGACGGAATCCGCGGACAAGTCCGGCATCGCGCAGGCGCCGCCGCACCTGCGCAAGGACATGGCCCATCGCGACGAGCACGCGAGCATCGTGCAAAGCCTCGCGCGCGTGGACTGGCTGGTGCTGCTCGTCGTCGCGCTCTATGCGCTCGTGCTGCGGGAGCCCGCGGATTCGCCGCGGATCCTGTACGCGGCGCTCGCCGGCTACGCGCTCTTCGTCGTGGCCTTCCGCTGGCGCGGTTTCCCCGTGCAGGCGACCGGCCCGCGCATCGCGCTCGGTTCGGCGGCGATGGTCATCTTCATCACGGTCGTCGCAGGCCGGACCGGCGGCTCCGCGAGCCCGATGATCAACCTCTACCTGCTGCCGATCGTCGTCGTCGCGATGACGCTCGGGCGGCGCGGCGCGATCATCATTTTCGCGGCCGTGCTGCTCGCCTGGCTCTCGCTGGTCGCGGGCGAGGGGCCGCTGCCGCCGCCGGCCGGGCTCCTCGCGCGGCTCTTCGGCGAGCTCGGGCCCTGGGCGCTGGTCGCGTACCTCACGCAGGCGCTCGCGGGCACGCTGCTCGCCGCGCGCAGGCGGATCGAGGAAATGGCGGAGCGCGACAGCCTGACGGGCATGCTCAACATGCGCACCTTCAAGGCGATGCTCGCGCGCGAGCACGGGCTGCGCGTGCGGGACGGGCGCGGCGGCTATGCGATGCTCCTGGTGGACATGGACGACCTCAAGGCGCTCAACGACGAGCACGGCCACCAGGCGGGCAACCGCGCGATCACGGCGGTCGCAAGCTCGATCCAGCGCGCGATCCGCAACACCGACATGGCCGCGCGCTATGGCGGCGATGAATTCGTGATCTTCCTGCCGGATGCGACGGCCGAGGTCGCGGAGAGCGTCGCGCAGCGCATCCGCAACCACGTGTACCGCAGCCTCTTCCCCGTCGGCGAGCGCCTGCAGCGCATGACGGTGAGCGTCGGCACCTCGAGTTACCCGCGGGACGGCTCGCTGCCGGAGGACGTCATCTACGCGGCGTCCGTGCGCACGAAGCGCGACCGCGAGCTGCGGCAGCAGGCGGGCGGACCGGCGGAATGAGGCGGCAGACGCGCGGCTACATGCAGGGCTTCGAGACGGCCGCGAGCGCGGCGACGCTCTGGCGCGCGCTCACGGAGCCGGCGGCGATCCGCGCCTGGCTCGCGACCGAGGTCATCGTCGAGCCGCGGGCGGGCGGCCGCTATGCGACCGTGTCGCGGCTCTTCGGCCGGCGCGAGGCGCAGATCGAACGCCTGGATCCCGGTTCGCGCCTGCAGCTACTCTATGAACCGAACGTTGACTGGCCGCCGTTGCCTGACACCGCGATCATGGAGGACTTCATCATTGACGAACGCAAGGGACAACGGATGTTGCGCGTGATGGGCTCCGGGATTCCGTCGGACGAGGAGTACGCGAAGATGCTGGTGCGCCTGCGCACGGGCTGGGCGCTCGCCTTCGCGCAGCTGCAGCTGCGGCTGAAGGACGGCACGATCGGGGAGGCACCCTGATGCTTGCGACAATCGTGGCCGGAGCGGCACTCGTGCTCGCGGGCGGCACGGTGATCGACGGCTACGGCAACGCGCCGATTCCGGACGGCATCATCGTGATCGAGGGCGATCGCATCCTCGCGGTCGGCGGCGTCGGGCAGGTCGCGATCCCGGAAGGCGCCGAGATCATCTCGACCGAGGGCATGACGGTGCTGCCGGGCCTCTGGGACATGCAGGTCTCGCTGATGCGCCTCGGCCACGGCGACACCGCGCGCTGGAACGAAACCTACGGCCCGCTCGCGGAGCGCGTCGTGATGCCGATCGCGGCGCGCCAGCTCCTGCAGGCCGGCGTCACCAGCGTGCGCGACACCGCCGCGCCCCTCGATGCGGCGATCAACGTCCGCGGCCGCGTGCGCGAACGGCGCATCGACGGCCCGGACCTCTACGTCTCCGGGCCGGCGCTGCGCAAGCTCGCTCCCGCCGGCACGGGCGACTGGCAATGGGAAGTGAAGGGCGCGCCGGACGTGCGCTCGAAAGTGCAGCGGCTCGCCAATGCGGGCGTGAACTACGTGCTGCTTGCGGACGTCGAGATGTGGACCGCCGAGGAACTGGAAGCCGTCATATCGGAAGCGCGTCTTCGCGGCCTGCAGGTGCACGCCTATGCAGAGCGCCCGGCCGACGTCGTGCGCGGCGCGGCCGCGCAGTTCGACGGATTCCTCGGGACGGGCATGGGTTTCGGGCCTTTCCCCGCCGAAGTGATGCAGGCGATCACGGGCCGGCTCACGCAGGCCGGCGCCCGCCCGATTGCCTGGACTCCCGCGATCTCGGCGCTCCTCAATCTCGAGTCGCTGAGGCAGAACCGCGAGCCGCTCGACGATCCGCGCATCACGGCGGAGTTCCCCGAACTCGTCGCCGCGGACATCAAGGGTTCGCTCGCGAGCCTGCCTACCGTGGACACCGCGGGACTCTGCGACAAGCTGCGGCAGCTCGACGATGCGAAGGTGCTCCTGCTGCTCGGCTCCGGCGCCGGCGCGCCGGGCCACCTGCACTCGCGCGCGACCTGGCAGGAGATCGACTTCTGGGTGCGCCAGTGCGGGATCCCGGTCGTGCGCACGATCCGCGCGGCGACGCACGACGCCGCAACCGCGATGGGCGTCGGGCACGAGTCCGGCGCGATCTCGCCCGGCAAGATCGCGGACATCATCGCGGTGCGCGGAGACGTGCTGCGCGACCCGGGCCTGCTGCAGTCCGTCGATGTTGTCATCAAGCGCGGTCGTCGCGTACGCTGAGCCCATGGCCTTCTTCATCATCCGCGTGCTGATCGCTGCGCTGGGCCTGTGGTGCGCGACGGAGTGGGTCGCCGGAATCACCGTCTCGACGCCGACCACGCTGATCCTCGCTGCGCTCCTGCTCGGCGTCGTCAACGCGATCGTGAGGCCCATCGTCATCCTGCTGACGCTGCCGGCGACGCTGCTGACGCTCGGCCTGTTCCTGCTCGTGGTCAACGCCGCGATGCTCGGCCTCGTCGCCTACTTCCTGCCGGGGTTCTCGATCGCCGGCTTCTGGCCCGCGTTCTGGGCCGCGATCCTCGTCAGCATCGTGAGCTGGATCGGCGTCGCGCTCTTCAGGCCGAGCAAGGACTAGGACTATCCGCGCTGCATGAGCATCCAGTTCCGCCTCACGGTGATGAACTTCGTGCAGTTCTTCCTGTGGGGCGCATGGCTCATCTCGTTCGGCGCCTACATGAGCAAGTCGCTGGGATTCAGCGGCATCCAGATCGGCAGCATCTACGGCACGATGGGCGTCGCCTCGATGTTCATGCCGGGACTCATGGGCATCGTCGCGGACCGCTGGCTGAATGCCGAGCGCCTGTACGGGATCCTGCACCTGATCGGCGCGGGACTTCTCGTTTGGGCGTCGACAGTCCGTGACTACGAGACGCTCTACTTCATCATGCTCTTCAACGCGATGGTCTACATGCCGACCATCGCGCTCAACAACACGATCTCATACCGCGTGCTCGAGCAGCAGGGCCTGAACTTCATCCAGAAGTTTCCGCCGATCCGCGTCTGGGGCACGGTCGGTTTCATCTTCGCCATGTGGTTCACCGACCTGTCCGGCTCGACGCTGACGAAGGGACAGCTCTTCATCAGCGCGGGCGCCGCCGCGTTTCTCGGCCTCTACGGCTTCACGATGCCGGCCTGCCCGCCGGCGCGGGACCTCGCGAAAAAGAGCCTCGCCGCCGCGCTCGGGCTCGATGCCTTCGTGCTGTTCAGGCGCGCGCAGATGGTGGTGTTCTTCCTCTCGGCGATGATGCTCGGCGGGGCGCTGCAGATCACGAATGCCTTCGGCGGCGACTTCCTGGTGGATTTCACGCACAGCTACCCGGATTCGTTCGGCGTGCAGCACCCGATCCTGCTGTCCTCGATCTCGCAGATGTCCGAGACGCTCTTCATCCTGACGATCCCGTTCTTCCTGCAGCGCTTCGGCATCAAGGTCGTGATGCTGACCAGCATCTTCGCCTGGGTGTTCCGCTTCGGGCTCTTCGCCTACGGCGACCCGGGGCCGGGGCTGTGGATGCTGGTGCTGTCGATGATCGTCTACGGCATGGCCTTCGATTTCTTCAACATCTCGGGCTCGATGTTCGTGAACCTCGAGGCGAATTCGAGCATCCGCGCGAGCGCGCAGGGTCTCTTCATGGTCATGACGAACGGGCTGGGGGCCTTCATCGGCACCATGGTCGCGGGGGCGGTCGTCGACCACTACACGCTGGACGGCATCCGCGACTGGCACAGCATCTGGCTCGCGTTCGCGGGCTACGCGCTCGCGCTCGGGATCGTGTTTCCCTTCGTCTTCCGCTACAGGCACGACCCCGCGAAGATGGCGGCGGTGGGGCACTAACCGCGCTTTTCGGCGACGATCTCCAGCACCATCGGCGTGATGAGAAGCGTCGCGGCCTGCTGTTCGGCCGCGGCGAACTCCGCGCGCACCGCGTCCGACCAGGACTGCTCGATGCGGCCGAGCTCGAGCTGGTGGCGGAGGTGAATGTCGATGAAGGTCGCCGGCCAGCGCCACATCGCATCCCCTGGCCGCACGCAGAAGACGCGCGGAATCGCGTCGCGGATCGCGAAGCCGCGTTCCTGCAGCAGGCGCACGACGGCGGGCGCGATGTTCGGCTCGCCGCCGGTCTCGCGCCAGCCCTGCTCGACCTGGCGCACGAACTCGCGCATGAGCGGGCCCGCGGTCGTGATGCGCAGGCTGTCGTACTGGATGTACTCGTGGAAGATCGCGACGCCGCCGGGGCGGATGACGGCCGCGAGCTTGTCGATGAGGAGCGGGGGCGAGGCGACGAAGCAGGCGACCCAGCGGCACCAGCTCGCATCCATGCCGCCCGCGGGCAGCGGATCCGTCATCAGGTCGAGTTCGTGATACTGGACGTTGTCGAGCCCATGGCTCGCGAGCATCGCGCGGCCCGCCTCGACGAAGCGCGCGGAGCGCTCGACGGCGACGACCTGACCGGTCGGGCCGACGATGTCCGCGAGATCCGCAGACGCAAACCCGGGACCGGCGCCGACATCGAGCACCTTCGAGCCGGGTCCGATCCCCGCGCGGCGCCAGCAGTCGAGCACCGTCGGACGCCAGACGCTGTGCTGCAGGCCGAGGCGCTCGAGTTCCTCGTCATGCGTGCCCAGGAAGTACGTGCGCTCGGCGGCCACTACAGCCACTTCGCCTTGCGCAGGCGGTAGAACAGGATCGCGTCGATTGCGATCATGAGGGCTGTCGTGACCAGGTAGCCGTATTTCCAGTCGAGCTCGGGCATGTACTTGAAGTTCATGCCGTAGATGCCGGCGATCAGTGTCGGCACGGCGACCAGCGCGCCGTAGGCCGCGAGCCGCTTCATCGTCTCGTTTTCCTGCAGGCTGATCATCGACAGGTTGACGGCGATCGCGGTCGCGATCGTGTCGCGGATGGACTCGATGGTCTGGTTGAGTCGCTGCAGGTGGTCGGCGATGTCGCGGAAATAATCCTTCATCTCTGCACAGACCCGCGGCGCGCGCGCCCCGTAGAGGTTGTTGACGGCCTCGAGGAGCGGCGCGACCGCATGGCGGAACACACCGAGCTTCTGCTTGAGCCCGTAGAGCGCCTCGACGTTCTCGCGTGGCGAGCCGCCGGCAAAGATCCGGTCCTCGATGGCCTCGAGCTCCGTCTCCAGGTCGTCGAGCAACGGGAAGTAGCGATCGACGACGGCGTCGATGAGCGCGTAGAGCACGTATCCGGACCCGAGCTTCAGGAGCTCGGGCTCGCCCTCGCAGCGCGCACGCACGGCCTGGAAGCCCTTCTCGGCGTGGCTGCGGATCGTCAGGATGTAGTTCGGTCCCGCGAAGACGTCCACTTCGCCGACGCGCAGACCCTCGCTGTCCTGCTCGAGCAGGTGCAGCACGACGAACAGCGAGTCGCCGTAGTCCTCGATTTTCGGCCGCTGGTGTCCGTTCTGCGCGTCCTCGACGGCGAGCGGGTGCAGGTCAAACTGCGCCTGCATCTGCTCCAGCGTCGCCGGGTCGCGCTCGAGCAGGGCGACCCAGACGAAGCAGCCGGGCATCGCGAGATAGCGATGGATCTCCTCCGGCTGGATTTCCGCGATCCGCTTGCCGTCCTGGTAGGCGACGCAATTGATGAGCATGGCGGATGTCTCCGAGATTCTACGTATAACCGCGCATGGCCGCCCCGGGCAGCCTAGCTCCCCTGCAAAAACTCACAAGGGATTGTCTACCCGCTCCCGTCCGGCGGCGAGAGCATACCGCGGCGCAAGAAACCGATCACCGGATGGATACGACCATGCGTTCCACACTGCTGAAGTACGGCGTGCTGCTGGCCACCCTCGGCGCGGCCGCTGCGGCGGCAGCCGATGAAAGTCCGCATACCCTGACGGCCAACGTGGGCCTCTATTCGCAGTATGTCTTCCGCGGCCTCACGCAGAGCCGCGAGGAGCCGGCGATCCAGGGCGGCGCCGATTATTCGCATGCGAGCGGCTTCTATGCCGGCACCTGGCTGTCGAACGTCAGCTGGTTTTCGGACACCAATGCAGGCAACAGCAACAGCCTCGAGTGGGACTTGTACGGCGGCTTCCGCAAGTCCTGGGACAACGGCTTCTCGGGCGACGTCGGCTACCTGCGCTACGAATACCCCGGCTCGTACCCGGCCCTGCCGGCCGGCACCGTCAAGCCGAATACCGACGAGGCCTATGCCTCGATCGGCTGGAAATGGGCAAGCGCTCAAGTATTCCTATGCCTTCAGCAACCTGTTCGGCGTCGAGGACAGCGAGGGGAGCGACTATCTCGACCTGACGGTCACGGTGCCGCTGAACGACCGGTTCACGATCGCTCGCGCACGCCGGCCGCCAGTCGTTCAAGGGCGCGAGCACCGCGGCCCTGAACGCAGGGCACGACGAACGACGCGCTCTACAGCTACGAGGATTACCGGGCGACGCTGAACTGCAGCCTGGGCAAGGGCTGGACCGCGTCCCTGACGTTCACGACAACGAACGCGAAGGACGCCGGATACACGGTGCTCGGCAAGAACATCGGCGACGACCAGGTGGTCGTCGGGATCGCGCGCACGTTCTGACGCCACGGGGAGGATTGCCATGCCCATCGAACTCATCGTCCTGATCGTGACCGCGCTGCTCGTCGGCACGACCTGGCTGCTGTATCGGCTCGCGGATCGCCTGCGGAGCCGGCCATGAGCGGCTTCGAAATCCTCGCGCTCGTCATCACGATCGCGCTCGCCGTGTACCTGGTCGTGGCGCTGCTCATGCCGGAGAAATTCCAATGACCGGCCAGGGATTGCTTCAACTCGGGCTGTACCTCGCGGTCCTGGTGCTGCTCGTCAAGCCGCTCGGCGCATTCATGGCGGCTGTCTACGAGGGGCGCCGCACTTTCCTGTCGCCCGTGTTCGGCGGGATCGAGCGCGGCATCTACCGTGCCGCCGGCATCGACGCGAAGTCGGACCAGGACTGGAAGCGCTATGCCGTCGCGGTGCTCCTCTTCAACGTCGTCGGCTTCCTCGCCGTCTACCTGCTGCAGCGATTCCAGGGCGTCCTGCCGCTCAATCCGCAGGGATTTCGGCGCCGTGTCGCCGGACTCGTCCTTCAACACCGCCGTCAGCTTCGCGACCAACACGAACTGGCAGGGCTACGCCGGCGAGACCACGATGAGCAATCTCACGCAGATGCTCGGGCTCGCCGTGCAGAATTTCGTGTCGGCCGCGTCGGGGATGGCGGTGCTCGTCGCGCTGATCCGCGGCTTCGTGCGCCGCGAGGCGGCGGGAATCGGCAATTTCTGGGTCGACCTGACGCGCAGCACGCTCTACATCCTGCTGCCGCTGTCGCTCGTCCTCGCGGTCGTCGCTCGTCTCGCAGGGCGTGGTGCAGAGCTTCGACGGGTACCGGACGGTCGAGCTCGTGCAGCCGGTGACGGTCCAGGTATCGGAAAGCGAGACGCAGCAGGTGACCGAGCAGGTCGTTCCGCTCGGCCCGGCCGCGAGCCAGATTGCGATCAAGCAGCTCGGCACGAACGGCGGCGGGTTCTTCAACGTGAACTCCGCGCACCCGCTCGAGAACCCGACGCCGCTCTCGAACTTCCTGGAGGTGCTCTCGATCCTGCTGATCTCGGCGGCGCTCTGCTACACCTTCGGGCAGATGATCGGGGACCGCCGCCAGGGCTGGGCCCTGCTCGCGGCGATGCTCGTGATCTTCGTGCCGCTGCTCATCGGCGACTATGCGGCCGAGCAGGCGGGCAATCCGCGGCTTACACGCGCTCGCGGTCGACCAGGCGCCGTCCGACGCGCAGCCGGGCGGCAACATGGAAGGCAAGGAGGTGCGCTTCGGCATCGCGAACTCCGCGCTGTGGGCGGTGGCGACGACCTCCGCCTCGAACGGCTCGGTCAATTCGATGCACGGCTCCTTCACGCCACTCGGCGGGTTGATCCCGATGTGGCTGATGCAGCTCGGCGAGGTCGTCTTCGGCGGGACCGGCAGCGGGCTCTACGGCATGATCATGTTCGCGATCGTCGCCGTGTTCATCGCGGGCCTCATGGTGGGACGGACGCCGGAGTACCTCGGCAAGAAGATCGAGGCCTACGAGGTCAAGATGGCCGCGATCGCGCTGCTCGTGCCCTGCCTCGTGGTGCTGGTCGGAACCGCGATCGCGAGCGTGATCCCCCAGGGCACGAGCAGCGCCCTGAACCCCAATCCGCACGGCTTCTCGGAGATCCTCTACGCGTTCTCCTCGGCCGGCAACAACAACGGCAGCGCCTTCGCGAGCATCTCGGCAAACACGCCCTTCTACAACATCGCGCTCGGCATCGCGATGTGGCTGTCCCGGTACTGGCTCATGATCCCGGTGCTCGCGATCGCAGGCAGCCTCGCGGCCAAGCGGGCGACGGCCGTGACGGCGGGAACGCTCCCGACCCATACGCCGCTCTTCGTCGTCATGCTCGTCGGCGTCGTGCTGATGGTCGGCGCGCTGACTTTCCTGCCGGCGCTCGCGCTCGGGCCGATCGTCGAGCACCTCATGATGACGGGTGCCCCATGAAACCGATGGTGACGCGGCCGATCGTAAAGGCCGCAATCGCGCAATCGTTCCGCAAGCTCGACCCGCGGGTGCAGTTCCGCAACCCGGTGATGTTCGTCGTGCTCATCGGCAGCATCCTGACGACGATCATCGGCATCGCCGCCGCGACCGGGGCCGCGCCCGGACGCCGGCCGGCCGGGCTTCGTGCTGTGGGTGTCGGCCTGGCTGTGGCTGACCGTGCTGTTCGCCAACTTCGCCGAGGCGGTCGCGGAAGGGCGCGGCAAGGCGCAGGCCGAGGCCCTTCGCGCGATGCGCAGGCACGTGCACGCCCGCCGGCTCATCCTGCGCGCCGACGGGGGCTATGACCGCGCCGCCTACCACACGGTCGAGTCCGCGGCGCTTAGGCTCGGCGACGTCGTCGTGGTCGCCGCGAACGAGACGATTCCGGCGGACGGCGAGGTCATCGAGGGCGTCGCCTCGGTCAACGAGAGCGCGGTCACCGGCGAGTCCGCGCCGGTGCTGCGCGAGGCGGGCGGCGACTTCTCATCCGTCACGGGTGGCACGCGCGTGCTGTCCGACTGGATCGTCGTGCGCGTCACGAGCCGCGAGGGCGAGGGATTCCTCGACCGCATGATCGCGATGGTGGAGGGCGCCAAGCGCGGCCGCACGCCGAACGAGATCGCGCTCTCGATCCTGCTCGCCTTCATGACCATCGTGTTCCTGCTGGCCACGGCGACGCTCGCGCCTTTCTCCGCGAACGCGGTCGCCGCCGCGGGCCAGGGCCAGGTCGTCTCCATCACCGTCCTGATCGCGCTCCTCGTCTGCCTGATCCCGACCACGATCGGCGGCCTTCTCTCCGCGATCGGCATCGCCGGCATGGACCGCATGGTCCGCGCCAACGTGATCGCCTCTTCCGGCCGCGCCATCGAGGCCGCGGGCGACGTGGATGTCCTGCTGCTCGACAAGACCGGGACGATCACGCTCGGCGACCGCCAGGCTACTTCGTTCCGCCCCGCCCCTGGCACGCAGCCGCAGGAACTCGCCGAAGCCGCGCAGCTTGCCTCGCTCGCAGACGAGACGCCGGAAGGGCGCTCGATCGTGATCCTGGCCAAGCAGCAGTTCTCGCTGCGCGGCCGCGACCTCGCCGCGACGCAGCACAGCTTCCACAAGTTCTCGGCGCAGACGCGCATGAGCGGCGTCGACCTCGACGGACGTCGCCTGCGAAAGGGGGCCGCCGACGCCGTGCGCAGCTTCATCGAGGCGGAAGGCGGCGTGTGGCCGGCGCAGGTCACCGCCATGGTGGACGAGATCGCGCGCTCCGGCGCGACGCCGCTCGTGGTGGCCGATGGCCGGCGCGCGCTCGGCGTCGTCGAGCTGCGCGACGTCGTCAAGCGCGACATCCGGGAGCGCTTCGCAGAATTGCGGGAGATGGGCATCAAGACGGTCATGGTGACGGGCGACAACCGCCTGACGGCGGCCGCGATCGCTGCCGAAGCGGGCGTGGACGAGTTCCTCGCGGAAGCGACCCCCGAGACCAAGCTCGCGCTGATCCGCCGCCACCAGGCCGAGGGCCGGCTCGTCGCGATGTGCGGCGACGGCACCAACGACGCGCCCGCGCTCGCGCAGGCGGACGTCGCGGTCGCCATGAACACGGGCACGCAGGCGGCGAAGGAAGCCGGCAACATGGTGGACCTCGACTCGAACCCGACCAAGCTGATCGAGATCGTGGACGTCGGCAAGCAGATGCTGGTCACGCGCGGCGCGCTCACGACCTTCTCGGTCGCGAACGACGTCGCCAAGTACTTCGCCATCATTCCCGCCGCCTTCGCGGTGACCTACCCGTCGCTCAATGCGCTGAACGTCATGGGGCTTGCAACCCCGGACAGCGCGATCCTGTCGGCGGTGATCTTCAACGCACTCATCATCGTGGCGCTCGTGCCGCTGGCGCTGCGCGGCGTGAAGACGCGTGCGGCCTCCGCACTGGTGCTGCTGCGCCGGAACCTCCTGGTCTACGGTCTCGGCGGAATCATCGTCCCGTTCGTCGGCATCAAGCTGATCGACATGTTGCTCGCCGCGGCGGGCTGGACCTGAGGAGGCGCCATGTTCAAGGAACTCCGTCCCGCACTCGTCGTCTTCGGCCTGCTGACCGTCATCACGGGACTCGTGTATCCGGGCATCGTCACCGTGATCGGGCGGCTCGCCTTCCCGGAGCAGGCGACCGGAAGCGTCATCATGGATGGGGACCGCGCCGTCGGCTCCGCGCTGTTCGGCCAGCCGTTCAGCGATCCCCGCTATTTCTGGAGCCGGCCCTCGGCCACGGGCCCGCAGCCCTACAACGGCGGCGCGTCATCCGGGTCGAACCTCGGCGCGATCAATCCGGCGCTCGCCGAAGCGGTCACCGCGCGCGTGGCTGCGCTGCGGGCGGCCGATCCCGGCAATGATCACCCGGTGCCCGTCGACCTCGTGACGGCCTCGGGCAGCGGGCTCGATCCGCACATCACGCCGGCTGCGGCGCGCTACCAGGCGGCCCGCGTGGCGCGCGAGCGCGGCATGACGGAGGACGAAGTATTTGCGCTCATCGAGCGCCACACCGAGGGCCGGACGTTCGGCGTCCTCGGCGAGCCGCGGGTCAACGTGCTGCGGCTGAACCTGGCACTCGATTCAACGCATTGAGGGATTGCGACTAAGCTAGCGCGATGGATGAATCGCGCCCCGACCCGGACGAACTGCTGGCCCAGATCCGGGCCGAAGAGGCCCGCGCGAAGCGCGGACGCCTGCGCATCTTCTTCGGCGCCTCCGCCGGTGTCGGCAAGACCTACGCCATGCTCGAAGCGGCGCGCGTCGTGAAGGCCGGCGGCACGGACGTCGTCATCGGTTACATCGAGCCGCACGGCCGCGTCGAGACCGAGCGCCTGATGGAAGGGCTCGAGCGGCTGCCCGCACTGCCCGTGCGCTACCGCGGCATCACCCGCCAGGAATTCGACCTTGACGCGGCGCTCTCACGGCGGCCCGCGATCCTGCTGGTGGACGAGCTCGCGCATTCCAACCTGTCCGGCGGCGAACCGCCGCCGCGCCATCCCAAGCGCTGGCAGGACATCGAGGAAATCCTGGACGCCGGCCTCGACGTGTGGACCACGGTCAACATCCAGCACCTCGAGAGCCTCAACGACGTGATCGCCCAGATCACGGGCGTGCGCCAGCGCGAGACGGTACCAGACCGCATCTTCGAGCAGGCCGACGAGGTCGAGCTCATCGACCTGCCGCCGGACGACCTGCTGGCGCGGCTGAAGGCCGGCAAGGTCTACGTCCCGGAAGAAGTCGCGACGGCCGTCGACCGCTTCTTCCGCAAGCCGAACCTGATGGCGCTGCGCGAACTTGCGCTGCGGCGCGTCGCCGACCGCGTGGACGCGGCGGCGCGCGAAGCGCTCGGACCCATCCCGGGCTCGCGACCCTGGCTTGCCCGGGACCGGATCCTGGTTGCGATCGGCCCGGACCCGCAGGCCGAGCAGCTGGTGCGCGCCGGCAAGCGCCTGGCTGACGCGCTCGACGCGAACTGGTCAGTGATCTACGTCGAGACGCCGGCACTGCTCCGCCTTTCCGAAGGTGAGCGCAACCGCCGCATCGACCTCCTGCGCCTGGCCGAATCGCTCGGCGCCGAGACCGTGACGCTCGACGGGCCCACCGCAGCCGAGACGATCGAGCGGTACGCGCAGACGCGCCGGGTGAACCGCGTGCTGATGGGCGCGCCGAAGCGGCGCGGTTGGCGCGCCTGGCTCCGGCCCTCGACCACGACAACCATCGTGCGCCGTGCGCGCGGCTTCGACGTCATCACGATCGCGGAAGAACAGGGCGTCGCCGGCGCTGCGCGGGAAGGCGTGAGGACACCGGCGCCGGCCGCCGTCTTCAACTGGGAGCGGATCGGCTGGGCCCTGCTCACGACCGCGGTCTGCACGGCGCTCGGGTTCGCCATGTTTCCTTCCTTCGAGCTCACGAACATCGCGATGGTCTACGTGCTCGGCGCGACGATTGCGGGACTGCGGTTCGGGCGCGTCCCCGCGGTCATGAGCGCGGTCGCGAACGTGGCCGCCTTCGACTTCTTCTTCGTGCCGCCGCGCTACACATTCGCGGTCTCCGACGTGCAGTATGTGATCACCTTCGCGGTCATGCTGCTTGTCACGCTCGTGATCGCGAACCTGATGGCGAACGTGCGCCAGCAGACGCGCGTCGCGGGCGCGCGCGAGCGGCGCACGTCGCTTCTGTACGCCATGAGCCGGGAGCTCGCCGCGACGCGCGGGATCGCAAACATGGCCGAGGTCGCGGCGCGCCACGTGGCCGAAGTGTTCGATTGCGAAGCCGTCCTGCTCCTGCCCGACGACGAGGGGCGCCTGCAGGAACCGCGGCACGCGCCAGGGGCGAGCTACTCGCCGGAGCTCGTGGACCTTTCGATCGCGCAGTGGGTGGCGGATCACGGCCGCCGGGCCGGCATCGGTTCCGACACGTTGCCGTCGGCGCCCGCACTCTACGTGCCGCTCGGCGAGGCGAGCCAGCGCCTCGGCGTGCTGGCGGTCCTGCCGCGCAACCGCCGGCGCGTGCTGCTGCCGGAGCAGCTGCACCTGCTCGAGACCTTCGCGAGCCAGGTCGGCCTTGCGCTCGAGCGCGCGCAACTGACGGAATCCGCGGAAGAAGCGCGGGTCTCCGCCGAGAGCGAGCGCCTGCGCAACACGATGCTCGCGTCCATCTCGCACGACCTGCGCACGCCGCTCGCCGTGATGGGCGCGGCGGCCAGCACGCTCGCCCGGCGCGAGCCTGCGCTCCCGGAGTCCACGCGCATCGCGCTCGCGGCGTCAATCGAGGACAAGGTGCACGAGATGACCGACCTCATCTCGAACGTCCTCGACCTCACGCGGCTGGAATCGGGCCAGGTCGCGCTGCGCCGCGACTGGGAGACGCTGGACGACCTCGCCGCCTCCGCGTTGCGCCGCGTCGAGGGGCGGGCGCGCACGCACCAGTTCGTCATCGACCTCGCGCCGGACCTGCCCGCCGTGCACGTCGATGCCGCGCTGGTGGTGCAGGTCTTCGCCAACCTGTTCGACAACGTGCTGAAGTACACGCCGGCCGGCACGCGCACCCGCGTGTCCGCGGTCGCCGACGGGCCGTTCGTGCGCGTGACGGTGGATGACGACGGCCCGGGCTTCCCGCCGGGCGACCCGGACCGGCTGTTCGACAAGTTCCAGCGCGGCGCGGATGAGCCGGCGACGGTCGGCGTCGGCCTCGGCCTCGCGATCTGCCGCGCGATCGTCGAGGCGCACGGCGGCGAGATCCACGCCCGGCGCCGGCTCGGCCGCGGCGCGAACTTCGAGTTCACGCTCCCGGCGACGGAGCCCGGCGCTTGACCGAAGCGATGCACCAGGTCCTCGTCGTGGAGGATGAGCCGGGCATCCGGCGGGTCCTGCGCGTGATGCTGGAAGCGGAAGGCTATCGCGTCGTCGAGGCGGACACCGCGGCGCGAGCGGAAAGCGAGGCGCGCACGCACCGGCCGGACCTCCTGGTCGTGGACCTCGGCCTGCCGGACAGGAGCGGGCTCGACGTGATCCGCGGCGTGAGAGCCTGGTCGCCCGTGCCGATCGTCGTGCTGTCGGCGCGCACGATGGAGGAGCAGAAGGTCGCCGCGCTGGACGCGGGAGCGGACGATTACGTGACGAAGCCGTTCGGCGCGCCGGAACTGCTGGCGCGGATCCGCGCCGCGCTGCGGCGCAACGTGCGGACGGCAACGCAGGCGCCGCGGCTCGAGCTAGGCCCGGTCGAAATCGACCTCGCGCGCAGGACGGCGAGCGGGCCCGGCGGGGAGATACACCTGACGCCGCTCGAGTATCGCGTGCTCGAATGCCTGGCGCGCCAGCCGGGGCTGATCGTGACGCGTGACCTGCTCATGCGCGAGGTCTGGGGCCCGGCGCAGGAAGACACGCGGAACCTGCGCGTCTGCATCAAGAACCTGCGCCAGAAACTCGAGCCGGACCCGCGCGAGCCGCGCTACCTCGTGACGGAGACGGGAGTCGGCTACCGGTTCATGCCCGACGAAGAAATGGAGCCCTCTACTCCGCGAGCGTAGCCCCGGAACCGCCCAGCTCCGCCGGCACGTCCTTCTGCTTCGGCAGCCCGTCCCTGATGTGCAGCACGGTCTCCTGGTAGTGGACGTGCAGGCCCGGCTTGAACGCGAGCTTCGGCAGGATGGCGGCGTAGACGTCCGTCAGCCCCATGCCCGGGTGCTCCGTGAGAAGGTGGCCGCCGCAGGTCTTGCACCACTTGCGGATGCTCTTCGGGGTCTTGGCGAAACTGCCGACATTGCCGGCGCCTTTCGTGATCTTGACCGCCTCGGGTTTCCACAAGGTGAAGGCGTTGATCGGGCCCGCCGACCAGTGCCGGCAGGACTCGCAATGGCAATAGCCCATCGCCGCCGGTTCGCCGCTGGCTGTAACCTCGACGGCGCCGCAGAAACAGCTGCCCTTGTATTCGCCCATCTTCACACCTCAGCTTGAATTGCGAAGCGCGGAGCCGTGCTTCAGGTAGTGATTCAGCCGCGACTCCCACTCGCGCATGAACTGCACGTAGTACTCGGCGGTGAAGGAGGCGTTGAAGACGTCGCCTTCCGGGCCGAGGCTCGTGTGGCTGTACGTGATCTCCGCTTCGCATCCGGGCTTCGCGGGGCGGACCCGGATGGTCAGCTTGCAGGCCGTGACGCCGGGCGTGATCTTGATCATCTCGACGAAGCCGCGCGCCGCGTCGTGCCGCGAGATGTACCAGATCGCGTCGTGGAACTTGGCGTCGGTGACGAAGACGCAGTCCTGCTCCGCGAAGCCGGACTGGGTCAGGACCAGGACCGGATTCCAGCCATCGATCCATTCCGCCTCGCGCACCGGGCACAGAAGCGGAAACACCTTCGACATGGAGCCGTGAAGGCGTTGCTTGTACGTGTGGGAGACGCGATTGGGGGCCCGGACATTCATGGCCTTGGAGGTCGGTTTTGGGTTCCGGAGCGCCATAATCGGTCGTTTCGCAGCATACTCCGTTCGTGGCTTCGGTGAGGAGTGAGTCCATGGAAGAGCAGCAGGCGCAGACCGCGCGCGGCCGGCGCCCGAGCGCCCGCGACGCCAAGCGCGCCGTGCGCGCCGCGCAGGCGGGCCATTCGATCCCGTACATCACCCGCAAGATTCCCTGCTACGAGGTCCTGAACGAGGAAGGGCTCGCGCTGATCGAGCGGAATGCCGACACCATCCTCGAGGAAATCGGCATCGAGTTCCGGGACGACGCCGAGGCGCTCGAAATATGGAAAAAAGCCGGAGCGGACGTGCAGGGCGAGCGAGTACGGATGCCGCGCGGGATGTGCCGGCAGCTGATCCAGGCCTCGGCGCCGCGCGAGTTCACGCAGCACGCGCGCAATCCCGCGCGCAACGTGCCGATCGGCGGGCCGCACACCGTGTTCGCCCCGGCCTACGGTTCCCCCTTCATCTACAACCTGGACGAGGGGCGACGCTACGCGCGCATCGAGGACTTCCGCAACTTCGTGAAGCTCGCCTACGAGTCGAAGTCGCTGCACCACTCCGGCGGCACCATCTGCGAGCCGGTGGACCTGCCGGTCAACAAGCGCCACTTCGACATGGTCTACAGCCACATGAAGTACAGCGACAAGGCCTTCATGGGCTCGGTGACCCACCCGGAGCGCGCGAAAGACACGGTCGAGATGGCGAAGATCCTGTTCGGCGATGCCTACATCGATCCCGTGAGCGGCCGGCCAAACACGGTGATCGTGAGCCTCATCAACGTCAATTCGCCGATGACCTACGACTCGACGATGCTGGGAGCGCTCAAGGTCTATGCGCGCGCGAACCAGGCCTGCATCGTCACGCCCTTCATCCTCGCCGGCGCGATGTCGCCGGTCACCGTCGCCGGCACCGCGACGCAGACGCTCGCCGAGGCGCTCGCCGGCATGGCGTTCATCCAGCTGCTGAACCCGGGCGCGCCGATGGTCTTCGGGAGTTTTGCCTCGTCCCTTTCGATGCAGTCGGGCGCGCCGACCTTCGGCACGCCGGAGCCGGCGCTCGTGCTCTACGTCATGGCGCATCTCGCGCGAAGGCTCGGCGTTCCATTCCGCTCGGGCGGCAGCCTCTGCGCCTCGAAGATCCCGGACGCGCAGGCCGCTTTCGAATCGGCGCAGACCCTGCTGCCGACCTGCCTCGCCGGCGTCAACTTCGTGCTGCACACGGCCGGATGGCTCGAGGGCGGGCTCGCGATGGGCTACGAGAAGTTCGTCATGGACGCGGACCAGGCGGGCATGATGCACACGCTGCTCGCCGGCGTTGACCTCTCCGAGAATGGCCAGGCGCTGGAAGCGATCCGCGAGGTCGGGCCCGGCAAGCACTTCCTCGGCTGCGCGCACACGCTCGCGAATTTCGAGACGGCCTTCTACCGCTCGCCGCTCGCGGACAACAACAGCTACGAGCAGTGGGATGCGGAGGGACGC
>CAVVDL010000026.1:0-20682 GCA_963747035.1 uncultured Gammaproteobacteria bacterium
TGCTGCTCGTTCCCTTGTTGTAAGCGCGAAGAGACTTGCGGAATCCGGGTCGCGGTCGCCGGCCCTACGGCCACGCGAGCGTGGGGACGTCCTTCGGCACCGGCTGGCTCTGCAAGTACGTCACGAGCTGCCAGATTACGGGGTCGGAAAGCAGGGACCCGTAGGCGGGCATGCCGTGCGGGCGACCATCGCGAATCGACTGGAAAATCGCTGCGTCATCGCCTCCGAAGCGCCAGCGGCCATCCACCAGGCTCGGTCCAACGAAACCAAGCCCGCCCGCGCCGTGGCATCCGTCGCAGTTCATGACGTTGAAAAGGACTCCGCCCTGGCGGGCAACTTCCGCATCTCCGGGAGCAGGATTCGCGGGTTCGTCGGCCGACGCGATGCCTCCGAAGGCCGTCAGCACGGCCAGCATCACGTGGCTCATGCTGCTCACAGCCCGAACACCCACACGATGCCGCCCTGGCTCGTGTACCGCGAGAGGTCCGGGGCAAAATCGGCGCGCGGGCGAACGTCCGCGGGATCGTCGGAGCGAATGTCTCCCGCGATCACGAACCAGTCGCCGCCGATCCCCGCATAGACCGCCACGTATTGCTTGCCGTCCGGTCCACGGTAAGTGATCGGGGCGCCAACCACCCCGGAGCCGACCTTCGCCTTCCAGAGCGGCTTGCCGGTCTTGGCGTCCGCGGCCTTCAGCCAGCCATCCAGCGTGCCATAGAAGGTCACATTGCCCGCAGTAGCGAGGGCTCCGCTCCACACCGGAAACTTTTCCTTGATCTCCCACACTCTCTTCCCGGCTACGGGGTCCCACGCAATAAACGCGCCGAGATTCCCACCCGCCCCAGGGTGATACGGCACGTTAGCGCCGACATAGGGAGTGCCGGGAATATATGCCGTCTCGCGCGCCTCCCAGTCCATGCAGATGTTGACCGTGGGTACGTAGAAGAGCCCCGTCCGCGGCGAGTATGCCGCCGGCGAGGCAGGGCTCTTGCCGCCCTCAAGGCTCGGGCAGATGAGTTGCACCATGCCCTTCGATTTGCCCGTCTGCTTGTCGGCGTTCAGCACCGGACGACCGGTCGCGAGATCCACCCGATCGGCCCAGTTCACGTCGACATATTTTTCCGCGACCAGCACCTCTCCAGTGGCGCGATCGAGCGTGTAGGCAAAGCCGTTCTTGTCGAAATGCACGAGGACCTGGCGCGCCTCGCCGTGAATGACGATTTCGGCCAGGATGTTCTCGGCGTTGGAGTCGTAGTCCCAATTGTCGTGCGGCGTGAACTGGTAGGCCCACACCAGCGAGCCATCGCCCGGCCGTCGCGCCAGCACGCTCGAGGTCCACTTGTTGTCGCCCTCGCGCTGCTCGGGGTTGTAGGGTCCCGGGTTGCCAGTGCTGTAGTAGACGAGATCGAGTTCGGGATCGTAGGAGAGCCAGCCCCACACCGGGGCACCGCCCTGCTTCCAGGTCTCTGCGGCCCAGCTCTTCTCGGCGAGCTCGGTGCCGTGGTCATAGAATGGTCTGAAAATGCCGGGCTTCGCCAGCACGGCGCTGTCCGGGCCCAAATTGCGCGCCTCCCAAACGAGCTTCCCGGTCGCCAGGTCGAGCGCCTTGAACCAGCCGCGAATTCCGTACTCCCCGCCCGAGGGACCGACGAATACGCGATCGCCCACGACCAAAGGCGCCATGGTGATCGTCTCGCCGCGCGAGAGATCGGCCACCGTAACTTTCCACACTTCCTCGCCGGTCTTCGCGTCGACCGCGACTGTGCGCCCATCCAGCAGGTTGTAGACGATCTTTCCTTCGGCATAGACGGCGCCTCGATTCACCGAGTCGCAGCAGGCGATGCCCACCGCCGCAGGATTCACGTCGGGGCGATACTTGAAGCGCAGCGGGTAGTCTTCTTTCGTGAGATCGAAGGCGTACAGGACGTTCGGGTATGGCGTGACTACATACATCGTGTCCTTCACGACCAGCGGCTGACCCTCGTGGCCGGAAAGCACGCCGGTCGAAAAATTCCAAACCGATCGCAACTTGCCGACATTCGAAGAGGTGATCTGGTCGAGTTCGCTGAAGCGCGTGGCGGCGAAATCCTTGCCAGGCCGCGTCCACTGCCCGTCGTCGTCCGCCCGCAACGCACGCGCCGGCAGGCAGGCGAGCACGAGCAGCGCGCAAAGCCGCAATCCCGATTGGCGATCTGCGATTTGGGTCAAGTCGGTTCTTCGTGCCAGGAAGGGCCGCATCTAGCCTAACAAGGTGTTGAGTCACTGCCAAATGTCCATGCGACTCCTGACGGGATCGAAACGCACCAGCTGGTGACAGGGCTTTTCTTTGTTCGCATGTACAATCCGGCGTATCGCGAGTGCAGAAGGATCTCGTCATGGCCCGGCTGACCCGCGCCGCGATCCGCGAGATGATCGTGCCGTCGCTGCTGCCGATCCTGATCCCGGTCGTCGTCGGCTTCGGCATGAACTTCCTGCTCGGGCCGGGCGCCGGCATCCGCGCGCTCGGCGGCGTGCTGATCGGCACGATCGTCACGGGCCTCTTCGTCGCGATCTCCATGTGTACGGGGGGTGGGGCTTGGGATAATGCAAAGAAGTACATCGAGGAAGGCAACTTCGGCGGCAAGGGCTCGGACGCACACAAGGCGGCCGTGACCGGCGACACCGTCGGCGATCCCTACAAGGACACGGCGGGCCCGGCGATCAACCCGCTGATCAAGATCATCAACATCGTGGCGCTGTTGCTGGTGCCTTTGCTCTGAGGGGGCGCAGCCCTTTCTCAAGGCCCCCGCATGGGGGCCTCGTCATTTGCGGCAGCTGCGCCTTGACAGGCATGGCCGTTTGGATCTCCTATCCTTGTCTCCGCGCTTGACCGGGTGCAAGCCGGTGCGCGACTGCGCGACCGAGGATTCCGATGCCCGTGAACAGTCTTGAGCTTCTCTATCTCGGCGGTGCGGCCATCTTCGCCGCCACCGGCGTGCTTGCGGCAGCGCGACAGGACATGGACCTGCTGAGCCTCGTCATCATCGGCATCGTGACCGCCGTCGGCGGCGGCACGCTGCGCGACCTGATGCTGGACGTCCAGGTGTTCTGGATCGGCGATCCGCTCACGGTGTCGGTCGCCGCTGCGGCTGCCGTCCTGACGTTCTTCCTGGAACTTCGTGCCCGGGTGGCTGAGCAGGTCCTGCTCTACCTCGACGGCATCGCGACGGCGATGTTCGCCATCCTCGCAACCGAAAAGACGCTGCTCTTCGGCCATGATCCCGCCATCGCGCTGGTCATGGGCGTCATCACCGCGATCGGCGGCGGACTGTTGCGCGACATCATCACCGGCCACCCGACGGTGCTGATGCGGCGCGAAATCTACATCACGCCGGTCCTCGCCGGGGGACTGCTGCACCTCGCGTTGCGCACCAGCACGAGCCTGCCGAGCGATACGATCGTGGTCGTGTCGATCGTCCTGGTGGCCGCACTGCGCGTGGCGGCCCTGCGGTTTGGCTGGGCTTTCCCGACCTGGCTGACCTACCGCGGCGGCCCGGGCGAACGCTAGCGACGAACCGGATCCGCGCCGGTCCCGAGATCCGCGTGCCAGCCGCGCCTGAAGCCGCCTAGAGCTTCGGCGGGTCGTAATAGACCATCAACCGGAAGTCGTCGAGGTTCGTGTCGTTGGCCTGGTCGATGTGCGCATAGCGCAGTCGCACCATCAGGCCCTTCAACGCGCCGGACTCGGGCGACCACTGCAGGTTGAGGTCGTATTCGTCACGCGAGAACTCGGTCGGCGAGTCGGGATCCGAGCCGCTGACCCAGAGCCCGTAGACGCTGAAGCCCGGCACTTTGGGGAACTTGTACGATGCGCGGAGCATCCACGCGTCCTCGCCCGCCCGGTTGAAGTCCTCGACCTGCACGCTGGTGTAGCCGGGGTAGCCGGACCACGGGTTCTGCATGTTGGTGCCGTCGCCGGTCGTCGTGTAGGCGGTCGTCAGCAACATCGGGCCCAGCGACAGTTCGGCCTTGAGACCGAGCTGGTTGGCCGAGAAGTCGGCGCCCTGCAGCAGGTTGTCACCGACGGCCTGCTGGTCGCTGTATTGCGCGGCCACCCGGAATTCGCGTTTCTCCGCGAGCGGGAACGCGTAAAGCGCTTCCCCGTACAGGATGTTGATGATGTCGTCGCTGTAGTAGTCGATCGCGCCGATGGAAAGCGCGCCCTTCTTGTAGTTCGTGCCGGCGGCATAGACGCCACGATCGACGCTCGGCCCCCGCATCCTTCGCCATGGACACGAAATCCTCGGAGTTGCGCTCCTTGATCGCATCGAAGTAGCCGACACCGTACCGCCACTCGCCCGTGTCCTTTTCGCCCGCGATACCCTGCAGGGCGATCGCCTCGAACGTGTTCGGCGTCATGCGGGCGTCGTTGCGGTTGAGGTAGGGCGTATCGAAAGCCTTGCGGCCGGCGTTGATAAACACGCCGTCGGTGAGGCGCACCTGCACGTAGGCCTCGCCGATGACCGCGTAGCCCTCCTGGCCGGGCGCGAGCAGCAAGGTGCCGTCCTTGTCGTCCGGGGCGTCGATCGGCTGCGAGGTATAGCCGGTCAGGCCGATGGCAAAGCGGTCGCGGAAATAGCCGGTCTTGAGGCCGGCCGAACCGCCGATGGCCCAGGCGTAGCTCTGGCTGCCGTCGTACTTGTCGCGGTCGAGGTCATAGGTGCGCAACTGCACGTCGAATGCCGTGTCCTCGAACGCCTTGCGGCGCTGCGCACGAATGCGGTCGCGCCGGTCGTCCTCGGTCTCGAAGCTCTCCCCGAGCGGCGACTGCCCCTGCTCGGTCGAGGTCTGCGACGCGTCGGCCTCCGGATCCGGCGCAGGTACCGTCTGCGCCCAGGCCATGCCGCTCGCCAGGAACCAGGCGCCCGCCCCCACTGCCGCGGCGAGACGGGACCGGCCTGCGGCGAGACTGACTTCCTGTCGGCTTCGATCGGGCAACTTGTTCACGCGTCGCACCTCACTCCATGCATTGCCTTGTTACTGCGAAAGCACCATCGCGAAGTAACCAAAGACCGTATACAGCACGCCGGACACCGCATAGCCGACCGGGAACCCGACCCAGGGCACGCTGCTGCCGATCTCCTTCGACGCTTCGCGCGCCGGTCCCGAATGGGATCGCGCACCGGCCACTCCACCCATCAGCACGGCCGGGTTGATCTTCATGATGTGATAGCCGATCGCCCAGGTGATGATCGGCGGCAGCGTGCTCGCGATGAAGCCGGCGACGAATATCTTCACGGCGATGTTGCCCGTCAGCTGCTCGAGCAGCGTCGCGCCCGCGTTGATGCCCACGATGGCGATGAAGGTGACAAGGCCCAGGTCCTCGAGGATGTTCCGCGCGGCGTTCGGCGTGCTGCCGAAGAACCGCAGCCGCGACACCACCGACGACACCAGGATGCCCGACAGCAGGAGCCCGCCGGCGTTGCCGAGGCCGACCGAGAAGTCGCCGACCGGCACGTTGATCTGGCCGATCAGGAGGCCGAGCACCATGCCCGCCGACAGCGTCAACAGGTCCGTCGACGTGCTCGGCCGGGCGACCTTGCCGAGCTTCGCGACGGCCTTGTCGACCGCGGCCTTGAGGCCCGCCACGAACAGCACGTCGAAGCGCTGCAATTTCGTTTCCGCACCGACCGGGATCGGCTCGCCGGAACGCTCGAGACGCACGACCTGCATCTGGCCGGCAAAGTCCTCCTGCCGGAAATCCTTGAGCGGGCGGTCCTCCACGTCCTTGTTGAGGACCAGGATCTCCGCCTGGTCGAGCGGGATGCTGAGGGTCGTTGAGTCCGGCACCTCGGGCCCGATCAGGCCCAGGTTACTGGTCAGGTCCTCGAGCTTGCCGCCGACGGCGACGAGGTCGCCGGCCTGCAGCGTGGTGGCCGGATCGGCGCCGAGTTTCTCGCCGTTACGGACGACATTCACGATGCGGTACTGCGGATGCGACTGGCGGAACTTCGCGATGCTCTGCCCGACGACCGCCTTGTTCTCCAGTCGATAGGCGCGCAGGCCGCCCGGGCGGTAGCCCGAGAGCCCGGTGTCGTCCACATTGGCAACGCCGAACTCGGCCTCGTACTCGCGGCCGCCTTGCGGGCGTCGACGCCCCACCACCGCGGCAGGTACTTGCAGATCAGGATGATGCCGACCGTGCCCCAGATGTAGGTCACGCCGTAGCCGAGGGCGATCATGGCCGAGACCTGCTCGGCCGTCGTGCCCTCGGGGATCTTGTAGGCACCCTGGGTCACGGCCATCTCGGCCGTGCCGATGGCCGCCGACATCGTTTGCGACCCGGCGAGGATGCCGCCCGCCGCACCGGCCGGCAGTCCCAGCATGCCGGAGACGCCCACCACCAGCGCGAGGCCCATGAACGCGCAGACCACGGCGAGGATCGTGAACCGCAGACCGTCCTTCTTCAGGCTGTTGAAGAAGGCGGGACCCACGCGCAGGCCGACCCCGTACATGAAGAGGTAATAGAAGAGCGACTTCGCGAAGTTGTCGAGCTGCAGCTTCACGCCGTAGGTCGACGCCCAGGTTGCGAGTGCCGCGCCGACGACCACCGCCGCCGCCACCATGCCGAGCCCGTAGCCCTTCACCGAGGCCTTCCCCACCCACACCGCCATTCCCACCGTGAAGAACAGCAGGATGTAGGGATTTGCCTGCAGGAACTGGAAAAACGCTTGCATGGTCCTCTCCCGGAATTCCGTTATGGGTTCATTCTCACGCCGGCGCCACGCCCGGCTTTATCGGCTCACTGATCTTTCGCCGCAGCCGGCCGCGCCTTCAAGGCCGCCGGCTTCAGCATCTTGATGCCTTTCGCCGCCTGGTAGCCGTGAATCTCCTTGACGTCGAGCTTGCGCATGTAGGTGATGGTTTCGGCGGTGATCACCTGTCCGGGCACCATGATCGGAAAGCCCGGCGGATACGGGATCACGAAGTTCGCCGACACCAGCTCCGGCCCGTTCTTCAGGCGATCGTCGATATCCTTGCTGGCGAGCTTGACGTACTCGCAGTTCGCCTCTTCGTAGGCCATGAAGAACGCCGGGCGCATGTGCCCCTCGTTGCTGACGGACTTCGGCTTCTCGCGGAACGCGTCGTGGAAGCGGCTGAAATTGGGCAGGTCGGGCACGTCGGTCATCAGTGACTTGACGCGGGCAGCGAATGCGTCCTTGCCTTCCTTGCCATCCTGCGCGAGCCGCTGCTCGATTTCGCGCGACAGGTCGGCCAGCGTCTTGATCAGGAGCGCGGCATCGCTGTGCGTGTTGTTGATGTTGGTCTGGATCAGCACGCTGTTGCGCGAGGTCTTGTTGAGCTGGATGTCGAAGCGCTCGGCCAGGATTCCCTTGAACTGGGTGCCGTCGAAGCCGGCGGAGCCGCAGATCACCGTGAGGCGCGTCGGGTCGAGCGCGAACTCGTCCTTGTCCCAGGCGTCGAGAACGCCGGCCCAGGTCGAATTCGGCGGCCCGTAGTCCTTGATTCCGGATTCGCGGAACTCGGCCGGAACCATCTCCTCGGGAGTCGCGACCTTGAAATACTTCGAGATCAGCGGATGCGTGTTGATCGCCCGCCGCAGGCGGATCGCGAGTTCCGTCATCTGCATCGTCATCGCGTAGCCCTCGAGCTCCATCTGGCGCCGGGCGAGGTCGAGCGAGGCGATCAGCTGCAGGTTCGGCGAAGTCGACGTATGGGCGAGGAAGGCCTCCTGGAACGTGCCCTCCACATGATGGAAGTCTTCGTCCCAGATGAGCATCATCGAGCCCTGCCGGAACGCCGACATCGACTTGTGCGTCGAGTTCGTCTGGTAGACGCGGATGCGCACGCGGTCCGGATCGGGCAGCAGCGGCATGTCGAGCGACTTGGGATCTCTTCGGGTCGATCTTCGGGTGCTTCTTCTTCCAGGCCTCGTACTCGGCCCGGTACGCCGCGCTCTTGTAGCGCTCGTTCAGCACGGCGGCCGCGCCGAGGGCGGACCGGCGCCGGTGGAAGGGGTTGAAGCGCGCGAACCCGAACCAGGCCTCGTCCCACAGGAACACGAGGTCCGGCTTGATCGCGAGGCACTCCTCCATCACGCGCCGCGGGTTGTACATGTGGCCGTCGAAGGTGCAGTTCGTCAGGTCGATGACCTTGACACGGTCGAGGTTGCCCTCGGCCGCGCAGTCGAACAGCGCCTTCTTGATCGTCTTGAGCGGCACCGCGCCGTACATCGAGTACTGGGTCAGCGGGTAGGCCTCGACGTAATAGGGCTGCGCGCCCGAGAGCACGAAGCCGTAGTGGTGCGACTTGTGGCAGTTGCGGTCCACGATGACGATGTCGCCCGGCTTGCACACCGCCTGCACCACGATCTTGTTGGAGGTCGAGGTGCCGTTGGTCCCGAGATAGGCGCGCTTCGCCCCGAAGGCACGCGCGACGGCCTCCTGGGCCTTCTTGATGTTGCCGGTCGGCTCGAGCAGGCTGTCGAGGCCACCGGACGTGGCGCAGGACTCGGCGAAGAAGATGTTCGCGCCGTAGAACTGGCCCATGTCCCGGATCCAGTTCGAGCGGAATACGGACTTGCCGCGCGCGATCGGCAGTGCGTGGAACGTGCCGATCGGCCGCTGCGCATACTTCTTGAGGTTGTCGAAGTACGGCGTCTCGTAGCGGTCCTTGATGCCGTCGAGGATCGACAGGTGGATTTCCATCGGCTCTTCGACGTGATGGAACATGCGCCTGACGGGCGCCACTTCTTCACTGCCTGCGATGCTCTCTGCGCGTCCGGTCCGACATCAGGTAGATGTCGAGCTCCGGCCGGTAGTTCTTGATTCCCTTCGCGAGCGCGGTGGCCATGCGGCCCGGCTCGAGGTTCGACGTGTCGAACGTGACGTGCCGCGCGAGAAATTCCTTCAGGTCCGGCATGTCGTGGCGCGATGCGAGCTGGAACCCGTCCATCAGCACGACGGCCTGCAGCCCGTCGTTGAGCATGACCGCAAGTACCGCGTCTTCGAGGCTGCCGACGTGGACGGTCTCATAATGAAATGCGTCCTCGACCCTGCGAAGCCTGCGGATTTCTTCGGCCGAATTTTCCCAGGCGGACGGCTCGGTCGGCGTCACGACCAGGACTTCGAAGTAGGGCTTCTGCGCCGCGCCGGAATCGCGATCCGGCGGCGCCAGGTCCAGGACCCGCGAGTCAGACTGCGCGCCTGCGTCCCAGGCAGCCTCGTCGCGACGGAAGTCCCCGGACAGCAGGGCCCGCGAAACTTTCTGCACGAGCCGCGCGAACACGGCGGCATCGCCGCCCTCGAGCGCCTCGCTGACAGCCGCGAGGAGCCGGCGCCCGGGATAGGCCCAGCAATGTTCCACTCGGGCAAGCGCCGCGAACTGGCTGGCTGCGTCGCTGCGCAATTTCCCTGACCGCGCACTCCCCGCGCCTGCCGTTGCCCAGGCCCGGGCCACGGCGTTGAGCTGGCTCCACTGGTCGATACGGGAACCGCCCGCCGCAAGCACCGTCGCGAGGCTGCCCGTGGACGCAACATCTGTCTCGCTCGTCATTCGAGTCCTCTCCTTAGTTATTCCGAGTGAGGCCGCGAGGCCGCTTGCAAAGCCAACTTCTGTCTCGGTCGTCATTCGAGTCCGCTCCTTGGTCAGTCAGATTGAGGTCAAGGACAAAGACCTGGCTCAGGGCTGCCACAAGACACCTGGTTATGCGCTTATTTTCCGGACCGTATGCTACGCCACAATGACGCTTCACAGGACGGTTCACAGCCCTAGGAAATGTACGTAGGTAGGCGGTCCAACGCGCCATCGGCAATACGAAACAGCCCGGCTTCGCCAGCAACGTAATGTTTTCCCGAATCTTTTGGTATGGGACCAAAGGGCTACCCGAGGGCGGCACGCAGGCCAGACCGGGTCTGGCGACGGAATCGAGAAGCTGCGGCTGCGAATTGGAAGTGCGGTGCAAAGCGACTAGGATCAGCGCAAAGTCGGGTTCGAGGTATGCGCGGGAATTTTCGACCACGCATCGTTGGGAGGGTTCAACGGATGTTGTCTTCGCGCAATTCGATGCGTCGGATGCCGAGATGCTTCGTGCCCCTGGCGGCACTCCTGTTGGCGGCGGCCTGCACGCCATCCGGCGATCCTGCACAGGGCCGTGCGCTCGCAAGGCGAGGTGAGAAGCTTCGAGGGCAGCTGGTCTGCAGCCGGCCTCAAACGAACCGTCAAGCTGGAGTCGGGACACGAGGCTGCGGTCTTCGACCTGACCGGCTCGGTGGTGCTCAGCGGAGAGAACCGGCCCGCGGTCGGCTTCCAGGCGCGCGTGATCGGTTTCTCCGACGACCGCGCCACGATGCTGGGGCGAAGCGTCTGGACCGATGAGCGCGGCGACCAGGTCTTCAGCGACCTGAAGGGCAATGTGAAGGCGACGGGGAATCGCATTTTCGGCACGATCCGCGGCGGCACGGGCCGATACGCGGGGGTGAGCGGCGACTACAGCTTCGAGTGGAAATACATGGTCGACTCCGGGGACGGCGCCGTGAGCGGGCGGGCGGACGACCTCAAGGGCCAGATCCAGGTGAGCTCCGCCGCCCCCGCGGCCCCGGTGAATCCATGAACAGCGCAGTCACACGGCCCCGTTCGCTGATCAAGAAAGCACTGCCGTTTGCGCTCGCATTGACCATCTGGTTCATGCCGGTGCCGGCCGGACTGACGACGCCGGCGTGGCATCTCTTCGCCATTTTCGCGTCGGCCATCTTCGCCGTCATCCTGAATGCCTTTCCGCTCCTGACGTCCGCCATGCTGGCCGTTGCGGCGACGGTGCTGTCGGGCACGGTGGACCCGGTCAAGGCATTCTCCGGCTTTGCGAATTCGAGCGTGTTGCTGGTCGTCGTCGCCTTCCTCGTCGCCAGCGCCGTCGTGAAATGCGGACTCGGCCGGCGAATCAGCCTTTACGTGGTTCGAGCGTTCGGGCGCACGACCCTTGGGACTCGGATACAGCATTTTCCTGACCGACGCGCTGGTCGCCCCGGCGTTTCCGAGCAATACGGCGCGCGGCGGCGTGCTTTATCCGGTCGTCCTGGCCCTCGCCCAGGGCGGCGGCTCGGCGCCCGACGACGAAAAGACGCGCCGGCTCGGCGGTTACCTGATGTTCTGCGGCATCGCGAGCCTCAGCGTCTCGTCGGCCCTCTGGCTCACGGCGACCTCGGGCAACCCGATCGCCGTGTCGCTGGCCGCGCCCTACGGCCTCGATATCAACTTCGGGTCGTGGCTCGATTGCCGCCTCCGTTCCGGTGCTGACGATGATCCTCCTGCTGCCCTTCGTCCTGTACAAGGCGTATCCGCCGGGCGCGCAGCAGTCGACCGACGCACCGGCCAACGCGCGCGCGGCGCTCCTCAAGATGGGGCCGCTGTCGCGGGACGAAAGAATCGTCGCCGTGATTTTCGCGCTGATGGTGGCGGGCTGGATCCTCGCGACACCCCTGAAGCTGAATTCGACTGCCGTGGCTTTTGCCGGGCTGGGTGCGCTGCTCGTCAGCGGTGTCCTCACGCCCAAGGACATCACCCTCCAGGGCGATACGCTCGTGACCTTCCTGTGGCTCGCGGTGCTCTTCGCCTTGAGCGGCCAGCTCAACGAACTCGGCTTCATGGCCTTTGTCGGCGCGCACCTGACGTCCCTGCTCGCGGGAATCCAATGGCCCGTCACCTATGTCGTGCTGCTCGTGCTCTATGTCGCGCTGCACTACGGGTTCGTCAGCCAGAGCGCCCAGATCCTCGCCCTCTTCGACGTCTTCCTGAACGTCGGCGTGCAGGCCGGGGTGCCTCCGGCCTTGATGGCCTTTGCGCTGCTGTTCGCCAGCAGCTACTTCTCGTCGATCACGCCGCAGGGCGGCAGCCAGAACGTCGTCTTCGTCGCCAGCAATTACCTGACCCAGCCCGAGCTCTACCGGCTCGGGCTGATCTCCACGGTGTTCTGCCTGATCGTGTTCCTGGTGATCGGCACGCCCTGGCTGCTGCTGGTCGTGAACTAGCGCGCCACGGTTCCGTCCGTATTTTCCGTCGGCGGCATCCAGGAAAGTGTGACCGACCGGTTTCCGCCCTGATTGACCGCGAGGTCGAAAGTCGGCAATGCGGTCGTCGTCTCCCCGTCGGAGACCGAGATCGCGATGTTGGAGTAAACGCCGACGTCTCCCGTCACCTGGCGTGCCATGCAGGCGACCCGTCGTCGCGCCGAATGCGGCCCAGCGTGGCTTGCGTGCGATCGTGAACGAGAGCGATTGACCTTCGGGGTCGCTGGCCTTCGGCGTGAAGTCGAAAAACTCGCCTGGGACGATTGATCGAATCGGCGATCCGGAAATCGACGGCGGGCGGTTCGCCGTCGTGCGCGTGGCGTCTTGCCCTGAACCGCCTCCGCTCGAGCAGCCGCCTGCAAGACTCAGCAGGCAAAGCAATGCCGTCAGCAAATCCCTTTGCATTTCGCCCCCCTCGGGCTTCCTTGCGCGAAGGACGAACCCTACGGGCCTTGTCGGAATTTTCTGATGAACTAGCGCGCAGGACGCCATCAGGAGGGATCGCGCCATGACCGGACTGACCCGCCGCCACCTGTTGCTCCGTGCGGTACCGCTGGGCGTTGCCGGCATCGCATTCGCGCGCGCGGTGCGCGCCGCCGATGCCTGCGTCGGGCCGGACACCGAGTCGCTGCGCGCCTCGCTGAACTACACGAGCACGGGTGCGGATGCCGCTGCGACCTGCGCGCACTGCGCCTTTTTCACCGCCGATTCCGGCGGCGGCTGCGGTGCGTGCAAGATCCTGGGCGGAGCGGTCGACAGCACCGGCCACTGCGACTCGTTCAGCCCGCCGTCTTAGTCCGGCTTTCCGCCCACGCTGCCGCGCGACGATCTCCGGCGTGACCGGCGCCGCGCGATTGCCCCAGTTCGCGCGCAGGAAGTTGCCGAGCGCGGCGATTTCCGCATCGGTGAACTTCAGCGCGTAAGCGGGCATGGCCTCCCAGCTGGGCGAGCCGATACCCGCGGGCTTGTCCGAACCGTAGAGGATGATGTTGATCAGCGAGGCCGCGTCTTCGCCCTGCACGATCGCGCTGCCGGCAAGCGGCGGCCCGTCGAAGGGACCGCCGCGGCCCGACGGGCCGTGGCATTCGCGGCAGTTCTTCTCGTACAGCGGCCCACCGGCTTGGGCGGCCTCGGCACTGACGGCCTCGCCCGCGTAGTCGGTGCCACGCAGGCTCTGCAGATACACGGCGATCGCGCGCAGGTCTTCGCTCCGCAGGTGGCGCGTGCTGTTGGCGATCACGGCATTCATCGGACCGAAGCTGCCGGCCCGCGCGCTCGCGCCCTTGCCGAGATAGTCGACGATGTGCTCGGTCTTCCAGCCCGCGAGGCCCTGCGTTGTCGCGCGCAGGTCGACCGCGAACCAGTCGCGAATCCCGCCGCCCTTGACCTCGTCGCTGCATCACGGCGCCGCGGAGCGGCTCCGAGGACTGCGTCGCCAGGGACCAGTCGCGCGGCGTGTGGCAGGCGCCGCAGTGCCCGGGACCCTGCACGAGGTACGCGCCGCGGTTCCATTCCGCTGAGCGCGCCGCGTCCGGCCGGTAGGCACCGACGACGAGGTTCAGCGCCTTCCATGTCGCCATCGGCCAGCGCATCTGGAACGCGCGGCCATTGTCGGGGGGTACGTAGCTGACAGGCTTCAGCGTGCGCAGGAACGCGTACAGGTCGGCGATGTCGCCGTCGGACAGCCGCGTGTAGAAGGGATAGGGAAAGGCCGGGAACAGGTGCCGGCCGTCGGCGGCGATGCCTTCGCGCAGCGCGCGCTTCAGGTCCTCCTCGGTCCACGATCCGATGCCGGTCTCTCGATCCGGCGTGATGTTGGTCGAGTGGATCGGGCCGAGGGGCGTCGCGATCGAGCGGCCGCCGGCGTATGCGGCGCCATTGTCCCGCGTATGGCAGCTGACGCAGTTGGCGGCCGTGGCGACGTAGCGGCCACGCTCGACGGCGGCGGAAGGTTCGTCGGCAGACGCGCCGCAGGCGAACGCCGCGAGGGCGATCCACAGCAGGCGCATGCCGCGCCTATTTCTCGGCCGCCGGCTTCTTGACCCGGTAGTCGTCGTGGCACTGCTTGCAGGTCAGCGCATCCACCGCCTGCAGCAGCGCCTCGTCCTTGCCCTTTTCGTGCGCAGTCTTCGACATGGCAGCCGTCTTCGCGGCGAACTCGTTCATCCGCGCCGAAAAATCGTCCCACTTCGCCCAGACCTCGGCCTTGGCATCGCCGCCTTCGACCTTCGGTTCGAAGGCCTTGAGCGCGGTCGCCGCGGTCTCGGCAATGATGTCGATGTGGGCGACGACATTGTCGTCCGGGATCGCGCCCGACATGATCATGCCGAGCGCGGCAGTCTGCGCCTTGAGCGTCTCCATGATGTGCCTGCGGTAATCGATCACGTCCTGGTCGTCCGCGATCGACGCCATCGGCAGCAACGACAGGGCAATGAGCGGTGCAGCGAGAATTCGCTTCATCGGGAATGTTCCTTGACGGGGGAAAGACTCAGGGCACGTACATCAGCCGGGCGCTGCCGATCTGCAGGCGATAGCCGTCCGGATCCCGGACGTGGAAGCTCTCGTCCGTATCCGGCTCGGGATTCAGCCCGCGGCGGCGCAGCTCGGCCTCGACCGCGTCCTTGTCCCAGTCCTCGATCGTGTAGCAGATGTGATCGACCAGGGGCCCGCCCGCCGGATCCTGGGTCTTGCGCGGGATCAGGAAGCTGTCCTTGCCGAACTTCAGGTAGCACTGCTTGCCGTCGTCGCCGCTGACTTCCATGCCGAGCAGGTCCGCGTAGAAATCGCGCGTGCGCGCGTAGTCGGCGACGCCGAACGAGATGTGGTTGACCGCGACGGCCTTGAAGCCGCCCCGCGGCGCGGTCGCTGCCATGGCGCGCGTCGTGGCGGCCGCGGCCGTCATGCCGAGGGCCAGCATCTGCACCAGCTGCCGGCGCGAGATCCGCCCGTGCTCGAACTGGCCCAGCAAGTTGTCGACGATCTTCTCCATGGGTGCCTCTTTTCCTGTCAGGGATTGCCCGGCAATGCGGCGGTTGTCGTCGTCGGCGCGCTGCCGTGCGTCTCGGCCAGCTCTTCCGCGGCGGGTCGCGGCGCCGGCATGCCGCGATACGGGATGCCGGGTTTCGCGGCCGCGATCGCCGCCCGCTCGGCCTCGGTGAACGGCAGCACGCGCACCTCGGCGAATTTCGCGGCGAGCGCCGAGGAGATCGCGCCGTTGGCGCCCGTCGCGGGATCGGGCCTCGCGTCGGCAAGCCGCCGCATGGCCTTGTAGATCGCGGGCCCCGAGGACTTGCCATAGCTCTGGTAGTGGGCCGACCAGTTGCGCAGCATGTGCATGTACCAGGTCTCGATGTCGGTGTAGCCGGCCATCAGGCCCTCGGCCGCCTCGGGCGTCAGCGTGAGGCGGAACCGCGCGCCCCACATGTACTGGTCGGTCGGCATGTAGAACGCATCCCACGGATACAGCAGGTCGACGGGCTCGGTCGAGAGCACGCCCTTCTCGATGCGCCCGCGGGTGTGCCGGATGTAACGGCTGCCCCAGCGCGTATCGATGCGCTGCGTGCCGCCCGGCAAGCGCTTTCAGGCCGCCCGCGTCGACGAGGACCTTGTCGCGCCCGCGGAAGATCATCACGTCGACTGCCGGGTCGTCGACCAGGCTGTCGACGCCGGTCAACTGCACGATGATGCGGTTGTAATTTTCGCGCAGCACCATCTCGTCTTCGAAGAAGCGGATCGGCCCGTCCGGCGCGCGATAGTTCGCGATGCAGCCGAGCACGCGGTCCAGCTGGTTGTCGACGCCGCGAACGCCGTCCGGGCTCGTGAAGTCCTCCGGCCCCTCGACGCCGTCGAGGTCGAGCCCCGGCGCGACCGGGCCCTCGCCCTCGAGGAAAGGCAGCGCGTCCGGCGCGGCGGTCGGGTGATAGCTCTCGACCTGGCGCCGCAACTGGGTGTCGACGAGCGTGCGCTTGCCGCCGGCGACGTCGGGAAACAGCAGCTTGAACTGCTCGCGAACGCCGTCGTTGAGGCCGTGCGGACACTCGCTCATCTCGGGCGTCGCCTGCAGGGCCCACGAAGCATTGGTGATCACGTAGGCGATCGTGTTCCCCGGGGGCGCCGCGCCGTCGGCGGCGCAGGCGCCCGCCGCTGCAAGCGCCGCGCTGATCGCAAGCAAGACGGATCGGTGGAATCGGTTCATCGTTCAGTCACCGGTTGAAGAAATCGTCGCGCCACCAGAATGCGCGGAATCCTTCGCGCTCCGACTGGAATTCGCCCAGCCCGTCGGCGTTGACTTCGCCGGGCTGCGCATCGCCGGCGAACGTGTAGATCGGGCGCTCGCGATAGGCCCAGACACGCAACGCGCCCGGCTGGTCCCTGGCGGCGAAATGGCCGGTCGCGGGATCGATCTCGACGACGCTCCACAGCCGGCTCTGGCCGCGCGCGTCCCTGGCCGCCTCGACGTACGGGAAAGTTGCGCGCGCAGCGTTCGGCGCTGCCGCCGCCGCACATCGCGAGGCGATAGACCTGGGTGTCGGCGGGATACTCGCAGCTCAACTGGTCCGGCGCATCGTCGCCGCAGGTGTAGTTGTACAGCGTGCGCCCGCGCGCATCCGCCAGCACCTGTCCCGAGGGCGTGTCCTGGACCGTGAACTCCGCGGGCGGCGGCGGAGCTGCCTGCGTATAGACGTTGCGCCAGCCCGGCACGTCGCTGCCCGCGACGCTTCGCACGCCCAGGTCCGCGGCGTACCGGTACAGCGGCTTGCCGCGGAACGCCCACTGCCGCTCGCCGCTTTCCCGCGTGAAGATCGACCAGTCTCCGCGCGCGCGCGCAGCGGCCGGTGCCTGCACCGGGACAAAATCCTGCTCGCAGGCGGCATCGCAGGCGGAACGCGTCGGCGTGTCGCGATCGAAGGCATAGACCGAAAGGCCGCGCGCCGTCTGCAGCAGGCGGCCACGCAGCGTGGTGCTGACCGCAAGACCGGGCGGCACGTCGGGACGCGGCTGGATCGGCTCACGCACGGCCGGTGCATCGCCCTGGTGTCGGTAGCTGTCGCCGCCCAGCACATCGCCCGGACGCCGGTCGCGAATGGAGGTGTACAGCGCGGCCCCGTCGTAGGCCCATTGCATGCGCCCGTCACGGCGGTGGATCACGGTCCACTTGCCGACCGCCTTGTCGCTGTCCGCCGCGAACGCAGGCGGCCACATCTGCTGGCAGCTCGGCCGCTTTTCCTGCTCCGGCAGCAGCAGGCCGCCGGGATAGGGACTCATCAGGCCCGCGCTCTCGGTGCTCGCGGTGTCGGCGCAGTTGGATTCGCCCTTGCTGTCGCCGGTCACGCCGTTGCGCATGGTCCGGTACGGCCAGCGATACAGCGTGCGGCCCTTCGCGTCGGCGAATACGGGACCGTCGAGTTCGCTGATCTCGACGCGGAAGCCCGGCGGCATCGCTTCGGGAATGTAGGGTTCGGCCGGCGCGGCGCCAGCGCCGCCTGCGGACAGCAGCGTCGCGGCAAACGCGAGGGCCGTGACGCCCCGCCTCCCCCGGTTCGCGCTCCTCACGCAAGGACCTCCGAGACTTCGCTCGAGGTGCCGTTGCTCTTGCTGCCCCAGGAGGCGGCGTCGACGCCGAACACCTTCATCGCGGTGTAGCCGACGCGCGTCGCGGCCGTTCCGCCGCCGTCGACGTGCAGGCCGGTGCGCACGCGCCCGCCGGCGCGCCCCGCCGTGAACATCGGGATCCCGTCGATGGAGTGGATGCGCGCCCAGTTGGAGTCGGTCGACGCGTAGATCAGCGTGTTGTCGAGCAGCGTGCCGTCGCCCTCGCGCACCTTCGCGAAGGCCTCGACGAAATAGGCCCACTCCTCCATCGCGCGGCGCGTGAACCAGGAGGCGACGGTCTGGTAGCCGGCGACCTTGTCGATCGGCTCCTCGTGCGTCGTCGTGTGGTGCGGCTTCTCGTAACCCGGCTTGATGGTCGCGGCGAAGGCCGCGGAGTAGGCCATGTTGAAGACGCGGGTCTGGTCGCAGACGAGCGCCATCACCATCAGGTCGGTCAGCTGGCGATGACGCTGCGCGACGATGTCGGCATCGATGCCGGGACGCGGGTCCTGGCCTGGCGGCGCGACCGCGTGGCAGGCCGCGATCGGCTCGGGCTTGGTGAGCTGCTGGTCGAACTGGCGCTCGAGGTCGCGCAGCCCCGTGAAGTACTGGTCGAGCCGTGCGCGGTCCTCCGCGCCCACGACCTTCGCCAGCTCGCGCGTCTGGTCGAGCACGCCCGAGAGCACGCTCTTGCGCGCCATCACGAGGGCGCTCGGCGTGAAGCCCTCGGCATTCGGGTCCTGGTAGCCGGGACCGAAGATGCGCGTGTACAGGTTGAGCGGCGACGGCTCCGCGGCGTTGACCGAGTTGGCGTTCTCGTAGCTGAAGCTGGTGCGCATGTCGCCGTTCGCGGTCACCATGACCGTCGGAAAGCGCGAGCTGCGGCCGATGCTGCGCGCGATCGTGACGTCGATGGTCTCGCCGGGCTTGTCCTCGCTCGCGATCGGCGCGATGCCGCTGCGGCAGACGATCCAGCCGGTGTAGTGGCAGAGATTCGGCGCCGAGTCGCGGAAGGCGTTGAAGTTCGTGTAGACGTTGACGTGCTGCCTGACGCGCGCGAGCGGCTGCAGCTCCTCGGGCAGCTCGTAGCCGGCGCCCGTCGTCTTCGGCACGAACACGCTGGAGTTCCCGCCCAGTCCCCAGAACCAGGTCGACGAAACGCAGCGGCAACGGCGCGCCCGAGGCGAGCGCGGTGCCGCCGTCGTTCAGCAGGCAGTCGAGCAGCGGCAACCCGACCGTCACCGCGGCGCCGTTCAGCATGCCCTTCAGCACGCGCCGGCGGCTGAGCCGCGCGAGCCTCGCGGTGCGGATCATGGTGCCTTTCCTCCTGCCGCGCGCTGCGGGCGCGGGATCCGCCGCGGGCGCGGCGGCTCGTCTCCTGCTCGGGCGCGACCTCCCGCACGGTCGCAAAGGCGCTGCTCAGCGCCACCGTGCGCAGCAGGTCCGGCAGCCGGTATCCGTCGGCCGCGAACTGCTCGCCGAGCCAGTCCAGCATCGGCTTGTCGGACGGCTGCGTGGCGCCGCCGGTCGCCCAGCCGTAGACGCGCTTGACCAGGCAGGCGCTGAGCTGCGGATGGTCGTGCATCGCCTGCGACAAGCCGGCGAGGTCCTCGAAGTTCCTGCCGTCGAGCATGCCGCTGGCGTCGATCGCTGCGCCGCGCTCGGTGGCGCGGAACTGGCCCGCACCGTCGAAGTGCTCGAAGGCGAGCCCGATCGGGTCGGTCAGCTTGTGGCAGCCCGCGCACACGGGATTGGCGCGGTGCAGGTCGAGGCGTTCGCGCGCGGTGTTCAGGCGCGAATTCGCGTCCTCGAGCAGCGAGAAGTCGACGTTCGGCGGCGGGCGCGGAACCGTCTGGCACAGCAGCAACTCGCGCAGCGCCTTGCCGCGCAAGGTGGGCGAACTGCGGCCCGGGTGCGCGTGCGCGGCCAGGAAACTGACCTGGGTCAGCAGCCCCGCGCGCGGGCTGTCGGGCGGGCTCGTGTAGGCCGTCCAGCCGGGCGGCGTCGCGACGTCGTAGATGACGGCGAGCGACGGCGAGATGAACGTGTCGCGGCTCGTGAACAGGTCGCGGTAGTCGCGCTTGCGGACGAGCAGGTGGTCGACCAGCGTGCGCAGCGTCTGCTCGCGCGCATCCGCGACGGTCTCGGCGCCGAAGGCCGGGTAGATGCCGGGGTCCTTGGCGAGCACCGCGAGGTCGTCGAAGCGCAGCATGTCGTCGAAGAAGGCGCGCATGCCGGTCTCGAGCCGCGGGCTCGCCAGCATGCGATCGACCGCCTTCGCGAGGCCGCTCGCGCTCGCGAGCTCGCCCTTCTCGGCGGCGCGCAGCAGCTCGTCGTCGGGCGCCGCGTTCCACAGGAAGAAGCTGAGCCGGCTCGCGAGCGAGTAGGCATCGAGCCGCGCGTAGCCCGGTCGCGCCGGGTCGGGCTCGGCGCGATCCGCGACGAACAGCGCCTGCGGCGCCATCAGCAGCCCCTCGAGCGCCACCGCGAGGCCGCCGTAGAAATCGTGCAGCTCGTCCGCGGCCTCGACGCTGCGCGCGACGACCGCGTCGGCCGTGCGGCTTGTCCAGCGGGCGGCGGAACAGCAGGCGTCCGACCGGCAGCAGGAATTCCCGCGCGCAGGCGCGATCGGCGCTCCGCGTCGTTGCGCGGCGTGCAGCGCACGAGGTAGGCGCGATTGGCGGGACTCACGATCTGCTCGGCGAGCGAGTTCGCGGTGCGCTGGAATTCCTGCATCTGCGCGATCGTCACGCCGGCGCTCGAGCTGCCGCTCGCGAGCAACCCGTCGGTGCGCCGGAACGGCGCAAAGTGCGCCGCGACCGTGATGTCCGGCCCGAACACGTAGCCGAGCGAGTTGAAGTACTGCTCCTGCGACACCAGGCGCATGCGCGCCGGTGTTGCCGCGTCTGCGGGGCCGGTCGGCGGCACCGCGGCCGCCGCGTCCGCGGTATCCGCGGCGCCGGCAAGCGGCTGGAGCGCGAGAACCAGGCAGGCCGCGGCGACCTGCGATCGCAGTCCCCGCACC
>CAVVDL010000027.1:0-137607 GCA_963747035.1 uncultured Gammaproteobacteria bacterium
CGCCGGACACCGAGGAGAGCGAGACCGGCGAATCGAAGGCCTGGGTCTTGACCGTGCCGCTGACCGACTCGAGGCTCTGTTCGCCCTTGACGCCGACGATCGTGATGTCCGCGCTGACCGTGTCGATGATGAGGCGTGCGCCCTGCGGGACGTGCAGCGTCAGGTTGGCATCGTCCTCGTCGTCGTGATCGTAATGGCTGTTGTGCGGGCGATCGACCTCGATGCGCACGTGCCGGTCCGTCGCCTCGAATTCGAGCTCGTCCTTGTCGCTCTCGAGCTCGGCGACGAGCTCGACGTCGTTGCGATCCCAGGCCGTGACATCGACACGCCCCTGGACGTTCGAGATCTCGACCGTCGCATCGGGCGCGACCGTCGCGCGCTTGTTGATCGACTGCTGCTGCCGACGCGGGCCCCGCGATGGCCGCGAGGATCGCCGCCGACAGTAGTGCATTCCGGATGCTCATCTCAGATTCTCCTTGCGAGGCCGTCACCCGCGGTGACGACCGACGAATACAGTTGCAATTCCTGCTTGTAGGTGCCGACCAGGAAGCCTTTCAGCATTCCGCTCGCCGGGTCTTTCGCGAGCGCCGCGTCGATCTCGTCGGCCGCCTTCTGCATGACCGCCAGATTCTTCACGATCGCATCGCGCGTCTCGGGCTTCAGCTGCCCGAACTTCTCGCGGAACTGGGCCAGGAGCTCGTCGCGGACGGCGAGTTCATTCGCCGTGATGCCGGAGTTGGGCCCGTAGCTGACCGGCACGATCGCGGAGTCCTGCGTCTGCGTCGCGGCAACCGGAACCCGCGCCGCGGGACCGGAGTCCCGCAACAGGCCCCAGGTCAGCAGCGCGGAGACCGAGGCGACCACGAATCCCGCCGCGAGCGCGGCCGGCCAGCCGAAGATGCGCGGGCGCGACTCGCGCGGCGCCTCGGCGAGGCGCGCGGCGATCCCGGGCCACAGGTCGTGCGCCGGCTCGATCTCCTTCGGCAGTTCCGCGGCCTTCGCGAGCAGCGGGTCTTCCGGGGGATTGCGCGGTCCGAATGGAATGGTGTTCATGTCGCGTTCTCCGAGCCCATGCGCGCGCGCATCAGGTGGCGCGCGCGATGCAGCTGTGCCTTGCAGGTGCCGACGGCGACGCCGAGCATCCCGGCGGCTTCCTCGTGGCTGTATCCATAGATGCCGTGCAGCACGACGATGTCGCGGGCGCCGGGCGGCAGGCGCCGCGATCGCCTGCTCGATGTCGATCGGCGTCGCGTCGTCGAGCGTTGCATGTGCTTCAAAATCCATCTGCTCTCCGGCATCGTCCGTCATGCTGATCTCGTTCCGGCCTTGCGGGCTTCGCCGCTTCGCGAGCACCGCGTTCACCGCGATCCGGTGCAGCCAGGTCGAAAAACTGCTCCTGCCTTCATATCCCGGCAGGCTCCGCCAGGCATTCACGAAGGTGTCCTGTGTCAGGTCCTCCGCGGATTCCGGGTGGCCGGTCATCCGCAGGCAGAGCCCGTACACGCGCCCGACGTGCTGGCGATACAGGTCCTCGAAGGCGCCCGTGTCGCCCCGGCTGGCCCTGGTCACGACGTCGGCGGAGGACTCCGCGGAACTGGCCAGATTCGTCACCTGCTGCATCCGATCCTTAGTCCGTTCATGTACTTGGACGCCCCGGCCGCCCGGAAGGTTGGAAGCCTTACAATCCGGCCGTTATGGCGCAGTTTGCGACGATTACGGGCTGGGGCAAGTGCATGCCCCCGGCCACCCTCACGCAACGCGGACCTCGCGACCTTCCTCGACACGGACGACGAGTGGATCCGGTCGCGGACGGGCATCCACGAGCGGCGGGTCTCGCATGTCTCGCTCGGCGAGATGGCCGAAATCGCCTCCCGCCGCGCCCTCGCCGCCGCGGCCCTCGAGGCCCGGGATCTCGACCTCATCGTCTTCGGCACCTGCAGCATGGACGAGCAGGTGCCGAACATGGCGTCCCTGCTGCAGAACCGGCTCGGCGCCCGCGCCGCGGGCGCGATGGACGTCAACACCGCCTGCACCAGTTTCCTCTACGGCCTCACGACCGCGAGCGCGATGATCAAGTCCGGCGTCGTGCGAAACGCCCTCGTGATCGGCGGCGAGCTGATCTCGCCGATGATGGACTGGAGCAACCGCAACGTCGCGATCCTCTTCGGCGACGGCTGCGCCGCGGTCGTGCTGCAGGCGACGGATCGCGAGGAAGGCGTGCTGGCGGACCGGCTCGGCTGCTTCGGCGATGCGCGCGGCATCCTGCAGGTGCACGGCATGGGCCTTCGTTACGCGAACCGCGGCTGGGTGCTCGGCGACACCGACTGGGCTTTCGAGGGCCAGGAAATCTTCAAGCGCGCGGTCGTCGGCATGAGCCAGGCTTGCGAGGCCGTGCTCGCGAAGCGTGCGCTCGCGCCGGCCGACGTCGACCTCGTCGTGCCGCACCAGGCGAACCTGCGCATCATCGAGGCGGTCGTGAAGCGCGCGGGCATTCCGATGGAGCGCTGCTTCGTCAACATCGAGCGCTACGGCAACATGTCCTCGGCGACCGTGCCGGTCGCGCTCGTCGAGGCGCTCGAGGCCGGGCGCGTCAAGCCCGGCTGCAACCTGCTGCTGACGGGATTCGGCGCGGGGCTCACCTGGTCCGCGCATGTGCTGCGCTGGGGCGAGCGCACGACGCCCCTCGGGGAAAGCGACGCGGAGCTGCCGCCTTGCACGAAGAGCGCGCTCGAGATGGTCCGCGGCTACATGGCCGTCAAGCACGGCTCGCGGCAGTCCGCTTGAGCAATTCCCGGTAGAGCGCGAGGAAGCGGTCGGCGGCGCCCGCGACGTTCTCGCGCCAGTGCGCCGCGGCGTTCTCGTCCGCGCCGTCGCTCACGTACTTCGCGCAGGCGAATCCGACGCCTTCGATGCGGCACACCTTCGCGAGCGCGTAGGCCTCCATGTCCACGACATCGCAGGCAACGGCATGCGCCTGCGTCGCGAACGAGTCGCCCGAGCCGCAGATCGCGTCGGGCAGGTCCGTGAAACAGGCGGGAAACTCGAGCATCGGCGGCAGCACATCAAAGGGCGTCTCGCCGGGCGCAAAGCCGAGCGCGGCAACGTCCATGTCGCGGTCCACGAAGCGGCGGCAGGCGACGAGCGTGCGCGGGGCAATGCTCTGGCTGCCGGCCGTGCCGAAGTTGACGACGAAGGGCGGCGCGGCGCCGGCCTGGCGACGTGCGGCGAGCCGGCGCAGCAGTGCGATCGCCGCATTGACCTTGCCGACGCCGGTGTAGAGGACATCGACCCCGGCGCTCTCGAAACGGCCGGCGCCCTCGGCCGGCAGCGCCATGACGACGAGGATCCGGGGCGCTTCAGCCGCCATAGCGAATGACGGAGCGCGGCGTCTCGCCGAGGCAGCGGAAATCCTTCGCGATGCCGAGGTCGATCAGGACGCCCGTGTGCAGGACGCGAAAGCCGGCGTCGGTCGCAAGCTCGGCGGAAGCGCCGAGCGTGCCGCCGGTCGCGAGCACGTCGTCCACGAGGATCAGCCGGCCCGTCCCGCGCTGCATCTCGAGGATGCCGTCGCCGTACTCGAGCGAATAGCGCCGTTCGACGACCGGCGGCGGCAGCTTGCCTTTCTTGCGGATCGGCACGAATCCCTTGCCGCGTTTTTCGGCGAGCGCCGCGGCCAGGATGAAGCCGCGCGACTCGACGCCGGCGACCGCCTCGGCTTCCGACCACTCCCGCTCGCTCCAGAGCGCATCGAGCGCGGCGATGGCCTCGCCGAAGTGCGAGCGCAGGAGCGGCGTGATGTCACGGAACAGGATGCCCGGCTTCGGGAAATCGGGCACGTCCACGACCAGGCGGGCAAGCGGATGCATGAGGTCCTCGTCAACGCGGGCGGGTCGCGCCCGTTCTATTCAACCCAAAGGGGACGGTCACCTTTCTCAAGGTGACTGTCACCTTGCTTGACCGTGACGTCCCCTTCTCAGGCGCCGCGGGTCGCCTCCGCGGTGTGCTCGTGGATGAAGTCGGCGATCTCGGCGATCGCGCGGTCGCCCTCGGGGAGCCCGCGGATCGCCGGGAAGACATGCGGCATGTCGTGCCAGACGGCGAGCCGTGCGTCGGGCAGCTTGGCGGCGAAGCGCAGCGAGTCGTCCAGCACGAGCTCGGTGCTGCCGACGACCAGCATCGTGGGCGGGAGGCCGTCCGCCCGGCCGAAGACCGGCGAGATGCGGGGATCCGCGAGGTCGAGGCCCGGCGCGTACCAGTCCGGAATGCGATGCGCCGTCGCCGCGCGGAACATCGGGTCGATGCCGTCATTGCGCGCGAACGATCCGCCGCTGAACGTGAGATCGAGGAGCGGCGAGAGCAGCACGATCGCCGCGGGCAGCGGCAGGCCCTCGTCCCGCGCGCGCATCGCCGTGACGAGCGCGAGATTCCCGCCCGAGGAATCCCCGGCGAACACGACGCGCGCGGGGTCGATTCCGGCCGACAGCAGGTGATTCCACACGGCGAAGCAATCGTCGGTCGCGGCAGGAAACGGATGCTCCGGTGCGAGCCGGAAGTCCACCGCAAGTCCGCGCGCGCCGGATGCGCGGCCGATGGCGGCGAGCAGCGGATCGTGGATCTCGCGCGCTTCCGCGACGAAACCTCCGCCGTGGAAATAGAGGATGACGCCGCCCTGCGGCGCGCCGGCCGGCACGATCCAGCGGGCTCCCGCATCTCCGACCTTGAATGCGGGCGACGCTTCGAAGGATTCGCGACGCGCCAGGTGGGGCGCCACCCTTCGCGTAAGGTCGCGCACGCGCGCGGGCGACTCAGCCCGTTCGAGGAACGCCCGCCCCGTCCGCAGCAAGTTCCTCATCGCCCAGCGTTGTGCAGCCGCGCGCATCCCGGCATCCTACCCGCAATGGGTCGCATCTTCGAAGTTCGCAAGCACGCCATGTTCGCCCGGTGGAACCGGATGGCGAAGCAGTTCGCGCGCATCGGCAAGGACATCACGATCGCCGTGAAGGCGGGCGGCTCCGACCCGAACAACAACCCGACGCTGCGCCGCGTGATCCAGAATGCGCGCGCGATCAACATGCCGAAGGACCGGGTCGAGGCCGCGATCAAGCGCGCCTCCGGCCAGGGCGCGACCGATTTCCAGCAGGTGCTCTACGAGGGTTACGCGCCCCACGGCGTCGCGGTGCTCGTCGAGACCGCGACCGACAATCCGACGCGCACGGTCGCGAGCGTGCGGAACATCCTGTCGAAGCACGGCGGCAACCTCGCGAGCAATGGCAGCGTCAGCTTCCTGTTCCGCCGCATGGGCGTCTTCCGCCTCGCCCCGGCGGGCATCGACCAGGATGAGCTCGAACTCGACCTCATCGACCACGGGCTCGACGAGATGGGCGAGAGCACGGGCGAGAGCGGCGAACCGCAGCTCGTCGTCCGCTGCGCTTTCGAGGACTTCGGCCAGCTCCAGAAGCGGCTCGAGGAACGCAAGATCGTGCCGATGTCCGCCGAGCAGGAATACATCTGCACGGTGCCCACGGAATTGCCGGAAGCGAAAGCGAACGAAGTGCTCGAGCTCATCGACAAGCTCGAGCAGGACGACGACGTGCAGAAGGTCTACCACACGCTCGCCTGAGGCGAGCGTCGGCTAGAGGATCACGGGCTCGTTCGGCTGCTCGTCGCGATCCCCGCCCTGCCCTGGAAAATGCTGCGCGAGCAGGCGACCGACGCCCGCGATGCCGGCATCCGCGCCTTCCGCGAATTTTCCCGCCCGGAAATGCCCTTCCATGGCGCGGCACACCGCGTCCCAGTCCGCCTGCGGCACGCGCGCGGCGATCGCGCGGTCCGCGACGATCTCGACGACGCGATCGGCCATCAGCACGTAGATCAGCACGCCGTTGTTGCCGGCCGTGTCCCAGACGCCGAGCTGGCCGAACACGAGCACCGCGCGCTGGTGCGGCGTGATCCCGTACCAGAGCTCCGGCAGGTCGAAGGCCGTCTCGACCGCGAAGCGGATTTCCCCGGCATGCCGGCTCTCGAGCCGGGCGATGTCCTCTTCAATCCGCGCGAGCACCGCGGGCGTGAAGTGCCGGCGCGTGCCCCAGCGCGTCGCGAAGAGATGCTTGAACAGTCGGGTGATCTGAATCATCTACCAGCGCCCCGACGCGCCGCCGCCACCGAAGCTGCCGCCACCGCCGCTGAAGCCGCCGCCGCCGCGGCTCGAGCCGAATCCGCCGCCGCCCCAGCCTCCCGTTCTCCAGCCGCCGCTCCCCGGCCGGCTCGACCAGCGGCCGCCGTTGCCGAAGCCCATCAGCAGCGACACCAGGAGCGCGATGACGCCGGCGCCGAGCGACGCGCCGAGCAACTGCGTGAAGATCCAGGCGATCCCGCCGGTCACGCCGCCCGTCGCGACCGAGCCGAGCGCGCGGCCGAAAATCCCGCGCAGGATGCCGGAGACGAAGATGATGACGAAGAAAAGCAGCGGGAACAGCTGGCCGATGTTCTTCGACTCCCCGCTCCAGTGCTCGTCCGGCGGCGGCAGCGCCTCGCCGTCCACCACGCCGATCATGCGATCGACACCGGCCGAGATCCCGCCCGCGAAATCGCCCTCGCGGAAACGCGGCGTGATCGTCTCGTCGATGATGCGGTTGCTGACGAGGTCGGTCAGCGCGCCCTCGAGGCCGCGACCGACCTCGATGCGAAGCGTGTGGTCCTCGATCGCGACGAGGAGCAAGGCGCCGTCGTCCGGCTTCTCGCGCCCGAGCTTCCAGGCGTCGACGACGCGGATCGAGTACTGCTCGATCTCCTCCGGCTTCGTCGTCGGCACGATGAGGACCGCGATCTGCGCGCCCTTCCTCGCCTCGAATGCGGCGAGCTTCGCCTCGAGCGCATCGCGCTCAGCCGTCGTGAGCGTGCCGGTGACGTCGGTGACGCGCGCCTTGAGCGGCGGGATCGGCTGCAGCGCCTCGGCGGATGCGGCGGTCGGCAGCGCGACCAGGAGCGCCGCCGCCAGCGCGGCAAAGCGCAGCCGGAAATCCCGCGTCATCGATGGACCTGCGCGGTCAGGTCCCCGGCGCGGCCGCGGGCTCTGCGGGCTTGGTATTGAAGTCGACCGTCGGCGGCTTCGAGATCTCCGCCTCGTTCTCGACGGTGAAGTTCGGCTTCACGTGGTAGCCGAACATCATCGCGGTGAGGTTCACCGGGAATCGCCGGATCGTGCCGTTGTAGGTCTGCACGGTCTCGATGTAGCGGTTGCGCGCGACGGCGATGCGGTTCTCCGTGCCCTCGAGCTGTGCCTGCAGGTCGCGGAAATTCTGGTCCGACTTGAGGTCCGGGTACCTCTCGCTGACGGCGATCAGGCTCTTCAGGGCATTCGTGAGCTCGCCCTGCGCGGCCTGGAATTTCTTGAGCGCCTCGGGGTCGTTCAGCGTCTCCGGCGTCACCTGGATCGAGGTCGCGCGGGAGCGCGCCTCGGCCACGCCGATGAACACGGCCTGTTCCTGCGCCGCGTAGCCCTTGACCGTGTTCACGAGGTTCGGGATCAGGTCCGCACGGCGCTGGTACTGGTTGACGACCTCGGACCAGGCGGCCTTGATGGCCTCGTCCTGCGTCTGGATCGTGTTGTAGCCGCAGCCCGAAAGGCCAAGGCACAGCGTGGCGATGAGGCCGGTCATCAGGTAGCGCATCGGACGTCTCCAGTGGCGGATTCCTTATGTTACTTCGCCATTCAGAGCATTGGCGCCGCGGTTCCTGTATAGTTCGCGCGCCTCCCCCTCCCCGGAACCCAAAAAACATCATGAATTTCAATGAACTCGGGCTCGAGCCCGAGCTGCTGTCGGCGATTGCTGCCCACGGCTATTCGACCCCGACGCCGATCCAGGCCGCTGCCATACCGCCGGTGCTGAGCGGGCGCGACCTGCTGGCCGGCGCCCAGACCGGCACCGGCAAGACCGCGGCCTTCGTGCTGCCCCTGCTGCAACTGCTCAAGGCCACCGCGGGCCGCGGACCGCGCGCGCTCGTGCTCGCGCCGACCCGCGAACTCGCGGCCCAGATCCTGGAGAGCATCCGCGTCTACGGAGCGAACAAGAAGCTGCGCTCGCGCGTGATCTTCGGCGGTGTCGGCGAACGACCGCAGATTGACGGCCTTCGGATCGGCTGCGACATCCTGGTCGCAACGCCCGGACGGCTGCTCGACCTTGCAAATCGCGGGCTGGCCAATCTCTCCGAGGTCCAGCATCTCGTGCTCGACGAAGCCGACCGCATGCTCGACATGGGCTTCATCCACGACATCCGCCGCATCATCAAGCTGCTGCCGGCGAAGCGGCAGAACCTGATGTTCTCCGCGACCTACACGCCGGACATCCGCACGCTCGCCTCGCGCATCCTCGTGAATCCGGTGCAGGTCGAAGTGACGCCGCCGAACAGCACGGTCGAGCGCGTCGTGCAGCTCGCGTTCCGCGTCGCGAAAGACGACAAGCGCCATCTCCTCGTGCATCTTTTCAAGAATGGCGCCAATGGCGAGGGCAGCTGGCAGCAGGCGCTCGTGTTCACGCGCACCAAGCACGGCGCGAACCGCCTCGCCGAGCAGCTGAGCCGCGCCGGAATCCGCTCCGCCGCCATCCACGGCAACAAGAGCCAGGCGGCGCGCACGCGCGCGCTGGCCGACTTCAAGGCCGGCCATCTCACGGCGCTCGTCGCGACCGAAGTCGCCTCGCGCGGGCTCGACATCCGCGAACTGCCGCAGGTCGTCAATTTCGACATGCCGCACGTGCCTGAAGACTACGTCCATCGCATCGGCCGCACCGCGCGCGCCGGCAACGACGGCCATGCCGTGTCGCTCGTGTCCTCGGATGAGGCATCGTTGCTGCGGGACATCGAAAGGACGATGCGCCAGTCCGTGCCGTTCTCGCCGACGCCTGATTTCGCGCGCGTGGAACATGCCCCGCTCCCGGCGCAGCGCACGCCGCAGGCCGCGCCCGCAAGGCGTGTCGACAGCCGCCCGCGGCGATTCCAGCGGCGTCGCTTCGGCTAGTCGATTCGCTCGATCAACGGCGGCGCGTCCGGCGCCCGCTCCCCGATCGAGAACGCTTCCCTCACCGTCGCGGCCGCCACCTGGGCCGCATCAGTTCCGGCCGCGTGGACGCGTGCGATGGGATCGCCCCTGCGCACCCGCGCGCCGACCGGCAGCAGCCGGTCGAGGCCGACCGCCGGATTCACCGACTGCTCCGGCGCCGTTCGCCCGCCTCCCAGCGTGACGACGGCAAACCCGACCGCGCGCGTATCGATGGCGCTGACGATCCCGTCCTGCGCCGCGGGCACGTCGACGACGACCGGCGCGCTCGCGAGATAGGCCCCGGGCCTGTCGAGAAAGTCGGCCGGCCCGCCGAGGCTCGCCACCATGCGCGCAAAGCGTTCGGCCGCCGTGCCGCTCGTGATCGAGCGGGCGAGCACCGCGCGCGCCGCTTTCGCGTCTTTCGCGATCCCGCCCTGCACCAGGACCTCGGCACCGAGCGCCAGCGTGACCTCGAGCAGGCGGGGATCGCTGGTCGCGCCGCGCAGCATCGCGACCGCCTCAAAGACTTCGAGCGCGTTGCCGGCCGAGCGCGCGAGCGGCTCGGACATGTCGGTGAGGAGTGCCGTCAGCGGCAGTCCCGCGGCCTTTGCCGTCGCGATCATCGCGCGCGCGAGCTCGCGGCCGCGCTCGGGCTCCGGCAGCACGGCGCCGTTGCCCCGCTTGATGTCGAGCACGAGCGCATCGAGTCCCGCCGCCAGTTTCTTCGAGAGAATCGAGGCGACGATCAGCGGCAGGCAATCGACGGTCGCCGTCACGTCGCGGATCGCGTAGAGCCGCCGGTCGCCCGGCGCGATGCGGTCCCCGGTGCCGACGATCGCGACGCCGGCCTCGCGGATCGCGCGCCGCACGCGCTCGGGCGGCGGGCGCGACTGGTAGCCGGGAATCGACTCGAGCTTGTCGAGCGTGCCGCCGGTGTGCGCGAGCCCGCGGCCCACGATCATCGGCACGCGGGCGCCGCAGGCGGCGAGCATCGGCCCCAGCGCCAGCGAGACGAGGTCGCCGACGCCGCCGGTCGAATGCTTGTCGAGCACGGGTCCCGATGTCGACTCGTCGCGCCAGTCGAACACGTCGCCGGTGTCGCGCATCGCCATCGTGAACGCCGCGCACTCCGCAGCCGTCATGCCGCGAAGCTGCACGGCCATCGCGAATGCACCGACTTGCGCGTCCGACAGGCTGCCGTCGGCGATGCTCCCTGCGATCCGCGCGAGCTCGGGCGCGGCGAGCGCCTGGCCGTCGCGCTTCTTGCGGATTGCTTCCTGGGGCAGCCAATTCATTATGTTCCGCTTGAGATTAGCAGCCTAACTACCGGATTGTAAAAAAGAATTAATCTGACTGTAACCGGTCGTTCACGGCCCGCGACGAAGCTTTCCACCGTGAAAGTCGAAAGCATCTTCATCTCGGACGTGCATCTCGGCCAGTCGGGCTGCCGCGCGGCGGAGCTGCTCGAGTTCCTCGCCGAGATGGACGCGAAGAACATTTTCGTGATCGGCGACCTGATCGACTTCTGGGCGATGCGACGCTCGGTGTGCTGGCCGCAGGCACACCAGGATGTGCTGCGCATGCTCGTCGATCGCGCCCGCTCGGGCGTGCGCGTCATGTACCTGCCCGGCAACCACGACGAAGCCGCGCGCGAGTTCGCGGGCATGAGCATCTGCGGCGTCGAGATCCGCCGCCAGCACGTGCACCGAACGGTGGACGGCCGGCGCCTGCTCCTGCTGCACGGCGACGAGTTCGACTCCGAGGTCCGCTGCGGAAAGTTTCACGTCGCACTCGGCGAGGCGCTCTATTCAGCTGCCCTCGTACTCAACACCCTGCTTTATCGCGCGCGGCGGATCATCGGGCTCCCGGAGTGGTCGCTTACGGCCTGGCTCAAGCGGTCCGTGTCCGATGCGCGCACCTACATCGCGCTGTTCGAGGCATCGGCTGCGCGCGCGGCGGCGCGCGCCGGCTGCGACGGCGTCGTCTGCGGTCACATCCATCACCCGGCCTCGCGCGAGATCGACGGCGTCCTCTACCTCAACGACGGCGACTGGGTCGAGAACTGCACGGCGCTCGTCGAGACGCACGGCGGGAGGCTCTCGCTCCTGCGCTGGTCGGACGTGCGCGCGCGGGCGCGCGCTCAGCGGCCGTTGCGGCTCGCCGGCAGCTCGAAGGCGTAAGGCAGGAGCTCGTTCACGCTCGCCGTGCGCACTTCCCCGTTTTCCCAGGGGAAGTGGATGCTGACGCGCGTGTTCTCGGCGAACTCGTGAATTCTCTGGCGGCAGCCGCCGCAGGGCGAGATCGCGATCGCACGACCCTCGCGATCGACGGCCCACACCGCCGTTTCCGCGATGCGGAACGTCTTGCCTTCCGCGCGCACGCCCGCGGCGATCGCGCTCGCCTCTGCGCAGTTGCCGAGCGGATAGGCCGCGTTCTCGACGTTGGTGCCGGTATAGGTCGCGCCCGCCGCGGAACGGATCGCGACGCCGACGTGGATGCCGGAGTACGGCGCATGCGCGCTGGGGCAGGCCTCACAGCGTCAGGACGGCGACTGCTTGAGCCTTCCGATGCCAAGGAGCCTCAGCACGTACTTTTCGTATGTTGGCTCGGTGTTGCCCGTCTTCATCTTGCGCAGGAAGTACTTTTCGAAGGCGACCTTCGCCAGATGCACCCACCTGCCCTGCTTCGCCAGGTGACGTTGCGCGGCGGTATCTGCGGCAGCGCGACGAAGGCGACTCCGTCATCGCCGAAATCTGCGAGACAGATCGCGTTCCACGTCGCCTTGTGGGTGGGCTCCTTGCCCGCGATCGCATCCTGGATGTTGTGAACGATGGCGGTCACCATGGATTCGATCATGTACCCGGTCTTGGGCGCGCCGGTGGGGACCGGCGTCGCTTCGACCGGCGGGATGGCGACGCAGACGCCCGCGGAATAGATGTTTCTGTACTTCGGATTGCGCTGGTACTCGTCGATGACGACGAAGCCGCGCGGATTGCACAGCTCCTTGACGGCAGCCACGGGTTCGATCCCCTTGAAGGCGGGAATGAACATCGTGTAGCGCGACGGCAGCTGGTGCTCCCTCGTCGCGACGAGCCGCTCATCATGTTCCGCGATCTTCACCGTGCCGGGGCCGACTTCGAGAAGCTTTGCATTGGTGATCCACTTGATGTGCCGCTGGCGCAGCTCTGATTCGAGCATTCCCTTCGAGTCGCCGACGCCTCCAAGCCAGGTGGCCGATGTAAGGCTCGCTGGTCACGAAAGTCATCGGCACCCGGTCCCGCAGCTTGCGCTTGCGAAGGTCGGCATCGAGGATCATGGCAAATTCGTAGGCGGGCCCGAAGCAGCTCGCGCCTTGTGCGGCGCCGATCACGACCGGGCCGGGATTCTTCAGGAACTCGTCGTAAGCACGAGCCGCATGCTCGGCGTGTGACGTCGTGCAGACGCTGTGCGAATGAGCCTCGGGCCCAGGCCGGCACCTCCTCGAATGCAAGTCTCGGGCCCGTGGCGATCACCAGGTAGTCGTAGTCGAGCGCTCGGCCGTCAGCCAGCGTCGCGCGGTTCGCTTCCGGTTCCAGCCGCGTCAGCGGCTGCGAATGGAACTGGATGCCTTTCCGTTCGACGTTCGGACGTATCGGCACGCGCACGTCGTCCGGCGTGCGCCAGCCGACGGCGACCCAGGGATTGCTGGGCGTGAACTGGAAGTATTCGGAATCGCGATCAGCGTGACCTCGTGTCCGGAGCCAAGCTGCTTCCTGAGGTCGTAGGCGGTCGGCATGCCGCTGATACCCGCTCCCACTACAACGATGTGTGCCATCTGCGAATCCTCTGGCCGGTCCGGCCGACGCTTGCAACTTCAGGCCGCACTCATTATATTAGTTTTATCTTATTTAGAAAACATGGATATTCTGCATGTCCACGCACTCGGTAGCGCATTGCCTGAAGCCCGCGAGATGGGCCGCCATGCTAACGCCGCGGCCGGCCTGCTCAAGGCCTCGCGAATCCGCACCGCCTGAGGATCCTGTGCGTGCTGGGTGAAGGCGAGCTGTCGGTGAGCGTGCTCAATGAGCGCGTCCCGCTCTCGCAGTCGCGCTGTCCAGCACTGGCGGTATTGCGTGCGGACGGCCTGGTCAAGACCCGGCGCGAGTCGCAGACCATCACTATTCGGTGCGGCCAGGGCCGGCGCTCGACGTATCCGGGTGCTGCACGCCATTTCTGTAATCACCGTCTGCGCGAAGGAGTTCTCGATGAATACAACTGTTGTGTCGCCGCCTTCGCGCAACATTGACCATTGTCGCGGGCCGCCGGCACTACGAGCCGGTCTCGCTGGCGCTGTCGCAACTGCACAGCGAATACTGGCTGTGGTTACGGCATTCGTCGGGGTAACTGTTTCAGGCTCATTCACAGGCTTTTGTCCGATGGCATGATCTCAGAAACTGGGCGTCGGTTCCGGCGCGGATTCTGCGCCGCGGGCCGGGCGGATGACCTGTCGTTCCACGGATTGACCGCGAGGCCGACATGTCACTTCTGCGGTCATCGAGCTTGCAGCCTGCGGCGGCGATGATTTCAGCTGCCAGGATTCTCCAGCATGGCCGGCACGGAACAGGCCGCCGCGGCGGCAGGGCTCGCGAGCCAGGTGGTCAAGGATCCAGGCGTGCGCGCAAGCCGGCGTCGCGGCGCCGTGGAGGCGCACCAGCACGGTCCCGGGCAGAGACCGCCGGGTCGTGGAATTGCCCTTCGATGTCGGCGATTACGTTGCGAAGGATGCAGTGATCGTGCGGATCACGCCTACGGAGCAGCGCGCACGCACGGGCGGCGCGGAGGCGGACTCGCGAAGCTCGCGCGCGACTCGCCGAAGCGCAGCTCGCCTTCGACCGCACCAAGGAAATTTACGAGAAGAAGCTCGTGGCAAAGGCGCAGCTCGACAAGGCCGCCACGGAACTGATGCTGCGCGCGCGCGCGTCGCTGCCGCGCAGGCGGGGCTCACGGAAGCGCGCGAGGGCCTTGGTTACACCGTGATCCGCGCGCCATATGCCGGCATCGTCGTTGCGCGCCTTGTCCAGCTCGGCGAAACGGTGACTCCGGAAGGCAGCTGATGATCGGCCTTTCGCTGGAACATCTGCGCGCGTCGCGAAGTCCCGCAGCGCAATTGGCCCGCTCGAGAAATCGCGGCACGCGACGATCAGCCGGCGGTCAATGGCATCGCGGCGGGCAGCTGCTGAATTTACCGCCGAGCCTGATCCGGACCACAGTTTCCGCGTGCTGGTGACGCTGCCGCCGGGTGAATATGGCGTGTTTCCCGGCACGCTGGTGAAGGTCGCGTTCGTCAGCGATGAAGACGAGCACGTGCTGATACCATCCGGATCCTCGTGCGCCGGGCGAAGTGACCGGCGTCTATGTGCTGGATGCAGGGCAGCGTCGGTCTGCGATACCTGCGCGTCGGCACGCTGCCGCGATGCCGGCCCGGCACCGGTGCGGGCATGCGCCGCACGAACCGGAACGCGGGGCCGGTGACCGCGACGGCGCCTGCCATGACGAACGCGAGCGTCGGATCCAGCTTATCAAGAAGGCATCGACGACGTTCATCGTCGCTGGATCTGGAGAGAAGAAATTCGGATGTGGCATGCGCACACGATGGAGACTGAACTCAGCGGGTGCTGGCACGCGCGACATCGAGACGATCGCGGACCTGATCGCGTCGTGCGCGTGTCTTCGACCGCAGCGGCTCGCCGATACGGCCTGGCGCTCGACGACCTGCGCCGTGCGCTGTTCTCGGCAACGCATCGTCGACGCCGGAGCAGCGTGACCGCGATCGCGAAGTGCTGCTGCAGGCAGGCACCTTCTGACGACAAGGAGTTGGATTTGTGGTCGCGTAACAGCGCGCTATTCTCGAGTGACGGGCGCCGGTCACATCGAGGAATCCAAGGGATCGCACGACCTGGCGATCGGTCACCGACGACAGCGCAAGTCCTGCGCCGAACAGCGCGCCAGATACGAGCGCCGCGATCACAGTGGCGTTCATGTCGAGACACCTGCCAGGTGGCGCATGACGTAAACCGTCGCCATGCCGGCGGCCATGAACGTGACGACGGCGGCGAGCGAGCGCCGCGACAGCCGCCCCAGGCCGCACACACCATGGCCGCTGGTGCAGCCATTGCCCATGCGCGTACCGAATCCGACGAGAAGTCCTGCGAAGAGCAGAATCGGCGTCGCGCCGGTCTGCGCGCGTGCGGGCGCCGGCACGAATTGCAGCATCACGGCGCCCGCAATCATCATCCCGGCGATGAAAGCGATTCGCCAGGCGCGATCGCCGCGCGCCCCTTCCACGATGCCGGGAAAAGATGGCAGGTCCGAGGTTTGACGATGCCGCTGATGCCCGCGATACGGCCGACCGACCAGAGCAGCAGCGCCGCTGCAAGGCCGATCAGCGCGCCGCCTGCAAGTCCGAACGCCCAGGTATTCATGATGGAGCGGGTGATGGGAATCGAACCCACGTTAGCAGCTTGGGAAGCTGCAGTTCTACCATTGAACTACACCCGCTCGCGTCCAGGGATTCTAGCCAAAATCGACGTATCGCGATCGAGGAGGCAGACATCGCGCGGAATATACTCGCCCATGTTTCCGGATCGCCATTCCACCGATATCGCGATCGTCGGCGCAGGAATTGGCCGGGGTCGTCGCGGCGATCGAGGCGCTCGGGCGCGGCCGGCGCGTCGTCCTGCTCGACCGCGATCTCGAGGAGAACCTCGGCGGCCAGGCGAAAGAGGCTTTTGGCGGCCTCTGGTTTGCCGGCACGCCGCTGCAGCGGCGCCGCGGCATCAAGGACAGCGCCGAACTCGGGCTTTCCGACTGGCTCGCTTTCGGTGAGCTCACGCCCGATGACGCCTGGCCCTGCGCCTGGGCCCGGGCCTATGTCGAACGCAGCGTGCCTGAAGTCCATGACTGGCTCGCCGCGCTCGGCATCCGCTTCATGCCGATGCCGATGTGGGTCGAGCGCGGCCTGTATGTGCCCGGCAACTCCGTGCCGCGTTTCCATCTCGTCTGGGGCACCGGTCGCGCGCTCTCCGACCGTCTCGTCGGCCGGCTGCTCGAGCATCCGCGCCGCGACCTGCTCGAACTGCGCTTCGGGCATCGCGTGGATGCGCTCGTCTCGCGCGCGGGCAGGGTCGCGGGCGTGCGCGGCACGGTCGAACCCGGCGGCGAGGCTTTCGAAATTGCGAGTGAAACCGTCGTGATCGCCGCCGGCGGCATCAGCGGCGACATCGAACGCGTGCGGCGGCACTGGCAGGCGGACTGGAGCCGGCCGCCGCCCGTGATCCTGAACGGCTCGCATCGCTATGCCGACGGCCGGCTGCACGACGCGGCATCCGCCGTGGGCGCCGCCGTCACGCACCTCGACTGGCAATGGAATTACGCGGCCGGCATCCGCCACTGGCGTCCGCGCAAGCCCGGCCACGGGCTTTCGCTGATCCCGCCGAAGTCCGCGCTGTGGCTCAACGCGCGCGGCGAGCGCATCGGCCCGATGCCGCTCGTTTCCGGCTTCGACACGCACGATCTCGTCGCGCGCATCTGCCGCGAGCCGGGCGGCTACAGCTGGCAACTGCTCAACCGGAAGATCGCGCTCAGGGAACTCGCGGTCTCCGGCGCCGAGTTCAATCCCGCGATCCGCGACCAGAAGCGCTTGCGCTTCGTGCGTGACCTCCTCTTCGGCAATCGCTGGCTCGTCGACGAGCTGACGCGGAACAGCGAGGACATCGTGCAGGCCGCGACGCTTCCCGATCTCGTCCTGCGGATGAACGCCCTGAATGGCGACGACGTCGTGGACCTCGGCGCGGTCGAGTCCGCGGTGTCCGCATACGATGGGGCAATCCGTCGCGGCGAGCGCTTCCACAACGACGAGCAACTGCGGCGCATCGCCTGGCTCAGGCGCTGGCCCGCCGATCGCCTTCGCACCTGCGCATTCCAGCCGATCGTGGATCGCGGCGCGGGCCCGCTCATGGCAATCCGCGAGCACATCATCAGCCGCAAGAGCCTCGGCGGCATCCAGACCGACCTCGCCGGCCGCGTGCTCGGCGAGAACGGGCATGCGATCGACGGGCTCTATGCCGCCGGCGAGGCGGCGGGCTTCGGCGGCGGCGGCATGAATGGAAAGCGCGGACTGGAAGGTACGTTCCTCGGCGGGTGTGTATTCTCCGGCCGCATCGCAGGGCAGAACGCGTAGGCGGCCAACATGCATTTCAGCGAAGCCATCAACATCGAGGACCTGCGCGCAATCGCGCGGCGTCGCCTGCCGCGCTTCGTCTTTTCCTACATCGACGGCGGCGCGGAGGACGAGCGCGCTCTCGCGCACAATCGCGACGGCTTTGCTCACCTGAAGTTCCGCCCGCACACGCTGGTGGACGTCGCGAAACGCGACCTGTCGACTCGCCTGCTCGGCGCACCCTCGGCGATGCCCGCCGTCGTCGGCCCGACGGGACTGAACGGCCTCTCCTGGCGCGACGGCGACATGGCGCTCGCGCGCGCGGCGTCAAGCGCGGGCCTGCCCTTCGCGATGTCCACGGTTTCCATGAGCCTCGTCGAGGACGTCGCGCGCGAGGCGCCCGGGCGGCTGTGGCTGCAGGCCTACGTCTTCGCGGAGCGGCGCATCACGGACGCGATCATGAAGCGAGCCGAGGACGCCGACTTCGAATGCGTCATGCTGACGAGCGACTTCCCCGTCGCCGGCAAGCGCGAGCGTGACCTGCGCACCGGGCTGCTGCCGCATCAGCGATTCACGCTCGCGACGCGGCTCGACATGCTGCGGCGTCCGCACTGGCTCGCGACGGTCGCAACCCGCCGCCCGCGCTTCGTCAACATCGAGCGCGAGCTCGGCGAGGGCCAGAACGTCAATTCCTTCGTCGGCCACGGGTTGTTCGATGCCTCGTTCTCCTGGGACGACCTGAAGCGCTTCCGCGACCGCTGGCCGCGCAAGCTCCTGCTGAAGGGCGTGCTGCGCGCCGACGACGCGGAGCGCGCGGTCGCGGCGGGCGTCGACGGCCTCGTGCTCTCGAACCACGGCGGACGGCAGCTCGACGGCGCGATCAGCGGACTCGATGCGCTGCCCGAGGTCGTTCGCGCCGTGGGCGGACGAGCCGCCCTCCTCGTCGACGGCGGCGTGCGGCGCGGCTCCGACATCGCGAAGGCCGTCGCGCTCGGCGCCGAGGGCGTGCTGCTCGGCCGCGCGCCGGTCTACGGCCTCGCCGCCGGCGGCGAGAAAGGCGTCGCGCGGGCGATCGCGATCCTCGCGGACGAGCTCGACCGCACGCTGGCGCTGACCGGCTGCCCCGACATCGCGGCGCTGACTTCGGACCTCATCGCCCGTACGTGAACACGCCGCGGCATGCGATTCGAAGCTACGTGCTGCGGACCGGGCGCATCACGCGCGCGCAGACGCGCGCGCTCGAGGAATTGCTGCCGCGATTCGGCATTCCCTATTCCGAATCCGTCCTCGATCTCGATGCCGTCTTCGGCCGCCGCGCGCCGCGCGTGCTCGAGATCGGTTTCGGCAACGGCGACACGCTGGTCGAACTGGCGTCAAAGGCGCCGGACAAGGATTTCATCGGCGTCGAGGTGCACCCGCCCGGAATCGGGCATTGCCTGCTCGCTGTCGAAGCCCTCGGGCTCACGAACGTGCGCGTCATCGCGCACGACGCGGTCGAAGTGCTGGCGCAGCAGCTGGCGCCCGCCTCGCTGGATGAGGTGCTGCTCTACTTCCCGGATCCCTGGCCCAAGAAGCGCCACCACAAGCGGCGCATCGTGCAACCGGCATTCGCCGCTCTTGTCGCCGAGTCGGCTGAAGCCCGGCGGCGCGGTTCAAATTGGCGACGGACTGGGAGCCCTACGCCGCCTGGATGCTCGAGGTCCTCGGTGCCTCGCGGGAATTCACGAATGCCGCGCCGGCAGGACGGCTGCGTCGATCGCCCAGCGCGCGAGGCGACGCGATTCGAGAGCCGCGGCCGGCGCCTCGGCCACTCGGTCTTCGACCTGGAATTCGTCCGCAGCTAGTGGAAGGGGAATTCGTCCGCCTCTAGTTGAAGGCGCTCGACGCGCCGTCGATGACGAACTGCACGGCGAGCGCCGCGAGCACGACGCCCGAGAGCCGGTTGACGACGTTCGCGCCCGTCACGCCCATCGCGCGCATCACGAGCGGCGTGAGGCGCATCAGGACGTAGGTGATCGCGAGCACGACCACGATGACCCCGAAGAGGCCGGCCGACAGCTTGAAATCCCCGCGCGAGGCGCCGAAGGTCAGGAGCACGATCGCGAGCGCCCCGGGACCCGAGATGAACGGAAACGCGAGCGGGAACACGGAGATGTCCGCGCGCTTCTTCGCCTCGACGCGCTCCTTCGAGGTCTGGCGCGTGCCGGATTCCCGCGCGAACACCATCTCGAGCGCGATCAGGAACAGCATGATGCCGCCCGCGATGCGGAATGCCTCGATGCTGATGCCCATGACGCGCAGGAACCAGGTGCCGCCCACGGCAAACAGCAGGAACATCGTGCCCGACAGCAGGACGGCCTTCAGCGCCATGCGGCGCCGGAACGCGTCGTCCGCGCCCTCGGTGAGCGCGGCGAACAGCGGCACGAGCGAGATCGGCTCGACCACGACGAAGAAGAGCACGAAGAACTTCAGGAGCTCATCAGTCATCCCGGCCCCCTTCGCCACCGGCCGATGCTGAAGCGTACCGCGTGCGTCGACCAGGCGCTTGCGCGTCAGCCAGAGGAGGATCAGGAGGCCCGGAATGCTGAGCGCGGCCGTATACGTGAAGAAAGCCGGGTATCCGATCGCGTCGACGACGAAACCCGAGGTTCCCTCGAGCAACTTGCCCGGCAGCGCATAGAAGGATGAGAAGAGCGCGTACTGCGTCGCCGTGTACCGCGCGCTCGTCAGTCCCGAAAGGAAGGCGATCAGGGCGGTGCCGTGAATGCCCTGTGCGAGATTGTCGAGGCTGTTCACGATTGCAAGACCGACCAGCGTCGCGGTATCCGTCGTCGCCAGCAGCGCGAATCCGAGATTCGACGCGATGATGAGTCCGCTGCCGAGGAAGAGCGCGAGGCGAAGCCCGGACTTCGCCACGATGAAGCCCCCGATCACGACGCCGAGCATCGAAACCGGAAGGCCGAATGCCTTCACGATCGTCGCGATCTGGCCGAGCGTATAGCCGTGGTCGATGTAGAACGGGTTCGCCATCGAGCCCATCGTGAACTCGGTCAGGCGGTAGGAACCGATGAGCAGCAGGACGACGACTGCGAGGCTGATGCCGTAGCGCGAGAAGAAATCCGTCAGCGGGCAGACGACGGCGCCGATGAAGTGCCCGCCGAACTCGCGCAGTGAGGCCGGCCAATGCGCCTTCGTTTCGAGCCAGGCGACGACGCGCGCTTCGCCCGCGGCCGATTCGCGCGATGCCGAAACCTTCGGTTCGAGCACGAGCAGCGTCGTCAGGATGCCGATGCCTGCGAGCGCCGCCATCACCAGATAGCTCGTCGGCCAGTCGTAGCCCTGCGCGATACCGAGCGCACCGGCTCCGCCCGTGATGAGCGCCGCGCGATAGCCGATCTGGTAGGCCGCCGCCATCGCGCCCTGGAGATCGACCGAAACGGACTCGATTCGCCAGGCATCGATTGCGATGTCCTGCGTCGCCGAGCAGAAAGCGAGGAACAGCGCACCGACCGCGATCTGGAACACGCCAGTCGAGGGGTCGCTTGTCGCGAGATTCGCGATCCCGGCGGCGATCCCGATCTGCGCGAACAGCATCCAGCTCCGCCTGCGCCCGAGCCAGCCAAACAGCAGCGGTATCCGGAACCGGTCGACGATCGGCGACCACAGGAACTTGATCGAGTACGTGAGCCCGACCCAGGCCAGCATCCCGATCGTCGCGCGTTCTATTCCCTCCTGGCGAAGCCAGGCCGAGAGCGTCTGGAACACGAGATAGAAAGGCAGGCCCGCGGAGAACCCGAGGAACAACATCGAAAGCACGGGGCGCTGCGTATACACGCGGAACGCCTCGCTCCAACTGCGCTTCTCGGTGTTCACAACTCGTAGTCCATCGTGAGCGGCGCGTGGTCGGAGAACCAGGTATCGCGGTAGATGGACGCCGAGCGCGCGCGCCCCGCGAGCCGCGGGCTCGCGATCTGGTAGTCGATGCGCCAGCCGACGTTCTTCGCGCGCGCCTGGCCGCGGTTCGACCACCAGGTGTACTGGTCCGGCCGCGGGTCCACTTCGCGGAACGCGTCGACCCACTTGAGCTCGCCGAAGAGGCGATCGAGCCAGGCGCGCTCCTCGGGCAGGAACCCGGAGTTCTTCCGGTTCGACTTCCAGTTCTTCAGGTCGATCTCGCGGTGCGCGATGTTGATGTCGCCGCAGAACACGTAGTCGCGGTCGCGCCGGCCGAGCTTCTTCAGGTGCGGCAGGAACACGTCGAGGAAGCGGTACTTCGAGGCCTGGCGCTCGGGACCGGACGAGCCCGAGGGCAGGTACAGCGAGACGACCGACAGGCGTCCGAACTGGAATTCGAGGTAGCGGCCTTCGTCGTCAAATTCCGGCACGCCGAAACCCGCGATGACGCGGTCGGGCTTTTTCCGCGCGTAGATCGCGACGCCGCTGTAGCCGGGCCGCTTCGCATCGAAGTAGCGGCAGTGGTAGCCGGCCGGCCGGAAGCATTCGTCGCCGAGCTGGTGTTCCTGCGCCTTCGTCTCCTGCAGGCAGACGACGTCCGCGCCCTGCGCGGGCAGCCATTGGAACAGGCCCTTGCTGGCCGCGGAGCGGATACCGTTGCAGTTGAGTGTGAGGATGCGCATGCTGGAGCCGCGGCCGTTGGGCCATGATACGCAAGGGCGCGCAGGACCTGCATGCGATCGCACCAGAAAGAGTTCATCGAGATGATCCTTGCGAAGCAGGTGCTGCGCTTCGGGGACTTCACGCTGAAATCGGGCCGGACCAGTCCCTACTTCTTCAATGCGGGCCTCATCAATGACGGCGGCGCCCTCGCCCGTATCGGCGCCAGCTATGCGCAGGCGATTATTGAGGCCGGCATTTCATTCGACATGCTTTTCGGGCCCGCTTACAAGGGCATTCCGCTCGCGACGGCGACCGCCGTCGTCTACGCCGAGCAGCACCGCCGCAATGTGCCGATCGCGTACAACCGGAAGGAGGCGAAGGCACATGGCGAGGGCGGGAACCTCGTCGGCGCGCCGCTTGCGGGCCGCGTGCTGATCGTGGACGACGTCCTGACCGCGGGCACCGCCGTGCGCGAGACCATCGGCCTCATCAAGGCCGCGGGCGCTACGCCCGTCGGCGTCGTGCTCGCGCTCGACCGCCAGGAACGCGGTCAGGGCCCGCAGTCCGCGGTGCAGGAGATCCAGTCCACCTTCGGCATCCCGGTCATCCGGATCATCACGCTCGACCACCTGATCGAGTACATGGAGGCCGGCGGGGACAGCGATGAGCTCGAGTCGCTCAAGAACCACCGCAGGACCTACTGCGTCGATGGCGAATCGTGAATAATGCCGGCCTGAGGTGCCGCGGATGAATGCCAGGTCGACCGCCATTTTGCTGACCACCGTGATGTTCGCGCTTCTCGCGGGCGCGGTCGGCGCCCAGTCCGACAAGCAGAAGAAACTCTATCGCTGGGTCGACAAGAGCGGCCAGGTGCACTACGGCGACAGCGTGCCCGCGGAATACGCGGAGCAGGACCGCGACGTGCTGAACCGCCAGGGCGTGAAGGTCGGCCGCGAGGAAGGCACGATCACGCCCGAGGAAGCGGCGGCGAAAGCGGCCGAGGACAAGGCGGCGCGCGACGAGCAGAAGCGCAAGCTCCGCGACCGCGTGCTGCTGCAGACTTACCAGTCGGTGCAGGAGCTCGAGGTCCTGCGCGACAACCGCCTCGACCTCGTGGACGCCCAGCTCACGATCCAGGAGCAGTCGCTGTCGAACCTGCGGGCGCAGCGCGCGCAGATCCAGCGCACGGCGGCACGATTCGCGCCCGTCAACACGGACCCGTCCGCGCAGCCGCTGCCGGAAGAACTCGCGAAGGACCTCGAGCGTTCCGCGAGCGACATCCAGACCCAGGAAACCAATCTCGTGCGGCGCCGCGAGGAACGGGAAAACATCCGCCAGACTTTCGAGGCGGACATCGCGCGCTACAAGGAACTCCGGGCGGTCAAGCCGCGCTAGCCGGTGCTGCCGAACCCGCCCGCGCCGCGGGCGCTCGCCTCGAATGACTCGACCACCTCGAGCTCGACCTGGACCACCGGGACGACGACCATCTGCGCGATGCGGTCCCCGGGATTGATCGTGAATGCGCGATCCCCGCGGTTCCACATCGAGACCATCACCTGCCCCTGGTAGTCGGAATCGATCAGCCCGACGAGGTTGCCGAGGACGATGCCGTGCTTGTGGCCGAGCCCTGAGCGCGGCAGCAGGACGGCCGCGAGGCCCGGGTCTTCGAGATGGATCGCGAGGCCCGTCGGCACGAGTTCGGTTTTTCCGGGCTCGAGCACGAGCGGCGCGTCGATGCAGGCGCGAAGGTCGAGGCCCGCGGAGCCCGAGGTCGCGCGGCGCGGCAATTCCATGTCGCGCCCGATGCGCGCATCGAGGATACGGACCTGCAGTTTCTTCATGCGCCGATTATCCCGGAACCGGCGCAATTTGCGACAAGCCCGCACGCCTGCCTTCCCGCAGACTTCGCGCATGCACATCAGGGACTGGCCGCCGGCCGAGCGGCCCCGCGAAAGGCTGCTGGCGCTCGGCTCGGGCGCGCTGTCCGAGGCCGAGCTCCTCGCGATCTGGCTGCGCCACGGGACGAGCGGCATGAATGCGCTCGACCTCGCGCGATCCCTGCTCGGCCGCTTCGGTTCGCTGCGCGGGCTCTTGACGGCCGGCCGCCACGCGCTCTGCAACCAGTCGGGCGTCGGCCCGGCGCGCTGGGCGGAGCTGCAGGCGGCGCTCGAGATCGTCCGGCGCCACCACCTGGAGCGACTCCAGGCGGGCCCGGTGCTCGCGAGCCCCCGCGCCGCCCGCGACTACCTGATCGCGCGCCTGCGGGACCTCGAGCACGAGGTGTTCTGCTGCCTCTTCCTCGACAGCCGGCACCGGCTCACGGCCTGCGAGGAGCTCTTTCGCGGCACCGTGGACGGCGCCAGCGTCCATCCGCGCGAGGTCGTGAAGCAGGCGCTCGCCCGGAACGCGACCGCCGTGATCCTCGCCCACAACCACCCCTCCGGTATCGCGGAGCCGAGTCAGGCCGACGAAATCATCACGACGCGGCTGCGCGACGCCCTCGCGCTCGTCGAAATCCGCCTGCTCGACCACCTCGTGATCGGCGACGGATGCTGCGTTTCCCTCGCGGAAAAGGGCCTTATTTGAAGCGCAACACGCTGATTTGACTACCCAAAGCTTCGCTGGTCTAATACGCGGCCCCAAGAGAGCCACGCACATGTCCAGAGTCTGCCAGGTCACCGGAAAGCGCCCGCGCTCCGGCAACAAGGTTTCCCACTCCAACATCAAGAAGCGCCGCCGCTTCCTGCCGAACCTGCACACGCAGCGCTTCTGGCTGGAGAGCGAAAGCCGCTGGGTGACGCTCAAGCTGTCGACCCGCGGGCTGCGCACGCTGGAGAAACAGGGCCTTGAGAAGGTGATCGCGAACCTGCGCGCCACCGGAACCCACGTCTGAGGTCATAGCCATGCGCGACAAGATCAAGCTCGTTTCGACCGCCGGCACGGGTCACTTCTACACCACGACCAAGAACAAGCGCCTGCATCCCGAAAAGATGGAGGTCAGCAAGTACGACCCGGTCGTGCGCAAGCACGTGCCCTACAAGGAATCGAAGATCAAGTAGGCCGGCCGCCGGCCGCTCGGCTAAACTCCCCCGCATTCCACTTGGGGAGTTCCCGAAATGCGTAACGCATCGCTCGCCGCCGCCATCGCCATGGCGCTGCAGTTGCCTTCTGCCTGGGCCCAGGAAACACCGAACGCGACGCTCGGGGAAGTCATCGTGACGGCCCAGCGCCGCAGCGAGAACATCCAGGACGTGCCGGTCGCCGTCTCGACGCTCTCGGGCGAGGGCCTCGACGTCGCCCGCTCCGGCGGCGACGACATCCGCTTCCTGTCCGCGCGGCTGCCCAGCCTCAACATCGAATCGTCCTTCGGCCGCGCGTTCCCGCGCTTCTACATCCGCGGGCTCGGCAACACCGACTTCGACCTGAATGCGTCGCAGCCCGTGTCGCTCGTCTATGACGACGTCGTGCAGGAGAACCCGATCCTGAAGGGCTTCCCGGTGTTCGATCTCGAGATGGTCGAGATGTTTCGCGGACCGCAGGGCACGCTCTTCGGCCGCAACACGCCGGCCGGCGTGATCAAGTTCAACTCGGTGCGCCCGTCGCAGGAAAGCAGCGGCTACGTCCAGGCGAGTTACGGCTCCCAGAACTCGATCTCCGTCGAGGGCGCGTCGGCGGCGCGCTCTCGGACACCTGGTCCATGCGCCTCTCGGGCATCTATCAGGAGCGCGACGACTGGGTCGACAACCTCTTCACCGGCGAGGGCGACCAGTTCGAGGGCTTCGACGAAATGGCGGGACGCGTGCAGTTCCTGTACGACTCGGGCCCGCTGAACGCGCTCATCAACGTGCACGCGCGCAGCCTCGACGGCACCGCGCGCATGTTCCGCGCCAACATCTTCGTCCCGGGCAGCAACAAGCTGGTGCCGGGCTTCAACGAGAACCAGGTCGCGCTCGACGGCGCGAACGACCAGAGTCTCGACTCGGTCGGCGGCAGCCTCAATATCGCCTACGATTTCGACCGCGTGACGCTGCACTCGATCACGGGCTACGAGTCGGTCGACGTGCTCTCGCGCGGCGACATCGACGGCGGCTTCGGCGCAGCGTTCAGTGCCACCCATTCCCTCCGGGCCGGGTTTCATTCCCTTCCCCGCCGAGTCGGCGGACGGGCTGCCGTCCCACGAGCAGATCACGCAGGAGTTCCGGCTCGAATCGCGCGAGTGGGGCAAGTTCGACTGGCAGGCCGGCCTCTACTACTTCGACGAGAGCCTGGACATCGACAGCTTCAACTACGACACCCTGGGCGGCGGCGTGGAGAACGGCAACGTCCGGCAGAAGCAGGACAATACGGCCTACGCCGTGTACGCCTCGGGCGACTTCGAGTTCAGCGACGCGTTCTCGATGAGCGTCGGCCTTCGCTACACGGAAGACGAGAAGGACTTCACGGCCCAGCGCTTCACGTCGCCGGTCGGCGCGGGCCCGATCGGCCCGATTGCCGTCAATACGGACGAGAACCACCTCGACTGGGACGTCAGCGCCACCTGGTCGCTCAGCGACGACACCAATCTCTATGCGCGCGTCGCCGAGGGCTTCCGGGCGCCCTCGATCCAGGGACGCCTCCTGTTCGGCGACACGGTCTCCGTGGCGGATTCGGAGGAGATCATCTCCTACGAGGCCGGCATCAAGACGAACCTGTTCAACAACCGCGGCCGGCTCAATTTCTCCATCTACAAGTACACGATGGACAACCAGCAGCTGACCGCGGTCGGCGGCGGCGCGAACTTCAACACGCTCATCAACGCCGACCAGACGGACGGCCAGGGCGCGGAGCTCGACTTCGAGGCCTACCTCACCGACAACTTCCTGGTCACGCTCGGCGCGAGCTACAACGACACGGAAATCAACGACCCGAACCTCGGCGTGCAGGTCTGCGGCGGCGGCTGCACGTTCACCGACCCGATCATTGCCCCGGCGATCCCGCCCTTCGTGCCGGCCACGGTCAGCATCGACGGCAACCGCCTGCCGCAGTCGCCCGAGGTGATCGCAAACCTCACGGCGCGCTGGGGCATGCCGGTCGCGAACGGCGAGTTCTACGTCTATACCGACTGGGCCTACCGCAGCGAGATCAACTTCTTCCTGTACGAGTCGAAGGAGTTCACCGGCGATGCGCTGCTCGAGGGCGGCTTGCGGCTCGGCTACCTGTGGAACGACGGCAAGCAGGAGCTCGCCGTGTATGGCCGCAACATCACCGACGAGGTCCAGGCCGTCGGCGGCATCGACTTCAACAACCTGACCGGCTTCGTCAACGAGCCGCGGCGCTACTTCGTCGAGTTCAGGTCGAAGTTCTGAGGCCGGGCCGGATGGAATGCCGGAGCTGCCAGAGGTAGAAACGACGCGCCGGGGCATCGAGCCCTGGCTCGTCGGCCGGCGGATCGAGAGCCTGCAAGTTCGCGAGTGGCGGCTGCGCTGGCGCGTGCCGCGCGAGCCTCCCGGCGAAACTCGGCGGCCAGCGCATCCGCGCAGTCGGCCGGCGCGCGAAGTACCTGCTCATCGAGACCGAGGCGGGAACGCTCATCTGGCACCTCGGGATGTCGGGGAGCCTTCGCATCCTCGACGCCGCCACCCCCGCGCTCGCGCACGATCACGTGGATCTCGTGCTCGATTCGGGTCGTTGCCTCAGGTTCAACGACCCGCGCCGCTTCGGTTGCCTCCTCTTCACGACCGGCGATCCCGCGCGCCACAAGCTGCTCGCGGGCCTCGCGGTCGAGCCGCTCTCCGACGATTTCACCGGGGACGCGCTCTGGAGCCGCGCGCGCGGGCGGCGCGCGTCCATCAAGGCCTTCATCATGGATTCGCGCATCGTCGCCGGCGTCGGCAATATCTATGCGAGCGAGGCGCTCTTTCGCGCGGGGATCCGCCCGGGCCTTGCCGCCGGCCGCGTCAGCCGCGTGCGCATGGCCACACTCGTGAATTCAATCCGCGAGGTGCTGACCGAGGCGATCGGCGTCGGCGGCACGACGCTGCGCGATTACGTGGATGCTTCGGGAATGCCCGGCTATTTCCGCCAGCGGCTTTTCGTCTACGAGCGCACCGGCAAGCCCTGCCGCCGCTGCAAGACGCCGATCCGCCAGTTCGTGCAGGGCCAGCGCAGCACCTACTGGTGCCCGCACTGCCAGCGCTAGCGCCGCTCGCGCGCCTTGAGCGCCTCGGCGACCGCGGGGTGCACGAAGTGCGAGACGTCGCCGCCGAACAGCGCGATCTCGCGCACCAGCGTCGATGAGATGAAGGTGAACTGCTCCTGCGGCGTCAGGAAGATGTAGTCCACGTCACGCGCGAGGTGCCGGCTCATGCTCGCGAGCTGGAACTCGAACTCGAAGTCGGACATCGCGCGCAGGCCCCGCACCACGATGCCGCAGCCCTGCTCGCGCGCGAAATCGACGGTCAGGCCCGAGTAGCCGATCACGGTGACGTTCTTGTGTTCCGCGAGCACTTTCTGCGCGAGCTCGACGCGCTCGGCGAGCGTGAAGAGCGGCTCCTTGCCGGGGTTCGATGCGATGCCGATCACGACGCGGTCGAAGATGCCCGCCGCCCGGCGCACGAGGTCCTGGTGGCCGTTCGTGATCGGGTCGAACGTGCCCGGATAAACCGCGTTTCTTTTCGGATTCACGTCGTCGTCCCCTGTCCCTGTCGCCGGGCGAGATGATACCCGACCGCCCCGGCGCGCCCGGAACGGTGGGCGATCCAGCCGGCCGGCAGTTCGGGCGCGCCCTGCTCCGCGCGCGTCTCGATGTAAATGAATGCCTCGGGCGTGAGCCAGCCGCGCGATTCAAGGAGCCGCATCGCGCCGGCCAGCAGCCCCGCGTCGAAGGGCGGGTCGAGGAATGCGATGTCATGCGGGGTGGGCGGGCCGCCGAGCCAGGTGAGCGCATCCGCCTGCAGGACCGTCGCGCGCCCGGGCGCGAGCAGGGCGGCCGTTTCACGCAGGCAGGCTGCGTTCTCGCGATCCTGCTCGATGAAGGTTGCGGATGCCGCGCCGCGCGAGAGCGCCTCGAGCCCGAGCGCGCCGCTGCCGGCGAACAGGTCGAGGCAGCGGCTGCCCGGCACGAGCGCCGCGAGCCAGTTGAACAGGGTCTCGCGCACCCGGTCCGGCGTCGGCCGGATGCCGCCCTTGCCCGGGAAGCGGATGCGCCGGCCGCGCCATTCGCCGCCGATGATGCGCAGGGTATTGGTCATTTTTTGCAGCGCACATCCCTTAAACTTGCGCGATGATACGCGCCCGCGCCCCTCACATTGCCGGAGCCCCCGACATGAGCAACCGTCTGGCCACCGCACTCCTGGTCGCAGGCTTCCTGCTCGCGGGTTGTTCCGGCTCGGGCTCCGACGGCATCGGGCCGACCGACCCGACCTCGGGCAACGGCAACCCCGGCACGGGCTCGAGCGTCGGCGTGTTCCACGCGAACTTCGTGCCGCTCTCCGGCGTGCTGCCCTACCCGACCGACCTTTATTTCAGCGGCTCGACCGACGGCACGCTCAACAGCCCGGTCACGCCGTTCCTGCCGAACGCCGCCGCGATCAATGCGCTCGACGGCTATTCGACGGTCGCGACGGCGACCGCGCGCTTCTCCGCGCCCATCGATCCGGCGACGTCTCGCCCGCGACCGTGTTCATGCTCGAGGTGGACGTCGACAACGCGACCAAGGCGACCGTCGGCTTCCGCCGCCTGCTCGTGTACGGCACCGACTTCACGGCGCGCGTCGCCCCGACCGCTCGACTCGGGCGGCGCCACGCTCGAGATCGTGCCGCTGAAGCCGCTCACGCCGTCCACCGGCGCGACGAATGTCGGCTACCTCGTCGTCCTCACGAACGGCCTGCGCGACACCAGCGGCAATGCCGCGACACCCGACCGCGACTACCTCACGATCCAGAGTGCGCTGCCGACCTGCGCCGCCCTCACCGGCTCGATGAACGGCATCTGCCTGCTGACCGGCGCGCAGCTCCAGCTGACGAGCGCCGTCCTCGGCGGCCGGTCGCGGCGAGCGCCGTGCTGACCTTCTCGTTCTCGACGCAGGCGACGGCCGACACGATGAACTACGCCGCCGCGCTCGCGCAGCCGACGCCCGATCGGCGTCGTCCAGACCGGCCTTCAGTCTTGCGGTGCTGAAGCCTGCGCTGCCGCCGATCGCGGACGTCTATGTCGGGACGCTCGAGATCCCGTACTACCTCGATCCGGCGGCGCCGCTCTTCGGGTCCTGGCACGGAGCGCCCGGCGGTTCGAGCCGATGCTGCGTCGACGAACTTCTGACGCGCTTCAACCCGGTTCCAGTCGCTAAGGCGACCCTCGACATCCCGCTGTTCGTGACGGTGCCGAATGCCGCGAGCGGCCACGCGAAGCCCGCCGACGGCTGGCCGGTCGTGATCTTCCAGCACGGCGTTGCAGGGCAACCGCACCCAGGCGCTCGCCATCGCCGGCGCCTATGCCTCGCAGGGTTTCGTCGTCGCCGCGATCGACATTCCGCTGCACGGCATCACGAACGACCCGCGAACAATCCGCTTCTTGCAATTCATGTACCAGGGCGCGCCGAACGCACGTTCAAGCTCGACCTCGTAAACAACTCGACGGGCGCGTCCGGTCCTGATGGCATCGATCGACCCGTCGGGTTCGTACATCATCAATCTGACGAGCCTTCTGACTAGCCGCGACAACCTGCGCGAGGCCGCGATCGACATCGTGCAGCTCTCGAAGTCGCTGCCGAATCTCGATCTCGACGGCGACACCGTGCCGGATATCGATGCGTCACAGGATCCATTACTCCTCGATCTCGCTCGGCAGCATCGTGGGCACGGTTGCGAACGCGATGCCGATCTCGACCGTCTCGGCCTACCTCAACGTGCCGGGCGGCGGCGTTGCGAATCTGCTGCGCGAATCGCAGCGCTTTCGGACCGATCGATCAACGCGGGCCTCGCGGCGAAGGGCCTCGCAGCCGGGCATCACGCTTTACGAGCAGTTCTTCCGCGACGCGCAGACGGTCGTCGATGCCGGCGACCCGATCAATTACATCGCGGCGGCGGTCGCCGCGCGTCCGGTGCTCGTGTCGCAGGTGCTGAACGACACGGTTGATGCCGAACTCGGCGACGCAGCGGCTCATCGCCGCCGCTCCCTTCGTGAAGACGGCGGCGCCCGGGATTCAACTTCGTCGGCGCGGGCACGGGCACCTGGGTGCACTTCACCTCGGGCTCGCACGGCTCGCTCCTGAGCCCGGCCGCGAGCCTTGCCGTGACGACCGAGATGCAGACGCACGCGGCCTCGCTCGCCGCGTCCGGGGGCGCCGCGTTCGCGATCACGAACCCGGCCATCCTGGAACCTTGACCGCCGCCGAGGGCAGTTTCTTCGCGCGCCTGCGCGCGCGCGTCAATCGCGGCGCCGCCTTCGTCGCGAACCTCCTGCCGGGCCGGCGCATCGACGCCGAGCTCCTCGACGAACTCGAAACGCGCCTGCTCGAGGCGGACGTCGGCGTCGAGGCGACGCAGGAAATCCTCTCCGACCTGCACAAGAAGGTCGCGCGTGCCGAGCTCGCCGACGCGAAGGCGCTCGAGGAGGCGCTCGCCGGCAGCCTGCTCGCGATCCTGAAGCCCATCGAGCGGCCGCTCACGGTGGACAGGGCGAAGAAACCCTTCGTGATCCTCGTCGTCGGCGTGAATGGCTCGGGCAAGACGACGACGATCGGCAAGCTCGCGCGCCTCCTGAAGGACCAGGGGCTGTCCGTGCTGCTCGCGGCCGGCGACACGTTTCGCGCGGCGGCCGTCGAGCAACTCGCGGTCTGGGCCGAGCGCAACGGCGTGCCGATCGTCTCGCAGGCGACCGGCGCCGATCCGGCCGCGGTCGTCTTCGACGCCCTGCAATCGGCGAAGGCGCGCGGCAGCGACGTCCTGATCGCGGACACCGCGGGGCGGCTGCACACGCAGTCGCACCTGATGGATGAGCTCGCGAAGATCGCGCGCGTGATCAAGCGCCTCGACCCGGAGGCCCCGCACGAGGTGCTGCTCGTGCTCGATGCGAGCCTCGGGCAGAACGCCGTCCGCCAGGCCGAGCAGTTCAGCCAGGCGATCGGCGTCACCGGCATCGTCGTCACGAAGCTCGACGGCACGGCCAAGGGCGGCATCGTGGTCGCGATCGCGCGGCGCTTCGGCCTGCCGATCCGCTTCGTCGGCATTGGCGAACAGGCGGAGGATTTCGGTATCTTCGACGCCCGTGCCTATGTCGAGGGGCTGCTGCGACCCGTGGCAGTCGACACGCCGTGATCCGATTCGACCGCGTCTTCAAGCGTTACCCGAACGGGCGCGAGGCCCTTTCCGAGCTCTCGTTCGATCTCGAGGCCGGCGAGATGGCCTTCCTGACCGGCCACTCCGGCGCCGGCAAGAGCACGGTGCTCCGGCTGATCGCCCTGCTCGAGCGCCCGACGCGCGGCCAGGTGATCGTCAACGGCAAGAACACCGGCACGCTCAAGCGCGGCGCGATTCCCGCATTCCGGCGCCAGGTCGGTTTCGTGTTCCAGGACCACCGGCTGCTCGACGACCGCCCGGTCTACGACAATGTCGCATTGCCGCTCGCGATCGGCGGCGTCCCGCGGCGCGAGATGGACAAGCGCGTGCGCGCGGCGCTCGACCAGGTGGGCCTGCTCGGCCGCGAGCGCTCCTTTCCGCTCGAGCTCTCGGCCGGGGAACAGCAGCGGGTCGGCATCGCGCGCGCGGTGATCACCAAGCCGCCGGTCCTGATCGCCGACGAGCCGACCGGCAACCTCGACCCGGACCTCGCGCTCGAGGTCATGAACCTGTTCCAGCGCTTCAACGCGGTCGGCGTGACGGTGCTCGTCGCGACGCACGACATCCACCTGCTCGACCTCTTCCGCGTGCGGCGCATTCACATCGAAAAGGGCCGCCTCGCCGCGGTGCCGCATGTCGCTGCGTAACGGCCTCTCCATCCTCTTCGAGCGGCACGCGCAGGCGCTCCTGGGCTCGCTCGGGCGGCTCGCCCGCCAGCCGCTCGCGACCCTGCTGACGGTCCTCGTCATCGGCATTGCGCTCGCGCTCCCGGCAGCGCTTTACCTCGCCGTCGCGAACATGCGCAGCGTGACCCGCGGCCTCGACGACACGGTCCAGCTCTCGGTGTACTTCCGCCTGTCGACGACCGAGGCCGAAGCGAAAAAGGCGGCCGCCGCGATTGCGGCGCGGCACGGCATTGCCGAGACGAAGCTCGTGAGTCCCGACGAAGGCCTCGCCGAGTTTCAGAAACTCTCCGGCATCGGCGATGCGCTCAAGGCCCTGCCGGACAACCCGCTGCCCTGGCTGCTGCAGGTGCGGCCCGCGCCGCCGCAGGATTCCGCCGCGGCGGTCGAGTCGCTGGCGGCGGAGCTTCGCAAGATGGACGGCGTGGACCTCGTCGAGGCGGACACGGCCTGGGTGCGGCGCCTTCACGCGATCGAGGACACGATGCAGCAGCTCGTGCTGCTGGTGGCCGCGGTCCTCGCCGCCGGCGTGCTGGCGGTCGTCGGCAACACGATCCGGCTCGAGATCAATGGCCGCCGCGCGGAGATCGAGGTGACGAAGCTCGTCGGCGGCAGCAACGCCTTCGTGCGCCGCCCCTTCCTCTATTCCGGGCTGTGGCAGGGCCTGGCCGGCGGCCTGCTTGCGGCCGGTCTCGTCACGATCGGCCTCATCGTGCTCGAGCCATTCATCGCGAGGCTCGCGGCCGCGTATGGCTCGTCGTTCGCGCTGCAGGGCCTCTCGATCACCGAATGGCCCGTCGTCGTCGGGAGCGGCGCGGCGCTCGGCTTCCTGGGGGCCTGGCTGGCGGCGGCCTACCACCTGCGCCGAATCGAACCTCGCGCTTAACCTACTGTTTATTAAGGTGTTTAGCACTCTATTGACACGAGTGCTAGTATCTTCACACGGAGGTATTCACACACCATGACTGGCAAAGCGCTCGCGCTCCCCAACCTGTCTCTCGTCGGATCCGGCCCGATCGGAAGCCTCGAGGCTTACGTCTCAGCAGGTGTCGTCGATCCCGATGCTCGGCCGCGAGGAAGAGATGGAGCTGGCCCGCCGATTCCACGAGGAACAGGACCTCGACGCTGCGCGCGACCTCGTGCTGTCGCACCTGCGATTCGTCGTGCACATCGCGCGCGGCTACATGGGCTACGGCCTGCCGGTCGGCGACCTGATCCAGGAAGGCAATGTCGGCCTCATGAAGGCGGTCAAGCGCTTCGACCCCGACATGGGCGTCCGCCTCGTCAGCTTCGCCGTGCACTGGATCCGCGCCGAGATCCATGAATTCGTGATCCGGAACTGGCGCCTCGTGCGCGTCGCCACGACCAAGGCGCAGCGCAAGCTGTTCTTCAACCTTCGCCGGATGAAGAAGAACCTCGCGTGGCTGTCCGACGCGGAGGCGAATGCGGTTGCCGGCGAGCTCGGCGTCGAGCCGGGCGAAGTGCGGGAAATGGAGCGCCGGCTCTCGGCGCGCGACCTCTCCTTCGATCCCGCGCCGGACGCGGGCGACGAGGAATCGGTCGTCTCCCCTTCGCTCTACCTGCCTTCAGCCGAAGCGGATCCGGCGAACGATCGTGGAGCAGGACCAGTGGGACGGCGCCGTCTCGGGCAGTCTCGCGACCGCGCTCGCAGGGCCTCGATGAGCGCAGCCGCACCGTGATCAAGGCGCGCTGGCTGGCCGAGACCGAGGACAAGAAGACGCTGCAGGATCTCGCGGACGAATTCGGCGTCTCCGCCGAGCGCATTCGCCAGATCGAATCGCGCGGCGATCGGAAAACTGCGGAACGCAATGGCCGGCTGAGGCCGGGTCAGGCGGCGGCTGCAACGGCCGCCGTCACCGCCTTGTGCAGCTCGAGGTCGAGCGCATCGGGCACGAGGTCTTCCCCTTTCGCGAGTTCCGCGATCTTCCGGGCGGCCGCCAGGAGCATCGCGTCGGTGAAGCGCGTCGCGCGCGCCGCGAGCGCGCCCTTGAAGAGCCCCGGGAAACCCAGCACGTTGTTGATGCCCTTGCCGTCCGCGGCGATCGCCGCGCCGTGCTGGAGCGCGAGCGCCGGCTCGATCTCCGGGTCCGGATTCGAGAGCGCGAGGATGATCTGGCCCTTGCGCACGGTCTCGGGCTTGATCAGGCCGCGCACGCCGGTCGTCGCGATGACGATGTCGGCCTTTCGCATGATCTCGTCGAGCGTCGATGTCTCGCCGCCCATGGCGGCGAACCGCTCGAGCGCACCGGCGTCGAGGTCCGTCCCGAGCAGGTGGCGCGCGCCGGCGCGCTGCAGGAGCCGCGCGATGCCGATGCCCGCGGCCCCGAGCCCGATCTGGCCGACGATGCAGCGGTCGACATCGATGCCGGCGCGCTTCGTCGCGTTGTAGGCCGCGGCCAGCACCACGACGGCCGTGCCGTGCTGGTCGTCGTGCAGTACCGGCCGGTCGAGCCGGGCGCGCAATCCTTCCTCGATCTCGAAACAGGCCGGCGCCGCGAAGTCCTCGAGCTGGATCGCGCCGAATCCCGATGCGATCGCGGCAATGTGATCGATGCAGCGCGCAGGATCCGTTTCATCGAGCAGGATCGGCACGGCGTTGATGCCGACGAGCGTCGAGAAGAGGGCCGCCTTGCCTTCCATGACCGGCAGCCCCGCGAGCGCGCCGATGTTGCCGAGCCCGAGCACGGCCGTCCCGTTGGTGACGATCGCAACCGTGTTGCCGAGGCCGGTGTATTCGTAGGCCTGCGCGGGATCCTTGCGGATCGCGAGGCAGACGCGGGCGACTCCCGGCGTATAGACGTCGCGAAGGATCTGCTGGGTCGTGATCGCGATGGCCGACTGCGTGCGGATCTTCCCGCCGCGATGCCGGTCGAACACGCGGTCCGACTTGCCGACGAAGCGCGCGCTCGGCAGCGCATCGATGCGGCCGTAGAGGCTGCGGTCCGCCTCCTCGTCCATCTCGAGCGTGATTTCCCAGAGCGTCCGGCCCTGCTCGCGCCGCAGCGCCTGGAGGTGGTCGATCGTGAGTCCCGCCTCCGCGATCACCTGCAGCACCTTCGCGAGGCTGCCCGGCTGATGCACGGTTTCGACCATCAGGATCTCGGGAATCTTCACGCGCGGAATCGTACCCGATCGGTGATAACCTATGCGGTTATCAACCGCCGGGAGTATGGCAATGACGAATGTTTCGAAGGCTTTCCTGACCGCGGCGCTCGCCGCCCTGGTCCTCGGCCTCGCGGCCTGCGCGAGCCAGAAGGAGCCTGCCGAGCAGGCGTTTGCGGCCATCGAGAAGAAATTCCAGGAGTCCGGCGCGGAAATCCAGAAATACCTGCCCGACCGCTATGCCGAGATCGGCAAGAGCATCGACTCCCTGCGCGAGGGCATTGCGAAGGAGAGCTACGGTGACGTGGTCACCGAGGCACAGAATGTCGAAGTCGCCCTGAAGAAGGCCGTCGCTGACGCCCGCATCAAGCGCGCGGAGGTCCAGATCGAAATGGAGAACGAGTGGGCCGAGCTCTCGAAATCCATGCCCGCGATGATCAGCGCGATGGACAAGAAGATCGACTCCCAGCACGGCCGGCCGCCGAGTGGAATGACCAAGGACGCGTGGAAGGCGACGATCGCCGACTACGACGCGGCCCGCAATGCCTGGAGCAAGGCCGCCGGGGAGATTTCGCGCGCCAACTTCGAGGCGAGCGTGCTGTCCGCGCGCGATGCCAGGACGAAGATTGCCGGCATCATGGAATCGCTCGGCGTCAAGGCGCCCTGAGGCCGCCTCGATGATCCGGAAAGCCATTGCCGCGCTTGCGGCCACCCTCGCCCTCGCCGCCTGTTCGCAGAAGGACCCCGCGAACGAGGCGATCGAGGCCGCCGCCAACGCGCTGAACGCCGTCTACGAGGACGCGCAGAAATACGTGCCCGAGCGCTATGCCGAGGTGAAGCAGGAGCTCGACACCGCGCGCAAGGCGTTCGGCGAAGAGCGCTACGCGGACGCGATCGCCGCGGTCAAGGACGTCCCTGCCCATGCCGAGTCGCTCGGCAAGGAAGCTGCGGTCGCGAAGGAGAAGCACGTTGCCGCGATGAACGCCGACTGGGCGCGCCTCTCGGAAAGCCTGCCCGACCTTTTCACCGGCATCGGCTCGAGGCTCGATGAGCTCGGCAAGTTGCGCGCGCTCCCCGAAGGCATGGACAAGCAGCTCCTGGAAGAGACGAAAGCGGCATTTGCGAGCGCGCAGTCGACCTGGTCGGAAGCCGGAACGGCGTTCGCGGCAGGCGATCTCGACGGCGCGGTCGAGAAGGCCCGTGCGGCCGAGGGCATGGCCCAGGATCTCGTGGGCCGGCTCGGGATGCAGACCGGGTGAACCGCGAAGCACGCCGCGAGGCGCTCGACCCGCTCGACCTCTACGACATCGCCAGCTCGCTCTCCGAGGAGGAGCGGATGGTGCAGGGCGCCGTCGCGCGACTCGTCGACGAGAAGATCCTCCCGGTCATCCAGAAGCATTTCGAGGACCACACCTTCCCGCGCGACCTCGTGCCGGAGATCGCGGCGCTCGGCCTGCTCGGCAGCTCGATCACGGGCTACGGCTGCGCCGGGATGAATTCGGTTTCCTACGGGCTCATCTGCCAGGAACTCGAGCGCGGCGACTCGGGGATACGCAGCTTCGTGTCCGTGCAGTCGAGCCTGTGCATGTACCCGATCCACGCCTTCGGCTCGGAGGCGCAGCGGGAGAAATACCTGCCGCGCATGGCGACGGGCGAGCTGATCGGCTGCTTCGGACTGACGGAACCGCACGGCGGCTCCGACCCGGGCAACATGAAGACCCACGCGAAGCGCCGCGGCAAGGACTGGGTCCTGAACGGCGCGAAGATGTGGATCACGAACTCGCCGATCGCGGACCTCGCGATCGTCTGGGCGAAGACCGAGGAAGGCATCCGCGGATTCATCGTCGAGAAAGGCACGCGCGGCTTCGCGGCGCCCGAGATCGAGCGGAAGTTTTCGCTGCGCGCCTCCGCGACGGGCGCCCTCTACTTCGAGGACGTCGTCGTGCCGGAGGAGAACATGCTCCCGGGCAGCACGATCGGCCTCAAGGCGCCGCTCTCCTGCCTCACCCAGGCGCGCTTCGGCATCACCTGGGGCGTCATCGGCGCGGCGCAGGCCTGCCTCGCGCAGCTCCTCGATTACACGCAGACCCGCGTGCTGTTCGGCCGGCCGCTCGCCGCGAACCAGGCGATCCAGATCCGCCTCGCCGCGATGGCGCGCGGCATCACGGGCGCGCAGCTCATGTCGCTGCAGCTCGGCCGCCTGAAGGATGCAGGCCGCATGCACCCGTCCCAGGTCTCGCTCGCGAAGTGGAACAACTGCCGCATGGCGCTCGACGTCGCCCGCGACGCCCGCGACATGCTGGGCGGCTCCGGCATCAGCGCCGAGTACGTGCCGATCCGGCACGCGCTCAACCTCGAGAGCGTGATCACCTACGAAGGCACCGAGACGATCCACCAGCTGACGATTGGCCGCGAGCTGACAGGGATCAATGCCTTCTAGCGCGACCGCGGCGAAGCTCGCCCGGGAGGCGCTGGAACAACTCGGCATCCGCTACACGTTCGGCATTCCGGGCGTGCACAACACCGAGCTTTACGACCAGATCGGCGCGTCGGACTCGATCACGCCCGTGCTCGTCGCGCACGAAGGCGGCGGCGCCTTCATGGCGGATGGTTTCAGCCGCACGGGCGCCGGCGTCGGCGCGCTGCTCATCGTTCCGGCAGCCGGCGTGACCCACGCCGCGAGCGGCATCGGCGAGGCCTTCCTGGACGGCATCCCGATGATCGTCATTGCAGGCGGCATCCGGCGCGACCTCGGCCGCGCCTACCAGCTGCACGACATGGACCAGCACGCCCTGCTCGCGCCCATCACGAAGGCGCGCTGGCGCATCGAGCGCCATGCCGACGTGATCCCGGTGATCCACGAGGCGTACCGCGTGGCGACCAGCGGCGAGCCGGGGCCGGTCTTCGTCGAGATCCCGGCGAACCTGCAGCTGATGCCGGGCGATGCGGGCGAGCGACCGGCATTCGTGCCCGCCGCACCCGCGGGATCGCGCGCTGCTGCGGCCGACATCGCGCGCGCGGCAAAGTCCCTGCGCGAGGCGAAGCACCCGGGCATTTTCTGCGGCTGGGGCGCCGTGGATGCGACGGCCGAACTCATCGCGATTGCCGAGCTCCTCGGCGCGCCGGTCACGACGACGCTGCAGGGACTGTCCGCATTTCCGGGCAACCACCGGCTGCACGCGGGCTTCGCGCTCGGTCAGGCGGCCGTGCCCGCGGTCGAGAATGCGTTTCGCGACTGCGACGGCCTGCTCGCCGTCGGCACGCGCTTTGCCGAGATCCCGACCGGGAGCTACGGATGGGAACCGCCCGCGAACCTGGTCCACGTGGACATCAATCCGCGCGTCTTCGGCGCGAACTACAAGCCCGCCGTCGCGCTCGAGGGCGATGCGCGCGCCGTGCTCGGGCTGCTGCGCGATGCGCTCGGCATGCCTGCGGAGGGTGCGCGAGCCGCCGCCGTCGCGGCAGCGATCGCGAAGGACAAGCGCGCCTACCGCGAGGAATGGCTCGCGCACGATTCGAAGGGCCGCGTGAATCCGCAGCGCTTCTTCGATGCGCTTCGCGCACGACTGCCTGACGACGGAATAGTCGTTGCAGACGACGGCAACCACACATTCCTGGTCGCCGAGCTGATGCCGATCCACGCGCCGCGCTCCTTCTTCTCGCCCTCCGACTTCAACTCGATGGGCTACTGCATCCCGGCGGCGATCGGCGCGAAGCTCGCGCGCCCGGAACGCGCGGTCGTCGGCATCGTCGGCGACGGCGCGGCGCGCATGACCGGCCTCGAGATGTCGACGGCGGTCGCGCAAAATGCCGGTGTCGCCTGGTTCGTGTTCAACGACGGCGAACTCGCGCAGATCGCGCAGGCGCAGGAGACGCCCTACAACCGCAAGACCTGCACGGTGCTGCCGGAGCTCGATTTCGAGGGGCTCGCGCGGGCGAACCGCGTCGGGTACCGCCTGATGCAGGGCGATGCCGACGTCGAACGCGTCGTCGCCGAGGCGCTTGCCGACGCTGCGGCCGGCAAGCCCGTGCTCGTGGACGTCCGCATCGACTACTCGAAGCGCACGCGCTTCACCGAGGGCGTGATCCGCACCAACCTGAAGCGCTTCGGCATCAAGGACCAGGCGCGGATCATCGGCCGCGCGCTGTGGCGCAGGGTGACGGGCTGATCAGTCGACGACCGGCACGCAGTCGACGCCCTCTGCCCTGAGCCGTGCGCACAGGTCCCGCGCGGCTGGCTCCGGCAGCAATTCCGTACGCAGCCGCCAGACATCCGTCGTGATGTCGTTGGGCGCCCGTATCACGAGTTGCGTGCCCGAGAGCTCCGTCGCCCGCTCGCTGGCGTAGCGCAGGAGCGCTGCGCGGGCCGCGGCCTCGTCCGAGAATGCGCCGAGCTGCACCGACCAGCGACCGGCCGATCCGGCGGGCTCCTTCGGCACGTATTCCAGCAAGCGCGCGCGGGCATCGGCTGAATAGCGGCCGTCCGGCCATTCCGCGAGGTAGCGTTGCCAGGCCTCGGGCGTGCGCAGCCGTTCGGCGCGGTTCCAGACTTCGGCCTCCCGGCGTTCCTCGAGATCCTCGCGCGCCTGCCGTGCATCCTGCCAGGACGCTTCCTGCCGGCCGCAGGCCGCGCTCACGCAGGCGGCGAGCATCCACGACGCGACTATAATTCCCCGCATGCTGCCCCAGATCGTCGCACACCGAGGCGATACCGAACACTTTCCCGAGAACAGCCTGCCCGCGTTCGAGGCGGCCTGGCGCCGCGGCATCGCCCACGTCGAATTCGACGTGCAGCTCTCGGCCGACGGCGTGCCCTTCGTGATCCACGACGCCAGCCTCGACCGCACGACGCGCGCGACCGGCGATGTGCGCCTGCTCATGTCGGGCCGGCTCGACGGCGTGGATGCGAGCGAGCCCGCCCGTTTCGGCCTCGCGCACGCGGGAACCGCGCTGCCGCGGCTCGCCGCCGTCGTCGAGCTGATGGCGGGGCTGCCGGAAGCGCGCGCCTTCGTCGAGGTGAAGCGCGCAAGCCTCGTGCATCACGGCCGCGCGCATTGCATCGAGCGAATCCTGGCCGTGCTCGCACCCGTGCTCGAGCGCTGCATCGTCATTTCCTTCGACGCCGACGCGGCCCGGCTCGCGCGCACCTCGGCCGGCGTGCCGATCGGCTGGGTGCTGGACGGCGACCCGGTGCAGCTGCGCTCGCTGCTCGAGCTGATGCGGCCCGAATACGTCTTTTGCGATCACCGGCGGCTCCCGGCGGGACGAACGCTGCCGTCCGGCTCCTGGGCCTGGGTCGTCTACGAGGTGACCGACGCGCGCCACGCGCTCGAGCTCGCCGGGCGGGGCGTCGCGATGGTCGAGTCGATGACGCCCTTGCGGCTCGCCGGCGAACTCGCGTCCAGTGAGCCGCTCCCGGCATGACGGACAAGGTCTTCATCGCGATCGACCAGGGCGGGCACGCGACGCGCGCGAGCGCGTACTCCGCCACAGGCGAGCTCGAGGGCGCCGCACTCGTCACGGTGGCGACGCAGCGAAACGCCCTCGGCCATGTCGAGCACGACCCGGAGGAGATCGTCGCGAGCGTCGGGACGGCCCTTGCCGAGCTCGCGCGCATCGTCGCGCCGCAGCGCTGGCGGCCGCCGGCCTCGCAGTCCAGCGCGCGAGCCTCGTGTGCTGGAGCGCGGACGACGGCCGCGCGCTCTCGCCCGTCATTTCCTGGCAGGACACGCGCAATGCCGCGTGGCTGCGCGGCCTCTCGCGCCGCGCCGACGACGTCGCGCGCCTGACCGGCCTGCAGCTGTCGCCGCACTATGGCGCGAGCAAGCTGCGCTGGTGCCTCGATCACCTGCCGGAAGTCCGCGGCGCAGCGGCGCAGTCGCGCCTGCGCGCGGGCCCGCTCGCGAGCTATCTGCTGCACCGGCTGCTCGAGGAGCGCCCCTGCCTCGCCGACGCCTCGACCGCGGCGCGGACGCTCCTGTGGTCGCCCTTCACGCGCGACTGGTCCGCGGAACTCCTCGACCTCTTCGGCATTCCGCGCGCGGTGCTGCCGGCCGCGGTCGGCACGACGCACGCCTTCGGCACGCTCGCGAGCGAGGGTGTGCGAGTCCCGGTCGGCGTCTGCAACGGCGACCAGTCCGTCGTGCCGTTCGCCGCAGGCCCGCTCGACTTCGATGCGGCCTACGTGAACCTCGGCACCGGCGCCTTCGTGCTCCGTCCGACGCCCGATGCACTGCACGCGCCGCCGCTCCTGACGAGCGTGATCCGTGCGGACGCCGAGCACACGGACTTCGTGCTCGAGGGATCGGTGAACGGCGCGGGCGCGGCGCTCGTATGGCTCGAGCACCATCAGGGCGCGGCAGCGGACCGCCTGCTCGCCCTCCTCGGCCACGCCGAGCTCACGGACGAAGGCGCGCCGTTCTTCCTGAATGGCGTCGCGGGCCTCGCCTCGCCGTTCTGGCGGCCCGATTTCGAATCGCGATTCGTCGGCGAGGGCTCGGAACTCCAGCAGTGCCGCGCCGTGCTCGAGAGCGTCGCTTTCCTGCTGAAGGCGAACCTCGACGAGATGGACCGCCACCGGCCCGCGCCCGCGCGCCTCGTCGCGAGCGGCGGCCTCGCCGAGAACCGGCTGCTCTGCCGCATGCTCGCCTGCCTCGCCGGCGTGCCGGTGGACCGCGGGAGCGATCGCGAGGCGACATCGCGCGGCCTCGCGTTCCAGGTCGCCGGGATGCCGGCGGGATTCGAGGCGCCGCCGGTCGAGCGCTTCGAGCCCGACCCCGACCAAAGCCTGCTAGCTCGTTACCTCAAGTGGCTCGCGCTGATGCGCGAGGCCGCCTCCGGCGCCTGATCAGGCGCGGTCGAACTCCTCGACGATCATCCGGTCGATCCAGCTCGGCCCGCCGATCGCGTCCATGTATCCGCAATGCCCGCCGTGCTGCGTCACGGTGACCTCGAGCGAGCCCGGCCGCGCGACGCGGTTGAGGTCGCGCACCAGGATCATCGGGTCGTCCGTTGAAGTAATGAGGTGCGCAGGCGCCTCGAGCGACTCGAGGACGCCCTCCGTGATCGAATACCCGCGCAGGTAGTGTGCGAGGTCCGGGTAGTCCGTGTACTTCAGCACCATGCGCTCCGTCATCGCGGTGAGCGACGGATCGTGGATCAGCTCGCCGAAGTCGTAGTGTTCCGGCCAGGCCGCCTGCTTGAGCCGCAGCGACCGCCGCCATTTGAGGAGAAAGTAGCGCCGGTAGATCGCGGGCCCCTGCTCGAGCGCCATGAGTGTCGTCGCCGGGTCCAGCACCGGGCACACGGCGACGATGCGCGCAATCCGGATCCCGGCCGCGCGCGCCCTCGCGCCGACGCGCAGGCAAAAGTTGCCGCCGAGCGAGAACCCGGCGAGCAGCAGGCGATGTTCCGGGTAAAGCGCCTGGATGCGCGCGACCGCGCCGACGACTTCGGGCAGGCGGCAGGAATGGAACAGCTCGCGGTTCAGCGCGTGCGTGCCGCCGTGGTCGCGGAAGTTGAGGCGCAGCACCGTGTAGCCGCGCGCGAAGAGGAGTTGCGCGAGCGAGAGGAGGTAGAGGGACTCCGCGCTGCCCTCCCAGCCGTGCAGCAGCACGGCGAGCCGGCGCGGGCTTCTGCCCTCGTCAGGCTCCGCGAGGCGGCCCATGAGGCGCACGCCCTCGCCGCAATCGAGCACGAGCTCGCGGCTTGCCGCGATGACGCCGGCTGCGCGGCGCTCGATCGCGCCGCGGCGGAATGGAAGGCTCGGCAGGACGGATTGCAGGTGCCGGTTGGCAAGCCAGGCCGGCGGCTGGAACGGCTTCATCGCTCGACGATGCTGATCTCGATGCGGTTGTTGGCCTGGGCCGCCGCATTCCACTGGCCCGCGGTCGCCTGCTCGATCGGCGGGTAGGAGACGGCCAGCCGGTCGCGCGGGCCGGACACGAGCGCAAGCTCGATCGCACCGCCGGTGCGCTGGCGCAGCGACGAGGCGAGGTTCGCGAACGCGACGGGCTGGCGCGCGCTGCCGGCGCTCGAATCGTCGAAGGGATTGCCGACCTGGTCGCACTGCGAGGCGGGCGACGTCGGCGCGGCGAGCGTGTAGCCGTCCTGGCCCGCATTCTCGAGGCAGAAATTGCCGGCGAAGTTCTCGATCCGCACGACGCCGCTGATGGCGGCGCGCTCGAGCTGGGCGACGAGCGCGCGCACCGACTCGAGGCGCGAGGGATTGAGCGCCTGCTCCCCGAATGGCACGGCGAGCACGAGCGGCCGGAAGCCGTCCTGCGCCGCCGAGTCCGCGGAGGTCTCCCCGGCGATGCGCCACTTCTCGATGGCCTTCGTCAGCGTCTCGTTCGAGGCGCTGACCGCCTGGAACGCGCGTTCCGTATTCTCAGCCGTCGACCCGCGCCTGCCAGTAGAGGATGCCGACGAAGAGCAGCGCCGCGAGCGAGGCGATCGTCGCGAGCACCCAGCGCCAGGGCCGCTGCGGCGGCGGCGAGGTCAGCGTTTCTTCGTCGTCCGCGACGACCTGCGACTCGCGCGGCCGCAGCTCGGCGACGATGCGGTGCGTCCAGGCGTCGAGTGTCAAGACGACGAACTTGCGAAGTTCGAGGTCGTGCTCCTTGAGAAGGGCTTCGATGGCCGGCTCGCCGACCGCCGCCGCCGACGCGGCCACGCGGGCCGCGGGCGCACCGACCGGTTCGAGCGCCGACGGCTCTTCGTCGCGGCGATCGGGCAGGAGCTGGAGCTGGTAGAGCGCCTTGGTGACGTCGATCGGCCGGATGGATTTCGGCAGCACGCCGACCGCGCCGGAGGCGCGCGCCTGCCCGCCGTAGATCTCGCCCTCCTGGGAGGTGTACATCATGATCGGAATCGAGGCGAGCTCGGGCTTCGACTTGATCTCGCGAACGGCCTGGAGCCCGTCCATGCCCGGCATCAGGTGATCCATGAAGATCACGTCCGGGCGGCGGTCCTTGAGGTACTCGAGGGCGGCTTCCGCGGAATCGGCCGAGTCCACGAGGATCCCGTAGCGCTCGAGCATGCGCGAGAGGACGACCCGTGCGGACTTGGAATCGTCGACGACCAGCGCTCGCTTGCCCGGCATCATTCGGCTCTCCGCCCGCTTCGCCGCAGTGTAGCCCAGGCGGTCCGGGCCGGAATGTGGACTTCCGTCAATTTTTGAGCCTGTAACCGGTGCGAAAGATCCATGCAATGGCGCCGAGGCAGACGAGCATGAAGACGAGCGTCATGCCGAGGCTCATTTCCACGGAGACGTCGGACTTGCCGAAGAAGCTCCAGCGGAACCCGCTGATCAGGTAGACCACCGGGTTGAACAGCGTCACCGTGCGCCAGGCAGGCGGCAGCATGTCGATCGAGTAGAACGCGCCGCCGAGGAAGGTCATCGGCGTCACGATCAGCATCGGCACGAGCTGCATCTGCTCCCAGTTCTTGGCCCAGATGCCGACGATGAAGCCGAACAGGCTGAACGTCACGGCCGTCAGCACCATGAAGGCCATCATCCAGAACGGGTGCAGGATCGTGATCGGCACGAAGAACGAGGCGGTCGCCAGGATGATGAGCCCGATGATCACTGACTTCGTGCGCGGCCGCGCCCACGTAGCCGAGGACGATCTCGAAGGCCGCGACCGGCGCCGAGAGGATCTCGAAGATCGTGCCCGTGAACTTCGGGAAGTGGATGCCGAACGAGGCGTTCGCGATGCTCTCGGTGAAGAGCGACAGCATGATGAGGCCCGGCACGATGAAGGCGCCGTAGCTCACGCCGCCGACCTCCGACATGCGCGAGCCGATCGCCGAGCCGAATACGATCACGAAGAGCGCGGTCGTGATGACGGGCGTCAGGAGGCTCTGCAGGAGCGTACGCAGGAAGCGCGCCATCTCGAAGCGGTAGATGGCCCAGACTCCGTGGCGATTGAAGGCCGGCACGCTCATGGGCGGGCTCCGCGGCCGACGAGGCTCACGAAGATCTCCTCGAGCGAGCTCTCGCGCGTGTTGAGGTCGCGGTAGCAGATGCCGAGCTGCTCGAGGCGCCGCAGGAGCGCGGGGACCCCGTTCTGCTCGCAGCACGGCATTGAAGGTGTGCTTGAGCTCGCGGCCGTCGGCATTGAGCGAAAGCTGCCACTCGCCGAGCTCCGGCGGAATCGCGGCGAGCGGCTCCTGGAGTATCACCGTGAGCTCCCGCTTGCCGAGCTTCTTCATGAGCGCGGCCTTTTCCTCCACGACGATCAGCTCGCCGTGGTTCACGACGCCGATCCGGTCGGCCATCTCCTCGGCCTCGTCGATGTAATGCGTCGTCAGGATGATCGTCACGCCCTGGTCCCGGAGCCGGCGCACGAGCGCCCACATGTCGCGGCGCAGCTCGACGTCGACGCCCGCCGTCGGCTCGTCGAGGAACAGGATGCGCGGCTCGTGAGCGAGCGCTTTCGCGATCATCACGCGGCGCTTCATGCCGCCGGACAGCGTCATCAGGATGTCGTCGCGGCGGTCCCAGAGCGAGAGGTCGCGCAGCACGCGCTCGACGTACGCGGGATCCCGCGCGCGGCCGAAGAGGCCGCGGCTGAACGCCGCCGCCGCCTTCACGGTCTCGAATGCCTCGATCGCGAGCTCCTGCGGCACGAGGCCGATGCGCTCGCGCGCGGCGCGGAAGTCCTTCTGGATGTCGTGGCCGTCGACCAGCACCGTGCCCGAGGTCGCGCGCACGATGCCGCAGACGATGCTGATGAGCGTCGTCTTGCCCGCGCCGTTCGGCCCGAGCAGCGCGAAGATCTCGCCCGGCCGGATGTCGAGCGACACGTTCTTGAGCGCGTGCTGCCCGTTCGCGTAGGTCTTGGTGAGGTTCGAGATCGAGATCACGCCGGGCATGCGCGCATTTTACAGGCTCGCAGGTTCCGGGCACATTGACGCCATGACTCCCGAATTGAGCGAAGCGCTGGGCATGCCCGCCTACTGGCTCGCGGTATTGCTCACCGCACTCCTCGCCGGCCTGACCATCGTCCTGCACTACGAGGTATTGCAGCAGCTGAACCGGCGGATGCCGGACTGGAACCTGTCGCGCCATCCGCGGGTGCTCGTCATGATGTTCTGCATCCTCGCGGTCCACATCGTCGAGATCTGGCTGTTCGCCCTCGGGATCTTCCTGGCGGTCAGGGTGCCGGGCCTCGGACAACTCGTGGGAGTGGAGCAGCTGCGTTTCCTGGACTTCGTTTACGTGTCGGCGACCACCTATTCCACGCTCGGCTACGGCGACCTCGTGCCAAGCGGCGCGTTGCGCCTCGTGTTCGGCACGGAATCCCTGGTCGGATTCCTCATGATCACGTGGTCGGCGTCTTTCGCCTACCTGGAGATGCAGCGATACTGGCGCAGTTGAGGGCGGCTAGGCCGGCTGCAATTCCGCAAGGCGTCGCTCGAGGAACCGGCGCGCGGCGCCCTGGTGCGTCAGCGCGAGCGCGCGCCGGTACGCATCGCGCGCCTCTGCGCGTCCGGCCGAGCCGGCGGCAGAGCTCGGCCCGCGCGGCATGCGCCGGCTGGTAGTCGGCGAGCTCCCCGCGCGCGAGGATCTCATTCACGAGCGCGAGTCCCGCGGCGGGGCCGTCGCGCATGGCGACGGCCGCCGCGCGGTTCAGCTCGATCACCGGCGTCGGCTCGATCTCGAGCAGGAGGTCGTAGGTCGCGACGATGCGGTTCCAGTCGGTCGCCGCGGCGGTTGCGGCCTCGGCGTGGGCGGCGCCGATGGCCGCCTGCAGGGTGTAGGGCCCGAACCGACGCGAGGCGAGCGCGCGGCGCGTGAGCGCGAGCCCCTCCTCGATCTGCCCGCGGTTCCACAGCGACCGGTCCTGGTCCTCGAGCAGGATGATGTCGCCGGCCGCGGATGTCCGCGCCGCGCGGCGCGAATCCTGCAGCAGCATCAGCCCAAGAAGCCCCTCGGTCTCGGGCTCCGGCTGCAGCGCCGCGAGGAGCCGCGCGAGCCGGATCGCCTCCGCGGAAAGATCGGCCCGCGTCAGCGACTCGCCGCTCGAGGCCGCATAACCCTCGTTGAAGACGAGATAGATCACGCGAAGGACGGCGTCGAGCCGCTCCGGCAGCTCGATGGCCGCCGGGACTTCGTAGGGGATCCGCGCATCGCGGATCTTCGACTTGGCGCGCACGATGCGCTGCGCGAGCGTCGGCGCGGGAACCAGGAAGGCGCTTGCGATCTCCTCGGTCGAGAGCCCGCAGACCTCGCGCAATGTCATCGCGACCTGGGCGTCTGGCGCGAGCGCCGGGTGGCAGCAGGTGAAGATGAGCCGCAGGCGGTCGTCCTCGACGGACTCGTCCGCCGCGAGTGCGGGATCCATGCCCTCTCCAGCCGTCAGGTCGAGGACGGTGTCGTAGTCGCCGCCTTCGCGCGACTGGCGGCGGATCGCGTCGATGCCCTTGAAGCGGCCGGCCGACACGAGCCAGGCGCGGGGGTTCTCCGGCACGCCGTCGCGGGGCCATTGCTCGACCGCCGCGGCGAAGGCCTCGTGCATGGCCTCCTCCGCGCGGTCGAAATCGCCGAGCAGGCGGATCAGCGTCGCGAGCACCCGGCGGGACTCCTCGCGATAGACCGCCTCGATGACTTCGTTCAGGCCGCGAGCCCCGTCATCTCAGTACTCGACCATCGTCTTGAAGCCGCCCCAGAACATGCGCTTGCCGTCGAAGGGCATGTTCTTCGGGTCCATGAACTTCTTGAACCGCGGCTCCACCATGATCTTCTTCATGATGCGGTCGCGCTGGCCGCGCGAGCTGTACACGATGTACGAGAACACGACCACCTCGCCCTTCTTCAGCTTCACGCTCTGCGGGAACGAGGTGACCTTGCCGGGCTTGACGTCGTCGGCGACGCTCTCGACGTACTGCGAGCGCACCGAACTCGAGCCAGATCTTGCCGGCGTATTTCGCCATGCGGCGGTAGGCCGCGAGCTTCCTGCGGGGAACGGGTAACTACGAATCCATCCACGTACTTCATTTCACTTCTCCTTGAGTTTCTTCATTACCGGGTGCTGCGACATGAACTCCTCGTTCGCAGGCCGGATCTCGAACGGGCCGATCCGAATGCCGGGATGCCGGCTCATGATCGCGATCGCCTCGGCCTTGTCCCTGGCCTCGAGGATCAGGATCCCGCCCAGCATTTCCTTGGTTTCCGCAAATGGCCCGTCGACGAGCGTCGCCTTGCCGCCCAGCCACCGGATGGTCGTCGCGTCCGCGGAATCCTGGAGCGCGAAGCCATTGGCGAAATGGCCCTTGGCATAGCAGCTCCTGGTCGAAGTCGGTGCAGGCCTCGACCATCTTCTGCTGCTCCGCCGGGCTCAGCTTTCCCCAGGTGCTGCTTGTCGAGGCAACCGAGGCATACGAATTTCATGTCTTGAACTCCACGACGGGCCGGACTTCGACGGAACCGAGGCGCGCGGCGGGAATCCGCGCCGCGAGCTGGATCGCCTCGTTGAGGTCGCGCGCATTCAGCAGGTAATACCCGCCGAGCTGTTCTTTCGTCTCGGCGAACGGGCCGTCAGTCGTCGCGACCTTGCCCTGGCGCACGCGAACCGTCGTCGCCGTGTGCGTCGGCTGCAGCGCGTTGCCGCCGGCGTGGTTTCCGCTCTTCTTGATCGAATCGGTGTAGGCGAAGAACTCGCCCATGATCTTCTGCGATTCGGCGGGCGGCAGTTTCTGCCACTCCTTCTCGTCCTGGTAGATCAGGCACAGGTACTGCATTGCGGGCTCCTAGGACCAAGAGGACCATATAGGTTGGGTTCATGACAACCGATAGTCGGTCGGACGGCGCCTCAATCGACACGCCGCCGGAAAAATCCGGAAGCGACTGAATTTGCTGGAAGAATCGTCCGGAATGGAACCGGACGCCCGCAAGCGACTCTCGTCGCCTGTTCGCCGCCTGCTTGTGCGCGGGCGCCGGCATCGCTGGCCGCGCCGGCAAGGTGAGCGTCAGCATCGGGCAGGCCGAGTTCGAAGGCCTGACGATCGAAGGCCTTGAGGCCGACTGGTCGCCCGTGGCGCAGCTCCAGGCACGATCGCGATTCGAGCGGCGCGCGTACGCGGCCTCGCGGCGACGGGTCCGCTCGCCCGGTTCAGCCTCGACTGCCCGGATTTGCGCATCGCCGGCGACGAGATCCGCTGCGAACGCGGCAGGCTCTCGGGCTCGCTCGGCTCGCTCGGGGCCCAGGACACGCGCTTTGCGGCGCATCGCCGCGCGGACGGCGGACTTCGGCTTTCGTTCGACGCCTTTGGCATCGCCGGAGGCCGCGGCCGGCTCGATGTCGAGCTCGACGGCTCGCGGTGGCGCGCCGACGCGACGCTCGCGGGACTCGACATCGCAGAGCTTGCACGCGTCGCGAAACCCTGGGTGGAGCTGCCGGCGGATTTCACGGTCGCGGGACGTGCCGCCGGTGCCTTTCGCGCAACCGGCGCGGGCGATCTCCTGCACACGGCGGGCGCCGACCTCGACATCGAGACGCTCGACTTCGCGGATGCGGCGGGCACGCTCGCCGGCGAAAAGCTCGCGGGTTCCGTCACGGTGGATGCGACGGCGGACGCGACGAGCCGGATGCCCGCGCGTGGCCGCCTCACGCTGACCGCGGGCCAGGCCTACAGCGATCCCGTTTTCCTCGACTTCGGCGTCCACCCGGTGAAGCTCGATTTCGCGGGTGTGCTGGATACGGCGACCGCGCGCTTCGACGCCGATTCGTTCGCGCTCGATCACGCGGGCCTCTTGCAGGCGGACGGCTCCGCGACACTCGACTTCGCGGGCGACACGCTCCTGCCCGCGGCGAAAGTCCACATCGCATCGCTCGAGCTCGCGAACGCGCTGCCGGCCTACGTGCAGCCCTTCCTGATCAACAGCGGCTTCAAGGACATCACGGGCAGCGGCACGATTCGCGGCGACGTCGAGATGGACGCCGGCCTGCCGGTCCGCGCCGCGCTCGACCTCGACGCGATCGCGATTGAGAGCAAGACGGCGTCCGTCTCGCTCGAGGGCCTCGGCGGCCGCGTGAACTGGTTCGACGACACCTCGCGCACCGCGCTCGCCGGCACGATTGACGACGACCTCTTCCAGTCGAGCCTCGCGTGGAAGGCGGGGCAGCTCTGGGGCCTCGAGCTCGGGCCCGCCACGCTGCCGTTCACGACGACGGGGCGCAATTTCCGGGTGACCGAGCCTGTATTACTCCCGATCTTCGATGGCGGCCTCGCGATCGACACGCTGCGCGTACGCCACGCGGGCACGGAGGAGATGTACGTGCGCTTCGACGCCGAGGTCCGGCCGATCAGCGTCGCGCTGCTCTCGCGCGCCTTCGGCTGGCCCGAATTCCAGGGCACGCTCGCGGGCCGCATTCCGGGCCTTCAGCTCCGGCAGGGCGTCGTGACGCTCGACGGCAACCTCGATGCCGAGGTGTTCGACGGCAAGGTCGCCGTCCGGGGCCTCAGCCTGCGCGAGCCGCTCGGCAAGTTCCCGCGCATGCACGCGAGCATCGGCATCGAGAACCTCGACCTCACGCTCGTCACGCAGACGTTCGAGTTCGGCATGATCACGGGCAGGCTGTCCGGCTACGTCTCGGACCTCGAGACCTTCGGCTGGATGCCGGAGTCCTTCGACGCCTTCCTCTTCACGCCGCCGGACGACCGCTCCCGGCACCGCATCAGCCAGCGCGCGGTCACGAACCTGTCCTCCATCGGCGGCGGCAGCGGCGGCGGCGTCGCCGCGGCGCTGCAGGGCGGCTTCCTGCGGTTCTTCGATGACTTCCGCTACGACCGCATCGGGATTTCCTGCCGCCTCGCGAACGACGTCTGCATGATGGGCGGCGTCGAGCCCGCGCCGGGCGGCTACTACATCGTGAAGGGCTCGGGCCTGCCGCGGATCAACGTGATCGGCAGCCAGTCGCGGGTCGCGTGGACGACGCTCGTGCGCCAGCTCGGCGCGATGATGGAGTCCGAAATCGTCGTCGAGTGAGGCGCGCGCTGGGCTAGAATCGGTTCATGGATCGTTCAGCTTCGGAGGCTAACATGCATCCCATGTTGCGCTGGATTACCGCAGGTCTCACCGCCCTCTGCCTGGTGCTCGCCGCCTGCGTCACCATCAATGTCTACTTCCCGGCGGCCGCCGCCGAGAAAGCGGCCGACCGCATCATCGAGGACATCTGGGGACCCGAGAAGGGCCCGAAGCCGACCGGCAACGAGCAGAGTTCGCTCGGCCGCGAGGCCGGGAACCTGCTGTTCGCGGCGCTTCGCGGCACGCTCGACTTCGTGATCCCGGCCGCGCATGCCGAGGCTGACCTCGACGTCTCGAGCCCCGCGATCCGCACGCTGACCGGGTCCATGAAGGCCCGCGCCGCGGACCTCGATCCGTTCTTCACCTCGGGCGCGATCGGGCTCACGTCCGACGGCCTCGTCGAAATCCGCGACGCGAATGCCGTGGCCCTCGCCGACCGCAACAAGCTGAAGCAACTCGTCGCCGACGACAATCGCGACCGCAAGGCGCTCTACGCCGAGATCGCGAGCGCGAACGGCCACCCGGACTGGGAAGCGGACATCCGCAGCACGTTTGCCGAGCGCTGGATCGCGAACGCCCGCGCAGGCTGGTACTACAAGTCGAAAGCCGGCGCCTGGACGCAGAAGTAAGGCTAGTCCGCGGCGGCTATCAGCGCCGGGACCCTGGTTCTTCGGGGCATTGACCTCGCGGCTGACCGGCCAGGCCTCTAGCGTCTTCGGATCGCAGGGCTTCAGCAGCTCCGACAGCGTCTCGGTGTCGGAAAAGGCCGTGTCCGTCCAGCGGTCCCAGTCCGTCTCTTCCAGCACGACCGGCATCCGCTCGTGGATCTTCCTGATCGATTCGGCCGCATCCGTCGTGACGATCGTGCAGGACTCGAGCATCGAGCCGTCGGCCGGGTCTTTCCAGCGCTCCCACAGTCCCGCGAATGCAAACGGCCGCGCGTCCTTCCTGCGGATGAACCAGGGCTGCTTGCCGCCGGCCGCGACCTGCCATTCGTACCAGCCGTCGGCGAGCACGAGGCAGCGGCGCTTCTTGAATGCCTCGCGGAACGACGGCTTCTCCGCCAGCGTTTCCGAGCGCGCGTTGATCATGCGGTTGCCGATCGCGCGTTCCTTGGCCCACTTCGGCACCAGGCCCCAGTGCAGCATCGCGAACGCGCGCGCGCCCTCTTCGCCCGTGCGCACGGCGGGCACCGCCTGCGTCGGCGCAATGTTGTAGCGCGGCTCGAGTTCGGGGACGTCGTCGAGCGCGAAGATGCGCTTGACGGCCTCGGCCGGAGAGAAGAACGCATAGCGGCCGCACATGGCCCGTCCCCTACTCGCGGATCCCGGTGCCGCGATTCATGAGCACGACGACGATCGTGAACATCGCGACCGCGAACGCTCCCATGATCACGAAGGCGAGGCCGGGATCCACGTCGCTGGTCCCGAGGAAGCCGTGGCGGAACGCGTTGACCATGTAGAGGATCGGGTTCACGTACGAGAGCTTCTCGGCCCAGGGCGGCAGCAGCGAGACCGAGTAGAACACGCCGCCGAGGTAGATGAGGGGCGTCAGGATGAACGTCGGGAACCAGGAGATCTGGTCGAAGTTCTTCGCGAAGATCGCGTTGAACAGGCCCCCGAGCGAAAACACGGTCGCGGTCAGGAACACCGATCCGACGATGAGGAAGGGATGCACGACCGGCACGTGCGTGAAGAACAGCGTGACCAGCGTCACCACCGCGCCGACGAGCAGGCCGCGCATCAGCCCGCCCGCCACGTAGCCGGCGACGATCAGCCAGTTCGGCAGCGGCGCGACGAGCAGCTCCTCGATGTGCTTGCCGAACTTCGCGCCGAAGAAGCTCGAGACCACGTTGCCGTAGGAATTGCTGATCACCGCCATCATGATGAGCCCGGGGGCGATGTACTGCATGTAGCTGAAGCCGTCCATCTGCCCGATGCGCCGGCCGATGAGGCTGCCGAAGATCACGAAGTAGAGCGCCGCGGTCACGGCCGGCGGCACCAGCGTCTGGCCCCAGATGCGGATGATGCGGCCGTACTCGCGCCGCACGATGGTCTGGAAGCCGATGCGGCGGATGCGGGCGAGTGACGGCGTCTCCACCTCAGCGCGCCTCCGCCGCCGCGCCGTCCTTGCGCTCGACGAGGCGCATGAAGAGCTCCTCGAGCCGGTTCACCTTGTTGCGCATGCTGACGACCTCGACGCCCTGCTGCGAAAGGCGCGCGAAGATGTCGTTCAGTCCCTGTTCCCTCTTGACCTCGACCTCGATCGTATGGTCGTCGACCAGGCGGGTCGACGTAGCCGGGCAAGCGAGGGCAGCGTCGACGCCGGCGCAGCGGAAATTCAGCACGAAGGTCTCCTGCGAGAGCTTGCGGATGACGCCCGCCATCGTGTCCTTCTCGATGATGCGCCCGCCATCGATGATCGCGATGTTCCGGCAGAGGCTCTCGGCCTCCTCGAGGTAATGCGTCGTCAGGATGATCGTCGTGCCCTGTTCGTTGATCATCCGCAGGAACGTCCACATGCTGCGGCGGATCTCGATGTCGACGCCCGCCGTCGGCTCGTCGAGGATGAGGAGCTTCGGTTCGTGGACGAGCGCGCGGGCGATCATGAGGCGGCGCTTCATGCCGCCCGAAAGGGAGCGCGCAATCTGGTCGCGCTTGTCCCAGAGCTGGAGCTGGCGCAGGTACTTCTCCGAACGCTCGACCGCGAGCTTGCGCGGGATGCCGTAGAAGCCCGCCTGGTTCACGATGACCGTGAACACCTTCTCGAACTGGTTGAAGTTGATTTCCTGCGGCACGAGGCCGATGCAGGTCTTCGCGCGGTCGAGCTCGCGGTCGATGTCGTGGCCGAAGACCGAGACGGTTCCGCCCGACTTCTCGACCAGCGACATGATGATGCCGATGGTCGTCGTCTTGCCGGCGCCGTTCGGCCCGAGCAGCGCGAAGAAGTCGCCCTCGGCCACGTCGAGGTCGATGCCGCGGAGCGCGATGACGCCGTTGGAATAGGTCTTGGTCAGTCCGCGGATCGAGAGCGCCTGCATGAGGCGCGAAGCGTACCTCAGCCGGCCGCGGCCCGCCTGTGACGCCTCTGGAGCGCCTGCCCCCGCGCGCTTTCCGCGCCCTGGATCTGCAGGCCGAGCTGGCGCAGGAGGTTCACGGACTGGTCGTCGGGACGCGCGGCGCAGCCCTCGAACTGCAGCCAGTATCGCGCACGGGAGCCGAAGCGCGCCGACAGGGCGGGCGCGACGCGGCGCGCGAGCCGCAGGACGGCCGCGACCGGCATCGCGGCGAGGGCCGCAATCGTTGCGGGCGAGGCGCCGAAGACGAGCCGCGCGCAGGCGGTGCGGGTCTGTGCCAGGTGCCAGAGCACCATGATCGCCGCGCGCGTGAAGGACACGACGCGCTCGTCGATGGCGGGCGAGGCTGCCGGCATCCTGGACGCCGCCCGCCGCGGCGATCTCCGCCACCCAGAAATTCCCGTCCGCGAAGCGCAGGTCAAAAAGCGCGTACGGCAGGCGCTCGCAGAGCCGCGGGCCGGCCTCCGGGTCGATCAATGAATCGATGGCGCGCGGCGGCAGGCCCGCGATCTGCTTGAGCCGGCCCTCCTCCGCGAGCTCCCCCGCGAGGTCGAGGAAGGCGAGGTTGATCGAGCCCAGGGCGCGGCGAGTTCCCGCATCGAGCAGGCTCTGCTCGGACCAGTCGGCGCCTCCCGCGGGCGGCGCAAGTGCCAAAGGCTGCTGGCGATTCATGGCATTTCTCCCCGTTGACGTGCCATTTCCTGTTTCGCCGGCTCTGCGGCCGGTTTAGGATTGACTGGTGTGAAACTACCAGTCCCAAGATAGACCGTCAAGGCACCGACATGCGCATCACCGACGACCGTTACACGCGCGACCGCCTGCGTCTCGACCTCGCCCTGCGGCTGATCCGCCACGAGGCGCGAACGCGCACGATCAAGAGCTGGACCGGCCTGACCGACGACCGGATCCGCAAGCTCTACCGCTCCTATGTCGCCGACGCCGGCCGTCGCGACGTGCACCGCCATCGCGGCAAGAGCCCGCGGCAGAGCGCGTTCTTCATGCGCAATGCCGGGATCCGGCGGGAAGCGGCCGGGCTTGCCACCCTCCTCTGCATCCTGGGCCTCCTGCGGCGCGAAGGCGCCTCGGCGCCCGGCGCGGTCGAGCACCTGCGCTGGGGCGAGAGCTTCTGCGAGGCCTACGAAACCTTCGCGAGCCTGTTCGAGCATCCGCAGATCTCCTTCGAGCACGCCTGCCACCTGCTGCGCTCGCTCGAGAAGCAGAACGAGATCTGCCTCGACGACTGCGAGGGCTGCGGGAGCCTGCTCGTCGTCATGCGCTACGCGGAACGGCCGAAAGCCTGCGAATTCTGCGCGGCGAGCCGGCCGCCGGCGCGCCCGGGACTCTCGGTAGGTGACTGCTAGAATGACCGCTTCACCGGCCAGGAACGGGAAGGAATGCGCCCCAACGTTTTCGCCGGGCCGCATGTCGATCGACACAAGTTCGCCAACGCCGACGCCGAGTCCGTCGCGCGCGCGATCAGGGAGGGTTCCGCACGCCTGATCCCGGTCTGGAAGTCGCGCTGCCCCGTCGTCCGGCTTCCCAGCCCGACCGCCTGCCTCCTGCCATTCGACAGCGGGCCATTCGCCGGCATCGACGTCAACGAGCTGATCCTGCTCGGCGAGTACCAGGGGCTCGCGATCTTCACGACCGAGATCGAGGCCGAGAGCGAGCCTGCGCTCGAGAACGGCGCGGAGTTCGCGGACCTCCGGCTCGCCGCCGCGCTCCTGCCGCACGAGGAAGCGGGTCTCGTCGCGTACGCGCGCGCGATGATCTCGTTTCGCCACCGGCACCGCTTCTGCGGCAGCTGCGGCGCGCCGACCGCGCCGCAGCAGAACGGCCGCGTCATGGTCTGCCAGAGGAAAGGCTGCGGCACGGAGTCCTTCCCGCGCGTCGATCCGGCGGTCATCGTGCTCGTGACCGACGGGGACCGCGCGCTGCTCGGTCGCCAGCCGGCCTGGCCCGCCGGGCGCTATTCGACGATCGCCGGATTCGTCGAGCCGGGCGAGAGCCTCGAGGACGCCGTGCGCCGCGAGGTGCTCGAGGAGACCGGCATCGAGACGGGCGCGATGATCTACCAGTCGTCGCAGCCCTGGCCCTTCCCGCGCTCGCTGATGCTGGGCTTTCGCGCCGTGGCGCTGACGACGGAAATCCGCCTCCGCGACCGCGAACTCGAGGACGCGCGGTGGTTTCATCGCGACGAGCTCAAGGGCGGCTCGATGATGCCGTTCTCGCAGTCGATCGCGTATCGCCTGATCCAGGAATGGCTGGGCCCCTGAGCATCCTGCTGTCGGTCGCGACCGGCCTCGCGCTCGCCGCGGCGGCCGGATTCCGCGCTTTCGTGCCGCTGCTCGCCGCGGGACTCGCGATCCATTTCGGCTATGTCGAACCCGCGCGCGGCTTCGACTGGCTGGGCGATCCCGTCGTGCTGGTCGCGCTCTCGATCGCGACCGTCACGGAAATCGCCGCCTACTACATCCCGGGCGTCGACCATGCGCTCGACCTCATCGGCGCGCCGGTCGCCATCGGCGCCGGCATCGTCGCCGCGGCCGGCGTGATGGTGGGGCTGCCGGAGTGGCTGCGCTGGTTCACCGCGATCGGCGCGGGCGGCGCGGTCGCGACCGCGGGGCATGCGCTGAATGCCGTCGGACGCGCCAAGACCGGCGCGGTGTCGGGCGGGCTCGGCAACCCCGTGTACGCGACCGCGGAACTCGCGGGTTCGGCACTGCTCTCGAGCCTCGCGTTCCTGCTGCCGGCCATCGCGTTCGCGGCGATCGTCGGCGGCTGCGCCTGGGCGCTGCAACGCTGGCGCCGGCGCCGGGTCTGATTTTTCATGCTGCGCTCCATCCTTGCCGCCCTGTGCCTGGCGTTCCTCGCCGCGCCGCAGGCGCACGCCAAGGAGGAAAAGCCGCGCATCGAGGTCGAGTTCCTGGGAGTGGAGGGTCCGCTCCTCGAGAATGTGAGGGCGCTGTCGAGCCTGCATCGCCTCGCGGCCTCGAAGGATCTCGACGCGGAAATGGTGGGCCGCCTCGCGCAGCGCGCCCCGAACGAGGCCCGCACCGCGCTTCGGCCCTTCGGCTACTACGAGCCCGACGTCACGACCGAGCTCACGGAGTCCGCGGAAGGCTGGCACGTGAAGGTGACGATCAAGCCGGGAACGCCCGTCACGCTCGCGGAGCAGCAGGTGTCCATCACCGGAAGCGGCAAGGACGAGCCGTTCCTGCGTGACGTCGTTGCGCGCTCGTCGCTGCGCACGGGAGAGCAGCTGAGCCACATCGCCTACGACCAGCTGAAGGGCGACCTCCTGCGGAGCGCGCTCGCCCACGGCTATCTCGACGCGGGATTCACGCGCGGCGAGCTCATCGTGGATCCCGCGACGCACTCCGCGCGCGCCTTCATCACGCTCGAGACCGGCGAGCGCTACCGTTTCGGGCCGACGACGATCGAGCAGAGCTCGCTCAAGCCTGAGCTCGTGCGCCGCTACCTGCGCTACCAGGAAGGCGACTGGTACGACGCGGAGTCGCTGCTGCGCACGCAGTTCGCGCTCGACGACTCGCAGTACTTCTGCGATCGTCGAGGTATTGCCGGAGGAGCGTGACCGCAAGAACAAGGTCACGACGGTACGCATCACGTCCGAGCCGAACCGGCGCAATGTCTACAGGATTGGCGTCGGCTATGGCACGGATACGGGCCCGCGCGGCACGCTCGGCTGGGAGGACCGGCGACTCAACCCGAGCGGCCATCGCCTGCATGCCGAGATACGCGCCTCCGACGTCGACACCTCGGCGACCCTGACCTACATCGTCCCCTGGTCGGACCCCGCGCTCGAGAAGCTCTCCTATCAGCTGCGCGTATTTCGCGAGCAGAACGCGGATATCAAGACGGAGGGCGCCACGTTCAAGGTGGGCCTCACGCAGGTGCGGCGGAAATGGCAGCGCGTGCTATCCGTCACGCTGGACCAGACCGAGGACACCGTCACGACGGTTTCGGGCGGCTCGACGCTCGTGGACCGCAGCCGGACGGCGCTGCTCGTTCCCGGCATCACCTTTGCGCGGCTGCCGCCGGACTTCCTCGGCGTCAACACCGTGCCGCGCGGCTTCCAGGTGGAACTGCTCGCCTCGACCGACACGCTCGGTTCCGACACGAATTTCACGCGCGTCGACGTGCGCGACGAGCACCGCTTCAAGCTCGCCGACAAGTGGCACCTGTTCCTGCGCGGCGAGGTCGGCGCGAGCGCGGTCGGCGATTTCGAGGAGCTGCCCGCGAGCTACCGCTTCTTCGCGGGCGGCGACAACAGCGTGCGCGGCTACGGCTACGAGGAGCTCTCGCCGGTGGATGCGAATGGCAACAAGGTCGGCGGGCGCCACCTCCTGACCGCGACCGTCGAGTTCCAGCGCGACCTGCCGAGGAACCTGGTCGGCGCGGTCTTCATGGACGCGGGCAACGCCTTCAACAAGTTCGGCGATCCGCTGGAATACTCGGTCGGCATCGGCCTGCGCTACCGGCTGCCTTTCCTCAGCGTCGGCCTGGACGTCGCGCAGTCCATCTCGGAATCGGATCGCGGCCCGCGGCTGCACATCAACTTCACGCCGGAGTTCTGAGATGGGATGGCCGGCGCGAAAGTGGGTTCGATGGCTGCTCGCGGGATTCGCGATCCTGCTCCTCGCCGTCATCGCCTTTGCCACCTGGCTCGTCACGACCGAGGCAGGCCTCGACGCGCACCGTCGCGCTCGCCGAGTCGCTCGGCAGCATCTCGATCCGCGTCGAGGGCGCGTCCGGGCGCCTGATCGGGCCGCTCCATGTCGCGACGATCGAGATCGAGCACCCGCGCGCGACGATCCGCATCGCCGGGCTCGAGGCCGACTACGAGCCGCTCGAGATCCTCGGCGGGCGGATCTCGGCGGAGGACGTCCGCATCGCGGATGCGAAGGTCGTGCTGCACGCCGCGACGGGTCCGCCCAAGCCGCCGTCGTTCATGCCGGGGTGGCTGCGCGTCGTCCTCACCGACGCCGCGGTGACGCGGCTCGTGATCGTGTCGCCAGGCGGCACGGAAGTGCGCTTCGACGACATTCGCGGCTCCGCGACGATCGCGAAATCGCGCATCGAATTCGACGGCGTGCACGTGAAGTCGCCCGGCTGGGCGGTCGCGGGCGCGAGCGGGAGCCTCATCGCCCGCCAGCCGCTCGCACTCGACGTCACGACGGCCTGGTCGCTGTCGGCGGAGAATCGCGTGGCGGGCATCGCGCATGCAGCCGGCGACCTCAACCGGCTGCTCGTGGACGCGCAGGTCGCGGCGCCCGGCATCGCGCGCGTGCGGGCGGAAGTCCGCGACCTCGGCCCCGACCTGACATTCCTGGGCGAGGCCGCCATCGAGAAGCTCGACCTCGCGCAGTGGATGGCCGACCCGCCGCTCGGTCCCTTGCGGGGCACGCTCGCGATCGAGGGCGATCGCTCGCACTACGGCGCCAAGGGGAAGTTGCACGGCCCGGGCCTGCCCGAGCCCGGCGTCGGGCTCGATGCGCGCATGAGCTACGCCGACCAGGTCCTCGCGTTCGAGTCGATCGTGCTGGAGTCGGGTCCCGGCTCCGTCGTCCGCGCGCGCGGGACGTTGGCGGTCGCCAACGAACTGTCCTACGACATGACGGCCGACTGGACCGGCTTTCGCTGGCCGCTCGTGGGCGGGCGTTGGTCACCTCGTCACGCGGGCAGCTCGAGGCCGATGGCTGGACCGAATTCCACTATCGCCTGAGCGGCGATTTCCAGGCGGCCGGCGCGCCGGTTTTCTCGGGCGAAGCCGCGGGCAACTTTACGACCGCGGCAATCGTCGTCGACGATTCGAAGTGGCAGGCCCTCGGCGGGCGCGTCGCGCTCAAGGGCTCGCTGGGCCGCGATCCGGCCCAGCCCTGGACCGTGTCGGGCCATGCGACGGACATCGATCCGTCCCGGATCCGTGCAGAGCTGCCCGGGCGTCTCAGCTTCGATTTTGCCGGCGCGGGTGCGGGCTTCGACGCGAAGGGCCCCTGGTCCGCGTCGGTTCACAGGCTCTCGGGCGTGTTCCGCGGCCAGCGCGCGAGCGGCGGCGGCAGCGTCAGCCGCAAGGCAGACCAGACCGAATTCCGCGATGTCGCTTTTGCGCTCGGCCCCGCGCGCCTGGAGGCAAACGGCATCCTCGGCCGCGGCGCGAACCTCGACGCGCGCCTCGTCTCGGACGACTTGTCCGCGTTCCTGCCGGAACTCGGCGGCCAGGTGGACGGAAAGGTCACCGTGCACGAGCACACGATCGCCGTCGGCTTCACCGGGCATGACCTCGTGTACGGCTCGCACCGTGCGGTCGTGCTCTCGGCCGATGCGCACATCGACCGCGACGGCAATGAGCACTCCTGGCTGCGGCTGCGCTCGAACGGAATCACGCTCGCGGGGTTCCCGATCACGGACACGCGGCTCTCGCTCGACGGCTTGCCGCGCGATCACGCGATCAATTTCCGCATCGGTTCGGGTGCGGATGCCGTGTCGGTGCGCGGCCGGGGCGCCTGGGACGCGGGCCGCTACACGCTCGCCTTCGAGGACATCGCCGCGAGCGGCCCTCGCGTCGTGCCCTGGCGCCTGCAGGCCGCGACACGCCTGTCCGCGAGCCCGACGGATGCGGCGCTCGAACCGCTCTGCCTCGTCTTCGAGACGCGCCGCTTCTGCTTCGAAGGTCGCTGGCAATCCGCCGGCGACTGGTCGGTCAAGGCCACGACCGAGGCATTCCCGCTCGAAGCGCTCGATTCAAAGCGACTCGGCGCCCCGCGATTCCATGGCTTTCTCGTCTTCGACGCCGAGGCATCCGGGCATGCCGGCGCGCCCTGGATCGCCAATGTCCGCGCCGAGATCCGGGATGCCACGCTCACCTACAAGTCCTCGAACGGCTCGGATCGCACGGTCGCGCTGGGACTCACCCGGGCAACGCTCGTCTCCGATGCCGGGCGCCATCGGCTCGAGGTTCGGGTGAGCGACGCCGAAGACCTCGACCTCGCCGTGAATCTCGAAGCCCTGCGCCAGCCGGCGCCGCATTCGGCGACATGCCGCTCAGCGGCAGCGTGAAGGGCCGCACGCGGCAGGTCGGATTGCTGCCGCTCCTCGTCGACGAGATCGACAGCGCCTCCGGCAGCGTGGCCCTCGATTTCACGGTTGCCGGGCGCGTGGCCGCGCCGTCGCTCGAGGGCGAGGCGCGCCTCACCCAGGGCTCTCTCGATTTCTACCAGGCGAACCTGCGGCTGCGCGACCTGCAGTCGACGATCCGACTGAACGCGACGTCGCTCACCCTGGATGCCACGGGCAAGGCGGGCGAAGGGTCGCTGGCGATCAAGGGCGGACTGCGCTGGCAGGACCGGGTCCTGAATGGCGAACTCCACCTGAACGGCGACCGCCTGCTGGTCGCGGACGTGCCGGAGGCACGCGTGTTCGCCTCGCCCGATCTCCAGTTCAAGTTCGCGGACGGGCGCATCGACGTCACGGGCGACGTCGTCATTCCCGAGGCGCGCATCCTGCCCGCCGACACCGCGAATGCGGTACTCGTGTCGTCGGACGAGACGATCCTGCGTCCCGAGGACGAGGGAAAGTCCGCGGCAGGATTCGAAGTCACGAGCGCCATACGCCTGTCGCTCGGCAAGAAGGTGAGGATCAGCGCCTACGGCCTGACCGGCGACGTCGCAGGCACGGTGCGAACGCGCGCCGCGCCCAATGAAGGCACGGTCGCGTCGGGCGAGCTCGAAGTCGGCGACGGCGTGTACCGCGCGTACGGCAAGGAACTCGAGGTCGAACGCGGCCGGCTCCTGTTCACGGGCGGGGCGATCACGGACCCCGGCGTCGACCTTCGCGCCACGCGCGAGCTGCCCGGCTACAAGGTCGGCGTGATCGCGCGCGGACCGCTGCGCAGGCCGCAGATCACGCTGTTCTCCGAGCCGAGCCTGCCGCAGAACCAGATCGCCTCGATGCTGATCGTCGGCCGCACCAGCATCCAGGAGGATGGCGACGGATCCACCGAGTTGAGCGCGGAGGAACAGGGCGGCGCCCTGCTCGCAGGCCAGCTCGGCAAGTACGTCGGGCTCGACGACGTCGGGCTCACGCGGGACCAGGCGACCGGCGACCAGTCGCTCGTGCTCGGCAAGTACCTCTCGCCCCGCCTGTACGTCAGCTACGGCATTTCGCTCGTCGAGGAAATCAATACGCTCAAGCTTCGTTATACGATCGGGGATCGCTGGACCCTGTCGGTGGAGTCCGGCAGCGAGACCGGCGCGGACGTCGAGTACCGGATCGAGGATTAGGAAGGAGAAGTCATGAAAGGGAATCTCGCCATCATCATTGCCATCGTGCTGATCGCGCTCGGCGCGTTCGGCCTCGCGCGGGGCAAGTTCAACTACACCGACAAGCACGAGACGCAGGTGGGTAACATCGAGCTCTCGGTCAAGGAAAAGGATTCGGTCGCGGTCCCGCAATGGCTCTCGATCGGCGCGATCGCCGCCGGCGCACTGCTCCTCGTCTTCGGCCGCCGGAAATAGGAACCGACGCCCGTCCTACCCCAGGTCGATTTCCATGGGAATCGTGAACGGGGCGAACGGGGGCGGAATGCTGCGGTAGGGTTCCCGCACGCGGAACCCCAGCGATGCATAGAGTTTCTGCGCCTCGCCCCATGAACGTCGCAGTCTCGAGGCGCATGACGCGATAGCCCGCTTCCCTCGCCTGTTCCACGAGCTGCCGCACCAGCTGGCCGGCGATGCCGGCTCCGCGGCTCGCCGGCCGCACGTACACGCTGTGCAGTTCGCACGCCATCTCGTCGAGCCGATGTATGGCGGCGCAGCCCGCCGGCGAATGCCCGTCCATGGCGAGCAGCAGGATTCTGCCGCTGATGTGGTCGCCGTCCGGATAGAAGAAGCGCGCGACCTCCGCGGCATCGAGTCCGAGCGCCCGGGACTGCTCGAGGTCCCAGTCCTTCAGCTCGGACATCAGTGTCTTGGCGTCGCGCCATTCCTGATCGGTGGCCGGCGAGATAATGCGGATCATGCGTTACAATTCCGTTCCGCGTGAGGTCAGGCAAATGCTCGAGATGCGCGCAAGTTGCGAACGCTGCGGCCGCTCCCTCCCGGCCGATTCCGCGGACGCCGTCATCTGTTCGTTCGAGTGTACGTTCTGCGCGGCCTGCGCGCAGTCGCCGCTCGCCGGCAAGTGCCCGAACTGCGGCGGCGTGCTCGAGCGGCGTCCGACGCGCATGCCCGGGAAGGCGTCATGAACGCGATGCTCGGCGCCGCATTCCTCGCCGGCATCCTCGACATCCTCAATGCGATCGTCTTCTGGCGCCTCTACAGCGGCACGAGCGCGACGGCGATCCTCCAGTCCATTGCCGCAGGCATCCTGGGGAAAGCCGCGTTCGCGGGCGGCGCCGGCAGCGCCGCGCTCGGGCTCGGGCTGCACCTTGCGATCATGTGCGCGATGGCGGCCGTCTACTGGCTCGCCTGCCGGCGCTGGCCGTGGATGATCCGGAAGCCGCTGCAGGCGGGCGTCGCCTACGGACTCCTGACCTGGGCCGCGATGAACTACGTCGTCGTGCCGCTCTCGCGAGCGAGCGCCCCGCCGTTCATTCTTTCCTGGTTCGTGGACGGCCTGCTCGCCCACGTTCTCCTGGTGGGGCTGCTTTTTGCCTTTGTCGCGCGACGGTCCGCTCTTTCGTCTCGCTGACCAGGTGGGCGACCGGGTCGCTCGCCGGGAACGTGCCCGCGAGCGCCGCGTCGAGGAGGTCGTCGAGATGCTCCTGGCCGGCGTCTTTTGGTTTGTGGACCATGGGGACGTATCCTAGTCCACATGACATACCTTCATGAAAGCGCCGGCAAGCTGATCCTCCGCATCGTGCTCGGAATCACGATCCTGCTGCACGGCATCCACAAGCTGACCGGCGGCGTCGACTGGCTCGACGGCATGCTGGCGAACGAGGGCCTGCCGGCCTTCTTCAAGTACGGCGTCTACGTCGGCGAGGTCATCGCCCCGCTCCTCGTCATCGCGGGCTGGTATTCGCGGGTCGGCGCCTGGCTGATCGCCGTCAACATGCTGTTTGCGTTCGGCCTGGCTCACGGCGGGCAGTTGTTCGCGATCGATCCACAGTCCGGAGGCCTCGCTCTCGAGAAGCAGTACATGTTCTTCTTCGCTGCGATCGCCCTCGGCCTCATCGGTCCGGGACGCTACGCGTTCAACCAGAAGTAACATGCGCCACCGCGAATGGCATGGCTCGGGCCGTATCGGCTGGCTTCGGGCGGCGGTCCTCGGCGCGAACGACGGCATCGTCTCGACCGCAAGCCTCGTGATCGGCGTCGCCGCCGCGGGCGCGGACCGCAGCGCCGTGGTGGTCGCCGGGCTCGCCGGCCTCGTGGCCGGCGCGATGTCGATGGCGGCCGGTGAATACGTGTCGGTCAGCTCGCAGGCCGACACGGAGAATTCGGACCTTGCGCGGGAACGCCGCGAGCTCGAGGAGGAGCCCGAAGCCGAGCACCGTGAGCTCGAGGCGATTTACGTCGAGCGCGGCCTCGACCCGAAGCTCGCCGCCGAGGTCTCGAGGCAGTTGATGGCCAAGGATGCGCTCGGCGCACACGCGCGCGACGAGCTCGGGATCTCCGAGATCCTGCTCGCGCGCCCGATCCAGGCCGCGCTCGCATCCGCGGCGTCATTCGCCGTGGGGGCCGCCCTGCCGCTCGCCACCGCGATCGTCGCGCCCCCCGCGAAAGTCGGGTTGATCGTGGCCGCCTTGTCGCTCGCCTTCCTCGCGCTGCTCGGCGCCGTCGCCGCGCGCGTCGGACGCGCCAATGTCCTGAAGGGCACGCTGCGCGTCACCTTCTGGGGCGCAATCGCCATGGCCCTGACGGCGGCGATCGGCAGGGCCTTCGGCGTCGCCGCCTGAGGCGTCCGCAGTTGGCATCGCATCCGCTCGACAATCCGGTCTGGCATTCGCTGATGACGCAGCACGCCGGGCTTGCGCTGACGGCCGACGGAGCGGCCCGGTATCCGGCATCCATCGTGCCCTTCGCGGCGGTCGGCGAGCGCTCGGCGCGCGCCGCGAGCCAGCTGACGAGCCTCGTCGACGACGCGGAGTCCGTCTTCGTCGTCAACGTCGCACCGGAGGCTCCGCCCGGATGGCAGCTCGAGCCGAAGAAGCCGGTGCTCCAGATGATCTGCAATACGCGCGCGCCCGACGTTCCCGGGCCGCCCGTGACGACGATGACGGCGGCCGAGGCGCCGGACATGATCGCGCTGACCGACCTCGTGTTTCCCGGCTTCTTCCGGCCGCGCACGCTCGAAATGGGAAGCTACCTCGGCATCTACGACGGATCCCGGCTCGCGGCGATGGCCGGCGAGCGCATGCGGCTCGACGGCTACCAGGAACTCTCCGCCGTCTGCACGCATCCCGACTACACGGGGCGCGGCTATGCACAGCGCCTGCTCGCAATCCTCTGCAACTCCGCGTTCGACCGCGGATTCACGCCCTTCCTGCACGTCTATGCGGACAACGAGCGCGCGATCGGCGTCTACCGCAAGATGAACTTCGTCGACCGCACCGTGCTGTCATTCTGGGCGCTGCACCAGTGATCGCGATCGAGACCGAGCGCCTCGCCCTGCATGAGTTCAACGAGGGAGACGCCGACTTCGTGCTGCGCCTCGTGAATGAACCGTCGTTCCTGCGTTACATCGGCGATCGCGGCGTGCGCACGCTCGCCGACGCGCGAAGTACATCGCCGACGGCCCGGTCGCAGGCTACGCCCGCTACGGCCACGGGTTGCTCCGCGTCGTGCGCAAGTCGGACGGCGTCGCGCTCGGCATGTGCGGCGTGCTGAAGCGCGACACGCTGCCGGACCCGGACATCGGCTTCTCCTTCTTTCCGGAGCACGGATCGCAGGGCTACGCGCTCGAATCCGCCCAGGCCGTCATGAAGCATGCGCGCGAGACGCTCGGGCTCGGCCGCATCGTCGCGATCACGACGAAGGACAACGAGCCCTCCATACGGCTCCTCGGCAAGCTCGGGTTCCGCTTCGACGGGCTGATCAAGTTCGGCGCGGAAGAACTCCGCCACTTCGTGTCAGACCCATGAAACGCTGCGCCTGGGCGCGCTCGCCCGCCATGATCGAATACCACGACCGCGAGTGGGGCGTGCCCGTGCACGACGACCGCGTGCTGTTCGAGTTCCTCACGCTCGAGGGCGCGCAGGCCGGCCTCAGCTGGGAGACGATCCTCAACAAGCGCGAGGCCTACCGGCGCGCCTTCGCGGATTTCGACGTGGCGAAGGTCGCGCGATTCACGGCCGCGCGCCGGGCAAAGCTCATGCGCGACCCCGGGATCGTGCGCAATCGCCTGAAGATCGAGAGCACCGTCACGAACGCCGCCGCATTCCTGAAGGTCCAGCGCGAGTTCGGAAGCTTCGATGCATTCCTGTGGAACTTCGTGGGCGCCAAGCCCGAGCGCCGACGCACTCAGCAAGGAACTGAAGCGCCGCGGCTTCCGCTTCGTCGGCACGACGATCTGCTACGCATTCATGCAGGCCGTCGGGATCGTGAACGACCATGCGACCGGCTGCTTCCGCCGCCGGAAGGTATGAGCCTCGTCGATCCGCAGGTCCTCGCTTTCGCGCTCGTCGCGGCGCTCATGACGATGGTGCCCGGCGCCGATACCTTTCTCGTCGTGCGGAACTCCCTGCGCGGCGGTCGCCGCGACGGGTGGCTCACGGTCACCGGCATCTGCACGGGACTGTTCGTGCACGCGCTGCTCTCCGCGCTCGGCGTCTCGGCGGTGATCGCGCATTCCGCGACGGCCTTCCTCGTGCTCAAGGTCGCGGGTGCCGGCTACCTCGCCTGGCTCGGCCTGCAGTCGCTGCGAAGGGCCGCTGCGCGGCGCGCCCGCACAGCCGGCAGATAGCGTCGCCGCCGCAAGCGTGCCGGCGCTGCGCTCCTTCCGCGAGGGACTGCTCACGAACCTGCTGAACCCGAAAGTGATCGTCTTCTACTTCGCGCTGCTGCCGCAGTTCCTCGCGCCCGGCGACGCCGTGCTCCTGAAATCGATGCTCCTCGCCGCCATTCACTTCGTCGAGGGCATCCTGTGGCTCGGTTTCGTGGCCTGGGCAGTGGATCGGTCGCGGACATTCTTCCTGCGGCCGGCGCTCCGCCGCTGGATGGATGCGGCCTGCGGCACGATCCTCGTCGCTTTTGGCGTTCGACTCATGCTGGAGCAGCGGTGAGCGCCCGCGTCACGCAGCTCGCCTTGCTCGTGCGCGACTACGACGAGGCGATCGCGATTCTTCACGCGAGCGCTCGGCTTCGAGCTCCTCGAGGACACGGCGCTTGGTGCCGGCAAGCGCTGGGTGCGCGTCGCGCCGCACGGCGAACGAACGGCGCGGCGCTCCTGCTCGCGCGCGCGGCAACGCCGGAACAGGAGCGCGCCGTCGGGCAACCAGTCCGGCGGCCGCGTGTTCCTCTTTCTCGAGACCGATGACTTCGCGCGTGACCGGGCACGGATGCTCGCCGAGGGCGTACGCTTCCTCGAGGAACCGCGCCGCGAGTCCTATGGAACCGTCGCCGTGTTCCTCGATCTGTACGGGAACAAGTGGGACCTGATCGGCCGGGAGCAAGCGCCGTGAAGAATGCCCGTCCTCTTCGTCGGGCACGGCAACCCGATGAATGCCATCGAGCGCAACGAGTTCCGCGAGAACTGGACCGCGCTCGGAAAGCGACTGCCACGGCCCAAGTCGATCCTCTGCGTCTCCGCGCACTGGGAAACGCGGGACGCCTACGTGACGGCGACGGACGCGCCCGAGACGATCCATGACTTCTACGGCTTCCCGCGCGCGCTCTTCGAGGTGCGCTACCCGGCGCCGGGCGAACCCGCGCTCGCGCGGCGCGTCGCGGAACTCGTCGCGAGCGAGCGCGTGCGGCTCGATCCGGGCCGCGGGCTCGACCACGGCGCCTGGAGCGTGCTCGTCGCGATGTACCCGGAAGCGGACGTGCCCGTCGTGCAGCTCAGCATGGACACGAGCCGTCCCGGCCGGCATCACTACGAACTCGCACGGCAACTCGCGGGGCTCCGCGACGAGGGCGTGCTCGTGATGGGCAGCGGCAACATCGTGCACAACCTGCGGCAGTTCGACTTCCGCGACCCGACGCCGCTCGCCTGGGCGAGCCGCTGCGATGCCGAGATCCGGGCGCACGTCGTGGCGGGACGGCACGACGCCCTGATGGTCTACCCGACGCACGACGAGGGGCGCCTTGCCGTGCCGACGCCCGAGCATTACCTGCCGCTCCTGTACGCGATTGCACTGCAACAACCCGGCGAACGGGCCGAATTCTTCAATGCCAGGGTCCAGGGGTCGATCTCGATGACCTCCGTGCTGATCGGGGGCCCGGCCGAGGCGTAAGATCCGCACCATGGTTATTTGGGAGGACTCATGAACAAGAAAATCCTGATCGCCTGGCTCGTGATCTTCGTTCTCTGGATGATCGGCGGCTTCGTCGTGCACGGCACGCTGCTCAACGCCGACTACCAGGCGATGGGCACCATGCGGCCCGAGGCCGAGCAGCAGTCCATGTTGCCGCTGATGCTGCTCGCGCACGCGATCCTCGCCGGCGGCTTCGTCTGGATCTACGCGCGCGGCGTCGAGAACAAGCCCTGGCTCGGCCAGGGATTGCGCTTCGGCCTTGCGGTCGCCTGCCTCGCCGTCATCCCGACCTACCTCATTTACTACGTGGTGCTGCCGACGCCGGGCTCCGTTGCGTGCAAGCAGATCGTGTTCGACACGGTCCTGACGCTGATACTCGGCGCGGTCGTCGCCTTCCTGTACCGCGGACAGGGTCGGGCTTGACCGGCGACAAGTGGGTCGACGTCGGCGCGAGCGCCGAGCTCGCTTTGCGGCCCGTGCAGGAAGTGCGCGTCGGCGCGAAGCGCATCGCGCTGACGCACCGCGACGGGACGTTCGGCGCGATTTCCGGCGTCTGCAACCACGTCGGCGGCCCGCTCGGCCAGGGACACATCGAGGGCGACTTCGTCGTCTGCCCCTGGCACTACTACAAGTTCCACTGGCAGACCGGCGCGGGTGAGCCCGGCTACGAGGCGGATCGCGTGCCGTCGCACGCCGTCAAGGTGGAGAACGGCCGCGTGCTCGTGTCCGAGGCAGCGGTGACGAAACGCGGGCGACTGCCGCACGAGCCCCACCCGCTCGCGCGCGAGCCGCAGGCGCGAACCGGGCCCGATACGGATCCTCGGCCTCTCGACGACCGCGATGACGAAGCGTCATCCGCGCTACAGCACGTCCGAGGACCTGCTGCTGCACGCGCTCGCAAACGCGCGCGAAAGCCGCGAGAGCGAGTGCGAGACGCGGCTGATCAAGGTGCGCGAGCTGTCATTCCGCGCCTGCGAGGGCTTCTACTCCAAGTCCGCGCGAGCCTGCACCTGGCCCTGCTCCATCACGCAGATGGACTCGAAGGACCAGATGGACCAGGTGTACGAGGGCGTCGTGCACTGGGCGGACGTGATCGTGATCGCGACGCCGATCCGCTGGGGCGGCGCGAGCAGCCTCTACTACAAGATGATCGAGCGCATGAACTGCATCCAGAACCAGGAGACCATCGCGAACCGCCACCTGCTGAAGAACAAGGTCGTCTCGCTCATCGTGACGGGCGGCCAGGACAACGTGCAGGCGGTCGTCGGCCAGGTGCTGACCTTCTTCGCGGAGCTCGGCTGCCAGTTCCCGCAGTTCCCGTTCATCGCGCACTCGCGCGGCTGGAGCGCGGAGGACATGGAGAACAACGAGCAGTACGTGCGCGACTCGAAATTCCTGCACGACGGCGCCGTCGCCCTCGTGCGCCGCTCGGCCGACACGGCCCGCGTCATGATCGAGACTTCGCTCGGTCAGGGCGCGCTGGTCCGCGGCGGGCGCAAGGGACAGGCTCTTGATACCGTCAAGCTAAGGGAGATGCCCGGATGAACAAGTATTTCGCGGAATTCATCGGTACGTTCTGGCTGGTGCTCGGGGGCTGCGGGAGCGCGGTGCTCGCCGCGGCCTTCCCCGACGTCGGCATCGGCCTGCTCGGCGTCGCGCTCGCATTCGGCCTGACCGTGGTGACGATGGCCTATGCCATCGGCCACATCTCGGGCTGTCACCTGAACCCCGCCGTTTCGATCGGGCTCTGTGTCGGAGGCCGTTTCCCGGCCGGGCAGCTCCTGCCGTACATCGTGGCCCAGGTGGCGGGCGGCATTGTCGCCGGCGGCGTGCTCCTCGTGATCGCGAGCGGCAGCGCGGGATTCGACGTTGCGGCCGGCTTCGCCTCGAACGGCTACGACGCCCATTCTCCGGGCGGCTACAGCATGACGTCGGTGCTGGTCTGCGAGATCGTGATGACGGCGATGTTCCTCATGATCATCATGGGCGCCACGGATACGCGCGCACCGCAGGGATTCGCGCCGCTCGCGATCGGCCTGACGCTGTGCCTGATCCACCTGATCAGCATCCCCGTGTCGAACACGTCGGTGAACCCGGCGCGCAGCACCGCGGTCGCGGTCTATGTCGGCGACTGGGCCACCGCACAGCTCTGGCTGTTCTGGGTGGCGCCCATCGTCGGCGCCTCGATCGGCGCTGCGCTGTATCGTTTTATCGGGAGAACTCCATGAGCTTCATTGCAGCACTCTGGCTGCCCATCCTGCTTTCCGCAGTGATCGTGTTCGTCGCAAGCTCGATCATCCACATGGCGCCGCTCTGGCACCGCGGCGAATGCCCGGCCCTGCCGGACCAGGACCGCGTACAGGATGCGCTGCGGCCGTTCAGCTTCACCCCTGGCGAGTACATGCTGCCGCGCGCGAAGGACATGAAGTCCATGCAGGCGCCGGAGTTCGTCGAGAAGCTCAAGCGCGGCCCCGTCGTCATCATGACCGTGATCCCGAGCGGGCCGATCACGATGTCGAAGTCGCTGATCCAGTGGTTCGTCTACACGGTCGTCGTGTCGGTCCTCGCCGCCTATCTCGCGCATGCGACGCTTGCGGCAGACGCTCCGTACCTCAGCGTCTTCCGCGTCGCCGGCACGACCGCTTTCATCGCGTATGCGGTGGGGCTCTGGCAGCAATCGATCTGGTACAGCCGGCCCTGGTCGACGACACTCAAGCACACGCTCGACGGGCTCATCTACGGGTTGCTGACCGGCGGCGTCTTCGGCTGGCTCTGGCAGGCGGGGTCCTGATGCTTGAGCGCTTGTTTCGAATCCGAATCGAAGTGCGCGTCCACCCGCGACACGTCGAGCTCGTCTGCAGCGGGATTTATTCCCGGGCGGAGGCGCTGCGCGTCGGCAACGAAGCCTACCGTCAGGCCGCGCTTGAAGATCGCGCCGCCCTCCTGATCGACGTGCGGAAAATCACCGGTCGGTTGCCGTCCCTGCTCGACCGGTACGATTTCGGCGTGCACATCGCGGAGCAATACCTGACCTCGGATCCGCGCGTCAGGCTTGCGCTGCTGGGGCACGAACCGATGATTCACCCGGAGCGCTTCGGCGAGCTGGTCGCGAGGAATCGCGGCGCCGACGCGCGGGTTTTCACCGACGAGACCCTGGCCCTGGAATGGCTGCTCGGGCGGCCCGCCTAGGCTTCCAAACACGGGGGGGTTGTGCGAGACTCAAAAGTCGCGGGGGACAACGATGAAATGCCTGTATTACGTCGCGCCCGAGCTCGAAAGCACCTCGCGTGTTTCCGACGACCTGCACGACGTGGGCATCGACGATTTCTACGTCCACGTCATCGCCCAGGATGAATCAGGCCTCAAGAAGCGCCACATTCACTCCGCGAACTACCTCGAGACGCTCGATTTCGTGCGCGAAGGGTTTCTGGGAGCGGCCCTCGGCCTCTTCGCCGGTGTCGTCGGCTGCATCCTGCTCGACCAGTTCGGCCCGTTCGCCAACATCCCGTGGTTCGTTTATGTCGCGTTGTGCGGAGTGGCGACACTCTTCGGCGCCTGGGAAGGCGGGCTGATCGGCGTCGAGAAGAAGAACAAGAAGATCGAGCGCTTCAGCGAAGACATCGAAGCCGGCAAGTTCCTCATTCTCATCTACGCGCGCCGGGACCAGGAATCGGTGGTCCGCCACATGATGAGCCGGCGCCATCCTGAAGCCGAGTTCGCCGGTGTCGATCGACAATTCGTCAATCCATTCACGTCCGTGCGCCGGCGGCGGAACCCGGGCGATCGGGTTCGCGCTTAACAAGGGGGCTCCCTGATGGCGATGGCAGTAGTCCTGGTTCTTCTCGTCATCGGTTCCCTGATATTCCATTTCGCAAGCCCATGGTGGTTCACGCCCATCGCGTCGAACTGGACGACCATGGACGACACCGTGGTGCTCACGTTCTGGGTCACGGGCATCGTCTTCGTCACGGTCAACCTGTTCCTCGCCTGGGTCGTGTGGCGCTATCGCCATCACGACAAGCAGGTGGCGACCTACGATCCCGAGAACAAGAAGCTCGAGTGGTGGCTCACGGCCGTGACCTCCGTCGGCGTCGCCGCCATGCTTGCCCCGGGTCTCTTTGTCTGGGGCAAGTTCGTCAATGTCCCCAAGGACGCCGCGATCGTCGAGGCGGTCGGCCAGCAATGGCACTGGAGCTTCCGCTTCCCGGGCGCGGACAACGAGCTCGGCCACAGCGACGCGTCGCTCGTCACGCCGGAAAATCCGTTCGGGCTCGACCCGGATGACCCGAAGGGCCGCGACGACGTGCTGGTCGCGAGCCCCGAGCTGCACCTGCCCGTGGACCAGCCGGTCAAGGTGCTGCTGCGCTCGAAGGACGTGCTGCACAACTTCACCGTCACGCAGTTCCGGGTCAAGATGGATCTCGTCCCGGGCATGATCACGCACCTGTGGCTCACGCCGACGGTGCCGGGCTCGTACGAGATCCTCTGCGAGGAACTCTGCGGCGTCGGGCACTTCGCGATGCGCGGCCGCGTCGTCGTCACCAAGCGCGACGAATTCAACACCTGGCTCGCTGCGATGCCGACCTACAGCCAGACGCAGGCGCTCGCAAAGGCGGATCCCGGCGCGGGCGCCGGCCAGTACGCCGTGTGCAGCGCCTGCCATGGCGCCTCCGGCGAGGGCAATCCGGCGTTGAATGCGCCGCGGATCGGCGGGCAGGCTGCCTGGTACATCGGCCGGCAGCTGCATCACTTCCGGGACGGCCTGCGCGGTGCGCACGAGGGCGACACCTACGGCGCGCAGATGCGCGCATTCGCCTCGATGCTTCCGGACGACGTGGCAATCCGGAACATCGCGGCCTACATCGAGTCCCTGCCGGGCAGCGCGCATGCGGCGAGCGTCGACGGCAATGTGGATCGCGGCCGGCGCCTCTACGCGACCTGCGCCGCCTGCCACGGCCCCGCGGGCCAGGGCATCTGGGCGCTCAACGCGCCGCGGCTCACCGACATGTCGGACTGGTACCTGGTCCGGCAGCTCGAGAATTTCCAGCACGGGGTCCGCGGAACCCACCGCCAGGACTACTACGGCTGGCAGATGGCGACGATGGCCGACTCGCTCAAGGATGAACGATCCATCAACGACGTGGTCGCTTACATCAATACGCTCGATCCGAGGACGAACTGATGGCATACGTTGCAATAGCGGATCGCGATGCCCCGATTCACGATCCCCACACGTTCATTGAAAAGTACATCTGGAGCCAGGACCACAAGGTCATCGCGATCCAGTACGCCATCGTCGCGATCTTCGTCGGGCTCGTCGCCCTCGTGCTCTCGGGGCTGATGCGCCTGCAGCTCGGCTTCCCCGAGACGTTCCACTTCGTCGACCCGAACCACTATTACCAGTTCATCACCATGCACGGGATGATCATGGTGATCTACCTGCTCACGGCGCTTTTCCTCGGCGGATTCGGCAATTACCTGATCCCGCTCATGGTCGGCGCGCGGGACATGGTGTTCCCGTACATGAACATGCTGAGCTTCTGGGTCTACCTGCTCGCCGTGCTCGTGCTGCTCTCGAGCTTCTTCGTGCCGGGCGGCCCGACCGGCGCCGGGTGGACGCTCTACCCGCCGCAGGCGGTCCTGCCCGGAACGCCGGGCTCAGGCCTCGGCATCATCCTGATGCTCGTCTCGCTCGGCATTTTCATCATCGCGTTCACGATGGGCGGCCTCAACTACGTGACGACGGTGCTGCAGGCCCGCTGCAAGGGCATGACGATGATGCGCATGCCGCTCTCGGTGTGGGGCATCTTCATGGCGACGATCCTCGGCCTGCTCGCCTTCCCGGCGCTGCTCGTCTCCGCGGTGATGATGACGCTCGACGGAACGCTCGGCACGAGCTTCTTCATGCCGGCGGTGAGCTCGATGGGCCAGTCGCTCGACCACAACGGCGGCAGCCCGCTCCTGTTCCAGCACCTGTTCTGGTTCTTCGGGCACCCGGAGGTCTACATCGTCGCCCTGCCCGCCTTCGGCATCGTCTCGGACCTGCTCTCGACGCACGCGCGCAAGAACATCTTCGGCTACCGGATGATGGTCTGGGCGATCCTCGCGATCGGCGGCCTCTCTTTCGTCGTGTGGGCGCACCACATGTACGTCAGCGGCATGAACCCGTATTTCGGCTTCTTCTTCGCGACGACGACGCTGATCATCGCCGTGCCGACCGCGATCAAGGTCTACAACTGGGTGCTGACGCTCTGGAAGGGCGACATCCACCTGACCGTGCCGATGCTGTTCGCGATCGGGTTCATCTTCACCTTCATCCACGGCGGGCTGACGGGCCTGTTCCTCGGCAACGTGACCGTGGACCTGCCCCTCTCGGACACCTACTTCGTGGTCGCGCACTTCCACATGGTGATGGGCGTGTCGCCGATCCTCGTGGTGTTCGGCGCGATCTACCACTGGTACCCGAAGATCACGGGCCGCATGTGGAACGTGACGCTCGGCAAGATCCACTTCTGGATGACCTTCCTCGGGACCTACGCCATTTACCTGCCGATGCATTACCTGGGCATCCTCGGCGTGCCGCGCCGCTACTACGCCCTCGGCAACACCGAGTTCCTGCCGCAGTCGGTGCACACGATCAACGCGGCGATCACGATCGCGGCGCTCATCGTCGCCGCCTCCGTGCTGGTCTTCCTGTACAACATGATCACGAGCCTCTGGCGCGGCGAGAAGGCGCCGCCGAATCCCTGGAAGTCGACGACGCTCGAGTGGCAGACGCCCGACACGCCGCCGCACCACGGCAACTGGGGCCCGCGCCTGCCGGTCGTCTATCGCTGGGCCTACGACTACAGCGTTCCGGGCGCGCCGGATGACTTCATCCCGCAGAACGTGCCGGTGGACCCGACGCACGCCGGCGGGCGTGATCACGGGGTTCATCATTGAGCAACATCGCGATCTTCGTCGCGCTGTTCCTCGGCGTCGCTGTCTGGTTCGGCGTCGCGAGCCGGCTGACGGCCAAGCCCTGGGAGAACCGCGAGCAGAAGGGCGACGTCGGCGCGATCACGACGTCGCCGGCGCGCATCGGCCTGTGGATCTTCATGGCCGTCGTGACCTCGCTCTTCTCGCTGTTCCTGTCGGCCTACTCGATGCGCATGCACCAGAGCATCGGCTGGTGCCACCTGACGATCCCGAGGATCCTCTGGCTCAACACGCTCGTGCTGATCGCGGCGAGCATCGCGATGCAGCTCGCCGCCAGCGCCGTCGGCCGGGGCCAGCGCCAGGTGACGAAGTACGCGCTGATCGCGGCGGGCACGCTCTCGATCGGCTTCCTCGCCGGGCAGATGATGGCCTGGCAGGCGGTCGGCCCCTCGCTCTACTTCATCCAGGGCAGCCCCGCGATCGCGTTCTTCTACGTGCTGACGATCGCGCACGGCCTGCACCTGATCGGCGGGCTGTACGTGCTCGGGCGGGCATCGCTGCGCTTCGCCGGCGGCGCCGAGCCGATCGACCTGCGCCAGAGCCTTGCGCTCTGCGCGATCTACTGGCATTTCCTGCTGATCGTCTGGCTCGTCGTTTTCGGCGTGCTGCTGTTTCTGTAATTAGGACGCCCTGCCAATGGCACATGACGCCCCAGCCACTGCCCTAGGCCCGCTCCAGCAGGTCGCCGGCGATTTCGCCGCCGACAAGCAGGCGTTCACGGTGCCCTGGGGCAAGGCGATGATGTGGATCTTCCTGCTCTCGGACACCTTCATCTTCTCGTGCTTCCTGACGTCCTACATGAACGTCCGGATCTCGACGATGTCGGCCTGGCCGAACCCGAGCCAGGTCTTCGCGCTGCACCTGTTCGGGCAGGACATCCCGCTGATCCTGATCGCGATCATGACCTTCGTGCTGATCACATCCAGCGGCACCATGGCGCTCGCCGTGAACTACGGCTACCGCCGCGACCGGCGACGCACCGTGATGCTGCTCTGCGCGACGGCCGCGCTCGGCGCGACCTTCGTCGGCATGCAGGCCTTCGAGTGGACCAAGCTGATCACGGAAGGCGTGCGGCCCTGGGGAAATCCCTGGGGCGCGCCGCAATTCGGCTCCTCGTTCTTCATGATCACCGGTTTCCACGGCTGCCACGTGACGGCGGGCGTGATCTACCTGCTGATCACGGCGAAACGCGTCGCATCCGGTTTCTACGACCGGAAGGGCAGCTACGAGACCGTCGAAGTCGCAGGCCTGTACTGGCACTTCGTCGACCTCGTCTGGGTCTTCATCTTCGCTTTCTTCTACCTGTGGTGAGGCAGCATGTCTGACGCTAAAGAAGGCCAGCAACACCCGCTCGCAGTCTATCTGTGGATCTGGCTGCTGCTGTTCGTGCTCTCCACGTTCTCCTACCTCGTGGATTACTTCCACCTGCACGGCATGCTGCGCTGGTCGCTGATCATCACGTTCATGCTGCTGAAGGCCGGCTTCATCGTCGCGATCTTCATGCACATGGCCTGGGAACGGCTCGCGCTCAAGCTCGCGATCCTGGTGCCGCCGTTGTGCCTGCTGATCCTGATCGGCTTCATGGCGATCGAGGGCGACTACACGTTCCTCACGAGAGGCGCCGCATTCCTGCGTTGATCCGCGAAGCCGACTTCGTGCAGAGCGTGGCCGACGCGCTGCAGTTCATCTCCTACTACCACCCGGCCGATTACATCGCCCATCTCGGCCGCGCGTACGCGCGCGAGCAGTCGCCGGCTGCGAAAGACGCGATCGCGCAGATCCTGACGAATTCGCGGATGTGCGCGGAAGGCCGACGGCCGATCTGCCAGGACACCGGCATCGTCAACGTGTTCGTGAAAGCCGGCATGGGCGTGCGCTGGGACACGACGCGCTCGCTGCAGGAGATGGTCGACGAAGGCGTGCGGCGCGGCTACCTGTTCACGGAGAACCGGCTGCGACCCTCGATCGTCGCGGATCCCCTGTTCGCGCGGAAGAATACCGGCGACAACACGCCGGCCGTCGTGCACGTCGAGCTCGTCGCGGGCGAGACCGTGGACGTCACGGTCGCCGCGAAAGGCGGCGGCTCCGAGAACAAGGCCATGTTCGCGATGCTGAATCCCTCCGATTCGGTCGTGGACTGGGTGCTCGAGACCGTGCCCGAGATGGGCGCCGGCTGGTGCCCGCCCGGCATGCTCGGCATCGGCGTCGGCGGCACCGCCGACAAGGCCATGGTCCTCGCGAAGGAATCGCTGATGGAGCCGATCGACATGCACGAGCTGCTCGAGCGCGGGCCGGCGAACAAGCTCGAGGAGCTTCGCATCGAGCTGTACGAGAAGGTGAACGCGCTCGGCATCGGCGCGCAGGGGCTCGGGGGCCTCACGACCGTCCTCGACGTCAAGATCCGCACGTTCCCGACGCATGCGGCGTCGAAACCCATCGCGATGATCCCGAACTGCGCGGCGACGCGGCATGCGCACTTCGTGCTGGATGGCAGCGGGCCCGTCGCGCTCGATCCGCCCTCGCTCGACCTCTGGCCCGACGTGCACTGGAAGCCGTCGTGCCGAATCGCGGCGCGTGAATCTCGATGCGCTCACCCGCGAGGAAGTCGCGGGCTGGAAGCCGGGACAGACACTGCTGCTGAGCGGGCGCATGCTCACGGGACGCGATGCCGCGCACAAGCGGCTGGCTGAGCTCCTGAACTCGGGCAAGGGCCTGCCGCCGGGCGTGGACCTTCGCGGCCGCGTCATCTATTACGTCGGACCGGTGGACGCCGTGCGCGACGAGGCGGTCGGACCCGCGGGCCCGACGACCGCGACGCGCATGGACAAGTTCACCGACCTCATGCTCGAGAAGACCGGGCTCCTCGCCATGATCGGCAAGGCCGAGCGCGGGCCGGTCGCGGTCGAATCGATCCGCAAGCATGAATCCGCCTACCTGATCGCGATCGGCGGCGCGGCGTACCTCGTGTCGAAAGCGATCAAGAAAGCCCGAGTCGTTGCATTCGAGGACCTCGGCATGGAGGCGATCTACGAGTTCGAGGTCAAGGACATGCCGGTGACGGTCGCCGTCGATTCACGCGGGGAGTCGGTGCATGTGACGGGGCCGCGGGAATGGGGCGCGAAGATCAGGGAACTGAAGATTCCGGTGCGGGTCGCCTAGCGATAACGATTGTTCTTACTGAGCTTGTCAACGTGGCGCGCAGTCTCACAAAGACGTTCCGGCCGGAACGTTTTTCGACCTTCGTCGCCATCAGGCTGCTGATCGCAAGATCCTGATCGAGCGCTTCGCCGGTCCAGCGGGCAATTGCCGTGGCAGGTGTGATCTGCTTGCCGGCCGAATCATGTGCCGCGACGAGCCTTGACCATTCGGTTGCGGGCGGAGCGGGACTATCGAAGGTCTTGACCATTGGGTTTGATGAACCGGAACGCTCCATCGTCCAGCGTCTGGATCGCGACCTGGCCTTCGTGCACCAGCCGATGGTGGAAGCGGCAGAGCGTGACGAGGTTCGAGAGCTTCGTTTCGCCGCCATGGGCCCAATGCTTCACATGGTGGCCGTCGACATAGCGCTTGAAGCTGCAGCCGGGGAAGCGACAGCCCTTGTCCCGGACATTCAGGGCCCGGCGAATCGCCGGCGGAATGGTCCGGGTCTTTCGACCGACGTCGAGCGGCTCGCCCTTCTCGTTCTCAATGATCCGGACAACGCTGGCGTCGCAGGACAAGCCTTCTCGCGGTCTCGGCGGCGATCGAAGGCCCATGTTCGAGCTCGCAGCGGCCGGCATGACTGTGCTTCAGCGTCTCGGAATCCACGTGCACCACGATCTGCTGGCGGTCGCCGCCCGAGAGCTCCCGCGGGCCGAGGCCAGGAAGCTCTCGGCCATCATGGCGAGCGCCTCGACCCGGCGCTTCCGAGCGCGGTGTTGTTCGTCCGCGTCAGAAAACGTTCCGGCCGGAACGTTTTCGGGAATCGGAAGGCTGTCCACGGCGGCCTCGAGGCGCTCGCTTGAAAAGCGCGCCGATTTCGGCGGGAACCCGTCCGCGAATCACCATCGAGCCATCCGGCTCGGTATGGAACCAGAGCGACTGGTCGCGCTGCTGGATGGCTTCGCGAGACAAGCTCCGCGCATCCAGCGCCCGGCGATAACCGCGGACCAGATCTTCGACATGACTCGCCGTGCCGCAGAGCGCGATGTTGAGGAGATAGTCCTCGTTCGTCTCATCCGCCACCCGGGTCAGCTCACGAGCCTTGAAGTAGCTGATCCGGCCCTCGGCCATCGCCGCTGCCAATCCTCGGGAGCTTCTCGAGCGCCTGGGCCACTCGCACCTTCTCGCGGGCCGCCCCAAGCCCGATCCCGCACTTCCAGTTGAGCCAGTGCGCGCAGGACTTCACGCCCCACTCCGCCCAGCCGCGCCTGCGGTCGAGCTCCGCGATCAGCGCCAGGAATCGCGCATTCGCCGCATTCAGATGCCCGGCGAGCGTCGTGATCTCGGCCACGAGATCCGGCGTGGAAACCGCTGAGAACTCCCCGTCCATGGGTCACCCCCTGAGCCTGTGTTTACATACAGTATCGTATCAAACAGCGGCCAAAACACAAGGGAATCAGTAGCATTCAAATGAGCTTGTTAAATCACTCAGTTGAGCCAATAATGATCGCAGGAGACTACGACCCCATGGCCGTCCCTGCCGATCGCGTCGCCCGCATCCTCGGCCTCAGGCCGAACATCCGCTCGGTTGCCGACATCGCGGAAGCCGTCGAGTCGGGCCTGCCGAAACACAGCCTCGAGCGCGTCGTCGATCGCGCCGGCTTCGAGGGCCCTGCCCGCCTCAAGCTCATGCACCGCGTCGTGCCGGCCGCCACCTGGAAGCGCCGCCATCGCCTGAAGCTCGTCGAAAGCGAAAAGACCGAGCGGCTCGCCCGCGTCATCGCGCTTGCGGAACTCCTCTGGGACGACGAGGCCGAGGCACGGCGCTTCCTCTCGACCCCGCACCCGGAACTCGGCCGCAGGAAGCCCATCGAGGCCGGACTCACCGAGCTCGGCGCGCGCCAGGTCGAGGACGTCGTGATGCGCGCGCTCTACGGGCTGCCCGTCTAAGCCAGCGGATGCGGTTCTATCGCATCGCCGACTCGCGCCACTCGCCCGAGAGTGGTGAAGGCGCCCGCCTCCACGGCGGCCGCTGGAACTCGCCCGGTCGCGCCGTCATCTACGCCTGCGAGACGATGACCGGCGCGATGCTCGAGAAGCTCGTGCACACGAACGGCCGCATGCCGAAGCACATGGTCTGCGTCACCTACGAGGCGCCGGATTCTCTCAAGGTCGAGTCGATCGACCCCAAGGCCGCCGAAGGCTGGGACGCCGCCGACATGATCGCAAGCCGCAAGGCCGGCGACGCCTGGCTCGCGGCGGCGAAGACGCCGGTGCTGCGCGTCCCCAGCGTCGTGTTCGACGTCGAGCGCAACGTCCTGATCAATCCGGCGCACCCGGATTTCAGCCGCATCAAGGTGACCGGCACGGAACCCGTGCGCTGGGACGAACGGCTGTTCGAGGAAAAACCGGCTAGATCGAAGTCCGGAGGCTGATCAGCTCCGGGAAGAAACCGCGCTTCAGCACGTGCTCGAGATAGCCGACGCCGCTCGAGCCGCCCGTGCCGCGCTTGAACCCGATGATCCGCTCGACCGTCTTCAGGTGCGCAAAGCGCCATTGCTGGAAGCGGTATTCGAGGTCCACGAGCTTTTCCGCGAGCTCGTAGAGATCCCAGTGCGCCGTCGAATCGCGGTAGACGGAGAGCCAGGCCGCTTCGACTGCCGCGTTCGCCGCGTAGGGCTGCGTCCAGTCGCGTTCCGTGCACTCCGCCGGGATGTCGAATCCCCGGCGCTTCAGCAACCGCAGTGATTCGTCGTACAGCGACGGCGTCGAAAGCTCCGCTTGAGGAGCGCATGGACCGCCTTGTCATTCGCATGCACTTCGATCAGCCGCGGGTCCTTGTTGCCGAGCATGAACTCGAGCAGCCGGTACTGCCAGGACTGGAAGCCCGAACTCTGCCCGAGCGAGTCGCGAAAGCGCATGTAGTCCGCGGGCGTCATCGTGGCGAGCACGTCCCAGGACTGGATCAGCTGGGCCTGGGCGCGCGCGACGCGCGAGAGCATCTTGAACGCGGGCTCGAGGTCGTCGGAGCGGATCTGCGCGCGCGTCGCCGAGAGCTCGTGCAGGCAGAGCTTCATCCACAGCTCGCTCGCCTGGTGGATCAGGATGAACAGCATCTCGTCGTGCTGGCCCGACAGCGGCTTCTGCGCGTTCAGGATCTTGTCGAGCTGGAGGTACTGGCTGTAGCTGATCGACTTGTCGAGATCCCAGTGGATCCCGGCCATCGGATCGGCGGGCTTGCTGTCGCGCTTGTCGCTCATTCGGCGTCCGGTTGGGCCTCGGGCCGGGTCGTCGCAAAGGCCGGCAGCGTCATCAGGTGCGCGTCGATCGCGACGAGTGCGGGGAACGGCTTCAGGTCCAGATGATAGCGCCGCGCGTTGTACATCTGCGGCGCGAGGCAGAGGTCAGCCATCGAGACGTCGTCGCCATATAGATAATGTGTGCCGTCGCCGTGCCGGCGGGCGAGCTCCTCGAGCGAGCGGAAGCCGAGCCCGATCCAGTGACGCACCCAGTCCGCGACCGGGCCGTCCGCCTGGGCGAGCGGGCCGCGCAGGTACCCGAGCACGCGCGAGTTCTGCAGCGGGTGGATGTCGCAGGCGATTCCGAGGGCCATCGACCGCACGATCGCGCGCCCGTGGAAATCCGGCGGCAGGAGCGGCGGGTCGGGATGCGTCTCTTCCAGGTACTCGATGATCGCGAGCGACTGGCTGAACACGCGGTCGTCGTCAGCGAGCGCCGGCACGAGCTCCTGCGGATTCATCTCGTGGTAGGACTCGCTGTGATGCTGGCCGCCATCGCGCACGAGGTGGACCGGGACGGTCCCGTGCGGAATCCCCTTCCACGAGAGCGCGATGCGCACGCGCCAGGAGGCGGAGCTGCGCCAATAGGAGAAGAGTTTCATCGCGCCGCCACCGTGTGCTCGAGGATGCCGACGCCGTCCACGCCGCCGCGCACGCGATCCCCGGCGTTGAGGCGCCCGACGCCCGCGGGCGTGCCGGTAAAAATGAGGTCGCCCGGCTTCAGCTCGAACCAGGTGGAAAGCTCCGCGACGATCTCGGGCACGCCCCAGATCATGTCGGCGATGTCGCCTTCCTGGCGCAGCTCGCCGTTCACCTCGAGCCAGATGCGCCCGCGCGCAGGGTGGCCGATCTTGGAGGCCGGCGCAATGGCCGTGATGGGCGCGGAATGATCGAAGCCTTTCGCCGTGTCCCAGGGCTTGCCCGATTTCTTCATCTCGAGCTGCACGTCGCGGCGCGTGAGGTCGTTGCCGACCGCATAGCCGAAGATATTCCGGTCCGCGCCGAGTGCGGCCACGAGCTCGATCTCATGGTGCAGGTCCGAGGTGCGAGGCGGCATCGGCACCGCACTGCCGTTCGCGACGACGGCATCGGCGGGCTTGCTGAAGAAGAAGGGCGGCGCGCGGACATCGGATGCGCCCATCTCGCGCGCGTGCTCCGGGTAATTGCGCCCGACGCAGAAGATGCGCCGGACGGGAAAGACGAGCGCGGAGCCCGCGACCGCGACGGTCGGCCGGGGAGCGACGGGGACGGCATGTTGATCGGCCACGCGGCGGGTACACTAACCGAAAGAGGGATATGCAGCCATGAGTATCTGGTTCCGGCAGTTCACGCTCGACGAGGTGCGGAAATTCCAGCACGACACGATGGGCGAGCATCTCGGCATCGAGATCACCGCCATCGGGCCGGACTCCCTCGAGGCGACGATGCCCGTGGATGGCAGGACGATGCAGCCGGACCGGATCCTGCACGGCGGCGCCTCGGTCGCGCTCGCGGAGACGCTCGGCAGCGTCGGCGGCTCGATGTGCGTGGACCGCGAGCGTTTCCAGATCGTCGGCCAGGAAATCAACGCGAATCACCTGCGGCCCGCGACCGGCGGGCTCGTGACCGGGCGCGCAAAGCCGATCCACCTCGGCCGGCGCAGCCAGGTCTGGAACATCGAGATCACCGATGAGCGCAAGCGGCTCATCTGCGTCTCGCGACTGACGATCGCTATAATTCAGCGATGAGGCCCGCGCTGATCATCGCCCTGCTCCTCGCGCTCGCGGCCTGCGGCCAGACGGGCCCGTTGTATCTCCCGGATGCGAACGTGGAGACGCCGGTCGAGATCCGCGCGCCGGCCGACGCCCGCCAGCGCCCACGACGAGGACAAGGAAAAGAAGAACACCCACCACCGCCGGGTGGCTGATCCCATGGGCAAGTCCGGCAAGCTCTGGCTGGTGGACGGCTCGTCCTATCTCTACCGCGCGTTCTTCGCACTGCCGCCGCTCACGACCTCGCAGGGCGTGCCGACCGGCGCGGTGCTCGGCGTCCTCAACATGCTGAACAAGCTGCTGAAGGACGAGGATCCCGAACTCATCGTCGTCGTGCTCGATGCGCCCGGCCGGACCTTCCGCGACGAGCTCTTCGAGGAATACAAGGCGCATCGCCCGCCGATGCCGGACGACCTGCGCTCGCAGATCGCGCCGCTCATCGAGGCGATCCCGGCGCTCGGCCTGCCGATGCTGCGCATCGAGGGCGTCGAGGCGGACGACGTGATCGGCACCCTCGCCGAGCGCGCGGCGTCTTCGGGCCTCGAGGTCGTGATCTCGACCGGCGACAAGGACATGGCGCAGCTCGTCAGCGACCGCATCACCTGCGTCAACACCATGTTCGACACCAAGCTCGACCGCGCGGGCGTCAAGGCGAAGTTCGACGTGCTGCCCGAGCAGATCGTCGACTACCTCGCGCTCGTCGGCGACAGTTCGGACAACATCCCCGGCGTTCCCAAGGTCGGCCCGAAGACCGCCGCGAAGTGGCTCAACGAATACGGCAGCGCCGACGGCATCGTCGCCCACGCCAGGGACATCACGGGAAAGGTCGGCGAGAGCCTGCGCGACAACCTCGACACGCTCGAGCTCTCGAAGAAGCTCGCCACCATCCGCCGCGACCTCGACCTTCCCCTCTCTCCGGCGGAGCTCACGCGCAAGGCGCCAGACGTCGCCGTGCTCAGCGCGCTGTATCGCCGCCTCGAGATGAACTCGCTTTTGCGCCAACTGACCGGAGGCGCGGCACCAGGCGCTGGTGGCCGGGACCCGGCGAGCGAGCGACTAAGTTCGGGCGGAGCGAGCGAGCCGGAGTCCCGGCCGCCGGCGCCCGCTCCCGCGCCCACACGCGAGTACGAGACGATAACCACGACGAAGCAGCTCGACGCGTGGCTCAGTGCACTTAACAAGGCGCCACTCTTCGCCTTCGACACCGAGACGACCAGCCTCGACTACATGCAAGCCGAAATCGTCGGCGTCTCCTTCTGCATCGAACCCGGCAAGGCCGCGTACCTGCCGCTCGCGCACGACTACCCGGGCGCGCCGGACCAGCTGGACAGAAAGAAGACGCTCGCGAAGCTGAAGCCGATGCTCGAGGACGCGAAGCGGCCGAAGGTCGGCCACCACCTCAAGTACGACGCGCACGTCCTCAAGTGCGCCGGCATCGAGCTTGCCGGCATGCGCTACGACTCGATGCTCGAGTCCTACGTCCTGAACTCGACCGCGACGCGCCACGACATGGATTCCTGCGCGAAGCTCTACCTCGGCATCGACACGATCAAGTACGAGGACGTCGCCGGCAAGGGCGCGAAGCAGATCCCGTTCAACCAGGTGGCACTCGAGCAGGCCTCGACCTACGCCGCCGAGGATGCCGACGTCACGCTGCAGCTGCACCGCGTCCTGCATGCCGCGCTCGAAAAGGAGCCGGCGCTCCTCGGGATCTACGAGGAGATCGAGCAGCCGCTCGTGCCGGTCCTGCTCGAGATGGAGCACCACGGCGTGCTGGTCGATCGCGGACTGCTGAAGAAACAGAGCGGCGAACTCGCGAAAAGGCTCGCCGAACTCGAGGTGGAGGCGCACAAGTCCGCCGGCCAGCCGTTCAACCTCGACTCGCCGAAGCAGCTGCAGGAAATCCTGTTCACGAAACAGGGCCTTCCCGTCAAGCAGAAGACCCGCACCGGCCAGCCCTCCACGGCGGAGGAAGTGCTCGAGGAACTCGCGGAGAAATACCAGCTGCCGCGCATCATCCTCGAGTACCGGGGACTCGCAAAGCTCCGCTCCACCTACACCGAAAAGCTGCCCGAGCAGATCGACGCAAAGACCGGCCGCGTGCACACCTCCTATCACCAGGCGGTCGCAGTGACAGGACGGCTCTCATCCAGCGACCCGAACCTGCAGAACATCCCGATCCGCCGGCCCGAGGGCCGCCGCATCCGCCAGGCCTTCATCGCGCCCAAGGGCGAGGTGCTGCTTTCCGCCGACTATTCGCAGATCGAGCTTCGGATCATGGCGCACCTCTCGGGCGATGAAAGTCTCCGGCGTGCATTCGCGGAGGAAGGCGACATTCACCGCGCGACGGCGGCCGAGGTCTTCGACGTCGCGGTCGACAAGGTCACGAACGACCAGCGCCGCGCCGCGAAGGCGATCAACTTCGGGCTCATCTACGGCATGTCGGCCTTCGGGCTCGCGCGCCAGCTCGGCATCGAGCGCCACGCCGCGCAGGATTACGTCGGCCGTTACTTCGGCCGCTACCCGGGCGTTCGCGAATACATGGAGCGCACGCGCGCGAGCGCGCGCGAGCACGGCTTCGTCGAGACCGTCTTCGGCCGGCGGCTCTATCTCCCGGACATCCGCTCGCGCGACCGCAACCTGCAGCAGTACGCGGAGCGCAGCGCCATCAACGCGCCGATGCAGGGCACGGCGGCCGACATCATCAAGCGGGCGATGATCCGCGTGCAGGCGTGGATCCATGAGTCCGGCATCGCCGCACACCTCGTCCTGCAGGTGCACGACGAGCTCGTGCTGGAAGTCGCTGAATCCGCAGTCGAAAAAGTGCGGGCCAAGGTCGTCGAGCTGATGTGCGGCGCCGCGGACCTGGCGGTCGCGCTCCGGGTCGACACCGGCGTCGGCGCGAACTGGGACGACGCCCACTAGCCTTGGAACTTCCGGGATACGTCCCCATCTAAGTTTTCGAGCGCCGTGAGACGCTCCCCGCTTCCCTCCCTGAGCGGGTCGCCCGGATTGCATCCCCAAGCCGGGTATCTGCCCGGCGGTCCTTACGGATCGCCGGGCACTTTTACGTGTCCTGCCAGCATGGCCTCCAGCGCGCCCTGCGCGGCGTCGACCCCTTCGCCCGATTCCGCCGAGAAGAGCTGCACGCTCGCGCGCTCGCCGAGCGTGCGCCGGGCCGCCGCCAGCGCCTGCCTCGCATCGTTGCGGCCGAGCTTGTCCGACTTGCTGAGGAGCACGTGCGAGGGCAGCCGGCGCACCGTCGCATACGCCAGCATCGCCTCGTCGCTTTCGGCGAAGCCCGCGGCGCGCATCCACGATGATGAAGAGGCCCCGGAGCGACTCGCGTTCCGCAAAGTAGGCATCGATCAGCTCTGCCCACTCCGCCCGGACCCTGGCCGGCACGTTCGCGTGGCCATAGCCCGGCAGGTCCACGAACCGCCGGCCCGGCCCGAGTTCGAAGAGGTTCACGGCCTGGGTGCGCCCCGGGGTCCGGCTCGTGCGCGCGAGGTCGTGCTTGCCGGACGATGGCGTTCAGCGCGCTCGATTTCCCGCTGTTTGAACGGCCCGCGATCGCGACTTCGAAGCCGGAATCGTCGCCGAAAGTCGCCGGGGCTACGGCGCTTTTCAGGAATCGGGCCTTGGAATACCGGGACATATATAATTCTTGCATGAATAAGAAGCCCCTCGGCTCGATCCTTGCGCTCTCGTTGATCGCGTTCTCGGCGACGGCCGGTGACGCCGCCCTCGGCGCGCAGAAAGCCGCCGTTTGCAGCGCCTGCCACGGCATGACGGGCGCGAGCGTCAATCCGGAATGGCCAAACCTGGCCGGACAGGGTGAGGCCTACATCGTCGCGCAGCTCCAGGCGTTCAAGGCGGGCAAGCGCGTCAATCCGCTCATGACGCCGATGGCCGCCGCGCTCATGGAAGGCGACATGCAGGACCTGGCTGCCCATTTTTCCCGGCAGACGCCCGCCGGCCTCGAAGCGGATCCGTCGAACTGGAAGGAAGGCGAAAAGCTCTATCGCGGCGGCGACAAGGGCCGCGGCATCCCGGCCTGCATCGCCTGCCACGGACCACAGGGCCGCGGGAACGGCCCGGCGAAGTACCCGGCACTTCGCGCCCAGCACGCGGTCTACACCTACAACCAGCTCAAGGCATTCAAAGACGGCACGCGCACCGCGGCCGGAAACGACATCATGCAGGCCGTCACCGACCGCATGACCGATGCAGAAATGCGCGCGCTCGCCTCGTACGTACAGGGATTGCGATGAACAAGCCAGTTCTGTTGACGCTTGCGGCCCTGCTCCTGTGCACGGCCTGCGGCAAGGAAGCTCCGCCCGCCGCGACGCAGCAGGCCGAGGCGCCCGCGGCGCCGGCGACGACCGCCGAGGCTCCGCCGGCCGCCGCTCCAGCCGCGAAGCCGGAAGCCGGCAGCAGCGATGGCGAGACGGTGGATGAAGCCGTGAGCGCGACGAGCCCGATCGCGGCCGCCGTCGAGGCGGCGACGCCCGCGCCGGCCAAGGGCGACGTCTCGCGCTGGAAGGAAGGCGAGAACTTCATCGCCTACCCGGTCGCGCAGCCGGTCAGCACGCCGCCGGGCAAGGTCGAGGTCGTCGAGGGATTCTGGTACGGCTGTGGTCACTGCTATGCGCTCGAGCCGCGGCTCGAGTCCTGGGAGAAGTCGAAGCCGGACTGGATCGTGCTGAAGCGCACGCCCGTCATCTGGAACGAGGTCACGCGCGAGGACGCGCGGCTCTTCTTCACGATCGAGTCGCTGGGCCTGCTCGACAAGCTGCACGCCGAGGTCTTCCGCGAGATCCACGCGAATGGCCACCCGCTGACGATCATCCGCGGCGGCCGCGTGGACCTGGCTGCGACCGAGAAGTCCGCGCGCGAGTTCCTGATGTCGAAAGGCGTTTCCGCCGAGGATTTCGCGAAGTACTACCGCACGTTTTCCGCCGAGAACAAGCTGCGCCAGGCCGAGAACCTCTCGCGCCGCTACCTGCTCGACCACACGCCGATGTTCGTGGTGCATGGCAAGTACCTGACCGACGCCACGATGGCCGGGGGCGTGGACCAGCTGTTCCAGATGGTGAACGACCTCGCCGCCCGCGAGCACGAAGCCGGCTGACCCGGCAAGGGTGCCCGCGTGCTGAACTGCTTCGTACCGGGCAGCCAGGGTCTCGATCGGCTCGATCCGCCGCCGGCGGACATTCCGGAGCAGTGCGTCTGGGTGGACCTCCTCGAGCCGACGCTCGCCGAGGAGCGCGCGGTCGAGCGCCTGCTCGCGATCGACGTGCCCTCGCGCGAGGAGATGCGCGAGATCGAGACCTCGAGCCGACTCTACGAGGAGAGCGGCGCGCTCTACATGACGGCGACCGTCGTCACCAAGATCGACACCGATCGGCCCGAGTCCGCGGCGATCACCTTCATCCTTTCGCACAACCGGCTCATCACGAACCGGTACGTCGACCCGCTGCCGTTCCGGCGCTTCGTCGCCTATTCCGAGCGGCATCCCGCGGCGGCGACGAGCGCGCCCGCCATCCTCGCCGGACTGCTCGAGGCCATTGTCGAGCGCACGGCCGACGTGCTCGAGCGCGTCGGCGTCGGCCTCGACGAACTGTCGGCCAGCGTATTCGCAACCCCCGCGCCGCAGCACCTTGTGCGCGCACGCGACTTGCGGGGCGTGATGGAGCGCATCGGCCGCGACGGCGACCTGACCAGCAAGGCTCGCGAGAGCCTCGTCACCCTCGCGCGCCAGCTCACGTTCATCCAGCAGTCGGCCGCGGTCCAGCTTCCCAAGGAACAGATGGCTCGCTACCGCACCATGTCGCGCGACGTGCTCGCGCTCTCGGACCACGCGTCGTTCCTCGCCAACAAGTCGAGCTTCATGCTCCAGGCGACGCTCGGCCTCATCAACATCGAGCAGAACAACATCATCAAGATCTTCTCGGTCGCGGCGACCATGTTCCTGCCGCCGACCCTGATCGCGAGCATCTATGGCATGAATTTCGAGTTCATGCCGGAGCTGGACAAGCACTGGGGTTACCCGCTGGCGCTGGTACTGATGGTGATTTCGGCCGTCGTTCCCTACATCTATTTCAGGCGGCGAGGCTGGCTCTAGACGAGGCCGCAAACCAGGGGTTGCAGGCTATACAGAACGTTCTGTATAGTTAAAAGAAATGGCCCGACCGCCCCTCGCCCGCGAAAAAATCCTCTCCGCCGCCCGGCAGATCGTCGAGCGCGACGGCGCGGGCGCGCTCACCTTCGATGAACTCGTCAAGGAAAGCGGCATCACCCGGGGCGGGATCACCTACCACTACCCGACCAAGGAAGACCTGCTGCGGGGGCTCCTGGAAGCGGATTTCCTGAAGTGGGACGTTTCTGAGGCGGCGCTCACCCCGACCGACTGCGACCCGGAGACGGCGCGCCTGCTGGGATTCATCCGGACGCTGACCGCGCAGGACGAGTCGCACCGGCGCTTTCTCTGCGGCATGCTGTCGGCTGCCACGCTCGATCCCTCCCTGATGGACCCCTGCCGGCAGGAGCTGCGCGGACCGGCTCGGCCGCAAGCAATGGACCGAACGCGACCTGCGCCTAGCACCTGGTCCACCTCGCCGCCGAGGGACTGATGTGGCAGGAACTGTTTCAGATGTATTCGATGCCCGCGTCCGCGCGCGCGCGTCTCGTCGCCCTGATGGAAAGCCTCGCGCGCCAGTGGGGCGCCGGGCAAGCCGCGGGAAAGATCGCCAAGGAAGCCTGAGTCATGCGCAAATTGATTGGAATTGCAGCGGTGCTGCTGGCCGCCTGCGGCGGCGGGAACCAGCACCAGATGCCGCCGCCCGACGTCAACGTCGCGACGGTCGTGAAGAAGTCCGTCACCGAGTGGGACGAGTACAGCGGCCACGTCGAGGCGATCGAGTCCGCGCAGATCCGCCCGCGCGTCGCCGGCCATCTCACCGCCGTGCACTACAAGGAAGGCGGCCTGGTCGAGAAGGGCCAGCTGCTCTTCACGATCGACAGCCGCGAGTACAAGGCGACCGCCGATGCGGCGGCCGCCGACGCGAGCCGCGCCGAGGCCCGGGTTGCGCTCGCGCAGCAGGAACTGAAGCGCGCCGAGTCGCTGATTGACGAGCGCGCGATCTCGCAGGGCGAGCTCGACCAGCGCCGCATGGAAGCCCAGCAGGCGGAGGCCGACCTGCTCTCCGCACGCGCCAATGGCGCACGCGCCAAGCTCGACTACGGATTCACCTACATCACCTCGCCGATCAAGGGCCGCGCCGGCGAGGCGCTCGTGAAGCCCGGCAACCTCGTCGCGCCGAACGAGTCGCTGCTGACGACCGTCGTGTCCATCGACCCGGTGTACGTCACGTTCACCGGCGACGAACGCGCCTACCTCCGCTACCAGGAAGCCGCGCGCGCGGGTGAACGCGGAAGCTCGCGCGACGTGCGCAATCCCGTGCTCGTCGGCCTCTCGGACGAGGAAGGCTTCCCGCACAAGGGCGAGATGGACTTCGTGGACAACGCGCTCGACCCGGCCACGGGCACGATCCGCGCGCGCGCCGTCGTGCCGAACCCGGACGGCATCTTCACGCCCGGCCTCTTCGCCCGCGTGCGGCTCCTCGGCGAGTCGCAGAAGGACGCGCTCCTCATCAACGAGCAGGCGGTGCTGACCGACCAGGACCGGCGCTACGTCTATGTCGTCGGCGACAAGAACTCGGCCGAGCGCCGCGACGTCAAGCTCGGGCCGCGTGTCGAGGGACTGCTCGTCGTCGACTCGGGCCTCAAGGCCGGCGACAAGGTGATCATCAACGGCATGCGCAAGATCTTCTTCCCGGGCCAGCCGGTGAATCCGCACCCCGTGCCGATGGACAAGCCAGACCTGCCGACGCCGGCGCCCGCCGCGGCTCCGAAGCCCTAAATGTCCAAGCACACCGACTTTTCGCGGATCTTCATCGACCGCCCGATCCTGGCGACGGTGCTGTCGACGCTGATTCTCGTCTCGGGACTCATGTCGATCCCGAACCTGCCGATCAGCGAATACCCGGACGTCGTGCCGCCCTCCGTGCAGGTGACGGCGAACTATCCCGGCGCGAATCCGCGCACGATCGCCGAGACCGTCGCCAGCCCGCTCGAGGAAGCGGTCAACGGCGTCGAGAACATGATCTACATGAAGTCGACGGCGAGCTCGGACGGCCAGATGCAGTTGGCCGTCACGTTCAAGGGCGGCACCGACATCGACCTTGCGGCGGTCCAGGTGCAGAACCGCGTGGCCCAGGCCATTCCCCGGCTTCCGGAAGCCGTGCGCGCGCTCGGCGTCTCGACCGTGAAGGCTTCGTCGACGATCACGATGGTCGTGCACCTCGATTCGCCCAACAAGACCTACGACGCGCTCTACCTCTCCAACTTCGCGAACCTGCGCGTACGTGACGAGCTCGCGCGGCTGCCGGGCGTCGGCCAGGCGCTGGCATTCGGCATCGGCAACTACGCCATGCGTATCTGGCTGGACCCGGAGCGCGTGTCGGCACGGGGACTCTCGGCAACGGATATCGTCGCCGCCATCCGCGAGCAGAACGTCGAGGTGTCTGCCGGCAGCATCGGCAGCCCGCCGACACCGGTGGGTTCCGTCCTGCAGGTTTCGGTCAATGCCCAGGGCCGGCTGGCGTCTCCCGAGGCCTTCGGCGAAATCGTCCTGAAATCCGAGGGCACCGAACTCACGCGCCTGAAGGACGTCGCGCGCATCGAGCTCGGCGCCAACAGCTATGCGATCCGTTCATTGCTGAACAACGAGGACGCGGCCGCGATCGTCATCTTCGAGGCCCCGGGCGCCAACAGCATCGCGCTCTCGCAGGCGATCCGCGACCGGATGGCCGAGCTCGCAAAGGGATTTCCGGAGGACGTTCACTGGTCGGTCGTCTACGACCCGACGGTGTACGTCAGGGACTCGATCGCCTCGGTCATCGAGACGCTGCTCGAGGCGATCGCGCTCGTCGTCATCGTCGTCGTGCTGTTCCTGCAGACCTGGCGCGCCTCGCTGATCCCGCTGGTCGCCGTCCCGGTTTCCATCATCGGCACGTTTGCGGTGCTGTGGCTGCTCGGCTTCTCGATCAACGTGCTGACGCTCTTCGGCCTCGTGCTCGCGATCGGCATCGTGGTGGACGACGCGATCGTCGTCGTGGAGAACGTCGAGCGGCACATCGAATCGGGCAAGACGCCGCGGGATGCCGCGCACCAGGCGATGAGCGAGGTCTCCGGGCCGATCGTCGCGATCACCCTGGTGCTCGCATCGGTGTTCGTGCCGCTGGCATTCCTCGGCGGCGTCACCGGCCAGTTCTACAGGCAGTTCGCCGTGACGATCGCGGCGGCGGTCATCATCTCCGGATTCAATTCGCTGACCCTGTCGCCCGCGCTCGCCGCGATGTTGCTGCAGCCGCACGGCGCGAAGAAAGACGCGCTCGGGCGCTGGATCGAGCGCGTTTTCGGGCGGCCGTTCGGCGCATTCAACCGGGTATTCAGGCGCTTCGGCGACCGCTATTCGGGCGGAATCGGCGGCACGATTTCGCGCGCGCCGCGGCTCATCGCAATCTATGCCGTGCTGGCCGTCGTCACCGTCATCGCATTCCGCGCCGTGCAGGGCGGCTACATCCCGGCCCAGGACAAGCAGTACCTGTTCGCGATTCTCCAGCTGCCCGAGGCGTCGACCATCGACCGCACCGATGCGGCGATGCGCAAGATGGGCGACATCGCCCTGCAGGTGCCTGGCGTCGAAAACGTGGTCCAGTTCCCAGGCCTGAATGCCATTCACTTCGTGGCCACGCCGAACACCGGCGTGATGTTCATCGGCCTCGAGGAGCCCGGCAAGCGAGAGCTCGCGGCCGGCGAGATCGCGATGCGCGTCAACATGGGCTACAGCCAGATCCAGGACGGCCTCGCCTTCGCGCTGCTTCCGCCGCCCGTGCTCGGCCTCGGCAATGCGAACGGACTCGAGTTCTATGTCGAAGACCGCGGCGCCGTCGGCTACGGGGAGCTCTACACGCAGACGATGGGGCTCGTCGGCACTCTCGGCGCGACCGCGGGTTTCGATCCTTTCGCGACGTTTACGTCCTATCAGTCGAACGTCCCGCAGCTCGATGCCACCGTCGACCGCACCAAGGTCAAGGAACTCGGCCTTGCGCTGACGGACGTCTACAACACGCTGCAGATCTACCTCGGGTCCGCTTACGTCAACGACTTCAACCTGTTCGGGCGCACCTACTCCGTTTACGCGCAGGCCGATGCGCCGTTCCGCGCGACCGTGCAGGACATCGAGAGCCTGAAGGTTCGCAACAACCGCGGCGAGATGGTGCCGCTCGGCAGCGTGGTGGACATCAAGCCGAGCTACGGCCCGGACCCGGTCATCCGCTACAACGGCTATGCCGCCGCGGACATGTCGGCCGGGCTCAACCCCGCCATTCTTTCCTCGACCGATGCGCTCAAGAAAGTGAAGGCGATTTCCGACCAGCAATTGCCGCGCGGCATGGCAATCGAATGGACCGGGCTGACTTACCAGCAGGTCACGCAGGGCAACACCGCGCTCTTCGTGTTCCCGCTCTGCGTGCTGCTCGTCTACCTCGTGCTCTCCGCGCTTTACGAGAGCTGGTCGCTGCCGCTCGCGATCATCCTGATCGTGCCCCTGTGCCTCCTGTCCGCGATCGGCGGCACCTGGCTCGTGAATTTCATCCACGGGCTGTGGCTCGCGGTGTCGCCGCCGTCGTTCGCGCCGACTTTCCTCGACAACAACATCTTCACCAAGATAGGGCTCGCGGTCCTGATCGGGCTTGCCTGCAAGAACGCGATCCTGATCGTCGAGTTCGCGCGCGACCTCGAGCAGGCCGGCAAGGGGATCGTCGACGCCGCGATCGAGGCCTGCCGGCTGCGGCTGCGGCCGATCCTGATGACGAGCTTCGCCTTCATCGCCGGCGTCACGCCGCTGGTGTTCGCCTCGGGCGCGGGCGCCGAGGTGCGCTATGTCATGGGCGTGACGGTCGTCGCGGGCATGCTCGGCGTCACGTTCTTCGGCCTCTTCTTCACGCCGGTGTTCTACGTCGTGCTGCGCAAGCTGGTCGTTCGCCGGCAGGAGCGGAAGAGCCATGCGTAGCGCGCTGACTGCGCTCGCTGGCGCTTGGCCTCGTCACGGCCTGCACCGTGGGCCCGCGCTATGAGGAACCGGAGCTGCCGGTCGCGGAGCATTTCGACCAGGCGACAGCCGAGGCGACGGCCGAGCCCGCCGGCTCGAAGCTCTGGTCCGGGTTCGGAAGCCAGGAACTCGACGCGATCATCACCCGCGCGCTCGCCGCCAACACGACGATCGCGCAGGCGGGCGCGCGCCTCAACGAGGCCCGCGCATTGTCGGGGCTGTCGATCTATTCCTGGTTCCCGACCGTCACCGCCGGGGCCGGCCGCGAAAAGGCGCAATTCAGCACCCAGGACCCGCTCGCGCCCGGCGGCATCAAGACGGACACCTACCGCGCCGGCTTCGACGCCAGCTGGGAAATCGACCTGTTCGGCTCGCTGCGGAACGAATACCACGCGATCGACCGGCGGGTCGAGGCGCGAACGGCCTCGCTCGCGGATGCGCAGCTCTCGATCGTCGCCGAGACCGCGCAGGCCTGGTTCTCGCTGATCGGCGCGCGCGAGCGGCTTGCACTGCGGCGCCAGCAGCTCGAGAACCAGCAGGACAACGTCCGGATCCTGACCGCTCGCTTCAATGCCGGCAGTTCGAACGGGCTCGACCTCGCGCAGGCCGAGGCCCAGATGCGCGGCGTCTCCGCGAGCCTGCCGCTCGCCGAGGCCGACCTCGTGCGCGAGGAACAGCGGCTCGCGGTGCTGACCGCCTGGCCGATCGAGACGCTGCGCGCGAACATCTCGCCGACCACCGAGCTGCCCGCGCTGCCCGCGCTCGTCGCGACCGGCTCGCCGGAGGAATGGATGAAGCGCCGGCCGGACATCCGTGCCGCCGAGCGCGAGCTTGCCGCGAGCTATTCGGACATCGGCGACGAGATGGCGGAGTACTTCCCCAAGATCACGCTGCTGGGGAGCTTCGGCTGGACCGGCCAGTCCGAGAATTCCATCGGCGACGACGCCGCCGAGCGCTGGAGTTACGGCCCTTCGATCAGCTGGAGCTTCCTCGACTTCGGCCGCATCCACCAGCACGTCAAGGCCGCCGAGGCGCGGCGCGACGGGCAGCTCGCCGCCTACCAGGAGACGGTGCTGAAGGCGCTCGAGGAGACCGAGAACGCGCTCGCGGGCTTCCGCGCCGCGAACCAGTCCGAGGACGAATTGCGGCTCGGCATGATCGCCGCGACCGAGGCGGCGCGCCTCGCGCGCCGGCGCTACGAGGTCGGTGCCGGCGACTTCCTCGCCGTGATCGTCGCCGAGCGCGCGAAGCTCGACTTCGAGGACCAGCACGTCCAGTCCGAGACGCGGCGCGCCACGTCCCTCGCCGCGCTCTACAAGGCGCTCGCCGGCGATCTCTGAAACGCGCGGATGATCAACCAGGCCGCGAGCGCCGCGAGCAGGTGCTTCACCGTGTGCAGGTCGCCGAATTCAGCCAGCTTCGCGACGGCATAGGCGACGAGCGCCATCCATAGCCAGCGCGCCGTGATGCCCTCGCCTTTCCACAGGAGCAGCAATCAGCGGCAGCAGCAGCATCGGCAGGAACTGCACGAGCGCATAGGCGCGCAGGTCCCCGTGCCCGGCCGCCTCCGTGCGGATCCACCACGCGATGCTCGCGATCCCGGCGACGATGAGCGGCCAGAGCAGCGCCCGGCCGGCGACCCAGTTGACGCGGTCCGCGATGACGGCCGCGAGCAGCGTCATGAAGGCGATCGTCATCGGCATCCGGTCGAGGACGAGCCGCGCATTGTCCGGCGCGAGGTGATACCAGGCAGAGCCCAGGGCGACAAGAGCAACGGCCGCGCAGAACACGCGATAGTGCGTGGCGAGATCCGGCGACGCGAGCCGCCGTGATTGCAGGAGCCCGAGCGCACCTGCGACGAGGAACGGCAGGTTGCTCGCGACATTCCAGAAATTCGGGATCCCGAAGTACGCGCGCGTGTCCGTGAACCGGTGGTAGGCCGGATCCTGGGGGATCGGATCGAGCAGGAACACGGCGGCGGCCGCAGCCGCGGTGACGAGGACGAGAACCAGGGTCTTGTAGAATGGCTTCATGAAGAAATCGCTCGCGCTCGCATGCCTGCTGCCCTCGCTCGCCGCCGCAGCGCCCGCCTTCGAGCAGGCCTCGCTGCGCTTCTTCGAGCAGTCCGACGGGCCGATTCTGCCCGTTGCACGGCGGATCTACACGACCCGGTTCGACGCGACCCGCACCCGCCGGCTTGCGCGTCGAGGTCGTGGGGACCTACGCGGCGCCGGATGCTTCAGAAACGATGCCGCTCACCTGCAGGCTGAAGAAGCCCGACGGAAGCGTCGCGCCCCCGGAACGGCCGATGGAATTCGAATTCTTCGCCGGCAAGACCGAATCGCGGAGCGCAAACCTGCTCTGGGGCGTGGCCGAGGACCGGGACTGGCAGCCCGGCACCTATGAGGTCGAATGCCTCGCAGCCGACAAGCCGGTGGCGAAGGCCACGTTCGACATGGCCCGGAATCCACCGGAGGTCGCGGACGGCGACATCCGCGTCAAGACCCTGCGCATCTTTCCGGTGGCGGACCAGCTGCCGGCCATCAGCGCGCGCCAGTACGTGAACGTGCTGCCGGCCGACAGCACCACGCGCATCGGCGTCGAGCTCGAGTTCTCGCATGCGCCGCTCGGGCACGCCGCGAAGCTGCCGGTCGATTGCTGGTTCTTCTGGCCGGACGGCCAGACCTCGCCGCCGCTCGTGCTGAGCTACGAGCCGCAGCCGACCTGGGCCGGCGGCTATTCGGCAGGCGCGATGGGCTTCGAGACGCCCGGCAGCTGGACGAGAGGCATCTACACGGTGAGTTGCTCGATCCAGGGCCAGCCCGCGGGCGTCGAGCGCTTCGAAATCAACTAGGGCGCGCGCTCCATGCTCTTGATCTTGCCGTCCTCGATCGTGACGACCATGTCGAATGACCCGCTGCCGCGGTCATAAGTCCATTTCTCGACGGTCACGGTGCCGCGCTTGCTGTTCCCGGCGCCATTCGCATTCGGCCCGTAGACGTCGACCTGGTCCACGGTCTTGGTCGTCGGCTCGCCGCACTTGTCGAGCAGCTCCTCCACCGTCATCTCCGGCGACGCGATCCACGAGCCGCAGCGGAAAGTCTCGGCGGCGGCGGATCCCGCCGACAGGAACCCCGCCAGCAGCGCTGCAATGAAAATGATCCTCGTCATGAAGCCTCCCGGCGCGCGAGGGCGCGCTCGATGCGCTGGTCGGGCACGAGCCACATCAGCGCGACCAGGACATAGACCGCCTTCGACGCCCAGTGCGACCCGAATGCGATCAGGATTGCGAACACATAGAGGACGGGCGACAGCTTGCCTTTCCAGTCCGAACCGACGGCGCGCGCGAGGACCGAGTCCCTGCCCTCCGTCGCGATGATCCTCGACTGCAGGATGTAATAGGCGATCGCCGCCATCAGCAGCACGAAGCCGTAGAGCGCCGTCGGCGGCTCGGCGTAGTGGTTCTCGCCCATCCAGGCCGTCGTGAACGGGATCAGCGACAGCCAGAACAGCAGGTGCAGGTTCGCCCACAGGACCGAGCCCGTCACCTTGTGGCAGGCATGCAGCATGTGGTGATGGTTGTTCCAGTAGATCGCGATGTAGATGAAGCTGAGGACATAGCTCAGGAACACCGGCAGGAGGGGCTTCAGCGTCGGGAACGTCTCGCCATGCGGGGGCCGCAGTTCCAGCACCATGATCGTGATGATGATGGCGATCACGCCGTCGCTGAAGGCCTCGAGCCGGGTCTTGTTCATGCGTGGAGCGTGAATTCCGGTGGAAAATTGGCGCGCCCGGCGGGAGTCGAACCCACGACCTACGGCTTCGGAGACCGTCACTCTATCCAGCTGAGCTACGGGCGCGTAATCCAATTATAATTCGCGCATGGCGAAAACTGACCATCATTTCAGGAACGTTTTCAGCGCCATCCTCGGCGTGCTGATCGCGATTGCGCTGGTCCTGGTCGGCATCTCGCGCATGGTGGACAGCGGCCCGAAGGGCGCCCGCGACACCGACGACCCGCTGATGCAGGCCTCCGCGGAGGAGCGCATCCGGCCATTCGGGCAGGTGGCCGTCGCGGGCGAGGACAACGCCGGCAAGGAGATCGTGGCGAGCGCTACCGCGGTCGCAGTGGCGGCGCCGGCGGCCATCGACCCCGGCAAGCCGATGGACGGCAAGACGGTGTTCGAGTCCACCTGCACGGCCTGCCACGGCACGGGCATCGCGGGCGCGCCGAAGGTCGGCGACAAGGCCGCGTGGGCGCCGCGCATCGCGCAGGGCGTTCCGACGCTCGAGAAGCACGCGCTCGGCGGCTTCCAGGGCGGCAAAGGCATGATGCCCGCGAAGGGCGGCCGCGCCGACCTGCCGGACGACGCCGTGCGCGCCGCGGTCGAATACATGGTGTCCCAGTCCCGCTAGCCCGCCGCCGATTGCGGCTCGCGATCGAGCCGCCGGTAACCGATCGCTTCCGACAACTCCCCGACACCGACGCCCGCAAGACCTGCGAGGTCCGCGATCGTGCGCGCGACGCGCAGGATCCGGTGACAGGCGCGCGCCGAAAGGCCGAGGCGCCGTGACGCCGCGTCGAGCAACCCATGCTCGCGAAGCCCGAGCCCGCAGGCCGCGTCGAGGGGCTTTGCCGCGAGCGCCGCATTGAGCGCACCGCGCGCCGCCTGTCGCCCGCGGGCATCGCGCACGCGCGCCGCGACGACGGCGCTCGATTCTGCCGCCTGCGCCGTCGGCGCGAGCGCCGTGTATGCGAGGCGCGGCACTTCGACGTGCAGGTCGATGCGATCGAGCAGCGGCCCCGAGATGCGGGCGAGGTAACGGCGCACCGACGGCGGCGTGCATCGGCAGCGGCCGGTCGCATCGCCCGCATAGCCGCAGGGGCAGGGATTCATGGCGGCGACGAGCTGGAAGCGCGCCGGGAACTCGCCGCGCCAGGCGGCGCGCGCGATGCTGACCGCACCGGTCTCGAGCGGCTCGCGCAGCGCCTCGAGGACGTCGCGGCGGTACTCCGGCAGCTCGTCGAGAAACAGGACGCCGCGATGCGCGAGCGAAATCTCGCCCGGCCGCAGCCGCCCGCCTCCGCCGATCACGGCCGTCGCGGAGGCGCCATGGTGCGGCGCGCGAAACGGCGCCCGCCGCCACTCGGTCACGGGCGGCAACGGACGAACCAGCGAATGCATCATCGCGCACTCGAGCGCCGCGTCGTCATCGAGGGGCGGCAGGAGCCCGGGCAGGCGCTGCGCCAGCATGCTCTTGCCCGCGCCCGGCGGCCCGATGAACAAGAGGCTGTGCCCGCCCGCGGCTGCGATCTCGAGCGCGCGCCGCGCGGCGGCCTGGCCGCGCACATCGGCAAGGTCGGGCGCCGAGGCGCCGCAGTCGGGCAGCTCGCCGCCGCGCTTCGAAGGCGAGCGGCGCGCCGCCTGAAAGCGCGTTCCGGACCGCCGTCAGGGTCTTTGCGGCCGCGACGCGGGCGCCGCGCGCGACGCGCGCTTCTTCGGCGTTCGCGGCCGGCACGACGAGCCGGCGACCCTCGCGGACCGCGTGCACCGCGGCCGCGAGCACGCCGCGCACCGGGCGCAGCTCCCCGGACAGCGACAACTCGCCGTAAAATTCGGTCCCTTCGAGATTGGCCGCGGGCAGCTGTTCCGACGCCGCGAGGATGCCGAGCGCGACGGCGAGGTCGTAGCGGCCGCCCTCCTTCGGCAGGTCCGCGGGCGCGAGATTGACGGTGACGCGCCCGGCCGGAAACTCGAAGCCGCCCTGTGCGAGCGCGGCGCGCACCCGCTCCCGGCTCTCGCGAACCGCGGTCTCGGCGAGGCCCACGACGGAGAACTGCGGCAGGCCCGCGCCGCAATGCACCTCGACGCGCACGAGCGGCGCATCGAGCCCGAACTGGGCGCGGGTCAGGACGGTGGCGAGGGTCACGGGCGACCGCCCGCGGCGGTTATTTCCGGTCGGGCGTTTTTTCGAGCGCGGCGATGCGTTTCTCGAGTTCCTCGAGGCGCTCGCGGCTGCGGCGCAGCACGGCTGCCTGGATGTCGAATTCCTGGCGCGTGACGAGATCGAGCTTCGCGAGGCCGCTCTGCAGCACGGCCTTGAAGTTCTGCTCGAGGTCGCTCTTCAGCGCCGCAAGCCCCGGCGGCACCGCGTCCGCGAGCTTGCGCGCAAGTTCTTCCAGGGATTTCGGGTCGAATGCCAAGCGATTGCTCCTGCCTGCCGACAGCATCCGGGCGGCCGGCGCGCCCGTCAAGCAATGCACCGGAATGAGGCGCGGCCGGCAAGGCGCCGCACCGGGCCGGTGCAGAAATCGCCGGTGACCGGGCGGTCGACAGAGCCAAACCCTTGTTCTGCACCATTTCGGACGATGGCATGGATGATGCAACGCCTTGCGGGACGGTAGCCGGTCCCGGTCGCGTGCGACTGCGCGGAATCTGGCCAGTGGCGGCAATTTCTAGCGAGGGAGACGAGCCTTGCAGGACACAGTTCCCACGATCGACAGCGGCGACACCGCCTGGATGATCGTCGCGACCGCACTCGTGCTGCTCATGACGCTGCCGGGCCTCGCCCTCCTCTACGCAGGCATGGTGCGAGTCAAGAACGCGCTCTCCGTCCTGATGCAGTGCTTCGCGATCGCCGCGCTCGTGTCAGTGCTCTGGGTCATCTACGGCTACAGCCTCGCATTCGACACGACCGGGACGTTCATCGGCGGCTTCGGCAAGGCCTTCATGGCGGACATCACGCCGGCGTCCCTCGTCGGGACGATCCCGGAATCGGTCTTCGCGACCTTCCAGATGACTTTCGCGATCATCACGCCGGCCCTCACGGTCGGCGCCTTCGCGGAGCGCATGAAGTTCGGCGCGCTCCTCCTCTTCATCGCGCTCTGGTTCACGTTCATCTACGCCCCGCTCGCGCACATGGTCTGGAGCGGGCCCGGCGCGCTGCTCTGGGACTGGGGCGTGCTCGATTTCGCGGGCGGCACGGTCGTGCACGTCAATGCGGGCATCGCGGGGCTCACGGCCGCGCTCGTGATCGGCCGCCGGCAAGGCTATCCGGGCGCCGTGATCCCGCCGCACAACGTGCCCTTTGCGCTCGTCGGCGCCGCACTCCTGTGGGTCGGCTGGTTCGGCTTCAATGCAGGCAGCGCACTCGCGGCCAACGGAACGGCGGGCATGGCAGTCCTCGTCACGCAGGTCGCGACCGCCGCCGGGGCGCTGTCGTGGATGAGCTTCGAGTGGGCTGCCCACCGCAAGCCGAGCGCACTCGGCGTCGCCACCGGCGCAATTGCGGGCCTCGTCGCGATCACGCCCGCCTCCGGCACGGCGGGACCGCCGGGCGCATTGCTCATCGGCCTGCTCGCCGGCGGCGCCTGCTTCCTCGCGGCGACGCGGCTCAAGCGGATCTTCGGTTACGACGATTCGCTCGACGTCTTCGGCGTGCATGCCGTCGGCGGCATCGTCGGCGCCGTGCTGACCGGCGTGACAGCGGGCACCCTGGGGGGCGTCGGCCTTCCCGAGGGCGTGACGATCGGCGCCCAGGTCTGGATCCAGGCCAAGTGCGTGCTGTTCACGGCAGCCTGGAGCGGGATCGGGACGTTCCTGATCCTGAAGCTCCTGGACGCCGCGATCGGCGTGCGGGTGTCCCGGGAACAGGAGGTCGAGGGCCTCGATCTCGCGCTGCATGACGAGCGCGCCTATAACCACTGACCCCCGATTTGGCTACACTCCGGCTGGGCCCGGTCCCAGTGTGACGGGCGTCAAAGGTTTTCGGCCGGTGAGACGCCAAACTGTGCTGCGCAGCCGGGGGTGGAAAATGGTGCGGATTCCCAAGGTGGTTCTGGCGGTCCTGTTGACGGGCGTTGCGGCGATTGCCGCGGCGGAAACCGTCTATAAATGGGTCGATGGATCGAGGCCAGGTCCATTACACCGACCTGCCGCCGCGCCAGGGTGACGCCAAGATCCTCAGCGTGTACCAGCAGGAATCCGGCATGTCGGAAGACGACGATGCCGGGAACGGCAATTTCACGGAAGAAGGCGGCAGCGACAACGCGCAGGCCCCGACGCAGTCCGCCAAGCCACACACCGCCGAGCCGCCGGTTTCCGACGAAGCGAAGGCAGCTGCGGAAAACGACGCCGCAAAGGCGAAAGTCGTGCAGTGCAAGGAGGCGCAGGACCGCTACCAGCGCTACCTCGACTCCCGCCGCCTGTTCCGCGAGACGCCGGACGGCAAGCGCGAGTACCTGACCGACCAGGAGCTCACCGAAGCCCGCGCCCGCGCCAAGCAGGCGGTCGACGACTACTGCAGCTGATCGTCCGCTGCGGGCAAGGGGTCCCGCCATGAAGGTCGGAATCATCGGACTCGGCGCCATGGGCCAGCACATGGCGCGAAACCTCCATCGCGCCGGCCTGCTCGCAGGCGCCTGGAACCGCACGACATCGAAGGCGACAGCGCTCGCCGCCGAGACCGGCTGCCGCGCCTTCGCCTCACCGGCCGAACTCGCCGCCGCCTGCCCGTTCGTCGTCACCTGCGTGTCCGCCGATGACGACCTGCTCGCCGTCGTGGATGCGCTCCGGCCGACGCTGAAGCGCGGCTCCATCGTCATCGACTGCTCGACCGTCGCCGCGGATACCGCGCGCGCCGCGGCACTGCGCCTGTCGGAAGTGGGCTCCAGCTTCCTGGACTGTCCCGTGAGCGGCGGCGTCGAGGGCGCCAGGAACGCAACGCTCGCCATCATGTGCGGCGGCGAACCGGAGCCCTTCGAGCGCGCGCGACCGGTGCTCGAGGCGCTCGGCAAGACCATCGTGCTGATGGGACCCTCGGGCGCCGGCCAGGCGACGAAGGCGACGAACCAGATCCTGTGCGCGGGAGCGATCCAGGTCGCGGCCGAGGCCATGGCCTTCGCCCGCGCCGAGGGGCTGCCGCTCGACCGCGTGATCGAGATTCTCGGCAAGGGCGCGGGTTCCTCGTGGTATTTCGTGCACCGTGCGCCGTTCATGGCGCGCGGCGAGTACCCGGCCGGCTTTCGCCTGCGCCTGCACGACAAGGACCTGCGCATCTGCCGCGAGATGGCGGCGCGCCACGGCGCCGTCCTGCCCGTCGTCGAGGCGACGCTCGCGGACTATGCGCAACTGCTCGCCGCCGGCCACGGCGAGGAAGACATCTCGACGATCTTCCGGCTCAAGGCGCCGCTGTTCCGGGATCCGGATTCCAATGGCTGAGCGGCCGAGCTTCTACCTCCCCGATTTCTGCCGCGCGCAGAGCGTGCTCGCAGTGATCCTGATCGCGGCGCTCGTCGCGCTCCTCCTCACGCTCGCGCGCCACGGCATCTCGCCGAGTTTCTGGACCGAGCTCGCGCAGGTCTCGCTGTTCCTCCTGTGGGCCGCGCTCGGCACGGCCGCGCTCTGGTGCGCCGCGCGGGGGCTGCTGTCGCGGCTCGACGTGCTCGCGGGATCCGCGGTTGCGCTCGCGATCGCGCTCGCCGTCACCGCGGTCGTGACCGAGGGCGCCTCGTGGCTCGCGGACTACGCGAATCGCGCGCTCGGCGTCGAGGAGGCGCCGCTCGGCCGCGCGCACCTGCAGATGCTGCTCGGCAACCTCGCCGTCTGCGCCATCGCGGGAGGCATCGCACTCCGTTATTTCTACGTGGCCCACCAGTGGCAGAGAAACGTCGAAGCCGAGGCGCAGAGCCGCGTGCGGGCGCTGCAGGCGCGCATCCGGCCGCACTTCCTGTTCAACAGCATGAATACCATCGCCTCGCTCACGCGCAGCAACCCGCGCGCCGCCGAGCAGGCGATCGCGGACCTCTCCGATCTCTTCAGGGCGTCGCTGCGCGAACACCGCGAGCGGATCCCGCTCGCGAGCGAGATCGAGATCGCGCGCGCCTACGAGCGCGTCGAGCGGCTCCGGCTCGGCGACCGGCTGCAGGTGGACTGGCAGATCGACGCGCTGCCGCTCGAGGCGACCGTTCCCGCCCTGATCCTGCAGCCGCTGCTGGAAAACGCGGTCTACCACGGCATCGAACCGCTCGACAAAGGCGGCACGATCCGCGTCGTCGGCCGTCGCGACGGCGCGAATGCCGTCATCACGATCGACAACCCGGTCTCGCCCCAGGTCGTCGGGCGGCGCCCGGGGCACCGCATCGGGCTCGACAACGTGCGCCAGCGCCTCGAGCTCATGTTCCACGGCGACGCCGAGGTCGAGGTCTTCGAGGCGGCGGACCGGTTCGTGGTGACGCTGCGTTTCCCGGCGAGCGGTGAGGCGAAGTGAACCTGCGCGTGCTGGTCGTGGACGACGAGCCGCTCGCCCGCGAACGGCTCTCGCACCTGGTCGAGGAATTGCCGGAAGTCGAACTGGCCGGCGTCGCCGCGAGCGGCGAGGAAGCCCTGCTGCTCGCGGGACGCCTGAAACCCGAAGTCGTGCTGCTCGACATCCGCATGCCGGGCATGGACGGGCTCGAAACGGCGCACCACCTGGCGCGCATGCCCGAACCGCCCGCCGTGATCTTCACGACCGCCTTCGAGCAGCACGCCCTCGCCGCCTTCGACGCCCAGGCCGCCGGCTACCTGCTGAAGCCGGTGCGACCCGACAAGCTGAAGGAAGCGCTCGAGCGCGCACGGCGCCCGACGCGCGCGCAGCTCGCGCGCATCGCCGAAGGCACGGGCGGGCCGCGCACGCGCATCGCCGTGCGCGCGCGCGACGAACTGCGCCTGATCCCGGTCGAAAGCATCCTGTGCTTCATCGCCGAGCAGAAGTACACGACGCTTCGCCATGGCGCCGGCGAGGAGCTGATCGAGGAATCGCTCAAGGCTCTCGAAGAGGAGTTTGCGGCGGGTTTCGTCCGCATTCACCGCAACTCGCTGGTCGCCATCGCGCATGTCGAAGGACTCGAACGCGATGCGGACGGCCATCACGTCGTGCGGCTGCGCGGCGGCGGCACGATGGCCGTCAGCCGCCGGCTCGCGACCGACGTCGCGAGAACGCTGAGCGCTAAGCCACCAGCGGATCGTTCTTGAATCCCTGCCAGGCGCGCAGCGTGAATGCGCCGACGCCGGCCAGGAACAGGACCCACCAGGCGAGGTCGCCGGCCACCGGCACCTGGCGCACCAGCGCGATCACGATGATCGCGAGCACCATGAACAGCGCGCGCCACCACACGGAGCCGAGCTTGCGGGCATCGATGCGCTCGAGCGCGAAGTCGCCCACGAAGATCGCAGCGATGAGATACCCGAGCATCAGGAGCGCCCCGTACGCAAATGCGAGCAGGATGGCGAGCGGGATGCCGACGAGCGTGACGACGAGGACCGCGAGCGCGACGGGCACGCCCGCCAGCATCGCGCAGCCGACCCCGATCGTCAGCCAGGGTTTCGCGCGGATCGCGGCGCCCGCTTCGCGGCTGAAGCGCGGCATGCCGAGCACGAGGATCGCGCCGAGCAGCACCATCCCGAGCGAGACCGTGATGCCGCCGACTATCGTCGCGCCGCGCGCCATGCGCAGCCACGCGCGGTCGCTGGTGGACTTGCGGATTCCGCCGGATACCTCGGCGCCCGGGTCCGCGACCAGGTCGCCGCCGCTTCGGTAATAGACCTCTCCGCTGATCCGCGCATTGGGCCCGAGCCGGATCTTGTCGCCGGCGAAATGCACGTCGCCGCTCACGCTGCCATTCACGGTGAGCCGTTCGCCGGCGGCCCGCAGGTCGCCGCCGATCGGGCCATCCACGTCGATCGTGCCGCCCGCGAGCGAGGCATCGCCGGACACGGACGCCTCCGGCGCAATCCGCAGCGTCCCGCCCGCGGCGTAGAGATCGCGGCCGATCGTCGCGGTCACGGTCACGTCCCCGCCGCTCGCAAAGGCGCTACGTCGGATGTTTCCGTCCAGTTCAACGGATCCCCCCGCCACGAACTCGTTGCCGCCGAGCGAGGCCCGCGCCGTGTCCTCGGCCGCCGCCACGCCCGTGGCCCCCAAAAGCACCGTCAGGGCCGCTATCAGGTATTTCATGCAGTGAATCCTAGCCCTTTGACCCTGCATGGCAAAATGGCGTGATGTCCCGCCAGATCCGCATCGCGACCCGAAGAAGCCGCCTGGCCCTGTGGCAGGCCGAGCATGTGGCCGCCCGCCTTGCGACACTGCATTCCGGCCTCGTCGTGAGCCTGGTGCCCATCGTGACCGAGGGCGATCGCATCCAGGACCGGAGTCTCGCCAGCGCCGGCGGCAAGGGCCTGTTCATCAAGGAGCTCGAAAACGCCCTGCGGGAAGGCGCGGCCGACATCGCCGTCCACTCCATGAAGGACATGCCGGCCCAGCTCCCGGCCGGATTCGCGATTGCCGCCGCACTCGAGCGCGGGGACGCGCGAGATGCCTTCGTCTCGGTGCAGCACGCCTCGCTCGCGGCGCTGCCGCCGGGCGCGCGCGTCGGCACCTCGAGCCTCAGGCGCCAGTGCCAGCTTCGCCATCGGCGGCCCGACGTCGAGGTCGTGGTGCTGCGCGGCAATGTGGACACGCGGATCCGCAAGCTCGATGCCGGGGAGTGCGACGCGACCATCCTCGCCGCCGCCGGGCTCGAGCGCCTCGGCCTCGAGTCGCGGATTCGCGCGCGGCTCGCACCCGCCGAAATGCTGCCGGCGATCGGCCAGGGCATCATCGGCATCGAATGTATGCAGGGGCGCGAGGACATCCTCGAGCTCGTCCATCCGCTCGCACATGATCCGACGACTGCGATACTCGCTGCCGAGCGCGCACTTGCGGCGGCGCTCGGCGCGAGCTGCGAATCACCGATTGCCGGGCACGCGACGATCCAGGGCGACTGTCTGCGGCTCGACGGGCTCGTCGGTTCGCCCGACGGCCGCAAGATCCTCGTCGATTCGATTGAGGGTGCGGTGCGCGACGGCGCGGCCCTCGGTGCCGCGCTCGCGGAAAAACTCCTCGCCGCGGGCGCCGGCCGGTTCCTGTGATGCGCTTGACCGGCATCGGCGTGCTGGTGACGCGGCCTGAGCACCAGGCGAATCACCTCTGCCAGTTGATCGAGGCCGAGGGCGGCGCGGCCGTGCGCTACCCGGCGCTCGTCATCAAGCCCCGACCGGATCGCGCGGCAGTGCGCGCGGCGATCGGGCCCGCGGACCGCTACGACCTCGTCGTCTTCGTGAGCGCAAACGCCGTGCGCTATGGCGCCGACATCCTCGACCAGCGGCGCGACGTGCCGGTCGCCGCCATCGGCCAGGCAACCGCAGCCGCCTTGAACGCAGCCGGCTATCGCGTGTCCCTGATGCCCGAGGACGGGGCCGACAGCGAGTCCCTGCTCGCCATGCCACAACTCGCCGACATGGGCGGCCAGCGCGTGTTGATCGTACGGGGCAATGGCGGCCGCGACCTGCTCCAGGAGGTCATGACCGCGCGTGGCGCGCAGGTTCAGTATGCGGAGGTCTACATCCGCGAGACCGCCTACCCTTCGATGGAGCGGAAAGCGGAGGTCGAAGAACTCTGGCGGCAGGGCGGCATATCGGTTTATGCGGCGACCAGCGTGGAGCTGCTGGAGGCCCTCATCGGCATCGTCACGCCGCGCTGCCGGGAGTTGATGCATTCGACCGCGCTCGTGACGGGGTCGAGGCGCGTGGCGGAAGCCGCGACGCGCCTCGGTCTCGGATCGCCTATCCTGCTTGCGGATTCGCCGGAGGATGCCGCGTTGATCGGCGCGTTGATTCGTTGGAGAGGACAGTCGCCCCCATGAAACGAGAGACCCACTTGCATCCATTCCCGACGATACTGCTTTCCGCACTGTTGGCGGCCGCAGTGGCCCTCCCCGCCTTCGCCGAGCCTGCGGCCCAGCATCCGCGCCCGCGCATTGGCCTCGTGCTCGCCGGCGGCGGCGCCAAGGGCGGCGCACACGTCGGCGCCCTGAAAGTCATCGAACAGCTGCACATCCCCATCGACTGCATTGCCGGCACCAGCATGGGCGCCCTGGTGGGTGCCGGCTATGCGTCGGGACAATCCGCGGCAGAAATCGAGAAATTCGTGACCGGGATCGACTGGTCCAACGTCGTCGGAGGCATCGGCCGCCGGACGCTTGAACCCATCGAGCAGAAGCGCCTGGCCGGCGAGTCGAACACCTCGCTCCAGGTCGGGGTCGTTGATCGTCACATCATCGCGCCGAGCGGCCTCACCGATTCGAGCTCGATCGACGACTTGCTCCGGAGTTACGTGGCGCGCTCGCGTGCAGTCGCGAATTTCGACCAGTTGCCGATACCGTTCCGCGCCGTCGCCACGGACATGCTGAGCGGAGACATGGTCGTCCTCGATCATGGCGACCTCGCCCTCGCCATGCGGGCCAGCATGGCCATCCCGGGTGCCTTCTCGCCAGTGGTCCTGGACCCGTACATCCTCTCCGATGGCGGCATGGTGCGGAATATTCCGGTGGACGTCGCGCGCAATACCTGCGCCGACATCGTCATCGTCGTGAACCTCGTCGAACCGGTTCCGACGCCCGACAAGCTGGTCCAGGCGCAGCAGTTGCTTTCCCGCAGCATGGACGTGATGTTCGAGGTCAACGAGAAACAGCAGCTCAATTCGCTGACCGACCGCGACATCCGGATCGACGTCCCGATGGGCGACATCACGACCTCGGACTTCGAGCGCGTTCCGGAAACGATCCCGCTCGGCGAGGCGGCAGCCCGCAAAATGGCGGATCGCCTCGCAACCCTCTCGGTCCCGGAGGCGGACTATCTCGCGTGGCGGCAGCGTGTGGCGACGTCCCAGGGTGTCGAGGCCAAGCTCGCCGAGATCAAGGTCGAAGGCCTCGAGCGCGTCAATCCGGATTACCTGCAAACGCTGACGACGGTTCGACCCGGCCAGACCGTCACGATTGACGAAATCAGCGTGGACGCCCGCCACCTGGCGGCGCTGGCGGAACTCGACTCCGTCAGTTACTCGCTGGAGGGCCCGCCCGACGCGGCGACGCTCACCTGGCTGCCCAAGGAAGTCTCAATCGGTTCCGACGTGTTGCGACCGAGCCTCGGGCTGTTTGCGGATGGGTCCGGGGACTTCAGGTTCCTCATGGGCGTCCAGCACGTCAGGCACTGGGTGAATCGCTACGGTGCCCAGTGGCGCAACACGCTCCAGATCGGCAACGATTCACTGCTCTCGTCGAGCTTTTACCAGCCGCTCGATATCGGTCAGAGATTCTTCGTCGAGCCCCGACTGTTCGGCAGCCGGTCCGAGGAAGACGTCTTCGTGGGAAACGACCACGTCGCGACCTATGAATTCCTCGACTACGGCGGTCAACTGGACCTCGGTTGGAACGCGTCACGGAACGCCCAGTTGCGCGTCGGGTATGTCGCCGATAATCGCGAGATCCGGCTGGATACCGGCATCCCCGGCCTCGCAGAATCCAAGGATGTGGACGCCGGGCTGTCCGTCAAAGCCCTCTACGATTCGCGGATCACGCCGACGTTTGCGATCAAGGGCTTCGTCGCCACGGTCGAGTACTACCAGATGGATGATTCGATGGGGTCCGACCGCGACTGGAGACGGCTCGAGGGCGGGTTCCGCACGGCGATTCCCATCGGCAAGAATGTCGCCTGGGTGAGTGTCGCAGCGGGCACCGATCTCGACAGCAACCTCCCGGCAGATCGCGCGTTTTCGCTCGGCGGGCCGCGCGTGATTCCGGCATTCCAGCACGACCAGTTGCGGGTTGGCGAGTACTGGCTCGCGGAGACGAGCTTCCTGTGGCGACTCAAGGAACTGGTTCCGGTCAAGAACCAGGCCATCTACGGCGGCTTCGGGCTGCAGGTCGTCGGCGTCAGCCAACGAGTCGATATCGACCGGCCCGAAACGATACTCAGCGCTTATTCGTACCTGGCGGGACCGACTCCGCTCGGCACCTTCACGCTTGGCATCGCCGGGGCCTCGGGAGAATGGAACGTGTGGCTGTCGGTCGGGCGCCCGATCGGCAAGGGCTCGATCATGGACGACCCCATGTTCCGCTAGCGCACGGGCGCGGCTGCTACGCCGGCGCGTAGTCGAACGAGTCGAAATAGATCCGCGCCGGATCGGCGCCGTGGCGCGGCAGCGCCATGCGGACCGCGTCAATCATGGCGGGAGGCCCCGCGGCGTAGATGTCGAAATCGGCGAGGCCCTGGACGTTTCGCAGCACCGCTTCATGCACGAACTCCGTGAGCACGGGGGAGTAGTGAAATCGGGGCTGTTTCAATGCGAGCTCACGCAGCCACGCGTCCTCATAGAGGTCCACCGCCGTGCGCGCACCCCAGTAGAGGGCAATATCACGCGCCTCGCCGCCCTCCAGCACGTGGCGGATGATCGCCTTGAGCGGCGCATATCCGGTGCCGCCGCCGACGAGCAGCAGCGGCCGCTCCCCCGGCCGGTACACGAATTGCCCAAGCGGCCCCTCGATGTGCAGCAGCGCGCCGCGCTTCATGTCGGTGAAGACCTTTTCACTGAACGCGCCGCCCGGCACGCGTCGCACGTGCAGCTCCAGGAGCGCGGCGTCGTGCGGCGGATTTGCGAGCGAAAAGCTGCGGCGTCGCTCGCCCGGCAGCATCACGTCCACGTACTGGCCCGACTGCCAGGCGAAGGGCTCGATCGCCGGCAGGCGCAGCCACAGACCCATGACATCAGGCGCAAGCCGTTCCATCCGCTCCACGCGTGCCGGCAACTCCTTGATCTCGACGTCCGTGACATGGCGGATCTCGCGAGTCTCGATGAGGAGATCCGTGGCGGCGCGCGCCTGGCAGATCAACGCGTAGCCCGCCGCCGCTTCCGCCGCGTCGATGCCGATCGGCCGGCCATGCGGGTAGTCGAACCGCCCCTGCAGAACGCGCACGCGACAGGTTCCGCAGGAACCTCCCTTGCAGCTGTGCGGGAGGTTGAGGTGCTGGCGGAGCGCCGCCGTGAGCACCGGCTCGTCGCGGTGCGCCTCGAATTCACGAGCGGATGGAAGCAGCCGGATCTTCACTCGACCATTATGGCGAAAGAACGGCCCCGGCATCTGCGACGCCGGGGCCGGGGTCCAGTGATCGTTCTCAGTTCGCGACGGGCAGCAGGAAGTGGTCGTGGACAAACTCGGCCGTCTTGTGGCCCTGCGTCCGTGCCGCCTGGTCCGCGAAACGGAAATGGATGCCGAGGTACACACGCGCATTGACGCATTGCGCCGCCACCGCCGAGAAGCTGCTGTAGTTACGCGTCTTCTTGATGGCTGCCGGCGAATTGCTCGTCAGCATGAACGGAATATTGTCCCTTCCGAAGTAGAGTTCGAGCGACTTGGTCATGGCCCCCGTGATGGAGTTTGCGCCCGAAGAGTAGTCCGGGTAGTTCGGGTTGTTGACGAGAGACTGCCATGCGCCATCGCCGGCTGTGTCCGGGTTGCCGTCGTTCTCGCCTTCCCGGATCGCGGTGACCGGGCGCCAGACGAAGTAGTACTTCTTGGTATCCCAGGTCGAGATGAGCGAATCCGCCCCGGCGATGTTGGCGAGCGCGAAGAGCCGCGCGCGGTCGCCGATCCTTGGAACGCGCGTATCGACGAGCGCCCGGATCCCGCGATTCAGCTGCACCGAAAAGTTGTCGGTCCAGAAGTAGGCAATGTCGGTCTGCTCGGGCGTGCGGGTGCTGTTGACTGCCGCACCCTTTGCCTTGACCTCGTTGTAGTCCCTGGTATAGCGCTCGCTCGTCACGTCCGGCGGCGGCGGCGCGCGGAAACGTGCCGGTCCCGTCAGCGTGAGCGGGTCAAACGATGCCATCCACGGAAACGCCATGGGCGCGAAGTCCGCAGGGCCCGCGGTGTCGATGAATGACTCCGTCGGGCGCCATTGCCCAACGCCGGTGCCGCCGGTGAACGGTGCCGGGAGCGGATTGGGATCCAGGCGCCGTAGCGGCAGGTACAGGGCGGCCACGGCCTCGCCCACCGCGATTCCGGCGTTTCCTGTCAGGCCGTTGTTGGCAAGGTAGGTGCCATAGGTTGCGTCCAGCGTCGCGGCCTGCGCGGGATAGAAGCCGACCAGGACCCCATGCGCCGCAGCAACAGCGGCCGCTACCTTGGAGCCCGCGGGCTTGACCTCCGCGTAGTAGGGTTCGAACCGCTTCTCGTACGACTGAATCGTGTCGTGCACCGCGGCCTGGACGAGCGCCAGGTCGACCTGCCCGATTGCGCCCGGTCGGCCGACGGCTGCCGCATTGGCTGCGATTTCGTTCCAATCGGTCACTGCATCTGGCGCGGCCATCGCAGGACCTGCAAGCAGGCCCGCGACGCACAGCAGCGCCAGCTGATTGAATCTTTTCATGTTTGTCCCCTCAGGTGATTTGGCTTGGATCAACGAGTCCCGCCGTTTTCCGGCTTGGCGACTGTCAGCCCAGGGCGGCTCTACGTCCTGAGCAAAGCCTGATATCGGGCTGATATAGATCTGATTCGCGCCGGAGCGCGGCGCGTTCACCGTGGGAACGGGCTCAGCGGGCGTCGCCCTTGACCTTCTCGAGGTCGCTCTTCTTGGCTGCCTGTTGCTCCATCACGAGCCGGTAGGCGATGTAGTACTTGTAGATGTTGGCGACGTAGGTCACTGTTTCCTGGCCCACGCGCTCGGCCGCCACGTATTCCACGTTGTGGAACCAAACGTTGGGGTCGAGCCCCCGCTGCCCGGCTTCTGCCCGGAGCTTCCTGACTCTCGCGGGACCCGCGTTGTAGGACGCGAATGAGAACAGCGCCTTGTCCAGGTTCGTCATCGGCTCATCGCCGTAATACTGGTCGATCATGTAGCGCATGTACTTGATGCCGGCGTGGATGTTCGCCTCCGTCTTCGAGACGTCGCCGACGTTCATCTCCTTCGCCGTGGCCGGCATCAGCTGCATGACGCCGATCGCCCCGACGGGACTCTTCACTTTCTGGTCGAGTTGCGACTCCTGGTAGCCCTGCGCGGCCATCAGCACCCAGTCCACGTCGTACTGTTCGCCGTACTTCTTGAAATACGCGACGAGGTCCTGGAACTTCTTTCGCTCCGCCTCGGACGTCGCATTCTTTACGTACTTGAGGTCTTTCAGGTATCGCGTCAGCAGCTGGTTGCCGACGGAAGTCCCGACCTTGTGACTCGTCGCAAAGGCGTCCAGCTTCGCCTTGAGCTGCGGGCTGTTCTTGCGGATGGCCCAGGCGATTTCGCCGCCCGTGTGAACCGCGACGTCTTCGTGCACTGTGATGCGCGTGAATACCTGCTTCCAGAAATTCGCCGTGGTCCTGTTGGCGACGACAAGCGGAATAAGGCCGGCGTCGAGCATTTCGAGCAGGTCCTCATCCTCCAGTGACTCAGGGGCCTCACGGAGAGTGATGAGCGATTTTTTCTCCGATGCGAATTTCCGGTTGAGCGCGACGAGATGCTCGTAGTAGCTCGACGACTTGCGCACGAATACCGACTTGCCGGACAGGTCGGCAAGGCTCGAAATCGCCGGCGAGTCGGGTCCTGACACGACGACCTGATCCTCGTTGCTCCTGCCGGCCGTCGTGAAATCCACTTGCTTGAGGCGTTCCGGCGTGATCGTGAGCGCGGCGGCGACGATGTCGCCCTTGCCCGCAACCAGCGCCGGCAGCAATTCGTCGCGCTGCATCGGGATGAACACCACCCGGACCTTCAGGTTCTTGTTCTTGAGTTTTTTCTCTTTCGCCAGCGCCTTGTTGAGTTCGTCCTCGAACAGCCGGGCGTATTCGACCGCCGTGCCGCGCAACACGCCCTTGTCGACGAAGTAAATGGTCTTGCTGTTGACGGTCAGCACGCGGATCGAACGCCGCTCGACCATCCCGTCCAGGTCGCCCGTCCAGGGCTTCAGGACGTTCGTGATGCCTATCGAGAGCGAATCGTCAGCCGCTTCCGGCGCCGTTGGCGCCGGCGACGCAGGCGTTGCGGGTGTTGCTTCCGGACTCGGGGTTGGCGGTGGCGATTCCGCCTTGTCGCCGCAGCCGGCGATCGCGAGCAGCAGCGAAGCGACGAAGACGCCGAGCCCCAGGGACTTGCCGATCTTCATGAACCTGCCGCCGCGAGTACTCAGTCGCCGGTGGGCTGCCAGCCCTCGTCAGGATCGTATGCGTTGATGGCCGCGACTGCCGCGTCCGTCCCCTCGCCGAGGTCCTTCTGGAAGATGAGGCCTTGCCGGTTGACCTGGAAACTCATGATCCCGGAGTTGCCGTATTTCGCCGGCCAGGCGACGGCTGCGAACCCCTGCGTCATCCGTCCCTTCTTGTCCAGATAGCTGCGCTCGCCGCCAGCCGCGTTCTTGCCCTGCCCTTCGAGGATACGAAAGTAGTAGCCATGGAACGGTTGGCGGCCCGCCGCCTGCAACTGCTCTACCGCGGCGTCGGCATAGAGCGGCCCAAGCGGACTCTCCATGTCACCCTCTCCGACTGACCAGACGAGGCCGTCGTGCGTGCCCTCGCTGCTCCGGAAGCGGCGCGCGTAAACCGGCGGCTTGCCGCCCCATCCTTGTGCGAAATATTCGTGCTGGGCGTCCACGTAGGCATGGAGGCTCGCAAGCGCAAGGAGCTCATTGCGGCCGATGCGCCGGTTCAGCAATTCCTCCTGCCCGGCCACGGAATCGAAGCGCCAGCGGCCTTTTTCGAGGACCAGCGGGAACGGGAACGTCCATTCGTCGTTTCCGATCACCGCGGCCTTGGTCTTCTCGTCGAGGTCCTGGAACGAGACCTTCTCGCCAATCATGGCCTTGACGCGCAATGCGTCCTCATGGTCCGCGGCTTCATCGCCCGAGTGCAGCAATTCCAGCCCATCCTTGCCAAACATCTCTTCGGCTTTCTTCGAATCGCCCGATCCCGCGAGATCTGCCAAGGCCTGAACGGCTTCCGCCGGCGTCGAGTAGGTGCCGGGCGCAGGCGCGCATGCCGCGAACATCGCGACGTTCACGAGCCCGACAAGGGCCAGGCGGAAATTTCGAAACTGATTGGCCGTATTCATTTATTCCTCTCCCGGGTCCTTATCGCCGGCGTCCGCCGCCGCCACCGCCGCGGCTCATGCCGCCACCGCCACGGCTTGCGCCGCCGCGGCTGCTCGCGGAGCGGTCCATGCTGGAATTGCGCGAGCCGCTGTAGGCGCTGCTGCCACTGCTGCCGCGGGACGAGGCACCGCTGTTTCGGGACGCCGCCCCTGCATCGCGGGTCGAAGCTCCTGCATTGCGGGACGCAGCGCCTGCGTCGCGGGTCGAGGCTCCGGCGTCGCGGGTTCCGACCGCGCCCGTGGACGCGCTGGGACCGCGCTGGCCCGCTGAAGCGCCGCCTGTACCGCCGCGGTCATAGCCGCGCGCCTGGTCGCGCGAGACCCGGTTCGTTCCGGAGTTCGCTCCGTACTGACTTGCCGTCTTATTGTCGCGGTAGTTGACGCCGCCGCGATGCGAGGCGTCGTGCTGCCAGGACTGCTTGCCGCCGCCAGCCCTGTCGTTCGCGTTGATCTGGTTCCGGCCGCCGTCGATGTTCGTGTTGCGGTTGAAATTGTTCTGCCGGTTGACGTCGATATCGACGTCGCTGTGGCCCCAGCCCCAGCTGGCTCCGCCCCAGATCGCCGCGCCCCAGACCACGCCCACGGTGAACGCCATCGCGCCATAGCCGTAAGGCGGCGGATAGTACATCGGCGGGTAGTAATAGCTGGGGTAGGACCAGCCCCCGTAGACCACCGTCGACGAGTACGTCGGAACGTAGATGACTTCGGGGTCGGCGGGCTGGATCACGATGATCTTGTCCGGCTGCTGCGTGACGACCTGCTGCTCCGTCGTCTTCAGGTTGCCGGAGTCGTATGCCTTGCCGCGCATACGCTGGACCGTATCCATCAGCTCCGTCTTCTGCCCGAGGAACGCGTCACCGAGGTCCTGCGTCCAGTCGAGGTTCTCGTCCATCTGCTTCAGCACGTCCGGGAACCCGCACAGCGACTTGACGCTCGCATCCCAATCCTGCTTCTTGAGTCCTTCCTCGAGCGCCTTGTCCTTGAGGCCGGGATTTGCCTTGACCCAGCGCGCGGCCTCGACGATCTCGAGCGGATACGTCGCGGCCATCAGCATCTGCGCTACCACGGGGTCCGGGTACAGCGCCATCGGCGCGACCAGTTGCTCGAGCTGCTCCTTGCTGAAGGATGTCGCAGCCGGCGCCTGGGCCGCGGGAGCCGCAGAAGTATTCGCCGTGGTGGACTGCCCCTGTCCGGTTGCACTCAGGGCAAACGCGCAGAGGAGAGACGCGAGTCCGAGGCTCCGTAGTCTTGAGAGCGCCTTCATGGAACCACCCCGAAACGCCGAAACGGCTAATGGAATAGAGACGCGAGTCTAATTGAAATCCCGGCCCATGGCGCTCAAAACACGATCTTCAGCAGGCGATCGACCAGTTCCTCGAGCGAAATCATCGTCAGCGTCAGCGGCAGCACCGGCAGCAGCGTGATGACGGCCAGTTGCAGGACCGTCTGCAAGTTGAACGGCGCCAGCCGCATGTCCTTGATCACCTCGAAGCTGTTGCCAAGGTCGGCGAGCGACTGGATGTCGGCGCTGCCGATCAGCGGCGCGCCGGCCGGCGCGCCGCCCCGCAGCCACTTGTGGTCGAATTCGTCCGTATAGCGCTTGGCGAGCGTCCCGTACTCGCGAAGACCAGTCCGTTTCGCTGCCGCGAGCTTGGGGGCGAACACGAGCAAGGGCCCGAGGACGAACAGCAGCATGATCAATACCAGGCCGATCAGGTCCAGCTTGAAGGACAGCAGCTGTTCGCCCAAGAAGAAGATCCGCCCGGCGATCATCCCGCAGAGCATCACGCCCTGGGCGAGCAAGACGGGTGCGAACGCGTGGCTCACCGAGGCGAGAAAGCCGAGGCCGCCGCAACGGTCCGGATGCGTCGGCATCAGCCGCAGGTCGATGCGCGACATCTGCCACAGGAAGCGCGCCCAGATGAACAGCCGGAAGTACCAGCGCAGGAGCAGAAACTGCAAAATCGGCAGACTCACGCACCCCATCCACCAGCCGGCCAGCGACGGCGACAACCGCCCGTCCACGTGAGTGCCGTACCAGCTTGTCACGTCGAGCGCCACCTGCGTTCGCCAGACGACACCCACACCGACCACGTAGACGAACGCGAGCAGGAGCAGTTCCGCGGTCATCGAATTGCGCAGGCGCATCGCCGAAGCAACGGCAGCCTCGAGTCTTCCCTCGGCGGGATCCGGAATCAGGTTTCGGTTCACGAACTGCCGCACGACCAAGTGCATCCGCTCGTGAACGACCGGCTCCGCCAGGATCAGGAGTGGCAGCGCGACCAGGAGGCGGAGATGAATGTCCACGTCGTAGAGGAACGGCATGGTCACCCGATCGCCCCAGGCGAGCCCCTGCGCCATGGATAACAGCAACAGCGGCAACCACGCCAGCAGCGCCAGCGTGATGACACGACGATTGGGGAATTGCAGCGAGTCTCCGGCGAGGCGCGTGCGCCGCCAGAGTTGATACAGCGGCCCGCCAAGAACCAGCGAAAAGTCGGCTGGTTCCTTCATGGGGGCCCCGGGGCCTCAGGCGGTGGCGAAGCTAGAACGAAACGTTGAAGAAGGCTTGCGGCCCCGAATAGGTCCAGTCCAGAGATCCGTCAAACCTCGGCTTGCTGATGTCTACGTCAATATTGAAGTTGTCGTAGCCAATACCGAGCCCGACCCACTTTTTCGGCTGCCAGATGACTGCCGCACGGTAGTTGACGATGCTCCCGTCGATATTGTCGATGGACAATGCGAAATACTGGGCGTAAGCGTCCAGATAGAAATTGTGGCCCATTCGCCAGACGCCGTGCGCGCCGATTACCGGCAGCGGAGCATCGACAGATGCGGGTCCGCCAATGCTACCGCCACCAGCCGCGGCCTCGGCCGAAAGCTTCAGCTTCAGCGTGGTGTAGTGCAGGCCGATAGTGCCCGCCAGCTCGTAATTCTCCGAATGCATGAAAGCATATTCATAGGCCGCTTCGAAAATCGTGAAACCCGAATCGAGCGTGACTTCGGCATTGACGGGGAAGACATCGTCCTGCCAGTCGATTTCGGTGTCGATCGTCCTGGTCACCTTGCGCGAATAATCGGTGTACATCATCCGCATGTGGTGGCGCTCATTGAAGCGCCAGAGGCCATCCAGGCGGAAGACCGTCACGTCCTTGTCACCAAACGTGTTGCTCATGTCGACGTTGGAACCCGTGGTCGTTTCCCCGTTCACACTGACCTTGATATCGGAATTGTTGAGAAACGTGCCGAGCGACACAAAGCCCTTGTCCGTGACCAGGTTGACGTCGTCCGCCTGCGCCGCTGGAATCCCCGCTCCCCACAGGAGAGCCGCCGCTGACGCGGCCATGATCAGGTGGCGATTGCGATCGCAAGCGCCCGGGTTCGTGTCATTCATGCTCGATTCCCACCTTGAGATTTCCGACCTATCGATCATTGCCGCATGCGGCATCCCGCTGGAATTCTATCACTGCGGCCAAGGCGAGGCCCCAATACCGGCAAATAGGCCTCCGGTCCGCCGTGCGGGCACCGGATTATGGGATCAGGAGGGTGCTACCCGTCGTGCGGCGGGCCTCGAGGTCCTGGTGCGCCTGGGCGGCCTCGGCGAGCGGATAGGTCTGTCCGATCCGGACCTTCACTTTTCCGGCTCGCGACGACGTCGAACAGCTCGCGCGCACCGCGCGCAAGGTCGGAGGCCTTTGCCGTGTAGTGGAACAGGGTCGGACGGGTCAGGAAGAGCGACCCGCGGCGCGTCAGCTCGAGCGGCGAAAAGGGAGGCACGGCGCCGGAGGCGTTGCCATAGCTCACCATGAGCCCGAGCGGCGCGAGGCAGTCGAGCGAGGCGAAGAAGGTGTCCTTGCCGACGCCGTCATAGACGACCGGCACGCCCTTCTTCTTCGTGATCGCGCGAACGCGCTCGACGATGTTCTCGCGGCTGCTGACGATGACCTCGGCCGCGCCGTGCTCGCGCACCAGCGCCGCCTTCTCCTCGCTGCCGACGACCGCAATGACCTTCGCACCGAGCGCGGCGGCCCATTGCAGCGCGATCAGGCCGACGCCGCCCGCCGCGGCGTGCAGCAGCACGAATTCGTTGCGCCGTACGCGATGACAGCGCCGCAGCAGGAACCAGGCCGTGAGCCCCTTCAGCATCAGCGCGGCGGCCTCACGATCGGAGACCGCGTCCGGCAGCTTCACGAGGCGCGCGGCGTCCATCACCCGCTCGTCGCAGTACGCGCCGGGCGTGTTGCCGGCGTACGCGACCCGATCGCCCGCGTGCAGCTTCGTGACCCGCTTTCCGGTTTCCATAACGACGCCGGCCGCCTCGCGGCCGAGGCCGCTCGGCAGGGAAACCGGATAGAGGCCCCCGCGGTCATAGGTGTCGATGTAGTTGATGCCGATCGCGGTCTGGCGGATGCGCACCTGGCCCGGACCGAGCGGTTCGCGCGGCGACGGCCTCGAAGCGCAGGACCTCGGGGCCGCCGTTCTCGTGGATGCGGATCGCGTGCGGCATGTTGCTACTATTCACGAAACGCTTTGGGGGCTCAAATGACGCGAGTTTCGCTTTCGATCGCAGCCACGCTCGCGGCCTTCACCGCGGGCGCACAGGACATTTCCTTCGTGCCCGGCCAGGGCTCGGCGGCCACGCTGACCGACGCCGACCGCCGCGTGGCCGTGGCCGCGATCGACGCCCTCGCCGCGGACCTCAAGATCCCGAAAGAGAAGATCCTGGTGGACACGATCCGCGCCGTCGACTGGAGCAACAGCAGCATCGGCTGCCCGAAGCCGGGCGTCGCCTACCTCGAGGTCATCACGCCGGGGCACAAGGTCACGCTGCGCGCCGACGGGCAGGTCTATGTCGTCCACGAGGCGAAGGAGAGGGCCATCGTCTGCCACGACACCAAGGCATTTGCCGGCATCGACCCGAAGATGCAGTTCGTCTTCGGCAGGCAGATGGTCGTGGCGCAGCAGGACCTGGCCGAGCGCCTGCACGTCGCGACGAAGGACATCAAGCCGGTGTCAGCCGAACAGCAGACCTGGGACGACGCGGGCCTCGGCTGCCCGGACCCGGCCGTCACGTATGCGCCGTCAAAGGTGACCGGTTGGGTGATGACGCTCCGTCACGGGACACGCGACTTCACCTACCACACCGACCTCGAGCGCACGATTCCCTGCCCCGCCATCCTGGCGCAGTAGCAGCTCCCCAATGAAAAAGGCCGCCCGGTCTTGCGACCGGACGGCCCCTGAAGCTGCCTCAGTGCAGTCGGTTTACGGAGCGCACTCCGCCAGGTCGCAGTAGCCTGCGCCGGCGTCGTTCTCGATCTTGACGATCGTGAGTCCCTGGATGCCGACCGCATCGCTGTGCGACACGGCGCCCACCTGCTTCTCGCCCGGGCCGGTCGCGAGGCCGGTCCATGTCAGGTTGACCGCACTCCGTCGCGCCGAGCGTCGCGCTCGTCGGACCGGTCACCGTCAGGTTTCCTTCCGCATCGACCACGGTCCAGTCGAACAGGAAGCCGTTCGCGGTCGCTCCGCCGGACGTGTTGTAGCCGTGGATGAACACGGCGTAGGGATCGTCCGCGTCGTTTGGATCCGCCGCAACGCCGTTGGTGGCCGGCTGTATCAAGCTGACCTCCTCGTCGGCCGTCAGGCCGCCACTCCCGCCCACTTGCCTGCAGAAGTCCGTGCAGTAGAACACGTACATGTCGAGGTCGTTGTCCGGCTGATCCATGTACTGATTGAACAGCGACCACTGCACGTATTGCGTGCCGTCGGGCAGTTCAGCCAGGTAGACGAGCGGTTCGCCCGGACTGAAGTCGAAGTCAAAAGTCTGGTTCGGATCATTCTCGACCGAGAATGGCGTGAGGAACGGTTCGGCGAGCCCATGCGCCGCGGCCGTATAGGCGCCGGTATAGCCGAAGGACACGTCGAAGGCCGCCGTGCCTTCCGCACCCGTGCCCGCGACCAGCGGCGGTGCCGAGAGCGGCCGCCGCCTTCACCGCGATCGGGATCCTGACGGCATGGCCGGCATTCACGCCTTCGCCATCCTTCCAGTCCAGCCTGCCGAATCGCCATTCGCCCGCCGGCGCGCTGGCGTTCGTGATCGTGACCTCGAAAGTCGCGGACTCGCCCGGAAGGAGCGTCAGGGTGCTCGGATTGACCGTCACCCGGTAGCCCGGCGGTTTCGCGACGGTGGCCGTGTAGGTCCCGCGGCGCTTATAGACGTTCGTCACCGTACGGCGCACGGTCTGCGTGCCGAGGAGCTCCGCGATGCCGATCGACGGCAGGTTCAGGTCCGACGCGTCCAGCGAGAAGCCGAGGCTCTCGAGGGCGCCGCAGTTATCCTCCGAGACGAGCGGGGTCACCGTTCCGCAGCTGCCCGCCAGGTAGTCGAACAAGCCGGCGTCGTAGACCAAGCCCGGATTGATGGTGAGGTTCGGGACGATGTGGCCTGCGCCGAAGTCGAACGGATCCGCCAGCGTCGCGCCGTCCTCCTTGACGATGTTGCGGCGTGTCGTCGTCATCAGCGACGACTTGATCGCGGCCGGCGACCAGTCCGGATGCTTCTGTTTGATGAGCGCCGCGATGCCCGCCACGTGCGGCGTCGACATCGAGGTGCCCTGCAGGTACTGGAAGAATCCGCCGCCGATGCCGGAATTCGGCTCCGGCGTATCACCCGCGAGGATCTGGACGCCCGGCGCGGTCACGTCCGGCTTGATCCAGTCCTGCACGGTCGGATAGGGACCACGCATGGAGAAGCCCGCCATGATGTTGCCGGTCAGGGGCTCGGTCACGAAGACCGTAGCCGAGAGCGTCGCATTGACGGTCTGCCCGAGGTCCAGGCGATGCTTCATGGCCTTGCCCGGGAAGTTGTCGACGATGACCGCCGGGATCTGCGTGTCGGCCGTTGGAGCCGCCACCCATCGGGACCTTCGGGTTGCCCAACTGGCTATAGACGATGACGCCCCGCGCACCGGCCAGGGAGGCGTTGGCCACCTTGACGTCGAAGTTACAGAAGCCGCGCGCGACCAGGGCGATCCTGTTGTTGAGCGAATTCACCAGCGGCGTGCAGGCGTCGATCGGATCGGCCGCGGCGACGTCGCGCGTCAGCGGACCCACTTCGTCCAGCGGAGGCGTGAACACGGCCTCGAATGACGCGTAATCGGCCGCAATCGACGCTGGCGCATTGACGCGGGTCGCCTGCGCGAAAGCCGTGCCGGTCTGCGTCGAGGCTGCGACGGTCGTGACCCACGGCTCGCCGGCCGCGGTCGCGACGTCAGCCGGATCCTCGATGTTGCCTGCGGCCTGCGCGACGAACACGCCCGCGTCCGCGGCATTCAGGAATGCGATGTCCACCGGATCATCGAACGCCGCCGCCGTGCCGACGGAGAAACTCAGGATGTCGACGCCATCGGCCACTGCGGTATCGGCCGCCGCGGCGCTGTCGGAGAAGTAGCAGCTCGCGCCCGGATCGCCGCCCTGTAACTGGTAGCAGGCCTTGTAGATCGCGAGGTAGGCGAGCGGCGCCATACCGCTGACCTTGGTGAGCGGCCTGCCGTTCAGGAACGCCGTAGTGATGCGGCCGGCAGCCGTCGTCGAGGTGTGCGTGCCGTGGCCGTCCGAGTCGCGCGGCGACAGGAAATCGTTGGGCTCCACGACCGCATTGGCCTGGAAGCCTGCGGCGAACCAGCGCGCGCCGATCAGCTTGTTGCTGCAATCGGTCACGGCCCAGCCCTCGCCGGCCTGGCAGGCGCCGTTCCAGTTCGTCGGCGCCTCCATGCCCGTGTCGTCGTAGCTCGGATGCTCCTGCACGGCACCGGAGTCGATCACGCCGATGATGACACCCTTGCCGCGCAAGCCCCACTTGCCGCGCAGGCCTTCGGTCTCGCTCAGGAGCCCGAGGAATTTCGGGGAGTTGTTCGTGTCCAGCTTCTGGGCCCGGTCCTCCCAGACATGCGTCACGGTCTTGTCTTTCTTGAGCCGCGCCGCCTGGGAAGGCGTCAGCTTGGCGGCGAAGCCATTCAAGGCGTTCGTGTAGCTGTAGAGCTTGCGGTTGCTGGCGCCTATCTTCTGCAGCAGCGCGTCATGCTGCTCGATGAGGTGCGCCGAGTATGACTGCACCGCCGAAGAGCGCGAGTTGTAGCGCTCCCCCTTGGCGGGTGCGGTCTTCGAGAATCCGGCGAGTCCGCCCTGGTAGGTGACCGCGGGCTTCGCCGCCATCTGCACGATGTACACCTTGGTGGCGCGGCCCGTGTTCGCCAGCGATGGATCGAGGCGGAGCGCCGAGGCGCGATTGGCGTTGGGCGCCTTGCGAATGGTGTCGGCTGCGGCCGGACCACCGGCGACGACTGTGGCCGCGATCGCGGCAAGAACGACGAGCAATGAACGCATAGTCGAAGACTCCCCTGGGCGGAATGACATCCGCGAGCTTGAGCGACAGGATCCCCGCTGGTTGTTTACAAGAGAAACCGCACGTTTACAACCTTGGGGGAAAGGGCATTAAGTTCAATCGCAGTTTTTTGCACCGCGATGAATGTAGGACTCGCCGCGCAACGGCGCGAGTTGTCGCATGCAAACCAACAGCTTGCAGCCGGGCGGCCGGGATCAGAGCGGGTGGGCGGCGAACGAGAGCTCCGCGACCGGACGACCGCCGAGCAGGTGCTCCTGGATGATGCGCTCGATGTTTTCGGGTGTCGCGTTGCCGGTACCAGGTGCCTTCCGGGTAGACCAGCATGATCGGCCCTTCGCGGCAGATGCGAAGGCAGTCGGCGCGCGTGCGCAGGACGCCGCCCTCGACGTCGGAGAGGCCGACCTCGCGCAGGCGCTTCTTCAGGTACTTCCAGGAGGCTTCGCCGATCTCCTTCGGCGCGCAGTCGCCGTGCGTGCAGAAGAAGACGTGGCGCTTCGCGCCGGTCAGCGCGATCTTCGCAACCGCCGCCTCGATCGACGGGGTCTTCGGATTTTCTTCCGGCGTCGTCAAATCGCCGCCTCGTCCATCTCGCCGGTGCGGATGCGGATCACGCGCTCGATGCGCGTGACGAAGATCTTGCCGTCGCCCACCTTGCCGGTCTTGGCGGCGCTCACGATCGCTTCCGTCACCTGCTCCTCGAGATCGTCGCGCACGGCGACCTCGATCCGCGTCTTCGGCACGAAGTCGACGACGTACTCCGCGCCGCGGTAGAGCTCGGTGTGGCCGCGCTGGCGGCCGAAGCCCTTCACTTCCGTGACTGTCATGCCGGAGATGCCGATGTCCGAGAGCGCAGCTCGCACGTCGTCGAGCTTGAAGGGCTTGATGATGGCGGTGATGAGCTTCATCGGGGCTCCTGCGGCAGGCCGTCGGTGTGGGGTTCGGTTCCAGATTCTACGTATTTGCCGTCGTTAAGGGGCGTGTTGCCTGGCGGACGCCTCGCTAGCGTGTCGTCAGCCGGCGGGATGCCGGTTGCAACGGAGACACGGCAATGGAACTGCCTGCGACCCCGCGCCGGCTCGGCGCCCTCCTCGGAACGCTTGTCCTGCTGGTTGCCCTGCAGGCTGAAGCTGCCGTCGGCCGGACACCGGGCGTCCCTTCCGTCTCCGAAGACGGGCAGGCGCATTACTCGATCCCGATCGCGCTGCCTCCGGGAACGAACGGGCTGACGCCGACGCTCTCCATCGACTACGGCCATCGCACGCGCGGCGGGCTGCTCGGCGTCGGCTGGTCGATTGGCGGGTTGTCCGAGATCACGCGCTGCGCGCGGACCGTCGCGCAGGATGGAGTCACGGCGGCGCCGCTTCGCGACATCGCGGACCGGTTCTGCCTCGACGGTCAGCGACTCGTGGTCGTCAATGGCGCCGTCTACGAGGCGCCGAATGCCGAATACCGCACCGAGATCGAATCGTTTGCGCGCATCCGCGCGATCGCCGGAACTTCCACCAACGGGCCGGCCTATTTCACGGTCGAAGCGGCCGACGGCCGCATCTACGAGTACGGCGCGACGAATGACTCGCGCATCGACGGATCGACGGGACCGTCCACGAACGGCGCGCGCAGCTGGGCGCTCAACCGGATTCGCGACCGCGCCGGCAACATCATCGACTACCGCTATGCCGAGGAATCTGGCAGCACCGCGTTTCGCATTGCGAACATCCAGTACAACGCAAATCCCGGAAACGGCATCGCAGCTTCGCACCAGGTGGCTTTCACCTACGAGCAGCGGCCAAACCAGGAAATCGACTCGGGTTACGTCGCCGGCATGCCGGTCCGCGAAGTCATGCGCCTCGATCGCGTCGACGTGCTCAACAACGGCTCGGTGCTGCGACGATATGACCTGGCTTACGAGCCGGCGCTCTCGTCGGGCGGACGCAGCCGTCTCGCTTCCATCAAGGAATGCGGCGCCGGCGGCACGGATTGCCTGGCACCCACGACATTCGAATGGCAGGACGGCATCGCAGGCACTTCGGCCGTCAATGCTTTCTCAGCCCAGGTTCCGGTGCAGGTGGCAATCCCCCATGAGCAGGCCTGGAATCTCGCCGACATCGACGGCGATGGCCGCAACGACATCCTGTGGGCCGGTGGAACCGACGCCGCGTCGCTCACGATCCGCTACCGGCTGAGCGTCGCGGGCCGCGCATTCGGGCCCGCGATCAACTCGGGGATTTCCTGCCGATACGGCATCGGCGTCCCATTCGACGCCAACGGCGACGGTCGCGCTGACCTCCTCATGATCTCAGCCGGTGCGGCCTTGGCAATCGCCGCAGGCGGGCCATCGGGCCTCGCTGCGCCCGTCGATACCGGCATCGCCGCTGCCGGCGGGCATGCGCGATTTTCGCGGCGCCGACCTGAATGGCGACGGCCTCGGCGATATCGCCTGGTCGGAAGCCGCCGACCCGATGGTCAGCAGCCTCAAGGTGCGCGCCCGCTTTGCCAAGGCCGGCGGCGGATTCGGCGCACCGGCGACCCTGTACGACCAGTGGATAGCGACGGCGTATTCGAACTCCGAGGGCGGCGACTTCATCGGGCGGCCCGGAGTGCGCGTCGACCTGGACGGGGACGGCGCGGAAGAGCTCCTCATGAACGAGAACTACTCGATCGCGCGGATCTCGGACGCGGAGTACGGAACCGACGGGCTCGATATCCGCCTCCCGAGCGCAGTGCCGCTCGATTTCAACGACGACGGTTGCACGGATTTCGCGTACAAGCATACGAGCGGCTTCCTGCGCGTGCGTCCCGGCTTCTGCACGATCCAGGGCTCCCTGAATGAAATCCAGGGACCGGCGTGGACCGGCGTGGCGGAGCTCTCCGCGCTCGACTGGAATGGCGACGGGCGCGACGACATCCTGGTGCGCGGCCCCACGAACTGGCTCGTCGGTATTTCGCTCGCGCGATTCCGTCGCGCCGCTGGTCGACACGGGCATTACCGCACGAGAACGCCGCCGCAATCGCCGGCCGCGACCTCGATGGCGACGGCCTGGACGACATTGCCGTGCGCACGGCGAACCAGGTGCGCGCCCGCTACCGCACCGGTCCCGTGCCCGATCTCCTGCTGGCCGCAAAGGACGGCTTCGGCGTCATCGCGCAGTTCTCCTACCGGCCGTTGACCGACGCCTCCGTGCACACCCCGGGAAGTCTCGCCACATGGCCCGATCCCGACATGCAGACGAACGATTCCGTCGTGTCGACGCTCACCGTGACCGATGGCAGCGGCGAAGGACGACTGGAATCGACGGGATTCAGCTACGAAGGCCTGCGGCACAACCTGCAGGGCCGCGGCTCGCTCGGATTCCGGAAATTCACGCGCACCGACTTGACGGCCGATGCTCCGCTCACGACGGAGATGACGCGACGCCAGGACTTTCCATTCACGGGACTGCCGGACGCACAGGTCGTGCGACAGGCGTCGGGCAAGACCGTGTCCTCGACCGAGTACCGCTGGTCGAAGCTCGATCTCGGCAGCGCGATGAGCCTGCGGCGGTTTCCCTATCCGTCGAGCACGACGGAGCGCCGCTTCGAGTTGGGCGGCGCATTCGACGGCAGCGAGATCGTCCGCACCGTGCGAAGCGTCGCAGCGATCGACGCGACTTCCGGCCATGTCACCGACGAGACGACGACGACGACCGAGATCGCGGGCGGCGCGAATGCCGGATCGTCATCCAGCCTGCGCACGCTTCATTCGAGCATTCTCAACGACACCGTGAACTGGTGCCTCGGACGCACACAGGCGATCGAGGTGACCGCAAGCCACACGTTGCCGGGCGGCGCGGCGATCACGCGCGAGGCGGACCAGGACTGGGACGGGGTCAAGTGCCGGCCGACGCGCGTGCGCCTGATGCCGGGCGACGGCAACTGGCGGGTGACCTACAACCTCTCGTATGACGCATTCGGAAACATCGCCAACGAAAAAGTGACCGGCGCCGGGATGGCTGCGCGCTCGGTCGCCACGAACTGGGGCCCGCGCGGGCAGCTGCCGGTGCGGATCACCGACCCGCTCTCGCAGGTCTCGCGCTATGACTGGGACGAGAGCCGCGGGTTGCCGCTCAGCTTTACGGACCCGAACGGCTCGGCGATGCGCTGGGAGTACGACGCCCTCGGCCGCATGATCCGCGAAACCCAGCCGGACGGCACCGGCACGCGATGGACCCGCGAGTCCTGCAAGGCCTGCGACCCGCGCGGGAAATACCGGCTGCGACAGGACGACCTCGATGTCGCGGGCATCGCGCAGGTCACGGCCTGGCTCGAAGTGGACCAGCATGAGCGCGGGTTCCGGCTCGAGACACAGGAACCCGGCGGCGGCCGCTCCGTCGCGATGATCCATTCCGGCAATCGCGGCGAGGTCATACGCCGCGACCTGCCCCACTGGGACGGCGACATTCCGCCGGGCTACGAGGCCTTCACGTACGACGGCCTCGGGCGGGAGACGGGCGAACAGCTGGTCGCGGCCGACGGCATCGTACGCCGCGCAACCGCCCTGAGGTATGACGGGCTTGCGGTGACCGAGACCGACAGCCTCGGTCGATCGACGACAGCCACGCGCAGTGCGTGGGGCGGCCCGAACGACGTCGTGGATGCGACCGGGCGGGCGCACCCGCTACGAATACGACGCGTTCGGTGCGTTGACGCGCGTGCGGGATGCCGCAAACAACACGGTCGCGAACATCGCGTACAGCCCGCTCGGAATGAAGGTCGCCGTCACCGACGCCGACCTCGGCAGCTGGGCCTGGACGCGCAATCCGCTTGGCGAAACCACGGCGCTGCGTGATGCGAAGGGCCAGGTCATCCAATTCGACTACGACGCACTTGGTCGTGTCACGAAGCGCATGGCTCCCGACGGTACGGCGAACTGGGTCTGGGGCTCGACGGCATCGAAGAAGAACATCGGCCGGCTGGCGAGTCTCTCCGGCCCGGGTTATTCCGAGTCCTTCACCTACGACAGCATCGGCCGGCCGGCGTCCCAGACGATCGTCTCCGATTCAAGCTACCGCTTCGACTACACCTATAACGCGCTCGGGCTTCTCGACACGATCACGTACCCGGCGGCGGGTGCCGGAACCCCATTCCGGATTCGTCACGACTACGACGACGGGCGGGTCTCGCGCATCGGAAATGCCGACGCGCCGGGCGAGTACTTCTGGAGGCAGAACGCGCAGGACGCCGCCGGCCATACGCTCGACGAAACGCTTGGCGCATCGGTGCGCGTCATCAGCGGCTATGCCCCGGTCGAAGGCGAACTGGAGTATCGCCAGTCTGGCGCCGGCAGCGGCACGGCGCTCCAGGACCTCGCCTATGCCTGGGACGGCGCAGGGAATCTCGCATCGCGGCGCGACCTGAACCAGGGACTGCTCGAGGAGTTCCGCTACGACACGCTGGACCGGCTCACGGAGTCGCGCAGAAACGGCACGGTCAACCTTGCACTCGACTACGACGCGATCGGCAACATCCGGCGACGGTCGGACGTCTGCAGCGGCACGGCAGCCTGCTTCACCTATCACGCGACGCGCAAGCATGCGGTCATCTCGGCCGGCACGCAGGCCTACGAGTACGACGCCAACGGGAACATGACGAGTCGCGGCGGCGCGGCCATCGCCTGGAGCAGCGACAACCGCCCGATTTCGATTGCGCAGGCAAACGGAAACTCCAGCGCGTTCTCCTATGGGCCGGAAGGCAATCGCTGGAAACAAGTTGCAAAGAACGGAGCGCGCGACCGAAACGACGCTCTACGCGAGCGGCCTTTTCGAGAAGACGACGCGCGGCGGCGTCACGACCTGGCGCCACTACGTGTTGACGCCGGGTGGCATCGCAGTGCAGCTGAGAAGCAGCGACGGCTCGCCCCCGGCGATGCGCTACCTGACGACGGATCACCTCGGCAGCACGGACAAGATCGTGGATGCCTCGGGCAATGTGCTGGCAGCAGAGAGCTTTGGCCCGTTCGGCGATCGCCGCAAGCCGCACTGGGCCGGCATACCGACCGCTGCCGACCTTGCGAAGATCGCGGCCGTGACCCGCGACGGCTATACGGGCCACGAGCAGCTCGACAACCTCGGACTGATCCACATGAACGGGCGGGTCTACGACCCGCAGCTCGGGCGCTTCATCAGCGCCGACCCATATGCCACGCGTCCGTACGACGGCCAGGGTCTCAATCGCTACGCCTACGCATTGAACAATCCGCTCGCGTTCACCGACCCGGGCGGTTTCGATCCGGTGCCGTGCCTCGCAACGCCGGACGGGAATTGCGTGCAGATCACGGTGATCGCCACGTCGTGGATCGAATACATGCGCTGGTCCGGCGGCGCCCACGCGGCCGCCGTCGCGAGTGCGATGGAGCGCGATCCCTGCGGCCAGTTCGGCAGCGGGCTCGCCTGCGCGATGCAGGGCAGCACGCTCGTCTCTCCGTCCAGCATCGTGCTGACCGTCGGCACGCATGCGGACCCGACGCTGTCGCCCGACGGGGCGGCTCGACGCCGTGCAGGGATTCGCGGCACGCGTGGCGAACATCGCGATCAGTTCGTCGCCGATCGCGATGCTCTTCGGCGCCGACCCGGATTTCCAGTACTTCCGCGAGCCGGACAGCGATGCGGGCCGCATGGGCGCGCGCGCCGGGGACGCCGGCTATCTCATCGGGGGATTCGGCGGCGCACTTCGCAGGGCAGGGTCCGAGGCGCTGGCCTCGCCGAGCCGGTTCGCCCGCTCGTTGCAGGGCAATGGCGACTACCCGGGCATCGACCGTTTCAAGGACATCACGTTGAAGAAGGGCAAGCTCATCTACGCCGGCTTTCCGGGCCAGGGAAGTTTCTATACGACGGCCAGCGCCATCCGGCGGGCCGGCGACAGCGCCGGCATGCTCAACCGCGGACTTCAGATTGCACCGCACCGGATCCGGCCGATGCGGATGCGATACGCCGCCTACGAAGTGATCGAGGACACGCCCGCCGCGTTTGGCCTTGCGCTCGAGAACGCGCGGCATGGAACTGGTTGGCTTCCGCAGATCGTAGTACCTTCGTACGAGACCAGCCTGCGCTACGTGGGCGACTTCCCGCTGGGGCCGTGAGATGAAGATCGACGTGTCCGACGGCTCGATCGTGTTCGCGCGCGGAACAGTCGGAAGCTCGACGCAGCGCACCGAGTTCCTGCGCTCCGCGATCGGCAATGGCGCGCGGGAGCAGATTTCGAACGAACGTGAAGACTGGCGACAGGTTGCCCTCGATCCCGAACCCGGAGTCGCGGCCACGCTGATCTTCCGGGGCGAGACGCTTCACCAGGTGTACCTGGCCCTTCGGACCGATTCTGACGACGCGGGACCGTGGACCATCGCGACCGAACGCGAACGGAACGCGAGGCACGACGCCTGGCTTCGGACCGAGCTCGGAGCTCCGCCATATGCGTATTCCTGGGGCAGCGTCAGTTCAGAGTTCGACCCCAAGGACCCCGCGAGTGAGATAATCGTCAGCTATGCCGACTGACAAGGAGCGCGCCGTCTCCCACGACGGCGACATCGTCAAGATCGACGGCAAGCCGCTGCGCATGGAATACATGGTGCGCGACGCTTTCTGGGCGGACGGCCGCGCCATCGTGCTGCTCGACCCGGACGCCTTTCTCGACAAGCCGACCTTCGGCGTCGCGCGGCGCCGAAGCCGCGAGCCGGTGCAGAACATCCGCGCCTACTCACCCTCGGGCGAGATGCTCTGGCAGGCGGAACAGCCGGAGGCGGACGACCACTACTACCGGATCGAGAGCCGCGAGCCCCTGGTCGCCCTCTCCTTCTCGGCCTACCGCTGCGACCTCGATCTCTCGAACGGCCGCATCCTTTCCAAGAACCGGCTGAAGTAGCCGCTCAGGCGATCAGCGGGATCACGAGCATCGAGACCGCGGTCACGATCACGATCGCGGCAAGGTTCACGCGCCAGCCGGCGCGGATCATGTCCTGCATCGAGAGCCGGCCCGTGCCGAAGACAATTGCATTCGGCGGCGTGCCGACCGGGAACATGAATCCGCAGGACGCGGCGAGCGCCGCCGGCGCCACCAGCTGCAGCACGGGGTAGTCCGACACCGTCGCGATGGCGGCGAGGATCGGCATGAAGGTCGCCGCGGTCGCGACGTTCGAATTGAACTCCGTCCACATGACGAGCAAGGCCACCATGGTCGCGAGCAGCGCGACCAGCGGCCAGGCGCCGATGCCGGCGAGCGCTCTGCCGAGGACCGTCGGACAATCCGCTGCCCTGGATCGCTTCCGCGAGCGCAAGCCCGCCGCCGAACAGCAGGAGCACGTCCCAGGGAACGCGCCTGAGGTCCGCGCCTTTCAGCAGGGCCCCGCCCTCCTGCGTGCGATTCGGGATCAGGAACAGGAACAGGCCCGCCAGCAGCGCGATCGTCGTGTCGTTGAATTCGGCGAGCCCCGGCAGCTGGCGCAGCAGCGGGCCGGTGATCCAGAGCACTGCGGTCACGACGAAGACCGCGGTCACGCGCCGCTCGGCGATCGTCATCGGCCCGAGCGCGAGGCGCGCCTCGATGAGCGCATCGCGCGCGGTCGCCTGCGATCCGAGCTTGAACGGAAATGCGATCTTCACCAGCACCAGCCAGGCGACTGGCATCAGGAGCAGGACCGTCGGAATCCCGAACGCGAGCCATTGGGTGAAACTGATGGTCTGGTTGTAGTTCTGCTGCATGAAGCCGACGACGAGCGCATTGGTCGCCGTGCCGACGAGCGTACCGAGGCCACCAATGGTCGCGGCATAGGCGACGCAGAGGACGATCGCACAGCCGAAGTTCCGCGTGTCGCGATTGTCCGTCGCGGTGTCGGGCGACACGATCGTCGCAACCGAGAGGGCGACCGGCAGCATCATCAGCGTGGTCGATGTGTTCTGGACCCACATGCTGATGAAGCCGGTCGCGCACATCATGCCGAGCACGAGTCCCTGCGCATTGCCCGCCCGCGCGCGCGACGATCGCGTAGGCGATGCGGCGGTGCAGGTTGCAGCGTTCCATCGAAAGGCCGAGGAGAAATCCGCCGAGGATCAGGTAGAGCGTCGTGTTGCCGTAGCCGCTGGCGAGGCTCGCGGCGGATGCGGCGCCGAGCGGCGGCAGGATGGCGAGCGGCACGAGCGCGGTCGCGGCGAATGGAAGCGCTTCGGTCGCCCACCAGATCGCCATGAGCGCCATCGTCCCCGCGACCCGCCAGGCCGCGGGAGAAAGTCCGGCGGGCGGTTCGATGACCAGGGTCGATACGAGCGCGGCAAGACCGAGTGCAAGCCCGATGTTCTGCGCTCTCGTCCTGCCGCCCGCGGCCGCCATCGCTACTCCCTGCCGCAAGGCGGCGCGCCAGTATAAAGTGGCGCGCAACCGGGGGTTATCGCGCATGCAGGACACCATCGTCGTCGCCGGAGGCGGCCATGCCGCCGCGCAGGTCGTCGACAGCCTGCGCCGCGACGGCTTCGCCGGCCGGCTCGTCATGGTCTGCGGCGAACCCGTCCTGCCCTACCAGCGCCCGCCGCTCTCCAAGAAATTCCTCGCCGGCGAACTCGACGTCGAGCGCCTGCCGATCCGGCATGCCGCGTATTACGAGACCATCCACTGCGAGCTGATGCTCGGCAATCCTGTCATCGCGATCGATGCGGGCGCTCGCAAGCTCACGCTCTCCGATGGCGGCCATCTCGCCTACGACAAGCTCGTGCTCGCGGTGGGCGGGCATGCGCGGCCATTGCCGGTGCCCGGCAGCGACCTACCCGGCGTCCATGTGCTGCGGACGATGGCGGACGTGCAGGCGATCCGCGCGAAAGTCGCGCCCGGGGTGCGCGTCGCGATCGTTGGCGCCGGTTACATCGGCCTCGAGTGCGCCGCGACCTTCAGGAAGCTCGGCCTCGACGTGACCGTGATCGAGATGATGGACCGCGTGATGAACCGCGTCGTTGCGCCGGAGATGAGCCGCTTCTACCAGGCCGAGCATGCGGGCCACGGCGTCAACGTGCTGACGGACCGCAAGGTGAGCGCGCTCTGGGGCGACGGCAGCGTGCACGCCGTCGAGTGCACGGACGGCACCCAGGTGCCCGCGGATCTCGTGATCGTCGGCATCGGCCTCGTCGCCAACACCTCGCTCGCGGAAAGCGCTGGACTCAAGTGCGAGGACGGCATCGCGGTGGACGAGCACTGCCGCACCAGCAACCCGGACATCTACGCGATCGGCGACTGCTGCAGCCACCCGAGCCCCCGCTACGGACGCCGCATCCGCCTCGAATCGGTGGACAACGCGTTCGAGCAGGCGAAGAGCGCGGCTGCGAACATCTGCGGCAAGGAAATCCTGCACGACAAGACGCCGTGGTTCTGGTCGGACCAGTACGAGCTGAAGCTGCAGATCGTCGGGCTGAGCCAGCATTATGACAACGTCGTCCTGCGCGGCGATCCCGCATCGCGTTCGTTCAGCTGCTGCTACCTGCGCGGCGGCGAACTGATCGCGCTCGATGCCGTGAACCACGCCAAGGATTTCATGGCCGCGCGCAAGATGATTGGCGAGCGGGCGCGTCCCGACCTCTCGAAACTCGGCGACGACACGGTCGGGCTCCGCGACACCTTATAATGTAGGCGAATGGACAAGATCGACGTCGTCGAGCGCGAATTCCGCGCCATGCTCGCCAAGATGACCGGGGGAATCGCGCCGCAGGATTACGGCGCGGCTTTCTGGGACTGGTGGCTCAACTTCGCGAAATCGCCGGAGAAGCAGGCCGAGCTGCACCAGACCGCGCTCAAGCAGGCGATGGATCTCTGGCGCTTCCACGCCGAGGCCGCGCAGGGCAAGGCCATGGCGCCGACCGAGAACGGCGACCGCCGCTTCTCGAATCCCGCCTGGCAGCAGTACCCGTTCAACGTGTGGGCGCAGGCGTTCCAGAACGGGATGTCCCTGATGGAGCAGGCGACGCGCGCCGTCCCCGGCGTCGAACCGCGCAACGCCCAGCTCGTCGAGTTCGCGGCGCGGCAGGCCGGCGAATCGCTCTCGCCCGCGAACAATCCGCTGACGAATCCGGAAGTGCTCCAGCAGACCGTCGCCGAGCGGCGGCCAGAACCTCGCGCGCGGCTACAAGCATTTTCTCGACGACATGGAACGCACGATCAAGGGCGGCGATGCCCCGGGCACCGAGGAGTTCCGCGTCGGCGAGAAGGTCGCGGTCACCGAAGGCAAGGTCATTTTCCGCAACGAATTGATCGAGCTGATCCAGTACTCGCCGACGACGCCGGATGTCCACGCCGAGCCGATCCTCATCGTGCCGGCGTGGATCATGAAGTACTACATCCTCGACCTCTCGCCGAAGAACTCGCTCGTCGCCTGGCTCGTGGACCAGGGATACACCGTGTTCATGATGTCGTGGAAGAACCCGACCGCCGCGGACCGCGAGCTCGGCATGGACGATTACCTGCGCAAGGGCGTGTACGCGGCGCTCGACGCCGTCGGCGCCGTCGTGCCGGACCGCGACATCCACGCGGTCGGGTATTGCATCGGCGGCACTCTCCTCTCGATCGCCGCCGCCGCGCTTGCCGAGTGGGGCGACACGCGTATCCGCGACATGACGCTGCTCGCGGCGCAGACGGATTTCAGCGAGCCCGGCGAGTTGTCGCTCTACATCAGCCCGGCGCAGCTCGAGATGCTCGAGGCGCTGATGTACAAGGAAGGCGTCCTCGATTCCAAGCAGATGGGCGGCGCGTTTGCGATGCTGCGCGCGCACGACCTCCTGTGGCAGCCCGCCGTGAAGTCCTACCTCAAGGGCGAACGCGACGGGATGATCGACCTGATGGCCTGGAACGCCGACGGCACGCGCATGCCGTGGAAGATGCACACCGAGTACCTGATGGGCCTGTACCTGCGCAACGACCTCGCCGAGGGCCGCTTCAAGGTCGAGGGCGAGCCGGTGAGCCTCAAGGACATCAAGCGTCCCGATGTTCGTCGTCGGCACCGAGACCGATCACGTCGCGCCCTGGAAGTCCGTCTATAAGGTGGGCGGGCTCACCTCCTCGGCCGAATTCACGTTCCTGCTGACGAGCGGCGGCCACAACGCCGGCATCGTGAGCGGGCCCGTGCACCCGAAGCGTCGCCATCGCGTGCGCACGCAGCAATCCGGCGAGACGCGCGCTGCCGGCGGACGACTGGTTCGCGACGACGGAGCCGAAGGCCGGCTCGTGGTGGCCGACGTGGGCCGAATGGCTCAAGGCCCATTCGACGCCGGAGCGCGTCGCGCCGCCGGAAATCGGCGCGCCGGAAGCGGGCTACAAGCCGCTTGCCGACGCGCCGGGCGAGTAC
>CAVVDL010000028.1:0-12058 GCA_963747035.1 uncultured Gammaproteobacteria bacterium
GACACGGGGGCATTCTTCGTCGCCATGACCTACGCGTATCGCGGTGACCACGATCGCGCGCTCGAATGGCTCGAACGCGCCTACCGGCAGAAGGATGCTTCTCTGGACGAAATCGTCGGCGAGCCACTGTTCGGGAAGCTGGCCGATGACCCTCGCTTCAAGGCGTTTCTACGCAAGATGAAGCTGCCTGAAGCGTGACGTCTCCATTCCAATCGATAGATTCCAGCCGCGCTGAAGAGCGGATCCGGGCCCACGTCCTGGAGACGCCGCTGGTGGAGTCCGGCCACTTGGGCACCTCCGCCGGGACGCGGATCTTCCTGAAGCTCGAGAACCGCCAGGACACCGGCTCCTTCAAGCTGCGCGGCGCCACGAACAAGCTGCTCAGCCTGCCTCGCGAGCAGACAGCCCGCGGCGTCGTCGCTGCCTCGTCCGGCAATCACGCGCTTGGGGTCGCGACGATCGGAGGCAAGCTCGGCATCCCCGTCGAGATCTTCCTGTCCGAGCAGGTCCACCCGAAGAAGCGCAGCCGCATCGAAGCCATCGGCGCCAAAGTGCGCGTGCTCCCGGGCGATGAGCTCGCCTCTGAACTTGCCGCACGCGACGAAGCCAGGGCCTCCGGCCGCCCCAACGTCTCGCCGTACAACGACCCCGACGTCATCGAGGGGCAAGGCACGATCGCCGTCGAGATCCTCCGCCAACTCGCGCAACTCGGCGCCGAAAGGCTCGATGCCGTTTTCGTCGCCGTCGGCGGAGGAGGGCTCATCAGCGGCATCGGCTCGCACCTGAAGAAAGTGTCGCCGGAGACGCAGGTCGTCGGCTGCTGGCCCGAGAATTCCGACGTCATGCTCCGGTGCATGCAGGCCGGCGAGATCCGGGACTTCCCGTATCAGTCGACCTGGTCCACGAGTACCGCCGGCGGTGTCGAGCCGAACGCGATCACGCTCGAGCTCTGCCGGCGCGTCATCGATCGCTCCGTGCTCGTCACCGAGGACGAGATTCTAGCCGCCGCGCGGCGGGTCTGGCGTGACGAGAAACAGCTCATTGAGGGCGCTGCCGCGGTCGCTGTCGCCGCCTTCATGAAGACAGCAGCTGACTACGCCGGCAAGACCGTTGCGATCGTCATCTGCGGCGGCAACGCCAATCCGGACTTCGAAAGCCGAATTCGACAGGATTGAGGCATTCGGGGCGATGAAGAAGATCGACATCGCGGCGATCGAGCGCGCTGCGGGTGGTGCAAAATCTACGGCGTGAAGGCGCAACGTGAACACATTCCAGGCCTTCGCACTATGGCGCTGGCTGGGGCGTCGAAGCCACTCCTGGCGGAAGAGTTGGAAACACCACGTTCGGCTGCTCCCCAGTGAGGCTGTTGAGGAATGCCACGACTCTGTCAGTCTCGTCATCGGTCAGTTGAACGCCGAGCTGGCTCGTTCCCATGACGGCCACGGCCTGGCGCAGGTCCCATGACTTGCCGCTGTGAAAATACGGAGCCGTCAGGGCGATGTTCCGGAGAGTGGGGACCTTGAAGACGTACGCGTCGCTCGCAGTCTTCGTGACCACGAGTCGCCCCTGGTCTCCCGGCGGCAATATCGATGCGCCGGGCTTTTCGACGACGCCGAATGGGGCGTACATGCTCCCTCCGATGTTGATGCCCCTGTGGCACGCAACACAACCCTTGTCCATGAACAGCTTCAGGCCACTCTTCTCCATTGCCGTCAACGCTGTGGCGTCGCCCTTGAGGAACTTGTCGAAGGGAGCATTGGGCGTGATCAGAACAGCCTCGAATACGGCGATCGCCTTCTGCGCATTTGCAAGCGTGACTGGGCTCGCCTCACCCGGAAAGGCGGCACGGAACGCAGTGACGTAACCTGGGATTGCCTCGAGCTGCTCCGCGACGTGGACTGTCGGTGATGCCATCTCGATCGGGTTGACCATTGGCCCACCCGCCTGTTCCTCAAGGTCCTTGGCGCGGCCGTCCCAGAACTGCGTGGTATTGAACACCGCATTGAACACGGTTGGCGCATTGCGACCACCCCGTTGCCAGTGATGCCCAATCGACGTTTCCTGGGCATCGACGCCCCCCAGCCCGACGCTGTGACAGGAATTGCAGCTGATCGCGTGGCTCGCCGAAAGTCGCGGATCAAAGTACAGCATCTTGCCCAGTTCGACTTTGGCGGGAGTCGCCGGATTACCGGGCAGCGCGGGTGGCGTGGTGGGAATAGGATTGAACTGCGCTTGCGCAGCCGTCATCAACTCTTCCGCTGCATAAGTCGGGAGGGCAACCGCGGCAGCGGCGAGAAGCACCGGAATGCGGAATGATTTCATCGGCACCTATCCCGGAAAACCAATATTCCCGATCGTTTGGATGCTCGGGGATTCCTTCGCCATGCACCATTGGGACCTATACGTAGCTGCTTGACTCAAATGCTCGTTCAATTCGTCGGCAGGGTCCTTTTCCAACTACGATAGCCCTGACAGACCTTTAGCCTGCCGGCAGGACCGAAAGGAAGAAGACCGATGCAACCGATGCGCCGCCTTATGAGCGTGTTCACCGCAGCGCTTCTGCTGGCGCTGGTTGCCACAGCGTCAGCACAGGACGCCAACATCACGCAGCCGATCGCGGACCTCGAGCAGCTGCTCGCCGCCGAACCGCTGGTGATCACGCAGGCAGAGATCAGCCGGCCCAATGCCAAGGGCGACATCACCTTGCGGGCCGACGTCTCCTTCGGCGGGGCGCCGCCGCTGCGCGTGAAATTGCGCCACGCCGACCCCGGCGCGGATTCCTTCAACAACGTTCCGCGCTACGACCTGGCGGCGTACGAATTGCAGAAGCTGTTCCTCGACCCCGCCGAGTACGTGGTGCCGCCCACGGCGCTGCGCATGGTGCCGCTGGCGGACTTCGCGAAATATTCACCTGGCGTCGCGCGCACGTTCTCCGCTGCCGACCAGGTGCTGGCGGTGGCGCAGTATTGGTTGAGCGACATCAAGGTGATCGCGGACGTCTACGATCCCGCGCGCTTTGCCGCCGATCCGGTCTATGCGCGCCACATCGGCCAGCTGAACGTGCTTACCTACCTGATCCGGCATCGCGACTCGAATCTCGGCAATTTCCTGATCGGCAAGGCGGAGGTCGGCGCGCGCGTATTCTCGATCGACCACGGCGTCGCCTTCGCGTCGGAGGACAGCGATCGCGGCGAGCTGTGGAAAGACATGCGCGTGAAGTCGCCTGCCGGCCGACACCGTCGAACGCCTGCGCCAGGTCACGCCGCAGGTGCTGGCGGATCGACTCGGCGTGCTCGCGCAGTGGCATCTCGAGGGCCGCAATTACGTTCCCGTGGCGAAAGGCAAGAACCTGTTTGATACCCGTGGCGTCCGCCGCATGGGCGACGACCTTCAAATGGGGCTGAACAAGCAGGAGATTCGCGATTTGTACCGGCTGTTGACGAGACTGCTCGAGCGCGTCGATAAAGGCGAGATCACCACCGTGCCCGCGACGGGCGGCTGAGAGTTCACCGATGACCACAAGACGCCGCCCGGGACTCGGAATCCTGCTTGCCGCGCTGATCGCGACGATCGCACTCGTCAGCCCGCAGCAAACGCGCGCCCAATCCGCCGCCGTGCAGTGGAATGGCGTCGATCGCGTCGTGGTTTTCGCGGACGTGCACGGCGCCTACACCGAATTGCTCGCGTTGCTGCATGAGACCGGGATCGTCGATGCGACAGGACCACTGGGCCGCCGGTCACGCGCATCTCGTGAGCCTCGGCGACCTGCTCGACCGCGGCGCCGATTCGCGCAAGGTCATGGACCTGCTGATGCGCCTGCAGGGGGAGGCGCAGGCGGCGGGCGGACAGCTGCACGTCGTGCTCGGCAACCACGAGGCGATGAACCTGCTCGGCGACCTGCGCTACGTCGAGGCCGGCGAATACGCTTCGTATGGGGACCTGGAGTCACCTGCCGAGCGCGTGCAACAGCGCCAGGCCTGGGAGACGGCGCAAGGCGCGGGATCCGGCGCCGCCTTCGACCAGAAGTTTCCGCCCGGGTATTTCGGGCACCGCGCCGCGTTCTCGCCCAAGGGCAAGTACGGCCAGTGGCTGCTGACGCTGCCCGTCGCGATCGTCGTCAACGACACGCTCTACATGCACGGCGGACCGTCGAATGTCCTGCGGGGCATGAGCCTGCAGGAACTGAACCTGCGCTACCGCACGGCGCTCACCGACTATCTCGGGCTCGCCGGGCAGCTCGAGCAGGCGAAGCTGCTGCAGCCGGGTGACGCGTACGACGCCCGGCCGCAACTCGCGAGGGATCGCCTCGCGGCCGCTGCGACGGCAAACGGCGGCGCGCCGGATCCGGCGCTGACCGACACGGTCCAGCGCTTCGACGCAGCGGCCGACAGCGTCCTGCTCTCGCAGGAGGGTCCCAACTGGTACCGCGGAGCGGCGCTCTGCAACGAGGCGGCCGAAGCCGACGTGCTGTTGCCGTTGCTGCAGCAGTTCGGCGTCGCGAGGCTGGTCATCGGCCACACGCCGACCCGCAATGCCCGCGCCGTCACCCGATTCGATGGCCGCGTCGTCAAGCTCGACGCCGGCATGAACCCGGCCGCGTACCACGGCCGCGCCGCGGCACTCTTCCAGGAGCCGTCCGGACTCAGCGTCCGCTATCCCGGGCAATCCGACGCTGCGCCGCCGCAGCCCGAGGGCCTGTTCGTTGCGCCGAACGAATTCGACGACGCGAGCGTGCTGGCGGCGCTGCGCGACGGCGAGGTGACCGTGTCCGGCCCGCGCGGCCCGAACGAACTGAATGTCTCGGTGAGCAACGGCGGCAAGAGTTATCCCGCCGTGTTCCAGGTTCGCGCCAAGGATGCGGCCCGCAAGGAAGTGGCGACCTACCGGCTCGACCGCGAGCTGAAACTCGGCCTCGTGCCGGTCACGGTCGAGCGCGAGGTGCAGGGCCAGCACGGCGTCCTGCAGGGACGTCCGTCCAAGTGGGTCACGCAGGCCGACGTTCAGCAGCAATCGCTGCGTGGCGGCGGCTGGTGCAGGACCGAACCGCAGTTCCAGCTGGTCTACGCGTTTGACACGCTGATCGGCAATGAAGGGCGCAGCGGCCGAATCGCTGCTGTTCGATTCAGACAGCTGGTTCGTCTACATCACGTCGCACGAGCACGCCTTCGGCACGACCACGGGCCTGCCGGCATACCTCAAGGCACATCCGCCGACGCCCGGCGCGGAAATCCGTCGTCGGCTGCAGGCGCTCAATGAAGCGGGGTTGCAGGCGGCGCTCGGCGACCTGGTCGACGGCAAGGCGCGCAAGGCGATCCTCGCGCGACGGGACGCGTTGCTGGCCCTGCCTGCGGCGGCGGCAGCGACCGCGTCACCCTGAACTAGCTCGGCGGCGTGCGCGTGATGCGCCTGGCCACAAACGTGCTGCGTGCCTCGAGCCCGTCGAGATTCGAGGCGATGACGGTGATGCGCATTTCCGAGATTTCGACATGCTTCGGGACCTTGCCGACAAAGGCCTGCAGCCGGACGTTGAACCGTATCCAGTGCGGCAGGCGGTGCCCGTCGTCGCGGAGGGCGTGAAGGACCAATACGTCGCCCGGTTCCGCGTCGTAGAACGCGGTCGGTGCAACCGGGTGCAGGAAGGTCTCACCCGGCGCATAGAGCAGGTCGGGAATGGGCTCAACGGCTTCGGGCGGTATGTTCACCAGGTTCTCGCGCGTCTTGCGGCCGTAGTCGCGCCCCATCACGGTCGCGAGTGCAATCCACCCCAGCGCCAGCACCAGGTTCACCAAGGCAAAATTGTGAGCTTTCCACATCAGCAGGTTGAGCCCGATATACACGCCGACCGCCTGGATCAGGTCGCCAAAGCGGCAGAAAAACGTGTCGATCGCGGTCTTGCCGTCGTATTTCGAGTCGCGGTCGACCGGCAGGAACAGCGCCTGCCGCGTGGTGTTCATCAGCGAGTAATCGACGCCGTTCTCTCCCAGCTTGATCCGGCGAACCAGGTAGAAGAACGGAATGAATCCACCCAGCATCGGGCCGAACACCAGCAGGCCATATCCCAGCGCAACGATGACCGGCTGGACCAGCAGCGCGCCCCGCACGCCGACGAGGTGGTAGACGCGTGAAACCAGGAACAGCTGGATGAACAGGCTGATCAGCGTCACCCAGAAATTGAAATTACCGTAGAACTCGGTGATGAGCGCGCCCATGTCGAGCGTCCCGCCGCTGTCAGCGACTCGCGCCACGGCATCGGCCTTCACGTAGTCGGCGAGGATGAATTCTCCCGTGGTGTTGATCCAGTTGAGCAGCACCACGAACAGCGCCATGTGCAGCAGGTAGCGATCGCGCAGCACGAGGCCGATTCCGCCGAGCAACTGGGGTACGGGCCGGGAACGATCGATCTCGATGACGCGCGATCCCTCCGGGATCGCGGCACGTTCAGGCGTGGCAAGAAACAGCGTGGCGCCGAGCGTGCAGGTCGCAAGGATCATGAGCCCCATGGGCGAGAGTACTTCCGCCAGCTCTTGCGTGAGCTTGGAGCCGGCCAGCGCGCCCAGGTTGGCGCCCAGCATGATGACCACAAACAGGCGCTGGCCGCTCCTGACGTTGAACGAGTCTGCCGCGAAGGCCCACATCTGCGACACGACCATGACGCCGTAGATGCCGACCCAGATGAAGAATGCGAATGCGATCGGAACCTGGTAGTAGGCGAGCACGGCGAACAGCGGCAATGTCGCGACGAAAAACAACGTGACGAGGCGCAGCAGATGCGCGCCGTCCAGGTGGTGTCGCAACCGGCCATAGAGCGGCACGATGATCATCAGCACCAGCGCCATGAGCGCCACCGCGTACGCGCGCGTCTCGGCTGAAAACTTGGTGAGCATGAAGGCTTCGCGCAGCGCCTTCACCGCCTGGTACGACGCGAGCAGCAGGAATCCGTGCAGAAAGAACAGGAAGGCCGTGCGGCCCTCGCCGGGCGCCACGCGCGTGACGAGCGACAGCACCCGCTCGAAGCGGGTCAGCCGGGCGTGGTAGGACTCCAGGTGGTGGTTCGAATTCAAGGGGCGATCGGCTCCAACTCCCACGCCTGGATGCGAGCGGGGCGCGTGGGTGCGAGGGCCAGCGTTCCCTGGATGCGTCCATGCGTACATCGCCAGGTGAATTCGCCCGACAGCGCGCCGGTCGGCTTGATGGGGGAGGCGGTCTCGCACTCGCCGACCGCGGCCTTGAGCTTCGCAAGATCCCGCGACCAGCCGTCGGCATCGCGATCGAGCAGGAAATTCATCGCGAGTTGATCGCGGGCGATGGCGACGTCGCCGGCCTTGTACATCGCGCCGGCCGAACGATAAGCGTTCTCCAAGATCCGCGCTGATCGGAAGTTCGCGCTCTTTACCCAGCAATCCGGCCTTGTCGAGCGCAATCGCCGCATCCCAGACGGCGACGGAAGGACCCGCGTAGGTGCGATTCGCGAATGCAAATATCCCGATGCCGCGATCCGGCAGCAGCAGCACATGCGATCCGTAGCCCGGATAGCCGCCGCTGTGGCTGACCGTGAATCCGAGGTCTTCGTCCATCGCAATCTGCATGCCCATCCCGTAGTTTGCCGACTGGCGGCTGGGGGGCGTGCCGCTGCGAGCGGCGCGATCGCGCAGGCGCGGGAAATTGGATCCTTGCACCAGCTCCCGCACGGTCGAACGACGCACCGGGCCGTTGTCCGCTCCGTCGCGCGGCGGCCATGCCGAGAGCAGGAACGTCACCCACTTCGCATAGTCATTGGCATTCGTCTGCAGTCCACCCATGGCGCCGAATGCGCCCGGACCGAGCGTCGGCTCGAGACGCCAGGCGTCGTCCTCCCAGCGATAGCCAAGCGCACGTTGATCGCGCGGCGCGTCCTCGGCCACGAAGCCGGACGCTTTCATGCCGAGGGGCTGCAGCAGCGTCTGGGTGATCGTCGCGGGGTAGGGCTGCTTCGAGACATTCGTGATGATGCGGCCGAGGATGGCGTAGCCGAGGTTCGAATACTCGTACCGCATGTCCGGCACGCTCGTGAACGGCACGCCGTCGCGAAGCAATCGCGTGAATTCGTCCTCCGGCAATGGCGTCTGGCGATCGCCCCAGGGGTCATCGGTCACAAATCCCGCGGCGTGGTTCAACAGGTCGCGCACGCGGATCTGGGGCGAGTCTTCGGTCGGGTATTTCCAGCCGCGCATCTCTGGGACGTAATCCGCAGCCGGTGCATCGAGACGAAGGCGGCCGTCGTCGCGCAGCTTCAGGATGGTGAGCGCAGTAAACGCCTTGGTCATCGACGCCACGCGAAAAAGCGTCCCGGCCGTGACGGGTCGCGCTGACTCGGTGTCCTGGATGCCGAACGCCTGCACATGGACGAGGCGGCCGTTGTCGACGATTCCAAAGACGATGCCCGGTATGTGCGCATCGAGGCGGAACTCCTCGATGACCTGATCGGCAACTGCGTAATCCACTCGAGCGGCACTCGTGGTTGCCTGCGAAAGGGCTGCTTCCGGTGCGCCCAGACAGAGCAGCAGCGCGAACAACTTGCCAGGACGATTCATGCCTGCCTCCAGCGATGTCTCACGGGCGCAGTTTAGCTGACGCAGTCGATTGGACAGGCGAAAAGGTCTAAGCTGAAGTCCGCGCGCACACGGAGGTACCCGCATGAACCCGAACCAAGACATCGCCACGAAATCGATTCTCGCCGTCATCGGCCTCGCGCTGGGTGTTGCGGCCCTGCTCGGCGGCTGCGCTTCGACCGCGCCGCAGCCGACGTCGATGACCAATGCGCAGGCTGATTTCAGCGCCTACAAGACCTTTGGCCTGGAGCCCAACACGTCCGGTCAGCCCTTGTCCCTGGTCGAACAGAACATCCGGGCGGCGATCACGAACGAGATGAAGCGCAAGGGATATGAGGAAGCGGCCGCAGGGGCAAGCCCCGACCTGGTCGTGAGCTACGAGGCCGCGCGCGCGGAGAAGGTCAAGAACAATCCTGTCCGCATTGGGGTGGGTGTCGGCAGCTACGGTGGCAGCGGCGGCGGTGGAGTCGGCGTCAGCAGCTCAGGCGTCAAGAACGTCAGCGAAGGCACGCTGGTCGTCCACGCCATCGACCCGGCGCGCAATGCCGAAGTCTGGCAAGGCCGCGCGTCGCGGGAGCTGGGCAAGGGCAACATCGAGCCCGCGGTCATCCAGAGTACGGTCGCCGGCGTGCTGCAGGACCTGCCGGCGCGCAGCAGCCCGCCGTAACGGACTTCAGCCGTCGAGCCGGCGATCCTCGATCGCGCCGGTCAGCGTCTCGTCGCCCGACGAGATGTAGAGCGTCCGGTCGGAGACGGCCAGGTCGAAATTCATGCGCCGGTCGAGGCGGGCGACCAGCGCGGAAAGCAGTTCCGGATCCACGGCGTGCAGCCGGATCTCTGCGGCGCGGTGAATCCGCTCTCCGGCGAGGCGAGCCACGAGTTGATCCAGTCCGCGATGGGCGTAGACCGCGACTTTCGGCGCGGCCTTTGCCGCCCGGTGCAAGCGGCTCGCATCCGGTGCGCCAATATCGATCCAGGTTTGCAGCAGGCCTGTCAGGTCGCGCACTGCGATCGCGGGCTCATCCGGATCGGACAGGCCCTTGGAGAATGCAATGCCTTCGGTGTATTCCAGGCAATAGGCGAGGACGCGGGTCAGCAGGTACTCGGTCGTCTCTGACGGATGCCGCGCCGCCCGGATCGTGAGCGTTTCGTGTGACGCCACGATCCGCGTCGGCCAGGCGAACCTCGAACACATAGACCGTTGCGCCCTGGGCCAATCACGCCCCCCGGACTGCGGGCGTCAACGACCCACCATGCGCTGTTGTTGTTCCGCGTAGCGGGCGCCCTGGATTGAAATCTGCGAGAGGCCGGCCTCGATATCGCGAAGATCGTTCGAATTCAATTCAACGCCCGCCGCGCCCAGGTTCTCTTCGAGACGGTGGAGCTTCGTCGTTCCCGGAATCGGCACGACCCAGGGCCTTTGCGCCAGGAGCCACGCGAGCGCGACCTGCGCTTTCGTCGCGCGCTTGCGCTCCGCGATGCGGCCGAGCTGGTCCACGAAGTCCTGGTTGGCCCTGCGCGACTCCGGCGAGAATCGCGGAACCTTGTGCCGGAAATCGTCGTCGGCGAATGTCGTGGACTCGTTGATCGCGCCCGTGAGGAAACCCCGGCCGAGCGGGCTGTAGGGCACGAGACCGATGCCGAGCTCTTCAAGCACAGCCAATGTCTCCTTCTCGACCTCGCGCCACCAGAGCGAGTATTCGCTTTGCAACGCGGCAACCGGCTGGATGGCGTGCGCGCGGCGAATCGTTTGCACGCCCGCTTCGGACAGGCCGAAGTGCTTCACTTTGCCGGCCTGGATCAGTTCCTTGACGGCGCCCGCGACGTCTTCGATGGGCACGTCGGGATCGACGCGGTGCTGGTAGAACAGGTCGATCACGTCCGTCCGCAGGCGCTTGAGCGACGCCTCCGCGACTTCCTTGATGTGCTCCGGCCGGCTGTCGAGCGGGCGCTCGGTGCCCTGGGCCCCGATGTTGAATCCGAACTTGGTGGCGATGACGACGTCCTTGCGAAATGGCTCGAGGGCTTCGCCGACCAGGGTTTCGTTCGTGTGCGGCCCGTAGACCTCGGCGGTATCGAAGAATGTCACGCCGCGCTCGACCGCGGCACGGATCAGCTGGATGCCGGTTTGCTTGTCGACAGCGGGGCCGTAGCCCTGGCTCAGGCCCATGCAGCCGAGGCCGATGGCCGATACTTTCAGCCCGCTTCGGCCCAGTGTTCGCATTTCCATATCATGGCTCCCGGTCCGGCCGCTTCACCGCGCGATGCATGCAACCGAAGCATTATGAAGCGGTCTACACGAGGCAACGCAAAAAGGTTTGCAGAATGGCAACACAGATCTCCCGTGCCTTGATCATCGCCCTGACGGTTGGCGCGTTGGCCGCGGCCTCGATTCCCGGACCGGCCCTCGCTGACGACGCCGCGCGCATCAGCCGCCTCGAATCGGACCTGCAGCAGCTCCGGGCGCGCATCGATGAGCAGGAGCGGCGCATCGAGCGACTGGAAAATGAACTGGGCCGCCGCAGCAATCAGCCGCCCGTCGCGCGGCCGCCGGTGCGGGAGGAGGGCGGAGTTGCAGCGGCTGCGTCGACCGGTCCGCAGCCCTGGCACTCGCGGCGGCCTGGGACCGCATCGCCAAGGGCATGACCCAGGCGCAGGTTGCCGAGATCCTCGGGCCGCCGACGCAGGTCGAGTCCGTGGATGCCTACAAGACGCTCTTCTACCGCGGCTCAGTCGCCGGAAAGGGTTCCGTCAGCGGACTCGTCAACCTGCGCGACGACAAAGTCGTGGCGGTCAAGAAGCCGGACTTCTGAGCGTCGGCTCTCACTCGCTCAGTACCTGGTGCACGAAGGCGATCGAGATGGATCCTTCGCCGACCGCGGAGGCGACGCGCTTGACGTTGCCTGCTCGCACGTCGCCGACCGCGAATACGCCCGGCAGGCTGGTCTCGAGCAAGTGAGGCGCCCGGGCAAGCGGCCACTTGGCCTCCTTCAGCTCCTCGTCGGACAGGGCCGATCCCGTCTTGATGAAGCCCTTGGCGTCGAGCACGAGGCAGCCTTTCAGCCAGTCCGTGCTGGGGTCGGCGCCGGCCATGATGAAGACGTGCCGGATCTCGCAGCTGCGGACCTCGTCCGTCTGCTTGTTTCGCCACTGCGCGCGCTCGAGGTGGTTGCTGCCTTCGAGTGCGGTGAGCTCGGAGTGTGTGTGCAGTTCGATATTCGGACTCTGTTCGATGCGCAGGATCAGGTAGCGGGACATGGTGTCGGCGAGACCATCGCCACGGACCAGTATGTGGACGCGTTTCGCGGCTTGCGCCAGGAAAACGGCAGCCTGGCCCGCGGAATTTCCCCCGCCAATGACGATCACTTCCTCGTCCCGGCAGAGCTGCGACTCCATGAAAGTGGCGGCGTAATAGACGCCCGCGCCTTCGAAGTGGGACAGGTTCTCGATCGGCGGCTTTCGATACGCGG
>CAVVDL010000029.1:0-33512 GCA_963747035.1 uncultured Gammaproteobacteria bacterium
TCCGCGTCGGCCAGGCGAACCTCGAACACGTAGACCGTTGCGCCCTGGGCCAATCACGTCCCCCGGACTGCAGGCGTCAACGACCCACCATGCGCTGTTGTTGTTCCGCGTAGCGGGCGCCCTGAATTGAAATCTGCGAGAGGCCGGCCTCGATATCGCGAAGATCGTTCGAATTCAATTCAACGCCCGCCGCGCCCAGGTTCTCTTCGAGACGGTGGAGCTTCGTCGTTCCCGGAATCGGCACGACCCAGGGCCTTTGCGCCAGGAGCCACGCGAGCGCGACCTGCGCTTTCGTCGCGCGCTTGCGCTCCGCGATGCGGCCGAGCTGGTCCACGAAGTCCTGGTTGGCCCTGCGCGACTCCGGCGAGAATCGCGGAACCTTGTGCCGGAAATCGTCGTCGGCGAATGTCGTGGACTCGTTGATCGCGCCCGTGAGGAAACCCCGGCCGAGCGGGCTGTAGGGCACGAGGCCGATGCCGAGCTCTTCAAGCACCGGCAAGGTCTCCTTCTCGACCTCGCGCCACCAGAGCGAGTATTCGCTTTGCAACGCGGCAACCGGCTGGACGGCGTGCGCGCGGCGAATCGTTTGCACGCCCGCTTCGGACAGGCCGAAGTGCTTCACTTTGCCGGCCTGGATCAGTTCCTTGACGGCGCCCGCGACGTCTTCGATGGGCACGTCGGGATCGACGCGGTGCTGGTAGAACAGGTCGATCACGTCCGTCCGCAGGCGCTTGAGCGACGCCTCCGCGACTTCCTTGATGTGCTCCGGCCGGCTGTCGAGCGGGCGCTCGGTGCCCTGGGCCCCGATGTTGAATCCGAACTTGGTGGCGATGACGACGTCCTTGCGAAATGGCTCGAGGGCTTCGCCGACCAGGGTTTCGTTCGTGTGCGGCCCGTAGACCTCGGCGGTATCGAAGAATGTCACGCCGCGCTCGACCGCGGCACGGATCAGCTGGATGCCGGTTTGCTTGTCGACAGCGGGGCCGTAGCCCTGGCTCAGGCCCATGCAGCCGAGGCCGATGGCCGATACTTTCAGTCCGCTTCGGCCCAGTGTTCGCATTTCCATATCATGGCTCCCGGTCCGGCCGCTTCACTGCGCGATGCATGCAACCGAAGCATTATGAAGCGGTCTACACGAGGCAACGCAAAAAGGTTTGCAGAATGGCAGTACAGATCTCCCGTGCCTTGATCATCGCCCTGACGGTTGGCGCGTTGGCCGCGGCCTCGATTCCCGGACCGGCCCTCGCTGACGACGCCGCGCGCATCAGCCGCCTCGAATCGGACCTGCAGCAGCTCCGGGCGCGCATCGATGAGCAGGAGCGGCGCATCGAGCGACTCGAAAATGAACTGGGCCGCCGCAGCAATCAGCCGCCCGTCGCGCGGCCGCCGGTGCGGGAAGAGGGCGGAGTTGCAGCGGCTGCGACGACCGGTCCGCAGCCCTGGCACTCGCCGGCGGCCTGGGACCGCATCGCCAAGGGCATGACCCAGGCGCAGGTCGCCGAGATCCTCGGGCCGCCGACGCAGGTCGAGTCCGTGGATGCCTACAAGACGCTCTTCTACCGCGGCTCAGTCGCCGGAAAGGGTTCCGTCAGCGGACTCGTCAACCTGCGCGACGACAAGGTCGTGGCGGTCAAGAAGCCGGCGTTCTGAGGATCAGGCCCTCACTCGCTCAGTACCTGGTGCACGAAGGCGATGGAGATGGATCCTTCGCCGACCGCGGAGGCGACGCGCTTGACGTTGCCTGCTCGCACGTCGCCGACCGCGAATACGCCCGGCAGGCTGGTCTCGAGCAAGTGCGGTGCACGGGCGAAGCGGCCACTTGGCCTCTTTCAGCTCCTCGTCGGACAGGGCCGATCCCGTCTTGATGAAGCCCTTGGCGTCGAGCACGAGGCAGCCTTTCAGCCAGTCCGTGCTGGGGTCGGCGCCGGCCATGATGAAGACGTGCCGGATCTCGCGGCTCTGGACCTCGTCCGTCTGCTTGTTTCGCCACTGCGCGCGCTCGAGGTGGTTGCTGCCTTCGAGTGCGGTGAGCTCGGAGTGTGTGTGCAGTTCGATATTCGGACTCTGTTCGATGCGCAGGATGAGGTAGCGGGACATGGTGTCGGCGAGACCATCGCCACGGACCAGTATGTGGACGCGTTTGGCGGCTTGCGCCAGGAAAACGGCAGCCTGGCCCGCCGAATTGCCCCCGCCAATGACGATGACTTCCTCGTCACGGCAGAGCTGCGACTCCATGAAAGTGGCCGCGTAATAGACGCCCGCGCCTTCGAAGTGGGACAGGTTCGCGATCGGAGGCTTTCGATACGCGGCACCGGATGCGATGACGACCGTGCGCGCCTGCACGTTCTGGCCCGTGCTGCTCTCGATGGCATAAGGCCTGCGGTTTCGCGTCAGCTTTTCCGCGCCGCTCGCAACCAGGACCTGGGCGCCGAACTTCTGGGCCTGCGCGAAGGCGCGGCCAGTCAGCGCCTGACCGGTGATTCCGGTTGGAAACCCGAAGAAGTTCTCGATCTTTGAGCTCGAACCCGCTTGCCCTCCGGGGACATTGGATTCCATGACGAGGACGTCGAGTCCCTCGGAGGCGGCGAATACGGCGGCTGCGAGGCCCGAGGGCCCGGCGCCGATGACGAGGACGTCCCGAATTTGCGTGTTGTCGACGGATTCATTGAGTCCCAGGCAATCGGCGATCTCCGCATTGCCCGGATTGCGCAGCACCAGCTCGCCGCGACAGATCAGCACCGGGATGTCGTTGACGCTCACCTTGAACTGGTCGAGCAAGTGCTGTACCTCGGCATCCTGTTCGAGATCGAAGTACGCGTACGGATGGGCGTTGCGGGACAGGAATTCCCGGACGCGAAGCGTGCCTGAGCAGAACTTCGATCCGATCAGCACGACGTCGCCAAGCCCTTCCTCCATCAGCGCGACGCGGCGCAGGATGAACGCGCGCATGAGGAGCTCGCTCAGCTCGTAGTCGGTCTGCACCAGGCGCAGCAATTCCTCGCGCACCAGCACGATGACTTCGCCGGGCTCGCGCACGCGGGCGCGCGCCAGCGCACGGCGGCCGGACAGCAGGTTGAGCTCGCCGCTGAACTGGCCGGGTCCCAGTGCGTGGATGAGCCTCTCCGTGCCTTCGTGCGGATGGACGAGTTCAACTTCGCCGCTCGCGACCACGACAAAGGGAACGGGGAGGGTGCCGACGTCGTAGAGCAGATCGCCGCGTTCCGTCGTGAGTCGCTTCCCGTGGCTCGCAATGCGCTCGACCTGCGCCGGCGTCAGCGTCGGGAACATCTGCGCGACGCGCGCCGTCGCGGTCGATACGGGCGATGTGAGGGTTTCGTTCACTTGTCTATATATTAGATAATGTTCCGGGCGCACTCACGGGGGATCAGCGATGACGACAGTCACCAGGCGTGGATTCTTCGGGATGACGGCTGCTGCCGCGTCCCTGGCGGCGGGTGCAAAGTCATTCGGGGCGGAGGCGCAGGCGAAGGGCCTGAGCTCGCTCACGGAGAGCGCCAAGCCGATCTCGGCGGAGGAGCACGCGGCCCGTCTCGCCAAGCTGCAATCGCTGATGCAGCAACAGAAAATCGCCGCCTTCCTGGTCGAGGCCGGCTCGTCCCTCGAATACTTCACCGGCATCCGCTGGTGGCGCTCCGAGCGCACGACCGCCGCGCTGATCCCGGCCAATGGCAAGACCGTCGTCGTCACGCCGTTCTTCGAAAAACCGTCCATCCAGGAGACTTTGAAGGTCGATGCCGACATCCGGCCCTGGCACGAGGATCAAAGCCCGTTCACGCTCCTGGCCGGCGCCATGGGCCATCGCGGGACGCCGGGCCCGCTCGCCATCGAGCCGACGACCCGCTATTTCATCGTGGATAGCGTCACAAAGGCCGCGAGCGGGCCGCACCAGATCGTCTCCGGCGAATCCCTCGTCAACGCCTGCCGCATGCACAAGTCGCCGGCCGAGCTCGCGCTCATGCAGGCCGCGAGCGACGTCACGATCAACGCGATCCGCCACGTGCATGCCAACGTCGAGCTGGGCATGAGCAGTGACGACATCATGACGATGCTGGTGGCGGCGACCGAGCAGCTCGGCGGCAAGCACGAGTTCTCGCTCGTGCTCCTGAACGAGGCGAGCGCCTATCCGCACGGCAGCGAGCATCCGCAGTCCGTGCGCGAGGGCTCGGTCATCCTCGTGGATACCGGCTGCAAGGTGCACGGCTACTCGTCCGACATCTCCCGCACCTGGGTCTTCGGCAAGCCGACCGCCCGCCAGCGCGAGGTCTGGGACACGGTCAAGCGCGGCCAGGAGATCGCGCAGGAGACCGCGAAGGTCGGCGTGCCGATCGGCGATCTCGACATCGCCGTGCGCAATTACTACGAGGGCAAGGGCTGGGCCAAGGACTATGGCCTGCCCGGAACGTCCCATCGCACCGGCCACGGCATCGGCATGGACGGCCACGAGCCGCCGAACCTCATGCGCGCCGACCGCAGGCCGCTCGAGGCCGGCATGTGCTTCTCCGACGAGCCCGGGATCTACATCCCCGGCGAGTTCGGCATCCGCATGGAGGACTGCTGGTACATGACCGAGCAGGGCCCGAAGCTTTTCTCGCCGCTCGCCAAGTCGATCGACGATCCGGTCTAGCGGCCGGAGTCGAGCAGCGCGTTCGCCTCCTGCAGGATCTCGGCCGCGCGATTGAAAGCGGCCGCGATCTCCGCCTCGTGCGCCGGCACGGCGGCGAGGTCATTGCGGTCGATGTCGTCCCAGATGCGGGGCAGGTAGGCGCTGCGGTAACTCGGCTGCGGCGCCACCAGCAGGTGGCGGATGAACGGCCGGCCGCGCTGTCCTTTCGCTTCCAGCAGCGCGCGCTCCACCTGCATCAGCTTCTCGTTGACGGCGCGCGCGGTCGCGGGTGCGACCGGCCCTGCCGCGAGTCGATTCTCGAGCTGGATCGCGGCCGCTCCCCAGCGCGCCGCCGCCGTGCGCGCGGCAACCAGCTTGATCGGCTTGTCGCTGCCCGCATGCGCTTCGGCAGCCTCGATGTAGCCGACCGCGGCGGTCGCATAGTCCGAGTAGTGCATCGGCAGCACCGGAATCTCGGCGAGCCGCCAGGCGAGGATGCCCCAGAGCTTCGACAGCCCGACGCCGATCGCAAAGCCGGGGTCCACGATGGTGCTCTGGCGGAAGTAGTCGTCGTACATCGAGTGGTAAACGCCGTAGGGACCGTCGAAGAACATGTCGATGCAGGAAATGCCGAGGTATTCCTGGTACGCCGTGTAATCCGTGGCGCCGACGATCGTCTCGACCTGCGGCTCGGCATCCTCCTTGAAGCGGGACGCCCAGGCGTCGTAGAGCGGCTTGCCGGTGACGGGATCCTGCACGTCCTTCGTCACGCCGCGCAGGAAGTCCGCGAGCGCGGGCGTCGCGCCGCCGATGAATTCACCGCCCGTCACGCCGGTGTCCACGTTGATGTAGGTGACGGCGTTCTTCGTCAATGACTCGGCATTGTCGAGGGCCCACTGCGTCGAGCCGCCGAGCAGCGGTTCTTCACCGTCCCAGACCGTGAAGACGATCGTGCGCCGCGGCCGATAGCCTTGCTTCAGGGCCGCGCCGAATGCGCGCGCGGTTTCGAGGAGCGCCGCGGTGCCGCTCGACGGATCCACGGCGCCATAGCTCCAGGCGTCGAGATGGTTGCCGAGGATCACCATCTTCTCGGGCTCCTCGCGCCCGCGGATCACGCCGATGACGCTGCGAAGCGTCCCGACGCGCTCGTCGTTCTGCACGTCCATGTCGAGCGTGACCGGTCCGGGACCGATGCGGTAGGTGAGCGGCAGGCCGCCCTGCCAGTCCTTGGGCGCCTCGGGTCCGCCGAGCTGCTTCAGGATCGCGGCGGCGTTCCGCGCACTGAGCGGCAGCGACGGAATGCGCGGCAGCTGCTTGTCGCGCTGCGGGCCTTCCACCCAGTGGCCGTTCGCGTCCTGCTTCCAGTGAAACGTGAAGGGTTCGCCCTGTCCGAGCCAGTCATAAAGGATGGCGCCCCACTGGATGTGCGAATCGGGGCCCCAGGGGCCGTCGGGATAGACCTTGCCGCGGACAAATCCGTCCTCGGCCGGGTCGGAGTAGATGATGGTTCCCGCGGCGCCGCGCCGTTCGGCCTCGTACACCTTGTACCCGCGGTACGAGTAGGGGTCCGAGTAGCGCATCAGCACGATCTTGCCCTTGAGATCCACACCCATGCGATCGAGGAGCTGGAAATCCTCGGGGCTTCCGCCGTTGGCATAGACCACCTCGGCGCGGACTTTTCCCGAAGGCGCGTAGCCATGGAAGGCCACCTGCCCGGGTTCGTCGTAAAGTCGCGAATCCTTGTCGGCGGGATAGGGATCTTCGTGCAGGTTGAGCGATTGCTCGACGGGCGTGCGGATCGCGAGCGCCGCCGACTTCGGGAAACTGAGGAGCGCCGGAAATTCGTGGAAGTTCACCTCATCGAGGCCGTACTCGCGAAAGCGGTCGCGCACGTACTCCGCGAGCGCATGATTGCGATCGGTGCCCGCCATGTGCGGCTCTTCGGTGAGGAGCAGCAGGTGCTTGCCGTAGGAGTCGGGGCTCGGCGTGGCGGAGAGGATTCGCTCCGCATCCGGCGTCGCAGCCGGCTCCGCAGCGACCGCCTGGATTGCAGTGCCGAACCAAATGAAAACGGCGATGACAAAAGGGTGCGTGCGGCTCATGGATCGTCCCTGATAATGGCGCGCCGCACTATGGCATGCTCTCTGTAGGGTTGAAAACCATGAAGCTATTGGCGATCGCCTTGTTGACGATGGCAGGCGTGAGCGGCACGGCCGCCGCGGCCGCGGATCCGCATTCCTATGCCGAAACCGACAAGTTCCTGGTCCGCCACGTCGACCTCGACCTGCGCGCCGATTTCGCAGCCCATCGTCTCGAAGGCACGGCCGAGCTGACGGTCGAGCAAATCGACCCCAATGCGGAAGAGCTCAACCTCGACACCCGCGGCCTCGAAATTTCCACGGTTCAGCTGATCGAAGCGTCCGGCCACGCCAAGGTGCTTGCCTTCAAGCTCGCGGCCCCCGACCCGATCCTCGGCAGCAAGCTGACGATCCAGTTTCCGCATTGCTGCGCCGCAACGCAGCAGATGCACATCCGGATCGCGTACCGCACGGCGGCTGACGCGAGCGCGCTGCAGTGGCTCGAGCCGGCGCAGACCTCCGGCCCGCATCCCTATCTGTACAGCCAGGGCCAGGCGATCCATACGCGCAGCTGGATCCCGATCCAGGACAGTCCGGGCGTTCGGCTGACCTATAGCGCCCGCATCCGGACGCCCCCGGAACTCGTCGCCGTCATGAGTGCGGCGCGCGTGGACGATCCCAAGGCCGCGCCCGGCGAATACCGCTTCGAGATGAAGCAGCCGATTCCCGTCGTACCTGATTGCGCTTGCGGTCGGCGACCTGAAGTTCCAGGTCCCTCGGCGATCGCGTCGGCGTCTGGACCGAGACCTCGCGCCTCGACGCCGCGGCCCGCGAGCTCGTCGATCTGCCGCGCATGCTCGAGGCCGGCGAGCGCATGTCCGGTCCCTACCGCTGGGAGCGCTATGACGTCCTCATCATGCCGCGCAGCTTCCCCTACGGCGGCATGGAGAACCCGCGGCTCACGTTCATCTCGCCGTCGATCGTCGCCGGCGACCGCAGCCTCGTCTCCGTCATCGTGCACGAGCTCTCGCACTCCTGGTCCGGCAACCTCGTCACCAACGCGACCTGGAACGACTTCTGGCTCAACGAAGGCGTCACGACCTACCTCGAGCGCCGCCTGGTCGAGAATCTCTACGGCGAGCGCCTGGCGCGCATGGAAGATGCGATCACCTTCGCCGACCTCGTGCAGGCGATCGAGGACGCGAAGGCCGCGGGCCATCCCGAGGACACGCAACTGAAGTTCAACCTCGCGGGCCGCGATCCGAACGAAAGCTCCTCCGATGTCAGCTACGAAAAGGCTCGCTGGTTCCTCGGCTTCCTGGAAGGCCGTTTCGGGCGGCCCGCCTTCGATGCGTTCCTGCGCGAGTACTTCGACGCGCACGCCTTCCAGAGCATCGACACCGAGGGCTTCCGCGCCTGGCTGCTATCGCGCCTCGAGCGCCCCGGTGCGCCGAAGATTTCTGTCGCGGAAATCGATGAATGGCTCTACGGACAGGGCCTGCCGGCCACGATGCCGGCCGTGCCGCAGGGCGTCTTCGACGCGGTAGACCGCGCCGCCGCCGACTGGCGAGCTGGAAAGATTGCAACCGCCGACCTGCCGGTGAAGGACTGGGTGCCGCAGGAGTGGGTGCGCTTCCTCGAGAAGCAGCCGGCCGATCTCGAGGACGCGAAGCTCGCGGACCTGCGCTCGGGCCTTCACCTCGGCGCCGACGGCAATGCGGAGATCGCACTCAGCTGGCTTGCGCTCGTCATCCGCACGGCGTACGAGCCTGCATACCCGGATCTCGAGCGCTTCCTGCTGGAAACCGGTCGCTGGCATCTCGTCGTGACGCTCTATACCGACCTCGCCCGCACCGAATCCGGACTCGAACTCGGGCGGCGCATCTACGCCAAGGCGAAACCGGGCTACCACGCGAGCATTCGGGACGAAGTCGAGCGAAGGCTGTATCCCGCAGGCGCCTGACGAGTCGCGCTCAGTGCAGCGCGTACAGGTTGCCGTCCATGCTGCCGACGTACACGACGCCCTGGTCAACCACCGGCGATGCGACGATCGCGCCGATCGACACATAGCGATAGAAGTCCACGTACATGTCCTGGAAGTCGCCGAACACGGGCGCAAAGGCGTCCTGGTTCAGGCTCCCGTCGGCATTCAGCACTTTCAGCCGGTCCTGCTTCGAGGCCTCGGTCTGGAATTCCCAGGCGAGCGCGCCGGTCGCCGTGTTGACGGCGTAGAGCCGGCCGTTGAAGTTGCCGAAGAGGGCGAGGTCGCCGGCGAGCGCCGGGGACGAAAAGATGTACGCCTTCGCGTCGAAGACCCAGCGCAGCCGGCCGGTCTTCGCATCGAGCGCCAGGAAGCGCGATGAGTCGGAGGTACCGGCATACACGATGCCGTCGCGCACCGCCGGCGTCGTGTTGACCCACGACTTGCTGGTCGGGTAGTCCCACTTCTTGCGGCCCGTCACCGCGTCCAGCGCATAGACATGGGCGTCGCGACAGCCGACGTACACCGTGCCGTCCACCACGGCGGCCGATGACTGGAAGCCGACCTGGTTGTGCATGACGGCGTCGCGGCCGGCCTCGAACACCCATTTCTGCGCGCCGGTGTCGGCATCGAGCGCGTAGAAATTTCCGTCGTAGCTGCCGATGTATACGGTGCTGCCGGCGACCGAGGGCGAGGCATGGACGACGTCCCCGGTCGTGAACTTCCATTGCAGGATGCCGCTCTTCGCATCCACGGCGTAGACGTTGCCGTCACCCGTGCCGAAGTAGACCTTGCCGTTCGCGACCGCCGGCGACGAGGTGTAGAAATCCCAGGCATCCGGGATGACTTGTCCGGCATTCGGATAGCCGTGCAGGCCCTTGGCCTCGAATTTCTTCTCGAACTCGCCGGGGAAGACCCAGGCGGGCTGGCCGGTCCTGGCGTCGATCGCGGCGAGGGCGCCGGTCGAGGACACGAAATAGACGAGGCCGTCGGCAACCGCAGGCGACGAGGCGATCGGCATGCGCGACTTGAATTCCCATTTCTTCTCGCCGCTCTGCTGGTCGAGCGCATACAGGTAGGTGCTGAAGCTTGCGACGTAGACGACGCCATCCGCGATCGCAGCGGATCCGACGATCGGGCCGCCCGTGTTGAACGACCACTGGATGCCGGCCAGCTTCGCCGGAGCGCTGCCTTGATAGACGCCCGTGCGGGCGACGTTGCCGTGAAACGTGTTCTGGGCCAGCGCGGGCATCGCGAAGCTGGAGACGAGGAGGGCAGTGATCAGGCTTTTCATGCCGGTATCGTACTGACGGGCATGAAGCCGAAAACCTGCCCGGACACCGCTTCATCGCGCGCCAGGGGCACACTGCCGCAGCCGGTGTCATTGTTTGTCCGACAGCAGGTCCCGGAGGGAGGGGCTATATTCGGCGCTCGAACGGCTCATCAGGGAGTAAAACAATGGAATTCATCTGGTTCATCATCATCGGGCTCGTAGCGGGATGGCTCGCGGGCGTCGTCATGAAGGGCGGCGGCTTCGGCGTGATCGGCGACATCATCGTCGGCATCGTCGGCGCACTGATCGGCGGTTTCCTGTTCCGGTCCATGGGCGTGTCCACGGGCGGCGGCTTGCTGGGCGCGATCTTCGTGGCCCTGATCGGCGCGATCATCCTGATTTTCCTGCTGCGGCTGATCAAGCGCGCGTAGGAGCAAACGACTGGCAAGAAAACGGCCGCGCTGCCTGTGGGCAGCGCGGCCGTTGCCGATGAGCTGAGTCTTCGTCAGTCCTTGAGGACTTCGTAGCCGATCACGGCGGCGATCACCGCGCCGGCGATCCACCATTCGGTGTTGTCGTCGTTGTCGTTGTTCTTGCCGTTGCCGTACTTGTGCGTGCCGTTGTAGCCGTCGTCATAGCCGCGCTGGAACCCTTCGCGGAAGTAATGGTTGTACTCATCCTGCTGCAGGTAGCGGCCGTCGTAGCCGTAGTTGGCATCCTTGTACGCAAAGGATGACCGGTAGTCGGAGTGCCAGCGATCTTCGCGGTCGGCACGGCCGGCATGAAAGCCTTCTTTATAGCCGGTGTTGAGCGCGCGCTTCAGTGCCTCGATGCCGTACTCATTGGTCTGGTAGTCGCGTCCGTCGCGGCGGTACCGGTAGTTCGCACCCGTGTAATAGAACGGGTCGTTGTTGTAGTCGTAGCGCGCATTCATCAGCGCCACCTGCTGCTGGCGAAGCCGCTCGTGGTACCGCTCCTGGAAGCGGTACTGCGCCAGCCGTTTCTGCTGCTGGAGGACCTGCGCGTCGCGCTCGGCGAGTTCCTGCTTGAGCGCGAGGTTCTGCCGGTACAGCTGCATGTTCGCTTCCTGCTTGCGGATGCGCTCCTGCTGCTCCTGCGGCGAAACGCGCTTTTCATTCTTCTTGTTGTCGTGCTCGTCCTTCTTGTCGTCCTTGTCTTGCTGATGCTGTTGCTGCTGCGGGTTCTGCTTGGACGACGGCTCGTCGGTCCAGCGCGCCCACGCGAGATCAGGAATCAGCAGTCCGGTCAGGGCCAAACCGAGAACGGTCGAATTGGCGACCTTGGCGAAGCTTTGTCTTGTCTGTCTCGCGTGTACATTAGTGGGCAAAGAGTCGCGGGTTGGCGCCACGGGTGACAGCGGGGAAGCGCTCCAACGTCCGTCGGAGGAGTCTGACGTGGCCACGCCGAGTTCGACATAACTTAGGATTGAGGCCATGAATGCCATTCCACGACCATCCATCCCCGCGCCACCGTTTCGTGGAGGCTGCCTCTGCCGTGCCGTGCGATACATCTATGACGCTGCGCCGCTCGCGACCGTCGCCTGCCATTGCAGCGATTGCCAGAAGCTGTCCGGGGCGACAAACCTGCTCACGATTTACGCGGACAAGTCCGCATTCCGGCATGAGCAGGGTGCCGTCGAGCGCTATCGCAAGCGGGCAGACAGCGGTCGTGAGGCCGATTACGTGCGCTGCGCGAACTGCGGCGCGCGAGTCTGGCACGAGGCGCTTGCCGCACCCCAGTGGGTCTTCATCGCGGCCGGCACGCTGGATGACCCGTCCTGGGTCGTGCCCGCCGCGCACATCTGGGTGTCGCGAGCCGCACCGTCCGCGCTGATTCCAGATGGTGCGCTGACCTGGGGCAAGGGACCTGCCGATCGAGCCGAACTGATTGCCGCCTTCAACAAGGTCTACGGAAGGGCGCCATGAACAAGGTCAACCTCGACGAGAAGCTTTCGACCTTATTTTCGTTTACCGTGCAGGACACCATGTGGCGACAACTGCTGACTGCGATTGTGACGTTGTTCCTGGCTGGCACGGCATTCGCGCAGACCGCTGCGCCAGCGCCGGATGCTGAGGAACTGACGCGGCTCCTGAAGTATTTCCTCGACGGCGCTTCGCGCGACGACATCGCCGCGCACGAGCGCTTCTGGGCGGACGATCTCATCTACACGCGCTCGGCCGGCGTGCGCATCGGCAAGGCCGACATCCTCGCGGACCTGCGTGCCGCTCCGCCGGCGGAACCGTCGCCGCCGACGACCTATACCGCCGAGGACATCCGCATCCAGCAGTACGGCGACATGGCGATCGTCGCCTTCCGGCTCGTCGGCACGACGGGCAGCGGCGCCGGCGTTTCGGTTGACCACTACCTCAATACGGGAACCTTCCTGAAGCGCAATGGCGAATGGCGCGCGGTCGCCTGGCAGGCGACGCGCGTGCCGGCGAAGGAAGCCGAGGTCAACCTGACGCCCGGCCCCACGGCGCGCGCCGGGCTCCATGACGAGATCCTTGCCGCGGACGCCGCGCTCTTCAAGGCGTTCTTCGACACCTGCGACATCGAGGCGCTGCGCGGGCTCGTCACCGACGACTTCGAGATGTTCCACGACAAGGGCGGTCGCGGGCCGACCTCGGGCGCGGCATTCGTGCAGGCGGCACAGGACAAGTGCAAGCGGCAGGCGGATGGCATCGATTTCATGTCGACGCGCAAGCTCGTGCCGGAGAGCATGAAGGTCTATCCGATCAACAACTATGGCGCGGTCGAGACCGGCGTCCATACGTTCTACGCGGTCAAGCAGGGCGAGCCGGACCGCCTCACCGAGACCTCGCAGTTCGTGCACGTGTGGAAGGAAGACAACGGACACTGGCGGCTCGCCCGCGTGCTGAGCTTCGACCACCAGCTCGCACCGTGACGGCGATTCAATAACAGATTGCGGCTGACGTGAAAGCGCCGGTCATCCTGTGGGCCGTGCTTTGCCTGCCGGCCGCCGCAATCGCGGCCGACGAAGACGTCCCGCCGCGCAAGGTCATTTCGGCGCTGCGCACGCAACATGCGCCGGTGCTCGATGGCCGGCTCGACGACGCTGTCTGGCAGGAAGCTGCGTTCGTCGAGGACCTGCACATCGTCGTCTCGGACGAATTCGGCGAACCGGGCCAGCGTTCGCGCGTCTATGTCGCCTACGACGATGACAACCTGTATTTCGCCGCCCGCTTCTGGGATTCGAAACCCGACCAGGTGGTCGCCAAGGTCCTGAACAAGCGCGACGTCTCCTTCGGCGAGGACGGTTTCTCGGTCACGCTCGATCCCTATGACCAGGGCCGGAGCGGCTACATGTTCGACGTCAACCCGAATGGCATGCGAAGCGAAGCCATCTACACCGACGCCGATCGCCAGAACTGGGACTGGGAGGGCATCTGGAACGCCGCCGCGCGCCGCGACGGCGAGGGCTGGACCGCGGAATCCGCCATTCCGCTCAAGACGCTGTCCTTCGATCCGTCGCGCGACGCCTGGGGCGTCAACTTCACGCGCTGGCACGGGGCGGACAATGAGCAGTTCGGCTGGGTCTCGCACAACCACACGCAGAATCTGTCGCGCACCGGGCTGCTCCAGGGCCTTTCCGGACTGCAGCAAGGGTACGGGCTCGACGTGATCCCGGGCATTCGTGTCGGCTCCTCGCGGAATGATGCGACGGGTGAAAAGGACGAATTCCTCGAGCCATCGCTCGATGCGTTCTGGAAAGTCACGCCTTCGCTGACCGCGGCGCTGACGCTGAATCCCGATTTCTCCGGCACGACGGCGGACACGCGCCAGGTCAACCTGACGCGCTTCGATCTCTTCTTCCCGGAGCAGCGCGCGTTCTTCCTGCAGGACTCGGACATCTTCGCGTTCGGGCGTCTCGAGGGGGAGAGCGGCATCCCGTTCTTCTCGCGCCGCATCGGCCTCGACGACAATGACGAGGCGCTGACGCTCGATGCCGGCGTCAAGCTGACCGGTCGCGCAGGCCCGCTCAATATCGGCGTGCTTGGCGTGCGCCAGGATTCCGCGACCGGAGCCGGGGTCAGTGGATCTCTTCGTCGGCCGCCTGGCAGCCAACGTGCTCGAAGAGTCGAGCATCGGGCTCATCGTCACGAGCGGCAATCCGGATGCCGATGTCGACAACTCGCTCGCCGGCGTCGATTTCCGCTATCTCAACACGCGGCTCGGCGAGAATCGCGTGATCGAGGGAACCGCGTGGTACCAGCAGACCGACACGGAAGGACTTGACGGCGACAGTGCGGCCTACGGCATGAGCCTCGGGATGCCGAACAGCGAAGGCTGGCAGGGCGAAGCCGGCTTCAAGACCATTGAGAAGAACTATTTCCCGGCCCTCGGATTCGCGAATCGAACTGACTTCACCGCGGTCGCCGGCGACGTCGGCTACACCTGGCGCCCTGAGAGCCAGTGGATTCGTCGTGTCCAGAGCAGTCTGAGCGCGGAGCTCATCGACGACATCATCGGTCGCGACCAGAGCAAGACGTACGAGCTCAATGTCATCGAAATCGAGAATCAGTCGGCCGACACGTTCGAGCTTTCGCATTTCCTCTTCGAGGAGCGGTTGACGGAGTCCTTCGAAATTTCAGATGGCGTCGTGATCCCGGCCGGCACCTACAGTTACGATCACGCCTGCCTGACGCTCGTGACCGGCCAGCAGCGCGACATTGCAACGGAAACCAGCATCTGCGAAGGCGGTTTCTACGACGGCCGCATTTTTGCCTTCGAGACGCAGAACACCTGGCGGCCCAGCATGCACTTGCGGCTGGTCCTGGGCGGTGAGTACAACGACGTGCACCTGCCGCAGGGCAATTTCATCACGCGCCTGTTGAGGCTAAACGTGGACGTTGCCTTCAACACGGCGTGGTCGTGGGAGAACTTCCTGCAGTACGACAACGACTCCGAGACGATCGGGGTCAACAGCATCCTGCGCTGGATCCCGCGGGCGGGCCGGGAGATGGTGCTGGCGGTCAATTCCCAGCAGCAGGACTTTGACCGCGACGGCCGCTTCCGGTCCTACACCGCCGACGCGACGCTGAAGCTGAGTTATACCTTCCGGTTCTGACCGGGCCGACGTCGAACTATCCCGCAGCGCTGCCGCCGTCCATCAGGATGGCCGCGCCGTTGACCTGCGCGGCTTCTTCGGAGGCGAGGTAGGCGACGAGTCCCGCGACTTCCTCGGGCGTCGTCACGCGGCCGCTGCGCGTCGTGGCCGCGGATTCGCGAAGCACGGCCTCGCGGTCCAGCCCGCGTGCCTCGGCATCGCGGAACAGCATGGGCGTTGCGACATCGCCCGGGCAGACGGCGTTGATGCGCACGCCCTCGGCCGCGTGATCGACTGCCAGGGCCTTCGTCATCAGCACGAGGCCGCCCTTGCTGGCGCAATAGGCGACGGCATGCGGGCCGGCATGCAAACCCCAGTTAGAGGCGATGTTGACGATGCTGCCCTGGCGGCGGCGCAGTTGCGGCAGGGCGGCGCGGCTGAGGAAGAAGGGTACCGAGAGGTTGGTCGCAAGGGTTTCGTTCCAGATCGCGTCCGTCGTTTCCTCGGCTTTCGCCGGCAGGTAGATGCCGGCGTTGTTGACCAGGAGGTCGAGCCCGCCGAAGGCCGTCACGCAGTCCGCGATCAGGCGATCGCAGTCCGCGGACGTCGCGAGTTCCCCGATCCAGGCGCGTGCGCCGGGTAGCTCGGACGCAAGCACCTCCGTACGCTTCGCGTCCCGGCCCGCGGCCATGACGGCGTAGCCATCCTGCGCGAGGCGGCGCGCGATGGCGGCGCCGATGCCGGAGCTGGCGCCGGTGACGAGCGCAGTCTTTCGGGTCATGGCCTGCATTGTACGAGCCGCGCGAGGACTGTGGCAGACTGCGGATCTTGCCGTTCAGGGGGTGGGATTCATGTCGAGACTGACGCGGCGCACTTTCGTTGCCGGCAGCACGGCGGCCGCCATCGCGCTCACGCTACGAGGCGCCCGCGTTTTCTGCGGAGAACGCCGTCTATCGCAATGCCATCGTCATCGACGGGCTGGGCGGTCTCGGGAACTCCACATCAGATTCTGATTCGCTTTCGGCCGAGCAGGTCCTGGACGTCAAGAATTCCGGGCTGACCTGCGTCCACACGACGATCCTGCCGGTCGGCTCGACGCCGCCGGACGCGGCCTTCACGCAGGCGGTCCTTGGCATCGGCTCCTATGAGAAGGAGATCGACGCGCACCCGGACGTCCTCTGTCGCATCCGCACGGTCGCGGACATCGCCGCCGCCAAGCAGTCGGGCCGGACCGGGCTCATCTACGGCTTCCAGGATGCGGTCGCGTTCGAAACGGACTTCGAGCGCCTGGACGAGTTGTATCGGCTCGGCATCCGCGTCGTCCAGCTCACCTACAACCGGCGGAATCTCCTCGGCGACGGCTGTCTCGAGCCCGCGAACGCGGGGCTCAGCAAGGCGGGCGTCGAGGCCGTCGAGCGCCTGAATACGCTCGGCATCCTCGTGGACCTCAGCCATTGCGGCCGGCAGACGGCGGCCGATGCGATCAAGGCTTCGAAGAAGCCGGTCGCATTCACGCACACGGGCAGCGCCGCGCTCAACGATCACCCGCGCAACCGGACGGATGCGGAACTGCGGGCCGTCGCCGAGAAGGGCGGCGTGTCCGGCGTCTACTTCATGCCCTTCCTCAACGAGGGCAAGCAGCCGACCGCCGCCGACGTGATCCGCCACCTCGAGCACATGATCGACGTGTCGGGGGAGGACCATGTGTCGCTCGGCACCGACGGCGGCGTCTCGGCTGAAGTCATCACGGATGAGTTCAAGAAGAAATTTGCGGGATTCGTGAAGGAGCGGCGCGACGCAGGCATCGCGGCGCCGGGCGAGAACGAGGAGGGCTATCTCTTCGCCAATGAGCTCAATACGCCGCGCCGCTTCGAGACCCTTGCGGACATGCTCTCCTCGCGCGGCCATAGCGACGCGCGCATCGAGAAGATCCTCGGCAAGAACCTCGTCCGCGTTTTCTCCGACACCTGGTCATAAAAGGGGACGGTCACCTTTAAAGGTGACCGTCCCCTTTAATTACTGGTAGCCGCGGGCCTGGAGCTCGAAGAGGCGGGCGTAGGGGCCGTTGGCGCGGAGCAGCTCTTCGTGGCTGCCGCGCTCGATGATGCGGCCTTCGCGCAGCACGACGATCTGGTCCGCCATGCGCACGGTCGAGAAGCGGTGCGAGATCAGGATTGCGCTCTTGCCTTTCGTCAGCGCGCGGAAATGCTCGATACACGGACGCCTCGGCGGCGGCATCCATGGCCGCCGTCGGCTCGTCCAGCACAAGGATGTCGGCTTCGGAGCGCATGAACGCGCGTGACAGCGCGACCTTCTGCCATTCGCCGCCCGAGAGGTCGCGGCCCTGGTTGAACCACTTGCCGAGCGGCGTGTGGTATTTCTCCGGAAGCCCTTCGATGACGGGTGCCGCCATGCCTTTCTCCGCCGCCTCGCGCCAGCGCACCTCATCCTCGAGATCGCGCACATCGCCCGTGCCGATGTTCTCGCCGGCGTTGAGCTGGTAGCGCACGAAGTCCTGGAAGATCACGCCGATGCGCTGGCGGAGCGCCGTCTCGTCCCACTCGCGAAGGTCGAGTCCGTCGAGCGTGATCTCGCCTTGCGTCGGCTGGTAGAGGCGCGTCAGCAGCTTGATCAATGTCGTCTTGCCCGAGCCATTCTCGCCGACGAGCGCGAGCGACTCGCCGGGGCGGATGTGCAGGTTCACGTCCTGGAGCACGGGCCGCTCGGAGCCCGGATACTCGAAGCCGACGTGAATGAACCGGATGCCGTCTTTCGGGTCCGGGCCGCGCGGCGCCGTGCCTTTCGTGCCCTCGACCGGCGTGTCGAGGTATTCATAGAGCGTCGCGAGGTAGAGGTTGTCCTCGTACATGCCGCCGATCGCGGCGAGGCTCGCCGAAACCGCGGACTGGCCCTGCCGGAAGAGCATCACGTACATCGTCATCTGGCCGAGCGTGATGCGTGACGCGATGGTCGCGAGCGCGACCCAGGCGTAGGCGCCGTAGAGCGTCGCCGTCGCAATGAGCCCGAGCACGAAGCCCCAGCTGTCGCGCCGGATCGTGAGGTCGCGGTCCTCGCGGTACATCTTGCGGAAGATGTCGCGATAGCGCTTCAGGAACAGCGGCCCGACGCCGAAGAGCTTGACCTCCTTGGCGTGATCCTCGCGCGCGAGGACCGTCTCGAGGTAGAGCTGCATGCGCGTCTCCGGCGAGCGCCAGAGAAAGAGGCGAAACGCGACGCCGGAGAATCGCGCCTCCGCCATGAAGGAGGGGAGGCCCGCGAGCACCAGCACGACGACTGCCCAGGGCGAGAAATGGGCGAGCAGCGTGCCGTAGCTCACGAGCGAAATGCCGTTCTGGGCGAGGCCGAAGGTCCGCATGACGAGCGACAGCGGCCGGCTCGAGGCCTCGCGCCGCGCGCGCGTCAGCTTGTCGTAGAACTCCGAGTCCTCGAAGTGCGCGAGCTCGAGCGTCAGCGCCTTCTCGAGGATCATCGCGTTGACGCGCTGGCCGAGCTGCGCGCGAAACAGCGACTGGCAGAGCGAGATGCCGCGCTGCACGCCCGCGAGCGCGGCGATCAGGAGGCCTTCCATCGCGACCAGGAAGAGCGCGTGCCCGGTGAGCGGCTCGCGCGCGGCCGGGGCGGCGCGAATCGCCGCGACCACGGCATCGACGATCAGGGAGCCGACATAGGCGACGCCGGCCGGCAGCATGCCGGCCGCAAGCGTCAGCAGGGCAAGCGCGATGCTGAGCGCCCGATTCGTCGTCCAGACGAGCTCGAGCGCGTGACGGCTGTAGCGGAATACGCCGAAGAAGCCGCGCGTGAGATTGGGCGCCGCGGGGGGCAGCGCACGTCGTGAGGGTTTCAAGCCGCTATTTTAGTCGGAATCGCTGCGCGCGGATTCAAGGGTCAATGAGGGCCAGTACGGCCTCCGCAGGCCGGCCGATCACGGCCTTTGCGCCACGCACGACGATCGGCCGCTCGATCAGGATCGGGTTCTTGACCATGGCGTCGATCCACTGCGCCTCGGTCAGGGTCTTGCCCGCGTACTTCGCCTTATAGATGTCTTCGCCCTTGCGGACGAGTTGCGCCGCGCTCATGCCAAGTCTGCCGACAATCGCCCGCAGTTCCGCCGCCGAGGGCGGCGCTTTCAGGTATTCGACGATGTGCGGCGAAATGCCCCGGGCCAGCAAGAGCGCGAGCGTCTCCCGGCTCTTGCCGCACTTTGGGTTGTGGTAAATCGTGACGTCGCTCACGTCACTTCGCAGTGCCGGCCTTCACGCGCTCCAGGTACTTGTCCCGCAGTTCCGTCTGGCGCGATCGCATCGTGACCGCGTTGCCCGCGATCCACACCTGATCGGCGACCGTCGTGACTTCGAGCGGGTCGCCGCTCCACAGCACGAGATCCGCGGCCTGGCCCTGCTCGATGCGACCGTGGTCCTTGCCGATGCCGAAGATCTCGGCCGGGCCCGAGGTGATCGCCGCGAGTCCCGCCTCCCAGGGCAGCCCGTGCGCGACGGCGTTCCCCGCGAGCTGGCGGTTCTTGCGGGCCTGGAAGCTGTCGGAGAAGGAGAACGCGATGCGCACCCCGGCTTCGTTCAGGAGTTTCGCGTTGTCGAAGCGCGAACCGAGCCGATCGAAATCGGACGGCAGGTCGTTGAGCGGATCGAGGACGACCGGCACGTCGGCCGCGGCAAGCTCCTTCGCCACGACCCAGGCCTCGGTGCCGCCTGCGATCACGGGCTTCATGCCGTGCGCCTTCGCGTAGCGCACGACTTCCCGGATGTCGGAGGCGCGCTCGACGAAGAAAACGACGCGCCCGCCGGCGAGGTAGCCCTTGAGCACCGCGCGGCCCTCGGGCAGCAGCAGGGCGCCATTGCCCGCCGTCGCCGGCTCGCGCACCTCGCGGATCGCCTGGTCGAAGAGCATGTACTGCGCGGCGCGACTGCCGCCGGAGGCTTCGTGCGCGGCGCTGCCCCAGTTCACGAAGAGCGACTTGCTGCCGGCAAAGTCGGCATCGAAGCGGCCGTCGAGCGTCACGGCCGAGCCCTGGCCGACGATGAGGCTGTCCGCCGCGAGCGGCGCGATCACGCCCCAGGTGACGCCCTCGATGCGCGCGACCGGCAGGAGGATCGAGCGCGCGTTGAAGGCGGGCGTGACGTCGAATTCCGGCCGCCACATGTGTTGCCAGGCGGGCGCCGTGAGCTTCAGCTCGGCGTCGTAGGTGGACTCTTCCTGGTTCACTTCCTCGAGGCCGATCTGCGTGAGGCCGGCGAAGAGTCCCGGCGTCACCGGCCGCCCGTTCGCCTCGACGACCGTCGCGCCGGCGGGCGCCGTGAGGCTGCCGCCGACGGCGGCGATGCGGCCGTCATGGACGAGGATGTCCGCGTTCTCGAGCGTGCCGGCCTTGCCGGCCGTGTGCACGCGCGCGCCCTTGATGAGGAAGTCCTGCGCGTCTGCGACTCCTGCGCCCAGCATCGTGGCGAGGAGGATGGCGGCGATGCGCACGGTCTTCATTGCAGGAAATCCGACCACGGCTTCCCCGGTTTCGAGCGGTCGAAGCGCACGACGCCATCCACGAAGACCTGGTCGGCGAGCGCGTAGACGCTGAACGGCGTGCCGTTCCACACGACGACGTCCGCCATCTTGCCGGGCTCGAGCGTGCCGGTCTGGTCCAGGATGCCGAGCGCCTTCGCCGGATTCGACGTGATCCAGCGGATCGCGCGCTCGGGCGGGATGTCGAACCCGGCGAGCTTGCCGCGCGTCATGGCCTTCGCCGCTTCCTGGTTCAGCCGCTGGATCCCTTCCTCGGAATCCGAATGGACGATGGCGCAGCCGCCCGCCGGATGATCCACGATCGCGATGTTTTCCTGGACGGCATCGTAGGCTTCCATCTTGAAGCCCCACCAGTCGGCCCACAGCGCGCCGCAGACGCCTTCCTCGGCGAGCCGGTCCGCGATCTTGTAGGCCTCGACGCCGTGGTGGAAAGCCGAGATCTTGAAGCCGAACTCCTTCGCGATATCGAGCATCGTCGCCATCTCGTCGGCGCGATAGCAGTGGTTGTGCACGAGGATATGGCCGCGCATGACCTCGGCGAGGGTCTCGAGCTTGAGGTCCTGCTTCGGCGGCTGCGGCGGCACCGCATCCTCGTCGCCCTTGTCCTTTTCCCTGTCGTACTTCGCACGCTTGGCGTCGTATTCCTTCCAGTCTTCCATGTAGTCCTTCGCATCGGCGAAGGCCTGGCGGTAACCCGCGACGTTGCCCATGCGCGTCGAGGGGAACTGGCCATCGTCGCCGTAGACGCGCTTCGGATTCTCGCCGCAGGCCATCTTGAGTCCCTGCGGCGCGCCCGGGAATTTCATGGCCTGGTAAGTCGTCGCCGGCACGTTCTTGATCGTCACGCCGCGCCCGCCGATCAGGTTCGCGGAGCCCGGCAGGATCTGGATCGACGTGACGCCGCCCTGCAGCGCGACCTCGAGGCCCGGATCCTGCGGCCACACGCTGTGCTCGGCCCAGACGTTGGATGTCACCGGATCGGTCGCCTCGTTGCCGTCGTTCTCGGCCTCGACGCCCGGGCTCCCGTACACGCCCAGGTGCGAGTGCACGTCGATGAGTCCCGGCGTGACCCAGCGGCCGCTCGCGTCGATGACGACGGCGCCCTCGGGCGCCGTGAGGGACTGCCCCACGGCCTTGATCTTTCCGCCTTCGATCAGCACGTCGCCGCCGTCGATGCGCGTCCCGGTGCCGGTCAGGATGGTCGCATTGCGGATCAGGGTCGGCGGGCTCGCCGGCGCGACATAAGTGGACGAATAGGGCGCGCGCCCGCCGGCGGCGCTGCGGCGGCTGCCTGCGGTTCGGCGGGTGACGGGGGATTCGCCGCGCAGCCCGTGACAATGGCGCCCAGGAGCGCGGCCAGGAGTCGATTCATCGACGCGAATAGTACAGGGTTGCCCCGGCCCGCGTAAAATTGCGCGTGGCCCGCCCATGACACAAGAACAGATCATCTTCGTCGCGATCGTCGCCGTCACGCTGATCCTCTTCATCAGCGAGAAGATCCGCATCGACATCGCGGCGATGCTGACGCTGCTCGCACTCGCGGCGACCGGCATCCTGACGCCGAGCGAATCGCTCTCCGGATTTGCGAGCGAGCCCGCCATCATCGTCGCCTCGGTGTTCATCATTTCCGCGGCGCTGACGGAGACCGGCCTCACGGAGCGGATCGGCGCCGGCATCGCGCGCGCCGCGGGCTGCCAGGGAATGGCGCGCCATCCTCGTCGTGATGCCCGCGGTCGCGGCGCTCGCGGCGTTCTCGCACCACCTCATGGTCACGGCCATGATGCTGCCGATCATGATGCGGCTCGCGCGGGTGCAGAACCTGTCGCCCTCGCGCCTCCTGATGCCGATGTCGCTCGCCGCATCGCTCGGCACGACGCTCACGATCTTCAGCGCCCCGGCCTTCCTCCTGATGAACCACCTGCTGCAGACGGCCGGGCAGGAGACGCTCGGGGTCTTCGGCATCACGCCGATCGGCATCGCGCTCGTGCTGCTCGCCATCATCTACATGTCGCTCGGCCGCTGGATCCTGCCGAAGCGCAAGGCGCGCGCGGACGAGGCGGAATACCTGCGTCTCGACCGTTACTACACCGAGCTCATCGTCGAGCCGAAGTCGCGCTGGATCGGGCAGCCGATGGCGGATTTCAACCAGTACTACGACGGCCGCGTCGAGGTCGTCGAGTGGCTCCGGAACGGCGTGCCGCAGCACAACAAGAACCGCGGCTCGGTGCTCGCCGAGGGCGACGTGCTGTTCGTCAGCGCCACCCCCGACGCGATCGTCTCGGTCGAAAGCGAACCGGGCCTCGCCCTGCATGCGGTCAAGAAGTACGGCGAGTCGAGCGAGCGGGAATTCGACGAGGCGCCCCAGCTCGTGCAGGTGGTCGTCGCGCCGCATTCGCCGTTCATCGGCGAGACCATCGCGGCCGTCGATTTCCTGAAGACGTTCAACGTCGTGGTCGTCGGCATGTGGCGTCGCCAGTCCTGGATCCGCGACCGGCTCTCGCAGATGCAGCTGAAGGAGGGCGACCTGCTGGTGCTGCGCGGCACGCCGGACCGGTTCGCGGAGCTCGCCTCGCACCACGGCGTCCTGATGATGGTGCCGTTCTCAGGCCGGCCGCGCCGCCGGCAGCACGCCGTGCGGGCCATGCTGATCATCGCCGCCATCGTGACGGCGGCCGCTTCGGGCGTCGTTCCCGCGCAGCTGGCTTTCCTGGGCGGCGCGGTCGCGCTGATCCTCACGGGCTGCGTGAGCGCCGATCACGCCTATCGCGAGATCGACGTGCGCATCTACGTGATGATCGCCGGCGTCATCCCGCTCGGACTCGGCATGGAGAAGACCGGCACCGCGGCCTTCCTGGCGGAACAACTGCAGCACATGACGGTCGGCTGGAGCCCGTTCGCCGTGATGATCGCGCTCTACTGGGGCGCGGCGCTCGTCACGCAGATCCTCTCGGACGCGGCGACGACCGTGCTGCTCGGGCCGATTTCGCTCGCGCTCGCGCTCGCACTCGGCCTGCCGCCGCAGCCCTTCATCGTCTGCACGGCGCTCGGCGCCGTGACCGCCTTCCTGACGCCGATCGGCCACCACGGCAACCTGCTGATCCTGAATCCGGGCCAGTACACCTTCGGCGATTTCTTCCGCGTCGGCGTTCCGCTCACGATCGGCATCAGCCTCGTCAGCGCCTGGCTCGCGCAGTGGCTCTGGCTCGGAGGGCCGTTCCTGCCGACCTGGTAGCTGCGATCGCGCTCAGTGCCCGAGACGCAGCGCGCCGCCCTCGCTCCAGGAGGCGGACAGCACGTTCAGGATGAGGCGGCCCGCGGCGACGCAGGTCAGGCCGTTCGCGAAATCGTAGGACGGCGCGATCTCGACGATGTCCATGCCGACGATGCGATTGCTGCGGGCGACCGCGCGCAGCAGCGGCGCGAGCTGCCGGTAATAGATGCCGCCCGGCGTCGGCGCCATGACGGCGGGCATTTCCGTCGGATCGACGCCGTCCGCGTCGATCGTGAGGTACACCGGCCGGCCGGCGGGAATCGTGGCGAGCACGGGCTCGATGCCTTCCGCGTGGATCTGTTCGGCGCCGATGAGGTGTGAGCCGAAGGCGCGCGCGGCCTCGACTTCGCGCGCCCGCGCGCTGCCGATGGCGCGCAGGCCAATCTGCGTCATGCCCGAAACCGCCTTGACCTTGCTCGCCCACTGCAGCGGGCTCGAATAGCCGCGGCGCACGCCGCCGACTTCCTCGCGCCAGTCGAGGTGCGCATCGATGTGCAGGATGTGCACCGGGCCGCCGACCGCATCGAGCGCGTCCAGGACCGGGATCGTGACGCCGTGGTCGCCGCCGAGCACGACGAGCTGCGTGCCCTGCTTCCAGAGATGGCGCACGCGCGCGGTGATCGCCGCCGCGTAGGCCGAGTAGTCGCCGCCGTCGAACGCGACGTCGCCCATGTCCACGTGCGAGGGCAGGTTCGAGGCGAGGTCGGTGCCGAGGTCGAAATCCCAGTGCGCCGGGTTGTAGCAGAAGCTCGGCGAGCGCGCGCGGATCGCGTCGGGCGCGTTCGCCTGGTCGTTCGGGAACGTGTCGTGCTTGTACGGCTCGCTGTGGCGGATGCCGAGCAGCGCGACCTTCGCGTTCCACCCGGAGGGGTCCGTCGCGACCGGCCAGTCGAGAAACGGCCGTTGCGGTGCTGTCGTCGGCTGCAGGGTCGTCATGTCCGTTCTCCGCGTCCCGGGTTGATGGTAAGCCAGAGGAGCGCCGCGACGACAGACGTCACCGCGCCGGTCGCAAAGACCACGCCCCAGCCGCCCTGCGACGCGGAGAGCGCCGCGATCACGGGCGTGCCGATGACGCCGCCGAGGTTGCCGCCCGTGTTCAGCACCGCCGTTGCCGCCATCGAATCGTTCGGCGCGAGCCGCATCGCGACGCCCCAGTAGTTGCCCTCGTTCAGTTCGACGAAGGCAAACCCGAGGCACAGTGCCGCGATCGCGGCGTATGGACTGGCGACTGAAACAGTGAGGTAAAGAAAGAGCCCCGCAAGCGGGAGACTGACGAACGGCAGGATCCGGGGTCCGGTCCGGTCGCCGAAGCGCCGGCGCAGGCGATCCGCGATCCGTCCGCCGGTCGCGGAGGCGATGCCCGCGACGACGAAAGGCAGCGCTGCGAGCCATCCGCTCTCGAGGACGGAGAGCTTTCGGTCCTGCACGAGGTACAGGAAGCTCCAGAACGCGACGAGGTAGAAGACGAAGTTCATCACGAGGTAGGAGAGCGTCAGCAGGAGTATTTGCGGATCGCCGAGCACGCGGCCGATGCGCCGCGCCGTGAGCGGTGCGGCTGCATCGTAGGGCGGGTTCCCGGCGAGCTCCGCGAGCTCGGCAGGCTTGACCCACGGATGGCGCTCCGGGAAATCCCGCACGCAGACGACACCAGAGCACGACAAGGACGAGCGCCGGCAGGCTGGTGATGAGCAGCGCCGCCTGCCAGCCATAGGCCTGCATCAGCCAGGCGACGAGCGGCGAGGCGATCGCGGCGCCGGTCCAGAGGCCGGTCACGAGCAGGCCCAGCATCGAAGACCAGCGCCCGATCGGGTACCAGTGCCGGATCGCTCCGGCCTCGACCGGGAACAGGCCGCCTTGTGCGACACCGAACAACGAGCGCGCCAGCACCAGCGTCGTGAACATCAGGGCCGCGGTCGCGATGAGAGGCGCGGTCGCGGTGAGCACGCTTGCGAGTACCTGGACAAAGCCGATGATCGCGATCGTCCAGCGCGCGCCGAAGCGCTGGCCGAAGAGCGCACCGGGCACCTGGAATACGGCATACGCGAACAGGAAAGCCGTGAGAAGCCAGCCGACCTGGACCTGCGTGAGTCCGAGCTCCGGCATCATCCGCTCGGCCGCGATGCCGATGCCCTGGCGCTGCAGGTAGCCCGTGCACGCGAAGCCGAAAATCAGGACGAAGATGATCGAGCGGACGCGGGGACTTCTCATCGCGACAGCCTACACGGACGGCCCGCGGCTCGCGCGCGCGCCGTTCAGCCGTCATTCGATGTCGAGGCCGAGGTCGAGCGAGCGTGCGGAGTGCGTGAGCCAGCCGAGCGAGATGGAATCGACGCCCGTCTCGGCGACCGCGCGCACGTTCGCGGGCGTGATGCCGCCCGAAGCTTCCGTGTGGCAGCGATGGTCCACGATCGCAACGGCGCGGCGGAGCTGGTCGGGCTTCATGTTGTCGAGCAGGACGGCATCCACGCGGACAGCCAGGGCTTCCTCGAGCTGCTCGAGCGTGTCCACCTCGACCTGGATCGGGAAATCCCTGCCGAGGCTCGAGCGCGCGCGGCTGACCGCGGCCGTGATCGAGCCGGCGACGCCGATGTGGTTGTCCTTGATGAGGACCGCGTCGTAGAGCCCCGAGCGGTGATTGACGCCGCCGCCGGCCTCCACGGCATATTTCTCCAGCAGGCGCAGGCCCGGCGTCGTCTTGCGCGTGTCCTTGATGACGGCGCCGGTGCCCTCGACCGCGCGCACGACGGCGGCCGTGGCCGTCGCGATGCCGGAAAGATGCCCGAGCAGGTTCAGGATCACGCGCTCGCCGGTCAGGAGCGTGCGCGCGGAACCGGAGAGCAGGGCCACCGTGCCGCCGGCCTCGACGTCCGAGCCGTCAGGCAGGACGATCGTGGCGCTCGCCGGCTCCGGCAGCCGGGAGATCACGAGCCGCACGGCGTCGACGCCGGCGATGCGGCCCGCCTCGCGGCTGCGGATGACGGCCGTCATCGGCGTGCCGGAAGGGACGATGGAAAGCGTGGTGATGTCGCCGAGATCCCCGAGATCCTCGGCGAGTGCGCTCGCCACGATCCGGGCCAGCGCCTCGTGCGGGGCCTCGAGGCTCAAGCGACCTGGCTCCGCGTGACGGCGAGCGACTCGACCGGCGCGGGCCTGGGCGTGACGAAACTGCGTGAAGCCATTTCGGCGCGCGGCGCGGGATGGTCGCTGCGGTAATGCGCCCCGCGGGACTCCCGCCGTTCCAGCGCCGAGGCGAGCGCGAGCCCTGCGTTCGTGAGGAGATCCGATTCCGCGCGCGACGCGGCCCGCCAGCCCTCGAGGCGGCCGAGCGCCGCCGTCATCGTCGTGCCGGCGCGCAGGGGACCGAGGCTCGAGCTCACGAGCTGCCGCAGCGCGTCGATGCGCTCGGGATCGGCGGGCTCCAGCCCGCGGCTGCGCGGCGTCACGAGGGCGCCCTGCGGCGCAGGCAGCCTCGTTTCACCGATGGCGCGTGCAATGCGTTCGCCGAACACGAGTCCCTCCAGCAGCGAATTGCTGGCGAGACGATTGCCGCCGTGCAGGCCCGTCGCGGCGACCTCGCCGCAGGCCCAGAGGCCGGGCAGTGACGACGCGCCGCTCGCATCCGTCGCGATGCCGCCCATGTGGAAATGCGCCGCCGTCGTCACCGGCAACGCGCGGGCCCTGGGATCGATCCCGGCCGCGCGCGCGATGGCGCAGGCGCCCGGAAAGCGCGCTTCGAGTTCCGGAATCACGGTGACGTCGAGCAGGACCTCGCGGCCGGCGAGGCGGCGCGCCGCGACGCTGCGCGCGACGACATCCCTCGGCGCGAGTTCCGCGTCGGGGTGGATCGCCGGCATGAAGCGGTGTCCTGCGTCATCGAGCAGCACGGCGCCAGCGCCGCGCAGCGCCTCCGTCAGGAGGGGCAGGGGATCGCCGCCGACGGCGAGCGCGGTCGGGTGGAACTGCATGAATTCGAGGTCGGCAAGGCGCACGCCGCAACGCGCGGCGGCGGCAAGGCCGGCGCCGCGGGAAGTCGCCGGATTGGTCGAGTCGCTGAAGCAGGCGCCGATGCCGCCGGTCGCGAGCACGACGTGCGGCGCAAGCACGGCGAGCTGGCGCCCGTCCGGACGGGCGAGCAGCACGCCGGCCACGCGCGGGCCGGTCGTGATGAGATCCACCAGCTCGAAGCCCTCGAGCCGGCGGATATCCGGCCGTTGCAGGGTGGCCGCGCGCAGGGCGCGCATGACCGCGGCGCCGGTGCGGTCGCCGCCCGCGTGGACGATGCGATGGCGCCCGTGGCCGGCTTCGCGGCCGAGCAATGGCGCGCCGTCCGCACCGAGGTCGAAGGCCGTGCCGAGGTCGCGCAGCCAGGTGATCCGCGATGCCGCCGCCTCGGTGACGAGCGCGACGATGTCGGGCTCGCACAATTCGGCACCCACGCGAATCGTGTCGGCGGCGTGCAGGGCCGGCGTGTCGTCGCGGCCGATCGCGGCGGCGATGCCGCCCTGCGCGAGGCGGGACGAACCCTCGCCGATCGGGCCGTTGGCGACGAGCACGCAATCCTCGAGCGAGAGCGCGGTCGCGAGGCCCGCGATGCCGCCGCCGACGACGACGGCAGGCGCCTGGATGAAATCGTCGACGATCACGGCTTGACCGCGAGCATCCGCGTGACGGCGAGGCGCGCGCGCTCGGCGACCGCAGCCGGCACCTTCACTTCATAGCGCATGTGGCGCAGCGAGTCGGCGATGCCCGGCGAGCGTGATGCGCTTCATGTGCGGGCACAGGTTGCAGGGACGGATGAATTCGACGTCGCGCACTTCGGCGGCGACGTTGTCCGACATCGAGCATTCCGTGACCATGACGACGCGCGGCGGGCGATTCTTCTCCACCCAGGAGATCATGCCGGACGTCGAGCCGACGAAATCCGCCTCGGCGAGCACGTCCGGCGGGCATTCCGGGTGCGCGATGATGCGCACGCCCGGGTGGTCCGCGCGATAGCCGCGCAGCTGCTCGCCCGTGAAGCGCTCGTGCACCATGCAGCTGCCTTCCCAGAGGATCAGCTCGACGCCGGTCTGCGAAGCGACCCAGCGCCCGAGGTACTGGTCGGGCAGGAAGATGACCTTGTCGGTGCCGAGCGATTCGACGACGGCGACCGCGTTGCCGGAGGTGCAGCAGATGTCCGACTCGGCTTTCACCTCGGCGGATGTATTGACGTAGGTGACAACCGGCACGCCCGGGTAGCGCTGGCGCAGCAGGCGCACGTCGGCGCCGGTGATGGATTCGGCGAGCGAGCAACCGGCGCGCAGGTCCGGAATCAGGACCGTCTTGCCCGGGTTCAGGATCTTCGCCGTCTCGGCCATGAAGTGGACGCCGGCCATGACGATGACGTCGGCCTTGGTCGCAACCGCCATGTGGGCGAGGGCGAGCGAGTCGCCGCGCAGGTCCGCGACGCCGTGGAAGATGTCGGGCGTCATGTAGTTGTGCGCGAGCACGACGGCGTTCCGCTCGGCCTTGAGCGCCTCGATTTCCGCGATCAGCGGCGAGATGGCGGCGATTTCGACGTCGGGCAGGATGCCGGCCAGGTTTCTCACGGCCCACTCCATTTATGCTCGGAGTGAGTATTTTAGATCAATAGAGCCGGGTTCGCACGACCTCTTTGCGGAAGCGAAAAAGCTTTGCGGGACGGCCTCTTGCAGCGCGTTCGCGGCCCCGGGGTGGCCTCCAGGAAGCGGCCGTTTTCGACCAGGCGCCGGAAATTCTGCTTGTGCAGCCGCATGCCGGTCAGCGCCTCCACGGTGCGCTGGAGCTGCAGCAGGGTGAAGGTCTCGGGCAGGAGCTCGAACACGACCGGGCGGTACTTCAGCTTGCCCCGCAGCCGCCCGAGCGCCGTCGCGACGATGCGCCGATGATCGGCGGCAAGTTCGGTGCCGTGCGAGGGACCGGTGCCGGGGCGGCGGCCGCGGTCGCGCTGGAATTCGGGCACGAGCTCCGCCTCGTACAGGAGCTCGAAGCGCTCGAGCACGCGGATCGGGTCCCAGCTGCGCCGGTCGCCGAAATTCGCGTGCACGCGGTGCTTGCGGGCGGCGTCGCGACCCGCCCACTGCGAAAGCGCGGGCAGGAGCTCGCGGCTCACGATGGCCGGCATGCCGGCGCGACGGTCCTCCCAGGGCAGCAGGCTGTAGCCGTCGAGCCAGGCGGCGCCGGGCGCCGGCTGCGCTTCACGCACGAGGCCGAGGTAGGCGACCGACAGGTGGCGCGTGCCGTCCGCCGTGCGCTGCCGGTCGCGGTCGCCGAACGTGTAGAGCTGCTCGACGTAGCCGACGGAGAGGCCGGTCTGGGCGGAAATCCAGCGCCGCAAGCCGAGCTCGAGCGTCGCGTCGCCGTCCGCGTCCAGGAGGCCGGAGGGCAGGGCCTGCACGCCGTCACGCGGCTGGTTCGCCGTGAGGATGCGCGGCTGGTCGGCTGTCACCGCGACGATGACCGCGTCGAGGCCCAGGGACAGTCGGCGGGACATCCGCAAATGATGCCACAGACCCCGGAATTGTCAGGGAGGCATGCGACGAGGCAGCATCGTGCAATGAGCCGGGCATTCGTCAAGGAATCCGATGGCGCGGACGGCGAGGAGCCGGCGGAGCTGCAGGTCAGCCCGCATCGCAATCTCGTCACGCCGGACGGCCTTGCGCTGATCGAGGCCGCGGCTCGAGCGCCTGCGCGCCGAGCTTTCCGCTGCTCGCTCATCCGAAGACCGTGCGGGCGTCAAGCGCATCCAGCGCGACCTGCGCTACTGGAAAGAGCGCCAGCGCACGGCTGAACTCGTCAAACCGGCGCCGGCCGGTGCGAAAGCGCGCTTCGGATCGCTCGTCGCCCTCGAGAAGCCGGATGGCGGCACGATTGAGTTCCGGATCGTCGGCGAGGACGAAGCGGACCCGGCGAACGGGATGATTTCCTACGTCTCGCCGATTGCGAAACTGTTGATTGGCGCGTCCGTCGGCGACGAGATCGCGCTGCCGGATGGCGCCGCGGAAATCATCGAGATTCGCTAGCGCCTAGGCGGCGCGCAGGATCGCCATGCCGCCGAAGAGTCCCGCGATGGAGAGTACGACGGACGCCAGGACGTACAGCACGGCCGTGGTCGCGGGGCCGCGCTCCCACAGCGCGGCCGCATCGAGCGCAAATGCCGAAAACGTCGTGAACCCGCCGAGCACGCCGGTGGTGAGGAACAACTTGGTCGCAATGTCGACGCCGGTATCGCGCAGCGCCAGCCATTCGATGAGCACGCCCATCAGCGTACAGCCGATCACGTTGACGGCAAGCGTGCCGGCCGGGAAGTCCGGCCCGACGAGTGCGAGCGCGGCGCGCCCGACGCCATAGCGCAAGGCGCTGCCGATGCCGCCGCCCAGAAAAACCCAGCCGAAGTTCGCCACGGCCTGCATCGTCTGACGATAGCGCGCGGTTACAGTGCGGGCCCCGCGTCCGGCCCCAGCATTTGCTTGCGCACCATCGGCACCGGCGGCCCGCCGAACGACAGGATCGTGTCGTGGAACGAACTCCAGGCTTCGCGCCCTCCGCGCGTTGCCGTCCAGTCATCGCGCAGCTTGCGGATCATCAGCTTGCCGAGCGTGTAATTGAGGTAGCCCGGATCGTAGGTGCCGCGCGCCGCCTGCTGGCGGGCGTTGCCCGGATCCTGGAACGCCTCGTCGCGGAACATGCGTTCGCAGTCCTCGACCTTCATGCCCTGCGTGTGCATGCCGATCGCGCAGATGTAGCGCACGTCGCGATACAGCGCCTTGTTGACCTGGCCGACGCGATACTCGGCGCGCCCGCCCTTGAGTCCGCCGGAGAGGCCCGCTTCCCACATCATCTCCTCGGCGTAATGGGCCCAGCCCTCGGTGAAGGCATAGCCGAGGAAGAGCCGGCCGATGAGGCTTTCGGAGCGGTTGGAATGCAGCGCATGCAGGAAGTGGCCCGGCCACACCTCGTGCACGGAGGTGGACATGAGATCGGCCTGGCCCGGCGTATAGGCATCCTGTTCCGCCTTCGGCCAGGATGGATCGGGCGGCGCGATGTAATAGGTGGACGGCATGCCGACGTCGTAGGGGCCCGCCGGATTGATGTAGGCGAAATTCGTCGCCTGATAGGGCGGGGCCTGATCCACCAGGATCGGGTCATCCGCGGGAATCGTCGCGATCTTGTTGTCCACGATGAAGGCGCGCAGCACGTCGAGCTGCTTGCGCGCACCCTCGACCGCGCCGCCTTGCGGACGGTTCGAGTTCATCTTCGACATGCAGCCCTTGCGATCCTTGCCCGGCGCGAATTCCTTGCAGGCCTCGTCGAGCGCTACAAGATTGCGCGCAAGGTCGGCCTTGCCGACCTCGAGCAGTCGGTCAAGGGGCAGGTCGACGCCTTCGGTCTGCTTGAGCATGGCGGCAAAAAGGTCGGCGCCGATCGCAAAATCGTCGGTTTGCGTCGCGCGTTGCGCCTCCAGCCAGTCGGAGAGCGACTTGAAGGCGGCGACCGCCTTCTGGTTTGCCTCCTCGTACGCCTTGCGCAGCGCCGGATCCTTGACCGCGGCGAATACCTGCGGCGCATCGTCGCGAAGGAACGGCACCATGCCGCCGAAGTTGGAGACACCCTCGTCGATCCAGGTGCGCGGCAAGGGCGTGCGCAAGTTGGCCTGGATCTGCGCCGTCGCCGCAGGAATGTTCGAGAGCCACTTCGTGAAGTCCTGCAGGCGCTGGTCGAGCGGCGCATACGGCTTCGTCAGGTAGGGATCCGGCGTGAGGAAGTCGAGATTCCAGTCGAAGTAGAAGGTCGGGTTGCGGAAGGGCCATTCGGCCTTTTCGAGCCAGAAGAGGTTCCGGTCCACGACGGAGAGCAGGTAGTCGCGCTCGAAGCGCTGCGCATCGGTCAGCTTCGCGTCGTCAAAAGACTTCGCCTGGGTGGCCACCGCCTTCAGTCGGGCGATCTCGGCGGCGATGCCTTGCGCGCTCCAGTCGGGGAAGCGGCCGGCGTACTCCTTGCGGCCCGCGGTGAACGCCATCATGGGGTGGGCCTCCATGAAGCCGTCCACGAACTCCTGCACGAAGGCGGGCCAGTCCTGCGCCTTCGGCGTCTCTTGGGCCGGCTTCTGGCCGCAGGCTCCGATCGTCGAGGCGATGAGGAGGAGGGCGGCGATTCGTGCGATTCGCATGGGGACTCCAGGGAGTTCGGATGCGCGACGGTAGCAGCAGACACGCGCGAGCGTCGAGTCGTTCGGCCGCAGGAAGAACGCGCACCGGCGTGTCCGGTCCAAGGCTTCATGTGGCGTCCTGTCATTGCCGGGCTTGCGGCGGCAGCGTCGCCGCGTCGGCGCAGGCCGCAGATCGAATCTCCGTGCCGGGCGGCACCATCACTGTCGAACTCGCGAGCGAGTCGCCGGCGCTCGACCGGGTTGCGCTTCTCGACTGGGTCCGGCACTCCGCAGAGGCCGTCGCCGCGTTTTATGGCCATTTTCCGTGGCCGAGACACGTCTCGTCATTTCGCCAAAGGCCGGCCGTGGTATCAGCGGCGGCCGCACGTGGGCCGAGGACGGAGGGCTCATCCGGATTCGCGTGGGGAGGCGTCGACGCCGAAGGACTACGCGAATGATTGGGTGCTGTTGCACGAA
>CAVVDL010000030.1:0-116365 GCA_963747035.1 uncultured Gammaproteobacteria bacterium
GCAGCGGAGATTCCGAGGTAACGCTCCTGGTCGGCGGTCATCGTCGTGAGCTTCGCGCCGATGCGATCGAGGTGCAGCCGCGCAACCTTTTCGTCGAGCGCCTTCGGCAGCACGTACACGCGGCGCTCGTAGCGCTCGCCATGGGCGTAGAGCTCGATCTGCGCCAGCACCTGGTTCGTGAACGAGTTGGACATCACGAATGACGGGTGACCGGTCCCGCAGCCGAGGTTCACGAGCCGGCCCTCGGCCAGCACGATGATTCGCTTGCCGTCGGGGAAGATCACGTGGTCCACCTGCGGCTTGATGTTCTCCCAGCGGTACTGCCTGAGCGAGGCGATGTCGATCTCGCTGTCGAAGTGGCCGATGTTGCAGACGATCGCCTGGTGCTTCATGCGGCGCATGTGGTCGTGGTTGATCACGTTCACGTTGCCGGTCGCGGACACGAAGATGTCCGCCTTGTCGCAGGCCTCGTCCATCGTCACGACGCGGTAGCCCTCCATCGCCGCCTGCAGCGCGCAGATCGGGTCGATCTCGGTGACCCACACCGTCGCGCCGAGGCCGCGCAGTGACTGTGCGCAGCCCTTGCCGACGTCGCCATAGCCGGCGACGAGCGTGATCTTGCCGGCGATCATGACGTCGGTCGCGCGCTTGATGCCGTCTACCAGCGACTCGCGGCAGCCGTAGAGGTTGTCGAACTTCGACTTCGTGACCGAGTCGTTCACGTTGATGGCGGGGAATGGCAGCTTGCCTTCCGCGGCCATGCGGTAGAGCCGCTTGACGCCCGTCGTCGTCTCTTCGGTGACGCCGCGGATCTCGGCGAGGCGCGTCGAGTACCAGCCCGGCTGCGCCTCGAGCCGCTTGCGGATCGAGGCATAGAGCGCCGTCTCTTCTTCATTCGTGGGTCTGGCGATGACGGACGGGTCGCGCTCGGCCTGGCTGCCGAGGATCAAGAGGAGCGTCGCGTCGCCGCCGTCGTCGAGGATCATGTTGGCGTGCTTGCCGGCTGGCCATTCGAAGATGCGATGCGCGAAGTCCCAGTATTCCTCGAGCGTCTCGCCCTTGTGCGCAAAGACCGGGATGCCCGCGGCCGCGATCGCGGCCGCCGCGTGGTCCTGCGTCGAGAAGATGTTGCAGGACGCCCAGCGGATGTCGGCGCCGAGCGCCGCGAGCGATTCGATCAGCACCGCGGTCTGGATCGTCATGTGCAACGAGCCCGCGATGCGGGCGCCGGCGAGCGGCCGGCTGGCGCCGAATTCTGCGCGCACCGACATCAGGCCCGGCATTTCGGTCTCGGCGATCGCGATTTCGCGGCGGCCGAAATCGGCCTGGCCGATGTCGGCGACGCGGTAGTCCTTGAACTGGGTGTTGATCACGGCATTCATGGTCATTTCTCTCCTTTGCGAGCGAGAGCGCCGTTACTTATCGCGCGCTTCGAGCCTGGCAGGCGACCGCCTGTTGCAACGCTCCTCGAAGTTCGCGGGGGACTGACCCCTCCTAGAGCCCCGCGGCCGTTTTCAAGGCCTCGGCCCGGTCGGTGCGCTCCCAGCTGAAGGCCGTGAACCGGGCCTTGCGCCGGGCGCCGCCGCCCGAATCATCCTGCCAATCGTAATCCATCTCGACCGGTTCGCGCCCGAAATGCCCGTAAGACGCCGTCCGGCTGTACATCGGGTGGATCAGGTCGAGCATCCTGATGATGCCAAAAGGGCGGAGGTCGAAGTGGGCCCCGACCAGCTTTTCGAGACGCGCGTCCGGAATCCGGCCGGTTCCGAAGGTGTGCACCGAAATCGAGGTGGGCCGCGCGACGCCGATCGCGTAGGACACCTGGATTTCGCAGCGGCTGGCAAGGCCCGCTGCGACCAGGTTCTTTGCGACATAGCGCGCGGCGTAGGCCGCGGAGCGGTCCACCTTCGACGGGTCCTTGCCCGAAAACGCGCCGCCGCCATGGCGGGCCATGCCGCCGTAGGTGTCCACGATGATCTTGCGCCCGGTGAGGCCGCAGTCGCCAACCGGCCCGCCGATCACGAACCGTCCGGTCGGGTTGATGTGGAACTTGGTGCGCTTGCCGAGCCAGCGTGCGGGCAGCACGGGCTTGATGATTTCCTCCATCACCGCCTCGCGCAGGTCCTTCTGCCGGACTTCCGGCGCGTGCTGCGTCGAGAGCACGACGGCCTCGATGCCGACCGGCTTGTGGTCCTCGTAGGCGAAGGTCAGCTGGCTCTTCGCGTCGGGACGCAGCCACGGCAGTTTCGGATTCTTGCCTTTGCGGACCCTGGCCTGGCGCTCGACGAGCTTGTGCGCAAAGTGAATGGGCGCCGGCATGAAAGCGGCGGTCTCATCGGTCGCATACCCGAACATCAGGCCCTGGTCGCCTGCGCCCTGGTTCTCCGGGTCCGCGCGGTCCACGCCCTGGGCGATGTCGACGGACTGCTTGCCGATGATGTTGACGATGCCGCAGGTCTTGCCGTCGAAGCCGACTTCGGACGACGTGTAGCCGATGTCGCAGATGACGCCGCGGACGAGCGCCTCGAGATCGATCCAGGCGCGGGTCGTGACCTCGCCGGCGACGACGGCGACGCCCGTCTTGACGAGCGTTTCGCAGGCGACGCGCGCCTTCGGATCGCGCGCGAGGAGGGCGTCCAGCACCGCGTCCGAGATCTGGTCGGCGACCTTGTCCGGATGGCCTTCGGAGACGGACTCGGAGGTGAATAAAAAGTCGCCGGACATTCCAAAAATTATACGCCATCGGCGACAATGGCGGTTTGCCGCCGGAGCGTGTGAATGCCCAGCCGCCGCGAACTCGCCAATGCCATCCGGGCCCTCAGCATGGACGCCGTGCAGCGCGCCAATTCCGGGCACCCGGGCATGCCGATGGGCATGGCGGACATCGCCGAAGTGCTGTGGCGCGACTTCCTGAAGCACAACCCGGGAAACCCGCACTGGGCCGACCGCGATCGCTTCGTGCTCTCGAACGGGCACGGCTCGATGCTCCTTTATTCGGTGCTGCACCTGACCGGCTACCCGCTCGGCATCGACGAACTCAGGAACTTCCGCCAGCTCGGTGCGCGCACCGCCGGCCATCCCGAGCACGAGATCGAGATCGGCATCGAGACGACGACCGGTCCGCTCGGCCAGGGCCTCGCCAACGCGGTCGGCATGGCGCTCGCGGAGAAGAAGCTCGCCGCGGCCTTCAACAGGCCCGGGCACGAAATCGTCGACCACCACACCTGGGTGTTCCTCGGCGATGGCTGCCTGATGGAAGGCATTTCGCACGAGGCCTGTGCGCTCGCCGGCACCTGGGGCCTCGGCAAGCTGATCTGCTTCTATGACGACAACGGCATCTCGATCGACGGCGAGGTCGCCGGCTGGTTCACCGACGACACGCCGAAGCGCTTCGAGGCGTACGGCTGGCAGGTGATCCGCGCGGTGGACGGGCATGATCCGGAGGCCGTCGCGCGGGCGATCCGCCGCGCGAAGCGCGAGCGCGGCAAGCCGACGCTGATCTGCTGCAAGACCGTGATCGGCTTTGGCGCGCCGAACAAGCAGGGCAAGGAGGAATGCCACGGCGCGGCGCTCGGCGCCGAAGAAGTCGCGCTCGCGCGCAAGGCGCTCGGGTGGCCGCACGAGCCTTTCGTCGTGCCGGAAGAAATCCGTGCGGGCTGGGACGCACGCGCCGCGGGCAAGCGCGCGGAGAGCCGCTGGCGGCGCAAGTTCAAGGCCTATGAGTCCGCGCACCCGGAGCTTGCGGCGGAGTTCGGCAGGCGCATGGGTGCGGCCTTGCCGCCCGCGTTCGAGGGCTGGATCGGGGAGGGCGCGGCAGCGGCGCAGGCGGCGGCGCAGCCGGTCGCGACGCGCCAGAGCTCGCAGGCGATCCTGAATGCGCTCGGCCCGAAGCTGCCGGAGCTGCTCGGCGGATCCGCGGACCTCACCGGCTCGAACAACACGCGCATCAAGGGTGCGGCAGCCTATTCAGCCGCGGCGCCGGCCGGCGACTACCTGCACTATGGCGTCCGCGAGTTCGGCATGGGCGCGATCATGAATGGCGTAGTGCTGCACGGCGGCTATGTCCCGTTCGGCGGGACCTTTCTCGTGTTCTCGGACTACGCGCGAAGCTCGCTGCGCATGGCTTCGATCATCGAGGCGGGCAGCATCTTCGTGCTGACGCACGACTCGATCGGCCTCGGCGAGGACGGGCCGACGCACCAGCCGGTCGAGCACGTCGCGTCGCTGCGGATGATCCCGCGCATGGAACTCTGGCGGCCCTGCGACACGGCGGAGACCTGGCATGCCTGGGGGGCCGCGATCCGGCGCCGCAAGGCGCCGACGATACTCGCCCTGACGCGGCAGTCGCTGCCGCAGCAGCCGCGCGACGCCGCCCAGCTCGCGGCGGTCGCGCGCGGCGGCTATGTGCTGGTGGACGGCGGCGGCCGCCCCGATTGCATCCTGATTGCGACCGGGTCGGAGGTCGCGCTCGCGGTCGAGGCCGCGCGCACGCTGGCAGAACGCGGCCGACGCGTCCGCGTCGTGTCCATGCCCTGCACCAGCGTGTTCGATGTGCAGGACGCCGGCTGGCGCAACCAGGTGCTGCCGCCGGACGTTACGGCCCGGCTCGCGATCGAGGCCGGCGTGCCCGATGGATGGTGGCGCTACGTCGGCCCGCGCGGCCGCGTCATCGGCATGACGGGTTTCGGCGCATCCGCGCCGGCCAAGGATTTGTTCAGGCATTTCGGTTTCACGTCCGCTGCCGTCGTCGAGGCCGCGGAGTCATTGCTAAACGGAGAGTAGAGACCATGGCGATCAAGGTAGGCATCAACGGGTACGGCCGCATCGGAAGGAACATCCTGCGGGCCTTGTACGAATCGAAGCGCACGGGCGAGATCAGCATCGTCGCGATCAACGACCTCGGCGACGCGAACACCAACGCGCACCTGACGCGCCACGACACCGCCCACGGCCCGTTCCCCGGCAAGGTCGCGGTGGACGGCAACTCCATGATCGTGAATGGCGACCGGATCCGGGTAGTTGCGGAGCGCGACCCGTCGAAGCTGCCCTGGGGCGAGCTCGGCGCCGATATCGTGCTCGAGTGCACCGGGCTTTTCGCCAGCAAGGAGAAGGCATCGAAGCATCTCGCAGCAGGGGCGAAGAAAGTCGTCATCTCGGCGCCCGCCGACGGCGTGGACGCGACGATCGTCTACGGAGTGAATCACCAGACGCTGCGCAAGGACATGACGGTGATCTCGAATGCGTCCTGCACCACGAACTGCCTCGCGCCGCTCGTGAAGCCGCTGCACGACGGCCTCGGCGTCGTGGCCGGCATCATGACGACCGTGCATGCGTACACGAACGATCAGGTGCTGACGGACGTCTATCACTCGGACCTTCGCCGCGCGCGCTCGGCGACGATGTCGATGATCCCCACAAAAACCGGCGCCGCGGCGTCGGTAGGCCTCGTCCTGCCGGAACTGAAGGGAAAGCTGGACGGATTCTCGGTCCGCGTGCCGACGATCAACGTCTCGTTCGTCGATCTCACGTTCACCGCAAGCCGCGCGACGACCGCCGAGGAGGTCAACGGCCTCCTGCGCAAGGCCTCCGAGGGTTCGCTGAAGGGCATCCTCAACTACACCGAGGAGCCGCTGGTCTCGGTCGATTTCAACCACAACCCGGCGTCCGGCACCGTGGACGCGCAGCTCACGAAGGTCCTCGGCGGCAATCTCGTGAAGGTCTGCTCCTGGTACGACAACGAGTGGGGCTTCTCGAACCGCATGCTCGACACCACGCTCGCCTGGTCGCGCGCGGGCTGACCGGCGCCGATGAAGGCGATCCGGATGGCGGACCTCGCGCTTGCGGGCAAGCGCGTGCTGATCCGCGAGGACTTCAATGTCCCGGTCGCCGATGGCAAGGTCACGAGCGACGCGCGCCTGCGCGCGGCGATCCCGACGCTCCGGCTCGCGCTCGACGCGGGCGCGCGCGTCATCCTGATGTCCCATCTCGGCCGGCCGAAGGAAGGCGAGCGCGATCCCGCACTCTCGCTCGCCCCGGTCGCAAAAGTGCTCGCGAGCCTGCTCGGCAGGCCCGTACGGTTCCATGCCGACGGTCTCGAGGGCGTTGCCGCGGAGCCGGGCGAGGCCGTGCTGCTCGAGAATGTCCGCTTCCTGAAAGGCGAGAAGAAGGACGACCCGGCGCTCGCGCAGCGGATGGCGGCGCTGTGCGACATCTTCGTCATGGACGCCTTCGGCACGGCGCACCGCGCCGAGGCCAGCACGCACGGCGTCGCGCTCGCGGCGCCCATCGCCTGCGCGGGACCGCTGCTCGCGGGCGAACTCGACGCGCTCGAGCGCGCGCTCGAGAAGCCGAAGCGGCCGCTGGTCGCCGTCGTCGGCGGTTCCAAGGTTTCGACCAAGCTCGAGGTCCTCGAGAGCCTCATTGCCCGGGTGGACCAGCTGGTGGTCGGCGGCGGCATCGCGAACACCTTCCTCGCGGCGACCGGCGTCGCCGTCGGCAAGTCGCTGCACGAGGCCGACATGATCGACGTGGCGAAGCGCCTGCTCGCGCAGGCGAAGGCGCGCGGCGTCGGCATCCCGATCCCGACCGACGTCGTCGTCGCGCGCGAGTTCGCAGCGACTGCAAAAGGCGAGGTCCGCGCGGCGAATAAGGTCGGCGCCGACGAGATGATCCTCGACATCGGGCCTGAGACCGCGAAGGTCGTGGCCGGCATCGTCGCAAAGGCGGGTACGATCATCTGGAACGGGCCGCTCGGGGTGTTCGAGTTCGAGGCGTTCGGGGGCGGCACGCGCTCGCTTGCCGAGGCGATTGCCGCGAGCCCGGCGTTCTCGATCGCGGGCGGCGGCGACACGCTGGCGGCGATCGACAAGTACGGGGTCGCGGACCGCATGTCCTATATTTCGACCGGCGGCGGCGCCTTCCTCGAGTTCGTCGAGGGCAAGACGCTGCCTGCGGTCGCCGCGCTCGAGCGGCGCGCCGCCGGCCAGTAGCGGGCGGGAGGCAGGGGAGCGCAGATGGCAAGACGCACCAAGATCGTCGCGACGCTCGGTCCTGCAACCGATCCGCCGGCGGCGCTCGCAGACCTCATCGCGGCGGGCGTGGACCTGGTCCGCGTCAACTTCTCGCACGGCAGCTTCGACGACCACGCGCGCCGGATCGAGGGCACGCGCGCGGCGGCGGCCAAGGCCGGACGCGTCGTCGGCATCCTCGGCGACCTGCGCGGCCCGAAGGTGCGCATCGAGCGCTTCGCGGGTGGTCGCGCGGTGCTGGTCGAGGGCGAGCGCTTCACGCTCGACCCGAAGTTCGACCCCGAAAACGGCACGGACCGTTTCGTGGGCGTCGCCTATGAGTCATTGCCGCGCGACGTGCGCCCCGGCGACACGCTGCTCTTGAACGACGGGCTCATCTCGCTCGAGGTCACGGCCGTCGAGGGCACGCAGGTGCACACGCGCATCCTGACCGGCGGCGAGCTCACCGACATGAAAGGGCTCAACAAGCTCGGCGGCGGGCTTTCCGCGGGCGCGCTGACGGACAAGGACCGCGAGGACATCCGGCATGGCGGCCGAGCTCGGCGTCGACTACCTCGCGGTCTCCTTCGTGCGCGACCGCGCCGACATCACCGAGGCCTGGGACCTGCTGCGCGCCGCCAAGGGCGAGGGGCGCATCGTCGCGAAGATCGAGCGGCGCGAGGCGATCGAGAACCTGGAGTCCATCATCGAGTCCACTTCCGCCGTGATGGTCGCCCGCGGCGACCTCGGCGTCGAGGTCGGCTACGCGGAGCTCATCGGGCTGCAGAAGCACATCATCGCGCTCGCGCGCGCAAAGAGCCGCCTCGTGATCACGGCGACGCAGATGATGGAGTCCATGATCCACGCGCCGGTGCCGACCCGCGCCGAGGTGTCGGACGTCGCGAACGCCGTGATGGACGACACCGACGCGGTCATGCTGTCGGCCGAGACGGCGGTCGGCCGCCATCCCGGCCGCGTCGTGCGCGCGATGGCGCAGGTGATCGAGGGCGCGGAAAAGTGGCAGCACTCCAACCGGCCGGACCTGCGCATCGACGGGGAGTTCACCCGCACCGACGAGGCGATCGCCGCGGCCGTGATGTACACCGCGAACCACCTCGACGTGCGCGCGATCGTCGCCCTGACCGAGTCCGGCTCGACGGCCCTCTGGATGTCGCGCATGCGTTCGGACATCCCGATCTACGCCTTCACCCGCCACGCCGGGACGCAGCGGCGCGTGACGCTCTACCGCGGAGTTTACCCGGTGGACTTTGACGTCACGAACCCGCGGCCGGAGCAGATGTACGCCGCCATCTTCGAGCGCCTGATGAAGGACGGGCTCGCCGCCGAGGGCGACCTCATCATCGTCACGAAAGGCGAGTTGTCCGGCGTATCGGGCGGCACCAACTCGATGAAGATCGTCAAGGTCCAGCGCCAGCCCGCATGACGCGCACCGCGCGCCGGCTCCTCGCTTACGGCATCGGGATTCCCGTTGCACTCGTGCTCATCGCCCTGGCCGCAGGCTGGATCCTGCTGCGCGCGAGCCTGCCGCGCATCGAAGGTGAAGCGACGCTCGCCGGACTCTCGTCGCCGGTGACGATCGAGCGGGATGCGGCGGGCATTCCGACGATCCGCGGCGAATCGCGGATCGACGTCGCGCGCGCGACGGGCTACGCCCATGCGCAGGACCGGCTGTTCCAGATGGACCTGCTGCGCCGCACCGGCGCGGGCGAGCTCGCCGGACTCCTGGGCGCGGGCCTGCTCGACGCCGACCGCCACATCCGGCCGCACCAGTTCCGCCGCCGCGCCGAGGAATCGCTCGCCGCGCTCGATGCGCCTGATCGCGCGCTCTTCGAAGCCTACGCGGAGGGCGTCAACGCCGCGATCGCGTCGCTCGGCGCGCGTCCGTTCGAGTACCTGATGCTGCGCGCGACGCCCGCACCCTGGCGCGCCGAGGATTCGCTCCTCGTCGTCTATGCGATGTGGATCGACCTGCAGGGACTCGACGATCGCGATGAGCAGCGCCGCGGCCGGCTCGCGGCCGTGCTGCCGGAGCCGGCGTACCGCTTCATCGTCGAGCCGGATGCGGCGAGCGAGGCCGCGCTCGACGGCAGCGTGCTGCCGGAAATGCCGCTGCCGACGCCGGGGGAATACGACCTGCGCAAGCTCGACCGCGCGCTCTTCGAGCGGCTCCCGGGCAAGCCGGCGACGCGCCGCAGCGCCGCACTTGGCGAACACGAACGCGAGTCCGCGGTGGGCAGCAACAACTGGGCGGTCGCCGGCTCGCGCGCGAAAGACGGCGGCGCGCTCGTCGCAAACGACATGCACCTCGGGCTCAACGTGCCGAACATCTGGTATCGCGCGCGGCTCGTCGTCGCACCGGCCGGACTTGACGTGACCGGCGTGAGCCTGCCGGGCGTGCCCGCGATCGTCGCCGGCAGCAATCGGCACGTCGCCTGGGGATTCACGAACAGCTACGGCGATTTCCAGGATCTCGTGCGGCTCGAGCGCGGACCCACGGACGACACCTACCTCGCGCCGGGTGGCCCGCGTCCGTTCGAGCGGGAAACGGAGACGCTCGAGGTCGCGAACGGCAAGTCGGAGTCGCTCGTCGTCAAGAAGACGATCTGGGGCCCGGTGATCGGCGACGACGGCGAAGGCCACGCGCTTGCGCTCGCCTGGACCGCGCACCTGCCCGGTGCGACGGACATGTCGGTGATGCACATGGAACGCGCGCGGAACCTTGACGAGGCCGCGGCCATCATCGGCGGTGCCGGAATGCCCGGGCAGAACGTGATGATCGCGGACACGGCGGGCCGGATCGGCTGGGTGCTCTCGGGACGGCTGCCGCGGCGCGTCGGCATCGATCCGTCGCGGCCCTCGGCCTGGAGCGCCGATGGGGCGGGCTGGGACGGCTGGCTGCCGCAGGCGGAGTCGCCGCGCCTGCTCGACCCGCCGCAGGGCTTCGCCTGGAGCGCGAATGCCCGCGTCGTGGGCGGCGAGGCCTACGCGCGCATCGGCGATGGAGACTACGCGCCGGCGGCGCGCGCGCGCCAGATCCGCGACCGCCTTGCGTCGCTGCCGCGCGCGACGCCCGCGGACATGCTCGCGATCCAGCTCGACGACCGCGCGGAATTCGCGGCGCACTGGCAGCCGATCCTCGAGCAGGCGCTGCGCCGCGCGGGCGAGACGGAGGCCGCGCGCCTGGTCGCGGGCTGGAGCGGGCACGCCGCCGTCAATGACCCGGGCTACCGCCTGGTGCGGGAGTTCGAGCGCAACGTGTCGGCACGCGCCTTCGAGGCGCTTGCGGCGCCCGCCATCGCGCGCTGGCCGGATTTTCGCTGGCGTGCGCCGCAGCGCTTCACCGATGTCGCGCGGCGCCTGGTCGAGGCGCGGCCGCCGAACCTGCTCGACCCGCGATTCGCGGACTGGGATGCCTGGCTCGCGGACGTCGCGAAGAACACGGCCGGGGACCTGCCGAAGCAATGCGCGGATCTCGCGTCATGCACCTGGGGCAAGGTCAACGTCTCGGAGATACGCCACCCGATCAGCCAGGCCGTGCCCTTGCTCTCCGGATTTCTCGACATGCCGGCCGAGCCCTTGCCGGGCGACTGGTCCATGCCGCGCGTGCAGACGCCCGATTCCGGCGCGTCCGAGCGCTTCAGCGTCTCGCCCGGCCGCGAGTCGGAGGGCTACCTGCACATGCCCGGCGGGCAGAGCGGGCACCCGTTGTCGCCGTTCTATCGCGCCGGTCATGCGGACTGGGCGGAGGGGCGTGCGACACCTTTCCTGCCGGGAGCTGCGGCCCACGTTCTGAAGCTCGCACCGCGCGGGGAGTTATGATGGCTTCGTCGGGAAATTTCTGGGGGAATTCATGATTGCCGAAATGAAATTGCTCGCCGCGATCGCGGCGGCGTCAATTCTCGTGTGTGCATCCGCCGTCGCGGCCCACGCGGAGCCGGTGGTCATCGAGGCCGACGGCTACCTCGATGTCGTCGCGGGGCGCGTCGTCCGGCCCGCCGTCATCGTCGTCGATGGCGAGAAGATCGCGGCGGTCAACCCGTCCGCGAGGCCGGCCGGCGCGAAGCTGATCTCGCTGCCCGGTCACGTGCTGCTCCCGGGCCTCATGGACTCGCACGTCCACCTCAACTACATCATCGGCCCGGGCTGGGAGACGGAGCCGGTGCGCTTCACCGGCGCCGATTTCGCGATGCGCGCCATTCCGCATGCGAAGGCGACGCTGCTCGCCGGCTTCACGACCGTTCGCGATCTCGGCACCGGGCTCGGCTTTTCGGACGTCGCGCTGATGCGCGCGATCGACGCCGGCTGGGTGCCCGGCCCGCGCATGATCCCGGCAGGCCACGCGCTCTCGATCACGGGCGGGCACTGCGACCAGACGACGGGGCTCGGCCCGGGCGTCGAGCCGCCGGAGTTCACTTCGGGCAACGCCGACGGCGTGGACGCGGTGATCAAGGCGGTGCGCTACCAGATCAAGCACGGCGCCAAGGTCATCAAGATCTGCGCGACCGCCGGCGTGCTGTCGTTCGAAGGGCCCGTCGGCGCCCAGCAGTACTCGCTCGAGGAACTGAAGGCGGCAGCCGACGAGGCGCATCGGCACGGCCTCAAGATCGCGGCGCACGCGCACGGCACCGACGGCATCATCGCCTCGAGCGAGGCGGGCATCGACAGCATCGAGCACGACTCGATCATGACGGAGGAGGCGGCGGCGATCATCAAGAAGAACGGCAACTTCGTGACGCCGAACCTGCACCTGATCGACACGCTGAAGGACACCGAGCTGCCGCCGGCGCTCGCGGCCAAGCAGGCCTACCTGGGGCCGCTCGCGGTGGAGAGTTTCAAGCGCGACCTGAAGTACGGGCTCAAGGTCTCCTTCGGCACGGATGCCGGCGTCTTTCCGCACGGCGACAATGCGAAGGAGTTCACGGCGCGCGTCAGGCACGGCGACACGCCGCTGCACGCGATCCAGAGCGCGACGATCGTGAACGCGGACCTGTTTGGCACGCCGGACCGCGGCAGGATCGAGGCGGGCCTGCTCGCCGACCTCGTCGCCGTCGCCGGCGATCCCGCTCGAGAACATTGCGCTCCTCGAGGACGTCCGCTTCGTCATGAAGGGCGGTGTCGTCTACAAGCAACCCTAGCGCAAAAGGGGACGGTCACCTTTTCCCGAGGACCGAAGGAAAAGGTGACCGTCCCCTTTGCGCGCTGCACGTTCCTACTGCAGCGACCGCATCGCCTGGTCGAGACCGGCGAGCGTCAGCGGGAACATGCGGTCCTCGAACAAGCTCGCGCGTGATGCGGACCGAGGGCGTGTAGTCCCAGCGATCCCGCGGCTCAGGGTTCAGCCACACGTGGCGCGGGTAGCTCGCGAGCAGGCGCTTCATCCAGGCGGCGCCCGGTTCCTCGTTCCAGTGCTCGATGCTGCCGCCCGGCTGCAGGATCTCGTAGGGGCTCATCGTCGCGTCGCCGACGATGACGAGCCGGTAGTCGTGGCCGTAGGTCCGCATGAGCTGCGGGAGCGGCGTGCGTTCGCCGTGGCGGCGGCGGTTGTCCTTCCACACCGACTCGTAGACGAAGTTGTGGAAGTAGTAGTGCTCGAGGTGCTTGAACTCGCCGCGCGCGGCCGAGAAGAGCTCCTCGCAGATGCGCACGTGCTCGTCCATCGAGCCGCCGATGTCGAGGAAGAGCAGCACCTTCACCGCATTGTGGCGCTCCGGCACCATGCGGATGTCGAGCAGGCCCGCGCGCCGCGCGGTCGAATCGATGGTGCCGTCGAGGTCAAAGGTCTCCGCCGCGCCCTGGCGCGCGAAGCGCCGCAGGCGACGGAGCGCGAGCTTGACGTTGCGCGTGCCGAGCTCGACCGAGTCATCGAGGTTCGCGAACTCGCGCCGGTCCCAGATCTTGACGGCGCTGCGGTTGCCGCCCGCGCCGCCGATGCGGATGCCTTCCGGGTTGTAGCCGCCGTGGCCGAAGGGCGAGGTGCCGCCGGTGCCGATCCACTTGTTGCCGCCCTGGTGCCGCGACTTCTGCTCCGCGAGCCGCTCGCGCAGGGTCTGCATCAGCGCCTCCCAGCCGCCGAGCGACTGGATGCGGGCCTTCTCCTCCTCGGAGAGGCGCAGCATGAATTCCGGCTTCAGCCAGTCCGCCGGGATTTCGGTCGCGAGCAGCGCCTCGAGCGCGAGCTCCGCGCCCTTGAAATGCGCGGCGAAGACGCGGTCGAAGCGGTCGTAGTGGCGCTCGTCCTTCACCAGCACCGCGCGCGCGACCCAGTAGAAGTCCTCCGCCGACGTCCCGACAAGCCGCGCCTCGAGTGCCTCGAGGAGCGCCAGGAATTCGGTGAGGCTGACCGGCACGCCGGCGGCGCGCAGCATCAGGAAGAAGCGGATCAGCACGAAGCGCCGCTCGCGGCTAGCCGGGGCGGCCTGCGCGCCGGTTCAGGAACACGAGCTGCTCGAAGAGGTGCACGTCCTGCTCGTTCTTGAGCAGGGCGCCATAGAGCGGCGGGATGGCGGCTTTCGCGTCGTCGGAGCGCAGCGCTTCCGGCGCGATGTCCTCGGCGACCAGCAGCTTGATCCAGTCGAGGAGCTCCGAAGTCGAGGGCTTCTTCTTGAGGCCGGGCACGTCGCGGATCCGGTAGAACGCGGCAAGCGCCTCGGCGAGCAGCTCCTTCTTGAGGCCCGGGTGATGCACCGCGACGATCCGCTCCATCGTCTCCACGTCCGGGAAGCGGATGTAGTGGAAGAAGCAGCGGCGCAGGAAGGCGTCCGGCAGCTCCTTCTCGTTGTTGCTCGTGATGAAGACGATGGGGCGGTGCGTCGCGCGGACGAGTTTCTGCGTCTCGTAGACGTAGAACTCCATGCGGTCGAGCTCGCGCAGCAGGTCGTTCGGGAACTCGATGTCGGCCTTGTCGATCTCGTCGATCAGGAGCACGGCGCGGCGCTCGCTGTCGAAGGCGCGCCAGAGCATGCCGGGGACGATGTAGTTCGCGATGTCCTTGACGCGCTCGTCGCCGAGCTGCGAATCGCGCAGCCGCGAGACGGCGTCGTATTCGTAGAGCCCGTGCTGGGACTTGCTGGTGGACTTGACGTGCCACTCGAAGAGCGGCGCGCCGAGGGCGCGCGCGACTTCCTCCGCAAGCTGCGTCTTGCCCGTGCCGGGCTCGCCCTTGACGAGCAGCGGCCGGCCGAGCGTGACCGCCGCGTTCACGGCGAGCGCGAGCTCGCCGGTCGCGACGTAGCTGGCGGAGCCCTCGAAGCGCGGGACTGTCCCTTCATTCCTCGCGTCGGGATTTGCCATGGGCTTGTGCGAATGAAGGGGACTGTCCCCTCCGGTCAGCCCTTCGATGCCGCAGCCATGAGCTGCTTGAGGTCCGCGAGCACGGCTTCGGAATGCCCCTTCGGGTTCACCTCCGCGTAGTGCTTCGCGATCCGGCCCTCCGGATCGACGATGAAGGTCTCGCGCTTGGAGAGCACCATGTCCTTGTAGGTCGTCAGCGTGCCGTATGCGGTCGCAGTCTCCTTCCCGGAGTCCGCGAGGATCGGGAAGGGCAGGCTGTGCTCGTCCGAGAACGCCTTGTGCGAGGCGACGTCGTCCACGCTGACGCCGAGGATCACGGCGCCGGCCTCGCGGTAGGCGAAGATGTTGTCGCGGAACTCGCAGGCCTGGGTCGTGCAGCCGGGCGTGTTGTCTTTCGGGTAGAAGTAGAGAACCACCCACTTGCCCTTGTAGTCCGAGAGGGAGTGCCACTTGCCGGTCTGGTCCTGGAGCTTGAAAGCGGGGGCGGGCGAGCCGACCGCCGGTGTGTCCGCGGCGAACGCAGCGCCCGCGAAGAGCAGCGAGACGGCGACAACGGCGCCTTGCAGGAAACGCGTCATGGGACTTCCTCCGGTCATGGCATGGGGCGCCGCAGGCATCGGGCGCGGATCGCATAGTATCGCGGCCAGTTACCAGATGACCACGACAGGTCCATGGGGTTCCTTTCCATGAACGGGCCGCAACCGTGTGGGCCGCGCATTGCGCTCGTGCTGCCGGGCGGCGGGGCGCGCTCCGCCTACCAGGTCGGCGTGCTGAAGGCGATCGCCAGCTGGTACCCGCCGCGCTCGCGACTGCCGTTCCCGATCCTCTGCGGCACCTCGGCCGGTGCGATCAATGCCGCGGTCCTCGCGGCGCGCCCGCGCGACTTCGGCGCCGCCACGGACGCGCTCGTCCGGGTCTGGGGTGGCTTCCATGTCGGCCAGGTGTTTCGCGCCGGCAGCCTCGACATGCTGCGTTCGGGCCTGCGTCTCGTCGTCGCGCTCCTGACCGGCGGCTGGCTGCTGCCGATGCCGCGGGCCCTCCTCGACAATTCGCCGCTGCGGGCGCTGCTGGTGAGGAACATCAACTTCGCGCGCCTGCACCGCGTGATCGCCGCGGGGCTTCCCGACTCGCTCGCGGTGACCGCGACTTCGCTCACCTCGGGCGAGTCCGTCGCCTTCGTCGAAAGCTCGCGGCCATTCATGCCCTGGGAGCGCGTCTCGCGCCGCGGCGTCGCAACCAGGCTCGACGTCGATCACCTGATGGCGAGCGTGGCGATCCCGCTGCTGTTTCCGGCGGTGGAGATGGCCGGCGCGTACTACAGCGACGGCGCGGTGCGGCAGTCGACGCCGCTTGCGCCGGCGATCCACCTCGGCGCCGACCGCATCCTCGTGATCGGCGTGCGACCGCCCGGGCATGTGCGCGCCGACGCGGCGAATCCGCCGAACATGGCGGAACAGTTCGGCTTCCTGCTCGACTCGCTCTTCACGGAGGGCCTGCAGGCGGACCTCGAGCGCCTGAATCGCGTCAACGCGCTGCTCCCGCACTGCCGGTCGGGTGCGGCGCCCCTCGGCATGCGCCACGTCGAGACGCTGCTCCTGCTGCCGGAGGCGGACCCGGCCGAATCGGCGATCGCGCACCGGGGCTCGATGCCGGGTTCCCTGCGCGCGCTGCTCCGGATCCTCGGCGCGCGCGGCGCGCGCGGCGGCAGGCTGCTGTCATACCTCCTGTTCGAGTCGCCCTACACGAAGGAGCTGATCGCGGCCGGCGAGCGCGATGCGAACCGCCGGCGCGCGGAGATCGGCGCGTTTCTCGGGCTCGACTAGACGAGGAAGATCGAGCCGGGGCCGGTCACTGCGGCAGCGCGTTGTGGCGCACGAGGAGCTGCGGATATTTCGGGCGGAAATGCCGGGCGAGCCGCTCGACGAGGTAGACCGAGCGGTGCTGGCCGCCGGTGCAGCCGATCGCGATCGTGAGGTAGCCGCGGTTCGTCTCCTCGTACTCGGGCAGCCGCGACTCGATGAAGCGGACGAGGTCCGCGACCATGCGCTCGACGCGCGGGCTCGCCTCGAGGAACTCGATCACGCCCGGATCGCAGTCCCGTCAGCGATTTCAGCGCCGGTTCCCAATAGGGATTCGGCAGCGTGCGCGCATCGAAGACGAAGTCCGCATCGCCGGGCGTGCCGTGCTTGAAGCCGAAGGACTCGAACAGGATCGAGAGCCGGCCCGGCGCCTGCGGCTCGACGCGCTTCGCGATCATGTCGCGCAGCTCGTGCACGCTCATGCGCGAGGTGTCGATGACGAGATCCGCGCTGTCGATCAGGGGATGCAGCAGCCGGCGCTCCTCGGCGATCGCGTCGGCAAGGCTCACGCCCGCGCCCGCGAGCGGGTGACGACGGCGGGTTTCCGCATAGCGGCGCAGCAGCACCTCGTCCTCGGCATGCAGGTAGAGCACCTCGCAGCGCAGGCCCGCTCGCCTGAGGTCGGCGAGGAGCGAGGGAATCGAGGCGAGGTCATCGGGGCGGTTGCGCGCGTCGAGCCCGACCGCGAGCCGGCGGTAGAGCGGCTCCTCGGTCCGGAGCGAATGCGACACGAGCGCCTGCACGAGGCCCGCCGGGATGTTGTCGATGCAATACCAGCCGAGGTCTTCCAGCATGTTGAGCGCGACGCTCTTGCCGGATCCCGACAGTCCGCTGACGACGACGAGGCGGGTCATGGACGCCCGGGCCTCAGGCCGGCCTGCCGCGGGCGACGTCCGCCGCGTGGTGGTCCGACTGCTTTTCCTTGTGCTTGCGCACCAGGCGGTCGAGCTTGTCCGCGAGCGCGTCGATCGCCGCGTACATGTCCGCTTCCTTCGCGTCGGCGTGGATCACGGCGCCGGTGACGCCGAGCGTCGCCTCCGCCTTGTGCTCGAGCTTCTCGACCGTCAGCACGCAGTGCACGTCGACGACCCGCTCGAAATGCCGGAGGACCCGGTCCAGCTTCTTGCGGACGTAGTCGCGAAGCGGGGGCGTGATCTCGATGTGATGGCCGGTCAGCTTCAACTGCATGACGTTTCCTCCGTGTAATCCTGGCCCGCGGCGCGCTCAGCGCGGCGCCTGCCGGCGCGCGCTCGAGGTTGCGATGCCGAGCGCCTCGCGGTACTTCGCGACCGTGCGGCGCGCCACCTGCACGCCGTCGGCCGCGAGCAGCTCGACGATCTGCTGGTCCGACAGCGGCTTGTCCGCGGCCTCCTGGGCGATCAGTTTCCGGATCTTGGCACGGATCGCCGTCGACGAGACGCCGGTGCCGTCGTCCCCGGGCACGTGGCTCGAGAAGAAGAAGCGGAATTCGAACACGCCGCGCGGCGTGTGCAGGTATTTCCCGGTCGTCACGCGCGAGATCGTGGACTCGTGCATCTCGATGGCTTCGGCGACGTCCTTCAGGATCATCGGCTGCATGGACTCCTCGCCGCGGTCGAGGAAAGCCTGCTGGCGCTCGACGATCGTGCGCGCGACCCGGAGCATGGTGTCGTTGCGGATCTCGAGGCTGCGGAGCAGCCAGCGCGCCTCCTGCAGCTGCGTGCGCAGCACCGCGTGGTCCGGCGCGCGCGTGATCATGCCGGCGTAGCCCTCGTTGACCCGGATGCGCGGCAGCGCGGACGGGGTTGAGCTCGACCACCCAGCCCTGGGGCGTGCGCCGCGCGAAGACGTCGGGCACGACGTATTCCGTGCGCAGCGCCTGGAACGCGGCGCCGGGACGCGGGTGGCAGCTGCGCACGAGCGCGAGCGCGACGTCGAGCTCCTCGCCGCTCACGTGCATCTCGCGCTGCAGGGCGGCGAGTTGGTGGCCGGCCATCAGCTCGAGATGCCGGTGGGCGAGGGTGCGCGCCGTCGCGAGGCCGGGAGTCGCGGGGTCGAGCTGGGCGAGCTGCAACTCGATGCACTCGGCGACCGAGCGCGCGCCGACGCCGGCCGGATCGAGCTGCTGGACGATGGCGAGCGCGCGCAGGGCGCCCGCGGCATCGGTCGGCGCCTCGCCGGCGACGGCCTCGACGATCGCGTCCAGCGGCTCGGTCAGGTAGCCGTCGTCGTTGATCGCGTCCACGATCGCGCGCGCGACCGCGAGCGACGCGGCCGGCAGCCGCGCGAGCTCGAGCTGCCACAGGAGGTGGTCGCGCAGCGTGCGGCCCGATTCGTCGGGGAGCTCGAGCTCGCCCTCGCCGGAACCGGACCAGGGCGCCTCGGATTCCGTAGCGCTCGGCTCGGCCCAGTCGTCGCCGATCTCGACCACGGGTTCGGCGGCTTCGCCGCCCCCCTCGTCGCTGTCCTCGGACGCCGCGGCCGGCGCCTCGCCCGGCGGTGCATCGAGCGCCCAGGTCGATTCGAAGTCCTCGTCCGACTCGAGCATCACGTTGGTCTCGAGCGCCTGCAGCACCTGGGCCTGCAGTTCGATCGTCGGCAGTTGCAGCAGGCGGATGGCCTGCTGCAGCTGCGGCGTCATCGTCAGCTGCTGCCCGATCCTGAGCTGGAGGCTGGGCTTCATCATGCGGCGGAGGCCCCGGGCGCTGGAAATGGAATAAAGGGGACGGTCCCCTTTAACGACTTCGTCGGCTGAATCAAGCTTGACAGTTGCTGTTAAAGGGGACCGTCCCCTTTATTCATTCCAGCGCCGTCAGAGCCTGAAATCCTGCCCCAAGTAGACCTTGCGAACCTCGGGGTTTGCAAGGATCTCGTCGGCGGATCCGGAGGCGAGGATCGTGCCCTGGTTGACGATGTACGCCCGGCCGCAAATCCCGAGCGTTTCCCGCACGTTATGGTCGGTGATCAGCACGCCGATGCCGCGATCCGCCAGGTGCCGCGCGATGCGCTGGATGTCGTGCACCGACAGCGGGTCGACGCCCGCGAAGGGCTCGTCCAGCAGGATGAAGGCGGGATTGGCGGCCAGGGCCCGCGCGATCTCGACGCGCCGGCGCTCGCCGCCCGAGAGGCTCATGCCCATGTTGTCGCGCAGGTGCGCCACGTGCAGCTCCTCGAGCAGGCTCTCGAGCGCCTCGTCGCGCGCGGCATCGTCGAGGTCGCTGCGGGTCTCGAGGATGGCCTTCACGTTGTCGACGACCGTCATGCGGCGGAAGATCGAGGGCTCCTGCGGCAGGTAGCCGAGCGCCGCGGCGCGCGCGGGCGTGCATCGGCAGCGACGTGATGTCCTCGCCGTCGAGCTCGATGCGGCCGCCGTCGCAGGGCACGAGGCCCACGATCATGTAGAAGGCCGTGGTCTTGCCCGCGCCGTTCGGGCCGAGCAGGCCGACGACCTCGCCGCTCGCGATCGAGAGCGAGAGCGAGGAGACGACCTTGCGCTTGCGGTAGCTCTTCTCGAGCCCGCTGGCCAGCAGCTCGCTCATGGCTGCGGCTTCGGCTTGGTCTGCGGCGCTTCGCCCGGCTGGATCGTGATCACGACCGGCTGGTGCGAGACGACGCGCTGGTTCGCCGTGCTGTAGACGAGCGTTTCGCCGGTGAGCTCGGTCTTGCCATCCGAGAGCCAGGCATCGCCGGCGAACTCGGCCGTGCCGCGCTTCAGGTCGTAGTCGATGCGGTTTGCGCGGCCCTGGGCGAGCTCGTCCTTGCGCTTCTGCTCGAAGGTCGCGGGCGCGCCGGTGACGGTCGCGCTCTGCGATCTCGCCGCCTGCGAACTTCACGTCGGCGGTTTCGCTCGCGAGCGAAGCATCCGGCATCGTGATGCGGACCGTGCCGCTGAACTGCCACCGGCTGTCTTCGAAGTCGACGCCGGTCGTCACCGCGCGATCGGCCGTGATGCGGATCTGGCCCTGCGTGATCGTGATTGCGCCATATTCGACCACGCCTTTCTGGCTGTCGAAGTTCAGGGAACGTCGCCGTGAGCTGGATCGGCAGCTGCTCGCGGTCCTGCGCCGCCGCGGCCGCGGCGCAGGCAGCGAGCAGGGCGACTGCGGCGAGCTTACGGTGTGAAGCGGCCATTGACGTCCGATTCCAGGCGCAACGTGCCGGCCTTGAGGTCCGCATGCATGCCGAGCGCGCGCAGGCGATGGGCTCCGAAGACGAGTTCGACCGGCGACTTCGTGTCCGCAATCTCGCCCACGGTGTCGAGCGACAGGCGCGCGGTGTAGAGCTGTGCCGCGCTCGGGTCCTCGCCGGGCTGGCCGGCGAGGTGCACGTCGCCCTCGAAGTCGACGACGCGACCGCCCGGCGGAACGCGCGCCGATTCCGACGTGAGGTGCCAGAGGCGGCCGGTCGGGGCGTGGTAGTCCACGGCGACCTCGGACAGGCGCACGACGCCGGTCGACGGCTCTTCGTTGGCAGAGATGGATTGCAGCCCGATGCGGAGCATGCCGTCGACGCCGAATTCCTCGAGATCCACGCCCGTCAGGAAATAGCCCGGGCGCATGACGTCCGGTTCCTCGGCCGGCGGTTCGCGGTCCACGACGCGCCACTGCACCAATGCCGCGATCAGCGCGAGGAGGGCCGCGAGCAGCAGGACGCGGGCGATCACCGTGCCGGGCCCCGGGCCGCGAGCAGGAAATCGCAGAACTCGCGCACGGCGCCATGGCCGCCGGCCGCGCGCGTCACGTGCCGGGCCGCGGCGAGCACGTCGGGGTGGGCGTCGGCGACCGCGGCAGGCATGCCGACGGCGGCCATCAGCCCGAGGTCGGGCGTGTCGTCCACCAGGCAGGCGACGCGGCGCGGGTCGACGGCGTTGCGCTTGAGGAGCTCGGCGAGCGCGCGGGCCTTGTCGCCGACGCCCTGCGCGACGTCGGCGACGCCGAGTTCGCGCATGCGCGCCGTCACCGCGGCCGAGCGCCGGCCCGAAATCACCGCGACGCCGATGCCGGCGGCGACGAGCGACTTGATGCCGTGGCCGTCGCGCACGTTGAAGGCCTTGAGTGTCTCGCCATCGGGTCCGTACCAGAGGCGCCCATCCGTCAGCACGCCGTCCACGTCGAGCACGACGAGCGCGATCTCGGCGGCGGGCGTCACATCACACCCGCGCGCAGGAGGTCATGCACGTTGAGCGCGCCGACGAGGCGGCCCGCCTCGTCGAGGACGAGCAGGCCGTTGACCGAGTGCTTCTCCATCATGAGCACGGCCTCGGCCGCGAGCTCGTTCGGGCCGATGGCAGCGCGCCCCGCGCGTCATGACGTCGGCCATCGTGCTTTCGTGGATTCCGACGCGCCGGTCGAGCGCGCGCCGCAGGTCGCCGTCGGTGAAGATGCCGACGACCTTGCGGTCCGCGTCCACGACGGCCGTGAGGCCGAGGCGCTTGCGCGACATCTCGAGGAGCCCCTCGGTGAGCGGCGTCTCGGGGCGCACCATCGGCAGGTCATTGCCGCGGCGCATGACGTCCGACACGTGCAGGAGGAGCCTGCGGCCGAGCGCGCCGCCCGGGTGCGAGCGCGCGAAGTCGGCCTCGGTGAAACCGCGATGCTTCAGGAGCGCGACGGCGAGCGCATCGCCCATCGCGAGCGCCGCCGTCGTGCTCGCGGTCGGCGCGAGGTTGAGCGGGCAGGCCTCCGCGGGAACGCTGACGTCGAGGTGCACGTCCGATTCGCGCGAGAGCGTGGACTGCGGGTTGCCGGTCATCGCGATGAGCCGCGCATCCATGCGCTTGAAGAGGGGCAGGATCGTCAGGAGTTCGGCGGTCTCGCCGGAGTAGGAGATGGCGAGCACGACGTCGCCCTTCGTGACCATGCCGAGGTCGCCGTGGCTCGCCTCGGCCGGGTGCAGGAAGAAGGCGGGCGTGCCGGTGCTCGCAAGGGTCGCGGCGATCTTGCCGCCGATGTGGCCCGACTTGCCCATGCCGGAGACGACCACGCGGCCGGTGCAGGCCAGCAGCATCCGGCAGGCCTTCTCGAAATCGGTGCCCAGGCGTTCCACGAGCGCAGCGACGGCGCGGGCCTCGATCCGGAGCGCTTCGCGCCCCATCTCGATCAGGCGCTGGCTGTCGGCGGCGTCATTCATCGGTTTGGGCGCGTCATCAGGATGCAGTCCGGCATCATACACCGGCCTTTTAATGGTGCCGGGTCGTACATTTCGAAGTTTCGGGGCCACGCTGCAGCAGTCTGCAAGATGTTCGAAATGTACGACCCGGCACCATAAGATGCCGCCATGTCGCCCGCCGAGATCAGCCAGCAAATCGAGGCCGCGCTGCCCGGAGCGACGGTCCGGGTCGAGTCCGACGACGGCGTGCACTTCGCGGCGCTCGTCGTCGCCCCGCAGTTCGCGGGCCTTCGCGCGCTGCAACGCCACCAGCTCGTATACGGCGCGCTCGGCGGCGCGGTGGGCGGCGAGATCCACGCATTGCAGCTCGACACGCCGACGCCCGAGGAATGGGCGCGGCGCGCGGCCGGCTGAGCGCAAAGGAGCAGGTCCTGGACAAGTTTCAGATCACCGGCGGCCGGCGCCTCGAGGGCGAGGTGCGCGCCTCCGGCGCCAAGAACGCGGCGCTGCCGATCCTCGCCGCGGGACTCCTGACCGACGCGCCGGTCACGATCCGGAATGTCCCGCAGCTGCACGATGTGACGACGATGATCCGGCTGCTCGGGCGCATGGGCGTCCCCGTGACGGCCGGCGAGGGCGGCGAAGTCCGGGTGGACGCCGGCAAGCTCGGCGAAGCCGTCGCGCCCTACGATCTCGTCAAGACCATGCGCGCGTCCATCCTCGTGCTCGGCCCGCTGCTCGCGCGCCATGGCGAGGCGCGCGTGTCGCTGCCCGGCGGCTGCGCGATCGGCGCGCGCCCCGTCAACCTGCACGTGGCCGGTCTCGAGGCCATGGGCGCCGAAATCTCGATCGAGGGCGGATATATCCATGCAAAGGCCGGACGCCTTGCACGGCGCGCGCATCGTGCAGGACACCGTGACGGTCACCGGCACCGAGAACCTGATGATGGCGGCGACCCTCGCGAGCGGCCGCACGCTCATCGAGAACGCCGCGCGCGAACCGGAGGTCATCGACCTCGCGGCCTGCCTCACGGCCATGGGCGCGAAAATCGCGGGAGCCGGCACCGACACGATCGTGATCGACGGGGTCGAGCGGCTCGGCGGCTGCGAGCACCGCGTGCTGCCGGACCGCATCGAGACCGGCACCTTTCTCGTCGCCGGCGCGATCACGGGCGGGCGCGTGCGCGTCGTCGGCACGGAGCCGGCCCACCTGGATGCGGTGATCGCGAAGCTGCGCGAGGCCGGCGCGCAGGTCGGCGTCGGCCCGGACTGGATCGAGGTGGACATGAAGGGCCGGCGCCCGCGCGCGGTGGACCTGCGCACCGCGCCGCATCCCGGCTTTCCGACCGACATGCAGGCGCAGTTCGCGGCGCTCGATGCCGTCGCCGACGGCGTCTCGACGATCGTCGAGACGATCTTCGAGAACCGCTTCATGCACCTGCTGGAGCTGCGGCGCCTCGGCGCAGAAGTGCGCATCGAGGGGCACACGGCGGTGATCCACGGCGTGCCGCGCCTGTCCGGCGCGCCGGTCATGGCGACGGACCTGCGCGCCTCGGCGAGCCTCGTGCTCGCGGGTCTCGTGGCGGAGGGCACGACCGACGTGCAGCGCATCTACCACATCGACCGCGGCTACGAACACATCGAGGAAAAGATGCGCGGGCTCGGCGCGGACATCCGCCGCATGCCCGGCCCGACGACCTGAGGCGGACTCAGGACGAGCGCATGGCGCCCGCCTGCTGCGGGCGTTCGATCACCTCGAGGCGGACGTTGTGCTCGAGACCCTCGGGCTCGGCCGGCGATCGCCGCCAGAGCCGGAGGCGGACCGGCTGGCCGGGCTTCAGCATCGCGATGTTCGCGAGCAGGTCCTGCGCACCGCGCAAGGGCTTTCCATTCACCTGCGTGATGACATCGCCCGGCACGATGCCCTGCTGGTCGGCCGGTCCGTTCCGCGACACGAGGCGGACCAGCACCGAGCCCTCGGGCAGGCCGGATTGCTCGATGGCCTCCGGCGCGATGTCGCTCGGCACGACGCCGATCCAGCCGCGCACGACCTTGCCGTCCCGGAGGATCGCGTCGACGACGCCGCGCACGAGATCCACGGGGATCGCGAAGCCGATGCCCTCGATGCCCGCCTGCCGGCCCGCGATCGCGCTGTTGAGCCCGACCAGCTTTCCGTTGCCGTCGACGAGCGCGCCGCCGGAATTGCCGAGGTTGATCGCGGCGTCGGTCTGGATGAAGTTCTCGAAAGTCGTGACGCCCAGCTTTCCGCGGCCGGTCGCGCTGACGATGCCCTGGGTCACCGTCTGGCCGAGACCGATCGGGTTGCCGATCGCGAGCACGGGCTCGCCCACCCGCAGGTTGTCCGAGCGTCCGAGCGGCATGATCGGCAGCGTGCCGAGGCTGATCTTGAGGACCGCGAGGTCCGTGTCGGGATCCGCGCCGACGAGCGTCGCGGTCCCGGACTTGCCATTCTTCAACTGGACCTTGATCTGGGTGGCCTGCGCAATCACGTGATAGTTGGTGACCACGTGTCCCTGGACGTCCCAGATGATCCCCGAGCCGAGGCTCCGTTCGACGCGCTCGCGGTAATCCGGCCACACGTCGCCGAAGAGTTGCGCGAACTGGGGCGGCAGTCCCTCCACGTTCGGGACCACCACGCGCCGCTCCGTATAAATGTTGACGACCGCGGGGGCGGTCGCGTCGACCGCATCCGCGTAGCTCACGAATTGCGACGCGGCGGCGGGCGCGGCGGGCGAGACCGGTGCAGCTGCCGGTTCCTTCGTTTCGGCGACCGTGACGGCGGCGGGCGCCGGCGTCGCCTCGGGCGCGGGCCGCAGCAGCACGTACGCGAGCGCCGCCGCAAGCCCAAGCGCGACCCAGGGAGAGATCCAGCGTAACCAGCCCGGAATGCCCGACAACACCGCGGCAGCCTCCGATCGACTGTGTATCGCCGTGTATAATGCGGCAATCCGGCCAACGAACGAAAATCCACCGATGACCGAGGAAATCGACAAGGGACGGCGCCAGTTGCTGACCGCCGCAACGACGCTGACGGGCATCGCGGGAGTCGCATTCGCGGCCGTGCCGTTCCTCTCCTCCTGGAAGCCGAGCGCACGCGCAAAGGCGCTCGGCGCGCCGGTCGAGATCGACATCAGCAAGCTCGAGCCGGGCGGCATGCTCAAGATCGAGTGGCGCGGCAAGCCGGTGCTGATCGTGCGCCGCACGGCCGAGATGATCGCAGAGCCTCGGCAACCACGACGCCCGCCTCGCGGACCCGGGCTCCGAGAACTCGAAGCAGCCCGACTACGCCAGGAACCCGGCGCGCGCGATCAAGCCCGAGTTTCTCGTGCTGCTCGGCGTCTGCACCCATCTCGGCTGCCTGCCGCAGAACCGCTTCGCGCCGGGCTCGAGCGCAGACGGCGTCCTGACTGCGGACTGGCCAGGCGGCTTCTTCTGCCCCTGCCATGGCTCCAAGTTCGACCTGTCCGGGCGCGTCTTCGCCGGCGTGCCGGCGCCGATCGAACCTCGAGATCCCGCCGTACGCTTCGCCGACGACGAACCACCTCGTGATCGGCCTCGACCAGGCGAAGGGGGCGTAATGGCGGAGGCAAAGGCTGCCGCCGCGCCCGCTGCCGGCCGGCTCGCCCGGCTCGGCGCCTGGATCGACGAGCGCTTCCCGATGACCAAGCTCTGGAAAGAGCACGTGTCGGAGTACTACGCGCCGAAGAACTTCAATTTCTGGTACTACTTCGGGTCGATCGCGCTGTTCGTGCTGGCGCTGCAGATCGTCACGGGCATCTTCCTGACGATGAGCTACAAGCCCTCGGCCACCGAGGCATTCGGCTCCGTCGAATACATCATGCGCGACGTCGAGTGGGGCTGGCTGATCCGCTACATGCACTCGACCGGCGCCTCCGCCTTCTTCATCGTCGTCTACCTGCACATGTTCCGCGCGCTGCTCTACGGCTCGCACCGCAAGCCCCGCGAGCTCCTGTGGATCTTCGGCGTGCTGATCTACCTCGCGCTGATGGCGGAGGCGTTCTTCGGCTACCTGCTGCCCTGGGGCAACATGTCCTACTGGGGCGCGCAGGTGATCGTGTCGCTGTTCGGCACGTTCCCGCTGATCGGCGATTCGCTCATCGAGTGGATCCGCGGCGACTACTTCATCTCGGACATCACGCTGAACCGCTTCTTCGCGCTGCACGTGGCCGCGCTGCCGCTGGTGCTGATCTTCCTCGTCGTCGCGCACATCCTCGCGCTGCACGAGGTCGGCTCGAACAACCCGGACGGCATCGAGATCAAGAAGACGAAGGGACCGGACGGCCATCCGCTGGACGGGATACCGTTTCATCCCTACTACACGGTCAAGGACCTGTACGGCCTCAGCGTCTTCCTCGTCCTGTTCGCGGCGCGTCGTGTTCTTCGCGCCGGAGATGGGCGGGCTGTTCCTCGAGCCGCCGAACTTCGAGCCGGCCAATCCGCTCCTGACGCCGCCGCACATCGCGCCGGTCTGGTACTTCACGCCGTACTACGCGATCCTGCGCGCGGTTCCGGCGTTCCTGAACACCCAGGTCTGGGGCGTGCTCGCGCTGTTCGCGGCCGTGCTGCTGCTGTTCTTCGTGCCCTGGCTCGACCGCTCGCCGGTGAAGTCGATCCGCTACCGCGGCCCGATCTACAAGGTCGCGCTGATGGTGTTCGCGGCGAACTTCATCGTGCTCGGCTATTGCGGCATGAAGCCGGCCGTGCAGCCGTTCAAGGGCATCTCGGTCGTCGGCACGCTCATCTACTTCGCGTTCTTCCTCGCTGATGCCGTGGTACTCGCGCATCGACCGCACCAGGCCGGAGCCGTCGCGGGTGACGTCATGAAGGCGCTGCGCGCGTTCCTCGTCGTGCTCGCCGCCATTCCCGCGGCCGCGTCCGCGTCGGAGGAGGGCTATCCGCTGCAGGAGGCGAACGCGGACGTCTCGAACCTCGCGTCGCTGCAGCGGGGCGCGCGCAACTTCGTCAATTACTGCATGGGCTGCCATTCCGCGAAGTACATGCGCTTCAGCCAGCTCGCCACCGACCTCGCGCTCACCGAGGACGACGTGCAGGCGAACCTGATGTTCGTGGGCGGCCCGGATCTACGACACGATGGACACGGCGATGCCCGCCGAGAAGGCGCGGCAGTGGTTCGGCAACGCGCCGCCGGACCTCTCGCTGATCGTGAGGAGCCGCGGCGCGGACTACGTGTACACGTTCCTGCGGTCGTTCTACGAGGACCCGTCGCGGCCGACCGGCGTCAACAACGCCGTGCTGCCGGGGACCGCGATGCCGCACGTGCTCGCGGCGCTCCAGGGCCTGCAGCGGCCGCGCTTCGAGGACAAGGTCAACAAGGAAGGCAAGACGTTCAAGGCAGCTCGTCGGCCTCGAACCCGGCGTGCCGGGCGAGATGCCCGCCGCCACCTACGACAGCTTCGTGCGCGACACGGTGGCTTTCCTCGAGTACGTCGCCGAACCCGCCAAGGCGAAGCGCCTGTCGCTCGGCGTGTGGGTGGTCCTCTTCCTGCTGATGTTCACGGCCTTCTGCTGGTTCCTCTACAAGGAATACTGGAAGGACGTGAAGTGACCGCCGCGCACGCGCGATGAGAGGCTGAGGATGGCCACGGCGCCGACCCCTCGACGGCCATACCTGGTTCGCGCGATGCACGAGTGGATGACCGCGAACAACCAGACGCCGCACCTCGTCGTCGACGCCGCAAGCCCCGCCGCCGAAGTCCCCCGCGCCTACGTGCGCGACGGGCGCATCACGCTCAACGTGAGCTGGCAGGCGACGCAGGGCCTCAAGCTCGGCAACGAGTGGATTGAGTTCTCCGCGCGTTTCGGCGGCGTCTCGCAGCACGTGCGCATCCCCGTCGTCTCGGTCCTCGGCATCTACGCGCGCGAGACCGGCCAGGGCATGCTGTTCCAGGACGAGGGCGAATCGCCGCCGCCGGCGGCCGGCGCGGGCGACTCCGGCAGTCGGCCGAAGCTGCGGGTCATCAAGTAGTCACGCCTCCGGGCGACACGTTGAAACGTCGCGACTTCATCGCACTCCTCGCGGGCACCGCAACGGCGGCCGTCCCGGTTGCCGTCCGTGCCCGACCCCGGTCACTCCGGGTCGGCATCGTCGGTGGCGGCATCGTCGGCGCAGCGATCGCGATGTGCCTGGCCGAAACCGGCGCCGAAGTGACCGTGCTGGAGAAGACCGGCCCCGCAATGGGCGCCACGCGGAACTCGTTCGCCTGGCTCAACGCTTTTGTCGCGGATCCGTACTACCGGGACCTCCGGCTCGCGAGCATGGCGGCCTACCGCTATCTCGACCGGCAACTGGGACTCGGAATCGTCTGGGGCGGCTACCTGAACTGGGCGAACGACGAGAACCAGGCTGCAGTCGTCCGCGCAAATTCAGCAGACCTCGAAGGCTCGCCATTCCCCGTCCAGAGCCTGGGCGAGGGGGAAATCGCGCGACTGAGTCCGAACCTCAATCCGGGTCCGGTCAGCGCGGCGCTGTATTCGTCGATCGACGGGCATCTCGATCCCGTCCTCGTCACGCGGCGCTTCCTCGACCGGGCCCGGGCGAACGGCGCCGCGCTCCGCATGCCGGCAGAAGTAAAGGCGCTCGACTTCAGCCATGGCCGTCTCAGGGCCGCGATGACAACGCAAGGCCGCGTGCCTCTCGATCGGCTGGTCGTCGCCGCGGGTGTCGACACGCCGTCCGTGCTTGCGCTCGCAGGCTTTACGCTCCGCCTGCGGCACGCACCCGGCATCCTCGCCCACAGCAATCCGATGCGACCGCTGACGGGCATCATCCACGAGGGCCCGTCGGACCTGAGCTTCAAGCAGATGGCGGACGGCAGCCTGGTCGGCACCGATGCGCCATTGCCTCCGGACCGACCCGAACATGCGGCGATCCGCGCCGCGGCCGGCGACTTTCCGGGCGAGGCGCTCCGGGAAATGCACGGCAACCGGATCCTCAAACGGATCGCGCAGGCATTGCCAGCCGCGAGTGATGCGCGTCTCGAGCGCCTGACACTGGGTTTCCGTCCAATGCCAACCGATGATCGCCCGGTGATTGGCCCGATCGCCGGTGCAACTGACGTCTACGTCTGTGTGACGCACAGCGGCGTCACGCTGGCACCGATCCTCGCGCGCTATGCGACGCGTGAATTGATCGATGGCGATCGATGTCGATGCGCTCGCGCCATACCGGCCGGAGCGCTTCGCCTAGAGACTGAATGCGCCGCGGATCAGGTCGCATCGAGGTCGATCGACAGCGCCGCTGACCTCGATCACGTCGAATCGCGCCGGGAGCTTGGCGAGCGGGGGATTCGTCGCGAGCAGGGCGCGGGCGGCGCGGACGATGCGGCTGCGTTTTCCCGACGTGATGCTGGCGGCAGCGCCGCCGAAGCGGTCGGAAGCGCGGTAGCGGACTTCGATGATGGCGAGCGCCTTGCCGTCCATCGCGACGAGGTCGAGTTCGCCGCCCCTGGCGCGGAAGTTCGCGGTGAGGATGCGATAACCGAGGCGTTCGACGTGCCGCGCCGCGGCCGCCTCGGCGGCGCGGCCGAGTTCGAGGTGCGGCGCCGTGCTCACGTCGCCGGCGGCGGCAGCGGCGAAGTCCAGGGCACGGCGTGCCCGTTCACGACCTGTGCCCAGTCGAGCTCGCGTCGCACGCGGCCTTGTGCGTCCACCGCGAGGCGGCCGGTCGCGCCGGGCAGCGGGCCCAGGTTGCCGCTGCGCATGCGCGGCAATTCGTTGACCAGGCGGAATGCGTCGTAGCCGAAGGCGTAGAGCCGGCCGAGCTGGCCGCCGCGCCCCGGGTACACGCGATCCGCGGTCTCGTGCGCCAGCGCCGATGCGCCCTGCGGGTCGAGCACCCACGGCATGTCGGGGAAGATCACGCCATCGAGGTCCACGTTGCCGGGCCCCGCCGGATCGTAGATGTCGGAGGTCGCGTACATCGGCAGCGCGCTTGCGTAGTTGAACCGCAGCTGCGTGCGGATCAGCCGCCCGTGCACCGGCTGCGCGGCGACGAAGATGAACTGCGCGTCCGGGCGCGGATTGCTGCCGCGCTGGCCGTTCGTGCGCAGGAGCCGCCGCAGGATGTCGTTGAAGTCCGCCGTGGAAGACAGGTAGTCCGCCTGGTCCACGACGCGCCCGCCGGCCGCCGCGAACTCCTCGGCGAAGGCGGTCTGCACGCGCCGGCCCCAGTCGGACTGCGGCACGAGTATCACGCCGCTCGTGCGGCCGTCCGCCGCGATGCGCCGCGCCGCGAGCCGCGCCTCGTCCTCGGGCGAGAGCGCGTACTGGTAGAAACGTTCCGGCACCTGCACGTCGTCGGGCAGGAAATTGAGCGCGAGCGTCGTCGCGCGGCCGTCGGCCAGCGTCGCGAGCGACGCGACTTCCTCGCGTGTGAGCGGGCCGACGACGTAGTCGCTGCCGTCCGCGAGCGCCTGCAGGTAGGCGGAGGGCGCGTCGCGCTCGGCAACGTCGTAGACGCGGACCTTCGGGCGGTTGGTGCTGCCGTCGTCGTAGTACGCGCCGAGGAAGCCGTCGCGCACGGCGCTGCCTGCGGCCGCGGCCCGCCCCGACAGCGGCAAGAGCAGCGCGACCTGGCGCGGCCGCTCGCCGGGCGCCGCGGGACGCTCGGCCGCGCCTTTCCAGAACGATTCATTCGCGGGGTGATTCGGGTAATGCTCGTGCCAGGCCTGCAGCCTGCGCTGCGAACCGAGCGCGCCCGATTTCTGGTCGGCGAGGATGCGGCCGAGCTCGAGCCAGCCCGCGAGCACCGGGTCCGCGCCCTTGGGCGCGCGCGCGTCAGCGCCGCGCAGCACCGAGGACTGGATGCCGTCCACGATCATCGTCTGGTTCGCCTGGCGCTCGGCGCTGCCATTGAGGAGCTTGTCGCGCGCCATCAGGGCCGACACGGCGTCCGCCACGCGCAGGTTCGCGAACTGCACGCGCGCGCGGGTCGCGAGCGTCGCCGCGTCGTCGCCGGAAATCCCCGCCAGGATTTCGGCGGCGCGCGCGCTGTCCCCGCGCGCGAGCGCAATCTCGGCATCGAGTCGCGACTGTTCGCGCGCATCGGCCGCGGCGAGCGGCTGCGCGAGGTGGGCGATGGCGGCTTCGGCCGCGTCGGGCTGCGCCCCCTGCAGCCATTCGCGGGCTGCCGCGAGCCAGAGCGGATTCGCCGCATCGGGTGCGGCGCCTTTCGCGGCCGCTTCAAACGCGCGTGCCGCACCCGCGTGATCGCCCTGTTGCGCGAGGCGCGAGGCGCGCTCCGCCGAGGCGTCGGATCCGCCGAGCTGCGGCAGGCCCGCCATCTGGCAGGCCGCGAGCATCGCGGCGAGCAGGACGGTGACGGCATTCCCGGTGAACCGGAGTTTCGCTTGCATCGGCGGCGGCCCTTGGCGAGGATCGCCCGACCGCCCGCTGCGGTCGGGGAGGACATCTTATAGTGGCCGGGTCAGGTGTGCTCTACGTCGTCGCGACGCCAATCGGCAACATGGGCGACATTTCTGCGCGTGCGCGCGAGATTCTCGCAGGCGTCGGCGCGGTCGCCGCCGAGGACACGCGCCACAGCGGCCGGCTCCTGCGCGAGCTCGGACTCGAACGGCCGCTCGTCTCCTTGCACGAGCACAACGAGCGCGCGCGCCTCGGCGAGCTCATCGCGCGGCTGCGCGGCGGCGAGAGCATCGCGCTCGTGTCCGACGCCGGCACGCCGCTCGTGAGCGACCCGGGCTACCTGCTCGTCGCGGCCGCGATCGAGGCCGGCATCATGGTCTCGCCGGTGCCCGGTGCGAATGCCGCGATCGCGGCGCTGTCCGCGTCGGGACTGCCCTGCGAGCGCTTCTCCTTCGAGGGATTCCTGCCGGCGCGCGCCGCGGCGCGCCGGCGCCGCCTCGCCGAACTTGCGGCGGAGCCGCGCACGCTCGTGCTGTACGAAGCGCCGCATCGCCTCGTCGAGTGCCTCGACGACCTCGTCGCGGCCTGCGGCGAAAACCGCCGCGCCTGCATCGCACGCGAGATCACCAAGCGCTTCGAGACTTTCTATCGCGGCAGCCTCGGCGAGCTCGCAGCGCGCGCGAAGTCGGATGCGGACCTCGCGCGCGGCGAGGCCGTCATCCTCGTCGAAGGCGTCGCCGGATGCTGAACCGACCGCAGCGCAACTCGACGAGACGCTCGCGGTGCTGCTGCGTCACCTGCCGCCGTCGGCGGCGGCCGCGGCCGCTGCAAGCCTCACGGGCGTCCGCCGCAACGACGCCTACGCGCGCGCGCTCGCGCTCACGAAGGATGCGCCCGCCGACGCGACTTGAGGCGGGGCCCCCGAGGCACTAAGGTGTGTGCGGGAGTCGGCCAGGCAATCGCTGTTTTCGCAAGAAGGCAGAGGAAAGTCCGGGCTCCGCATGGCACGGCGCCAGGTAACGCCTGGGGGGCGCGAGCCCACGGAAAGTGCAACAGAAAAGAAACCGCCTAAGCGCGCGCAAGCGCGACGGCAAGGTTGAAATGGTGCGGTAAGAGCGCACCGCGTCGACGGCAACGGCGACGGCAAGGCAAACCCCGCCGGGAGCAAGACCAAATAGGGAAGCACGCGGTGAAAACCGCAACGCGCGGCCCGCGCGCGCTTCCGGGTAGGTCGCTTGAGGTGCGTGGCGACACGCATCCCAGAGGAATGATTGCCCTCGACAGAACCCGGCTTATCGGCCGACTCCCACTTTCAGCGCGAACTGGTCATAAAAACAGTGGTTTCCTGACAAGTCGCTGCAGGAAAACCACGTAACTCGCTGATTTATGGGTCCCTAAGCCCAATCGTCGTGGGCCGTCGACTTCATCGCTAAGTGACTGACGCGTCACGAAATTTTTCGTGCTGACCCGTTGACCCTGCCCAAAGCCCTGCCTATAGTGGCAGCAAGTGGGAGAAAGTGGGGGGGAATGGGACAACGTCCCGTTTTGACTCGTGTTTCGCGGCGCAACAAAAGTCACCCTGGATGCCAAGGGCCGGATGGTCATTCCCACCCGGTATCGCGAGCGCCTGGCCGAACGCGGGGACGCGCGGCTCGTGGTCACGATCGACCGCGACCAGTGCCTGCTGATCTATCCGCTGAATGACTGGGAAGAGATCGAACGCAAGCTGATGCGCCTGCCGACCTTCAACGAGCACGTGCGGCGCCTGCAGGAATTGATGGTCGGTCACGCGACCGACGTCGAACTCGACGGGCACGGCCGGATGCTGGTGCCGCCGGCGCTGCGCGCATTCGGTCACCTCGATCGCAACGCGATGCTGATCGGGCAGGGCACCCGCTTCGAATTGTGGGACGAGCAGCGCTGGAACGAGCGCCGCGAGCAGTGGCTGAAGGAAGAGTTCCCGACGTCACTGCCGGCGGAGCTGGCATCGCTCTCGCTGTGATTGGCGCGCCGAACGGCGTGCCCGTGGAAGAACCGCGCGGCGGGGTACACGCGCCGGTGCTCCGGAATGCGGCGATCGACTCGCTCGCGATCCGGGCCGACGGCTGCTACGTGGACGCGACGTTCGGTCGCGGTGGTCATGCCGGGGAAATCCTCGGCCGGCTCGGTGACGAGGGGAAGTTGATTGCCATTGATCGCGATCCCGAGGCTGCGGCAGCCGCGGCCGTCCTCTTTGATGCAGACGCGCGCGCCCGCTTCGTGCGCGCCCGCTTCTCCGAGCTCGGGCAGCACCTCGAGCCGGGCAGCGTTGACGGAATCCTCTTCGACCTTGGCGTGTCCTCGCCGCAGCTCGACGCGGCGCGGCGCGGCTTCAGCTTCCTGCGCGACGGCCCGCTCGACATGCGCATGGACCCGGACGCAGGCTGGAGCGCGGCCGATTTCCTCGCGCGCGCCGACGAGCGGGAGATTGCCGGCGTGATCGCAAGGCTCGGCGAGGAGCGGCACGCGAAGCGGATCGCGCGCGCGATCGTCGCGGCGCGCGCTGCAGGCCCCATCGACACCACGGGCCGGCTTGCGGGCGTGGTCGCTGCGGCCGTGCCGGGACGCGAACCGGGCCGCCACCCGGCGACCCGCACGTTCCAGGCGCTGCGCATCCACGTCAACGACGAGCTCGGCGAGATCGAGCGCGCGCTGCCCCAGGCGGTCGCCGCGCTCGCGCCGCGCGGGCGTCTCGTCGTGATCAGTTTCCATTCGCTCGAGGACCGCATCGTCAAGCGCTTCATGCGCGACGGGACGCGCGAGGACCCGGCCTGGGCCGGGCTGCCGCAGATCCCGGCCTCGGCGCGCCCGCGCCTCAAGCTCGTCGGGCGCGCGACCTTCGCCGACGAGGCGGAAGTCGCGAAGAACCCGCGGGCGCGGAGCGCCGTCATGCGCGTCGCCGAGAGGCTCGACGCATGAGCCGGCGCTGGATGCTCGTCGCGCTGCCGGTGCTGTGGATCGCGGTGCTCGCCTCCGCGGTCGCGGTCGTGCGCGCGCGCCACGAGGCGCGCATGCTCTTCGTCGAGCTCGAGCGGCTCAACAGCGCGCGCGACGAGCTCAACATCGACTGGAGCCGGCAGCAGATCGAGCAGAGTCTCTGGTCGAATCCCGCCTTCGTCGAGCAGGTCGCGGCGACGCGCGGCCGCATGATGTTTGCGGACCCGGACGACGTGCGGATCGTCGCGCCATGAGGCGGCGCGACGGCGAGATCGAATTCGACGCTCCCCAGTTCCGCGGCCGCACGCGCATGCTGACCGCCGTGCTCGGCCTCGTCGCGATCGCGCTCCTGGTGCGCTCGGTCCAGCTGCAGGTGTTCGACCGGCAGTTCATCGTCGAAGCAGGCGCGACATGCGCCACGCGCGCAACGCCAAGATGATCGCCCACCGCGGCATGATCGTCGACCGCTTCGGCGAGCCGCTCGCGGTCAGCTCGCCGGTGGATTCGGTGTGGGTCAACCCGCCCGTGTTCGCGGATTCGGGCGACGGCATTGCGAAGCTCGCGGGCGCGCTCAAGCTGAACCGCCAGTGGCTGGAGCAGCGCGTCACCAGCAACCTCGACCGCGAGTTCCTCTACGTCGCGCGCCACCTCGACCCGGACAAGGCCGGCGAGATCCGCAAGCTCGGGATCCCGGGCGTTTCCTTCGAGCGCGAATACAAGCGCTTCTACCCGAATGGCGAGGTGACGGCGCACCTGCTCGGCTTCACCAACCTCGACGAGGAGGGCTCGGAAGGCCTCGAGCTCGCCTACGACCGCTCGCTCGCGGGCAAGGACGGCGCGAAGCGCGTGATCCAGGACGGCCGCGGGCAGGTCATCCAGGAAGTCGAGGTCCTGAAGGCGCCGCTGCAGGGCGAGGAACTGCAGACGAGCATCGACCTGCGCATCCAGTACCTGGCGTACCGCGAGCTGAAGTCCGCAATGCGCGAATACAGCGCGCACGCGGGCACGGTGATCGTGCTCGACATCGCGACCGGCGAAGTGCTCGCGATGGTCAACCAGCCCTCGTTCAACCCGAACGACCGCATGCAGTTCGACGTCGCGCGCCTGCGCAATCGCGCGGTGACCGACATCTTCGAGCCGGGCTCGAGCATCAAGCCCTTCGTCATGGCCGCGGCGCTCGCATCCGGCAAGTACCACGTCGAACAGCACGATCGACGCGATGCCGTTCCAGGTCGCGTCGCATGTCATCCGGGACCACCACGACCTCGGCACGATCGGCCTCGGCCAGGTGCTTGCACTGTCGTCCAACGTCGGGATGGCGAAGATCGCGCTCAGCCTCGACAAGACGCAGATGCACGACACGCTGGGCGAGCTCGGCTTCGGCAAGGTCACGGAGAGCGGATTTCCCGGCGAGTCGGCGGGGCTGCTGTCGAGCGCCCAGAACTGGCGCCCGATCAACGTCGCGACGATGTCCTATGGCTACGGCCTGTCGGTCACGCCGCTGCAGCTCGCGCAGGCCTACGCGACGATCGGCGCTTTCGGCATTCACCGCCCGATCACTTTCCGCCGCGTCGACGAGCCGCCGGCGGGCGAGCGCGTGATGCCCGCGCCGGTCGCGCGCGAGCTGGTCTCGCTGCTCGAGGGCGTCGTGACGACGGCGGGCGCCACCGGCGCGAAGGCCGCCGTGCCCGGCTACCGCGTGGCCGGCAAGACCGGCACCGCGTGGAAGTCGATTCCCGGCGGATATTCGAAGGACCGCTACCTCGCCGTGTTCGGCGGCGTCGTGCCGGCGACGGCGCCGCGCCTCGCGGTTCTCGTCATGGTGGACGAGCCGCGAGGCAGCCTGTACTACGGCGGCGACGTCGCGGCGCCCGTGTTCTCCAAGGTCTCGTCGGGGGCGCTGCGCCTGATGTCGGTCGCGCCCGACGATCTCGCGCGCGTCACGCCCGTCAACTACGCGGACGTTTCCCATTGAGCGCGCGCATGCCGCTCGATGAGCTGCTCGCCGGCATCGCGCCGGCGCCGCGCGTGCCGGTTGCCGGGCTCACGCTCGATTCGCGCGCGGTCGGCGCCGGCGATGCCTTCGTCGCGCTCAGGGGCGGCCGCCGCCACGGCCTCGAGCACGCGGGTGAGGCCGCCGCGCGCGGCGCAGCCGCGATCCTGTGGGATCCCGCGGAAGGCAGCGAGCCCGCCGGCACGGCGTCCGCCGTGCCGTTCGTCGCGGTCCGCGAGCTGCGCGACCGGCTCGGCGGCATTGCCGACAAGTTCTACGGCATGCCCTCGTCACGGCTCACGGTCGCGGGCGTCACGGGCACGAACGGCAAGACGACCTGCGCCTGGCTCCTCGCGTCGGCGGCCTCGCGCCTCGCGCGGCGCGGCGCCTATCTCGGCACGCTCGGCGCCGGCTTCCCGCCCGACGTCGCGGGCGGCGCGCTGACGACGCCCGACGTCATCACGCTGCACCGGCAGCTGCGCGCGCTCGCGGATGCCGGCGCGACGCACGTCGCGATGGAGGTCTCCTCGCACGCGCTCGACCAGCAGCGCATCAACGGCGTGCGGATGCGGATCGCTGCATTCAGCAACCTGAGCCGCGATCACCTCGACTATCACGAGACCATGGAGCGCTACGCCGACGCGAAGGCGCGCCTGTTCCAGCTGCCCGGGCTCGAGCACGCGGTCATCAACGTCGGCGACCCGGTGGGCGCGCGCTTTGCCGCGCTGCTGTCGTCCGGCGTCGAGCTGACGGCGATCGCGATCGGCGGCGCCGTGCCCGCCGCTGCGCGATTCATCCATGTCGGCCGCATCAAGGCTGCGGACCGCGGCCTCGAGCTCGAGATCCGCGGGCATTTCGGCGACCGCCGGCTGCGCTCGCCGCTGATCGGCGGATTCAATGCGGAGAATCTCGCCATCACGCTCGGCGTGCTGCTCGCCTGGCAATTCGGCGTGGACGAAGCGCTCGATGCGCTTGGCGCCTGCACCGCGCCGCCCGGACGCATGGAAGGCTACCGGCTGCCGAATGGCGCGCTCGCGGTGGTCGACTACGCCCACACGCCGGATGCGCTTGCGAAGGCGCTCGCCGCCGTGCGCGCGCACGCCCGCGGCCGCGTGCTCGTCGTGTTCGGCTGCGGCGGGGAGCGCGACCCCGGCAAGCGGGCGCTGATGGGCGAGGCGGCGGAACGGCTTGCCGACCGCGTCATCGTCACGGACGACAATCCGCGCGGCGAGGATGCCGACCGCATCGTCGCCATGATCCTGCAGGGCGTCCGGAACCCGGAACGCGTGCTCATCGAGCGCGATCGCGCGCGCGCGATCGATGCGGCCATCGGCGAGGCAAAGGCGGGCGACGCCGTGCTGGTCGCCGGCAAGGGACACGAGGCCTGCCAGATCGTCGGGCACGAGCGCCGCCCGTTCAGCGACCGCGAGTACCTGGGCGGGCGCAGCGGAGCCGCATCGTGAAGGGCCGGCTCTCGGAAGTCGCGGCGGTGACCGGCGGCCGCCTCGCGGGACCCGACGCGGAGTTCGCCGGCGTCTCGATCGACTCGCGCACGGTCGAGCCGCAGCCAGCTCTTCGTGGCGCTGCGCGGCGAGCGCTTCGACGGCCACGCCTTCGTCGCCGGCGCCGCGGGACGCGGAGCGGCCGGCGCGATCGTCGAGAAAGCCTCGGACGCGGCGCTGCCGCAGGTCGTCGTGCGCGATGCGCAGGCGGCGCTCACGGCGCTCGCGGCTGCCTGGCGCGCGAAGAGCCGCGCGCTCGTCCTCGGCGTCGGCGGCAGCAACGGCAAGACGACGACCAAGGAACTGCTCGCCGCCATACTTTCCGGCGCGGGCCCGACGCTCGCGACGCGCGGCAACCTCAACAATCACATCGGCGTGCCGCTGACGCTGCTGCGGCTCGAGCCCGCGCACCGCTACGCCGTCGTCGAGATGGGCGCCAACCATCCGGGCGAGATCGCGGCGCTGGCGGCGCTCGCGAAGCCCGCGATCGCGCTCGTGACGAATGCCGGCGACGAGCACCTCGAGGGCTTCGGCGACCTCGCGGGTGTCGCGCACGCGGAAGGCGAGATGTTCGCGGCGCTCGCCGCCGACGGCACGGCCGTCATCAATGCGGATGACCCGTTCTGCGAGCTCTGGCAGACGATGGCGCCGCGCGGAGCCCGCATCCTGCGCTTCGCCATCGAGGCGCCGGCCGACGTGCGCGCGCTGGCCATCCAGGGGCGCATCGAGTCGGGCGCATTTGCCACGAGCTTCACGCTCGCCATCGGCGCCGAGCAGGCGCGCGTGAAGCTGCCCCTCGCGGGACGCCACAACGTCCTGAACGCGCTCGGCGCGGCTGCCGCCGCGCATGCCGCGGGCGTCGCGCTGCCGCTGATCGCCGCCGGCCTCGAGCGCATGCGCCCGGTCGCCGGCCGCCTGCAGCTCAAGCCCGGGCTGCGCGGTTCCTGGCTGATCGACGACTCCTACAACGCGAACCCGAGCTCGGTCCGCGCCGGCATCGACGTGCTCTGCGCGCTGCCCGGCGAGCACTGGCTCGTGCTCGGCGAGATGGCCGAGCTCGGCAACGAGACGGTCGCAAGCCACGCCGGCGTCGGCGACTACGCGCGCCGCGCGGGCATCACGCGGCTGTTCGCGATGGGGGCGGCGACGCGCCACGCGGTGGATTCGTTCGGGGCGCGCGCGGGCTGGTACGACGACGCTGCGCAGCTCTCCGAGGCGCTGGCCGCAAGCCTCGAGCCCGGCGTCACCGCGCTCGTGAAGGGTTCGCGCGTCAACCGGCTCGAGCGCGTGGTCGAGCGACTCGTCGTGCCGCTGCCCGCGGCCGGCAACGGCAACTGAGGGAGCCCCATGCTGCTTGACCTGTTCGAATGGTTGACGGGCTACTACGGCGGGTTCCGCGTCTTCGGCTACCTCACGCTGCGCGCGATCTTTGCCGCGCTGACCGCGCTCACGATCGCGCTCTTCGTCGGGCCGTCCATGATCCGCATGCTGGCCGCGCGCCAGATCGGCCAGGTCGTGCGCGACGACGGCCCGGGCTCGCACCACGTCAAGCGGGGCACGCCGACGATGGGCGGCGCGCTGATCCTGATCGCGGTCACGGCCGGCACGCTCCTGTGGGCCGAGCTCTCGAACCGCTTCGTCTGGATCGCGCTCACGGTCACGCTCTCGTTCGGCCTGATCGGTTTCTACGACGACTACCTGAAGCTCGTCGTGCGCGACCCGCGCGGCCTTGCGGCGCGCTGGAAGTACCTCTGGCAGTCGCTCGCCGGCATCGCCGCGGCGCTCGCGCTGTGGCAGACCTCGGACCTGCCCGCGGAAACCGCGCTCTACGTGCCGTTCTTCAAGAGCGTCGTGATCCCGATGAGCGCGGTCGCGTTCGTGCTCTTCACGTACTTCGTGATCGTCGGCTCGAGCAACGCGGTCAACCTGACCGACGGCCTCGACGGGCTCGCGATCATGCCCTGCGTGATGGTGGCGGGCGCGCTCGGCGTCTTCGCCTACGTGACGGGCCACGCGAATTTCTCCGCCTACCTGCAGATCCCGTACGTGCCGGGCGCCGGCGAGATGCTGATCTTCGTCGCGACGATCGTCGGCGCCGGACTCGGATTCCTGTGGTTCAACACCTATCCCGCGCAGGTCTTCATGGGCGACATCGGCGCGCTCGCGCTCGGCGCGGCCCTCGGCGTCGTCGCGGTGATCGTCCGGCAGGAGATCGTGCTCGCGATCATGGGCGGCATCTTCGTGCTCGAGACCGTCTCGGTGATCCTGCAGGTCGCGTCCTTCAGGCTGCGCGGCAAGCGCATCTTCCGCATGGCGCCCATCCACCATCACTACGAGCTGAAGGGATGGGCGGAGCCGAAGGTGATCGTCCGCTTCTGGATCATCTCGTTCATGCTGGTCCTGATCGGGCTGGCGACGTTGAAGCTCCGCTGATGCAGCAAGCCCCCGCCAGTCCCGTCAGCGTGATCGTGGGCCTCGGCCGGACCGGCGTGTCGGCGGCCCGGCACCTCGCCGCGCGCGGGCACCGGCTGGTCGTCACCGATTCGCGCGAGAATCCGCCGGGGCTCGCGGAACTCAGGCGCCTGGTGCCCGGTGCGGCGACCGCGCTCGGCGGCTTCGACCCCGCCGTGCTCGAGGGCGCCGACCAGGTCGTCGTCTCGCCCGGCGTCTCGCTCGCCGAGCCCTTCCTGCGCAAGGCCGCGGCCGACGGCCTCGACCTCGTCGGCGACATCGAGCTCTTCGCGCGCGAAGCGGGCGGGCGCGTGATCGGCATCACCGGCACGAACGGCAAGAGCACCGTGACGACGCTCGTCGGCGAATTCGCAAAGGCCGCGGGCCTTGCGGTGCGCGTCGGCGGCAATCTCGGCGAGCCCGCGCTCGACCTGCTCGAGGGCCCGCCCGCGGCGATGTACGTGCTCGAGCTCTCCTCGTACCAGCTCGAGACGACGCACTCGCTGCAGCTCGAGGCGGCCGCGGTCCTGAACGTCACGCCCGACCACCTCGACCGGTACCGCGACCTCGCCGAGTACGCGGCCGCGAAGGCGCGCATCTTCGAGCGCGCCGCGACCGCGGTCGTCAACCTCGATGACGAGATCGTCGTGAGGATGCTGCGGCCCGGACAGCGGACGGTCGGATTCAGCCTGCGGCGCGGCGATGCGGACTTCCGCCTGCTCGAGCGCGGCGGCGAGCGCTGGCTCGCCGCGGGAGCCGAGCCCTTGATGCCGGTCGAGAAGCTCCGGCTGCCGGGCCGCCACAACGCGGCGAATGCGCTCGCGGCGCTCGCGGTCGGAAGCGTCTGCGGCTTCCCGCGCGAGGCGATGACCGGCGTGCTCGGCAGCTTCGGCGGCCTGCCGCACCGCGCCGAGCGCGTGCGCGACTGGCGCGGCATCGCCTGGATCGACGACTCGAAGGGAACGAACGTCGGCGCGACCGTCGCCGCGATCGAAGGGCTCGACGGTCCGCTGGTCCTGATCGCGGGCGGGGAGGGCAAGGGCCAGGACTTCGCTCCGCTCGGCCCGGCCTGCAAGGGCAAGGTGAAGCAGGCCGTCCTGATCGGCCGCGACGCACCGCTCCTTGCAGCCGCGATCGCGAAGAGCTGCCCCGTCTCGATGGCGGACTCGATGGAGTCGGCCGTGGGCGTCGCGGCCTCCATCGCGCGGCCGGGCTACACGGTGCTGCTCTCGCCGGCCTGCGCGAGCTTCGACATGTTCCGCGACTACGCGCACCGCGGCGAGGCCTTCGCCGCCGCCGTGAGGGAGCTGCCGGCATGAGCGTGAGCGCCGCCCTGCAGTTCTCGCGCTCCGCCGGCCGCCAGCAGCGCCTCGCCATCGACCCCGTGATCGTCGTGACGGTCTTCGCGCTGCTGCTCGTCGGCCTCGTCATGGTCACGTCGGCTTCGTTGAACATCGCCGAGCGCCAGACCGGCGATGCGTTCTTCTATTTCGAGCGGCAGCTCTTCTCGGTGCTGCTCGGCTGCACCTTCGGCGCCGCGATGCTGATCGTGCCGATCGCGACCTGGAAGCGGATGGCGCCCTGGCTCCTCGTCGTGAGCTTCGCGCTGCTGCTGCTCGTCATCGTCCCCGTCATCGGGCACGAGGTGAATGGCAGCCGGCGCTGGATCCGGCTCGGGCCGCTCAATTTCCAGCCCTCCGAAATCGCGCGCTGGCTGCTCGTCACCTACATCGCGATCTTCGCGGTCCGCCACCAGACCGAGCTTCGAAGCTCGGCGCAGGGATTCTTCAAGCCCCTGGCCGTGCTGCTGGCCGCCGCCGTCCTGCTGCTCGTCGAACCCGATTTCGGCGCGGCGGTCGTGCTCTGCGCGACCGGCACGGCCGTGCTCTTCGTCGCGGGCGCGCGGTTCCGCGACTTCCTGGTCGTGTGCGGCGTCGGGCTCCTCGCCGTCGCGGCGCTCGCGCTGGCAAGTCCCTATCGCGTCCTGCGCATCACGGCTTTCCTGAATCCCTGGGAGGATCCGTTCAAGACGGGCTTCCAGCTGACCCAGTCGCTGATCGCGATCGGGCGCGGCGAATGGTTCGGCGTCGGCCTCGGCTCGAGCATCCAGAAGCTCTACTACCTGCCCGAGGCGCACACGGATTTCGTGTTCGCCGTGTTTGCCGAGGAGTTCGGACTGCTCGGCGTCACGCTGGTCGTGGCCGCCTTCCTCGTGATCGTGCTGCGGAGCCTCCGGCTCTCGCGCATCGCCGCGGACGCCGGCATGCCGCTGCATGCCTGCATTGCCGCGGGCTTCGGCGTCTGGATCGGCCTGCAGGCCTTCCTGAACATCGGCGTGAACATGGGACTCTTGCCGACCAAGGGGTTGACACTCCCGTTACTCTCGTACGGCCGCTCGAGCATGCTCGTGACGCTCGCCTGGGTCGGGATGCTGCTTCGCGTCCACCACGAAGTCGTCGCCTCCGGCAAGAGCGCGATTCCCTCGGAAGGGCGTTCGCCATGAGCCGCACCGTCATGATCATGGCGGGCGGAACCGGCGGGCACGTCTTTCCGGCGCTCGCGATCGCGGGACAGCTGCGCGCAAATCGCGACATCGTGTGGCTCGGCACCGAGCGCGGCATCGAGGCGCGCCTCGTTCCCGCTGCCGGCTATCCGGTCGAGTGGATCGAGGTCGAGGGCTTGCGCGGCAAGGGCTTCACGCGCTGGCTGGCGGCGCCGGTCCGCCTCTGGCGCGCGGTGACGCAGGCGCGGCGCGCGCTCGCGAAGCGCAAGCCCGGCGTCGTGCTCGGCTGCGGCGGCTTCGCCTCGGGTCCGGGCGGCATCGCGGCCTGGCTCTCGGGTGCACCGCTCGTGATCCACGAGCAGAACGCCGTCGCCGGCCTCACGAACCGCTGGCTCGCGCGCGTCGCCTCGCGCATCGCGGAAGGATTTCCCGGCAGCTTTCCGGCGTCGCGCAAGGCGCTCTACGTCGGCAACCCGGTGCGGCCCGAGATCGCGGAGCTCCCGCCGCCGCGGCAGCGCTTCGAATCCCGGAACGGCCCGATGAGGCTCTTCGTCTTCGGCGGCAGCCAGGGCGCGACCGCGCTCAACCGGCTCGTGCCGGCGGCGGTCGCACTCCTGCCGGAAGGGCGCCGCCCCTGGGTCCTGCACCAGACCGGCGCGAAGGATCGCGACGCGACCGAGGCGGCCTATCGCGCCGCCGGCATCCAGGCCGAGGTGCGCACGTTCATCGACGACATGGCGGCTGCGTATGCCAATGCCGACCTCGTCGTCTCGCGCGCCGGCGCCTCGACGGTCGCCGAGCTCGCGGCCGCCGGCGTCGGGTCGATCCTCGTCCCGTTTCCCGCGGCCGTGGACGATCACCAGACCAAGAATGCGGAGTGGCTCGGGCGCGTGAGCGCGGCGCAGGTCGTCTCGGAAACGGGCCTGACGGCGCCCGAGCTCGCGAACCGCATCGCGACGCTTTTCGGCAACGGCCGCTCGCGCCTGCTCGCGATGGCCGAGGCCGCGCGCTCGCTCGCCGTGACCGACGCGGCGCGTCGCGTCGCCGACCTCTGCCTCCTGGCCGAAGGGAGGCGCGCATGAGCGAGCGCATGCGGCGCGTCAGCCTCATTCACCTGATCGGCATCGGCGGCGCCGGCATGGGCGGCATCGCCGAGGTGCTCGTGAACCTCGGCTATGCGGTCCAGGGCTCGGACCTGCGCGCGAACGCGGTGACGGCGCGGCTCGCGAAGATGGGCGTGCGCATCTTCATCGGCCACGAGGCCGGGCAGGTCGCGGGCGCGAGCGTCGTCGTCGTGTCCTCGGCAGTCCAGCCCGCAAACCCGGAGCTGCTCGCGGCGCTGCAGTCGCGCATCCCCGTGGTGCGCCGCGCCGAGATGCTCGGCGAGCTCATGCGGTTCCGCCAGGGCATCGCGGTCGCCGGCACCCACGGCAAGACGACGACCACGAGCCTCGTCGCCTCGGTCCTCGCGGAAGGCGGCCTCGACCCGACCTTCGTGATCGGCGGGCTCCTGAAGAGCGCGGGCAGCAACGCGAAGCTCGGCACGAGCCGCTACCTCGTCGCGGAAGCGGACGAGAGCGACGCCTCGTTCCTGCACCTGCAGCCGGTCATCTCGATCGTGACGAACATCGACAACGACCACCTCGCCACGCACGGCGGCGATTTCGAGAAGCTGAAGCTGAGCTTCGTCGAGTTCCTGCACAACCTGCCGTTCTACGGCCTCGCCGTGCTTTGCAGCGACGACGAGGTGGTGCGCGAGATCCTGCCGCAGGTGGGCCGCCCGACCGTGCGCTACGGGCTCGGCGAGGACGCGGACCTGCGCGCCGTCTCGCTCGAGCGCGAGGGCGGCACCACGCGCTTCCAGGCGATCCGCGCGGGCCGGCCGCCGCTCGCCGTCGCGCTGAACCTGCCGGGACTGCACAACGTGAGGAACGCCCTCGCCGCGATCGCGGTCGCCACCGAGCTCGAGGTCGAGGATGCCGCGATCCAGCGCGCGCTCGCCGGTTTCCAGGGCATCGGCCGCCGGCTCGAGGTCATCGGCGAGGTCGCGACGAAGTCCGGGCGCATCACGCTCGTGGACGACTACGGCCACCATCCGACCGAGATCGAGGCGACCGTCGAGGCGGCGCGCCAGGCCTGGCCGGGGCGGCGGCTGGTGCTCGCCTTCCAGCCGCACCGCTACACGCGCACGCACGACCTGATCGACGACTTCGGCCGCGCGCTTTCCGCCGCGGACGCCTTGCTCGTGACCGAGGTTTACGCGGCGGGCGAGGAGCCGATCGCGAATGCCGACGGCCGCGCGATCTGCCGCGCCGTGCGCGGCCGCGGGCGGCTCGAACCCGTGTTCGTCGAGGACGTGCGCGAACTCGCGGCGGCGCTCGCCGGCGTGATCGCGGACCGCGACGTGGTGCTGACGATGGGCGCGGGCAGCATCGGCGCCGTCGCGCACGAGCTGCCGGGCAAGCTCGGCGTGACGAGCGCGAGGGCGGGGCGATGAGCAAGTTCGCCATCGCGCCGGAATTCAGGGACCGCCTGCTCCGGAACGAGCCGATGTCGCGCCACACCTCCTGGCACGTCGGCGGGCCCGCGGACGTCTGGTTCACGCCGCAGGACGTCGAGGACCTCTCGAGATTCCTGCGCGCGCTGCCGGCGGAAGTCCCCGTGACCTGGGTCGGGCTCGGCAGCAACCTGCTGGTGCGCGACGGCGGCATCCGCGGCGTCGTGATCTCGGTGCACGGGATCCTGAATGCGCTCGAGCGCATCGGCACCGACCGCGTCCGCGCGGAGGCCGGCGTCGCCTGCGCGCGGCTCGGCCGCCAGTGTGCGAAGTGGCAGCTCGGGCCCGCGGATTTCTTTGCCGGCATTCCCGGCACCGTCGGCGGCGCGCTCGCGATGAACGCGGGCGCCTGGGGCGGCGAGACCTGGCCGCGCGTGGCCGAGGTCGAGACCATCGATCGCGTCGGCGCCCGGCACCGCAGGAATGCCGCCGAATACAGCTACGGCTACCGCAGCGTGACGCCGCCGGTCGCGGGCGAGTGGTTCATCGCCGGGACCTTCCGCTTCGAGGCGCGCCCGGACGCGAGCACGGATTCGATCAAGAAGCTCCTCGAGAAGCGCCACGCGGCACAGCCGATCGGCGCCTGGAGCTGCGGCTCGGTATTCACCAACCCGCCGGGCGGCCATGCGGCCGACCTCATCGAGCGTGCGGGACTCAAGGGTCATCGCATCGGCGGCGCCGCGGTTTCGGACAAGCACGCCAACTTCATCATCAACGAGGGCCAGGCGACCGCCGCCGACCTCGAGGCGCTCGTGCGCCACGTGCAGGCGACGGTCGAGCGCGTGCACGGCGTGAAGCTCCGTCCCGAAGTGCGCGTGATCGGGGAGGCGGCGTGAATCGCGTCGCACGCAAGCGGCTGGACGCCGGCGCGAACGGGATCCGGCGGGGTTGCTCGCTCGCAAACTCCGCCGGAACTTACGAGTTTGCTCGCGAGCACCCCGCCACCTCGTTCGCGCCGGCAGCGGCCGCTCGTCGCGCGGCGCGGTGCACGGCAGCCTGCGAGCAAGCGCGTAAGTTCCGGCGGCGCGAGCGAGCAGGACTGCCGGGCGCCGCGCGCGCGCGCGGCTTCACCGGATCCCGCGCGCGCCGTATCGTCGGAGGCGTCGCATGAGCCGCCTGCGCCCGAGCGGCGAGGCATTCCGCCGCATCGCCAAGGCCGCGGACTTCGGGCGCGTGGCCGTGTTGATGGGCGGCGCATCGGCCGAGCGCGAAGTGTCGCTCATGACCGGCAATGCCGTGCTCGAGGCGCTGCTCGCGCGCGCGATCGACGCGACCGGCTTCGACCCGGCGGAACGCGCGCTGGGTGAGCTCGTGGCGGCCGGCTTCGATCGCGTGTTCATCGCGCTGCACGGACCGGGTGGCGAGGACGGCGCGGTGCAGGGCGCGCTCGAGTGGATGGGGCTGCCCTATACCGGCAGCGGCGTGCTCGGTTCCGCGATCGGCATGGACAAGCTTCGCACCAAGCGCCTTGCGCAGGCCGCGGGCGTCGCGACGCCGCCGTGGATGGAACTCACGGGTGCCGCCGGATTTCGATCGCGCGGTCGCGGAGCTCGGGCTGCCGCTCGCGGTCAAGCCCGCGACCCAGGGTTCGAGCGTCGGCATGAGCCGCGTCGCGACCGCGGCCGAGCTGCCCGCCGCCTGGCGCGCGGCCTCGGCACTCGATCCGGTCGTGATCGCAGAGCGCTGGATCACCGGCGGCGAATTCACGGTCGGCGTGCTCCAGGGCGAGGCGCTGCCGGCGATCCGCATCGAGACGCCGCGGGCCTTCTACGACTACCAGGCCAAGTATTTCGCGAACGACACGCGTTACCTGATTCCCTGCGGACTCTCCGCAGAGGCGGAATCCGCGTTGCAGCGCGCGGCGCTCGCCACCTTTGCGGCGACCGGCGCCTCGGGCTGGGGACGCGTCGACTTCGTGGCCGCCGCGGACAACGCGCCGCTGCTGCTCGAAATCAACACGGTGCCCGGCATGACGAGCCACTCCCTCGTGCCGATGGCCGCGCGCGCCGCCGGGATCGATTTTCCCGAGCTTGCCTGGCGCATCCTCGAAACCAGCTTCGCGCGGGAGCGTGCCTAGGCCATGAACCTCTGGCGCAAGCGCAACCGCAATCGCAGGAAGCCGGCCGGCCCCCGCTTCGAGATGCCGAAGATCGCGTTGCCGCGGGCGGGCCGCGTCGCCGGCGCCGTCGCGGCGATCGCCGCGCTCGCGCTGCTGCTCGCATTCGGGCTCGACCAGCCGGTGCGCAGCATCGTGATCGACGGCCCCTTCCAGCGCGTATCCGCGGTCGAGGTGCAGCAGGCCGCCATGGGCGCGCTGAAAGGCGGCTTCGTGAGCGCCAATCTCGACAAGCTCCGCGGCGCCGTCGAAGCGCTCGTGTGGGTGGACCGCGCGCGCGTGCAGCGCGTCTGGCCCGACCGCATCGGCATCGAGATCGTCGAGCAGCAGGCCGCGGCCCGCTGGGGCGACGACGGCCTGCTCAACACGCGCGGCGAACTGTTCGCGACCGGCATTCGCCATCCGCCGCCGGAGCTGCCGCGGCTCGACGGTCCGTCCGGCACGGAGTGGCAGGTGGCGCAGCGCTTCCTCGCCATGCAGGACCGCCTCGGCGCGCTCGGACTTTCGCATCGCCGCCCTGCGGCTCGACGCGCGCGGCGCCTGGGAGCTCGACCTCTCGACCGGCGTGACCGTGCGCCTCGGCCGGCGGCAGGTGGACGAGCGCATGGACCGCTTCGTGCAGTTCGGCGCCCAGGTGATCGCCGGCCAGGCCGCGGACATCCGCTACGTCGACATGCGCTATTCGAACGGCTTTTCGATCGGCTGGCGCGGCGATCGCAAGCCGGGCGAACCGGCGCCCCGCACTTTCGCCCGCCAGCTGGATGGAGACCCGGATTTCGATGGCTAAACGTTCCGACCGCAACCTGATCGTGGGACTCGACATCGGCACGTCGAAGGTCGTCGCGCTGGTCGGCGAAATGCACGCCGACGGCAGCCTCGAAGTCATCGGCCTCGGCTCGCATCCCTCGCGCGGCCTCAAGAAGGGCGTCGTCGTCAACATCGACTCGACCGTGCAGTCGATCCAGCGCGCGATCGAGGAGGCGGAGCTCATGGCCGGCGTCGAGATCCGCTCGGTGTTCACCGGGATCGCCGGCAGCCACGTGCGCAGCCTCAATTCGCACGGCATCGTCGCGATCAAGGACAAGGAGGTCGTCGGCGGCGACGTTGCGCGCGTGATGGACGCCGCGCAGGCCGTGCCGATCCCGGCCGACCAGAAGATCCTCCACGTCCTGCCGCAGGAATTCATCATCGACGGGCAGGAAGGGATCCGCGAGCCGATCGGCATGTCGGGCGTGCGCCTCGAGGCGCGCGTCCACATCGTGACCGGCGCCGAGAGCGCGGCCCAGAACATCGTCAAGTGCGTGCAGCGCTGCGGGCTCGAGGTCGAGGACATCGTGCTCGAGCAGCTCGCGTCCTCGTTTGCGGTCCTGACGGACGACGAGAAGGAGCTCGGCGTCTGCCTCGTGGACGTCGGCGGCGGCACGACCGACATCGCCGTCTTCTCGGGCGGCGCGATCCGGCACACGGCGGTGATTCCGGTCGCGGGCGACCAGGTCACGAACGACATCGCCGTCTCGATGAGGACGCCGACTCCTTATGCCGAGGAGATCAAGATCCGCTACGCCTGCGCGCTCTCGCAGCTCGCGAATCCCGACGAGACCATCGAAGTGCCCTCGGTCGGCGACCGGCCCTCGCGCCGCCTCGCGCGCCAGACGCTCGCGGAGATCGTCGAGCCGCGCTACGAGGAGCTCTTCATGCTGATCCGCGACGAGCTCCGGCGCTCCGGCTTCGAGGAGTCGGTTGCCGCGGGCGTCGTGCTGACCGGCGGCAGCGCCAAGATGGAAGGCGCCGTCGAACTCGCCGAAGAAATTTTCCACATGCCCGTCCGCCTCGGCAGCCCGAGCGGCGTGACCGGGCTCGGGGACGTGGTGAAGAACCCGATCCATGCCACGGGCGTGGGTCTCCTGCTTTACGGCCGGGCCAATGCCGGCCAACCGGCGCCGAAGATCGTCGGCGACGGGATGAAGATCCGCGGTGGAGCGGATGAAGTCATGGTTCCAGGGGTATTTCTGACGTAGCGGAGGAGCGGACATGTTCGAACTGATGGATTCATTCAGCCAGACGGCTGTGATCAAGGTGATCGGCGTGGGCGGCGGCGGCGGCAATGCCGTGTCCCACATGGCTAAAAGCGGCATCGAGGGCGTCGAGTTCATCTGCGTGAATACCGACGCGCAGGCGCTCAAGCACTCGCAGGTGAAGACCTCGCTGCAGATCGGCTGCAACATCACGAAGGGTCTCGGCGCCGGCGCCAACCCCGAGGTGGGGCGCCAGGCGGCGATGGAGGATCGTGACCGCATCATCGAGCTGATCGAGGGCTGCGACATGCTCTTCATCACCGCCGGCATGGGCGGCGGGACGGGCACGGGCGCGGCGCCGGTCGTCGCGCAGGTCGCGCGCGAGCTCGGGATCCTGACGGTCGCGGTCGTGACCCGGCCATTCACGATGGAAGGCAACAAGCGCGCCACGGTCGCGGAAATGGGCATGACCGAGATCTCGCGGCACGTGGATTCGCTGATCACGATTCCGAACCAGAAGCTGCTGCAGGTGCTGGGCGGCCAGACGACGCTGCTCGAGGCCTTCAAGCGCGCCAACGAAGTGCTGCAGGGCGCCGTGCAGGGCATCGCCGAGCTGATCACCCGGCCGGGCCTCATCAACGTGGACTTCGCGGACGTGCGCACGGTGATGTCGGAGACCGGGCTCGCGATGATGGGCTCCGGCATCGGCACGGGCGAGCATCGCGCGCGGGTCGCCGCCGAGATGGCCGTGTCGTCGCCGCTGCTCGAGGACATCAACCTCGCGGGCGCGCACGGCATCCTCGTCAACGTCACGGCGGGTCTCGACCTGTCGATCGGCGAGTTCGAGGAAGTCGGCAACACCGTCAAGCAGTTCGCGGCCGAGGACGCGACCGTCGTGGTCGGCACCGTCATCGAGCCCGAGATGCAGGGCGAGCTGCGCGTCACGGTCGTCGCGACCGGCCTCAACCGCGCCCAGGCCAAGGTGGCAGCGCCAGTCCAGGCTGCGGCGGCTGCGCCCGCGTCTGCGCGGCGGCCGGCCGACGTCAAGCTCGTCGCACAGCGTCGCCCGGCGCCGGACTACAGCCACCTCGACCGGCCGGCGATCCACCGCCAGCCGCAGCGCGCGGTGGGTGACGGCCTGCGCGCGAACCTGAGCACCGAGGACGTGCTGGACATTCCGGCATTCCTGCGGCGCCAGGCCGATTGAGGCGGGCCGTGTCTCGAAACCGCGAAGAGCGTGAGGGCCTGCGGCTCGTGCGGATGCGCTTGCGCGCACGCCGCCGCGCTGCGGGCCGGCGCGCCGAACGCTCGCGGGATCGCGACCCGTCAGGATCCTCGCCATGACGATGGGACATCGGCCGTCGGCCTCCCTCCGCTGGCCGGCGGCCGGTGACCCACGCGATGCTATGATTTACGGCCGCAAGGCATTCCCATGGCCCAGCAACGCACGCTGAAAGAGTCGATCCGGTCCACCGGCATCGGCCTGCATACCGGACGCAAGGTCCTCATGACGCTGCGGCCCGCGCCGCCCAATACGGGCATCGTGTTCCGCCGCACGGACCTCGAGCCGCCGGTGGACATTCCCGCGCGCGCGACGGGTGTCACCGAGACCACGCTCGGCACGACGCTCGCCGAGGGCGCTGCCGGCGTGTCGACGGTCGAGCACCTGATGTCGGCGCTCGCGGGCCTTGGCATCGACAACCTCTTCGTCGAGCTGACGGCGGGGGAGGTGCCGATCATGGACGGCAGCGCCGGCCCCTTCGTGTTCCTGATCCAGTCGGCCGGCATCGAGCTGCAGAATTCGCCGAAGCGCTTCGTGCGCGTGCGCCAGCCGGTCGAGGTGAAGGACGGCGACAAGTGGGCGCGCTTCGAGCCTTTCGAGGGCTTCCGCGTCAATTTCGAGATCGAGTTCGACCACCCGGTGTTCCACCGCCATTCGCAGCGCGCGAGCATGGATTTCTCGACGACCACGTTCCTCAAGGAAGTGAGCCGCGCGCGGACGTTCGGGTTCATGCGCGACATGGAATACCTGCGCGGGCGGAACCTCGCGCTCGGCGGCACGCTCGACAACGCGATCGTGCTCGACGACTACCGGATCCTGAACGAGGACGGCCTGCGCTTCGAGGACGAGTTCGTGCGCCACAAGATCCTCGACGCGATCGGCGACCTGTACCTGCTCGGCCATTCGCTGATCGGCGAGTACACGGCCTTCAAGTCCGGCCACGGGCTCAACAACAAGCTGCTGCGCGCGATGCTCGCGGACGCCGAGTCCTGGGAAGAAGTGACCTTCCGCGACGAGAGCACCTCGCCGATTTCATACGCGGCGGCGACCGCCACCGCCTGACGAAGCCGCGAAGGGGACTGTCCCCTTCAACCCGCGCAGCGAAGCCGCGAAGGGGACTGTCCCCTTCAGCGCCGCGCCAGCGCTTCCGTCTGCTACGCGTCCTTTCGCTGAAGGGGACTGTCCCCTCCGGGGAGCGTTTCCGCGCACTTTCACCTTGAATTCGTCCACCGGCGCTCCGAGCTCCGCCGCCACCCGTCCCAGGAGCTTCGGCGCGACATAACGCAGGCGCGTGCCCCAGGCGGCGGTCCGAACGAAGGCTGTGAGGGTCGTTCCCCGCAGGGACGCGCTGAAGACTTCCGCGGCGAGCTCCGCCGGCAGGACGCGTTTCAGGGCCCCCGCCACGCGATCCGCGTCCGCCGCCCCGGCGCGCAGCCGTTGCAGCATTCCCTCGCCTTGTTCCAGCAAGTGACTGACAGCGGTCGGTTTTTTCATTTCCGGCATCGATTCCTACGCGCTGATGCGTGATCAAAGTACTTGAAACGAAAGGCTTTTTTTGGCATGGTGCGCGGGTTCCGGACGGCCCCGAGAGCCACTTCCATTATGACCATGAAGCGCCTGCTCGCGTATACCGCTGCCGGATTCTGCGTCCTCACCCTCGACGGCGGGCGCCTGGTTTGCCGGCGGCCGCTGGGGCGCGGCAAGCCCGCTCGGCGAGTTCACGGTGGCGCGCTGGAACGAGGACCTCTCCACGCAGCGCGAGCACCTCACCCGCATCGAGCAGGATGTCGACGACCAGGTGTCGGCGCTGGCGACCCGGGTCGGCCGCATGCAGGCGCAGTTGATCCGCCTCGATGCGCTCGGCAAGCAGTTGACGGAAGTCGCCCAGCTGAAGCGCGGCGAGTTCGACTTCGACGATCCGCCGGCGCTCGGCGGCCCGGAGACGGCGGGCGAGGGTCCGGTCGTTCCGGCGCTCGACTCCATGCTCGACACGATGGACGCGCAGATCGACGACCGCCGGCGCCAGCTCACGGCCCTGCAGAACCTCATCATGACGCGCGAGCTCGCGCGCCAGATCGTGCCGGGCGGGCGCCCGGTCGAAGCGGGCTACATCTCCTCGCTCTACGGCCAGCGCACCGATCCATTCGACGGCAACCAGGCGAACCACCAGGGCATCGATTTCGCTGCCGCGCCGGGCACGCAGGTGCTCGCGGTCGCCGACGGCATCGTGAGCCACACCGGCCTCGACGGCGGCTACGGGCGAATGATCGAGATCACGCACGGCAACGGCTACGTCACGCGCTACGCGCACAACGCGAAGATCCTCGTGACGCCGGGGCAGACCGTGAAGCGCGGCGACCCGGTCGCGCTCATGGGCTCGACGGGACGCTCGACGGGCCCTCACGTGCATTTCGAAGTGCTGCGCGACGGCCGGCCGATGAACCCGCTGTCGTTCGTTCGCCGCTGAGCCCGTCCGCGAACGAAAGTTCCCGTCCCCTGTCGTAGTAAACTACCCGTTTTTCGGCCGGGACGCCTTGTATTCGCGTCCCTCCGCCCCGAGGTCCCAGGCGCGTGTTGAACATCTTTACCCGACTATTCGGCAGCCGTAACCAGCGGCTGCTGCGGCAGTACTCGGAGCGCGTGCGCAAGGCGAACGAGTTCGCCGCCGAGCTCGCCACGGCGACCGACGCCGGCCTTCGCGAGCGCACCGACCGCCTCCGCGCGCGCCTGGTCGCCGGCGAGACGCTCGACGACATCCTGCCCGAGGCCTTTGCGACGGCCCGCGAAGCGGCGAGCCGCGCCGTGGGCCTGCGTCCTTTCGACGTCCAGCTGATCGGCGGCATGGTGCTGCACGACGGCAAGATCTCGGAGATGCGCACGGGCGAGGGCAAGACGCTCGTCGCGACGCTGCCGGTCTACCTGAACGCGCTCGCCGGCAAGGGCGCGCACGTCGTCACGGTCAACGAGTACCTCGCGCAGCGCGACGCGGAATGGATGGGCCCGGTGTACCGGCTGCTCGGCCTTTCGGTCGGCGTCATCGCGAGCGGCCAGTCGTCGGCGGACAAGCGCGCGGCCTACGCCTGCGACGTGACCTACGGCACCAACAACGAATTCGGTTTCGATTACCTGCGCGACAACCTCGCGGCCCGGCTCGAGGACCGCGTGCAGCGCGGCCAGCATTTCGCGATCGTGGACGAGGTGGACTCGATCCTGATCGACGAGGCCCGCACGCCGCTCATCATCTCGGGCCCCGCCGAGGAGAGCACCGAGCTCTACGTGAAGATCAACGCGCTCGTGCCGCGCTTCAGGCGGCAGGAGACCGAGGAAGGCGAGGGCGATTTCTACGCCGACGAGAAGTCACGCCAGGTGCACCTGTCCGAATCGGGCTTCGAGAAGGCCGAAGAGCTGATGCAGGAGGCCGGGCTGCTGCGCGAAGGCGAAAGCCTCTACGACCCGGCGAGCATCCGCCTGATGCACCACCTGAATGCGGCGCTGCGCGCGCACGTCCTGTACCAGAAGGACGTCGAGTACATCGTGCGCGGCGCGGACGTCATCATCGTCGACGAGTTCACCGGCCGCACCATGCCGGGACGGCGCTGGTCGGACGGCCTGCACCAGGCGGTCGAGGCCAAGGAGGGCGTGCGGATCCGCGAGGAAAACCAGACCATCGCGTCCATCACCTTCCAGAACTACTTCCGCCTCTACGGCAAGCTCGCCGGCATGACCGGCACGGCCGACACCGAGGCGTTCGAATTCCAGCAGATCTACGGCCTCGAGGTCGTGGTCGTGCCGACGCACCGGCCGATGATCCGCAAGGACATGCCGGACCTCGTCTACCTGAACCAGGGCGACAAGTTCGAGGCGATCGTCGAGGACATCCGCGACTGCGTGAAGCGCGGCCAGCCGGTGCTCGTCGGCACGACCTCGATCGAGACGTCCGAGAACCTCTCCGGCCACCTGAAGCAGTCCGGGATTGCGCACGCCGTGCTGAATGCGAAGCAGCACGAGCGCGAGGCGATGATCATCGCGCAGGCGGGCCGGCCGGGCACCGTCACGATCGCGACCAACATGGCCGGCCGCGGCACGGACATCGTGCTCGGCGGCAACGTCGCGCGCCAGGTCGATCAGCTGCGCAAGGACGCCGTGATGAGCGAGGAGCAGCTCGCCGGCCGCGCGCGCGAGCTCGAGAACGAGTGGAACTCGCTGCACGGCCAGGTGATCGCCGCCGGCGGACTGCACATCATCGGCACCGAGCGCCACGAGTCGCGGCGCATCGACAACCAGCTGCGCGGCCGCTCGGGCCGCCAGGGCGATCCCGGCTCCAGCCGTTTCTACCTTTCGCTCGAAGACAACCTGATGCGCATCTTCGGCGACCCCGAGCGCACCAAGTCGCTGCTGAAGACGGTCGGCATGAAGGAAGGCGAGGCGATCGAGAGCGGCATGCTGACGCGCCAGATCGAGCGCGCGCAGCGCAAGGTCGAGTCGCACAACTTCGACGCGCGCAAGAACCTGCTGGAATACGACGACGTCGCGAACGACCAGCGCAAGGTGATCTACCGCCAGCGCACCGAAATCATGTCCACCGACGACATCGCGGGCGTCATCAAGGACGTGCGCACCGAGGTCGTCGGCAACATCGTCGCCGCGCACATCCCGCCCGACAGCGTCGAGGAGCAATGGGACGTCGCCGGCCTCGAGGAGGCCATGGAGCGCGACTTCGGCGTGAATACGGGGCTCGCGGCCTGGCTCACGGAGGACTCGAAGCGCCACGGCGCGGACGCCTCCGCGCGCTACCTCGACGGCGATCGAGGCCGCCTACGACGAGAAGCTGCGCCAGGTCGGGGCGCCGGTGATGCGGCACCTCGAGCGGGCGGTGATGCTGCAGCAGCTCGACATGCACTGGCGCGAACACCTCGCCGGCATGGACTACCTGCGCCAGGGCATTTACCTGCGCGCCTACGCGCAGAAGAACCCGAAGCAGGAGTACAAGCGGGAGGCTTTCGCCCTCTTCACCGGCATGCTCGACCGGATCCGCACCGATACCGTGACGCTGCTGCAGCGCCTGCAGGTCCGCAGCGAAGAGGAGATCGAGCGCGAGGAGGCCGAGCGCCAGCGCCGGCTCCAGAGCCGCATGCAGTTGCAGCATGCCGCGCCGCCGGAACTCGCGGCGCAGGTGCCGCTGCAGCAGGCCCCTGCGGCCGAGCCCGAGTTTGCAGCAGCCGAGTCGCCCGACGCCGAGCCCGCCGCTCCTTTCGTGCGCGGCGAGCGCAAGGTCGGCCGCAACGAGCCCTGTCCCTGCGGCTCGGGCCGCAAGTTCAAGCACTGCCACGGGGCGCTGCAGAGCGCCGGAGGCTAGACTTCCCAGGTCGGGGTTGCGGGCGGACCACGGATGGGGAGTCATTCCGAAATTCATGTGGTTGCCGGCGCGATCGCGGATGCGGAAGGCCGCGTCCTGATCGCGCAGCGTCCGCGCGGGCGCCACATGGCCGGGCGCTGGGAATTCCCGGGCGGCAAGCTCGCTGCGGCCGAGGACCCGTTTGCCGGCCTGCAGCGCGAGCTCACCGAGGAACTCGGCGTGACGGTGCGCGAGGCGCGCCCGCTCATTCGCCTGCGCCACGAGTATCCGGACCGGCGCGTGCTGCTCGACGTCTGGGAGGTCACTTCCTACGACGGCGAGCCGCAGGCGCTCGACGCCCAGGCGCTCGCCTGGGCGCGCCCCGACGACTTGCCGAAGCACGACCTGCTCGAAGCCGACCGCCCCATCGTGACGGCGCTCCGGCTCCCGCGCCTTGCGCGCGTGCTCGCGGCGGGCGAGTCATTGCAGTCCATTCGCGGCAGCGCCGCGCAGGCGATCCTCGTGCCCGGGCCCGTGGACGGCGCCGACAGTCTTGACGCGGACGCGGTCACCGCCGCGCGCGCCGCCGGGCACCGCGTGTTCGTCATGGGCGAGGACGTCGACGCCGTGCGCATCGCCGCCATGTCGCGCTGCGACGGCGTCGTCCTGCGCTGGCACGGGCAAAGCCTGCACGTGGACCGCAGCGGCGCGTTCCTGGTCGGCGCGCATTGCGTGGACGCCGAGAGCGCGACGCAGGCGGTGGCCGAGGGCGCGCACTTCCTCGTGATCGCGCCCGAGGACGGGCCGATGTCCGAGCGCCTGCTCGAGCGGCTGTGCGTGATCGTGGGCCGCCCCGTCTTCGCCGGCTGGTATGCCGATGCGCGGCGGCTCGAGAAGCTGCAGCAGGTCGGTGCTCACGGATGTGCCGTGCGCCGCTGAGAGGTAGCCGGAGGGGACAGTCCCCTTCAGCGATAGGTCGTAGCCACCGAAATCGCCGCGTGGCGCTGAAGGGGACAGTCCCCCTCGCGGCTTCGTTGAACTAGAGGGTGCGGTCGAAGAAGTCGAGGATGGTCTTCCAGCCGTGGATGCCGGTGTCGCGGAAGGTCAGCGCGCCGTGCTTGCTGCCGGGGTAGGGCACGACCTCGAACGGCTGTCCGCTCGCGACCAGCGCGGGAATCAATAGCGTCGTGTTCGTGAAGAGCACGTTGTCGTCCGCCATCCCGTGGATGATCATCAGGCGGTCGCGGATCGCGCCCGCGTAGGTCAGCACGTTCGAGAGCCGATAACCTTCCGGGTTCTCCTCGGGCGTGCCGAGGTAGCGTTCGGTGTAGTGCGTGTCATAGAGCCGGTAGTCGGTGACCGGCGCGCCGGCGACGCCCGCCTTGAACGTGCCCGGCGATTGCCCGAGCAGCATCAGCGTCATGTAGCCGCCGTAGCTCCAGCCGTACACGCCGACGCGCGCGGGATCCACGAAGGGCTGCGCCTTCAGCCAGGCGACGCCCTTCAGCTGGTCCTCGACCTCGACGCCGCCGAGCCGGTGGTAGAGCGCTTCCGTGAATTTCTGCCCGCGCCCGCCCGAGCCGCGGTTGTCGATCGCGAACACGACGTAGCCGCGCTGCGTGAAGAGCTGCGCCGTCTGGTTGCCGCGCCTCTCGCCCCACCTGCGCTGCACGGTCTGCACCGTCGGGCCGCCGTACACGACAAGCACCGCGGGATAGCGCTTGCCCGCCACGTAGCCGGCGGGCTTGTAGAGCTGGTAGTAGAGCGGCGTGCCGTCGGCGGCGGGAATCGTGCCGTACTCCGGCAGGACGTGGCGATCGAGGTAGGGCGCGTACGGGTGGTTCGCGTCCAGGCGGTTCTCGACGAGCCAGGCGAGCCGCTCGCCCGAGATGTCGTGCAGCGAGACCTGCGGCGGCTGCGCCGGGTCGCTGTAGCCGTCGAGGAAACGCCGCGCATCTGCCGACATCGTGACGTTGTGCCAGCCGTCGCCGGACGTGAGCGCGACCGGTGCGCGCTTCGTGCCGTCGGCAAGGTCCGCGACGTAGAGTTGTCGCTCGAGCGGCGTCTTCAGCGTCGCCATGAAGTAGACCTTGCCGCGCCGCTCGTCGATGCCGCGCACCGCCGGCGCCTGCCATTCGCCGAGGACGTCCCAGTCGCCCGCGGTCACCGGGCCTTTCAGCACGCCGCCGTAGTCGTAGAGGTACAGGTGGTTGTGGCCGCTTCGCTGCGAGGCCCAGAGGATTTCCTGGCGCTCGGGGAGGAAGTAGAGGTCGTCGTGCAGCTCGACCCAGGTGTCGCTGCGCTCCGAAAACATCTGCCGCGCCTCGCCGCCGGTCACCGGATAAGAGAGCACGTCGAGCCGCTTCTGGTCGCGCGCCTGCCGCTGGACGAGCAGGCGATTGCTCTCCGGGTACCATTCGGCGCGCGCGAGGTAGTAGTCCTTGCTGCCGAGGTCGCACCAGGCGACTTCGCCGGTGTCGAGCGCAAGGATCGCGAGCGTCACCCGGGCATTCGCATGCCCGGTCGCGGGATAACGCTGCTTGAGGACGCGCACGCCCGTCGCGTCGATCTCGAAGCGCTCGACCTCGGCGACCGGCGATTCGTCCACGCGCGCATAGGCGAGGTGCTTCTCGTCCGGCGACCACCAGTAGCCGGTGTCGCGATTCATCTCTTCCTGCGCGATGAATTCGGCGACGCCGTGGCTGATGAGCCCGCCGCCGCCCGTCGTCAGCCGCCGCTCCGCGCCGGTTGCGACTTCGACCGCGTAGATGTCCTGGTCGCGGATGAAGCTGACGTAGCGTCCGCGCGGGGAGAACTGCGGGTCGGTCTCGAACGCCTCGGTCTGCGTGAGCCGCCGCACGGCCCCGGCTGCGGGCTTCGCGAGGTCGTAGTAATAGAGGTCGCCCGCGAGCGGGACGAGGATCGCGCGCGAGTCCGGCGACCACTGGTAGTCCACGATGCCGCGCAGCGCCGCAATGCGCTGCCGCTCGCGCCGCGCCTCTTCCTCGGCCGAGAGCTTTTCCTCCGCGGGGGCGAGCAGGCGGGAATCCACCAGCAGGCGATGCGTTTTCTTCGCGACGTCGTAGGCCCAGAGGTCGAAGACCGCCGGCGCATCGTCGCGCCCGCGCAGGTAGCTCACGAGCTTGCCGTCCGGCGAGAAGCGCATCTGCCGCAATGCGGGTCCCTGCAGGTCCGGCGCATCGAAGAGCCGCTCGACCGGCAGGTCGCGGGCCATGGCCGGCTGGGCCAGGCACAGGGCCGTCGCGAATGCCATCACGAATGAACGCATCGTCACTCCGTTCCGTCGCAGCTGGAATCAGGCGGGCGAGCGCGGTTTGTTAGACTGCGCGCCTCACCAACCCGGAGTGTAAGCACGGTGTACCGACATGTCATACCTGGCCTTGCAATGGCCTGGCTCGCCGCGGTGTCCGGCATGAGCTCCGCCGCCGATTCCGCGGGCGCCGCGGGCGTCCTGCACTACCCGCCGGCGCCGCGCGGCACGACGGTCGATGTGTATCACGGCACCGAGGTCGCCGATCCCTACCGCTGGATGGAGACGTCGTCTCCCGAGCTCTCGGCCTGGGTCACGGCACAGAATGCGGTGTCCGAGCCGTATCTCAACGCGATCCCGGCGCGCGAAGCGATCAAGAAGCGGCTCACCGAGCTCTGGGACTACGAGCAATACGGCTACAGCTGGCTGTCCGAAAAGAGCCGCGTGCCGGTGAAGCTGGGCGGACGCTATTTCTACGTCGAAAAGAAGGGCTCGCAGAACCAGGGCATCCTCTACTGGTCCTCCTCGCTCGATGCGGCAGGGAAGCTGCTGATCGACCCGAATACGCTTTCGGCCGACGCGACCGCCTCGCTCGCCGACTACTCGATCAGCCCCGACGGCCGCTACGTCGCTTACGCGGTATCGGATGGCGGCACGGACTGGGACACCTGGCACGTGCGCGAGGTCGACACCGGGCGCGACCTGCCCGATCTCATCGGCGACACCAAGTTCACCGGCGCGTCCTGGCTGCCCGACGCGAGCGCGTTCTACTACTCGCGCTATCCGAAAGGCGCAGACGGCAAGGGGGACGACCAGCAGCAGGTGAGCGTGTATCTCCACCGGCTCGGGACGGCGCAATCCGAAGACGCCCTTGTCTATGCGACGCCGGAAAACCCGCGCCACAACCCTTACGCCACGGTCTCCGAGGACGGGCGCTGGCTCGTGTACGGGATCTCCTACGGCTTCGACAGCAACGCGATACACCTCAAGGACCTGTCGAAACCCGATGCGCCCGTCGTCCGCCTGTTCGACAAGTGGGACGCGATTTACGAATTCCTGGGCTCGGATGGCGACCGTCTCTATTTCAAGACGACGCTCGCCGCCCCGCGCGGCCGCGTGATCGCGGTCAATCCCGCGGCGCCGACGCCGGTCGAGATCGTGCCGGAGGCGAAATCGACGCTGTACCAGGCGAGCCTCGTCGCCGGGCATGTCATCGCGAACTACCTCGAGGACGCGCGCTCGCACGTCGTCGTGTTCGACGGCAATGGCAAGCGGCTGCATGACGTCCGCCTGCCGGGCCTCGGCACGGCGATCGGCTTCCCGGATTCCGCCAAGGACAGCGAGACCTTCTTCGCCTACACCGACTACCTGACGCCGCTTGCGCTCTATCGCTACGACGTCGCCAAGGACGAGGTGACGACGTATCGCAAGCCGACCGTCAGCTTCGACGGCAGCCCGTTCGTGACGGAGCAGGTGTTCTATACGAGCAAGGACGGCACGCGCGTGCCGATGTTCATCACGCGCCGGAAGGACTCGAAGCTGGACGGCAGCAATGCGACGCTGCTCTACGGCTACGGCGGCTTCGACGTGTCGCTGACGCCGACCTACAGCGCGGCGGTCGCGGCCTGGCTCGAGCGCGGCGGCATCTATGCGGTCGCGAACCTGCGCGGCGGCGGGGAATACGGCGCCGACTGGCACGACGCGGGCACCAAGACCCGGAAGCAGAACGTGTTCGACGACTTCATCGCGGCGGCCGAGTGGCTGATCGCGAAGGGTTACACCTCGCCGCCGAAGCTCGCGATCCACGGCCGCAGCAACGGCGGGCTCCTGATCGGCGCGGTGATGGCGCAGCGGCCGGAGCTCTTCGGCGCGGCACTGCCCGGTGTCGGCGTGATGGACATGCTCCGCTACCACACGGCGAGCGCGAACGCCTATGCGTGGTCGAGCGACTACGGCACGGTCGAGGACGCGGACCAGTTCCGCGCGCTCGCGGCCTACTCGCCGGTGCAGAACCTGAAGCCCGGGCGCTGCTACCCGCCGACGCTCGTGACGACCGCCGACCACGACGACCGCGTCGTGCCCTGGCACAGCTTCAAGTTCGCCGCGGCGCTCCAGTACGCCCAGGCCTGCCCGAACCCGGTCATCATCAAGATCGAGACGCGCGCCGGCCACGGCGCCGGCAAGCCGACGTGGATGCTGGTCGAGGACTGGGCCAACCAGTGGGCTTTCCTGACGAAAGCCCTCGGAATGCCCGGCGGCAACTAGCCCTAAGCGAAGGCACGAGGGGGACTGTCATCCTTAAATGAAAGGGGACGGTCACCTTTTCCCGAAGGACCGAAGGGAAAAGGTGACCGTCCCCTTTCATTTAAGGGGACTGTCCCCTCCGGTCTTAGTGCTTCAGGCTGTCGTCGTCCGGGATTTCAGCCGGCTCGCCGGGGATGGCGTGCCGTTCTTCCAGCCAGCTGCCGAAGTCGATCATCTTGCAGCGTTCGCTGCAGAACGGCCGGAACCGGTTGCCTTCCCATTCGTGGCGCTTTCCGCAGCGCGGACAGGTGACTTCGCGCACCATCGCGTTCAGCCGCAGGTGGCGAGCACGAACGAAACGTCCTCGTTCGCCTGCACCGGGCGGCTGTGGACGTTGTGCCAGCGCAGGAAGCGCAGCGAGCAGCGGTGGTGGCTGCCGCTCACTTCCGGGAACAGCCGCGATCCGCCCGGCAGCGTGATGCGCAGGAGCTGCACCGGCCGGTCGCGCTCGAAGATGATCTGGAAGCTGCCGCCCGCCGCCGTCTCTTCGGTCGGCCGCGCATTCTCGCGCGTGATCCAGAGGAGTTCCGAGATGGACTCGCACAGCGGACGGATCGTCGCGATCCAGGCCGCGAGATCCGCCTCGCGCGTGTCGGCGTCGAGCGAGAGCCAGTGGAAGAAATCCGGCAGGTCGAACTCGCAGGTGCCGCCCGGGATCGCGCTCCTGTGCTTGATCGCGTTCAGGAATTCCGATTCGCGCAGCTTCTGCATGAAGTTCGCGCCGGCCGAGTTCAGTTCCTCGCGCCGGCGCATCAGCGCAGCCAGCACGGAGCGAAGGCGCGGGCCGTCCACGCCGGGCCGGTTCTGGAAATCGCGCAGCGCCGACATCTGCCGCTCGAGCTCCTTCAGCACGTCGCCGCGCGCATCGCCGCGCGCCGTGATCGCGAGGATCTCGAGCAGGCCCGCGACCGCGGCGCGGCTCGACCAGGCGTTCGGCACGCCCGCGTGGAACGACAGCTGCTGCCACAGGAATTCGAGGCGCATGAATGCGCGCATCCGCTCGTTGAGCGGCTGCTCATAGACGATCGGCTCCGAATCCGGCTTCGGCTCTGCGGCAGCTTCGAACATGCCCCTATTTTGCGGCAGGGCTTCCATGGGCGTAAACCTCGCCGGCTGTGACGGCCGGCACGATGTCGTGACGAGACTTCAGTGCTTCGGGGCCAATTCGCGGTATTTGCGGTCGAGCGCCGCCACCTGGGCGGGCAGGGTCCCGGAATCCCCGCCATTGTCGACCACGTCGTCCGCCACCGCGAGTCGCTCCTCCCGCGAGGCCTGGGCCCGCAGCATGGCGAGCGCGCTCTCGCGGTTCTCGCCGTCGCGTGCCATCAGCCGCCGGACCTGGTCTTCCTCGGGGCAGTCCACGACCAGGATGCGGTCCACGACGCGCTCGAGATGGCTCTCGACGAGGAGCGGAATCACGAAGACCTGATAGGGACCCGGCGACGTCTTCGACTGCCGTTCGAGCTCGGCGAGGATCTCGGGATGCAGGATCGCCTCGACCCTGCGTCGCGTCGCCTCGTCGGCGAACAGCCGCTGGCGAAGCGCAGCGCGGTCCAGCTGCCCGTCGCGATCGAGGATGCCGCTGCCGAGCGCCTGGACGAGTGCGGCAAGCGCGGGCTTGCCGGGCTCGACGACTTCGCGCGCGATCTGGTCGGTGTCGAGCACGACCGCGCCGCGCGCGGCGAAGAGCGCGGCAACCGTCGTCTTGCCGCTCGCGATGCCGCCGGTGAGGCCGATACGCAGCATCGCGTTCAGCCGAGGCCCGCGAAGGCCAGGTAGCGGTCCTTGATCTCGGGCCCCCACATCAGCGCGATCCAGGCCGCGCCCGCGAGGTAAGGCCCGAACGGGATCGCCGCGCCGCGCCCGAGGCGGCGTACCGCGAGCAGCGCGATGCCGACCGCCGCGCCGACGACGGCGGCGAGCAGGAGCACGAGCGGCAGCATCTGCCAGCCGAGCCAGGCGCCGACCGCGGCGAAGAGCTTGAAGTCGCCGTAGCCCATGCCTTCCTTGCCGGTGACCAGCTTGAAGAGCTGGAACACGAGCCAGAGGAATGCGTAGCCCGCGACCGCACCGATGACCGCGTCGCGCAGCGCCGCCGGCGGCGCCAACCCGCCCGCGGAATGCCAGAGGCTCGCGATGAGCGCGATCCAGAGGAGCGGCACGGTCAGGATGTCGGGCAGGAGCTGGCGATCGATGTCGATGCCCGTCAGCGCGATCAGGTAGGCCGTGAAAACGAGGGCAAGGCCCGCCGTGAGCCCGAAGCCGAAATGCCAGGCGACTGCGGCGAAAGCGATGCCCGTCGCGAGCTCGACGAGCGGATAGCGGACCGAGATCGGCGTGCGGCAGGACGCGCAGCGCCCGTCGAAGCGCGAGGTAGCTGAGGACCGGGATGTTGTGGATGCCGCGGATCGGCGCCTGGCAGGACGGGCAGCGCGAGCGCGGCGTCGCGAGGTTGTACGGCTCGGCCTCGGCAGGAAGGGTCCGGCCCTCGAGGTCGGCCGCCTGCGCGCGCCATTGCCGCTCGAGCATGAGCGGCAGGCGGTGAATCACGACGTTCAGGAAGCTGCCGATCGCGAGACCGGCCAGGCCCGCCACCGCCGCAAACAAGGCGGGATTCGCGGCGAGCAGCGCCACGACTGCGGCCCCGATCAGACTACGGCGCCGAGCTTGAAGATCGGCAGGTACATCGCGATGACGAGGCTGCCGACCAGCACGCCGAGGATCGCCATGATGAGCGGCTCGAGCAGCGAGGACAGGGCGTCCACCGCGGTGTCCACCTCGAGTTCGTAGAAGTCGGCGACCTTGGCGGCCATCGCGTCGAGCGAGCCGGATTCCTCGCCGACCGCGATCATCTGGATCACCATGTTCGGGAACAGGCCGGTGTTCTCCATCGCGCGCTGCAGGCGCTGGCCGGTCGCGACTTCGTCGCGCATGCGCAGGACCGCCTGCTCATAGACGATGTTGCCGGTCGCGCCGGCGACGGATTCCATCGCCTCGACGAGCGGCACGCCCGCCGAGAACATCGTGGAGAGCGTCCGCGCATAGCGGGCGATCGCGGCCTTGACGAGGATCGGGCCGATGATCGGGATCTTGAGCGACAGGCGGTCCATGAACTGGCGCAGCGCCACCGAACGCTTCTTCATGTGCAGGAAGAACATGACGCCGCCGACGAACAGGGCGCCCATCCACCAGCCCTGCGTCTGGACGAACTTGGAGATGTCGATGACCGCGCGCGTGAACGCCGGCAGGTCCGCGCCGAAGCCCTTGAACAGCGCCTCGAACTGCGGGATCACGAACAACAGGAGGATCAGCGTCACTATGACGGCGACCGCGAGCACCGCGGCGGGGTAGAACAGGGCCTTCTTGATCTTCTTCTTGAGGGCCTCGGTCTTTTCCTTGTAGGTCGCGACCTTGTCGAGCAGCGACTCGAGCGCGCCCGCCTGCTCGCCGGCTTCCACCAGATTGACAAAGAGATTGTCGAAGTAGACCGGGTGCTTCGCGAGAGACTCGTGCAGCGTGCTGCCGCCCTCGATGTTCTGCTTGATGTCGAGGATCAGCTTCTGCATCGACGGCTTTTCGTGGCCGACGCCGACGATTTCGAAGGCCTGCACGAGCGGGATGCCGGCGGCGAGCATGGTCGAGAGCTGGCGGGCGAAAATCGCGATGTCGCCCGGCGACGGCTTGGCGCCCGAGCCGAACGAGCGCTGCTTGCGGATCTTCGTCGGGACGATGTTCTGGCGCCGCAGGTCGGCGCGCACTTCCTGCTCGCTGACCGCGAGAAGTCTTCCCGCGGAGCTTGTTGCCCTTGCGGTCCTTGCCCTCCCAGTTGAACTGGAGGTCCTTGGCGGCGGCTACGGCGGTCGGCGGCATGGTATCGGTCGTCCTCTACCCTGACTTTCGAATGTTAACGCCCGGGCGAATCACTCAACTGTGACGCGGTTGACTTCTTCGAGGCTGGTCTGGCCGTCCCGGACCTTCTTGAGGCCCGCAGTGCGCAAATCCCAGACCCCGTCCTTGCGGGCCTGGTCCCGGATATGGGGGGCGCTGCCGCCCTCCAGGATGATTCGGCCGATCGTCTCGGTAACCGGCAGCACCTCGTAGATGCCCACCCGGCCCTTGTAGCCGTCCGTGCACTGGGAGCAGCCCACCGGCTTGTAGATCTTGAACTCGGTCTTCGCGACCTGCTCTTCCGTGAATCCTTCGCGCAGCAGCGCGTCGTGCGGCAGGTCGAGCGGCTGCTTGCAGTGGTTGCACAGGCGCCGCGCGAGCCGCTGCGCAATGATGAGGCTCACCGAGGTCGCGATGGCATAGGGCTTCACGCCCATGTCGATCATGCGGGTGAGCGTCTGCGGCGCGTCGTTCGTGTGCAGCGTCGAGAGCACGAGGTGGCCCGTCTGCGCCGCCTTGATCGCGATCTCGGCGGTTTCGAGGTCGCGGATCTCGCCGACCATGATGACGTCCGGGTCCTGGCGCAGGAAGGCGCGCAGTGCCGACGCGAACGTGAGGCCGACCTTCGGGTTCACGTTCACCTGGTTCACTCCTGGCAAGATGATTTCCGCGGGGTCTTCGGCGGTAGAGATGTTGGTATCCTCGACGTTCAGGATCGCGAGCCCGGTGTAGAGCGAGACCGTCTTGCCGCTGCCGGTCGGGCCCGTCACGAGGATCATGCCCTGCGGCTTCGCGAGCACCTTGAGGTAGAGGTCCTTCTGGAAGCCCTCGTAGCCGAGCGCGTCGATGCCCATCATCGCCGTGCTCGCGTCGAGGATGCGCAGCACGATCTTTTCGCCGAACAGCGTCGGGCAGCTCGACACGCGGAAGTCGATCGAGCGGTTCTTCGAGAGCCGCATCTTGATGCGGCCGTCCTGCGGCACGCGCCGCTCGGCGATGTCGAGCCGCGACATGACCTTCAGGCGCGCGGCGAGCTTGGTCGCGAGCTGCACCGGCGGCTGGGCGATTTCGCGCAGCACGCCGTCGATGCGCAGGCGAATGCGGTAGTACTTCTCGTAGGGCTCGAAGTGGATGTCGGACGCGCTCTTGCGGATCGCGTCCAGCATGATCTTGTTGACGAAGCGGACGATCGGCGCGTCCTCGATGTCATCGCGCGCGGAGTCCGCCTCCATCGCGTCATCCGCATGCGACGTGTCGAGGTTGTCGAGGTCGAAGTCGTCGTCGCCCCCGCCGAGCGAGGGCATCTGGGTGTCGACCTGCTCGATCGCCTTCTGCACGGCGCGCTGGAGCTTGTCGTCCTCGACCACGACGGCCTCGATGGCAAGGCCGGTCTGGAACTTGATCTCGTCGACGGCGTGCAGGATCGTCGGGTCGGACACGCCGACGTGCAGCCGCTTGCCGCGCTTGACGAGCGGCAGGATGCGATGCTTCGCGAGCAGCTTCTCGTTGACGAGCCGGACCGTGTCGATGTCGATCGCGACCGCGTCGAGATCGAGGAGCGGCATGCCGAATTCCGTGGCCGCGGCGATCGCGATGTCGCGGGCGGAGGCCATGTCGTGGGAAACGAGCCAGCTCACGAGATGCGTCTTGCGCTCGCGCGAGCTTGCGATCGCGTCGAGCATGGCCGATTCCTCGACCAGGCCGTCGAGCACGAGCCGCTGCGGCAGGCCCGTCAGGACCGCCCGGACCGAACCGGTGGCGACGGCGTTATCGTTCAAAAGGAAGCTCCACGCACGGCGTTACCTTACCCCTGAGGCTCCGCGGAAACCGGGATCTTGTAGCCTAACTCACCGCACCAGCAATTGTTAAATGTACGGGAATGCTCCCATACAGTGCTCCCCAAGCCCTTGACGGGGTTCACATTCGGGGCTTCTCAGGCGAGCGACCGATCTCGCCGGGGAAACGCGCTGTGAGGGCCTCCCAGAGGCGCGCCGCCTCGGGGTCCGTTTGGGCTGCCGGAGGACCGTCGAGACGCCTGGGGTCCGGGATGCGGCGGTCCAAGTACAGGTACGTGACCGAGGCGTCGCTCCAGCTCGGGATGGCCGCCAGGAGCGCGTTTCGAGATATGGCGGCCCGCTGCTTCTTCGCCAGGATCTCGGGCAGGCGCTCAGCCCGGAGCTGCACCCACCCGCTTTCCGGCGCCATCTCGAAGTAAATGCCGGCCTCGCTGACAACGCCGGAAGCCGTAATCTTGCCCTTCAGCAACTTCACGGTATTGAAGCAAGTCTCGGTGAAGCGGATACGGTCGCCGAGCGACGCCGCAAGCGCGGGATCGCCCATGAACGGAACGAGCGAGAGGCCGTCGACATTTCGAGGAGCATGGCCGGTGGCGAGTTCCTCCAGGGTCGGTCGCACGTCTTCCAGCGAGACCGGCCAGTCATAGCGTCCGGCGTGGCCAGGAAGTTTCGCTTCGCCGAATGCGCGCATGGCGAGCACGACGCCGTACTGGTGCGGGCTGACCACGCTGGTGCCATGGCCCCAGAGAGAGTCCCAGATGTCATCGGGCGACCCGGTCTTGCGCACCAACGAGTCCGACCGGTAGCCGAGCGCCTCGCCGTGATCCGAGAGCACGACGACGAAAGCATTACGGAGAAAGCCCTTGCGCTCCAGCAGCCCGAGCACGTCGTCGAACTGGCGGTCGACTTCTGTCAGCGCCTCGCGATAGGCAGGGCGCATGCCTTGCGGCGTGGTCGGCTGGACTTGCCCGGCACGGGCGTAAGGCCAGTGTGACAGGGTGAGGTGAATCGCGAGAAAACTCGGTCCCTCGTTCCTCAGGTTGCGCTCGAGGCGATGGAGGAACTGCCCCGGCTCGTAGGTGGTCGCGTCGGCGCGGTTCGCATAGATCTGGGGAAAGACGACGGCGCCGAGCGGCGAGCCCGCAACGAGATTGACGAGCGGCTGGTCACCGATCGCGCCGATGACGAAATCCGAGGCGCCGATGGGCGGCGTGATCGTCTCGTCGAAGCCATAGCTCGCGTCGAAGTTCGCGAACCGGACTTCATCGGTTGCGTAAATCGCGCGATAGCCATTCGCCTTGAGCGCGTCGGCGAGCGTGTCGCCCTCGTGCACCAGCGTTCGCGGCATGAGGTTAAAGCGTGCATTGGTGCTGACCGGATGACGGCCGGTCAGGATCGAAACCCAGGCGGGGTACGTGCGGGCGAGCGGGCTCGTGGCGTCCAGGAAGTGATGCGACTTTGAAATAAAGGCGTTGATCCGTGGCGTCGGGGACCGGTCGGCGTCCACGTCCCTGAGGTCATTGCGAAGCGAGTCCACGCCCAGAATGATGATGTTCGGCGACGACGAAGCGACGACAGCCTCGGAGCGGCGCCCCGCGAACAGGGGCAGCGCACCGGCAAGCGCCGCGCCCAGGGCGATGGCCGTGAGCAGTCTTCGTCCCGGCAGGCGTGGCACGCCTGATCGGAAGTACGCCAGCACGCCCAGCACCCCCACGATCCCGCCGACCGCAAGCGCGATAGCGGCCGGCGAAGAGATTCCGCCCCATTCGGCCGGCAATCCGAAACTGGCGAACGCAAAGCGCGATCCGGGATACCACAGGGCGTTCGTCGCGAGCGTCATGAACGCCAATGCGAGCGCCCACGCGACGATCAGGCCTGGCAGCCATCGGGTAGCGGCGAACGGAAAGGCCGCCCGCGTCAGCCGTGCCAGCGCCCAGACGAGCAATCCAAGAGCGGCATGCACGAGCAGGACCGCGAGCGCGAAGACCGCGAGTCGCGTGGCAAGCACGGCATTGAAAGTGACGACCCAGCTGATTGAGCCCGTCATCGTGCTGGGGCCCAGGACCGCATCGAGATCGCGATAGACGATCCAGATGCAGCACGCCAGGAACAGGAACGACAGCGACAGGCTGAGCCCCATGCCTTCGAAACGGCGCCTGGAAGCAAATCGCATCATTGTGAAAAGACGGGAATCAGCCGGACAAAAAGCAAGGCCCCTGCGAACAGGGGCCTTGCGTGTCCTGGCCCGACATCGGGTCCCGGGACGTTGCCGATCAATTGCCGCCGAAGCCAGAGCGGCACGAAGCCGGCATGTGCTTGTCGCTCAGCGTCGAGGCGCCGTCCGGGGAAGCCGTGCCACTGCCCGGGTCAGCGTTCGCATTCGTCGGATCAATTGCATTGCCGCAGACCCAGACGACGTCGCCGTTGTCGTTGACCATGGGCTGGATGTCGAGCCTCTGGCCAGTGATCTTCGCGTTTGCGTCCTTGCCGTAGACGATCTGAATCGTGCCGTCCGTGACATCGACCGATTGCGACATAGCGGGCCTGCTTGTCCGCAGATGTACCGCCAACCGACGCCACGCCTGCTTCCTGCAGGTCGGCGGGCCAAGCACCCGTCTGCGCCATGTACTCCGCGACACCCGCCTTGATGTCCGACGCGAGCGTCAGGCCTTCAGTGACCTGCGCGCGAATCGTGTAGTCCTGGTACGCCGGGATCGCAATGGCGGCCAGGATGCCGATGATGGCCACCACGATCATCAATTCGATGAGCGTGAAGCCCTTCTGTAACGTCTTCATGTCCGTAGACTCCTTTGACTAACGAGGGCGGCGCTCATGCGCCGATGCACCCTAGGTACAGCAAGGATCATGCCAAGCCGACCGGCCCTCGTAAGTGACGGAATTAGCAGTATTTTATTGGACTTGTCAGAAGATCGTCGGGGTCTGGCGACGCCTGACCCGACGAGGCGCGTCACAAAGTGACGCGATGCGTCACTCGATGCCGAGCTTCTTGATGCGGTAGCGCAGCGCCCGGAAGCTGATGCCGAGCGAGCGCGCCGCCGCCGTCTTGTTGTAGCGGGCCTCTTCGAGCGCCTTGCGGATCGAGGCCCGTTCCATGTCTTCGAGCGTCTGGGGCAGGGTGCCCGGGCCGGTGGGGCGGTACCGAGTCCTCGAACGTCGGCGGGCCGCGAAGCTCGATGTCATCGGGCTCGATCGTGCCGCCGTCGCAGAGCGTCAGTGCGCGCTCGATGACGTTCTCGAGCTCGCGGACATTGCCCGGAAAGTCGTGCGTCGCGAGGAGCTCCATGGCCGCGTCCGAAATCGCGGGCGGCGCCATGGCGAGGCGGGCGGCGAAGCGCTGCGTCACGGCGGCTGCGAGCTCCGGGACGTCCGACAGCCGTTCGCGCAGCGCCGGCACGCGCATCTCGATCACGTTGATCCGGTAATAAAGGTCCTCGCGGAAGCGACCCGCTGCGACCAGCTCGCCGAGGTCCCGGTGAGTCGCCGACAGGATGCGCACGTCCACCGGCTGCTCGCGCTGGTCGCCGACCGGGCGCGCGGTCTTCTCCTGGATGAGGCGCAGGAGCTTCACCTGCATGACGAAGGGCAGGTCCGCGACTTCGTCGAGGAAGAGCGTGCCGCCTTCCGCGGCCTGCACCAGGCCCAGCTTGTCGGCGACGGCGCCCGTGAAGCTGCCGCGGCGGTGGCCGAAGAGTTCACTCTCCATCAGTTCGGACGGAATCGCGCCGCAGCTGACCGGAACGAATGGCGCGTCCTTGCGCGGCCCGGATTCGTGGATCAGGCGCGCAACCAGCTCCTTGCCCGTGCCGGACTCGCCCGTGATGTGGACCGGCGCCTGGCTGCGGGACACGCGGCTGATCATGGTCCGGAGCTTCTGCATCGGCTCGGAATCGCCGAGCAGGCGGCGACCGCCGTCCGCGCCGCGCCGGCTGTCGGAGAGCTTGAGCGCCTGGTTGACGAGCTTGCGCAGGTCCGCGATGTCGACGGGCTTGCGGACGAAGTCGAAGGCGCCGAGTTTCAGCGCGAGCACCGCAGCCTCGACGTGCCCATGCGCCGTGATCACGGCGACCGGCAGTTCCGGCGCCTCGTTCTGGATCCATTCGATGAGTTCGGTGCCGTCGCCGTCCGGAAGGCGGAGGTCCGTCAGGCAGAGCGCGTAGTCCTTGCGGGACTGGAGCTCGCGCCGGGCCGAGGCGAGGTCGTGCACCGCGCTCGAATCCACGCCCATGCGCGCGAGCGTCAGCGACAGGAGCTCGCAGATGTCCGGTTCATCGTCGACGACCAGTGCGCGTGGGTTCGCCATGGGCTCAGGTCTGCTCCCAGCGCTGCGGGTCGGCGAATACGATGCGGAAAACGCTGCCGCCGCCGGTGCGCGGCTCGTAGACGAGCAGCGCACGGTTGCACTGCGCGAGTTCGCGTGCGATGAAAAGGCCGAGTCCCGTGCCGCTCGCGCGCGAGGTGAAGAACGGCTCGAAGATGCGGTCGCTGATCGTCGAATCGATGCCGGGTCCGCGGTCGAGCACTTCGAGGAAGGGGCGGTTGCTGCCCGCGAGCCGCCCGATGCGGATCTCGACGCTGTCCTCCGGAATTTTCACGGAGTAGCGGAATGCGTTCTCGCACAGGTTCCACAGGATCTGGCGCAGGTGCGACGGGTCCACCCGCACCTCGAGCTCCGGGTCCGGCATCTCGGCCACGAGCTGTCCCGCCTCGTGGCCGCCGGTATTCAGGAACTCCTGCACGAAGTCGGTCAGCCATTCGCCGAGCGGCATGCGTTCGGGGCGCGTGGTCTCGCGGCGCGCGAGCTGCTGCACGTTGCCGATGATCGTGCTGACGCGCTCGGTGTTGGCCCGGATGATGTCGGTCATCCGGTGGTTGGATTCGGAAAGATTCGGGTCCTCGCCGAGAAGCTGCGCCGCGTGGCTGATGGCGCCAACCGGATTGCGGATCTCGTGGGCGATGGACGCCGAGAGCCTGCCGAGAGCCGCGAGTCGCGTCTGGTGGATGCGGTCGTCGAGCGCCGTCAGGTCCTCGAGAAAGATCAGGACGGGCGGCGGATTGCCGTTGCCGAGCGGCGCAAAATGCGGGCGCACTTCGCGCAGGCCATCGACGGCGAGGAGGTTGCCGGCGACCGAGTCCGTCACCGGTGCGCTCTGCCGCCACATCGCGAGGAGATACAGCAGGCGCGGCGAAACCTCGCCGACGAGTGCATTCGCCGTGGCATCGCCGCCGAGGATCTGCCGGGCCGACTCGTTGATCAGGCGGATGCGGTCCTGCTCGTCCACCACCACGAGGCTCTCGCGCAGCCGCTCGACGATGTACTGCGAGAGTTCCGCGAGGTTGGCGAGGTCGAGGTCGCGCTGGCGCACCAGCGCCTCGCTCTCGCGCAAGCGCCCCGCGAGCGGCGCGACCGCGAGCGCGGCGATCAGGATCACGCCGCCGAGCAGCCCCGCCTGCGTGAGGTCCGAGGAGTCCGACAGCCCGCTGAACCACAGCATGATCTGCTGGCTGAGCACGCAGAGCGCGGCAACCGCGGCGACCGTCGTCGCGATGCGCTGAGGCAGCAGGAGGCTCACGCCCGTGACGGGCATGATCAGGAGAAGCCCGGCGCCACTCGAGGCGCCGCCGCTCGTCACGAGGAGAGTCGTGACGGCGATGATGTCGAAGGCAACGTGGATGAACGCCTGCGCGTACAGGCTCGGCCAGCGCTTTTTCAGGAGCGCGATGCAGATGACGCCGGTCGCGAACCAGGCGGCGAGCGTATAGAGGTAGAGCACCGGCGACTCGGCGCCGAGCGTCTGCGGCCGCGAGGCGATGAGCGCGAGCGCAACGAGCACCGAGGGAATCGCGAGCCGGTAGAGATTGAGCAGCCCGAGGACGCGCCAGGCGAGTTCCGGATCGCCCGCCGTCCTCTCGTTTTCCGCCGGCTTTTGCACGGCGGCACTTTACCATGCGTCCCGCAGCCGGCCCGCGGCGCGGCCCGCGTTTGCGACGCGGTTCAAGCCACCCGGTACAATGCTGTGATGAATCTTCACGAATACCAGTCGAAGCGCATCTTCGCCGACTACGGCGTGCCGGTGCCGAGCGGCCGGGTGGCCGCGACCGAGGCGGAGGCCGTCGCCGCGGCGCGCGAACTGCCGGGCCCGGTCTGGGTCGTCAAGGCGCAGGTTCATGCGGGCGGCCGCGGCAAGGGGGGTGGCATCAAGCTCTGCCGCTCGGCCGGTGAAGTCGGCAAGGCCGCGAAGGCGATGTTGGGCACGCGGCTCGTGACGCCGCAGACTGACGCCGCAGGGCTGCCGATCGACATCGTGTATGTCGAATCGGGCAGCGCGATCGAGCGCGAGCTGTACCTGAGCCTGCTGCTCGACCGCGAGACGAGCCACCACGCATTCATTGCCTCCGCGGCCGGCGGCATGAACATCGAGGAAGTCGCGGAAAAGCATCCGGAGCGCATCCTGCGCGCGGACATACATCCGGCCGCGGGCCTGCAGTCGTTCCAGTGCCGCCGGCTCGCCTACGGCCTCGGCCTCACCGGCAAGCAGGTCGTCGAATTCGAGCGCATCGCGCGCGCCCTCTACAAGCTGTATCTCGAGCGCGACCTGGCGCTCGTCGAGGTCAACCCGCTGATCGTGACGAAGGACGGCGCGCTCGTCGCGCTCGACGCAAAGATCAACGTCGAAGCGAATGCGCTCTTCCGTCAGCCCGAGCTCGTGGCGCTGCGCGATCCCGCGCAGGAAGACCCGATGGAGCGGCGCGCCGCGGAACACGAACTCAGTTACGTGGCGCTCGGCGGCGACATCGCGTGCATGGTCAACGGTGCGGGACTCGCGATGGCGACCATGGATCTCATCAAGCTCGAGGGCGGCGAGCCGGCGAACTTCCTCGACGTCGGCGGGACCGCGACCGCGGACCGCGTGACGGCGGCATTCGAACTGATCCTGTCGAACAAGCGTGCACGCGCCATCCTCGTCAATATCTTCGGCGGAATCGTGCGCTGCGACGTCATCGCCGAAGGCATCATCCAGGCCGTGCGTCGCGTGGGCGTGTCCCTGCCCGTGATCGTGCGGCTCGAGGGCACCAATGCCGACAAGGCGCGCAAGCTCCTCGCCGACAGCGGACTCACGATCACGGTCGCCAGGGACGTCGCGGACGCAGCCGCCAAGGCCGTGCGCCTCGCGCGCCGCGGGAAAGCGAAATGAGCATCCTGGTCGACAAGTCGAGCCGCGTGATCTGCCAGGGCTTCACCGGCAAGCAGGGCACTTTCCATTCCGAGCAGGCGATCGCCTACGGCACGAACCTGGTCGGCGGCGTGACGCCCGGCCGCGGCGGCACAAAGCACCTCGACCGGCCGGTGTTCGACACCGTGCACGACGCGGTGGCAAAGACTCGCGCGGACGTCAGCGTGATCTACGTGCCGGCGCCGTACGCCGCTGACGCGATCCTCGAGGCGGCCGATGCCGGCATCCGGCTCATCGTGTGCATCACGGAAGGCATCCCGGTCAACGACATGGTGCGGGTGAAGGCCGCGCTCGCGGGCTGCAGGAGCCGGCTCGTCGGCCCGAACTGTCCGGGCGTCATCACGCCGGGCGAATGCAAGGTCGGCATCATGCCGGGCTTCATCCACAAGCCGGGCCGCGTCGGCATCATCTCGCGCTCGGGCACGCTGACCTACGAGGCCGTGTACCAGACAACGCTCCTCGGTCTCGGCCAGTCGAGCTGTGTCGGCATCGGCGGCGACCCGGTGCGCGGCCTGAATTTCATCGACGTGCTGGCGCTCTTCGAGAAGGACGCGAAGACTGCGGGCATCATCATGGTCGGGGAGATCGGCGGCGGGGACGAGGAGCACGCCGCGGAATACATCCGCCGTCATGTCTCCAAGCCGGTCGTCGCCTACATCGCGGGCGTCACCGCACCGCCGGGCAAGCGCATGGGCCATGCGGGTGCCGTGATCGCGGGCGGCAAGGGCACGGCAGCGGACAAGTACCTGGCGCTCGATGCGGCCGGCGTACGGACCGTGCGCTCCGCCGCGGAACTCGGCAGCGCCATGAAGAAGGCACTTGCGGCCGGCCGCCGCCGCAAACGCAAGCGCTGAACGTGACCCGCATCGCCCTCGCGCAGATCAACCCGACGGTCGGCGCCGTTCCCGGCAACTCCGACAAGGTCGCCGCGCGGCTGCAGGAGGCGAAGCGGGCCGGCGCCGCGCTGATGGTCACGCCCGAGCTCGCGCTGTCCGGCTATCCGCCCGAGGACCTCCTGTTCCACCGCGGCTTCCGCCGCCGCATCGACGAGGCGCTGGCGCGCCTCGCTGACGCCGCGCGCGGCATCGACCTGCTCGTCGGCTATCCCGAGTATTCCGGCGGCGTGCTGTTCAACGCCGCGGCGTGGCTGCGCGACGGCCGGAAGATCGCGAACTACCGCAAGCGCTGCCTGCCGAACTACCAGGTCTTCGACGAGAAGCGTTACTTCACGCCGGGGGACGCCGCGGTCATCGTGGAGTTCGGCGGCATCCGCATCGCGCCCCTCATCTGCGAGGACGTCTGGCACGTCGAGCCGGCGGCCGCCGCGGCGAAGGCGGGCGCCGCTTTCGCCATCGCGCTGAATGCCTCGCCCTACGAGCAGGGCAAGCAGGCCGGGCGCGAAGAGAACATGGCACTGCGCGCGAAGGAGACCGGGCTCGCGTTCACCTACCTGAACCTGGTCGGCGGGCAGGACGAGCTCGTCTTCGACGGCTCCTCGTTTGTCACCGACGCCGGCGGGCAGGTCGTGCATCGCCTGCCGGCGTTTGAAGAGAACCTCTCCGTGTTCGACATCGAGCCTGCGGGGAATGGCGTCCGCTTTTCGGGCTGCTCGATCGCGCGGCTTCCGGTCGGCGAGGAAAGCGTCTGGCGGACGCTGGTGCTCGGCATCCGCGACTACGTGGGCAAGCACGGCTTCCCGGGCGTCGTGCTCGGCCTTTCGGGCGGCGTCGATTCCGCGCTCGTGCTCGCGCTCGCCTGCGATGCGCTGGGAAGCCAGCGCGTGCACGCCGTGATGATGCCCTCGCGGCACACGTCGGCCATGTCGACCGAGGACTCCGCCGCGATGGCGAATGCGCTCGGGGTGCGTTACTCCGTGATCCCGATCGAGGACATGTACCAGGCGACGGTCGCCTCGCTCGCAGAGGAGTTCAAGGGCCGCAAGCCCGACACGACCGAGGAGAACATCCAGGCGCGCTGCCGCGGCATGCTCCTGATGGCGATCTCGAACAAGACGCACCACATGGTGCTGACGACCGGCAACAAGAGCGAGATGTCGGTCGGCTACGCGACGCTCTACGGCGACATGGCCGGCGGTTACGCGCCGATCAAGGACTGCAGCAAGCTGCTCGTCTGGCGGCTCGCGCGCTGGCGGAATGCCCAGGATGCGAAACCCGTGATCCCGGCGCGCATCATCGAGCGGCCGCCCACGGCCGAGCTGCGCGACAACCAGCTCGACTCCGACAGCCTGCCGCCGTATGACGTGCTCGACCCGATCCTCGAGGCCTTCATCGAGTACGACCGCTCCGTGGACGAGATCGTCGAGATGGGTTTTGACCGCGCGACCGTGACGCGCGTGCTCGAGCTCGTGAAGCGCAATGAATACAAGCGGCGCCAGGCCCCGCCGGGAATTCGTGTCAGCAGCCGCGCATTCGGCCGCGACTGGCGCTACCCGATCACCTCAGGCTATCGCCCCGGCGAATCCTGATCAGTTGAAAGGCCACCAGTCGCGCTTCTTCTTCTCGTTCGGGTCCGCGTTCGGGTAGTTGAGCGCGAACACTTCCTGTGAGCGCTCCGCGAGGTCCTTGAGCCCGAGGCCCTCGTAGGAGGCGATCATGATCTGCAGCGCCTCCTTGACCGCGGGCGCGCCATCGTAGTTCTCGATGCAAAAGCGCGCGCGGTCGATGGAGGCGACATAGGCCTCGCGCTTCAGGTAGAGGTTCGCCACGTAGACCTCGTAGTCCGCGAGGCGGTTGCGCAGGAAGATCATGCGCTGGCGCGCGTCGTGCGCGTAGATGCTCTGCGGGTGCTGCTTGATCAGCTGGTCGAAGGCGTCGAAAGCGCGCCGCACGTCCTGCGGCGGGCGCTCGGCGAGGTTGGTGTTGAACCAGCGCTCGAGGAAATTCGGCGAGCGCTCGAAGAACACGAGGCCGCGCAGGTACATGGCGTAGTCGACGCGCGGGTGCGTCGGATTCTCGCGGATGAACTGGTCGGCCGCGTCCTCCGCCGCTTCCTGTTCGCGCGCGCGGTAGTACGCGTAGATGATGTCGAGCCGCGCCTGGCGCGCCTCTTCGCTGAACGGGTAGCGCGCGTCGAGCGCCTCGTAATAGCGCACGGCCCCGCGGTAGTCGCCGCCGAGAAGGAGCTTGTGCGCCTTCTCGTACATGTGGTCCGGCTGCAATTCCTCGGCGGCGCGCTCCTTGTAGCCGCAGCCGGCGACTGCGAGCGCGGTGCACGCGACGAGAAGGACGCGCGCCATCATTCTGGCTGGCTGCAAAGGACTGGACCCCGGCTGTTGATCCGACGCAGTATACCGGACAAAAGACCACTCCCGACCCGTATGAGTTCCACCCGTCACCAACGCGAATTGCGGTTGCCGCCGCAGGCGGCCGGCCGGCGCCTCGACCAGGCGCTCGCCGACGCCCTGCCCGAATACTCGCGCTCGCGCCTGAAGCGCTGGATCGACGAGGGGCAGCTGCGCGTGGACGGCCGCGTGCCGCGCCCGCGCGACATCGTCGCCGGCGGCGAGCGCATCGACCTCGACGCCCCGGACGACGACGCCGTCGCGCCGCTCGCGCAGGACATCGCGCTCGCGATCGCCTACGAGGACGCGGATGTGATCGTCGTGGACAAGCCGGCGGGCCTCGTCGTGCACCCCGGCGCCGGCAATCCGGACCAGACATTGCAGAATGCGCTGCTCGCGCACGACCCGCGGCTCGCAAAGCTGCCGCGCGCCGGCATCGTGCACCGGCTCGACAAGGACACCTCGGGTCTCCTGATCGTCGCGCGCAGCGAATCCGCGCGCATCAAGCTGGCCGACGAACTCGCCGCGCGCGAAATCCATCGCGAGTACCAGGCGGTCTGCGTCGGCGTGATGACCGTCCGGCGGCAAGGTCGATGCGCCCATCGACCGTCATCCGGTGGACCGGGTGCGCATGGCCGTGCGCACGGGCGGGCGGGATTCGGTGACCCACTATCGCGTGATCGAGCGCTATCGCCGGCACACCTGGGTGCGCGTGACGCTCGAGACCGGGCGCACGCACCAGATCCGGCTGCACCTGTCGCACGCCGGCTATCCGCTCGTCGGGGACGCCGTGTACGGCGGCCGCCTCGTGCTGCCCAAAGGCGCGTCGCCTGCCTTCATCGAGACGCTGCGTGGTTTCCGCCGCCAGGCGCTGCATGCCGCAAAGCTCGCCTTTCCGCACCCGCAGGACGGCCGCACCATCGAAGTCGAGTCGCCCCTGCCCGCGGATTTTCGCGCACTGCTCGCCGCGCTCAAGCGCGATCGCACAGCGGCGGAGCGTTGATGGCAGCGCCGGAATTCCTGCGGCCGAACTGGCCGGCGCCTGCGGGCGTGCACGCCGCCATGACGACGCGCGCAGGCGGCGTGAGCTCAGGACCGTATGCCAGCTTCAATCTGGCGAGCCACGTCGGCGACGAGGCCACTGCCGTTTCCGAGAACCGGCGCCGGCTGCGCGCCGCGCTCAGGCTTCCGGCGGAACCGGCCTGGCTCGAGCAGGTGCACGGCATTCGCGTCGTCGCCTTGCCGGGTATTTCGCAGGGCCCTGCCGATGCCGCCGTGACATTCACGCCCGGCAGCGTCTGTGCCGTGCTCGTCGCCGACTGCCTGCCGGTGTTCCTTGCGGGCCGCGACGGCCGCCGCGTCGGCATCGCGCACGCGGGCTGGCGCGGGCTCGCGGCGGGCGTCATCGAGGCGACGGTCGCGGCGCTCGAATGCGAGCCGGGCGAACTCGTCGCCTGGCTCGGCCCGTCGATCGGGCCCGCCGCCTTCGAAGTGGGCGGTGAAGTGCGCGACGCGTTCCTGGCGCATGACGCAGGCAGCGCGATTGCGTTCCGCCCCGGGCGGGAAGGGCGCTGGTTCGCGGACCTGCCCGCGCTCGCGCGGCGACGGCTCGCCGGCGCGGGAGTCGGCGACGTCGCACGGCGGCGAACTCTGCACGCATTCCGATGCGGCCCGCTTCTATTCGTACCGCCGTGACGGCGTGACCGGCCGCATGGCCGCACTCGCCTGGCTCAGCTGAGGTAGGCTTGTCGCCCGTGTCGTCACTGGCTTACGTATTGATCCTGACCGGCGCCAGCGGCGCCCTGTCGGCGTTCATCGCCGGCGGCTTCATGCTGCTGCCGGCCGCAAGGCGGAACGCGCTGCTGCCGCACCTCGTGAGCTTCGCGACCGGCGCGCTGCTCGGGGCGGCGCTGCTTGCGCTCCTGCCGCATGCGCTCGATTCCGGCGCCGGCGCGCACGGCATCGGGCTTGCGCTCGCCTGCGGCATCATCGCTTTCTTCGTGCTCGAGAAGATGGTGCTCTGGCGCCATTGCCACGTGGACGCCTGCGAGGCGCATGGTCCGCAGGATCACCACCGCGATCGCGCGTCCGCGACGCTGATCCTCTGGGGCGACGCGTTCCACAACATGCTGGATGGCGTGCTGATCGCCGCCGCCTTCCTGACCGATCCGCACCTCGGCGTCGTCACCACCGTCGCCGTGTTCGCGCACGAGATCCCGCAGGAGGTCGGCGACCTCGCGATCCTCCTGAACGGCGGCATGTCGAGGCAGCGCGCGATGGTGCTCAATATCGCGGTCAGCCTGACCTCGGTCGCAGGCGCGGTCGTCGCCTGGTTCCTGCTGGCGAAGGCGCTCGAGTGGCTTCCTTACGCCCTCGCGGTCGCCGCCGCGAGCTTCCTCTACGTCGCGGTCGCGGACCTCATCCCCGGTCTTCACCGCCGCGTCGACGCGAAGACCTCGATCCAGCAGGTCGTGCTCATCGCGCTCGGCATCCTCGTCATCGGCGTGACTCACGAGTTCGCACACTGACGATTGCGTCCGGCGCTGGCGCGATTCGCGCCGGGCGGGGACCCTCGCTCGCTCAGGGCGGAACCGCATTCGCTCGCTCGGGGACCCGCCCGGCGCTCGTCCGCGCCACCGCGTGTCGCAGCGGTCGGCGCGCGAGCGAGCCGTTGCGGGACCCCGGAGCGAGCGAATTTCCGATCTTCTGAGCGAGCGAAGGTGGTCCCGCCGGCGAAGCGCGCGCGCGCAGGCGAAGCGACGCAGCTCAGCTGTTGAGCAGGAGCGCCTCGCGAAGACCGATCAGAACGAGTTCGGGGATGTAGGCGTCGAAGAGGTTTTCCTCCTCGAAGAGCCGCGCGAAGCCGCCCGTTCCGATGAGGACCGTGGGCTTGCCCGAGAAGTATTGCGAGCGGACTTCCGCGCAGAGGTGCTTCAGGATCGCGATGTTGCCGTGATAGAGCCCCGCCTGGATGCTCTCGACCGTGGAGCGGCCGAGCAGCTCCGGCGGCTTCCGGATCTCGACCTTGGGCAGGCGCGCCGTGCGCGCATCGAGGCTCTCCATCGCGAGCCGGAGGCCCGGCAGGATCACGCCGCCGAGGTAGTCGTGCTCCTCGGTCAGGGCATCGATCGTCGTCGCGGTGCCGAAGTCGACGATGATCGCGTTCTTGCCCGGAAAGAGCTTGGCTGCCGCGATCGCGCCCGCGATGCGGTCGCTGCCGACCTCGAGCGGATTGCGATAGCGGATCTTGAGGCCCGTGCGTACGCCGGGCTCCAGGATGAAGGGCCGCAGCCCGAAATACTTCAGGCTGGCGTTCCGCACCGAGTGGACCATGTCCGGCACCACCGAGCAGATCGCGACCGACTTGACCTGTTCCGGGTCGACGCCGTTCTCGCGCAGCACCTGGCGGCAGAAGAGGCCGAACTCGTCCGAGGTGCTCTCCGCGCGCGTGGCGCGGCGGAACTGCAGCACGAGCTTCTCGTCGTCGAACACGCCGCCGTAGATCTGGCTGTTGCCGATGTCGAGGACGAGGATCATCGCGGGATCCCGATCAACTGCTCTTCGAGCAGCAGGGCGAGCGCTTTCGCGAGCCCCTCGCGGCCGACGTAGCGGCGCACGCGGCTGCTGCCGTTCTCGTGCACGAAGAAGAGGTGCTCCTCGCCGTCCGCGAGCGTGGACACGTCGTTCTGCACGACGTAGCGCGCGCGGCTGCGTGTCATGAGTTCGCGCGCCGCGCGCGCCTGGGTGCCCGCGTCCGGCTCATGCGTCAGCTTGAAGCCGACCAGGATCAGGTTCGGGTTGCCGGCGTACCCCATGATGCGCTCGATGATCTTGGGCGTCGGCTGCAGCTTGACCGCGAGTTCCTGGCCCGACTGGATCTTCGCGTCGGGCGTCGGGTCCGCAACCGCGAAATCGCCGACGGCCGCCGCGTGGATCACGGCCGCGCAGGCGTTGTCCCGCGCGAGCCGGCGGAGCGCCGTGTCGAGCGAGGCGTGGTCGGTGAAGGTCTCGCGCCGCGCGACGCCCGCGGCCTGCACCGAATCGACGCCGGTGACGTGGGTCACCTGGAAGCCGCGCGCGGCGAGCGCCTCGGCGATCAGCGCGCCGGTGCGGCCGCTGCTCAGGTTCGAGATGAAGCGGACGCTGTCGATCGGCTCGCGCGTCGCGCCGGACGTGACGACGACCTTCGGCTTCATCGCTTCGCCTCCAGGGCGCCCATGACGAGCTTCTCCAGTTCATCCACTTCGAGGAGGCGCCCTTCACCCTGCTCGCCGCAGGCGAGACGGCCGTCGCCGACCGGCAGCAGCCTTGCGCCGAAACCGGCGAGCCGCTCGCGCGCGCTGCGCGTCGCCGGGTGGTCCCACATGGTCGCGTTCATGGCGGGGGCGATGAGATAGGGCTTCTTCTGGATCTCCCAGGCGAGGAACAGCGCGCCGATCGCGTCGTCGGCGAGGCCGGCCGCGAGGCGGTTCATGGAATTCGCCGTGGCCGGGCAGAGCAGCGCGACGTCGGCCCAGCGCGCGAGGCGGATGTGGTCCATCGTGCGACCCGCCTCGTACAGGTCGGTGAACGGCGTGCGGCCGGTGAGTCCCTCGAGCGTCGCCGCGCCGACGAAGCGCAGCGCACCCGCACTCGCGACCGTCTGCACGGCGATGCCGCGCTTCGCGAGGCGCGACACAAGCTCGCAGGCCTTGAAGCAGGCGATCGAGCCCGTCAGCTGGAACAGGATCTTGTGTCCGCCGTCATCCGACATTGTCGATGAGCCTCACCGGGCCGAGTCGCACGGCCGCCAGTCGCCGGCCGTCGCGGTCGGCGACGTAGTCTACTTCGAAGCCCTCGCGCCCGAGAGCGGCCCGCGCATCCTCCGCCGGCCAGCGCTCCGCGACGCTTCTCGCGAGCACGCGATGCAGGGCCGGCGCGCGCGCGCGCTCGGCGGGGGAGAGCAGGCGGTTGCGCGAACTCATCGCGAGGCCGTCGGCCTCGCGCACGGTCGGGCAGCGCACGATCTCGGTGTCGACGAAGAAGGCGCGGACGAGTCCTTCGACCAGCTCGAGTTGCTGGAAATCCTTCTCGCCGAAGTAGGCGCGCTCGGGCCGCGTGAGCAGGAGGAGCTTCAGCACGACCGTCAGCACGCCGTCGAAATGCCCGGGGCGCGAAGCGCCTTCGAGCTCGAGGCTCAGCTCGCTTTCGGTCACGCGGTAGCGATAGCCGTCCCCGTAGATTTCTTCGGCGCGCGGCAGGAACACGAGGTCGCATCCGGCGCCGCGCAGTAGCTCGAGGTCCTGCTCGACGGTGCGCGGGTAGCGCGCGAGGTCGCCGGGATCGTTGAACTGCGAGGGATTGACGAAGATGCTCGCCCAGGCGCGCGCGTTCTCCGCCTTCGCGCGGCGCACGAGCGCGAGATGAGCCTCGTGCAGCGCGCCCATCGTCGGCACGAAGCCCGTGTCGCCGGCGCCGCGGGCGCGTCGCTCCGCGATCAGCTCCGCAATGCCTTCGACGACCTTCATGCGTCGTAACTCTCCGCGGCCGACGGGAAAGCCCCCTGCTTCACGTCGCGGTCGAATCGATCGATGGCGTCGCGCACGAGGGTCGCGCCGTCGAGGTAGGTGCGCAGGAATTTCGGCTTGAACCCGAAGTTCAGGCCGAGCAGGTCCTGCAGCACGAGCACCTGCCCGTCGCAGGCCGGGCCCGCGCCGACGCCGATGGTCGGGATGTGCAGCGATGCGGTGATCTGTCCCGCCAGCGCCGCCGGCACGGCTTCGAGGACGAGCGCGAAGCAGCCGAGTTCTTCGCTGCGCTTCGCATCGGCGAGGATCCGCGTGGCGGCGTCGTCCGAGCGGCCCTGCACGCGGAAACCCGCGAGCGCGTGGACCGACTGCGGCGTCAGCCCGAGGTGACCCATGACGGGAATGCCGGAGCCGACCAGGGCCGTGATGACATCCTCGTGGCCGGTCACGCCTTCGAGCTTGATCGCCTGTGCGCCCGCGCGCATGAGGGCTCCCGCCGCGTCGAGCGCCGCGGGCACGCCCTTGCGGAAGGAGAGGAAAGGCATGTCGCCGATCAGGAAACGCGTCGGCGCTCCGCGCCGGACCGCGGCCGTATGCCAGGCCATCATTTCGACGGTCGCCGCCAGCGTGTCGGGAAATCCGTGCATGACCATCGCCGCGCTGTCGCCGACCAGCAGGCAGTCGATGGCGGTCGTCTCGAGCGCGCGCGCGAGGGCGGCGTCGTAGCAGGTCGTCATCGAGATCTTGCGGCCCGCGGCCTTGGCGGCGGCGAATTCCAGTACCGACTTCATGGGCGTTCTCTCCCGGCCGTCGCGATGAGGGCCTGGTAGACGGTGGCAAGCGCGCTGCCTTCGAGCGCTTCGAGATGGGAACGGATCGTCTCCGTGTCGCCGCGGGCGACCGGCCCCGTCAGCGCGCCGTCGGTCGATTCGAGGACGTTTTCGACGATGCGGCGCGGATAGGAAGCGAGCGCCGAACGCGGCGCGCCGAAACGGGCCTCCATCGCGGCGAAGAATTCGCGCCAGAGCACGGCGGTCATCCCGCCCGCGAGCGCGCAGAGCGCGTGGTAGTACGCCTTGTCTTCGGGCTTCAGCGCGAAGCAGGGATTCGGCAGGCCCGGAAAAAGGCTGTGGAAATACCCGGCCGGATCCGGACGGTCCGCGTCCACGAAGACCGGGATATCGCGATAGAACGCAGGCTCATAGAGCGTCGTCGAAAAGCTCATCAGCGGATGCGCGCCGAAGGCGCCGGCGAATGACCGCCCGCCGCAGAAATGCACGTAGGTCCGGTCGTCGAGACCCTCGGCGCGCAGCGTCGCCATGACCTGCGCAATGGCGTCGTCCGAAACCGCGAGCAGGATGATGGGGCAGTCCGCGAGCACGGCCGCCGCGCTCCGCCCGGCGACGCCATTGGCGCGCGCAAGCCGGCGCGACCACAGCGTCCAGGGGAGGCCGAGGCTCGTGAAGTAATGACGCCAATGCCGCGAGAGGCGGCCGTCCCCCACGAAACCGTAGGGCGATTGCCCGGAGACCGGGCGGCTGGCGGGTACCTGTCCCATGGATCAAGTCCCAAAAAATCGTCTGTTGAACCAATCACCTGTCGCGGCCGCCCGGGGGCGGTCCGCGCAGGCACACTTTAAACACTTCTTGCGGCCGTGCAAAAAGCGCTTAAATTCACGGTGTTACGGGTTGAATCGGCGGCCGGCCGGCCCCATGAACGGGGCAGTCCACGATGGGGATACCCGCATGCGATCGGATCGACTGACATCCAAATTCCAGCTTGCGCTCGCCGACGCGCAGTCGCTCGCGGTCGGCCGCGACCAGCAGTTCGTCGAGCCCACGCACCTCCTGCTTGCGCTCCTCGACCAGGAGGGCGGCAGCGCGCGGCCGCTCCTCGACCGGGCCGGCGTCAACGTCAACCTCCTGCGCTCGCGCCTGCTCGAGCAGATCGCGCGGTTCCCGACCGTCGAGGGCACGCAGGGCGACGTCCAGTTCTCGAACGACCTCGGCAAGCTCCTGAACGTCACCGACAAGCTCGCGCAGAAACGCGGCGACGAATACATCTCGAGCGAGCTTTTCGTGCTCGCGGCCTGCGAGGACCGCGGCGCGCTCGGCCAGATCCTGAAAGACTCCGGCGCCGTGAAAGGCGCTCTCGCCAAGGCGATCGACGACATGCGCGGCGGCGAGAAGGTCGACGACCCGAACGCGGAGGAGCAGCGCGGCGCGCTGAAGAAGTTCACGATTGACCTGACGGCCCGCGCCGAGCAGAACAAGCTCGATCCGGTGATCGGCCGCGACGACGAGATCCGCCGCACGATCCAGGTGCTGCAGCGCCGCACCAAGAACAATCCCGTGCTGATCGGCGAGCCGGGCGTCGGCAAGACCGCGATCGTCGAGGGTCTTGCGCAGCGCATCGTGAATGGCGAGGTGCCGGAGGGACTCAAGAGCAAGCGCATCCTCGCGCTCGACATGGGTTCCCTGATCGCCGGCACCAAGTTCCGCGGCGAGTTCGAGGAACGCCTGAAGGGCGTCCTCAATGACCTCGCCAAGCAGGAAGGCCAGGTCATCCTGTTCATCGACGAGCTGCACACGATGGTCGGCGCGGGCAAGGCCGAGGGCTCGATGGACGCCGGCAACATGCTGAAGCCCGCGCTCGCGCGCGGCGAGCTGCACTGCGTCGGCGCGACCACGCTCGATGAATACCGCAAGTACGTCGAGAAAGACGCCGCGCTCGAGCGCCGCTTCCAGAAGGTGCTGGTGGACGAGCCCTCGGTCGAGGACACGATCGCGATCCTGCGCGGGCTCAAGGAACGCTACGAGGTTCACCACGGGGTGGACATCACGGATCCCGCGATCGTCGCCGCCGCGACGCTTTCGCACCGCTACATCAGCGACCGCCAGCTGCCCGACAAGGCAATCGACCTCATCGACGAGGCGGCCTCGCGCATCCGGATGGAGATCGACTCGAAGCCCGAGTCCATGGACCGGCTCGAGCGGCGCATCATCCAGCTCAAGATCGAGCGCGAGGCGCTCAAGAAGGAAGACGACGAGGCTTCGAAGAAGCGTCTCGAGCAGCTCGAGGCGGCGCTGTCCGGCCTCGAGCGCGAGTTCGCGGACCTCGAGGAAGTCTGGAAAGCCGAGAAGGCGGCGCAGCAGGGCGCCGCGCACATCAAGGTGGAACTGGAACGCGCGCGGCAGGCCTATGACGCCGCATACCGTGCCGGCGACCATGGGCGCGCCGCGCAGCTCCAGCACGGGGACATCCCGAAACTCGAAAAGCGCCTCGCCGACGCCCACAAGGCGGAATCGAAGGCGCCCCAGCTCCTGCGCACGGAAGTCGGCGAGGAGGAAATCGCCGAGGTCGTCTCGAAGTGGACCGGCATCCCGGTCTCCAAGATGCTGGAAGGCGAGCGCGAGAAGCTCCTCAAGATGGAGGAGGCGATCGGCAAGCGCGTCGTCGGCCAGGCCGAGGCCGTGCGCACCGTCTCCGACGCCATCCGCCGCTCGCGCGCGGGCCTTGCCGACCCGAACCGCCCGAATGGCTCCTTCCTGTTCCTCGGCCCCACGGGCGTCGGCAAGACCGAGCTCACCAAGGCGCTCGCGGAATTCCTGTTCGACACCGAAGACGCGCTCATCCGCATCGACATGTCCGAGTTCATGGAAAAGCACTCGGTCGCGCGGCTGATCGGCGCACCGCCGGGCTACGTCGGCTACGAGGAGGGCGGCTACCTGACCGAGGCCGTGCGCCGCAGGCCGTACTCCGTGATCCTGCTCGACGAGATCGAGAAGGCGCACCACGACGTCTTCAACGTGCTGCTGCAGGTGCTGGACGACGGCCGCCTGACGGACGGCCAGGGACGCACCGTGGACTTCCGGAATACCGTCGTCATCATGACCTCGAACCTCGGCTCGCAGGTCATCCAGGAGATGGCGGGCGAAGCCAACTACGAGAAGATGAAGGCCGCAGTGCTCGAGATCGTGTCGCAGCACTTCCGGCCGGAGTTCATCAACCGCATCGACGACATCGTCGTGTTCCATCCGCTCGCGCGCGAGCACATCCGCAAGATCGTCGAGATCCAGACCGGCTACCTGCGCCGCCGTCTCGGGGATCGCGACATCAAGATCGAGCTCGACACAAAGGCCCTGGACCTCCTGGGCGAGGCGGGATTCGATCCGGTGTACGGCGCAAGGCCGCTCAAGCGCGCGATCCAGCAGCAGCTCGAGAATCCGCTCGCGCAGCGCATCCTGGCGGGTGAATTCATGCCGGGCGACACGATCAAGGTCGTCGTGAAGGACGGCGCCCTGGTTATGCGAAAATAGGCGGATGCCGTTCTACGAATACCAGTGCTCCGCCTGCGGGAGTCACCACGAAGAGCTCCAGAAGATCACCGCCCGGCCGCTTCGCAAATGTCCGGCCTGCGGTCGCTCGACACTCCGCCGCCTGGTCTCGGCGCCGGTCTTCCGCCTGAAAGGCGGCGGCTGGTACGAAACCGACTTCAAGGGCGACAAGGACAAGCAGCGCAATATCGCCGGCGATAAGGAGCCTGCTACCGCTGACGGCCCACCTGCGGAGAAGCCGAAGGAAGAGACGCCGAAGGAAGGGAAGGCGGACGCCAAGCCGGCGGAAGCGAAGGTCACGGCGGATGCGCCCGCGAAGCCTGCAGCCGCTGACAAGAAGCCAAAGCCGGCGGCCGCGAAGCCGGCGGCCCGCGCTGCACGCAGTCGCCGCCGCCCGGCGCGACGTTAGGCCGCGGTTGCCACGGCCGCGCCCCGGCACGTAACATCGCGCGCCTTGTCCATGCGCACACACTACTGCGGAGAAATCGGCGAATCCCTGGCGGGCCGTACCCTGTCGGTCGCCGGCTGGGTGCATCGTCGGCGCGATCACGGCGGCGTGATCTTCGTGGACCTGCGCGACCGCTCGGGCCTGCTGCAGGTCGTCTTCGATCCGGACACGGCGGAAGCCTTCAAGGTGGCCTCGCATCTCGGGCGCGAGTACTGCATCCAGGTGCAGGGCAAGGTGCGGCTGCGCCCGGCGGGCACGGTGAACCCGAACCTGACCTCCGGCCAGATCGAGCTGCTCGCCCAGAAGCTCGAAGTGCTGAATCCTTCCGTGACGCCGCCCTTCGCGCTCGACGAGGAAGTGGGCGAGGAGCTCCGGCTCAAGCACCGCTACATCGACCTGCGCCGCGACGTGATGCAGGAGCGGCTGCGCCGCCGCCACGCCATCACGCGCGCGATGCGCGAGTTCCTCGACGACCACCATTTCGTGGACATCGAGACGCCGATGCTGACGAAGGCGACGCCCGAGGGCGCGCGCGACTACCTCGTTCCCTCGCGCACGCATCCCGGCAAGTTCTTTGCGCTGCCGCAGTCGCCGCAGATCTTCAAGCAGCTCCTGATGATGAGCGGCTTCGACCGCTACTACCAGATCGTGCGCTGCTTCAGGGACGAGGATCTTCGCGCCGACCGCCAGCCCGAGTTCACGCAGCTCGACATCGAGACATCCTTCCTCGAGCAGAAGGACGTGATGACGCTGATGGAGGGGCTGATCCGGCACATCTTCTCGCGCGTGCTCAAGGCCCCGCTGCCGGACCCGTTCCCGCAGCTCACGTACGCCGAGGCGATGCGCCGCTTCGGGTCCGACAAGCCGGACCTGCGCGTGCCGCTCGAACTGGTGGACGTTGCGGATCTCGTGCGCGCATCCGAGTTCAAGGTGTTCGCGACGCCGGCGGCCGACCCGGAAGGCCGTGTCGCGGCCCTTCGCGTGCCGCGGGGCGGGGAGCTCACGCGCAAGCAGATCGACGACTACACGACCTTCGTCGGCCGGCATGGCGCCCGCGGCCTTGCCTATATAAAGGTGAACGACGCGTCGAAGGGCCGGGACGGCCTGCAGTCGCCGATCCTGAAATTCCTGTCCGACGCGGCGGTCGCGGGCGTCCTCGAGCGCACGAAGGCCGAAAGCGGCGACCTCATCTTCTTCGGCGCCGACAAGGCGAAAGTCGTGAACGATGCGCTCGGCGCGCTCCGGCTCCAGCTCGGGCGCGACCTGGGCCTCGTGGAAGAGGGCTGGCGGCCGCTCTGGGTCGTCGACTTCCCGATGTTCGAGTGGGATCCCGACGCGAAGCGCTGGATGGCGATGCACCATCCCTTCACCTCGCCGGCAGATCCCGATCCGTCGGCGCTCACGGCCGACCCGAAGAACGCCGCCGCCCGCGCCTACGACATGGTGCTGAACGGCTCCGAGATCGGCGGCGGCTCGATCCGCATCCACCGCGAGGAGATGCAGAGCGCCGTCTTCGACCTGCTCGGCATCTCGCGCGAGCAGGCCTCGATCAAGTTCGGCTTCCTGCTCGAGGCGCTGCGCTACGGCGCGCCGCCGCACGGCGGCATCGCCTTCGGCCTCGACCGGCTCGCGATGCTGATGTCGGGCGCGGACAGCATCCGCGACGTCATCGCCTTCCCGAAGACCCAGTCGGCCTGGGATCCGCTGACCGACGCGCCGTCCGAGGCGGACGATGCGCAGCTCGCGGAACTGCACATCCGGGTGAAGAAACCGCCGCCGCCCTGATGGTGCCGGGTCGTACATGTCGTACATATTGGGGACAATATGTACGACATGTACGACCCGGCACCGGCAGTCGTTTTCGTCCACGGCTTGTGGATGACAGGGCTGGATTCCGAATTGCTGAGGGTCCGGCTGAGGCGTGCCGGCTTCGCGCCTTCCATGTTCCGCTACCAGTCGACGCACGCGCCGCTGGCCGAGATCACGGACGCGCTCGCCGAGACGCTGCGCAAGGCCGGCCCGCGGGTGCACGTCGTCGGGCACAGCCTCGGCGGCGTCATCGCGCTCGATACGTTCCTGAATCACGCCGACCTGCCGCCGGGCCGCCTCGTGCTGATGGGCGCGCCGGTGCGCGGCGCCCGCGCGGCGCAGTCGCTCGCGCGTCACCCGATCGGCCAGGCGATCCTCGGCCCGCTCGCGCTCGAGGAACTCGCGACTCCGCGCGAGCGCAGCTGGTCGCTGCCACGCGATGTCGGCCTGATCGCGGGCTCGCGCTCGATCGGACTCGGCCGCTTCCTGGCCGACCTGCCGGAGCCGAACGACGGCACGGTGGCCGTCGACGAGACCGACCTGCCGGGTGCGTCGGGCCGCATCGTGCATGACGTCAGTCACATCGGGATGCTGTTCTCGACCCCGGTCACGGATTCGCTGCTACATTTCCTCGCGCACGGTTCCTTCCGGCGGGCCTGAATGCAGCATTTGAGAACACGGTGGCCGTGGTACGTGGCGATGTTCGCGGCGTACCCGCTCCTGTACATCGCGGTGACGAACCCGGGCCAGGTCGCGGCGATGGACGTCGTGCCCGTCGTGATTGCGGGTGTCGCGGCGGCGCTCGCGCTCGTGCTGCTCCTGCGGCTCTTCATCGGCAACTGGGCTGCCGTCGGGCTCGCCGCCGCCTGGGTTGTGCTGCTCTTCTATCTTTACGGGCCCGTGAATGCCTGGTGGATCGACTGGGTGCACGACGCCCTCGACGACCGCGCCGCGGAACCGGCCTGGTACAGCGCCCAGGCGCAGCTCGTGCATTCCGCCGCCTGGGTCTTGTTCGCGCTCGCCGGCATTGCCCGCATCCGCCACGTCGCACCGCGCATTTCGCCCGCACTGACCGGCACGTTCAACCTGGTCGCCGTACTGCTCGCGGCCCTCGTCATCGTACAAGGCGTCACGAACCTGGTGCGCGAGGGCAGCGCGGGCGTAGGCGCAATGCCGAGCCTGTCGACGAAGATCGCTGCCGCGAAGGGCACCGCGGGCGACCCGGATATCTATTTCATCCTGCTCGACGGCTACGCCCGGGCCGACGTGCTGAAGCAGTACTACGACTTCGACAACTCGCCATTCCTCGATCACCTGCGCACGCTCGGCTTCCAGGTGAGCGATGCCAGCCGCTCGAATTTCTACTGGACATTCCTGTCAGTCGGGTCAGCACTCAACCTCGATTACATCCAGGTGCTGCTGAACGGCCCGGTCGATCCCGCGCGCACGGACCGCACCGAGCTTTATCGGCTCCTGCGCGACAATCGCGCGTCGCAGTTCCTGCGAGCGCGTGGTTACCGTTACGTGCACCTGCAGTCCACCTGGGGCGGAACTGGCAGCAATCCCTACGCGGACGAATTCCTGCCCTGCCAATCGGGGATATTCAGCAACGAGTACCTGCGTGTCGTGGCGGACGCGTCCTGGCTCCGTGCGCTCAGTTCGCACGCCAGCATGGACATCGCAAACTGCCACCTGCGGAACTTCGACACGCTCACGGCCCAGGCGAAAACGGCCGGTCCGAAATTCGTGATCGCGCACTTCGTTCCTCCGCATCACCCGTACCTGTTTGACCGCGATGGCAACGTGCTTCGGCGCGCGACGATCTCGGACCAGTTCGAGTTCCAGAAACGGCTGTGGGAGGACCGCAAGTCCTACGCTGACCAGCTCGTCTACGTGAACCGGCGCATCAGCGCCGTCGTGGACCGGCTCATCGCGGACTCGGCCCGGCCGCCCGTGATCCTCCTCGTTTCGGACCACGGCCCGAACCTCATGACCGGCATGCGCGAGCCGGAGCAGCACCACGTGCGGCTCTCGAACCTGACCGCGATGTACCTGCCCGGCGCCCCGCCGGGTTACCTTCCGGCAGACGCGACCCCGGTCAATCACCTGCGGCGCGTGTTCAACCTGTACTTCGATGCGGGCCTTCCGATGCTGCCGGACCGCTATTTCGTCTCCAGCTACCTGAGCCCGTTCGAGCTGTCGGAAGTGGGGCTCGACGACGAAACGCTGCCCGTTCAGCCGGGTTTTTGACAAAATGTGACTCGGTCGGCTGGCCGGGCCCGTCCCTGACTGGTGAACTGCACCGCATGAAGCACCCGCTCGAGAAGCTCGCTTGCGCCCTGGCGGTCTCGATCGCCGCCGTCGCACCGGCTGCGGCCTACATCGACCCGGGCACCGGCTCGATGCTGCTGCAGATGATGGGCGCCGGCATCGCCGGCGCGATCTTCTATTTCCGCGAGTTTCGCCTGAAGCTCATGTCTTTCTTCACGCGACGCGAGGCGCCTGCGGCCGAGGACGTTTCCGAGCCGCCGCCCGGCGATCCGCGTTGATCCCGGCTGCCGCGAGCCCGCGGTCGTTCCGCGATCCCGACGCCACACTCATCGAGTATGAAGGCCGCCTGGTGCGCGCCGTGCGCAGCCACGCGCTCGAGGCATTCCGGCGCATGCTCGAGGATCCCGTCGTGCGCCGCTGGATGGACGAGGGCCGCATCGTCCGCACGCGCCCGTTGCCGCGCATCGAGACGCCGCCGCAGTTCGCCGACTTCGACGGCGAGTGCTTCGAGCACGAGCGAATCCCGTTTGTCAGCCAGCCCGCCGAATGGGCGCCGGAAATGCTGGCCGCCGCGGGCTCGCTCACGCTCGCATTGTCGCGTGCGCTCCTGCCGCGCGGCTGGCAGCTGAAGGACGCGACGCCCGCAAACGTGCTGTTCCGGAACTCGGAGCCGGTCTTCGTGGACCTGCCGTCGATCATCCCGCGCGAACCGGGCAGCTGCCTCTGGATCGCGCGCCACCAGTTCGAGACGACGTTCCTGCTGCCGCTCATCGCCTCGGTCGAGGCGGGGCTCCCGATCGCCTGGACGCTCTCGAACCCGGTCGCAGGCCTCTCGCACGAGTCGCTCGCGGGCATCCTCGGCGCGCGCCGCTGGCTGAAGCCCGCGCTCTGGCGCGCGGTCGCACTGCCTGCGGCGCTCGCTGCCAAGGCCGCCTCCGGCGGCGGCGCGCCGCCGGCGATGAAGGCCGCGAGCGAGGAGCAGGCGCGTTTCATCCTCGAGCGATCGCTGAAGGGGCTCGAGCGGCAGCTTTCGCGCTGCGCTGGGAAGCTCGAGGCGCGAAGCTCCCACTGGCACCGCTACACGGCGACGCGCCGTCATTACGGCACCGCGGATCTCGAAGCCAAGCGCACGTTCATCACCGACGCGATCGCGGGTACCCGGCCGCGCCGCACGCTCGACATCGGTGCGAACACGGGCGAGTACAGCGAGATCGCCGCGAGCCAGGGCGACGTCGTCGCGATCGACATCGACGAGCGCTCGGTCGCCGCGATCTGGGCGCGTGCGCGCCGCGGACGGCTTCCGATCCTGCCGCTCGTCGGCAATTTCGGCCGCCCGACGCCGGCGCTCGGATGGCGCAACCGCGAGCTCGAGTCGCTGCTCGGCCGCGCCGCCGAACGGTTTCGACCTCGTGCTGATGCTGGCCGTCGTGCATCACCTGCGGGTCACGGAAGGGGTGCCGGTTGCGGAACAGTTCGACGCGGTGGCGGGAATCACGCGCCGGCACCTGCTCGTCGAGTACGTGCCGGTGACCGACCCGATGTTCGCGGCGATCGCGCGCGGTCGCGAGCCGCTCTATGGCGACTGCCTGCGCCCGCAATTCGAGGCAACCCTGCTTCAGCGCTTCCAGATCGAGCGCAAGCACGAACTGCCGAACGGCCGCGTGCTTTATCTCGCCCGGCGACGCCTGGCCTGAATCACCCGCGCTCCGCCATCAGATCTTGCGGACGGCGGCGAGCTCTTTCAGCTTGGCCTTGCTCACCTTCGGGTAATGCAGGCCCATCGAGGCGAGCGTCTCGATGACGACGGAGGCGACGATGATGCGGGTGAACCACTTGTTGTCGGCCGGCACCACGTACCACGGGCTGTCGGGTGTCGACGTGTTGCGGATGGCGTCCTCGTAAGCCGACATGTAGTCCTTCCAGTGGCCGCGTTCGCGCGCATCGGCCGGCGAGAACTTCCAGTTCTTTTCGGGCATGTCGATGCGTTCGAGGAAGCGGCGCTTCTGCTCGGCGCGCGAGACGTGCAGGTAGAACTTGCGGACGATGGTGCCGTTCTCGTTCAGGTAGCGCTCGTAGGCGCGAATGTCCCGGTAGCGCCGCTCCCAGATGTCCTTGTCGATGCGCGACGGCGGCAGCTTCTGGCTCTCGAGCAGTTCCGGATGTACGCGAAGCACCAGGACTTCCTCGTAATAGGAGCGATTGAAGATGCCGATGCGCCCGCGCTCCGGCAGGTTGCGGTTGCAGCGCCAGAGGAAATCGTGGTCGAGTTCCTCGGCCGAGGGCGCCTTGAAGGATGACACCTGGCAGCCCTGCGGATTGACGCCGGACATGACGTGCTTGATGGCGCCATCCTTGCCGGCCGCATCCATGGCCTGGAACACGAGCAGTAGCGACCACCGGTCCTGCGCGTAGAGCATGTCCTGCAAGTCGGCCAGCGCCTCGACGCCGGTCTGCAGCGCTTCCTTCGCGCGCGGCTTGTCCTCCCTCCCGAGTCCGCCCGTGTCGGCCGGATCGATGTCCTTGAGCCGGAAACCGTCCCCGTCCTTGACGCGATAGGGCTTGGCGAGCTTGCCCGCCACCTTGACGACTTTGCCGATCTTCATGTCGATTCCTCTGTCTTTACGGCGCCTTGCGCCCGTGTTCGTGCTCGATTTTCTCAAGATACGCCGTGCGCTCGCGATGACCTCGCGCGGCACTCCCGCTTTCTGCGCGACCTGCAGGCCGTAGCTCTTGCTCGCCGGGCCGGGCTTGACCGCGTGCAGGAACACGATGCCGTCGCCGTGCTCGGTCGCGTCCAGGTGCACGTTGGCGACGGACGGGATCGCGTCCGCGAGCTCGGTCAACTCGAAGTAGTGCGTCGCGAACAGCGTGAAGGCGCGGAGTGACTTCGCGATGTGGCTCGCGCAGGCGAAGGCGAGCGAGAGCCCGTCGTAGGTGCTGGTGCCGCGGCCGATCTCGTCCATCAGCACGAGGCTCCGGTCGGTCGCGGAATTCAGGATCACGGCGGCTTCCGTCATCTCGACCATGAATGTCGAGCGGCCGCCCGCGAGGTCGTCGGAGGCGCCGATGCGCGTGAAGATCCGGTCGAAGGGCCCGATCACGGCGCGCGTCGCCGGCACAAAGCTTCCGATCGAGGCGAGCACGAGGATCAGCGCCGCCTGGCGCATGTACGTGGACTTGCCGCCCATGTTCGGGCCGGTGATCACGAGCATGCGGCGCGCGTCGGTGAGCTCGAGGTCGTTCGGCACGAAGGGATCGTCGAGCACGCGTTCGACGACCGGGTGCCGCCCGCCCTCGATGCGAAGGCCCGGCTCGTCGGAAAGCTCCGGCTGCACGTAGCGCAGGCTGACTGCGCGCTCGGCGAGGTTCGCGAGCACGTCGGCGAGCGCGAGCGCCGCGGCCATGCGCTTCAGCGGCCCGAGCTCCGCGATCAGGCGGTCGAGGAGGCCTTCGAACAATTCCCGCTCGCGCGCGAGCGCGCGGTCGCGGCTGCCGAGCACCTTGTCCTCGAACTGCTTGAGCTCGGGCGTGATGTAGCGCTCGGCGTTCTTGACGGTCTGCCGCCGCTGGTAGTCGAGCGGGGCGCGCTCGGACTGGCTCCGCGGCAACTCGATGTAGTAGCCGTGTACGCGGTTGTAGGCGACCTTGAGCTGCGTGATGCCCGTCCGGCGGCGCTCGCGCTCCTCGAGCTCGAGCAGGTGCCGGTCGGAGCCGGTCGCGATCGAGCGGAGTTCGTCGAGCGCCGCGTCAAAGCCCGCGGCGATGACGCCGCCTTCGCGCAGGAGCGGCGGCGGCGCGCCGACGATCGCGCGACGCAGGAGGTCGTGGAGTTCCGGCTGCGGCGCAAGGTCCTTCGCGGCGGCGGCGAGCAGGGGCGACTCGAGCCCGGCAAGCGCCGCCTGAAGCGGCGGCAGGAAGGCGAGTCGCCTCGCGCAGGGCGGCGAGGTCGCGCGGCCGCGCCGAGCGCAGCGCGACGCGCGCGAGCACGCGCTCGACGTCGCCGACGCCGCGCAGCTGTTCGTGCAGGCCGTCGTAGCGATCGGCCTTGATCAGGGCGGCGATGGCGCCATAGCGGCGCTTCAAGGCTTCACGGTCACGCAGGGGCCGGCGGATCCAGCGCCGCAGTTCGCGCGCGCCCATGGAAGTCGCCGTGCGGTCAATCACGCCCGCGAGCGTCGCGTCCTCGCGCCCGGCGAGGCTCGTGTCGAGCTCGAGGTTGCGCCGCGTCGCGGCATCCATCGCGAGCGCCTCGTCGCGCGATTCGCGCACGAGCGACGTGAGGTGGGGCAGGGCGCCTTTCTGCGTGTCGCGCGCGTACTGCAGCAGTGCGCCGGCTGCGCCGATCGCGAGCGTCAGGTCCTCGCAGCCGAAGCCGGCGAGGTCCTGCGTGCCGAACTGCATCGTCAGCGCGCGCAGCGCGGAGTCCTCGACGAAATGCCAGGGCGGGCGTTCGACGACGCGCGCCGCGAACGCGGCCTTCGCACCCTCCGGCAGCAGCAGCTCCGCGGGCTTGAGGCGCTCGAGCTCGGCCGCGAGCGATTCCTGGCCCTCGCCTTCGAGGACGCTGAAGCGCCCGGCGGCGAGGTCGAGCCAGGCGAGGCCGTAGCGCTCGCCGTCGGCCATGACCGCGGCGAGCAGGTTCTCGTGCCGGGCATCGAGCAAGGCATCGTCCGTGATCGTGCCGGGAGTCACGATGCGCACGACCTCGCGCGTGACCGGGCCCTTGCCCTTGCCGACGACGCCGGTCTGTTCGCAGATCGCGACCGGCTCGCCCTGCTTCACGAGCCGGGCCAGGTAATTGTCGAGCTTCTCGACCGGCACGCCCGCCATCGGAATCGCGCCGCCGCCGGACTCGCCGCGCTGCGTCAGGACGATGTCGAGGAGCTTCGAGCCGCGGCGCGCGTCGTCGTAGAAAAGCTCGTAGAAGTCGCCCATGCGGTAGAACAGGAGGACGTCCGGGTTCTCGGACTTGATGCGCAGGTACTGCTGCATCATGGGCGTGTGGGCCTCGAGGCCGGGGAAAAGCGCCTCCGTCGCCGGCCTCGTCTCGGGATTCCTCATTGAGGCATTATGACGGCCCCGGACGAGGACGACGACCCATGGCCATCGCTTACCAGTCGGATCAGGGCGTTGCGACGATCACGATCGACCGCCCGGAAAAGAAAAACGCGATCACGGGCGACATGTACGACGCGCTCGTCGCGAGCCTCAAGCGGGCCGCCGACGACAAGTCGGTTCGCGCCGTGCTGATCACGGGTGCCGGCACCGCGTTTACGGCCGGCAACGACCTCAAGGATTTCTCGAACCCGCGCTTCATCCAGCCGGATTCGCCGGTGCTCGGCTTCATGCACGCGCTGGCCGCATTCGAAAAGCCCGTGGTCGCCGCCGTCAACGGGCTCGCGGTCGGCATCGGCGTGACCCTGCTGCTGCACTGCGATCTCGTCTATGTCGCGGACAACGCGACCTTCTCGATGCCGTTCACGAGCCTTGGCCTGGTGCCGGAATTCGCCTCGACCCTGCTGCTGCCGCTGGTCGCCGGGCGGGTGCGCGCCGCGGAAAAGCTCCTGCTCGGCCGTCCGTTCCCGGCGGCCGAGGCGGTCGTCATGGGTCTCGCCAATGCCGTGCTGCCGGCGGCGGAACTCCTGCCGCATGCGCGGAAAGTCGCGCAGGCCTTCAACAGCCTGCCGCCCGGCGCCGTCCGCGCCTCGAAAAAACTCCTGCGCGAGGCCCAGGCCGCCGTCATCCACGAGGCGATCCTGCGCGAGGCCTCGCATTTCGGGCCTCGGCTCGCGGGTGGGGAAGCTCGCGAGGCGATCGCTGCAATCCTCGAGAAGCGGCCGCCGGATTTCTCGAAGTTCGAGTAGGGCGATGACCCTGCTCGACCGCACCACCGCGACGCTGCCGAGCAGCTGGTACTACGACCCGGCGCAATACGCACGCGAGCTCGAGGCGGTCTGGTACCGCGACTGGATCTGCGTCGGTCGCCTCGATGACCTGCGCGAATCCGGCGATTACATCGTCGAGTCGGTCGGCGACGAGAGTCTCATCCTGACGCGCGACCGCGACGGGCGGCCGCGCGCTTATCACAACACCTGCCGGCATCGCGGCTCGAGGCTCTGCGGCACGCCCCGCGGCCGGTTCGCGAATGGCCGCATCGTCTGCCCGTATCACGGCTGGACCTATGCGCTCTCGGGCGAGCTCCTCGCGACGCCGAAGATGGATCTGCCGGCGGATTTCCATCGCGATGAATACCCGTTGTACGAGGCGCAGGTCGACACCTGGGGCGGCTTCCTGTTCGTGAACCTTCGCGAGCGGCCGGCCGGCACGCTCACCGAGTTTCTCGGCGACGAGGCCGGGAACGTCAAACGCTGGCCGCTGGCCGGGCTCGTGTCGGTGCACCGTGAAGTGAGCACGCTCGCCTGCAACTGGAAGCTGTTCTGGGAAAACTATTCCGAGTGCTATCACTGTCCCGGCCTCCATCCGGAGCTTTGCCGGGTCGTGCCGCTGTATCGCGAGGGACTCCTCAGCTACGCCGACAGCCGGACGTCGCTGCCAGCCGACCAGGCGCAGGACACGCGCCCGCGCGTCGCGCCCGGATACAAGACGTGGACGCTCGACGGCCAGTCGAAGCTGCCGCTCATCGAGGGTCCCAGTGACGCAGATCGCGCGCTCGGCGTCGTGTTTGCATCCTTTACGGCGAGCCTCTTCGTCGTCGCGCACCCGGACTACGTGCGAAGCGTCCGCATCCTGCCGCGCGGCCCCGAGCGCGTGGAGCTGACGGTCGACTGGCTGTTGCCGCCGGGTGTCGCCGAACGGCATCCGGAGGAGCTGGAACGGATGGTTGCGCTCGGCCGCCTCGTCGTCGCGCAGGACGGGCGTGCCTGCGAGATCAACCAGCAAGGGCTGCGCTCGCGCCGGCATCGCGAGGGCGTCCTCATGCCGCAGGAGCAGTCCCTGCACGAATTCCACGAATGGCTGCGGGCCCGGCTTCGGGAGGCGACCTGATGCGCAGGGCAGGCAGTCAGCGATATCGCGCTCCGGCGGCTCACGATGCGGGTTGCAAGGCAGCTGCGCAGGGCCGGGCTCACGATCGTCACCGCCGAGTCCTGCACTGGAGGGCTTCTGGCCAAGTGCACTGACCGACATCGCGGGCAGCTCCGACTATTTCGATCGCGGCTGGGTCACCTACTCGAACGCCGCCAAGCGCTCGGAACTCGGCGTGCCGGCGACGGCGCTCGCGCGGCACGGCGCGGTGAGCGAGGCGGTGGCGCTCGCGATGGCGGCCGGGGCGCTCCGGCGCTCGAAGGCGCGTGTTGCGATCGCGGTCACCGGCATTGCGGGGCCCGCCGGCGCGACGCCGGGCAAGCCCGTCGGGACCGTCTGGATCGCCTGGGGACTGCGCCGTCGCGGTCGCATCGAGGCCTACGCCGTCCGATTCCGGTTCCGCGGCGGGCGCGACGCGATTCGCCGGCAAGCGGCCCAGGCGGCGCTCGACGGCCTGCCGGCCTCGTGAACGAATCCGGCATCCGCCGGACTCCAGAGCTCCGGCTCTTCTTTGCCCTCTGGCCGAGCGATGCCCGGCGCGCGGCGCTCGCGGTCGCCGCTGCGCCCGCCATTCTCCAGGTCGACGGCCACCCGGTCGCGCCGGCCCACCTGCACGTGACGCTCGCCTTCCTCGGGATGGTCCCGGGTCGAACCCTGGCGCAGCTGATCGAGGCCGGCGGGCAGGGGCCCCGGCCGGCGATCGAACTCGAATTCGACCGGCTCGAGTTCTGGGCCAAGCCCAAGGTGCTGGTCGCGATGCCGTCGGCCGTGCCGCAGGCGGGCCGGGAGATCGTCGACCGGCTCTGGACGAGCGTGGCGCCGCTCGGCTTCAAGCGCGAATTGCGGCCCTGGCACCCGCACCTGACCCTGGTCCGGCGCGTCCGGCGGCCGCCGCCCGAGAATCTGCCGCTGGCGCCGGTCGAGCATGCGGGCGACGAATCGCCCTGGCGCCTCGCCCTCGTCGAATCCACCTCGCACGCCGACGGCGTTCGCTACAAGCCGCTCGCCGACTGGCCGCTGGCAACCAAGGGGACGTTCACCTTCGGTGCACGTCAGGGAATCGTGCGAACCAAGGTGAACGTCCCCTTGGTGTCCCCTCCGGTAGGTCACGCCCTGAGCCAGCGCCACCCGCAGACTGGCCCGCATGAAGTACGACGACCCCGGACAATTTCAACGTTGTGGAAGTATTTTCCGACGGCGAGCCGGGTCCGTTGTGGAATAATCGGAACAAGCTCGGAGGAACGAAAAGCATGGAAGACGTCAATCGCAAGAAGGCGCTCGTCGCAGCGCTCAGCCAGATCGAGAAGCAGTTCGGCAAGGGCTCGGTGATGCGCCTCGGCGAACACCCGGCCAACAACGACATCGAGGTCGTGTCGACGGGTTCGCTCGGACTCGACGTCGCGCTCGGCGTCGGCGGCGTGCCGCGCGGCCGCGTGATCGAGGTTTACGGGCCGGAATCCTCGGGCAAGACGACGCTCGCGCTTTCCATCATCTCCCAGGCGCAGAAGCTCGGCGGTGTCGCCGCTTTTGTCGATGCCGAGCACGCGCTCGACCCCGTCTATGCCGAAAAACTCGGCGTCGACGTCAAGGAATTGCTGATTTCGCAGCCGGATACCGGCGAGCAGGCGCTCGAGATCACCGACATGCTGGTCCGCTCCGGCGCGGTCGACATCGTCGTCATCGACTCGGTCGCGGCGCTGACGCCGAAGGCCGAGATCGAGGGCGAGATGGGCGAGATGCAGCTCGGCCTGCATGCCCGCCTGATGTCGCAGGCGCTCCGCAAGCTCACCGGCAACATCAAGCGCTCGAACACGATCGTGCTCTTCATCAACCAGATCCGCATGAAGATCGGCGTGATGTTCGGCAACCCCGAGACCACGACCGGCGGCAATGCGCTCAAGTTCTACGCCTCGCTCCGGCTCGACATCCGCCGCATCGGCGCGCTGAAGAACGGCGAGGAAGTCGTCGGCAACCAGACCCGCGTCAAGGTGGTCAAGAACAAGGTCTCGCCGCCCTTCCGCGAGGCGGAGTTCGAGATCCTCTACGGCAAGGGCATCTCGCGCGAAGGCGAACTGATCGACATGGGCGCGCTGCACGGCCTCGTCGAGAAGTCCGGCTCCTGGTACGCCTACGAGGGCGAACGCATCGGCCAGGGCAAGGACAACGCGCGCACCTATCTCATCGAGCATCCGGAGATCGCCGCGAAGATCGATGCGGCGCTTCGCACCCGGCTCATGCCGGTGCGTCGTCCGGTCGCGGTCCGCGCAGTGAGGCTGCGGAAGCGTAAGCCGGTCGTCCGGGAAGCCCAGGACGATCCGCAAGCAGCCCGGCTCGCGGCCCTCAAACTGCTGAATCGCCGCGACTACGGCGCCCGTGAACTCACGGTGCGCCTGGTCGCGCGCGGCTTCGAAATGGCGACCGCCGTCGCTGCGGTCGATGTGCTGATCACCGAGCGGCTCGTGGATGACGCCCGCTACGCGGAGCATTTCGTCGCGTATCATGCGAATCGCGGTCGTGGACCCGTCGGAATCGCGTACAAGCTGCGCGAGGCGGGCGTATCCCAGGACCAGATCGCGGCGGCGGTCGACGCGGATTCGGCGGAGTGGAAGGATCGCTGCGCCGAGGTCCGGCGCAGGCGCTTCGGCATCAAGCTCCCGACGACCTGGGTCCAGCGCGGCCGGCAGGCGCGATTCCTGAGCCAGCGCGGGTTCAGCGCGGAGCAGGTGCGCGCCGCGGTGGGGCTGTTTCCGGGCGAGGACTGATGGCGGGGAAAAAGAAGGCGACGATGTCATCCAGCGAACTCCGGGCTGCGTTCCTGGAGTTTTTCCGCGCGCGCGGCCACACGGTCGTGGCCTCGTCCCCGCTGGTCCCCGGCAACGACCCGACGCTCCTCTTCACCAACGCCGGCATGGTGCAGTTCAAGGACGTCTTCCTCGGCAAGGACGAGCGCAGCTACAAGCGCGCGGTGAGCTCCCAGCGCTGCGTGCGCGCGGGCGGCAAGCACAACGACCTCGAGAACGTCGGCTACACGGCGCGCCACCACACCTTCTTCGAGATGCTCGGCAACTTCAGCTTCGGCGACTACTTCAAGGCCGAGGCCATCGAGTTCGCCTGGGATTTCGTCACGGGCACGCTGAAGATCCCGCCGGAGAAGCTCTGGGTCACGGTCTACCAGGACGATCGCGAAGCCGCGCAGATCTGGCAGAAGGAGATCGGCGTCGACCCGAAGCGCTTTTCAGCGCTCGGGGCCGACTCGAATTTCTGGGCGATGGGCGACACCGGTCCCTGCGGCCCGTGCTCCGAGATCTTCTACGACCACGGCCCGGACATCACAGGCGGCCCGCCCGGCTCGAAGGACGAGGACGGCGATCGCTACGTCGAGATCTGGAACCTCGTCTTCATGCAGTTCGAGCGCTCGGCAGACGGCAAGATGACGCCGCTCCCGAAGCCGTCCGTCGACACCGGCATGGGCCTCGAGCGCACGGCCGCCGTGATGCAGGGCGTGCACTCGAACTACGACATCGACCTGTTCCGGAACCTGATCGCCGCCGCCGCGGAGGCCACGCACCAGAAGAACCTGACGAGCCCGAGCCTGCGCGTCATCGCGGACCACATCCGCGCCTGCTCTTTCCTCATCGTCGACGGCGTGATTCCCGGCAATGACGGCCGCGGCTATGTGCTGCGCCGCATCATCCGCCGCGCGATCCGCCACGGTTACCAGCTCGGCCAGCACCAGCCGTTCTTCCACCGCCTCGTGCCCGCGCTCGCGGACGAGATGGGAGCCGCCTATCCCGAGCTCGCGAAAGGCGCCGATCACGTCGTGCGCGTGCTGAAGCAGGAAGAGGAGCGATTCGCCGAGACGCTCGAGAACGGCATGGCGCTGCTCGAAGACGCGATCAGGAAGCTCAAGGGCAAGACCATCGCCGGCGAGACCGTCTTCAAGCTCTACGACACCTACGGCTTCCCGGTCGACCTCACGGCCGACATCGCGCGCGAGCGCGGGCTCGCGATCGACCAGCCGGGTTTCGAGCAGGCGATGGAAGCGCAGCGCGATCGCGCGCGCGCGGCGAGCAAGTTCGGCGTGGACCTGCGGGGTCCCGACTCGCTCGGCGCCGAGAGCACGCTTCATCGGCTACGACCACCTCGGGACGAGGGCACGATCGTGAGCGATCCTGAAGGTCGGCGCCGAGGTCGCCTCGGCGAACGCGGGCGAGGCACGTGCAGATCGTCCTCGACCGCACGCCGTTCTACGCCGAGTCCGGCGGCCAGGTCGGCGACGTCGGCCTGCTCACGAATGGCGCTTCGCGCTTTCGCGTGACCGACACGAAAAAGCTCGGCGATGCCCACCTGCACATCGGCACCGTCGAGGCCGGGAGTTTCAGGAAGGGCGACATCGTCACGGCCCAGGTGGACGCGGCGACCCGCCAGGCGACCGTGCTCAACCATTCCGCGACGCACCTGCTGCACGCCGCGCTTCGCAAGGTGCTCGGCAATCACGTGACCCAGAAAGGCTCGCTGGTCGCGCCCGATCGCCTGCGCTTTGACTTCTCGCACACGCAACCCGTCTCGCCCGAGGAGCTCGACACGATCGAGCGCCTCGTGAACGCCGAGATCCGCGCCAATCGCGCGGCGGAGATCCGGCAGCTGCCGTACGACGCCGCGATCAAGTCGGGCGCGATGGCGCTCTTCGGCGAAAAGTACGGCGACGAAGTGCGCGTGCTGAAGTTCGGCGATTTCTCGACCGAGCTCTGCGGCGGCACGCACGTCGGCGCGCACGGGCGACATCGGATTTTTCAAGATCACGAGCGAGGGCGGCATCGCCTCCGGCATCCGCCGCATCGAGGCGGTGACGGGAGAGGGCGCGCTCGAGGCCGTGAAGGCGACCGATGCGACGCTGAAGCGCGTCGCGGCGAGCCTGCGCGCTTCGCCGGCGGAACTCGAGGGCAAGGTGGCGCAGCTCCTCGAGCAGCAGAAGAAGCTCGAGCGCGAGATGACGGCGCTGCGCTCGAAGCTCGCGACAGGCGGCGGCGGCACCGACCTCGCGGCGCAGGCCGTGACGGTGAATGGCGTCTCGGTGCTCGCGGTGTCGCTCGACGGCGCGGATGCGGAGACGCTCCGGAGCGCGGCGGACCAGTTCAAGAGCCGCTTCGAGAGCGCGGTGATCGTCCTCGGCAGCGCGGCGGACGGCAAGGTGATGCTGGTTGCGAGCGTCACGCCCGCGCTTTCCAAGACCGTGAGCGCCGGCAAGCTGATCGGCGAGCTCGCGCAGATGGTCGGCGGCAAAGGCGGCGGACGGCCGGATTTCGCGCAGGCGGGCGGAAACGACCCCTCAAAGCTCGCGGACGCCCTGCGCGCCGTGCCGAAACTCGTCGCCGACAAACTCGGAGGAACCTGACCCGGGATCACCGGTCGGAGGATTACGTGGGGTTTTTCGCGCTACCGCTTCTGGTGCTGCTCGCCGCGGCCGAGCCACTCCCCAGCCCTGACGAGCGCGTCGTGGTGCCGCCACCCGATCGGCCGATCGTCATCAAGCCCGTCCCGCTCGAGTCCGTGGCCGTCGTCGCGGAGGAACCGCGCTATGTCGCACCCACGCGCCTCGACAAGATCGGCCGCATCTGGGCGCCGGTCACGGTCAACGGCCAGGGGCCGTTTCGCCTCGTGCTCGCAACCGGGGCGAGCAATACCGCCCTGACGCCGCACCTGGCGGAGGTGCTGGGCGTCCAGGCCGATCCCGCCAACACGGTCATGTTGCGCGGCTCGACCGGGTCCGTGGCCGTGCCCGTGGTGCCGGTCGCGACCCTGGAAATCGGCGACTTCCTGATGGAGCCGGGGCGGCTCGCGGTCATCCCGGATGCGCTCGGCGGTGCGGACGGGGTGCTGGGCATGGATGCACTTGCAAACAAGCGCATCCAGATCGACTTCCGGCACGACCGCGTCACGATCATGCGCTCGAAGAACCAGCGCGCAGGCAGCGGATTCACGATCATTCCCGTGACCATGCTGCACGGGTTGCTGGTGGTGGATGCCGTCATGGGCGGCGTGCCGGTGAAAGCCATCATCGACACCGGCGGCCAGGTGACGCTCGGCAATCAGGCGCTGCGTCTCGCGCTGGCGGAGCGCCGCGGGAACGGCGTCCAGGAAGGCAAGCTGGACCAGGTCTTCGGGTCGACGCTCGACATGCAGGTCGGCACGCGCCTGGAGACGCCCGCGCTCGCCCTGGGAACGCTGCTGGTGCGAAGTCCCTCAATGACCTTCGCCGACTTCGAGATCTTCAAGTACTGGAAGATGACGGAGGAGCCCGCGATGCTGATCGGCATGGACGTCATCGGGCTCCTCGACGTGTTGATCATCGATTACCGGCGCCAGGAGCTCCAGGTAAAGCTGTCGCGCATGTAGCGTGCGAGGATGACCAAGACTCGAAGGAACCTGACTTCGGGCCTTCGGTCGGAGGGATATGGGGGTCTTCTCGCTCGCGTTCGTGATCGCCCTGGCGGAGGCCGCGGCGCAGGCACCTGTCGCGGTCGCGCCGACTGCGGACCCGCCTCCTGTGACGCTCGAGCGCTCGTCGGATCCTGAGCCCCCCATCGTGCTCGACGACATCTCCGTCACGGCCGCTGAGCCGCGTTACGTCGCGCCGACGCGGCACGACAAGATCGGCCGCATCTGGGCGCCGGTGTCCGTGAACGGCAAGGGCCCGTTTCGCCTCGTGCTCGACACCGGCGCGAGCCATTCCGCGCTCACGGCGCGCGTCGCCCACGGAACTCGGCATCACGCTCGATCCTTCCCATACCGTGATGCTCCGCGGCGCGACCGGCTCGGCCGAAGTGCCCTTCGTGCCGGTCGAGACGCTCGAGTTCGGCGACCTCCTGGTCGAGCCGAAGCGCCTGCCGATCGTGCCGGATGCGCTCGGCGGCGCCGAGGGCGTGCTCGGCACGGACGGGCTCGCGGGCAAGCGCATCCACATCGACTTCCGCAGGGACAGCATCACGATCATGCGCTCGAAGAACGAGCGTGCCGCGGGCGGCTACGCGACGATTCCGGTCAAGTTCCTGCGCGGGCGGCTCCTGGTCGTCGACGCCTTCCTCGGCGGCGTGCCCGTGAAGGCCGTGATCGACACGGGCGGGCAGGCGACGCTCGGCAATGTGGCGCTCCGGACTGCGCTCGCGGAGCACCGCAAGCGCCGCGATCAGGCGGCGAAGCCGGACGACGTGACGGGCGCGACGCTCGACGTGCAGGCGGGCAATCGCATCGAGACGCCGTCACTCGCGCTCGGCGAAATCATGGTGCGCAATCCCGCCATGACGTTCGCGGACTTCGCGATCTTCCAGCATTGGAAGATGACGGAAGAGCCGGCCATGCTGATCGGCATGGACGTGCTCGGGCTCCTGGATACGCTGATTATCGATTACCGGCGCAAGGAGCTTCAGGTGAAGCTGCGCCGGAGCTGATCACGCCGCGCGGCGCGTCTCCAGCGGCACGGTCGCGGGATTCCGACCTGGCGGCGGCGGTTCGTGACCATGCGCTCGTGCAGGTCGCAGATCATCTCGCTGCCTTTCGTGCAGCAGACACCCGGGATCACCGCATGGACGAGGCACAGGATGCCGCCCCAGATCATGCGCAGGGCAAAACCGGTCGCCGCCCCGAGGTGCTGCCAGTAGCTCTCGTTGACGCTCGCGGGGTGGTCGGTGAACAGGCGGTTCCAGGCGCTCATGGGGTCCATGGTAATCCCAATAAACTCGAAATATCTCCCATTTCATGTGAACTACAGAACGAATATTGGGAAGTATTTGCTAATATTGGGTGATGAATAAGCTCGACAAGATCGACCGCCAGATCCTCACCCTGATGCAGGCCGACGCCTCGCTCCCGATCCAGCAGATCGCCGACCAGGTGGGCCTGTCCGTGAACCCCTGCTGGAGGCGCATCCGCCAGATGGAGCAGGAGGGCGTCATCCAGGCGCGGGTCGCGCTGGTGAATCCCGAGAAAGTCGGGCTCGGGCTCACGGTCTACGTGCGCGTGAAGACGAACCAGCACAGCGGCACCTGGGCGAAGAAGCTCAACGAGGTGATCGCGGCGATGCCCGAGATCCTCGAATGCCACCGCATCGGCGGCGACGTGGACTACCTCCTGAAGGTGGTCGTCGTGGACATGGCGGGCTACGACCGCACGTACAAGGAGCTGATCGACCGCCTGCCGAGCCTCGCCGACGTTTCCGCGCTCTTTTCGATGGAACGCCTGAAGTCCGTCACCGGCCTGCCGATTCCGCCGGAAACCTGAAAGAATCCGCGCTGCATGGCGCTCATCGTCCAGAAATACGGCGGCACCTCGGTCGGCTCGGTCGCGCGCATCCACGCCGTGGCGGCGCAGGTGCACGCGCTTGCGAAGCAGGGTCACCAGGTCGCGGTCGTCGTCTCCGCGATGGGCGATTCCACCGACCGCCTGATCGAGCTCGCGCGCGAAGTCTGCCCCGAGCCGGATGCGCGCGAGATGGACGCGCTGCTCGCGACCGGCGAGATGGTGTCGACTGCGCTTCTCGCGATGGCGCTCAACCAGGCCGGCTGCGGCGCGCGCTCCTACAACGCCATGCAGCTGCCGATCGAGACGACGGGGCCGGCGGGCCGCGCGCGCATCGAGAGCGTCGGCTGCGAAGGCCTCAAGCAGGATCTGGCGCGCGGCGTCGTGCCGATCGTGGCCGGCTTCCAGGGCCGCGCGGCGAATGGCGACCTGACGACGATCGGCCGCGGCGGATCGGACACGACCGCGGTTGCGCTCGCCGTCGTCCTGAAGGCCGACGAATGCCAGATCCTGACGGACGTCGACGGCGTGTACACGACCGACCCGCGCATGGTGCCGGAGGCGCGACGGCTCGATACCGTGAGCTTCGAGGAGATGCTCGAGCTCGCGGGGCAGGGCTCGCGCGTGCTGCACCTGCGCTCGCGTGGAATTCGCGGCGCGCCATGGCATGCGCCTGCGGGTCCTCTCGAGCTTCGAGCCCGGGCCGGGCACACTGATCTGCGAGGAGAACCCGAACGTGGAAGCCCCCGTCGTTTCCGGCATCGCCTTCAACCGAGACGAGGCCGCGATCGCCGTCACCCAGGTGCCGCACGAGGCCGGCGTCGCGCACGCGATCCTCGCACCGGTGTCGGAAGCCGCGATCGAAGTGGACATGATCGTGATCAACGCGCCGCGCGAGGGGCGCGTGGACCTCTCATTCACCGTGCACCGCGACGATTACGCGCGCGCGCTCGAGCTGACGCGCAAGGCGGCCGCGAAGTACGGCGGCGCCGCCGTCTCCGGTGACGATCGCGTCGCGAAACTCGCGGTCGTCGGTTCCGGGATGCGCTCGCATGCGGGCGTCGCCGCGAAGCTGTTCGAGACGTTGGGGAAGGAGGGCATCAACGTGCGCCTCGTCTCGACGTCGGAGATCAAGATCAGCGTGCTGGTGGCCGAAAAGGACCTCGAGCGCGCCGTGCGCGCGTTGCACAAGGCTTACGGGCTCGAGCGTGCCCCGGCCATTGATTTGACATAATGATACTCATTTAGATGGCTGTGCTATCATTTTTGCGCGTTCACTAAGAAACGCCGGGGATAGGGGGGATGCCAGCATGCTGATCCTGACGCGTCGCGTCGGCGAAGCGCTGATGATCGGTGACAACGTCACGGTCACGGTGCTTGGCATCAAGGGCAACCAGGTCCGAATCGGCGTTCTCGCGCCGAAAGAAGTCGGCGTTCACCGCGAAGAGATCTACGAACGCATCCAGCACGAGAAGCACGAGCCCGCCGAGAACGGCACGGACGCCGCCGCCGACAGCCGCCGCCACGGCGATCGGCTGACCAGACCGATCCGAATGCTTTGCCGGCCTTCCGGCCGGTGCGTATCATTTGCGCCCTTCGGAGAGATGGCCGAGTGGTCGAAGGCGCACCCCTGCTAAGGGTGTAAGGGTCAAAAGCCCTTCGAGGGTTCGAATCCCTCTCTCTCCGCCAATTATCATTTCCATGACAGCTCATGCTGTCTCGGAATACCGGAAATTCCCTTGAATCTCCGGGTGTTCCGAGCGCAGGGCGTTTCGTAGGTTCTGGTGCGTTGGCGGTGGAAAGGTAGCATCAACGGGTCCGACAGGAGCCTGTGATGACCAAGCCGATTGCTCGTGACCCGATCTACCGCCGCCGGCGCTTCGAGGCCGAGATCATCGAGTTATGTGTTCGCTGGTACATCACGTATCGGCTGAGCTATCGGGACCTCGTCGCCATGATGGCCGAACGCGGATTGGCCGTATCTCACACCACGATCCTGCGGTGGGTGATCCGGTACGTGCCGGAGTTCGAAAAACGGTGGAGCCGACGGGCCCGAGACGTGCATTCATCCTGGCGGGTTGACGAGACGTACATCCGCGTGCGTGGAAAGTGGCACTACCTCTACCGCGCCGTCGACAAGCGAGGCAAGACCGTCGACTTTCTGCTCCGACCCGATCGAGGCATTGCGGCGGCACAGGCATTCTTCCGCAAGGCATTGGCCACATCCCTGCCGCGGTGGCCGCGCAAGATCACGCTCGACGGGCACGCGCCGAGTCATCAGGCGCTGCGGCTTCTGCGCCGGGAGGATCCGAAGTGGAAGTATGTTCTCGTCAGGAGCTGTCCCTACCTGAACAACATCGTTGAGCAGGATCATCGCGCGATCAAACGCCGCTGCGCTTCCATGCTGGGCTTCAAATCGTTCGGCAATGCAGCGATAACGCTCGCTGGCATCGAGTTGGCGCATCGGATTCACAAGCGACAGTTCTCGTTCGGCCCGGGTCGTCAGTGGCGGAACCAGTCACTCAAGCAGCTTTGGGACCGGGCTCTCGTTTCAGCTTGATATTGAGATCAGAGCCGCCGAATGGCCTGCTTTCTCGTGCCGCCAGTGCACCAGAACCGAACCGTGCCCACTCCGGGCTAACTTGCTGAAATGAAAGAAGATCTTTGGATCCCGAATCCAGACCCGAATATCCCATTGCGGCTTTACCGGCTTGGCTAGTCTTATGACTCGAGGGAAGGTGTAAGTCAGCCATATATTTAGTGTCCCACAACGAGCCTAATCCCCAACCCGTGACCAAACCCCGATCCACCGGCCAAGCTCGTTCCTCCCAAGCGCGGGATGCGCGACCCACCCTGCGCCCATCCGCCATCACCGCCGCCTTCCTCGAATGCAGCACCTTTCTCAAGAAATTCCTCGCCGGCTTCCTGCGCGCGCCGCAAGACATTGAGGACATCGCCCAGGAAACTTATCTCCGCGCCTATATGGCGGAGCAGCGCGAGACGATCGAGCAGCCGAAGGCATTTCTGTTTCGCGTCGCGAGAAATCTCGCGCTCACAAGGCTTTCCAAAAAGTCGAGACTCATCACGGATTACATTGAGGAAGCGGGCACCGCGGTGGTCATAGAGACGGCGGCCGGCTCGGATCAGGTGCTCGAGGCGCAGGAATGTCTCGATCTATACTGCGAGGCGGTCGCGACGCTGCCTGAGAAGTGCCGGCGGGTCTTTCTCTATCGCAAAGTGCATGGGCTCTCTCACAAGGACATCGGCGAGCGCATGGGCCTCTCGGTCAGTTCGGTCGAGAAGTATCTTCGGCAGGGCATCCTGACCTGCCAGCAACACTTGCGCGAGCGTGAAGGGGCAATCCTGCCGGGCGAACGAGTGTCGCCACAGGGCCATGGGAAGGTGACTTGATGAGAACCGTCGTGAATTTTCCGGACCAGTGCGTGCTCGCCGAAGAAGCGGCCGAATGGCTGATTCGCCTCGATGCGGACATTCCGCCCAGCAAACAGGAGCTGCGCGCCCTGGGTGATTGGTTGCACCGCAGCCCCGCGCATCGCGAGGAGCTCGAGAACCTGGCCGCGCTTTGGGGCCGCCTGAACGTGCTGACCGAGCTTGCAGTGCCATTGGGAAAACCTGGGCGCAGCACTGCGGATGCGGACAGCCACAGCGAAGGCGCTGCCGTTCGCGCACCGTGGCTGAGGCAAGCGACGGTGGCCGCCGCGCTCGTCGGTGCCTTTGCGCTGGGACTTGCCAACTTCTTCGGCGGGCCATTCGACGACTCGCAAACGGCCGCGAACGGTTTCTACGCTACGGCAGTCGGCCAGCAGACGACGACGGTGCTGCCCGACGGCTCGCAGATCGTGCTCAATACCAACACGCAGATCCGCGTCGACTATGATGACCACGCTCGCGCGCTATACCTCCTTCAGGGCGAGGCGCTCTTCTCCGTCGCGAAGGACGGCGGGCGGCCATTTCGCGTCTATGCTGGAAATGGCCGCGTTCAGGCACTCGGCACGGCGTTTTCGGTTTATATCAAGGACGGCGACGTCCAGGTGACGGTCGCCGAGGGCCACGTGGATATTGCGTCGGTCGAGCCGCAGCCGCTGTCGGGAACGAAGTCGCAGAATGTGCGCTCCGACGGCGCGAGCCCCGGCCGTTCGGCGCCCGAGGAACGCTACGAGCCTCTCGGCACGCTGAGCGCTGGACAGGTTGCGATGATTCGAAACCCCGAGGAGACCCTCGGGGAGAGCACTCCGCTGATCATCGTGACGCCGCTTCCACCTCGGGAACTGGAAGAGCGGCTCGCCTGGCGCGACGGCATCCTGACGTTCTCGGGCGATCGACTCGAGGACGTCGTCAGGGAGATCGGCCGTTACACGACGGTCTCGATCGAGATCCCGGATCCGGCGATCCGCCAGTTGCGGATCGGCGGGCGATTCCCGGTGGGCGAGACCGACGCAATGCTCAGGGCGCTCGAGACCAATTTCCACCTGCGGGTGACGCGCCTCGGACACAACCGGGTAATCCTGACGGCGGCCGAGGAGTGACACTGCGACGGACATGTGGGGATTGTTTCAGTTCGATTGCGGGTTTGCTTTTCTCACCAGTCTTGTAGCCGATGACGCCGCACTGAAGGGACGCAAGTCCTCTAGTAGCTGCGGGCAAGACACGGGGGGAAGGCACCGCACGCGCGGTCGTGGCATCGGCATGACTGGTAATCTGTCTGCTGTCGGCGTGGCCGACAGTGGCCAGCCGAGCCGCAGAACCCGTCTACGACATCGACATTCCGGCCATGAACTCGGCAGAGGCGCTCAATCGCTTCGCCGAGCAGACCGGATCCGTGATGCTCTTCTCCTACGATCTCGCCCGCGCCCGCCAGGCGAATGCCGTCCGCGGGCGCTATGAGCTGCTGGAGGGGCTGGAGCTTCTGCTCCGCGACACCGGACTTTCAGGCGGCTTTTCCGACAAGCGCGTGGTCATCATCGCGGTGAACGGAAATGCGCCTGCGGGCGAGGGGGAAAGCGTGAAGAAGCGGTCAATATTGGCGGGGATTGCTGCGGCACTGGCAGGCACCTTTGGAGCCAACGCAAAAGGCGATCAGGCGGAGGACCCAGGGGCGAGACCAAACCGGTACTCGAGACCGTCATCGTTACTGGATTCCGCAGGAGCATTGAGGACTCCATCAATGTCAAAAGGAGTCTGGACGTTGTCAGCGATACGATTTCCGCAAAAGACGTCGGTCAGTTCCCGGACAATAACGTGGCTGAATCCCTGCAACGAATCACGGGTGTACAGATCACTCGCCAAAGTCCTGACGGAGTCTCCGCCAATGAGGGCCAGCATGTCAGCGTCCGTGGATTGCCCACCGAATTCAATTATGTCGCGCTCAACGGCGAGGGTGTGGCAAGCGCGAGCAATAATCTCATTGCCTACACATCCGATCGCAACTTCAATTTCAGCGTGCTGTCGACCGATTTCATTTCCTCGCTGGAAGTCTACAAGTCGCCAAGGGCGGACCACACCGAGGGCGGCGTCGCAGCCACGATTAACGTAAAAACCGTGCTGCCGTTCGATGTCAATGAGCGGGTGTTAAAATTTTCCGCTGAGGGTCAGTCGAATACGAGAGCAGAAACAGTCACGCCCAGACTATCTGCAATCTACAGCGATATTTTTGCCGACGGACAGCTTGGCCTCACTATTGGCTACGCCTTGAATGAGCGCAAGTACGTCAGTACGTCTACCACCGGCTTTCAGTTCAATCCACAGACAGTAAACGGACAAGACTATCTGGTTCTGGATAGCAACTTTATTTTGAACACACTGGACGACCTTGATACGAAGACCGCGTACGGCGCTCTGCAGCATCGCACGACCAGTGACCTTACTTTGAGTTTTATTGCACTTCATACGACGACTGACAATGACGCGCAGTTTTCCTCCTTCGGCGTCAGGCCGTCGTTTTCGCCGACGTACTCTGACCTGGTTGCGGATGACAATGGAGTGCTGACGACGCAGGTGGGTGACAACAGTTACTACCAGGCGGCAACTTTCAATCATTTGGACAGCACCAAGCTTGACAGTTTCACCCTCAAGGGAAATTGGCAGGCAGGCAGTCTCGCCATTGATGGTTCCCTTGACTACAGCGACTCGGTATCGACCAACCGGTACTTGATCATCAGTGGGCAGGCGTGGGGCGCAATTGGGTTGGGGCCGGTGTATAGCGGCGGCTATCAAATTAATCCCGGTGATCCGATCGCCTCAATGGTGATTGATCCGGACCTTGATACCATGGACCCAAATAACTTTTTTGTCGGCATAGTCGGCGGCCAAGACATACGTCGCGAGAGCGACATTCGATCCGGACGGATGGACGTAACCTACGACCTGCCCGGCGGGTTCATTGAATCCATCAAGGGTGGCGTCCGTTATGCAGACGAGCGCAGCTCGAACGCTGATGTGTTTAATTATGATCTAACCCAGGCAAACACCAGCGTCGCGCCCTACATAACGAACTCCCCGATGTCCGCGCCTACTCTAAGTGGCTACAACGGTTCCGCCAATATGCCACTCGACTATCCCTACTTTAATACACAGAGCTATTTGGACGCGCTGTATGGCGGTTCCTATGATACTTGGGTGAATGCAGCGACGACGCAACAGATCCTTAACCCGACCAACCAATACATGGTCGAGGAGAAAATTACCGGGCTGTACGCCATGGCGCAGTACAGATTCGACTGGCACTTCCCGGTACACGGAAATCTGGGTGTTCGGTTCGTTCATACGCAACAAGCTGTCACAAATACGGCAGTGAATTTGGACGAGATCATCGTCATCACTCCACCACCCCCGCCGCCCGCACCGGCCGTGATCGTGCCCGAGGGAACCCGCTACACGCTTACTCGCAGCTACGACGACGTTCTGCCAAGCTTCAATCTTGTAATGGACTTGGATAGTGACTTGCTGCTTCGCTTTGCGGTGGCCAAGGTGATGTCGCGTCCCACATTAGATAGTTTGGTGCCCCGCTATAACGTGTCTGTTGGGCTCACAAACACGATTACGGGCGGAAATCCGGACCTCGATCCGTTTCGTGCATGGCAAGGTGACGTGTCGCTCGAATACTATTTCCAGCCAGGCTCCATGGCTTCCGTCGCTTTCTTTTACAAGGATGTCGAGAGTTTTATTCAGGCGCAGCACAGGCCGCTGGTTATTCAGGGCGTGACTTTCGATCAGATATTGCCGGTCAACTCGTCGGTGGCTATGTGAATGGCGTGGAATTGGCCTATACGCAGCAGTTCACATCCCTGCCGTCGTTTTGGTCCGGGTTCGGCGTGCAGACAAACGCCACATGGGCTGAAGGCAAGACGGACGCCAATCCTGACTTGGGTATTGAAGAGCACGATTTCCAGAATCTGTCAGAGTGGACGGCAAACGCCTCCGTGTTCTACTCCGCGTACGGCGCGAACGCGCGGCTCGCCTATAATTATCGAAGCGATTACTTGTTCGATCCTAACGTGCGCGGCATCGGCACCACCGAAGCTCATGGCGAGTCCTTTTCCACTCTCGACTTTTCGGCAAGCTATGCCATTACGGATAAGCTGACCGTATACGCCGAGGCCAATAACTTGACGCGGCAGCCCCAAGCTTTCGATGAGAGTGGCCAACGGCGGCGAACCTCGCAGTTACGCCCAGACGTGGATCGAAGGTGAACGGCGCTTGGCCGCTGGCTTGCGCATAAGCTTCTAGGTAGAGAAGCCGTGAGTGCTTGATCTTCAGACAACATACGCATCCCGACTTCGCCGGATGAAGCTCCACCCGTTCTGGGTTGTCGCCAGTACACTCGTAATCGCGTGGGCGGCTGCTCTCTACAACTCGGCCAGAGCGGAAGAATCGCCGCCAACTGGACCTTCGCAGGCCGAGCTTGCTCAGTGGAATGAGGAGCTGCGGCAGGCGGGCGCATCACCCGCGGAGATCCGCGGATTCGAGGACCTCCTACGTCTGCAATCGCCCGCTGGCCTGAAAGCGGTTAAGGAACAAGTTCGAACGCCTCGATACTTTGCCAAGTATCTGCGAGCAGTGCGGCAACAGGAGGGCGACAGGAGTCCGAGAGCAATTCCGGGACAACTCAGGCACTCGCTCTTGCGAGAGCCTGCTCAACGTTTCAATTCCTGATACCAAAATCGATGCTACGACGGTTGATTCCCTGGATGGCTCGTGCCGTGTCACGGCAAGCGTGACCCATCCACCGGCGGCGGATCGCGTAAGGGTGTTCGTCGCATTGCCTCAAGATTCGTGGAATGGCCGTTTTCAAGGGACGGGCGGCGGCGGGTTTTGGGGCGGAACTGAAATGAGCCTTCGCAGCCCGATATTGAAAGGTTATGCGACGGCAGCGACCGACACTGGTCATCAAGGAGGCAGCGGG
>CAVVDL010000031.1:0-10023 GCA_963747035.1 uncultured Gammaproteobacteria bacterium
CGATTCTCGGGGACGACCAGCGGCGCCGTTTCGTCCGGCGCGATGGCAAACTCGGCGTGTTCCCGCCGAAACCCGAAGATGAATCGTCGGGTCCAGTCGTCGCGCAGCCCGCTGGAGCGGCCGAAGCTGAACTCGCCGAATTCCGCCTTGCGTCCGTAACCCGCAATCTGCTCGCCAAGCCTGTACACGGGCTCGACCGACTCGTCCTGCTGCAATGTCAGTCCCGTGCTCCAGCGGCTGTCGAGCTGATAGAACGGCCGCTGGATCATGAAGCTCCAGCCCTGCCCGTCGCTGGCATCGCGGTAGGCCATGTCATTCACCCATCGGGTGCCGCCCACATTGGGGTCGTGCCAATGAAGCGTGTAGGAGCTGCGGTCGGGGTCTTTCGAGTATCCAAACGAGAGTTGCTTGCCGAGACCGAGCAGGTTCAGTTCCTCCAGCGTGATCCCGCCGGAGTTCGCGCCGCCGCTGCGACCAAACGAGATGCCGGGATTCGTCGTCCAGACATCGCGCACCGCGACCTCAAGGTCCACCGTGCCGTCATGACAGGCGACGGCGCGGACGGCGGGCTCGCGTATATAACGTCGATTGCGGAGATTTCGTTCGGTCTCCTCGATCAGCCGCTGCGAGACGGGATCGCCGGGCTTGAACAGGAGCTGCGACTCGATCACCGGGTCACGCGTATCGATGTGGAGACTGTCGGCCAGCCTGTAGAGTGTCTGGTGCTTGCCTTCAGGGTCGTCATCGAAGATCGGCAGGACGTTCACCTCGATCGTTCCGATCCGGTAGCCCTGCGCCTCGAGCTCGCCGATGCTGGGGCAGGGGCCCGGGACGCTCTTGACGGGCTCAATCTCCGCGGCGGCGGCTGATCCGGCAGCCAGGACGAGGCACGATGCAAGAAGATCGCATCGACGCCGCACGCGCGCTCAAGCCGGCGCCCTCGTTCATTTCGACCCGCCAGTGGCCGCTGCCTGGCCGGCGTCCGCGGACGGCAGGTAGCGCCCGCCCTCGAAGAGTTCATACGCCGTCTGGTAATAGGCGATCCCGAGCCGCTCCAGCTCCGGGTCACGCGGCGCCGCCGCGTAGCGGTCGCTGCCCGGGTCGTAGCTGAACGTGTTCACGGTCTTGCCGAGGCCGAAGACGACCAGGTGACCGTCGCGGTAGATCGCGACGTCGTGGTTGTGGTTGAAGAACGCGAGCCGGCCTTCTGCCGGCGTGTTGAGCGAGTCCTGCCCGAAGAACGGCGCCTCGTAGGGCATGCCGAGCAGCCCGAGCACGGTCGGCGCAATGTCGATCTGCGCGGTGAGTGCGTCCACGCGCCGTGGCGCAAGGTGCTTCGGCGAATAGAACATGACCGGGATCTCGTAGGTCTTGAGCGGTATCTCCTCCGCCCCGTACACCCGGGCGCCGTGGTCGGCCGCGACCACGAACACGGTGTCGTCGAACCAGGCGTGCTCCCGCGCATCGCGCAGGAACTCGCCGAGCGCAAAGTCGGCGTAGCGGACGCCCGCGGCGCGGCCGCCGCCTTCGGGCGGGATGCCGTGGTCCTCGAGGCCCTTGCGGAACGTGAACGGCTTGTGGTTCGACGTCGTCATGATGACCGAGAAGAACGGCTTGCCCGACGCATGCAGGCGGTCGAAATAGGCGAGCGAGTGGTCGAACAAGTCCTCGTCGGCGACGCCCCAGATGTTCTCGAAGCGCACCTTGTCGATCGAGCGGCGGTCCTGGACTTCGAAGCCGTTGTCGCCGAAGTACGCGTTCATGTTGTCGAAATAGCCGTAGCCGCCGTAGAGGAAGCTCGTCTGGTAGCCGAGCGAGCGCATCACCGCGCCCCAGGTCGCGACATTCTTGAACCCCGGCCGTCGCAGGATCGACACGGTCGGAATCGGCGGTATCGAGCTCGTGAAGGCTTCGAGGCCGCGGACGGTCCGGGTTCCCGATGCGTAGGCTTTCGAAAACCAGATGCCTTGCTGCGCGAACGCGTCGAAGTTCGGCGTCAGGTCGCGGTCCGAACCGTATAGCCGGCTGAATTCGGCGCCGAAGGATTCACTGGAGACCAGCACGACGTTCAGTCGGCCGAGTCCATCCGGGCGGCCCGGGAATGCGCGATCGAGGCGCCCGTCGGCGAGGCGCGTGAATGTGCCGCCGCCGCGCGAAAGTTCGCGTGTGACGACCGCGAGGTTGTCCTTCGGGTCGCCGCTCTTGTAATTGGCCTGGTAGTCGATCTCGTTCGTCAGCGCGGCGCGCACGAAGCTGCTGAGCCCGTTCTGCGCGAGCTCGTTCGCGACGCGATTGGAATCGGTCGACAGGAGGTCCGTCGACCAGAACGATATCGCGAGGATGACCGCCAGCAGGTAGGCGGCCAGGGGAAGCCAGCGCTTCATCAGCGCGTCCTGCTACTGTCGAGGGCCCACCGTCGAAGCCAGTAGATGCCGACGCTGGCGAAAAGCGCGGCGGCAAGCACCGTGCGAACGACCGGGTACTCCGCCCAGACGTCGCCAGCGACTTCGGTCGGATAGGCGAGGTAGTCGAAGGCCACGAGATTGAAGCGCGAGTCGAATTCCTGGAAGAAGTAGTCCTCGGCGACCGCCACGAAGACCATGGCGAATAGCGTGATCCAGCTTCCCGCCATGATCAGCACGCGGTTGGCGCGCGAGTCGAGCCAGCGCTCGGGAATGAGCGCCAGATAGAGGACAAATGGCGCAAAGGCGTAGAGCGTGACGACGAAGTCGTTCAAAAGGCCCCGGACGAGGATCGAGGGCATCTGGGCCCCCGTGACCCCGTCATCAATGCCGTACTGCCACCACAGCGCAACGCGCAGCAGAGCGCCGACCAGGAGGCTTGCCGCGCCAAGGGCGGCCAATGGGCGAAATCGATGGGTCACGCCGGGTTGGACGGTACCCCCCCGGGCGATCAATCGCGGGTGTGAACTGCGTCAGAATTCCCAGAGTACGCCGACGGAGGGCACGATCGGCAGCCAGTCGCTTTCCTTCGTCGTGAAGTTCGTCCCGCCCGTGCCGTCGTCCTCGGCGATCAGCCGCTGGCAACAGGTGTTGCCGACGTTGATCGCGTTCGTGAGCTCGAAGGTCACGGCGAGGCTCCCGAGGCTGAGCGGCTTGCGGTACTCGGCCCGCAGGTCGAGCGTCGCGCGGATCGGGAAGCGGTCGGAATTTCGCGGCGTGAGCGCATCGTCCGACACGCGCGTCGTCGGCCAGCCGCGATGAGAGCCGGCCACCGCACCGAAGCGCCAGTTGCCGCGGATCCAGTCGACGCCCGCGGTCGCGGCCCAGGTCTGGTCCCAGCTGCGCAATTCGCGATGCCCGCCGAGGCTGTCCCATGCTTCTGACCAGGCAAGGCCCAGCCACCAGCTGAGGTCATGGCCCTCGGAGATGACTGAAATCTCGGCACCGCGCACGTCGGCCGCGAGCGGCGCGACCTCAATGCGGTCCGGCGCGATCTCCGGCACGAGCGACATCGGGTCCAGCAGGTTCTCGAAGTGGGGCCGCGGGTCCGACTGCAGCTTGCGGAAACCCTCGAGCCGGATCGCGAGCCCGTTGTTCAGGCGGTGGTCGATGCCAATGATCGCCTGCTCCGAACGCTGCGCCTCCGGGAAGGCCGTGAGACCGTCCTCGACCTTGAGTTCGTGGACTTCGTCGGTCTGCAGGAAGCTACCCCAGTGCACGCGCACGCTGGTCGACGGATTGAACTGCCAGCGCAGGTTGATGCGCGGATCGAGTTGCCAGTCTTCCGTCGTGCTTCCGTCGGTAATCGTCCGCTGCCCGCGCAGGCCGAGCTCCGACACGAGGCTTTCCAGGATCTGCCAGCGGTGCGCAACAAAGAGTGCCATGCGCTCGCGGCTTGGAGTCAGGACGATCGCGCGCGCGAGCTCGGGATCACGCGCGAAGAGTTCGGCGACCGGCTGCGTGTAGCTCGCCTGTGACGCGTAGCGATAGACCGCGTCCTCCTGCGTCCACTCGAAGCCGCCCTCGATCCAGTTGCGCGCGTTGAGCTGCCAGTCAAGGTTGCCGCGCGTATCCAGGTACTCGGACGAGCGATGGTCGGCGACCGAGCCAGTGGAGATGCCGGGATTGTCGATGGTGCCTTCGCGCAATCCGTCGATGCCGCTGTGACCCAGGAACAGCGAGGCCTCGATGCCGTTCTCGAACTCGTGATCCGCGCGCAGCCACAGGTAACGGTTCAGGCTCTCCAGGTCCGCACTCTCGCCCTGCGAGTCGCGCGAGATCGCCAGTTCGTCGCGGCTCCACAGGAAGTTCGCCGTCAGGCGCAGCCGCTCAGGCGTGCCGTAGCCTGCGCGCGCATAGACGTCGCTGTAGCTCGGGCTGCCGGCATTCTCCGCGAAGCTGCGCAGGAATGGCTTCAGCGTGCCGATGCGCGCCATGGCGAGCCAGTCAAGGTCCGGGCCCTCGAGGACGCCGCTGCTGCGGGCCATCGCGTTGAACACAGAGAGTCCGAATGCCGTGTGAGGCGCGGCATCGGCGTCAACCGTACGCAGGTCGAAGACGCCTCCCATGCGATTGCCATAGCGAACCGGAAAGCCGCCGGTATAGACCTCGGCCTTGCCGATCAGCTCCGGGTCGAGCATGCCGAAGACGCCGTGATAGGCGGGCAGGTGGAAGGCTTCCCGCAGCGGGAAACCGTCGAGCAACGTCAGCAGCTCCCCGGTCTCGCTACCGCGGATGTTGGCCTGCGCGGTGAGCCCACCCTGTGCCATGCCCGGCAGCCGCCCGAGCGTTCGCATGGCGTCCTCGCCCAGGGCCGGCTGCGCGGCGAGCGCATCGCCCGCAACCTGAAGTGCGCCCATGCTCCCGAAGCGGTCGAGTGCGTAGCGGCTGGTTGCGACGATGATCTCGCCGAGCTCCGCGGTCGCGGGCGTGAGCCGGACGACCGGCTCCGGTGCATCCGCCGCGACGAGGAAGCCTTCGAGTTCCACCGCAGCGAACCCGTCCGCCTCGACCCGCAGCGTATAGCTGCCTTCGGGCACCGGGCCGATCGCAAAGCGGCCCTCTGCATTCGTCCAGTCCACGGCCTGGATCGGCAGCAGGCGCGCCGCAGCGTTCGGAATCGCGCGGCCGTCGGCCGCATTGACGATCCGGCCATGCGCCATGCGGTCCTGGGTCGCGCCGCCGTGCGAGGTCACGGCGAAAAGGCCCGGGCGCACGACGGCGAGCGAAAGACCGCGGGCGGCGAGGATCTCGCGCGCGATCAGCAGGCGGTTTTCCGTCGCCGGCTCGACATTGGCGGTGAGGCTGCGCGGCAGGAGGTCGGAGCTGTAGATGAAATCGAGTCCGGGCCCGCGCAGCTCCGCGAGCACGTCCACGATCGGGCGCCCGAGGTAGCCGGCCGCCGCTGCGGCTGCGGAGGCGCCCAGCAGGTACAGGCTCAAGGCGAGGCGTGCGCCGAATTGGGTGCGCTGGCGAATGCCGCTCATCCGCCCACTGGAGGTTCAGTCGAGGCCGACGGCCACAGCCGGCTGCGTGAATGCCTTTCGCGACTCGAGCCAGGCCCAGAGCGCGTCCCATTGCTGCAGCTCCGGGTGCACGCGTGCCGGGCTCATGTCGTGCAGGCCGAGCCCCTGTTCGCCGGCGTAGACGTAGTACTGCGAGTCGCGCAGCGTCGTCACGACCGGAATCTGCATCGAATCGAGAAAGCGCATCAGCGTGCGGAAGATGATCGTGTTCGGCTTGACACGGTTCGCGATGACGGCGAGGCGGTTCTCGCGCCGCTTGATCTTGCCGGAGATGAGCAGGTGACCGATGCAGCGCGAACAGGCGTGTATGTCGGCGTCGGAGGGCATCACCGGGACCAGCACCGCGTCGGCGTCGCGCACGTGCTCGTTGAACTGGTGCGGCTGCATGGCGGCGGGCGTGTCCACGATGACGCGGTCGGTGCCGTGCGGGACGCGGAGCTGGAAGCTGCGGGTCACGCCGAGTGCGCGCGCGTAAGCGGCAATGCCGTGGATCGGCGGCTGGTGAGGGGAGCGCTTCTCGAGCCAGCGTGAGCTCGACCCCTGCGGATCGAAGTCCATGAGGACGGGTCGGTAGCCCCGCGCGGCGTACATCGCGGCGATGCCGGTGGCGATGGTGGACTTGCCCGAGCCGCCTTTCGGATTCAGCAGGACGATCCGCAGCATGGCACCCCCAGGAGCCGTCAAATCAGATTACGCTCTCTGACCCACCGCGCATATACTAAAGAAAAACACTTGCGATGCCAATGAGTTACGTCTCAAAACCTAGAATCGTTATCGTTGGGGCGGGATTCGGGGGGCTGGCTGCAGCCGAAGGCCTGAAGCGCCTTCCCGTCGATGTCACGCTGATCGATCGCCAGAACCACCACCTCTTCCAGCCGCTCCTGTACCAGGTCGCGACCGCCGGCCTTTCACCCGCTGACATCGCCTGGCCGGTGCGCCACGTGCTGCGCCGGCAGGCGAATACGCGCGTATTGATGGGCGAGGTGACGGCCGTCGATCCCGCGCGCAAGGTCGTGATACTGGACGCGGGGCCGATCGCGTACGACTACCTCGTGCTCGCGACCGGCGCGACCCATGGCTACTTCGGGCACGACGAATGGGCCGTGCATGCGCCGGGACTCAAGACGCTCGACGATGCGACGGCGATCCGCCGGCGACTCCTGCTCGCGTTCGAGCGCGCGGAGATGGCGTCCAATCCGGCGGAGGGCGCGCGGCTCCTGACGATCGTCATCGTCGGCGGCGGCCCGACCGGCGTCGAGCTTGCCGGCGCCGTCGCCGAGCTCACGCGGCGCGCGCTCGCCCGCGACTTCCGCGTGATCGACCCGACGCGCACGCGCGTGCTGCTGGTCGAATCGGGACCGCGGCTGCTCGCGAACTTTCCGGAGACGCTGTCGCGCTACACGGCGACGGCGCTCGGGCGCCTCGGCGTCGAGGTACGCCTCGGCAACCCGGTGACGCATTGCGACGCCGAGGGCGTCCGCATCGGCGACGAGCGCATCGAGGCTGCGACCGTCATCTGGGCAGCCGGCGTTCGCGCATCGCCCGCCGCCGGCTGGCTCGGCGTCCCCGCCGATCGCGCAGGGCGCGTGCCGGTCCGGCCGGATCTCACCGCGCCCGGGCACCCGGACGTCTACGTCATCGGCGACACCGCGTTCTGCGAAGAATCCGGACGGTGCGCCGCAGCCCGGCATCGCGCCGGTCGCAAAGCAGCAGGGCGCGTTTGTCGCGCGGGCGCTTGCCGCGCGCATCGTCGGGCGCGAACGCGTCCGCAGCGTTTGTGTATCGCGACCGCGGGCTGCTTGCGACGATCGGCCGGCGTGCTGCCGTGATCGCTTACCGGCGGCTGCGGCTTTCGGGCTGGATCGCGTGGTGGATCTGGGGCGCCGCACACGTGTACTTCCTCGTGAGCCTGCGCAATCGCCTGATCGTCGTGACACAGTGGCTGTGGTCCTACCTGCTCTTCGAGCGCGGCGCGCGCCTCATCACCGGCAACGATGCGAGGCGCGAGCCGTAGCGCAGCCCGCGGCGGCCTCTACCGAGGCGTCGCTTCCAGCAGCAGCGACTGGCGGAATCGGGCATCGAGCGTCGCCACCGGACCCTTGACGGTGCCGAGGTCGAGTCCGTTGACGTAGTCCCGGATCGCGTACGTCTTGTCGCGGTCCAGGCCGCGCAATTGCACCGGACCGTCATGGCGCGCGGCGAAGAACGCGTAGTAAAGGGCAGCGCCTTTCCGGACTACATGCGCCTCCGGCCGATCGAAGCCGATGTCGTAGAGACCGCCCAGGTACTCGCCCTCGGAAAGTCGCTTCGCCTCATAGAGTTCGACCCATCGGGCCCAGGTCTTCTCGCGCTTTGGCGTGAGGAGGAGCGTCTTGTCCTTCTCGCCGGGCGCGCCGGGCCAGGCGAAATTGGTGCCGATCACGCCGCCGACGCCGAAGGTCGAGGCGAAGTCCTCGCCGCCGTCGCTCATCTCGACGTGATCGCCGAAGAACGCAATGCGATCGCCCGCGAGCGCCTTGAGCGTCTTGCCCTTGGTGCGGATCTGCCAGGAGCTCTCCGGGTCGGAGGCCACGGTCATGTTGAGGTAGGGCAGCGTGAAGAAGGAGTAGCCGGTGCCGCAGGGGCAGATCTCGACGAGCGCGCCCGGCTTCGTCGCCTGCGCCGAATCCCAGATCGCCTTGAAGAAGTCCGGCATGCCCTCCGGCGCCGCCGCCGGTGTCGCATGCTTGTGCGCGGGGTTGAAGCACTCCGGCGCGGCGTTCAGGTGCTGCCCGTCGATCTTGAGGCCGTCGAAACCCCATTCACCGATGGCCTTCTTCACGAAGGCCGCCGCGTCAGCGCGGACGCCTTCCACCGCGGGACACAGGTACTGCGAATCCCACCAGGTGATCTTGCGCGTCGAGCCGTCGGCATTGCGCAGCAGCCAGTCCGGATGCTCGCGTTCCGTGCGCGAACCGGGATCGGCGCCGAGCGGCGCCCACCAGAGCTGCGCCTTGAGCCCGGCCGCGTGGATGCGGTCCACGAGCGCCTTCATGTCGGCATCGCCGGCCGGAAACTTGTCCGGGCGCGGCCTCCAGTCGCCGAGCGCGACCTGCCAGCCGTCGTCGAGTACGGCCCAGCCGAAGCCGAGCTGCTTCACGACCGGCAGCGTCTCGAAGACCTGCACGGGCGTGAACGTGCGGCCGTAACCCCAGGCGCACCAGATCGGGTCGAAGGCGTCCTTCGGCGCATCCGGCAGGCGGATGCCCTGGGCCTGCATGGCGGCGCTGTAGGCCCGCAGCGTGTCGAAATAGTCGCCGCGGTGGACGGCGACGAAACTCAGCAGCGTTTCCATGGACTGCCCCGGCGCGATCGTCGCATCTCGTTTCATGACGAGCGCGAGCCTGGTACCGCCGCGCTTCTGTCGCTCGACCGGCAACGAGACGAGCTTGGGCACGAGTTCGAGATGTCCGATCGCAAGGCCGACGTCGCGGCGCCAGACGTCCACGACCGGCGTGCCGCCGCCGTAGTCCGAGTCGTTCATGCCGAGGTAGTTGGCGCGCTTGTAGCCGGCGCCGAGCGGCAGCACCCAGTCAGGGCGCGCCTCGTACGAGGCGCTCTGGTACGACCAGAACGCCGGCTCGCGGTGATCCGCGGCGGGCGAGAATTCGTAGCGGTGACTGTTGAAGCCCCGGACCTGAAGCGGCACCGCACCGGCGTTCCGATAGCGGACGCGGACGAAGAGCCAGCGCGGGCGCGCGGCGTAGGCCGTGACTTCGACTTCCTTGACGATCGAGCCGGATTCGCCCCGGAGCGTCGTGCGCTGGCCCTCGCCAAAGGCATCCGTAACGGTGTCGCGTGCTTCGTCCTTCAACGTGAAGCCGCCGACCTCTCCCGCATCGGTCACGAGCGTTTCAGATTCCGTGAAGGGGCCGAGCGCAGTCTCCGCCCCCGATGTTGCGACCACGCGGCTTTGCATCTGCCCGTCGAACTCGAGGCGGATCCCGTCGCCCTGCACCGCGGCGGCGGAGGTGAGCAGCAGCAGCGCTGCGCCGATCATCATGGCCCGCTCCCGGCAGTTCCGCGCCAGGCCGTCGGGAATATGCGGCGCGCATTTTCGCGATAGACCTTGTCGAGGACCTCGCGCGGCAGTGCGAGCCCGCGAAACGGCGCGTCGAATTCTCCCGAGTGCAGTTCGGCGTTCCCGCTCAGGAAGCGCCAGTCCGCGAGCCAGCCTTCATGCGCCTCCGTCGCGAACTCGGCATCCGCCTGGTCGCGGCCACGGCCGAAGTCGGATCCATAGAGGATGCGATCCTGGAATTCGATGAAGAACTGCCGGACCTTGTCGCGATCCTTGCTCGCCTGGAGCTCGAGATGCGACAGGCGAGCGGCCAGGTCCACGCTCGCGTTCGGGTAATGGCGCAGGAAAGCCTCGATCCGGTCGATGTCCCATTCGAGCGAGGCGAGGTGCACGCCGACGAACGTGAGGCCCGGATGCTTGTCGAGCATGCGGTCGCGCGCGGCGATCTGCTGTTCGTAGCTCGGCCATTCCGGGT
>CAVVDL010000032.1:0-23683 GCA_963747035.1 uncultured Gammaproteobacteria bacterium
AGCGCGACGATGTTGATGATCTTGATCAGCGGGTTGATCGCCGGGCCCGCCGTGTCCTTGTAGGGATCGCCGACGGTGTCGCCGGTCACGGCCGCCTTGTGCGCGTCCGAGCCCTTGCCGCCGAAGTTGCCTTCCTCGATGTACTTCTTTGCATTATCCCAAGCCCCACCCCCCGTACACATGGAGATCGCGACGAAGAGGCCCGTGACGATCGTGCCGATCAGCACGCCGCCGAGCGCGCGGATGCCGGCGCCGGGCCCGAGCAGGAAGTTCATGCCGAAGCCGACGACGACCGGGATCAGGATCGGCAGCAGCGACGGCACGATCATCTCGCGGATCGCGGCGCGGGTCAGCATGTCGACGGCCCGCGAATAGTCGGGCTTGGCCGTGCCTTCCATGATGCCCTTGATCTCCGCAAACTGGCGCCGCACCTCGATCACGACGGAGCCCGCCGCGCGGCCGACGGCTTCCATCGCCATCGCGCCGAAGAGGTAGGGCACCATGCCGCCGATGAAGAGGCCGATGATGACGGCCGGGTCGGAGAGGCTGAAGAGCTCGAGCTTGCCCGCGATTTCCAGGTTGTGCGTGTAGTCGGCGAAGAGCACGAGCGCCGCGAGTCCGGCCGAGCCGATCGCATAGCCCTTCGTGACGGCCTTGGTCGTGTTGCCGACCGCGTCGAGCGCGTCCGTGATCTTGCGCACTTCCTTCGGCAGGCCGCTCATCTCGGCGATGCCGCCGCCGTTGTCGGTGATCGGGCCATAGGCGTCGAGCGCGACGATCATGCCGGTCATCGAGAGCATGGCGGTCGCGGCGATCGCGATGCCGTACAGGCCGGCAAGCGAGTAGGCGCCCCAGATGGCGGCGCAGATCGCGAGCACGGGCAGGGCGGTCGACTTCATCGACACCGCAAGGCCCGCGATCACGTTCGTGCCGTGGCCCGTGCGCGAAGCCTCGGCCACGTAGCGCACCGGCTTGAACTCGGTCGCCGTGTAGTACTCGGTGATGACGATCATCGCCGCCGTCAGGCCGAGCCCGATCAGCGCGCAGAAGTAGAGCGGCATGGCCGCGTCGCCCAGCATGTAGCGCGTGATCGGGTAGTAGGCGACCGCCGCGATGACGCCGGAGACGATCACGCCGCGATACAGCGCGCCCATGATCTTGCCGCCTTCGGAGACCTTGACGAAGAACGTGCCGACGATCGAGGCGACGATCGACACCGCGCCGAGCACGAGCGGGTACAGCACGGCCGCTTCGCCGAGGTCCTTCATCATCAGGCCCGCGAGCAGCATCGTCGCGACGACGGTGACCGCGTAGGTCTCGAAGAGGTCCGCGGCCATGCCGGCGCAGTCGCCGACGTTGTCGCCGACGTTGTCCGCGATCACGGCGGGGTTGCGCGGGTCGTCCTCGGGGATGCCGGCCTCGACCTTTCCTACCAGATCCGCGCCGACGTCGGCACCCTTGGTGAAGATGCCGCCGCCGAGCCGCGCGAAGATCGAGATCAGCGAGCCGCCGAAGGCGAGCCCGACGAGCGCGTGCAGCGAGTGGTCGCTGTCGCCCGTGAGCCGCATCATCACGCCGTAATAGGCCGCGACGCCGAGCAGCCCGAGGCCGACGACCAGCATGCCGGTGATCGCGCCGCCGCGGAATGCGACCTGCAGCGCCGGATTGAGCCCGACGCTCGCGGCGTGCGCGGTGCGCACATTCGCGCGCACCGAGACGTTCATGCCGATGTAGCCGGCCATGCCGGAGAGGAGTGCGCCGAACGCGAAGCCGACGGCCGTGTACCAGTCGAGCGCGAATCCGAGCGCGACGAACAGCACGACGCCGACGATGGCGATGGTCGAGTACTGGCGGTTCAGGTAGGCCTTGGCGCCTGCCTGGATCGCGGCGGCAATCTCCTGCATCCGCGCGTTGCCCGCGGGCTGCGCGAGGATCCAGCGCGACATGAAGATGCCGTACACGATGGCGACCACGCCGGCCAGCATGGCCAGCCAGAGTGCGGTTTGCATGGACATGAACTACTCCCCGGAAACGAAAATCATATCACGAAGGTCGTCGACAGCCGGCGGCGAACGCGCGCGTTCTTCAGCGTCACGTACGCTGGAATCCCGTTCTTGTACGGCGGATTGTCCTCGCCGGCGATCAGCGGCTCGAGATAGCGACGGCCCGCCGCCGTGATCCCGAAGCCGTCCTCGGTGATGAAGTTGCGCGGCACCATCTTTTCCTTGTTCGCGACCGCCTCGATCGCGACTGACGAGATGTCCCAGCGATACGGCTTCGAGGACTTGCGGCGGATGACCGGCATCACCGCGTTCTTGCCCGCGAGCGCGAGCTCGACCGCCGCGCGGCCGACGGCATAGGCCTGCTCGACGTCCACCTTCGAGGCGACGTGGCGCGCGGAGCGCTGCAGGTAGTCGGCGAGCGCCCAGTGATACTTGTAGCCGTGCGCCTGCTTGACCATCTGCGCGAGCGTCGGCGCGACGCCGCCGAGCTGCACGTGGCCGAAGGCGTCGCGCGTGCCCATGTCCGACAGGAACTTTCCTTCCGCGTCGCGCGTGCCTTCGGAGGCGACGATGACGCAGTAGCCCTTCTTCTCGACCGTCTCCTTGACGCGCGCGAGGAAACGCTCGCGATCGAAGGCGATCTCCGGGAACAGGATGATGTGCGGCGGGTCGCCGGCCTTGCGCGCGGCGAGGCCGCCCGCGGCCGCGATCCAGCCCGCGTGGCGTCCCATCACCTCGAGGACGAAGACGCGCGTCGAGGTGCGCGCCATCGAGGCGACGTCGAGCGAGGCCTCGAGCGTCGAGACCGCGACGTACTTCGCGACCGAGCCGAAGCCCGGGCAGCAGTCGGTCACCGGCAGGTCGTTGTCCACCGTCTTCGGGATGCCGATGCAGGCGATCGGGTATCCGGTCTGCGCGCCGAGCTGGCTCAGCTTCAGCGCGGTGTCCATCGAGTCGTTGCCGCCGTTGTAGAAGAAGTAGCCGATGTCGTGCGCGCGGAACACCTCGATGAGGCGCTCGTACTTCGCGCGATCGCGCTCGAGGTCCTTCAGCTTGTAGCGCGCCGAGCCGAACGCGCCCGAGGGCGTGTGCCGGAGCGCGCGGATCGTCGCCGCGCTTTCGCGGCCGGTGTCGATCAGGTCTTCGGTCAGGACGCCGACGATGCCGTCGCGGCCGGCGTAGAGGTTGCCGATCTGGCGCTTGTGCCTGCGGCAGGCCTCGATGACGCCGCAGGCGGTCGCGTTGATGACGGCGGTCACGCCGCCCGATTGCGCGTAGAGCGCGTTGCGCGGCCCGGTGCTCCTGCGTCCAGCCATTGTCAAATCCGTTTTGCGGGCGCCGACCCGCCCCGTGGGGGGCGAAGCATATCCGATTCGCGCGGTTTGACGCGACCTGACGCCGCGGGCAGGATGGGCGCCCCACGACGGGCGCAAGACCCGCGGAGTGGCTGGAAAATGAGGCTTATATTGGTGGGGGCGCCCGGCTCGGGCAAGGGCACGCAGGCGCAGCGCATGCAGGCGCGTCACGGCGTTCCGCAGGTATCCACGGGCGACCTCCTGCGCGAGGCCGTTGCGGCGGGCACCGAACTCGGCCGCGCCGCGAAGACCGTGATGGACGCGGGCCACCTGGTGGACGACCGCACCATGCTCGGCATCATCCGCGAGCGGCTCGCGCGCCCCGACGCGAAGCGCGGCTTCATCCTCGACGGCTTCCCGCGCACGATCGTCCAGGCCGACGGGCTTGCGGCGCTGCTCGGCGAAATCGGCCAGCCGATCGACGCCGTCGTGCTGTTCGACATCGACCCGGGCGTGCTCGAGCGGCGCCTTGCGGGCCGGCGCACCTGCAGGCGCTGCGGCCGCGTGTTTCACGTCGAGTCGAACCCGCCGCGGCCGGGCGAGACCTGCACCGACGGCGCGCCCCATGACCTCTTCCAGCGGCCCGACGACAACGAGGAGACCGTGCGGCGGCGCCTTGCGATCTATCGCGAGCGCACGCAGCCGCTCATCGACTATTACGCGAAGAAGGGGTTGCTGCGCCGCATCGACGCGGACGGCAGCCTCGAGGACGTCGACGCCCGCCTCGAACGCGCGATCGCCTAGCGCACCGCGAGCAGCCGCTCGCCCACGACGTCGCGGCGCCAGCCGGCGAGCACCGGCAGTTCGCGCGCGCCGCGCGACAGCGCCGCGAGCTCGCGCCGCGTCGCCAGGATCTCCGGCTGGATGCCGAGTTCGCCCGCGATCGCGGCGAGTTCCTTCTGCAGCGCCTTCTCCAGCCGCAGCTCCTCGGCGCCGGGCCGCCCGATTTCCACCGCATCCCGCGGCGGTGCGTCGTCGGCTGCTGCGGCGATCGCGGCGAGCAATTCGTCGGCCGCGCGTGCAGCCGTGCCCGGCGGCACGGCATCGGCGCGCGACAACTGCTCGCGCGTGCGCGGCCGCGATTGCGCGAGCTGGTGGATGGCCGCGTCCGGCAGGACCCAGCCGCGCGGCAGGTTGCGGGCCATCGCGCGCCGCTCGCGCCAGGCCGCCAGCGCGCGGGCCGCAGCGAAGGCGGCATCGTCGAATCGTTCCAGTCCTTTCAGGCGACGCCACGCCTCCGCAGGCTCCACGCGATAGAGCGCGATGTCGCGCAGCGCCGCCGACTCCTCGTCGAACCAGGCCTGCCTGCCCGCAGCCTCGAGGCGCTCCCCGAGCGCCGCCGCGATCGCGGGAAGGTAGCGGACATCGTCGGCCGCGTAGGCGAGCTGTTCCTGCGACAGCGGCCGGCGCGACCAGTCCGTGCGGGCATGGCCCTTGGCGAGCTCGACGCCGAGGAGCTGCCGGACGAGCTCCGCGTAGCCGATCTGCGCGGGAAAGCCGAGGAGGGCCGCCGCCTGCTGCGTGTCGAAGACCGGCGCGAGCGGCGTGCCCGTGAGCGGCAGGAGCGCCTCGATGTCCTGGCGCGCGGCGTGCAGGATCTTCGGCCGGCCGGGATCCGTGAGCACGGGCGCGAGCGCGCCGCCGTCCTCGATCGCGAGCACGTCGATGAGGACGATGTCGCCGCCGATCGCGGCCTGAATCAGGCAAAGCTTCGGGTAATAGGTCCGTTCGCGCACGAATTCCGTGTCGAGTGCGAGCGCCGCGTCCGGCGGCCACGACCCGACGCGTTGCTGGAGCGACACGGGGTCGCGGATTGGAGTATCGCCGTCGGTCATCGCCACCTTATTATGCGCATGCCGCCATCGCGACCCAAGGCAGCATGACCGGATTGCTGAGTTCGCTGACCCAGATCGCCCTGCTGCGCAAGGACCCGGGCAACCTGCCGTCCTCGGCGGCGTCCGTCGCGTTCTTCGTCCTGCTGTTTGCCGCCACCGACCTCGTGGTCATCTGGCTCGACGTCAATGACCGCCTGCTCGCGCGCACGATACTCGACATCGCCTTCGCCCTGTCATTCGTCGGGCTCCTGCTCACGCTCACGGGGCGGATGCATCGCTATGCGCAGACCGTGATTGCGATCTTCGGCACCGACCTCCTGTTGACGCCCGCCGTGATCGCGCTGCTGCTTCTCCGGTCACCCGCGAAGTCGAACTACGCGGTCGCGCTCTTCTCCACGGCCGGCACGGTGCTGGTCGTCGTCTGGTACCTGCTGATCGTCGGCCACATCCTGCGCTCGGCGCTCGACACCGGCCTCGTGACCGGGTTCGCGATCGCCGTCACCTGGTGGTTCGCCGCCCACGCCCTGTCGCTCGCCTTCTTTGGCGCACCGTCCTGATGCACCTGCACGTCCTCGGCATTTGCGGAACCTTCATGGGCGGCCTTGCGGCGCTCGCGCGCGCCGCGGGGCATCGCGTGACCGGCTCCGACGCCAACATCTACCCGCCGATGAGCACCCAGCTTGCGGCCGAGGGCATCGAGCTGATCGATGGCTACGATCCCGCGCAGCTCGACCTGAAGCCCGACGTCGTCGTGGTCGGCAACGTCATGACGCGCGGCAAGCCGATCATCGAGCGGCTGCTGGACAGCGGCATGCCGTACGTCTCGGGCCCGCAATGGCTCGCCGAGAACGTGCTGCGCGGGCGCGAGGTCGCGGCCGTCGCGGGCACGCACGGCAAGACGACGACCTCGTCCATGCTGGCCTGGATCCTGCAGGATGCCGGGCGCGAGCCGGGCTTCCTGATCGGCGGCATCCCGGCGAATTTCGACGCGACCGCGCGGGCGGGCGGGGGCGCGCTGTTCGTGATCGAGGCCGACGAGTACGACACCGCCTTCTTCGACAAGCGCGCGAAGTTCGTGCACTACCGGCCGCGGCACCTGCTGATGACGAACCTCGAATACGATCATGCGGACATCTACCCGGACCTCGCCTCGATCCAGCGCCAGTTCCACCACCTCGTGCGGACGGTGCCGGGTTCCGGCCGGATCACCTGGAACGCGGACAGTGCCGCGCTGAAGGCGACGCTCGCGATGGGCGCGTGGACGCCGCTCGTCGAATTCGCGCGCGAAGGCGAGGCCGAGTGGCGCGCACGGCTCGCCTCGCCGGACGGCAGCGCGTTCGAGGTGCTGCATCGCGACGCGCCGGTCGGCATCGTGCGCTGGCCGCTCATCGGCCTGCACAACGTCGAGAACGGCCTCGCGGCGATCGCCTGCGCGGCCGGCATCGGCGTGCTGCCGGCCCAGGCCGCCGCGGCGCTCGGCCGCTTCGCCGGCGTGAAGCGCCGGCTCGAGCTTCGCGGCGAGGTCGCCGGCATCCGCGTCTATGACGACTTCGCGCATCACCCGACGGCGATCGCGCTCACGATCGACGGCGTGCGCCGCCAGCCCGACGGCGGCCGCATCATCGCCGTGCTGGAGCCGCGCTCGAACACGATGCGCCTCGGCGTGCACCGCGAGGAACTGGTCGAATCGCTTTCCGGCGCCGACGCCGTCTGGCTCTACCAGCCCGCGGGCCTCGACTGGAACCTCGACGGCGTCGCCGCCGCGCTTGGGCCCAAGGCGCGCGTCCTCGGCGACCTGCCGGGCCTCGTCGCGGCGCTGGCCGCGGAATTGCGCGCGGGCGATCGCGTCCTCGTCATGAGCAACGGCGGATTCGGCGGCCTGCACGAGCGCCTGCTGGCGGCGCTGCGGGCGCGGCCGGCGTGAACGCCGAAGTCCGCGAGCTGCCGCTCTTTCCGCTGAACGCCGTGCTGTTCCCGGGCGGACCGCTGCCGCTTCGGATCTTCGAGCCGCGCTACCTCGACATGGTGAGCCGCTGCATGCGCGAGCAGACCGGCTTCGCCGTCGTGCTGCTCGGCGAGGGCGAGGAGGCCTCGGCCGTGACGTCCTTCGCCGCGACCGGCACCGAGGCGCGCATCGTGGACTTCGACCGCCTCGAGGGCGGATATCTCGGCATCAGCTGCATCGGTCGCGAACGGGTCCGTGTCGTCGAGGCCTGGCGCGAGGCCGATGGCCTGAATCGCGGCCGCGTGCTCGACATCGCCGCGGACCCGGTCGTGGCCGTGCCGCCGGACCAGGCCTGGATGAAGGAAGTCGTGATGCAGGTGCTGCCGGAGGCCGAGGACTCGTACCGGCACATCGAGCAGCGGGACGATGCGGCCTGGATCGCGAACCGCCTCGCGGAACTGCTGCCGCTCACGCTCGCCGACAAGCAGACCCTGCTCGAACTCCAGGATCCGCTCGAGCGCCTTGCCGCGCTCGAACCGGCGGTGACGCGAAGCCGCGGCTAGCTCGCGGGCCGCAGCCAGCCGCGCGACCAGGCGACGGCGATCAGCACCGCCGCCCAGCCGGCGACGAGCCAGCCCGTGTAGCCGTCGAAGCTGCCGACAAGGAAGGATGCCGGCGCGTCCTCATTGACGCGCGTGAGCTTGATCGTCGCCTTGATCACGAAGACCCAGCCCATGTGCAAGCCGAGTCCCACGGCGATCGCGCCCGTCCGCCGTCGCACCAGGGCGAGCAGGAGGCCGACCAGCACCAGCGTGACGAAGGAATCGAGTACCGGCAGCGGATTCGAGAAATGCTCGAGCGCGCCGCCGAGCAGCCGCAGCCCGCTGTCCGGGGCGACGGCGTCGGCCGGGATCTTGTGCCGGCGAGAAGAAGTGGATCGCTGCATAGACAATCGCCGTGCACCAGGCGGCCGCGACGAAACCGGATTCACGATCCACCGCCCGGTACATCAGGCCGCGGAAGAACGTCTCCTCGACGATGGCGACGGCGAGGCCGGCGAGCAGCCCGCCGACGATGGCGTCCAGCGAGCATCGGCGACGCCGAACCCGGACCGCAGCCGGAGGATTCCGAGCGCGAACATCGCGATCGTCATCGGCAGCATCGTCGCGATGCCGATCGCAAGGCCGGCGCCCGCCTGGCGCAGGAACACGGGCCGCGGCAGGCCCCAGCCCCAGTCTGCGCGGCCCCGAAGGCCGAGTCGTCGCTTCGCGAGGAGGATGCCGATCAGGAGCAGGAGCTGCCAGAAGCGGCCGACGATGCCATGGAAAGCCCACTCGGGGACCAGCGCGTGCACGCCGAGCCACACGGGGTAGGCGAGCAGCGCCGCGAGGAACATGGTCCCGAAAATCGCTGCGACGAATGCCAGCGTCGCGCGCATCAGGGATCCTTCGCGATCGCGGCGAGCACGCGGCCGGCGGCTTCGACGGTCGCTGCGATCTCGGCCTCGCCGTGCGCCGCAGAGACGAAACCCGCCTCGAAAGGCGAGGGCGCAAGATAGACGCCCGCCTGCAGCATGCCGTGGAAGTAGCGCCGGAAGCGCGCGGCGTCGCTCGCCATCACCTGGCGATAATTGGTGACGCTGGCCTCGGCCGTAAAGAAGAGGCTGAACATGCCGCAGACGTGGGTGGTCGCGACGGGAACGCCGGCCGCGCGCGCGGCGCCCGCGAGACCCTCGACGAGGCGCGTCGTCGTCGCGGCGAGGCGCGCGTGGAAGCCCGGCTTCGCGACGCCCTCGAGCGTCGCGAGTCCCGCCGCCATCGCGACCGGGTTGCCGGACAAGGTGCCCGCCTGGTAGACCGGCCCGAGCGGCGCGAGCTTCTCCATGATGTCGCGCCGGCCGCCGAAGGCGCCGACCGGCATGCCGCCGCCGACGATCTTGCCGAGCGTCGTGAGGTCCGGCTTCACGCCATAGAGCGCCTGCGCACCGCCGAGCGCGACGCGAAATCCCGTCATCACCTCGTCGAAGATGAGCACGGCGCCATGGCGCGTGCAGAGCGCGCGCAAGGTTTCGCAGGAAGCCCGCGGCCGGCGGCACGCAGCCCATGTTGCCGGCGACCGGCTCGACGATGACGCAGGCGATTTCGCGCCCGCCTTCGCGAAGCAGGCCTCGAGTGCGGCGACGTCGTTGTAGGGCAGCGTCGTCGTCGCGGCCGCGATCGCGGCCGGCACGCCGGCGGAATCGGGCACGCCGAGCGTCAGGGCGCCCGAGCCCGCCTTCACGAGCAGGCCGTCCGAGTGGCCGTGATAACAGCCCTCGAATTTCACGATGCGTTCGCGGCCCGTGAACCCGCGCGCGAGGCGGATGGCGCTCATCGTCGCCTCGGTGCCCGAGCTCACCATGCGGACGAGCTCGATGGAGGGCACGAGCTCCGTGATCCTGCGGGCGAGTTCCGTCTCGATCAGGGTCGGCGCGCCGAAGGAAAGGCCGTCCTCGGCCCTGCGCACGACCGCCGCGATGACGTCGGGATCCGCGTGGCCCAGGATCATCGGTCCCCAGGAGCCGACGTAGTCGATGAAGCGCCGGCCGTCTTCGGTCTCGACGGCGGCGCCGCGCGCGCGGCGGATGAAGAGCGGCTCGCCGCCCACGCCGCGAAACGCCCGCACCGGCGAGTTCACTCCGCCGGCGATGTAGCGGCTGGCTTCCTCGAAGTGGGACATGCGTGCCTCAGCGCCTCTCGACGTGGAAGCCGCGCTTCGCGAGCAGGGCGGGCAGGCCGCGGTTTCCCACGAGATGCATCGCGCCGACGACCAGGAGCACGTCCTCGTCGCCCCGCAACATCTCGCTCACCTGGTTGGCCCAGGCGGCGTTCCGGCGGTAGATGAGCACGTCGGCGAGCTCCGGGTAGCCGTCGAAGTCCTCCTCGAGGCTCTTCTCGAGCCCGGCCTCGTCGCCGTCGCGCCAGGCCTCGAGCATCGGGCCGATCATCGCGTCGACGTCGCCCGCTTCGTCGATCGCCTGCAGCAGGATCTCCTTCTGCAATTCGGCCGACAGGCCGTCGAGCAGGCCGAGCTGCCCGTCGAGCGTCTCGAGGCCGCAGCCGGTCTTGCCTTCCTGCCTGGCCTCCGCCTCGATGATCTGCTCGACGCCGTGCTCGGCGTCGTAGCCGTGCGCCTGCAGCGCCATCACCGACACCGTGAGTCCCGGCGAACCACGGTTCGAACATCGAGAGCGCCTCGAGCGGCACGCCCGCATCCTCGGCAGCCGCGCGCACGCGGTCGGCGTCGTCCCCGAGCAGGTCGAAGAGCGTCCGGCCGTCGGGATCCACCGCTCGCGCGAGCGTGATCGCGGTTGTCGCGGCCTCGTCCGTGGCTCGCCGGGTCGATCTCCATGCAGACGCGATCCGCGCGCTTGAGCGCGTCCGCAAGCTCGCCGCCGACCGTGAAGCCGCCCTCAGGCAGCAGGTGTACCGAGCCGAAGAGGTACACAGCGCTCTTGCCGCCCGTCACCTTCCACAGCGCGGGCTCGGCCCGCGCCGCGCCGGTGGCGAGCGCCATGCAGAGGGCGATCACGAACAAGGGCCGGTGAATTCGCATATCAGTCATGTTCATGCACCCATTCGACGCCCGTCTCGACGCTGCCATCCTCGCCGAGCTCGATCCAGCGGTACGCCGGCGGGCGCTCGTCCACCTGGAACTCGTCGGCGTCCTGCGCGAACTGCATGCAGGTCGAGGGCGTGCCCATCAGCCGGATGTGCCCGTGCATGCCCTCGAACGGCTGGTGCGTGTGTCCCCAGGCGAGGCCGCGGACGCCCGGATGGCGCGCGAGCAAGGCAAAGAACTCTTCGGCATTGTCGAGCATCAGCTCGTCCAGCCAGGCGCTGCCATGCGGCACCGGGTGGTGATGGAGGCAGACGAGCGCGTGGGCGCCCGGCTGCGCCGCGAGCGCGACGTCGAGCCGCGCGAGTTCCTCGGCGTCGAGGTGCCCGCCGTGAAACCCGGCCACGGTGCTGTCCATCATGATGATCATCCAGTCGCCGTAGCGCCGCGCGAAATCGTGCACGAAGGGCGGCGCGTCGAGCGCCGCTCGCACGGCGGCGGGATCGTCATGGTTGCCCGGAAGGCAGTGCACCGGCGCCTCGGTGTCGCCGAAGCGCTCGCGCAGCATCGCGTAGCCGCCCGCGTCGTCGTGCGCGAGGTCGCCGGTCAGGAGCACGGCGTCCGGCCGCGGGTGGCGGCGCTTCGCGTGCGCGACGCAGCGCGCGAGCGTCGCCTCGGTCGCGACGTCCCGGACCCGCATGCCCGGCGATCCGGGCAGGTGCGGGTCCGTGAACTGCAGTACGCGCACCGCGCCTCAGTAGCGGTAGTGCTCGGGCTTGAACGGCCCGGCAGCGGAGATTCCGAGGTAACGCTCCTGGTCCGCGGTCATCGTCGTGAGCTTCGCGCCGATGCGATCGAGGTGCAGCCGCGCGACCTTCTCGTCGAGCGCCTTCGGCAGCACGTACACGCGATGCTCGTAGCGCTCGCCGTGGGCGTAGAGCTCGATCTGCGCCAGCACCTGGTTCGTGAACGAGTTCGACATCACGAAGGACGGGTGACCGGTCCCGCAGCCGAGGTTCACGAGCCGGCCCTCGGCCAGCACGATGATGCGCTTGCCGTCGGGGAAGATCACGTGGTCCACCTGCGGCTTGATGTTCTCCCAGCGGTACTGCCTGAGCGAGGCGATGTCGATCTCGCTGTCGAAGTGGCCGATGTTGCAGACGATCGCCTGGTGCTTCATCCGGCGCATGTGGTCGTGGTTGATCACGTTCACGTTGCCGGTCGCGGACACGAAGATGTCCGCCTTGTCGCAGGCCTCGTCCATCGTCACGACGCGGTAGCCCTCCATCGCCGCCTGCAGCGCGCAGATCGGGTCGATCTCGGTGACCCACACGGTCGCGCCGAGGCCGCGCAGCGACTGCGCGCAGCCCTTGCCGACGTCGCCGTAGCCGGCGACGAGCGTGATCTTGCCGGCGATCATGACGTCGGTCGCGCGCTTGATGCCGTCCACCAGCGACTCGCGGCAGCCGTAGAGGTTGTCGAACTTCGACTTCGTGACGGAGTCGTTCACGTTGATGGCGGGGAATGGCAGCTTGCCTTCCGCGGCCATGCGGTAGAGCCGCTTGACGCCCGTCGTCGTTTCCTCGGTGACGCCGCGGATCTCGGCGAGGCGCGTCGAGTACCAGCCCGGCTGCGCCTCGAGGCGCTTGCGGATCGAGGCATAGAGCGCCGTCTCTTCTTCATTCGTGGGCCTGGCGATGACGGACGGGTCCTTCTCGGCCTGGCTGCCGAGGATCAGGAGGAGCGTCGCGTCGCCGCCGTCGTCGAGGATCATGTTGGCGTGCTTGCCGGCCGGCCATTCGAAGATGCGATGCGCGAAGTCCCAGTATTCCTCGAGCGTCTCGCCCTTGTGCGCAAAGACCGGGATGCCCGCGGCCGCGATCGCGGCCGCCGCGTGGTCCTGCGTCGAGAAGATGTTGCAGGACGCCCAGCGGATGTCGGCGCCGAGCGCGGCGAGCGATTCGATCAGTACCGCGGTCTGGATCGTCATGTGCAGCGAGCCCGCGATGCGGGCGCCGGCGAGCGGCTTGCTGCGCCCGAATTCGGCGCGCACCGACATCAGGCCCGGCATTTCGGTCTCGGCGATCGCGATCTCGCGGCGGCCGAAATCGGCCTGGCCGATGTCGGCGACGCGGTAGTCCTTGAACTGGGTGTTGATCACGGCATTCATGGTCATCTCTCTCCTTTGCGAGCGAGAGCGCCGTTGCGTATCGCGAACTTCGAGCCTGGCAGGCGACCGCCTGTTGCAACGCTCCTCGAAGTCCGCGGGGGACTGTCCCCTCCTAGAGGCCCGCGGCCTTTTTCAAGGCCTCGGCCCGGTCGGTGCGTTCCCAGCTGAAGGCCGTGAACCGGGCCTTGCGCCGGGCGCCGCCGCCCGAATCATCCTGCCAATCGTAATCCATCTCGACCGGTTCGCGCCCGAAATGCCCGTAGGACGCCGTCCGGCCGTACATCGGGTGGATCAGGTCGAGCATCTTGATGATGCCAAAAGGGCGGAGGTCGAAGTGGGCCCCGACCAGCTTTTCGAGACGCGCGTCCGGAATCCGGCCGGTCCCGAAGGTGTGCACCGAAATCGAGGTGGGCCGCGCCACGCCGATCGCGTAGGACACCTGGATTTCGCAGCGGCTGGCAAGGCCCGCCGCGACCACGTTCTTTGCGACATAGCGCGCGGCGTAGGCCGCCGAGCGGTCCACCTTGGACGGGTCCTTGCCCGAAAACGCGCCGCCGCCATGGCGGGCCATGCCGCCGTAGGTGTCCACGATGATCTTGCGTCCGGTGAGGCCGCAGTCGCCGACCGGCCCGCCGATCACGAACCGTCCGGTCGGGTTGATGTGGTACTTCGTGCGCTTGCCGAGCCAGCGTGCGGGCAGCACGGGCTTGATGATTTCCTCCATCACCGCCTCGCGCAGGTCCTTCTGCCGGACTTCCGGCGCGTGCTGCGTCGAGAGCACGACGGCCTCGATGCCGACCGGCTTGTGGTCCTCGTAGGCGAAGGTCAGCTGGCTCTTCGCGTCGGGACGCAGCCACGGCAGTTTCGGATTCTTGCCCTTGCGGACCCTGGCCTGGCGCTCGACGAGCTTGTGCGCGAAGTGAATCGGCGCCGGCATGAAAGCGGCGGTCTCATCGGTCGCATACCCGAACATCAGGCCCTGGTCGCCGGCACCCTGGTTCTCCGGGTCCGCGCGGTCCACGCCCTGGGCGATGTCGACGGACTGCTTGCCGATGATGTTGACGATGCCGCAGGTCTTGCCGTCGAAGCCGACTTCGGACGACGTGTAGCCGATGTCGCAGATGACGCGGCGGACGAGCGCCTCGAGATCGATCCAGGCGCGGGTCGTGACCTCGCCGGCGACGACGGCGACGCCCGTCTTGACGAGCGTTTCGCAGGCGACGCGCGCCTTCGGATCGCGCGCGAGGAGGGCGTCCAGCACCGCGTCCGAGATCTGGTCGGCGACCTTGTCCGGATGGCCTTCGGAGACGGACTCGGAGGTGAATAAAAAGTCGCCGGACATTCCAAAAATTATACGCCATCGGCGACAATGGCGGTTTGCCGCCGGAGCGTGTGAATGCCCAGCCGCCGCGAACTCGCCAATGCCATCCGGGCCCTCAGCATGGACGCCGTGCAGCGCGCCAATTCCGGGCACCCGGGCATGCCGATGGGCATGGCGGACATCGCCGAAGTGCTGTGGCGCGACTTCCTGAAGCACAACCCGGGAAACCCGCACTGGGCCGACCGCGATCGCTTCGTGCTCTCGAACGGGCACGGCTCGATGCTGCTTTATTCCGTGCTGCACCTGACCGGCTACCCGCTCGGCATCGACGAACTCAGGAATTTCCGCCAGCTCGGTGCGCGCACCGCCGGCCATCCGGAGCACGAGATCGAGATCGGCATCGAGACGACAACCGGGCCGCTCGGCCAGGGCCTCGCCAACGCGGTCGGCATGGCGCTCGCGGAGAAGAAGCTCGCCGCGGCCTTCAACCGGCCCGGGCACGAAATCGTCGACCACCACACCTGGGTGTTCCTCGGCGACGGCTGCCTGATGGAAGGCATTTCGCACGAGGCCTGTGCGCTCGCCGGCACCTGGGGCCTCGGCAAGCTGATCTGCTTCTATGACGACAACGGCATCTCGATCGACGGCGAGGTCGCCGGCTGGTTCACCGACGACACGCCGAAGCGCTTCGAGGCGTACGGCTGGCAGGTGATCCGCGCGGTGGACGGGCACGATCCCGGAGGCCGTCGCGCGGGCGATCCGCCGCGCGAAGCGCGAGCGCGGCAAGCCGACGCTGATCTGCTGCAAGACGGTGATCGGCTTTGGCGCGCCGAACAAGCAGGGCAAGGAGGAATGCCACGGCGCGGCGCTCGGCGCCGAAGAAGTCGCGCTCGCGCGCAAGGCGCTCGCGTGGCCGCACGAGCCCTTCGTCGTGCCGGAAGAAATCCGCGCGGGCTGGGACGCACGCGCCGCGGGCAAGCGCGCGGAGAGCCGCTGGCGGCGCAAGTTCAAGGCCTATGAGTCCGCGCACCCGGAGCTTGCGGCGGAGTTCCGCAGGCGCATGGACGCGGCCTTGCCGCCCGCGTTCGAGGGCTGGATCGGGGAAGGCGCGGCGGCGGCGCAGGCGGCGGCGCAGCCGGTCGCGACGCGCCAGAGCTCGCAGGCGATCCTGAATGCGCTCGGCCCGAAGCTGCCGGAGCTGCTCGGCGGGTCCGCGGACCTCACCGGCTCGAACAACACGCGCATCAAGGGTGCGGCGGCCTATTCAGCCGCGGCGCCGGCCGGCGACTACCTGCACTATGGCGTCCGCGAGTTCGGCATGGGCGCGATCATGAACGGCGTCGTGCTGCACGGTGGCTATGTCCCGTTCGGCGGCACCTTTCTCGTGTTCTCGGACTACGCGCGAAGCTCGCTGCGCATGGCGTCGATCATCGAGGCGGGCAGCATCTTCGTGCTGACGCACGACTCGATCGGCCTCGGCGAGGACGGGCCGACGCACCAGCCGGTCGAGCACGTCGCGTCGCTGCGGATGATCCCGCGCATGGAACTCTGGCGGCCCTGCGACACGGCGGAGACCTGGCACGCCTGGGGGGCCGCGATCCGGCGCCGCAAGGCGCCGACGATACTCGCCCTGACGCGCCAGTCACTGCCGCAGCAGCCGCGCGACGCCGCCCAGCTCGCGGCGGTCGCGCGCGGCGGCTACGTGCTGGTGGACGGCGGCGGCCGCCCCGACTGCATCCTGATCGCGACCGGTTCGGAAGTCGCGCTCGCGGTCGAGGCCGCGCGCACGCTCGCTGAGCGCGGGCGGCGCGTCCGCGTCGTGTCCATGCCCTGCACCAGCGTGTTCGATGCGCAGGACGCTGCCTGGCGCAACCAGGTGCTGCCGCCGGACGTCACGGCCCGGCTCGCGATCGAGGCCGGCGTGCCCGATGGATGGTGGCGCTACGTCGGCCCGCGCGGCCGCGTCATCGGCATGACGAGTTTCGGCGCGTCCGCGCCGGCCAAGGATTTGTTCAGGCATTTCGGTTTCACGTCCGCTGCCGTTGTCGAGGCCGCGGAGTCATTGCTAAACGGAGAGTAGAGACCATGGCGATCAAGGTAGGCATCAACGGGTACGGCCGCATCGGAAGGAACATCCTGCGGGCCCTGTACGAATCGAAGCGCACGGGCGAGATCAGCATCGTCGCGATCAACGACCTCGGCGACGCGAACACCAATGCGCACCTGACGCGCCATGACACGGCCCACGGCCCGTTCCCCGGCAAGGTCGCGGTGGACGGCAACTCCATGATCGTGAATGGCGACCGGATCCGGGTGGTCGCGGAGCGCGACCCGTCGAAGCTGCCCTGGGGCGAGCTCGGCGCCGATATCGTGCTCGAGTGCACCGGGCTCTTCGCCAGCAAGGAGAAGGCATCGAAGCATCTCGCGGCCGGGGCGAAGAAAGTCGTCATCTCGGCGCCCGCCGACGGCGTGGACGCGACGATCGTCTACGGCGTGAATCACCAGACGCTGCGCAAGGACATGACGGTGATCTCGAATGCGTCCTGCACCACGAACTGCCTCGCGCCGCTCGTGAAGCCGCTGCACGACGGCCTCGGCGTCGTGGCCGGCATCATGACGACCGTGCATGCGTACACGAACGACCAGGTGCTGACGGACGTCTATCACTCGGACCTTCGCCGCGCGCGCTCGGCGACGATGTCGATGATCCCCACCAAGACCGGCGCGGCGGCGTCGGTGGGCCTCGTCCTGCCGGAACTGAAGGGAAAGCTGGACGGATTCTCGGTCCGCGTGCCGACGATCAACGTCTCGTTCGTCGATCTCACGTTCACCGCAAGCCGCGCGACGACGGCCGAGGAGGTCAACGGCCTCCTGCGCAAGGCCTCCGAGGGTTCGCTGAAGGGCATCCTCAACTACACCGAGGAGCCGCTGGTCTCGGTCGATTTCAACCACAACCCGGCGTCCGGCACGGTGGACGCGCAGCTCACGAAGGTCCTCGGCGGCAATCTCGTGAAGGTCTGCTCCTGGTACGACAACGAGTGGGGCTTCTCGAACCGCATGCTCGACACGACGCTCGCCTGGTCGCGCGCGGGCTGACCGGCGCCGATGAAGGCGATCCGGATGGCGGACCTCGCGCTTGCGGGCAAGCGCGTGCTGATCCGCGAGGACTTCAATGTCCCGATCGCCGATGGCAAGGTCACGAGCGACGCGCGCCTGCGCGCGGCGATCCCGACGCTCCGGCTCGCGCTCGACGCGGGCGCGCGCGTCATCCTGATGTCCCATCTCGGCCGGCCGAAGGAAGGCGAGCGCGATCCTGCGCTCTCGCTCGCCCCGGTCGCAAAGGTGCTCGCGGGCCTGCTCGGCAGGCCCGTCCGGTTCCATGCCGACGGACTCGAGGGCGTGGCCGCGGAGCCGGGTGAGGCCGTCCTGCTCGAGAACGTCCGCTTCCTGAAAGGCGAGAAGAAGGACGACCCGGCGCTCGCGAAGCGGATGGCGGCGCTGTGCGACATCTTCGTCATGGACGCCTTCGGCACGGCGCACCGCGCCGAGGCCAGCACGCACGGCGTCGCGCTCGCGGCGCCCATCGCCTGCGCGGGACCGCTGCTCGCGGGCGAGCTCGACGCGCTCGAGCGCGCGCTCGAGAAGCCGAAGCGGCCGCTGGTTGCGGTCGTCGGCGGTTCCAAGGTCTCGACCAAGCTCGAGGTCCTCGAGAGCCTCATTGCCCGGGTGGACCAGCTGGTCGTCGGCGGCGGCATCGCGAACACCTTCCTCGCGGCGACCGGCGTCGCCGTCGGCAAGTCGCTGCACGAGGCCGACATGATCGACGTGGCGAAACGCCTGCTCGCGCAGGCGAAGGCGCGCGGCGTCGGCATCCCGATCCCGACCGACGTCGTCGTCGCGCGCGAGTTCACCGCGACAGCCAAGGGGCAGGTCCGTGCGGCGGACAGTGTCGGCGCCGACGAGATGATCCTCGACATCGGGCCGGAGACCGCGAAGGCCGTGGCCGGCATCGTCGCAAAGGCGGGCACGATCATCTGGAACGGGCCGCTCGGCGTGTTCGAGTTCGAGGCGTTCGGGGCGGGCACGCGCTCGCTCGCCGAGGCGATTGCCGCGAGCCCGGCGTTCTCGATCGCGGGCGGCGGCGACACGCTCGCGGCGATCGACAAGTACGGGGTCACGGACCGCATGTCCTATATTTCGACCGGCGGCGGCGCCTTCCTCGAGTTCGTCGAGGGCAAGACGCTGCCTGCGGTTGCCGCGCTCGAGCGGCGCGCCGCCGGCCAGTAGCGGGCGGGAAGCAGGGGAGCGCAGATGGCAAGACGCACCAAGATCGTCGCGACGCTCGGTCCTGCAACCGATCCGCCGGCAGCGCTCGCAGACCTCATCGCGGCGGGCGTGGACCTGGTCCGCGTCAACTTCTCGCACGGCAGCTTCGACGACCACGCGCGCCGGATCGAGGGCACGCGCGCGGCGGCGGCCAAGGCCGGCCGCGTCGTCGGCATCCTCGGCGACCTGCGCGGCCCGAAGGTGCGCATCGAGCGCTTCGCGGGCGGTCGCGCGGTGCTGGTCGAGGGCGAGCGCTTCACGCTCGACCCGAAGTTCGACCCCGAAAACGGCACGGACCGTATCGTGGGCGTCGCCTATGAGTCATTGCCGCGCGACGTGCGCCCCGGCGACACGCTGCTCTTGAACGACGGGCTCATCTCGCTCGAGGTCACGGCCGTCGAAGGCACGCAGGTGCACACGCGCATCCTGACCGGCGGCGAGCTCACCGACATGAAAGGGCTCAACAAGCTCGGCGGCGGGCTTTCCGCGGGCGCGCTGACGGACAAGGACCGCGAGGACATCCGCATGGCCGCCGAGCTCGGCGTCGACTACCTCGCGGTCTCCTTCGTGCGCGACCGCGCCGACATCACCGAGGCCTGGGACCTGCTGCGCGCCGCCAAGGGCGAGGGGCGCATCGTCGCGAAGATCGAGCGGCGCGAGGCGATCGAGAACCTGGAGTCCATCATCGAGTCCACTTCCGCCGTGATGGTCGCCCGCGGCGACCTCGGCGTCGAGGTCGGCTACGCGGAGCTCATCGGGCTGCAGAAGCACATCATCGCGCTCGCGCGCGCAAAGAGCCGCCTCGTGATCACGGCGACGCAGATGATGGAGTCCATGATCCACGCGCCGGTGCCGACCCGCGCCGAGGTGTCGGACGTCGCGAACGCCGTGATGGACGACACCGACGCGGTCATGCTGTCGGCCGAGACGGCGGTCGGCCGCCATCCCGGCCGCGTCGTCCGCGCGATGGCGCAGGTGATCGAGGGCGCGGAGAAGTGGCAGCACTCGAACCGGCCGGACCTGCGCATCGACGGGGAGTTCACGCGCACCGACGAGGCGATCGCCGCGGCCGTGATGTACACCGCGAACCACCTCGACGTGCGCGCGATCGTCGCCCTGACCGAGTCCGGCTCGACGGCCCTCTGGATGTCGCGCATGCGTTCGGACATCCCGATCTACGCGTTCACCCGCCACGCCGGGACGCAGCGGCGCGTGACGCTCTACCGCGGCGTTTACCCGGTGGACTTTGACGTCACGAACCCGCGGCCGGAGCAGATGTACGCCGCCATCTTCGAGCGCCTGATGAAGGACGGGCTCGCCGCCGAGGGCGACCTCATCATCGTCACGAAAGGCGAGTTGTCCGGCGTATCGGGCGGCACCAACTCGATGAAGATCGTCAAGGTCCAGCGCCAGCCCGCATGACGCGCACCGCGCGCCGGCTTCTCGCTTACGGCATCGGGATTCCCGTTGCACTCGTGCTCATCGCCCTGGCCGCAGGCTGGATCCTGCTGCGCGCGAGCCTGCCGCGCATCGAAGGTGAAGCGACGCTCGCCGGACTCTCGTCGCCGGTCACGATCGAGCGGGATGCGGCGGGCATTCCGACGATCCGCGGCGAATCGCGGATCGACGTCGCGCGCGCGACGGGCTACGCCCACGCGCAGGACCGCCTGTTCCAGATGGATCTGCTGCGCCGCACCGGCGCGGGCGAGCTCGCCGGACTCCTGGGCGCGGGCCTGCTCGACGCCGACCGCCACATCCGGCCGCACCAGTTCCGCCGCCGCGCCGAAGAATCGCTCGCCGCGCTCGACGCGCCTGATCGCGCGCTCTTCGAAGCCTACGCGGAGGGCGTCAATGCCGCGATCGCGTCGCTCGGCGCGCGTCCGTTCGAGTACCTGATGCTGCGCGCGACGCCCGCACCCTGGCGCGCCGAGGATTCGCTCCTCGTCGTCTATGCGATGTGGATCGACCTGCAGGGACTCGACGATCGCGATGAGCAGCGCCGCGGCCGGCTCGCGGCCGTGTTGCCGGAGCCGGCGTACCGCTTCATCGTCGAGCCGGATGCGGCGAGCGAGGCGGCGCTCGACGGCAGCCGTGCTGCCCGAAATGCCGCTGCCGACGCCGGAGGAATACGACCTGCGCAAGCTCGACCGCGCGCTCTTCGAGCGGCTCCCGGGCAAGCCGGCGACGCGCCGCAGCGCCGCGCTCGGCGAACACGAGCGCGAGTCCGCGGTGGGCAGCAACAACTGGGCGGTTGCAGGCAGACGCGCGAAAGACGGCGGCGCGCTCGTCGCAAACGACATGCACCTCGGCCTCAACGTGCCGAACATCTGGTATCGCGCGCGGCTCGTCGTCGCACCGGCCGGACTCGACGTGACCGGCGTGAGCCTGCCGGGCGTGCCCGCGATCGTCGCCGGCAGCAATCGACACGTCGCCTGGGGATTCACGAACAGCTACGGCGATTTCCAGGATCTCGTGCGGCTCGAGCGCGGACCCGCGGACGACACCTACCTCGCGCCGGGTGGCCCGCGGCCGTTCGAGCGGGAGACGGAGACGCTCGAGGTCGCGAATGGCAAGCCGGAGTCGCTCGTCATCCAGAAGACGATCTGGGGCCCGGTGATCGGCGACGACGGCGAAGGCCACGCGCTCGCGCTCGCCTGGACCGCGCACCAGCCCGGTGCGACGGACATGTCGGTGATGCACATCGAACGCGCGCGGAACCTCGACGAGGCCGCGGCCATCATCGGCGGTGCCGGGATGCCCGGGCAGAACGTGATGATCGCGGACACCGCGGGCCGGATCGGCTGGGTGCTCTCGGGGCGGCTGCCTCGGCGCACCGGCATCGATCCGTTGCGGCCCTCGGACTGGAGCGCCGATGGGGCGGGCTGGGACGGCTGGCTGCCGCAGGCGGAGTCGCCGCGCCTGCTCGACCCGCCGCAGGGCTTCGCCTGGAGTGCAAATGCCCGCGTCGTGGGCGGCGAGGCCTACGCGCGCATCGGCGATGGAGACTACGCGCCGGCGGCGCGCGCGCGCCAGATCCGCGACCGCCTCGCGTCGCTGCCGAGCGCGACGCCCGCGGACATGCTCGCGATCCAGCTCGACGACCGCGCGGAATTCGCGGCGCACTGGCAGCCGATCCTCGAGCAGGCGCTGCGTCGCGCGGGCGAGACGGAGGCCGCGCGCCTGGTCGCGGGCTGGAGCGGGCACGCCGCCGTCAATGACCCGGGCTACCGCCTGGTACGGGAATTCGAGCGCAACGTGTCGGCACGCGCCTTCGAAGCGCTCGCGGCGCCCGCCATCGCACGCTGGCCGGATTTCCGCTGGCGTGCGCCGCAGCGTTTCACCGATGTCGCCCGGCGCCTGGTCGAGGCGCGGCCGCCGAACCTGCTCGACCCGCGATTCGCGGACTGGGATGCCTGGCTCGCCGACGTCGCGAAGAACACGGCCGGGGACCTGCCGAAGCAATGCGCGGATCTCGCGTCATGCACCTGGGGCAAGGTCAACGTCTCGGAGATACGCCACCCGATCAGCCAGGCCGTGCCCTTGCTCTCCGGATTTCTCGACATGCCGGCCGAACCCTTGCCGGGCGACTGGTCCATGCCGCGCGTGCAGACGCCCGATTCCGGCGCGTCCGAGCGCTTCAGCGTCTCGCCCGGCCGCGAGTCGGAGGGCTACCTGCACATGCCCGGCGGGCAGAGCGGGCACCCGTTGTCGCCGTTCTATCGCGCCGGTCATGCGGACTGGGCGGAGGGGCGTGCGACACCTTTCCTGCCGGGAGCCACGGCCCACGTTCTGAAGCTCGCACCGGGCGGGGAGTTATGATGGCTTCGTCGGGAAATTTCTGGGGGGAATTCATGATTGCCGGAAAGAAATCGCTCGCCGCGATCGCGGCGGCGTCGATCCTGGCGTGTGCATCCGCCGTCGCGGCCCACGCGGAGCCGGTGGTCATCGAGGCCGACGGCTACCTCGATGTCGTCGCGGGACGCGTCGTCCGGCCCGCCGTCATCGTCGTCGATGGCGAGAAGATCGCGGCGGTCAACCCGGCCGCGCGGCCGGCCGGCGCGAAGCTGATCTCGCTGCCCGGCCACGTGCTGCTCCCGGGCCTCATGGACTCGCACGTCCACCTCAACTACATCATCGGCCCGGGCTGGGAGACGGAGCCGGTGCGCTTCACCGGCGCCGATTTCGCGATGCGCGCGATTCCACACGCGAAGGCGACGCTGCTCGCGGGCTTCACGACCGTTCGAGATGTCGGCACCGGCCTCGGCTTTTCGGACGTCGCGCTGATGCGCGCGATCGACGCCGGCTGGGTGCCCGGCCCGCGCATGATCCCGGCAGGCCACGCACTCTCGATCACGGGAGGCCACTGCGACCAGACGACGGGGCTCGGCCCGGGCGTCGAGCCGCCGGAGTTCACTTCGGGCAACGCCGATGGCGTGGATGCGGTGATCAAGGCGGTGCGCTACCAGATCAAGCATGGTGCCAAGGTCATCAAGATCTGCGCGACCGCCGGCGTGCTGTCGTTCGAAGGACCCGTCGGTGCCCAGCAATATTCGTTCGAGGAGCTGAAGGCGGCGGCCGACGAGGCGCACCGCCATGGCCTCAAGATCGCGGCGCACGCGCACGGCACCGACGGCATCATCGCCTCGAGCGAGGCGGGCATCGACAGCATCGAGCACGACTCGATCATGACGGAGGAGGCGGCGCAGATCATCAAGAAGAACGGCAACTTCGTGACGCCGAACCTGCACCTGATCGACACGCTGAAGGACACCGAGCTGCCGCCGGCGCTCGCAGCCAAGCAGGCCTACCTCGGGCCGCTCGCGATCGAGAGCTTCAAGCGTGACCTCAAGTACGGGCTCAAGGTCTCCTTCGGCACGGATGCCGGCGTCTTTCCGCACGGCGACAACGCGAAGGAGTTCACGGCGCGCGTCAAGCACGGCGACACGCCGCTGCACGCGATCCAGAGCGCGACGATCGTGAACGCCGAACTTTTCGGGACGCCGGACCGCGGCAAGATCGAGGCGGGCCTCCTGGCGGACATCGTCGCGGTCGCCGGCGACCCGCTCGCGGACGTCAAGCTCCTGGAGGACGTGCGCTTCGTGATGAAGGGCGGCGTCGTCTACAAGCAACC
>CAVVDL010000033.1:0-11877 GCA_963747035.1 uncultured Gammaproteobacteria bacterium
GCGCCTCGACGCTCCTGCGCGAGAACAAGCTGGAGCCGCGCCAGCGCGCGGGCGAGGGCGTCGTGTGGAAGGGATTCTGGGTGACGCTCGAGGGCGTGCCGGACCGCACGGCGGCGAGCGCCATCATCGAACGACTGCGGCGCGCCGGTGTCGGAGATGCGTATGCCATGCCCGGCGACGGCCGCGACGTCACGATCTCGCTCGGCCTGTTCAGCGAGCGCCAGCGCGCGCTCCGGCGCCTCGACGACGCCAAGACGATCGGCCTCGAGCCGCGCATCGTGGACCGCGAGCGCACCGGCACCGTGTACTGGATCGACGTGGACGTCGTGCCGCCGGCGGAACTGCCGGATGCCGCACGCTTGCAGGGCGAGGGCGGCCGTATCCTCAGGCTCGAGGTCAATCCCTGCAGCGCGGACGCGGAACTAGGCGTATTGTGGTCAGGCTCGTTTGGCGGATCGTGGGCGATCGGAGGTCAAGGTCCGCGTGACGGCTTCCGGCTGATCGGTCGAGTGCTGGCCCTGGCACTGCTCGTCGCGCAATTCGGCGCCGAGATCCACGTCTATTCGCATTCGCTCACCGATCCGTCGGACCGCCTCGGCGCGGCGCGCAGCTGCGGCACCTGCCTCGCGTCGTCGCAGCTGCAGAACGCGGTGGCGGCACCGCCGCCGGTCCGCTGCCTGTCGCTTTCCATCTCCTGGGTGACGATCGTCCCCGAGGCCGCTGTTCCTACCGTTCGTTCCGCGCCCTTCCGGGCATTCCGCTCCCGCGCACCGCCCGCATTCGTCTGAAGCCGTAATTCTCCGTCCGCCTCACGCGGACGGCATTCGTTTCTTTCAGACGAGGACACCGTCATGCATGGTTTCAAGCCCATTGCGGCACTCATGGCCGTTGGCTGCGTCGCATTGCCCGCGCATCGCACGCGCGGATGATGACGTCGCGGCCCTGCGCGCCGAATTGCAGACCCTGAAGGCCGATTACGACGCGCGCGTCGCGGCGCTCGAATCGAGGATCGGACAACTGGAAGTCCGCGCACGACGGTCGCGGCCGCGCCCGAGCCCGCGACCGGTCCGCGAGCGCGGGCAGCAGCGCATCGGCTTTCAATCCCGCGATTTCGGTCGTGCTCGCCGGCAGCTACGCCGACACTTCGCAGGATCCCGGGGATTGGGGCATTGCCGGCTTCATGCCGAACGGCGGCGAAATCGGTCCCGGCGATCGCAGCTTCAGCCTCGGCGAGTCCGAGATTACGTTCGCAGCGAGCGTCGATCCGTTCTTTTCCGCGCAGCTCACCGCCGCGATCGCGGGCGAGGACGAGATCGGCGTCGAGGAGGCGTTTTTCCGCACGCACGTCGCTGCCCGCGGGATTCACGGCCAAGGGCGGGCGTTTCTTCTCCGGCTTCGGCTACCTCAACGAAGTGCACGCGCATGCCTGGGACTTCGCGGACCAGCCGCTCGTCTACCAGGCGTTCTTCGGCAACCAGCGTGCGCAGGATGGTGTGCAGCTCAAGTGGATCGCGCCGACCGACCTGCTTCATCGAGCTCGGCGCCGAGACCGGCAACGGCGACGCTTTTCCCGGCACGCGCCGCCACCAGAATGGATTTAACGGCACGACGCTCTTCGCGCACGTCGGCGGCGATCTCGGCGACACCGCGAGCTGGCGCGTGGGCGGAGCGTGGATTGACCTCGATGCCGAGAATCGCGAATACGAGGACACCGACGCGCTGGATCAGCCGGTATTGAATGCGTTTACGGGCCAGTCGCGCACCTGGGTCGCGGATGCGGTCTTCAAGTGGGCGCCGGATGGCAATTCGGCGCGGCGCTACCTGAAGGTCCAGGGCGAGTACATGCATCGCGACGAGACCGGCGACCTGTCATTCGACGTCGAGAACGCAGCGCTCGCGGACACCTATCGCAGCACGCAGTCCGGCTGGTACTTGCAGAGCGTGTATCAGTTCCTGCCGCACTGGCGCGCGGGACTGCGCTACGACGCGCTCGATTCCGGAACGCCGGCGATCGGTCTCGTGACTTCGGGGACACTCACAGCGGCGGACTTCCCGTCGCTGCTGCCGGGCGACCCGAGACGCACGACGGTGATGGTCGACTGGAATCCGAGCGAGTTCACTCGCTGGCGCCTGCAGTACGCCTGGGACGAGGCGCGCGACAACGGCGACACCGACCGGCAGCTCTTTCTGCAATACCTCTTCGGCATCGGCACTCACGGCGCGCACAAGTACTAGGAGCCGCACACATGAAATCCTTCATTCGCGGCGCCCTGGCGCTGCTGTTTCTCACGATGACCCTGCAGGCGCAGGCGGCGGTCCGCATTCTCGCGACGACCGCCGACTGGGGCGCGCTCGCGACCGAACTCGGCGGCGAGCGCGTCGACGTCTACACCGCGACGACGCGCGATGCAGGACGTGCATCGCGTGGATGCAAAGCCGAGCCTCGTCGCCCGCGCACGCACGGCGGATCTCGTGGTCGCGAACGGCGCCGAGCTCGAGGTCGGCTGGCTGCCGGTGCTCCTGCAGGAGGCCGGCAACGCGCGCATCCAGCGCGGCCAGCCCGGGCTACTTCGAGGCGACCTCGGCGCTCGCGCTCCTTGAAGTGCCTTCCGCGGCTCGACCGCGCGATGGGCGACATCCATCCGCTCGGCAATCCGCACGTCCAGCTCGACCCGCGCAACATCGCGGCAGTCGCAAAGGCGCTGACGGCGAGACTGGCGAGGTCGATCCGCCGGGCGCGGACTACTACGCTGCGCGCGGCGCCGATTTCGGCAAGCGCTGGAGCGAGGCGATCGGGCGCTGGCAGGCAAAAGCGGCGCCGCTCAAGGACCTGCCGGTCGTGATCATGCATCGCGACCAGGCCTATCTCTGCCACTGGCTCGGCATGAAGGAACTCGCCTCGATCGAGCCGAAGCCCGGCGTGCCGCCGCTCGGCGGGCTACCTCGGCGAACTCGTCACGCAAGCTCACCGCATCGCCGCCGCGCATCATTCTCCTGAACGCCTACAACGACCCGAAGGCGGCGAACTGGCTGTCCGAGCGCGTGCACGCGCCGGCCGTCGTGCTGCCGTTCTCGGTCGGCGGAAGCCCCGGCGCGAAGGATCTCTTCGGCCTCTTCGACGACACGATCGACAAGCTGCTGGGAGCCGTTCAATGAATCTTTTCAGTACCGATCTCAGCATCCTCTGGCCCGCGCTGATCGCGGGCATCCTCGTCGTGATCTCGCACGTGCCGCTCGGCCAGCAGGTCTTCGCGCGCGGCATCGTGTTCATCGACCTCGCGATCGCGCAGGTCGCGGGACTCGGCGTGATCGCGGCGAGCGGCTTCGGGTTGCCGATCGAGGGCTGGACCGCGCAGGCGGCGGCGGGCGCCGCCGCGCTCGCGGGCGCGGTGCTTCTGACATGGACCGAGACGAAGCGACCTGAGGCGCAGGAGGCGTTGATCGGCATTCTGTTCGTGCTCGCTTCGGCGGCGCAGATCCTGCTGCTCGCGAACGACCCGCACGGCGGCGAGAACCTGAAGGACCTGCTGTCGGGCCAGATCCTCTGGGTCTCGAACGCGCAGCTCGTCCGCACGGCCATCCTGACGGCGGTGTTCGCCGTCGTCTGGTTCCTGTGGCGCGAGCGGATCGGCCGGATCGGCTTCTACCTGCTGTTCGCGCTCGTCGTGACCGCCTCCGTGCAGCTCGTCGGCGTGTACCTCGTGTTCACGAGCCTGATCGTGCCGGCGGTCGCGACCTACCGGATCGCGGGGAAGCGCCAGCTCTACGATCGGCTACCTGCTCGGGATCGTGAGCTATGTGGCCGGGCTCGCGCTCTCGGTCGTGACCGACCTGCCCTCGAGCTCGGTCATCGTCTGGACGATGGCGATCCTGGGACTCGTCGTGCACTTGTGCGCGAACGGGGGGCAAACCGCCGCGCGGCAGGGCTAAAATGCCCGCCGTTGCCGGCGTAGCTCAGTTGGTAGAGCAGTGGTTTTGTAAACCTCAGGTCGGGGGTTCGACTCCCTCCGCCGGCACCACGCAACTCCATCAACGCAGATCGGCGCGCAGTACTTGCGGCGGGGCCCTTCGCTCGCTCGGAAGAACGGACACTCGCTCACTCCGGGGACCCCGCCACGGCTCGACGCGCGCCGCCGGCGCGCAGTTGCGGCATCGAACTGCGCGACGCCTGATGGCGCGCCTTCGCCGACGGGACCCCTTCGTTCGCTCGGACGAACGGACACTCGCTCACTCGGGGTCCCGTAACGGCTCGCACGCGCGCCGGTCGCCAGCGCACGTTGCGGCGTGCATTCTCTAGCGGGACGCGCCGCGCGTGCGGATCGCCCGAGCGAGATCTCGAAGGAAGCGGCGACGCTGCGACCGCTGCGAGGATCCGCGCGGTCGTCGATCGTCACGATTTCGGCGCGCAGCTTGTCCGCGCGGAGTTCGCAGCGCACGTAGCCGTTGTGCTGCCCGTCGTGGAACATCGTCTGCGGATTGAGCGGCAGGACGGCCGCCTTGTTGTAGGTGCTGGTCGCGATCGACGAGGTCACGAGCTCGACGCCGACCGGCTGGCCCGCGGCGTTCGCGAGGTCGTTGACCCAGAAAGAATGTATGTCGCCCGTCAGCACGACGGGATTCGCGGTGCCGTGCCTCGCGAGCGCGGCGTAGAGGCGCTCGCGCGCGGGCGGATAGCCGGCCCAGGCGTCGCTGTAATGCCGCGGCGATTCCTTCGTGCCCTCGACGATCGTCGTCATCATCACGTTCTGCGCGATCACGTTCCAGGCGGCCGGCGCTCTCCGCCAGCGCGCCGTCGAGCCAGCGCTGCTGTGCGTCGCCGAGCACGGTGCGCGTTGCGTCCTCGAGCACGGCCTTGCAGTCGGCGCGTTCGGGTCGATGACATTCGCGCCGCCCGCGCCGCTGCCGGGAATCTTGCGGCCATTGATGAAGTCGCAGCGCTCGGCTGTCGGCGGGTTCGGGCAGGCCTGCACCGAGCGGTACTGGCGCGTGTCGAGCACGTAGAAGCGCGCGAGCCGGCCCCAGTCCACGCTGCCGTAGATCCGCACGGCCATGTCGGGCTCGAGGCGCGAGGGCCGCACCGGCATGTGCTCGAACCAGGCCTGGTAGGCCGCCGCGCGCCGCGCGGGAAACGCCTTGCGCACGGCGGCGCCGCCGCAGAGTTCGTTCTCGCCGGTGAGGCCGACATAGTCGTTGTCGACTTCGTGATCGTCCCAGGTGACGAGCCAGGGACAGGCCGCATGCGCCGCCTGGAGATCCGGGTCCAGGCGGTATTGCGTGTAGCGCCTGCGATAGTCCTCGAGCGAGAAGGCCTCGAAGGGCTCGAACCGGCGCACGAGCCGCTCGCCCCAGGAGTCCTCATAGATGTAGTCGCCGAGCGTCAGGATGAGGTCCGGCCGGTCTTCCGCCATGTGGCGGTACGCCGAGAAGAAGCCCTGCTCGTAATGCGCGCAGGATGAGAAAGCGAAACGCAGCGCCTCCGGCGTCGAATCCGCGGCGGGACAGGTGATCGCGCGGCCGACGGCGCTCTCGTGGCGGCCGAGGTGAAAGCGGTAGAAATATTCGCGCCCGGGCGCGAGGCCCGTCGACCTCGACGTGCACGGAATGCGCAAGGTGCGGCCGTGCCAAGGCCGTGCCTTGCTTCGCGATGCGCGCGAAACCCGCGTCCTCCGCGACTTCCCAGGCGACCTCGAAGCTCGACCGGCCGAGCGAGCCGGGCTCGAGTGGCTCGGGCGCGAGCCGCGTCCAGATCACGAATCCGTCCGCCGACGGATCGCCCGAGGCGACGCCGAGCTGGAACGGCGAGCTCGCGAAGCGCGCCTCGGCGCCGGCTTCGGCGAACGGCACCAGCGCGACGGCGCCGGCGGCGGCTGCCAGGCGGTTGAACTCGCGGCGCGTGATGCGGCGAGTCACGCGCGCGCCCGCTCAGATGCCGGCGCCGTCCACGAAGCCGCTCTGCAGCGGCGCGGCCTGCGAGACGCGCGAGTGCGGCGGCACGCTGTGCGTGAGCCAGACGTTGCCGCCGATGATGCTGCCGTGGCCGACGGTGACGCGGCCGAGCACGGTCGCGCTCGCGTAAATCGTGACGTCGTCCTCGAGGATCGGATGCCGCGGCAGGCCCTTGACCAGCCGGCCCGTCGACTTGTCGACGGGGAAGCTCTTCGCGCCGAGCGTCACGCCCTGGTAGAGCGTCACGCGATCGCCGACGATCGCGGTCTCGCCGATCACGACGCCGGTGCCGTGGTCGATGAAGAACTCGCGGCCGATCGTCGCGCCGGCGTTGATGTCGATGCCGGTGCGCCGGTGCGCATCCTCGGCGATCAGCCGCGGCAGCAGCGGCACGTCGAGCTCGTAGAAGATGTGCGCGATGCGATGGCGCGTGATCGCGAACACGCCGGGATAGGCGTAGAGCGCCTCGATCGGGTGGCGGCAGGACGGGTCGCTGCGCCAGGCCGCGCGCGCATCGTCGAACACGCGCTCGCGCAGCGTCGGCAGGCGCGCGAGCAGCTCGTCGGACGACGCGCCGGGCGCGTCCGCGGCCGCCGCCTCGGCGTTCGTCGCGCCGGCCTCGCCGAGTCGCGCCGGCATTTCGAACGCGAGATGCAACTGCGGCGTCAGCGCCGCCTCGATCTCCGCAAGCTCGCGCGCGATGCGCGCGCGCCGGCGTCTCGCCGGCGCGGGTGTCCGGGAGCGACTCGGCCATGAGCAGCCGGTGCAGCCGGTCGATCGCGCCGAGGACGACGTCGCGGTCGGGCCAGTAGCCTTCCTGCAGCACGCGGTAGTCGGCGTCGCCCGAGGCGATCAGGCGCTCGGCGAGCTCGGCGTGCGCGCCCGCGCGCGCCGCGTCAGGCCGGGACGATGCGCGGCGCACTGGCGGGCACTTCCTCGTAGAGCCAGGTCGAGAGGTAGCGCTCGCCGAAGCTCGGGATGATCGTCACGATCAGCTTGTCCTTGTTCTCGGGCCGCGCGGCGACCTGGAGCGCCGCATAGAGCGCGGCGCCCGAGCTGATGCCGACCAGGATGCCTTCCTCGCGGCCGAGCATCCGCGCGTATTCGGCCGCCTGCTCGTTCGTGACCTGGATGATCTCGTCGATGATCTTGGTGTTCAGGATCTCCGGGATGAATCCCGCGCCGATGCCCGCGATCTTGTGCGGGCCCGGCTGGCCGCCGGAGAGCACCGGGCTCGCCGCCGGCTCGACCGCGACCGCGCGGAAATCCGGCTTGCGCTTCTTGATGACTTCGCTGACGCCGGTGATCGTGCCGCCGGTGCCGATGCCGGAGATGAGGATGTCCACCGCGCCGTCGGTGTCCTCCCAGATCTCCTCCGCCGTCGTGCGGCGATGGATCTCGGGATTCGCCGGATTGCTGAACTGGCCGACGAGCAGGAAGCGCTCCGGGTCGCTCGCGATGATTTCGTTCGCGCGCGCGATCGCGCCCTTCATGCCCTTGGCGCCCTCGGTCAGCACGAGCTCGGCGCCGAAGGCCGTCAGCATGCGGCGGCGTTCCATGCTCATCGTGTCGGGCATCGTGAGGACGAGACGATAGCCCTTCGCCGCGGCGACGAATGCGAGCCCGATGCCGGTGTTGCCGCTCGTCGGTTCGACGAGGACGGTGTTCGGCTTGATGCGGCCCTGCTTCTCGAGCGCCTCGATCATGCTGACGCCGATGCGATCCTTGACGCTTGCGCAGGGATTGAAGAACTCGAGCTTCAATACGATCTTGCCCGGCAGGTCGCGGCCGATCTTGTTGAGCCGCACGAGCGGCGTACGGCCGATGGTCTGCAGGATGTTGTCGAAGATCTTCGCCATGCTGCGCGCCTCACGCCTCCGTAAAGAGGGAAGGGTCCCCGTCCCTCGTTGGGACCGGGGACCCTCCCCGACATGGAAACCGGCTCCTGCGTCGGCGCTTCAGCGCGCCGCGTAGCATTCCATTTTAAGGCCAGTTCCGCCCCGTGAGACATGCGCGACGATCGCCTTGCGGCGATGAATTTTCGTGATGGTGCCCAGGTTGATCGCAAAGGCGAGCTCGACGATCGAGCCCTTGGCGAGGCCGAGATTGCGGGTTTCGACGAAAACGCCGTTGGCGGAGAGGTTGTGCGCCCTGCAAAGCGCGCCACGACGCCCCGGCACCACGAGATACACCGTGGCCTTGGCCCGATGCCGACTGTGCAGGCGGCGTTCCATTCCCCTGATCCCCGTCTTCTTATCCCGGCCGAGCCGGTGGTTTTCGCCAGTATGCCAAGCCGCCCGCCGGAGGTGAAAAGCGCAGCCCGACGAAGGGTCTTTTGCGGTGCGGTAACCCGCTGATTGCAGGTGATCCGATACCATGCGGGCGTGCCTGCCGAGCCTTTGGTGACGCCCCGGCTGACGCTCGCGGAGATTCGCGCGGCGCGCGCGCTCCTCGGCGACCGGATCCGGAAGACGCCGGTCCAGCCGCTCGCGGGACCCGCGGTCGAGGCGGCGCTGCCCGCCGGCACGCGCGTGACGCTCAAGCTCGAGCTTTTCCAGCACACCGGCAGCTTCAAGGCGCGCGGCGCGCTGGTGAACACGCTTTCTCTCACCGATGCGGAGCGCGCCCGCGGCATTTGCGCGATCAGCGCGGGCAACCACGCGATCGCCGCGGCGTTCGCGGCGCGCGCGGTCGGCGCGAGCGCGAAAATCGTGATGAAGGAGGGCGCGAATCCGTTTCGCGTGGCCGAGTGCCGCCGCTTCGGCGGCGAGATCGTCTTCGAGCCGGATTTTCACGCGGCTTTTCGCCGCGTCGATGAAATTCGCGACCAGGAAAGGCGCACGCTCGTGCATCCCTTCGAGGGCCTGCGCACGGCGATGGGCACCGGCACGCTCGGCCTCGAGTTCATCGAAGAAGTGCCGGACCTCGAGGCCGTCATCATCCCGGTCGGCGGCGGCGGCCTTGCGGCGGGCGTTTCGACGGCGATCCGTCTCGCGAAGCCGGACTGCCTGATCTTCGGCGTCGAGCCATTCGGCGCGGACACGATGTTCCGCAGCTTCGCGGCCGGTTCGCCGCAGTCCATCGAGAAAATCGACACGATCGCCGACAGCCTCGGCGCGCCGCATGCCTTGCCGATTTCCTATGCCCTCTGCCGCGCGAGCATCGATGAGATCGTCCGGATCCGGGACGAAGAAATGGTCGCGGCCATGCGATTCCTGGTCGAGAACGCGCGCCTCGCGGTCGAGCCGGCAGGCGCGGCCGCGACCGCGGCGCTCCTCGGGCCACTGCGCGGAGCGCCTCGCGGGCCGCCGGGTCGGCCTCATCGTCTGCGGATCCAACATCGCTGCCGATGCCTTTAGCCATCTGATCGGCCCCTAAATGCCGGTTGAGCAGCCGATCGTTGCCGCCGTCTTCGCCTGGCTGCACCTGCTGGCCATCGGGGTGGGGGCGGGGATGCTCCTGACGGAGTACTGGCTCTGCCGGCGCATGCCGGACCGCATCCAGGCCCGCCTGCTCGGCCAGGTGGATATGGGCTACCAGCTCGCCCTGATCGGCAGCCTCGCGACGGGCCTCGCCCGGGCGCTCTACTATGGCCAGGACGTCCCGTATTACCTGGCTAACCGCTTGTTCTGGTTGAAGATTGCGATTTTTTTCATGATCGTCGTGGTCGCCATCGCCCCGACCTTGCAATACATCCGCTGGAACCGGGAGGCCCGGAGTGCTCCAACCTTCACGCCGCTCGAGCGCGACGTCGAGCGGACCCGGGCGAGCATTGCGCTCGGTCTCGGGCTCTGGCTGATCCTTCCCCTGATCGCGATTCTGGTCGCCCGCGGCTACGGCTGAAAAAGGGGACGCTCACCTTTTCCCAAAGCGGAAAAGGTGAGCGTCACCTTTTTCAGGTTCCCCGCCCGGGATCAGTCACTTAGACCCCTTCCGCTCGTTGACAGCAGGGGCCGCGCAAACGAAAATACGCGGCTCAATTTGGGAGGGGTACCCAAGCGGCCAACGGGGGCAGACTGTAAATCTGCTGGCTCATGCCTTCGTAGGTTCGAATCCTACCCCCTCCACCAGTACTGCTCGCAGCACCTGGTGGCCCGGCTACTTTGGCGACCCACGAACCTCCGCGTGATGCGGCGTGTGAAGGAATGCGGGTGTAGTTCAATGGTAGAACCTCAGCCTTCCAAGCTGATGACGTGGGTTCGATTCCCATCACCCGCTCCAGACGGGTTGGGCAGAGCCCACGTAGCTCAGTCGGTAGAGCACGTCCTTGGTAAGGACGAGGTCACCGGTTCGATTCCGGTCGTGGGCTCCATTATGAATTTGTTGAACGAGGTGCGTCGTGGCTAAGGAAAAATTCGTTCGTTCCAAGCCTCACGTGAACGTGGGGACGATCGGGCATGTGGATCACGGGAAGACGACGCTGACGGCGGCGTTGACCAAGGTGATGGCGGAGAAGAACGGGGGCGAGTTCACGGCGTACGACCAGATTGACAAGGCGCCGGAGGAGAAGGCGCGCGGGATCACGATTGCGACGGCGCACGTGGAGTACCAGTCGCCGGCGCGGCATTACGCGCACGTGGACTGCCCGGGGCATGCGGACTACGTGAAGAACATGATCACGGGCGCGGCGCAGATGGACGGCGCGATCCTGGTGGTCTCCGCGGCCGACGGCCCGATGCCGCAGACGCGCGAGCACATCCTGCTGGCGCGCCAGGTGGGGGTGCCGTACATCGTGGTGTTTTTGAACAAGTGCGACATGGTGGACGACGCCGAGCTGATCGAGCTGGTGGAGATGGAGGTGCGCGAGCTGCTCTCCAAGTACCAGTTCCCGGGCGATGACACCCCGATCGTGCGCGGTTCGGCCCTGAAGGCGCTGGAAGGCGCGGCCGGGGAGCTGGGTGCCGACTCGATCGTGAAGCTGGTGGCGGAGATGGACCGTTACATCCCGACCCCGGTGCGGGTGATCGACAAGCCGTTCCTGATGCCGATCGAGGACGTGTTCTCGATCTCGGGCCGCGGCACGGTGGTGACGGGTCGCATCGAGCGCGGCATCGTCAAGGTCAACGACGAGATCGAGATCGTGGGCTTGAAGCCGACCACCAAGACGACCTGCACCGGCGTCGAGATGTTCAGGAAGCTCTTGGACGAGGGCCAGGCCGGCGACAACGTCGGGGTACTGCTGCGCGGCACCAAGCGCGAGGAAGTGGAGCGCGGCCAGGTGCTGGCGAAGCCGGGTTCGATCAACCCGCACACGCAGTTCGAGTGCGAGGTGTACGTGCTGACCAAGGAAGAGGGCGGGCGTCATACCCCGTTCTTCAAGGGCTACCGTCCGCAGTTCTATTTCCGCACCACCGACGTGACCGGCAACATCGAGCTGCCGGCCGGGGTCGAGATGGTGATGCCGGGGGACAACATCAAGATGGTGGTGGAGCTGATCGCGCCGATCGCGATGGAAGAGGGCCTGCGCTTCGCCATCCGCGAGGGCGGCCGCACCGTCGGTGCCGGCGTCGTGTCGAAGGTTCTGAAGTAAGGGCGAAACGACAGGGCAGTAGCTCAATTGGCAGAGCGGCGGTCTCCAAAACCGCAGGTTGGGGGTTCGATTCCCTCCTGCCCTGCCAGCAGTCGTAACGGAAGCGCATGAACGAGCAAGCTGAAAAATCAGGCGTCGCCATCGTCGACGTCCTCAAGCTGGTGCTGGCCGCGGCTGCGCTGCTCGGCGGCATGGTCGCGTACTACTGGTTCAAGGACGAGCCGCAGGTCCTGCGCGTGCTGATGGTGCTGGGCGGCCTGATCGCCGGCCTCGTGCTGCTCTATTGGTCGGCTCCGGGCCGCGAACTCTGGTCCTACGTCCAGTCCTCGCGCGTGGAGCTTCGCAAGATGGTGTGGCCGACGCGGCAGGAAACCTGGCGCACCACGCTCGTCGTCTTCGTA
>CAVVDL010000034.1:0-350653 GCA_963747035.1 uncultured Gammaproteobacteria bacterium
GCTCCTCGACACGATCGACATCGGCCACGACCTGGCGCTCCAGGACCTGCGCATGCCGGTCCAGTACGTGAACCGGCCGGACCACACGTTCCGCGGCTATGCCGGAACGATCGCCGCGGGCAGCGTGGCGGTCGGTGACCCGATCATGTCGGTTCCCTCGCGTCGCATGAGCAAGGTGCGCGAGATCATCACGTTCGACGGCAAGCTGGCAAGTGCAGGCGTGGATCAGGCCGTGACGCTCGCGCTCGAGGACGAGCTCGACATCACGCGCGGCGACGTGCTGGTTCACCCGGACCGCTCGCCGTCGGTCAGCCGGATTTTCGACGCGCACATCATCTGGATGAGCGACACGCAGCTCCTGCCGGGACGGCAATACGAGTTCAAGCTGTCGCACCGCTATTTCCGCGGCACGGTCGAGAGCATCCAGCACCGGATCGACGTCAATGACATGACCGAGCACGCGGCCACCGAGCTCAAGCTCAACGAAGTGGGCCTGTGCCGCATCGTGCTGTCCGAGCAGGCCGCCTTCGACACCTACGGCACCTGCCGCACGACCGGCGCGCTGATCGTGGTGGACCGGCTGACGCACGCGACCGCGGGCGCCGGCATGATCCTGCGCAGCGCAGCGCCGCAGGGTTCCCAGCACGACGTTGCCGTCTACTGGCAGCCGACGCGCGTCACGCACGTCCAGCGCGCCAACCAGAAGGCGCAGCAGCCCTGCATCCTCTGGTTCACGGGTCTCTCCGGCGCGGGCAAGTCGACGATCGCGAATGCGGTGGAGCAGTCGTTGTTCCTGCGCGGGCACCACAGCTACCTGCTCGACGGCGACAACATCCGCCACGGTCTCAACAAGGACCTCGACTTCAGCGATGCGGGACGCGTCGAGAACGTGCGCCGCATCGGCGAGGTCGCGAAGCTCTTCGTGGATGCGGGGCTCATCGTCGTGACCGCGTTCATCTCGCCGTTCCGGAGCGATCGCCGCCTCGTGCGCGACCTCGTCAAGGGCGGCGAGTTCGTCGAGGTGTTCGTGAATACGCCGCTCGAGGTCTGCGAGGAGCGCGACCCGAAGGGCCTCTACGCGAAGGCGCGCGGCGGCGAGCTCAAGAACTTCACGGGCATCACGTCGCCGTATGAGGCACCCGAGGCCGCCGAGATCGTCATCGACAGCTCGAAGCTGTCGGTCGCCGAATGCGTGGACAAGGTGATCCGTTACCTCGAGGCGCACGGGCGACTGAAGAGCTAAGCGATGCTTATTCCAGTCATCCTTTCCGGGGGTGCCGGCACCAGGCTATGGCCGCTATCGCGGGAGCTGTATCCGAAGCAGTTCCTGCCGCTCGTCGGCGAGCGCACGATGATCCAGGAGACGGCGCTGCGCGCAGCGAGCCTGCCGGACATCGCGGCGCCCATCGTCGTATGCAACGAGGCGCACCGGTTCCTGGTCGCCGAACAGCTGCGCGAACTGGGTATCGCGCCCCAGGCGATCCTGCTTGAGCCTGTCGGGCGAAACACGGCGCCGGCGGTCGCAATTGCGGCGCTGGCCGCGCTTGGCGTCAGGGCTCGTAGCAAGGACGGCGGCGGCGCTCCGGTGTTGCTCGTGCTGCCGGCGGACCACGTGCTCACCGATGTCGCAAGCCTTGCGCGCGCAGTGGCGACGGCTTTGCCGGCGGCCCGCGAGGGCCGGCTGGTTACATTCGGCATCGTGCCGACCCATGCCGAGACGGGCTATGGCTACATCCGCCAGGGCGCGGGGCAGGGCGCAGTCCGCGCGGTGGCCGAGTTCGTCGAGAAGCCGGACGCCAGGCGCGCCAAGGCCTTTCTCGAAAGCGGCGAGTACCTCTGGAACAGCGGCATGTTCCTGCTGCCGGCCCAAGGCTACCTGGATGAGCTGGGCCGGCTGGACCCCGCGATGCTCAAGGCCTGCCGCACGGCATTCGAGTCGGCCGCAAACGACCTGGATTTCGTGCGGCTCGACCAAGCCGCTTTTGAGGCTTGCCGGTCGGATTCGATCGACTATGCGGTGATGGAAAAGACAAGCCGCGCGGCCGTCGTTCCGCTGTCCGCGGGCTGGAGCGACGTCGGTTCCTTCGCCGCGCTGCACGACGCACTGCCGGCGGATGCGAGCGGCAACGTGACGCGCGGTGATGTCTTTGCCGAAGACGCGAAGAACTGCCTCTTGTACTCGACCGATCGGCTGATCGCTGCCGTGGGCCTCGACGGGCATGTCGTGATCGAGACCAAGGATGCGGTCATGGTCGCCCCCAAGAGCCGCGTGCAGGACGTCAAGAAGCTCGTCGACCAGTTGAAGAAAGCCGGTCGCAGCGAGCCGGGCCTGCACCGCGAAGTTTTCCGGCCCTGGGGCAGTTACGACAGTGTGGACGCCGGCCCCCGGTTCCAGGTCAAGCGCCTGACGGTGAAGCCGGGCGCAAAGCTGTCCCTTCAGAAGCACGCGCACCGCGCCGAACATTGGGTCGTGGTCAAGGGCAAGGCGCGGATCACGCGCGACGACGAGGTCTATGATCTTGGCGAGAACGAATCGACCTACATCCCGATCGGCGCCGTGCACCGAATCGAGAATCCCGGCACCGAGGTCCTCCAGATCATCGAGGTCCAATCTGGAGGCTACCTGGGCGAGGACGACATCGTGCGCCTCGACGATACTTACGGACGCAAAGGACGCACGGATTGACCATGAACAAGCCAGCCGCCATGAAAGTACCCCTGCTCGACCTCAAGCCGCAGTACGCCGCGCTGAAGTCGGAGCTGGACGCCGCGCTCCTCAAGGTTGCGGCGTCGCAGCACTTCATCCTGGGCCCTGCGGTCAAGGAGCTCGAGGCGAGCGTCGCGAAGTATTCGGGTGCGAAGCACGGCATCGGCCTCTCGTCCGGCACCGACGCGCTCCTCATCGCGCTGATGGCCTACGACCTCGGCCCGGGCGACGAGGTGCTGACCTCGCCGTACACGTTCTTTGCGACGGGCGGGACGATTGCGCGCGTCGGCGCGCGGCCGGTTTACCTCGACATCGATCCGGCTACGTTTAACCTCCGCCTCGACCTCGTCGAGCAGTTCCTGGAAAAGGACTGCGAGCGCCGCGCGGACCAGGTCTACAACCGCAAGACGGGCGGGCGCGTGCGCGCGATCATGCCCGTGCACCTCTATGGCCAATGCGCCGACATGGAGGGCTTCCTCAAGCTCGCGCGCCGCTTCGGCCTTGCGCTGATCGAGGACGCAGCCCAGGCGATCGGCTCGGAATGCCCCGGCGGCAAGCGCGCGGCGGGCATCGGCGACATCGGCTGCCTGTCGTTCTTCCCGACCAAGAACCTCGGTGCCTTCGGCGATGCGGGCATGGTCGTCACGAACGACGACGCGCTGGCCGCGAAGCTCAGGATCCTTCGCGTGCATGGCGGTGAGCCCAAGTACTACCACGCGATCATCGGCGGCAATTTCCGCATCGACGAAATCCAGGCCGCGGTGCTGAACGTGAAGTTCGCGCACCTCGAGGATTGGCACCGGGCCCGGCAGCGGAACGCGGCTTATTATGACCGGGCATTCGCCAGGGCCGGCGCCGCTCAGGTCGTCACACCGACCGCTCGTCCGGGCTACCGCCACATCTACAATCAGTATGTGATCCGGGTCCCGGATCGGGACAAGCTCCGTGCCTACCTTGGCGAGCAGGGAGTCGGCACGGAGATCTATTACCCCGTGCCGCTGCACATGCAGAAATGCTTTGCCTACCTCGGCTACAAGCCCGAGGACTGCCCTGAATCGGCCAAGGCGGCCAGCGAGACGCTGGCGCTGCCGATCTACCCGGAACTCGAGGAGCGGCAGTTGCAGTACGTCGTCGACACCGTCGCAGGCTTCTACCGCGGGCGCTGAAAGACATGGATCTTTCAACCTGCTTCAAGGCCTATGACGTCCGCGGGCGGATTCCGGATGAATTGAACCCGGAAGCCGTTTACCGGATCGGCCGCGCCTACGCTGCGTGGCTGAAGCCGAGCCGCGTCGCCGTCGGCCGCGACATCCGCCATTCCAGCCAGGAGTTCGCCGACGCCCTGATCCGCGGACTCAACGAATCCGGCGTGGACGTCGTGGACATCGGCCTCGGCGGCACCGAGCACGTCTATTTCGCGACCTCATCGCTCGGGCTCGACGGCGGCATCATGGTCACGGCGAGCCATAACCCGCCGGACTACAACGGGCTCAAGTTCGTCCGGGACCAGGCGCGCCCGGTCAGCGGCGATACGGGACTCCAGGACATCCGCAAGATCGCCGAGGCCGGCGAGTTCGTCGACGCCGCCAGGAAGGGCAACGTGGTGCCGTTCGACATCCTGCCGTCCTGGCGCGATCACGTCCTGTCCTACGTCGACCTGGCGAAGCTGAAGCCGCTCTCGATCGTCTGCAACGGCGGCAACGGCGGCGCCGGCACCGTGCTCGACCTGCTCGAGAAGCAGCTGCCGTTCCGCTTCACCAAGGTTCACCACCAGCCGGACGGCAACTTCCCGAATGGCGTGCCGAACCCGATGCTCGAGGAGAACCAGGAGGTGACGGGCCGCCAGGTGCGCCTCGCCCGTGCCGACCTCGGCATCGCTTTCGACGGCGATTTCGACCGCTGCTTCTTCTTCGACGAAGAAGGGCGGTTCATCGACGGCTACTACATCGTCGGCCTGCTCGCGAGCACCTTCCTCGAGCAGAACAAGGGCGCGCCGATCGTCCACGATCCGCGCGTCGTCTGGAACACGCAGCAGATTGTCCGCTCACTGGGCGGCCGCCCGGTGCAGTGCAAGTCCGGCCATGCGTTCATGAAGCACTGCATGCGCGAGGCCGATGCGATCTATGGCGGCGAGATGAGCGGCCACCACTACTTCCGCAATTTCGCCTATTGCGACAGCGGCATGATTCCCTGGGTCGTGATGGCCCAGCACCTGTCACGCACCGGCAAGACACTCTCGTCGCTCGTGGACGAGCGCATGAAGCTGTTCCCCTCGAGCGGGGAGATCAACCGCAAGATCGGCGACGTGAAGGGCGCGGTGGAAGCGGTCCGGCAGCGCTACAAGCCGGGTTCGGTCAAGATCGAGGGCGTGGACGGCCTTTCGGTCGAGCACACACGCTGGCGCTTCAACCTGCGCAGCTCCAACACCGAGCCGCTCGTGCGCCTGAACGTCGAGTCGCGCGGCGACGAGCCGCTCATGAAGGAAAAGACCGAGGAAATCCTCGGCGTCATCGCGCGCGTACGCCTAGGATGCCCAAGGGCTTGGAAACGCTTCGCGAAGGCTCCCGGCGAATCGACTGGTTGTCACTCTCGCTGGCCGCCGGCGCGGCGGCCGTGCCTGTGTCGTTGACAGGATTCATCGGTCACCTCATCTCGCGCCCGGCCCTGTTCGCGCTGTTCGCGGCAGCGGCGGTCGTCGCCTACCGCATGGCGCTCGACAAGCACCGGATACGAATCGCGGCCATTGGCGTCTTGCTGGGTTGCGCGGCGGTTGGCGTCTATTGGCTGGTCATGACTGCTACTGCCAATTACCACGTGCCAGGCACTTGGGACTTTTTCGCTTTTTACGTGGACGGAAACGTCGGTGCGCGGGGCTTGAACTTCTATGACCCCGACAGCTATCGACAGGTTTTCCCCGAACTGGTCGCGCCGACGAACCTCAAGCCTGACTTCGTGCCCGAGGTCGTCGAAATCGGATTCATGTATCCGCCGATCACGATGTTCCTGCTCTTCTGGATGGGTTATTTTCCGTTTGGACAGGCTCATGTCCTGTGGCTTGGATCTGTGTGTGCGGCCTTCGTATTTGCAGCGTGGGCCTTCGCGAGACATCTGCTGGTTGACGGGTCGATGCCGCTCAGGCTGCTGGCCGCTTTCGCATTCATTGCGTTGCTGCCTGCGAGCATCAACACCATGCGGCTCGAACAGACGAGCGCACTGTTGCTGGCAGTCAGCATCCTGTGCCTTGCGGCCGGTTCCGACAGGCGCGCAGGCCTGTTCGCGGCCCTGGCATTTTTAATCAAGCCGATTCTCGTGCTTGCCGCGGGATACCATTTCCTGCGCGCGCGCTGGGTCGCGCTCGGTTATTTTCTGGGAGGCTTGGTTGCCCTCTTTGCAGCGGCTGTGGCCGTATTCGGGCTGGACACGGTCCTGGACTATGTGCGAACCAATCCCGTGCCCAATGCGCCGGCGTGGATGTTCACGGAGTCGCACAATCAGTCGCTGCTCGCGACCCTCGTACGACTGAGCCCCACCGTGGTGCCGAGCCATCAGGCGATCTGGTACCCGCCGTTTCTGCTTCTCGGTACGGTCGTGGCTGCGATTTCGGCCTGGCTGGCATGGCGCCTCGCGCGTAACAACGACGAGCTCGCGTTTGGATTGCTGATCGGCGCCGCATTGCTCCTGTACCCGGGCGTGCAGAGGCCCTACGGGATGCTGATGCTGATTCCCGTTGCACAACTGGGCATGCGCCTGTGGCACACGTTGCCCGGCACTGCCTGTTTCGCGGCGTTCGTGACATTCGTCTATTTCATCGATGAGCGCTCGCTCTTTACGGCGAACGCTGCCGTCTGGCTGGCGACCTGCGCATGGGCTGTCTTTGCCGAAAAGCTCGAATCGTATTTCGGGACCAGCGTGACAACCCGCTCGGCCGCGTAGCGTAGCCTCGGATACGCGGCATCTCGGTCTCGCTAGTCGCTACGAGACGCGCCCATTTAATACTCGCGAAGGGGCGCGTCCCCTTCACAAATCGCTGATTATCAAATGAAAATGGTGGGCGGTGCAGGGCTTGAACCTGCGACCCCTGCCGTGTGAAAGCAGTGCTCTACCGCTGAGCTAACCGCCCGCCGGGGGCGCGATTCTACGGGCCGCTGTCGCGACGGGTCAACGCGCTAGAATCGCGGCCCCATGACCGTACGCACGCGCTTCGCCCCGAGCCCGACCGGCCTCCTGCACATCGGCGGCGTGCGCACGGCGCTTTTCTGCTGGCTCTACGCGCGCCGCCACGGCGGCACCTTCATCCTGCGGGTCGAGGACACGGACCGCGAGCGCTCCACGCCCGAGGCCGTGCAGGTGATCCTGGACGGCATGCAGTGGCTCGGCCTCGCACGCCGACGAGGGGCCCTTCTACCAGACCGAGCGCTACCCGCGTTATCGCGAGGTGATCCGCCAGTGGCTCGCCGAGGGCAAGGCCTACCACTGCTACTGCTCGAAGCAGGAGCTGGAGGAGATGCGAAACGCCCAGCTCGCGCGCAAGGAGAAGCCGCGCTACGACGGGCGCTGCCGCAACGGCGCGACGCCGCGCGAGGGCGTGACGCCGGTCGTGCGATTCAAGAACCCGCTCGAGGGAGCCGTCGTCGTCGCCGACGCCGTGCACGGCGACGTCGTGTTCCAGAACTCCGAGCTCGACGACCTCATCATCGAGCGCTCGGACGGCAACCCGACCTACAACTTCTGCGTGGTCGTGGACGACCACGACATGAAGGTCACGCACGTGATCCGCGGCGACGATCACCTCAACAACACGCCGCGGCAGATGAACATGCTGCGCGCCATGGGCGTCGAGCCGCCGGTCTACGCGCACCTGCCGATGATCCTCGGCCCGGACGGGACCAAGCTCTCCAAGCGCCACGGCGCGGTCTCGGTGCTCGCGTACCGGGAGGAGGGCTACCTGCCCGAGGCGCTCCTCAATTACCTCGCGCGGCTCGGCTGGTCGCACGGCGACCAGGAGATCTTCTCGCTCGCGGAGATGACGGCGCTCTTCGACATCGCGGACGTCAACAAGTCGGCCTCGGCGATCAACCCGGACAAGCTCGCCTGGATCAACCAGCAGCACCTGATGCGGCTGCCGCCCTCCGAGGTCGTGCCTGAGCTGCGCTGGCAGCTCGAGCGGCTCGGCATCGCCGCCCCGGACGACGCCAAGCTCGAGGCTGTCGTGCTCGCCCAGCGCGAGCGCTCGAAGACCCTCAAGGAAATGGCCGAGGCGAGCCGCTTCTTCTTCGAGCTGCCGGCGTCCTACGAGGAGAAGGCCGCGCGCAAGAACCTGACGCCGGAGACGGCCCCCGTGCTCGAGCAGGCGCGGTCAGCCCTCGGAAAGCTCACGGACTGGGCAGCGCCCGCCATTCACGCCGAGATCCAGGGCCTGGCCGAGGCGGGCGGCCTCGGGCTCGGCAAGGTGGCGCAGCCGATCCGGGTGGCCGTGTCGGGCGGCAGCGTTTCGCCGCCGATCGACCAGACGCTGGCCATCCTGGGCCGCGAGGAGACGCTCAAACGGCTCGACCGGGCCGCCGAACACGCCAAGCGTTGACACCCCGCGGGCAGTTCCGGAGAATTCGCCACCTCTGAAACGGGGCCATAGCTCAGCTGGGAGAGCGCTTGCATGGCATGCAAGAGGTCGACGGTTCGATCCCGTCTGGCTCCACCAATTTTCAACGACGTCCCCATCGTCTAGAGGCCTAGGACACGACCCTTTCACGGTCGCGACCGGGGTTCGAATCCCCGTGGGGACGCCACTTTTTCAGGGTCCATTCCGGTCACATGGGTGACAACTTCGGCTCTCCAATCTAGGTTGCATGTAACCGTGTAGGGGAGACCCGCCTTAACAAGGCGGAGCAGTCAGGCTTGGCTGGCTGGTGGTTCAAGGTGTTGCACCGGGCGACCGACAGCCGCTTCGCCGGCGCCGCCACGAAGAGCACGCTCAACTGTGAATGGTTACGGTCGAAGGGTGGCTGTCATCTTGTTTGACCATTTGGAAGCGCCCTGAGCATTTACTGCTCGCACGGCGTAACAGTATGAGCCGCCCTGATTGATCGTGTTCTTGGTCGTTGTGACGTCGGCCGCAACACTCTTGAATATGACGAGATTCCGGCAAACCAGATTGGAGGAGTTGTACTTCCATCGGCCGATCTCATAGCTGCTTTCTCCGGAAACATTGCTCCACGATAGCGTAGCTGTGGTCCGCTTCACGGACGCGGGACTCATTGAAGGCGTCTCAGGTACGGTGAGTGCGTGAGGGTCGATAATCTCTATGGCAGCCGAGTCGGCCGCCATGCCGCCATTTCCGTCACTTGCCGTCGCGACGACGCTGTAGTGCCCGGCTGCGGGCGTCCAGGGTGCCACGATCCCGCTACCATTCGCGGTCCAGCTCAACGTCAAGGTATCGCCATCCGGATCGGACGTCGTCGCAGACAGGTCGATGGGAACTCCCACCTCGTAACTTGATCCATCGACGGGAGTCTCAATTTCCACGGTCGGTTTGGAGTTCGCTGCGTCGATTGCAACGCGGACCCAGCGAATGTTGTTCTTGAATCGCCGACCAAAGCTCTTGTCGGCTGACTTGTAGTAACCGACGAAAAACCGCGCCGCATCATCTGCGTAGTTGTCGGCAGGCTGCGCGAAGGAAACCCAGTCGATGCTCTGAGATGAGCCATCTTGGGCTCGATCGAGCACGTCAATTACTGCAGGGGTGCTCCATGTGCGCCCGCCATCGCCGCTGAAACGGAACTGAAGTGTCGCCGGTGATTGCCCTTCGGAATAAGAACAAACGACGTAGTTCTTAGTGGTTCCGCAAGCGATCGGATCTCCTTCATCCACATCGGTACTCAGTGTCCGGCTTTCCCAACCGGAAGGCCCCCAGAAAAAAAAGTTGAACTGCCGGGCGCCGCTCCCAACGGGTAGCATCAACCACGGAGTTCCATCCGGTGCGAATCCACTGTCCCGCGGATACCATTTCGTACTTTGCCTCAACCCGAGATGGTCGAATGGAGCGACGCGCGGATCGGAAGTGTTCGCGTAGGTCAGTGGGAGCGCAGCAATCGAACCATCGGCCAACCTCCAGGTTTCACCACCGTCGTCCGTATATATAAAAGGGTTGGAGCCGAAGTACCGCACCGTTTCGCCGCCGATCATTTCGCTCGCGTACCATTCCCACGAAACCGACAGCGCCCGACGCCGCGGGTCCCAACGCGACCACACCTGTTCTATCGTGACGTCGCCTAGGCCGGCAAAGCTGCTGGCGTGGCCGAGCTGCTTGGTCGTCTCGAGTACTGGAGGCAATGACTCAAGATCGTAGCGGTGAAACAGCACGGCGTCGGAAGGATCGGTGCTGTGCAGGTAGCGGAAGACCAGCAGGCCGCTTCCACCAACGACACTCAGTGTCGGCGCTGTCGATCGGCCAGTCGTGTAAAAATCATCGGCCACGACATCGAAATGGTTAGGGTCGAAAAGTTCGGTCGAGCGTGCCAGGTCGAATGGCAACTCGTTTGCACGCCCACCGAGCACCCACCAAAGGCGGCCTTCTTCGCCAGACGGGGCTTCGGATGCAAAAGTCAGATTGCCGCCCGGATTGACGCCCTCCGTGAACACATCAGCCGGGTGCTCGACTGCCAAGGCGATACCCAAATTCTCGTCGACCCACACCAGAAAATCCGGATTTCCGAGCGGGGGTAGGTTCGCAGCCGGGTTCGTTCTCGTGTACCGCGAAACGGCGTGTATGCTGCGTCCGTCCTTGAAGGAGCCGAGATGCTGCTTGAGTCCAGTTTCAAAGCCCCAGGAGTAGCCGGTTGCCACGTCGTGCGTTTCCACAATGAGGGTCGTGCCCGCGGCGTATGCCGTCGAATTCGCACTGAGCCACGCGATTGCAATTGCGAAGAGCCGACATTGAATTGCGGACAGGAAATCGCGGAAGTGATGCCGGTTAGCGTTAATTGTGCGCCAGCCTTTCATGCGTGCTCTCGGCCTGAAGGCACGCAGTAGCCGTTCGCGGGCGCCAGGCTAAGCATCTCATATTCCGACATGCCGTAGCCTATACCCTTCCACGCCAATTCCAACTTCCATGGGTGTGAAGGCAGCAATTGCTCGGTATGGTTGGGCCCGCCGTAACGCCACCACACGCTCGATCTTGGTTGCCGCCAGGCGTCGCGGACTGCGCAGCGGCCGGGTCGAGCGATTCGGCAGCCCGGCCCGGCCCTCGCGCCGTTCCCGGACCACCCATTTTCTTACCGTACGAAAACTGATGCCGAGTGCTGCGGCCACCACGCCAGCCGGCTGCACCTAACAAACGCGCTCGAACAGCATGGCCCGATTCTGCCGCGTTGTGCGTGCGTTGACGTGGACCTTCATCCGCACCCTCGCTGCCAGCCAACTGGTTGGTACCAACCAGCCTCGCAGCGTCAGTTGCGGTGAAGAATGTCCTTAGAAATCACACTTAGGCGCGCCTACCAAGAGCAAGCGCTTGATTGGCTTGGGGCAGTGGCGGGCGGTGCAGGGTTTGATACCGCGACTCCTCCGTAAGGAAACCAATCGGTAGCCCAGCCAAGACCGGATTCCGGCCACAGGAGGATTCCGCTCTGGATTCCAGAGCAAAATGTCTCCGGAATGGTCAATTAGTTGAAGAGACCTGTCGGCTCGGATCCGCGCTGTCTGCGATGCTCTTGGTTCCGAGCCTGCCATGATTGGCATTACCCGTGGCATCAAACGCGGTTTGCCCGGATGGCTCATTGAAGGACCAGTAAGAGACGAGATTGGTTTCGGCACCCGTAAGAGCGTGCGTCACTCGTGCGAAAACTTCGCTGCTGCTCAGTGCGCGACTCCATACTGCGACGGCATCGATCACTCCGTCGAAAGCGCGATTGCCATTTTCGTTGTTACCAATTGTCAGGATCTTGTTGTCCACGGTCACCGTACCAGTGCGCACGGCCTTGGCGGCGAGCGTACCGTTTAAGTACAAGGCGATTGTCGCGCCATCATAAGTGCCCGCCACGTGATACCACGTCCCAGGCGTCAGCGTTCCACCGCAAATGTGCCTGTTGACCCCGGAAATGGTCAGGCGCCATTGGACATGCCCGCTTGTGCCGGCCAGGCAAGTCGAGTCTCCGGTCGAGGTTGTCAACTCATAACTGGCGCCCTTCCTCACAACGCGATCAAAATTGTTGTTGTTGGCAAGGGTACGCGGCCGAATCCAAGCTTCTACGGTGATTGCATTCGTTAGGCGCAGGCTTGTGGCATCGGGAACGACAACGCGATCGTTTATGCCGTCAAAATTCAGGTAAGCGCCATCGGTCGCCGGGCCGCTGGAGATGAGCAGCGCCACGCTGGCGCCGGTGCTGACGCTGCTGCCGGCGCTGGGGTTCTGGCTGATGACCTGGCCGCTCGGCACGGTGTCGCTGGCGGCGCTGGTGATGGCGCCGACACTGAGGCCGGCATTGGTGATCGCGGTCTGTGCCGCGGCCTGGGTCAGGCCGACGACATCCGGTACCGCGAGGGTGGCCGGGCCGCTGGAGATGAGCAGCGCCACGCTGGCGCCGGTGCTGACGCTGCTGCCGGCGCTGGGGTTCTGGCTGATGACCTGGCCGCTCGGCACGGTGTCGCTGGCGGCGCTGGTGATGGCGCCGACACTGAGGCCGGCATTGGTGATCGCGGTCTGTGCCGCGGCCTGGGTCAGGCCGACGACATCCGGTACCGCGAGGGTGGCCGGGCCGCTGGAGATGACGCAGCGCCACGCTGGCGCCGGTGCTGACGCTGCTGCCGGCGCTGGGGTTCTGGCTGATGACCTGGCCGCTCGGCACGGTGTCGCTGGCGGCGCTGGTGATGGCGCCGACACTGAGGCCGGCATTGGTGATCGCGGTCTGTGCCGCGGCCTGGGTCAGGCCGACGACATCCGGTACCGCGAGGGTGGCCGGGCCGCTGGAGATGAGCAGCGCCACGCTGGCGCCGGTGCTGACGCTGCTGCCGGCGCTGGGGTTCTGGCTGATGACCTGGCCGCTCGGCACGGTGTCGCTGGCGGCGCTGGTGATGGCGCCGACACTGAGGCCGGCATTGGTGATCGCGGTCTGTGCCGCGGCCTGGGTCAGGCCGACGACATCCGGTACCGCGAGGGTGGCCGGGCCGCTGGAGATGAGCAGCGCCACGCTGGCGCCGGTGCTGACGCTGCTGCCGGCGCTGGGGTTCTGGCTGATGACCTGGCCGCTCGGCACGGTGTCGCTGGCGGCGCTGGTGATGGCGCCGACACTGAGGCCGGCATTGGTGATCGCGGTCTGTGCCGCGGCCTGGGTCAGGCCGACGACATCCGGTACCGCGAGGGTGGCCGGGCCGCTGGAGATGAGCAGCGCCACGCTGGCGCCGGTGCTGACGCTGCTGCCGGCGCTGGGGTTCTGGCTGATGACCTGGCCGCTCGGCACGGTGTCGCTGGCGGCGCTGGTGATGGCGCCGACACTGAGGCCGGCATTGGTGATCGCGGTCTGTGCCGCGGCCTGGGTCAGGCCGACGACATCCGGTACCGCGAGGGTGGCCGGGCCGCTGGAGATGAGCAGCGCCACGCTGGCGCCGGTGCTGACGCTGCTGCCGGCGCTGGGGTTCTGGCTGATGACCTGGCCGCTCGGCACGGTGTCGCTGGCGGCGCTGGTGATGGCGCCGACACTGAGGCCGGCATTGGTGATCGCGGTCTGTGCCGCGGCCTGGGTCAGGCCGACGACATCCGGTACCGCGAGGGTGGCCGGGCCGCTGGAGATGAGCAGCGCCACGCTGGCGCCGGTGCTGACGCTGCTGCCGGCGCTGGGGTTCTGGCTGATGACCTGGCCGCTCGGCACGGTGTCGCTGGCGGCGCTGGTGATGGCGCCGACACTGAGGCCGGCATTGGTGATCGCGGTCTGTGCCGCGGCCTGGGTCAGGCCGACGACATCCGGTACGGTGAGCGGGGTGGAGCCTCCAGTGGGGTTCCGAATCTCGATTGTTTGATCGGCGGCGACATTCAGCAATTGGGACGTCGATCCGTCGGGCCATTTGACTAGGATCTGGTCGGCCAGGTTGCGCGCTCCGAGGCCAAAATGAAGCACTGGCTCGTGAGACACCTTGTTAGCGTTATCGGCATATTCGCGGTACTGCCACGCCGCTCCAATGCGTAGCGACACTCTCGTTCCGAATTCAGGGCTACCCTGGAAGTTCGTCGGGACAATCCGAATCCAATGGTTGGCGTTGCCAGTATTCCTCAGGAGTTGGTATCCGCCGTGTGCAGTGCCTTCTCCATTTGCAACGAGCACGTCGAGAAACCCGTTTTGGTCAAAATCCGCGACTGCAACGGCGTCCCCATTTCCAATCGTTGAGCCCGCGGCATTGAACTCCGAGGTTGCGTTCCTGAACGTCCCGTTACCATTATTTAGATACAACTCGTCGGGTGGGTTCGTCAGGTCATCCGCATCGTTGTGCACGACGAACAGGTCGAGGTAACCATCATTGTCGAAGTCCGCCCATTGCGCGTCTTCGATTCGCGACGCCAAGACCCCCGCTAAGCCGACAGAAGCGAGTGACAAGCTGCTGAACGATTGATTGTTGTTGCGATGCAATGCGGCGGACCAGCCGTTGCCCTGAAACACATCCAGGTCGCCGTCATTGTCGAAATCGCCCAGCGCCAAGGCCCAGGCCTTGCTGCCATTCAAGCCGAAAGATCCGGCTTTTAGGACGGAGAAAGTTCCTGAACCGTCGTTCCGCAAAAACAAGAGGCAAGCGGAACAGGGAACCGTCTGGCCACTCAGACTAAGGAAGCTTACAAGCAGGTCGTCGTCGCTGTCCTGGTCGAGATCAAGAACAAGGGACGACTGTATAGTGCCAACGAATCCCAGACCGGAGCTCGCTGTTACGTCGGTAAATGTCGCCCCATCATTGCGGAATAATTTGGCGGATGGTTGGGATGCCAATTCAACTAGCGTCCCCACATAGATGTCGAGGTCACCGTCTCCTTCAAAGTCGAGCCATGAAACCGTGCGGCCTCGTCCGTCCGGAAATGCCGTGTTTGAACTCTGGGCAATTTGATCGAATATCCCGTTACCGCGATTCCGATAGAACCGTGCGGCTATTAATCCATGTCCTTGAACCGCGCCTGTGGTGCAATAGACGTCCCAATCGCCGTCTCGATCGTAGTCCCCCCACTTGCAGACGTGATAATCGGTCTCGAAATTCATGCCTGACAAGGCTGAAACATCGCTGAACTGTCCGCCACTTCCATTCAGCAACACGTTCGGCGGGCGTTGATTGTGGTTTGTGAGATAGAGATCGGGCCAACCATCCTTGTCGATATCGGCCCAGGTCGCGCCGTAAGTGAAATCGGCGACCAGGGGCCCCAAGAGCGGGCTCGCATCCTCGAAATGTGCGGATCCCGCTGACACCGCATTCTGGATACCCAGCAGGAACAAGCAGGCCGCACTCAGCGCATGCCTGAGCGCGATTGCATCACTCAAGCGTCTACGCCGCACTTTCAATGGATCACAGGTCCGTCGGCGATGGTAGCCAACGCAACGGTACCCCATGAAATTTCAGACACCGGTAATCGAACAGAGAATCGTGAAGACATATTTACACCGCAGCGCTATCTTTGCCACGGTGGCCATCGACATCCGATCATGCAATTGCAGCCTTGCTTTCAGGGAACCCGGCGTATATCGACGTCCCCGTCGCAACGCTCTACGTTATTCGCGCCTGACGGTACGCCCGTCACAATGGGGCGTCAATCAGACGCGGTTTAGTCAACTTTGTCCTACAGCGTTCCACGTTGCCATGAATTCAAAATCGGCCTGTTACGTGGTCAATGCCACGAGGCGATCGAGCGGCTACGCGAATGAGGCGCGTCCTAGCTGCGTTGGGCGATTCGGTCTCGCCTTGTCGGGGAAGCGAAAGGAGCGTAAATAAGACGGTCACCATGCGATCCTTGTTTCTCGCAATTGGCCTCTTGGCCGCGTCTCCTTTGCTTGCGGATCCAGCAAGCCTTCGGCTCATGTGTACGGTCTATGACTCTTCCGATGGCTCTGCCAAGCTGAGTTCTCCTCGACTCAAGGACTTGATAACAGTCAGGTATTCAGCCGATGGCAACGCGACCATCAGCAGCAAGCTTCATGGGAAGGAGTTGATCGGCACCGTTACAGAGCACGAGATTTCCGGAAGCTGGAGGGGGGCAGCGGCATCCGCCAAGATCTACATCAATCGCTACACGACTGAATACCGGTACCGCATGATTTTTGACGATTCGACGCAAGATCCGACGGCAGTTTTCGGCAGTTGCCAAATGGCGGCAAAGCCGACGTCCTAGCTCGGAATCGAAGAGTGGCTGTGTAGCTTCCCATCATGCCGGTGACGCTCCGGCCCTCGTCTTTGCCAGGAGCCGCTCGTACGGGGTTTGCCCGGCGAGCGCTCCATGCGGGCGGTGGTAATTGTAGTAGTCCTCCCACTCGCGCAGCTTGGTGTTGAACAGGTGGATGTCGTCGGTGACGCCGTCCCGGTCCAGCAGCTGGTAGAACTCCTGGTTGTCGACACGATGTGATCGCTCGACCTTGCCGTTCAGGTGCGGCGTGCGCGGCCGGATGTACGCGTGCTGGATATCCAGGTCCTCCAGGTGCCAGTGGAAGTGGGACTGGAACTCGGCGCCGTTGTCGGTCTGGATGACCAGGATCCGGAACGGGAGCCGCCGCCGCACCTCATCGATGAGCAGGATGGCAGCTGTCTGGTTGCAGCGGTCGTAGACCTTGAGCGCCCGAATGCGAGTGCAATGTTCAATGGCCGTGAACTGGCAGAAACGCCGTCGGGTGCCCGGGATGCTCTCGAGGACCTTAGCGTCCACTTGCAGCCGATCACCTTACTGGGGCTTCTCACACCGTCGCCAGCGCAGTTTATGCGGACGGTGTTTCTGGTTCGCGGGCAGTCGGCCCAAGCCGGCTGCGCCATGTTCGGCAAACCGACTTCACCGCTCGTAGAGAGTCCTGCGCGAAAGGCCGAAATGCCGGCAGGTGCGCGGCGCACACTGGCTGTCGGCCGCCCGCTGCAACACCTTGAACCGCCAACTAGTCAGCTGGACTTGCTCCGACTTGGTTATCGGGAATCCATTCCAAGGTTGTTTCGAACCTAGACCGGAGAGCCGAAGTTGTCACCCAGACGTTGGGAATTCACAAATGTCGAATTTGCATTCGCTCGCGCTCAATGCGCGACAAAACAAAAGCACAACAAACGTTTGCATCGTGGAGTTGATGCAAGCGCGAAACGTCGCTGTGTCGCGACGTCTTTGATCAACGACATACACGCCTCAGACAATTCCGACATGACCCGTAGGGTGCGCCCCTTGTGCAAGGAAGCCCGAGGGGGGCGAGATGCAGAGGGAATTGCTGACGGTACTGCTTTGTCTGGTGAGTTTTTCAGGCGCGTGCGCGAGTCGTGACGTTTCGGGACAGGTCGGGGCGGCCCGCACGACGGCGAATCACCCGCCGGCGATCTCAGGATCGCCGATACGTTCGGTAGTTGCCGGTGAGTTCTATGAATTCATACCGAAAGCCAGCGACGCGGACGGTCATACACTTTCATTCACGATTGGTCGTAAGCCGAGTTGGACGACATTCAACTCCAAGACGGGCCGCCTGTATGGCACGCCAGCGACGGGAGACATCGGCGTTTATTCGAAGATTGCAATCACAGTCTCCGATGGGCGAACGACGACTGCGTTGTCGGCATTCGACATCGCAGTTGGTCAGCAGGGAAGTCGGTCGGTCACACTGTCCTGGATGCCTCCAACGGAGAACGAGGACGGCTCGGTACTCAATGATCTGGCGGGCTATCGCATCTATTATGGTCGCAGCTCGAATACGCTGGACCGCACAATCGTCCTAAATAACCGGGGCTTGTCCCGCTACGTTGTCGAGAGCCTTTCATCTGCGAAGTGGTTTTTTGCGATCACATCGGTCGATTCGAAGGGCAACGAAAGTCGCCGGTCGGGGATCGTTAGCAAGAACGTAAGCTAATGATATGACTGACAGTGTCGCCCTTGAATTGCTCTGCAAATGGTTCCCAATACCTGCGTTGCGAGCTGGCCGCAGTTCAGTTGCCGCCGGCGACCCAATGGCTTTTCGCGCGACAAATGTGGTGCAGGGGACTCCGCGCGGTCGCGGAGTTGGCCGTGACAATGAGTATTGTTCGCTTTACCGAAAGCCAAATTGCAAAAACCGGCGTGGTTTCGACGTCCGATCGGCAACGTTATGTCATTAAGCAACTGCGATTTAAGTGGTTGAACTCTCTGGGACTCACATGAGTTGGCAGGTATCGTCAAATTAGGATAATGGGGCGATAGCGTTCTGCTGCCATTACAAGAACCAAGCACCGTCGATCCGCGTCCAATAGCTGAAAAGTCGATCGTTCGATGACTGCGGAATCGTTGGAATTGCGCTGAACTGTGAACCAGTTCAAATTTTGCAAAACCAGGCGGTGTTATGTTGCTTGTGGAGTAGTGGGTCTTTTGGTCTCGTGCGCGCGAGTCGGGCGGTAGATTCGGCCGGCGTGAGGTGGAGTAGGGGTGCAGCAGAAACTCGGTGGGGGCCACACGGGCCGTGTGGCCTTGGAAAGTCACATGAATTGTCGAAGCGCGAATGACTTGGGCGTCCGCGTGCGGTCTCGCGCGTTCTTGGGTTTTGTCTGCGCCGCATCGCTTCGCCATTTGGGCCCAGTCGGCGATCGCAAATAGTGTTAGCGGTGCCTGGCTATCTCCGGCTGCTGACAACTGGCCGTTCGTTGCACTGCACGCGGCACTCACTCCTGACGGCCGCGTGCTGACTTACGGCTCGAATTCGAGTGGCCAGGCAACGGGCCTATTCAGTTACGACGTCTGGGACCCGGCGGCGGGGTTGTCCGGCGGCCACATCACATTGCCGAATCTCACGAGCACCGACACGTTCTGCAGCTATGCCGTGCTGCTGCCGACGACTGGCGACATCCTGATCGCGGGCGGCGACCTTTGGGATGGAAACGCTATTCAAAAACGGGGAAACAACAACTCCAACATTTTCCAGACATCAAACGCCACGCTGATCCGCGCTGAGGATATGCAACGACCGCGCTGGTACGCGACCGTCACCCCCCTCATGAACGGCGAGATGTACGTCCAAGGAGGCAAGGACGGCGAAGACGTGGCGGAATTGCGCGATGTTGATGGAAACTTTCACACCCTGACAGGTTTTTCCACCAGCAGCCTTGATTGGTGGTATCCGCGGAATTTCCTCGCACCCGACGGCCGCGTGTTTGGGTTCGACGCAGCGGGATTGATGTATTTCGTGAGCCCTGACGGAGCGGGGTCAATGGTCTCCGCGGGTCAATTGGGATTAACCAACTCAAGCCAAGTCTCTACGGCGGTCATGTACCGACCTGGAAAAATCCTGCAAGTTGTCGGAAAAAACAGGATTGCGCTCGTAATTGACATCAATGGCGCTCAGCCTGTCGTGACGACGACGCAAAAATTGGCGGCCAAGCGGGTTTGGGCAAGTTCCACGGTATTGCCGGATGGGAAAGTATTGGTGACAGGCGGCAGCGCAGCAGACGATCAACTGGTCGGTGTAACCAACTACGCCGAAATCTGGGATCCCCAGACTGGCAATTGGACGGTCGGAGCTTCGGGCTCACGCCCACGCCTTTACCATTCTTTCGCTCTCCTGCTTCCAGATGCATCCGTGCTGGTTGGCGGAGGCGGCGCGTCAGCAGAAGCGCCCCTGAATAATTTGCATTCCGAAATTTACTACCCTCCCTATCTGTACAGTGCTTCCGGCGGATTCGCAGCGCGCCCGTCGATTGTGACGGCGCCGGACGTCGTTGCCGCTGGCCAGTCGTTTTCGATGGAGGCGAGCACTAATACGATCCAGCGCGTGACGCTTATCCAGGCAGGGTCGGCGACGCACAGCATCAACTTGCAGCAGCGGTTCGTCGAACTCTCCTTCACGAAGAACAACAACATTTTATCGGTGAACATGCCGACGCGCGCGACAGACGTGCCGCCGGGCTATTACCTCTTATTCGTGATTAACGGGAGTGGCGTCCCATCGATCGGCAAGATCGTCCGGATCAACATTGCGGGCGGAAGCGGTGGGCAAGATACAACTCCTCCGACGACGCCTCAGAATCTTTCGATCACTAAGATTAACGGAAACCCGAAACTCGTTTGGGACGCTTCAACCGATGCCAACGGAGTTTCTGGATATTCCATTTACCGTTCGACGAGCAATACGCTTGGTACTGAAGTTGCACTAGTTGCTGGAACGACTTTTACGGACACCAGTGTGGTTGAAGGCACAAAGTACTGGTACGGCGTTAAGGCCTATGACGCAGCGGGCAACCTGAGTGCGGCAACGTCGCTCAAGAGTGTCATCGCGTATCAGAAGCCGACCAAACCGGGCAATTTCAAGGTCGTGCTGTCAAGCGGTGATCCACAACTTAGCTTCAATGCAGCGACGGACAATGTTGGAGTCGTCGGTTACGACGTCTATCGCTCGACCGACGGGACATTTGGGCCGCTGTTTGCACAGATCGCCGGATCGCCTTGGACAGATTCGTCCGCGAACGCAGGAGTGACATACACGTATGCCGTTCGCGCGCGGGATGCCGCGGGCTACCAGAGCACGGAGACTGCTCTCAAGTCGATTACGGCACAGTGACGCGCTCGCTGCTCATTGCGATCGTCTTCTCGCCTTTTTGGATCTTTCTGGCCAGCGGCGCTGACGTTGGACAGAGCGACCGTGTGCAGATGGTTGCCGCGCCGGAAGTCCTCGACGAATTCGCGCTGACGGACCAGGACGGCCACCCGTTCAAGTTCAGCAGCTTGCGCGGTAAGGACACACTGGTGTTCTTCGGGTTCACGCATTGCCCGAACGTTTGCCCTGCTGCGATGTTCAAGCTCAAGCTGCTTACGGAGACTCTCCAGAAAGAAGGCACCTCGGTTCCTGAAGTCGTACTTGTAAGCGTAGATGGCGATCGCGATACGCCGGCAGTCATGAAAGAGTACGTCGGCAAATTCTCCGACAAGTTCATTGGCCTGACCGGTGATCCCCTGGCCGTTCGGAAAATCGCGGCGGAATTCAAGGCGGTATTCTTCAAGGGATTGCCTTCTGACAATTTCGGCAATTACCTCGTCGAGCATACGTCCCAGATTTACCTGGTGGACGCAAAGGGGCGGCTGCGGGCGACATTCTTCGACGCGCCGGTTGAAGCGATGGCCGAAACAACTCGGAGTATTGGGGGCCATGAAAGCTAGAGTTGGTTCTGTCTTGATAGAAGTGTTGGCGATCTGCGCGCTGACATCGGTCGCGAACGCTGCAAACAATGTGACGGGCGCCTGGCTTTCGCCAGGCAGCGACAACTGGCCACTCGTTGCTCTTCACGCGATTCTCACGCCTGATGGTCGCGTCCTGACCTATGGGTCAAAGGAAAGCGGACAAGCGACAGGATATTTTTACTATGACGTCTGGGATCCGGCCGAGGGGCTCTCGGGTGGGCACGTCACATTGCAGAACATGACGCTCACCGACATCTTCTGCAGCTATGCGGTCATCATGCCGGACAGCGGCAACATCCTGATCGCGGGCGGGGATAACTGGAACGGTACGAAGGTCGAGAGCACGGGCAACAATCGTTCCACGATTTACCGACTATCCGACAGCGGGCTGTCGCGCGGCGATGACATGAAGCTGCCGCGCTGGTACGCGACAGTCACGCCGCTCATGAACGGTGAGTTTTACATCCAGGGCGGTAAGGGCGGTGTGGATTATGCCGAAGTGCGGGACCGAAACGGGCATTTCCGGGCGCTGACCGGTGTTCCGACCACGGATTACCATTTCTGGTATCCGCGCAATTTCCTCGCACCCGATGGACGCATTTTCGGGTACGACGTCAAACGGAAAAATGTACTTCGTGTCGCCCGAGGGCAGCGGGTCGATGACTACCGAAGGCATCTTGAGCCGCACGAATTCGGCACGGGTCTCGACCGCGGCGATGTACCGACCAGGCAAGATTCTCCAGGTCGTTGGCAATAGCACGAATGCTCTCATCATCGATATCAACGGTGCGCATCCTGTGGTGACGTCGACGGGCAAGTTGTCCGCGAAACGCACGTGGGCAAGCTCGACAATCTTGCCAAATGGCGAAGTCCTGGTGACTGGCGGCAGCGGCGTGGCGAATACACTGACTGACGTCACGAACAAGGCGGAGATCTGGAACCCGGATACCGGCAAGTGGAGGCTCGGGACGGCTGGCTTGTTGCCTCGCCTCTACCATTCTTTCGCGTTACTCCTGCCGGATGCCTCAGTGCTGGTCGGCGGCGGCGGTGCGTCCGAAGATTCTCCGGTAAACAATTTCCGGTCTGAAATCTATTACCCACCATACTTGTACAACGCTTCCGGCGGATTCGCGACGAGGCCGACCATCAAGTCCTGGCCGAGCACTCTCACGCCTGGAAGCAATTTTTCCCTTGGCGTCGGATCGGGTGGCATCAGTCGTGTCACATTGCTTCATACCGGTGCCGCGACGCACAGTACGAATCTGCAGCAGCGGTTTGTCGAGCTCTCCTTCACCCGCAGTAGCAACACGCTAAATGTCCACATGCACGACAAGGCGACGGACGTTCCGCCGGGTTACTACCTCCTATTTGTAATCAATGACAGCGGCGTGCCTTCCGTCGGCAAGATTGTTCGCATCAACTTGGCCGGCGGCAGCTCCGACACGCTGGCTCCGTCGACTCCGGCGAATGTTTCCATCAGCCTGACCGGCGGCCTTCCAAAGCTGACATGGAGCGCTTCCACAGATGCCGTCGGCGTCGCCGGCTATTCGATCCTCCGCTCGACGAGCGGCGGCCTTGGTCCGGAGATCGCGCTGGCACCGACGACGAGCTGGACGGATACGACGATTCAGGAGGGTACGACTTACACCTACGCGATCGAGGCCTACGATGCGGCCGGCAACCTGAGCGGTGCATCGGTGCTAAAGAGCGTCACGCCGAATGAAAAGCCGACCAAGCCCGGCAATTTTGCCGTCACTCTCTCCAACAACAAGCCGCGACTCAGCTTCAATGCGTCAACCGACAATGTCGGCGTGGTGGGTTACAACATCTATCGTTCGACGAACGGCACGCTTGGCGCGCTATACGCCCAGATCGCAGCCTCTCCGTGGGTGGATACAACGGCAAGCAAGGGTGTCAAGTACACCTACGCGGTGCGCGCGCGCGACGGGGCCGGCAATCTGAGCGACGCAACGCCGCTCAAGACCATCACGTCGAATTAGCGCCTCAGTCCTTGTCGCGGCGGCCGCGTGGCGACTTTCTACGTTGACCGCCCGCATACCAGGCGCCGCGTTCCGCACTGTAATCGAAACGCCGACCCTGTTCGTCATCGCGCCGGTCCACGTATTTCTTGAAGCGACAGCGGCACTCCGCGGGCATCGTGCAATTGGGCACGGGCAGGGGTGGGGCGTGGGTCGCAAGGATCCTCACACCCTCGAGAGCACTCACCGCGCCGCAGCATTTGGCCGGTGTTGCGATGGTGATGGCGGGGTATTTCTTAGGCGCAGGCATTGCCATAAAAAAGGGGCGGCCGTAGCCGCCCCCCATTCCCCAGCGGAGCATTTCCATCTTTTTCTATCGACGCTTCCCCCCCCTTCGACCCGACCACGATGACGGCGCAATGCGCCGGAGCGCGGCCCACGATTTCGTGGCCGCGTCGATTCGTCATCGCAGAAAATTCCTGGGCTGAAACACGGTCGCAAGCTCCATGCCAGTTACGGGACAGTGATCCTGTTCGGTAACCCGGCAGTCTTCCCATTGCGGGGAGACCCGTGGCTTTGCGACCCCGCCTCGCAGCGGGTGTGCCGTTTCGACAGACGACGTCTGTTCGGGAGCTATCCTAGCATCGCGTCGCCAATGGGCGACAACCGACATCACAATAATCGAGGACAGCAGACGCGTAGCTCGCTGAGATTTCGATAATTTCGCGCCATTACCCCTCGTGTGACCGGCTTCTCAGTCTGTCGGGTACTACGTGACTAGACTCGGCCCTGCACCAAGGGCAAACCCATCGAAAGGTGGGGACGCAAAGCTTCCGGGCTACAGACTCTTCGGAGTCCATGCCAGCGGGGTTGCCGGCAAGACAGCGCCGCCACGCATCCACACGCGTCGCCGCGCGGTTGTCGTCAATGACCGTTCAGCGGTGGCTGATCGTTTCCTGCCGGCCCGATGTTTCGCGCCCTCGTGCGAGCAAGAGGGACGCGCATGGATTCAAAATTGCGGTGGGTTGGAGTCGTCGGTTTCGCACTGCTTCTCAGCGCGTGCTTCGATCTGGATGGCAGCAGTCATAGAAACGGCGACGGCAATACGACTTTGAACCAGGCGCCGACGATCACAGGCGCGCCGCCCCCGAGCATCCTCGAGGGCAAATTCTACGAATTCATCCCGAGCGCGAGCGACGCGGACCAGCGACGCGCTCACCTTCGCGATTTCACGCAAGCCCGTCTGGGCGAAATTCGATCGTGCGACAGGCCGGCTCTGGGGCACGCCCGCAGCCGCGGATGTCGGCAATTTCACGAACATCGCCATCTCGGTCACGGACGGCAAGGACACGTCGAAGCTCGCTGCCTTCGACATCTCGGTCAACCAGATTGCAGCCGGGCAGGCGACCCTTTCCTGGATGCCCCCGACTGAAAATGCGGACGGCAGCTCGCTGACAAACCTCGCGGGCTATCGTATCTACTACGGCACCAATCCGAACAATCTCAACAATACGATTGTGCTCAACAATCCGGGCCTCACCCGCTACGTTGTCGAGAATCTAACTCCCGCAATCTGGCATTTCGTCATGACTTCGGTGAATGCAGAAGGCGTCGAAAGCGCCCGCTCGGGTTCCGCTTCAAAGACCATCGGCTGAGCCCAACGTCCGATTGACGGCCCGAACGGACCCGCGCCACCATGCGCGTGGGTCCAATGGACGGGCCGTACAGGGCTTTGGGGCCGGCAACCGGCCAAAACACCCTTCCTCTTCGTCTTCAGGACCGTATAAGGCGCCACCGTCGCCCGTGCGACGGGCTTGACATAAGCGTCTCGGGACGGGTTTCACGCATTCTCGTCGCGCGAACGGAGAAAATGCATGCTCGGTGAACGATGAACGAACCGATCATCTATAAGCGAAGCGTGCTCGTGGGCCAGCTCCTGCTGGTCCAGCTCATTGTGCCGGCCGCTGTCGCGATCGGGATGCTCTATGGCCTCGCGATGTTATACGACGCTCGCTTCGACAACGAGTTTCGCCTGCTGTCAATCCTGATCGCCTTGCTTTCACCAACGGTCCTGAAGCGCCCGGACGTTGGTACGCTGACCGTGCTCCCGCGATGGGGGTCGATTGCCTTCAGCCTCGTACTGCGCTGGCTGGTATTGCTCGGCCTCCTGTTTGCAATCTTGTACGCGACCAAGATGTCGACGCTCTTCTCACGCCGCGTGCTGCTGACATGGGCTGTGCTGACCCCGATCCCGCTGATCGTCGTAAACATCGTCCTGAATGAGATGCTCCGGCGCTTCATGATGGCGTCTGGCAATGTTCGCCTCGCAGTGGTGGCGGGATTCAATGAGGTGAGCGTTGTCCTTTCCGAGCGCGTCTATGCGGACCCGACACTCGGTCTCCGTATCGAAGGGTACTTTGATGACCGCAGTGCGGACCGGCTGAAGCTGCCGGCGAATCAACAGCTGCTAGGTGGCCTTTCTGACCTGGCGACGTACGTCAACACGCGCAAGATAGACGTCATCTTTATCGCGCTGCCAATGCGGCAGGTCCAGCGCGTCGTGGATCTTCTCGACGAGCTGCGGGACACGACGTCGTCGATCTATTTCGTGCCGGACATCTTCGTGATGGACCTGATTCAGTCCCGCACGGCGGACATCTCGGGTGTGCCCGTCATTGCAATGTGCGAGACACCGTTCCAGGGCATGTCAGGCCTCGTGAAGCGGATGATGGACCTTGGATTCAGCGCGCTTGGCCTCGCATTGCTGTCGCCGTTCCTCCTGATCATCGCACTCTTCATCAAGCTGGACTCCCGCGGACCCGTGATCTTCAGGCAGCGCCGCTATGGACTCGACGGCCAGATTATCGACGTCTTCAAGTTCCGCACGATGAATGTCACGGAAGATGGCATGCAGATACAGCAAGCCACGCGAAATGACCGCCGTGTGACGTCAGTCGGCCGATTTCTCCGTCGCTACTCCATTGACGAGTTGCCGCAGCTCTTCAATGTGATTGCAGGAAGCATGAGCCTTGTAGGACCAAGACCACACGCCGTGGCGCACAATGAAGAATATCGTCGATTGATCAAGGGCTATATGGTTCGTCACAAGGTGCTGCCCGGCATAACCGGACTTGCCCAGGTCAATGGTTGTCGAGGAGAAACCACTCGCCTGGAAGACATGAAAGCAAGGATTGAGTACGACCTCGAGTATCTCCGCCTATGGAAGCCTTCGCTCGATCTTCGAATTCTTTTCAAGACAATTGTTCAGCTATTGAGCGACCGCAAGGCCTATTGACTGCACGTACGTCCGGAAAGGCGTGCTTGGCGCGATTCGCCCAACATAATGCGGACGTTCGGCACTTAATCGCGGTGAAAATCGGGGCATTTCACACCCTGTGATAGAGTCATCTCGTGGTCGCAATCGGTTCGGTAAGATAGGTGGTCGGTGAGGGAAATACCGTGAACAAGCGATTCACTGCCGTATTGGTGATCGTGGCGTGCGCGATCGTTGCGCAGTCGCGAGCTATGGCGCCGATATCAGCACGGAGCCGCGGGCCGATCTGCGCATCGAGCAGAACGACAATTTCAACCTCGTGCCAGGCGGCAGCCCGGAATCAAACGTTTACGGTTACGTTGCGGACATGGCGGCACTCTTCAATTTCGCGACTCCGCGTGGCGGGACAGAATTGCTTCCGCGCGTGAAGGTCCAGGAATTTCCAGACAGGAAGGACTTGGAGAAGGTCGAGTGGTTTTTCGACATGCACTCTGATTACAAGTCCGAGCGGAACCGCTTCCTTTTCGACGCGAACGCATCGCACCAGGATCTCTACGACAGCGAGACTCCGAGCGGCGGCGATCCGGGAGGTGGTGCCAATGGCGATTCCGGTCAGATCGTTATCGGCGAGACTCGCACCTGGGCGTCCTTGCTGCCCAAATTCGAGCATCGAATGACAGAACGAACCTCGATTGGAATCGGCGCTCAATATCAGATCGCACGATATGACGCGATTGCCGGAACCGAGACAAAGACCGACTACGATTATTCCGTCGTGAATGGCTATCTGTCCTGGGCGCTCAATCCTGCGACCGATTTATCCGCAGGTGTCTATTCATCGCGATATGAGCCGCAGGATGATAGTGAAAAGACTGATGCAATTGGCGGCAGCGTTGGAGTTGCACATCGATGGAACACGACTGACGGAATCGAGGCGACACTGTTCTACGAGAGCAACGACATTACTGAATTCGTGCCAGTGCTCAACAAGGAAACGACGACTGGCATCGGCGGAGAGCTGACGGCTTATCGTAGGCTCGAAATAAGTGAATGGCGCTTCACGATCGGGAGATCGTTTATTCCGACCGGAGACAGTGGCAAGGCGACGCTTGATCACGTGCGCGCTCAATATGACCGCGCGCTGAGTGAACGTCTCTCATTCAGGGCAGCTGCGCGCTATGACTCACGCAATGCGTTGGGTACTTCGACAATCAGTACTGGGCAGGATCGCGACTACGCTCGCGCGTGACCTCTCGATCCAGTGGTTCATTTCCCCGACGTGGTATGTCGGTTGCGGATATGCATATATCTGGGAAGACAGGCAGCAGGCGATCAGCGATGCCAGCAACAACAAGTTCTACTTGAACTTCGGCTATCGAGCGTTGAGCCGTGGCGGCAAAGTCGCAGATGTTGGATCAGCCGTGAGAGCAAAATGATGATCAAACTAGTGCATGCAGTGCTCGGCTGCCATATTGGCCTTGGGGCTTTCGATGACGTCATTGGCGCAAACGGCTGATGCCGATTACAAACTCCATGCCGGCGACAGCATCACTGTATCCGTGTGGAAGGAGCTCGAGCTGCAGCGCAAAGTCATCATTCGCCCTGACGGCCGGTTTTCCTTTCCGTTGGCTGGTGAGGTCCAGGCGGCAGGTCGCAGCGCGGACCAAATCCGCATCGATATTGAAAACCAGCTCAAGAAATACATTCCCGAGGCGGTCGTCGCCGTCATGGTTGAGGATGTAGCCGGAAATCGCGTCTACGTGATTGGTCAGGTTAACAAGCCGGGCATGTATGTCATGAATCCACAGCTGACTGTTATCCAGGCGCTGAGTCTTGCCGGCGGCGGGACGCCTTTCGCAAAGCTCGACAAGATCAGCGTGATACGCGGAACGGGAACCTCTCAGAAGACGATGGAGTTTCGGTACGACCAGGTTGTTGAGGGAAAGTCCCTCCAGCAGAACGTCACGCTTGAGAGCGGCGACGTTGTCCTTGTGCCGTAAGCAAAGACTGGAAGCAAAAAAATGACGATCGAGGATGCAATTAAGCGCGCGAAGATACTTGGGCAGGCGCGCCAGCAGCAGGAGGCGTCTGCAGGTTTATCGCAGCAGTCCAGCGACTCGCTGAGACATGCAGAGGCGGGCAGAGGATCGGCACGGCAGATCGTTGCGCCAGCCGTACGTCTTGAGCCTCTCAAGTACGTTGATGTTTCGACGGTTGCGTGCGAACAGAACAAGATTCTTGTTCAGGAAAGCCAGTTGAGGGAGTATCCAGCCACCGACGCGGCCTACCGGTTACTGCGTAGCAGGCTGCAGAATCGCCTGAAGCAGAATGACTGGTTTTCGCTGGCCATTGCGAGCCCGAGCCAAAATGACGGGAAATCGCTGACATTGCTAAATCTGGCGGTCAGTATTGCCCGGGAAAAGCAGAAGCAGGTTTATGTGCTGGACCTGGATATGCGTAATCCGAGTGTGTGCCGATTCCTCGGGATACGAGACATCCGGCCCTTGCCCGATTATTTTCAGGGCGCGGCAAAGCCCGAAGACGTTCTCGTTCAGACGTCAATACCGAATCTCAACGTAGCGGGGGCCCTTGTTCCAGCGGACAACGCATCCGAGCTCCTTGCGGGGCCGCGGTTCGGAGAACTTCTCGCTCACATTCGTCTCCGTTCGCCAAATGCATGCGTACTCGTGGATCTACCGCCCATCAATGTGACAGACGAGGCCCTCTTGGTGGGACCTCGAGTGGATGCATTCCTGGTCGTGGTATCAGAGGGAAAGACGGAGCGAAAGAACCTGACGCAAGCACTCCACACGCTGGGCGAATTCACAATCGCCGGCGTCGTTCTCAACCGCTCCAGCGACAGCCACACGATTGAGTATTCGCATTATTCCGTGTAACCCGCTCAACAATTGACGGGCGTGCTGATGGCAAGTCGCGTCATGGCGGGAGAAGGATCACTGACTGGTACGAGGCTGATCGCGGGGTCGGGCCGCAGTGGCACGACCTGGGTCCTCGACGCTCTCGCGACCGCGAACAAGATGCGGCCAGTCTTTGAGCCTCTTCATCCCCGCGTGTCAAAAATAGGCGAACGGTACGCATATCGAGCAATGGCGACCGATGAGTCGCATCCGGACCTTCAAGGGTTTCTCGAGGAAGTCTGCGCCGGAAAGGCCGAACGCTTTTGGACGCAGTACCGGTGCCAGCCTCACTTTCTCGTCCCGTCCCTGGCTGAACTCCGAACATACACGAGCGTCGCGAGCCTTGCGCATCGGTGGGGAAAATTCCTGAAGGACGCGCCTGGACTTGCGATGTTGTCGACCCGGCGCGAGCCGCTAGTCAAGTGCATCTGGTCAAATTTGATGCTTGGCTGGCTCTCGCGTCGATACAAATTCCGGATCGTGCTGATCGTAAGGCATCCGGGTGCCGTAACTGAGTCCGAGCTGCGCAATGTCTGGAGTTCCAAATTCGCTTTGGACCGGTTCAGAAACGATTCGAGATTCAGTGAATTGACCGGTGAGCGTTACCGGCCCTTGCTGGAGCAAAAACTGACGCCCATCGAGGGTCTCGCCGCCAAATGGCTCATTGAGAATCAATGGGCATTGGAGACGGCGCCGTCGAACGGCGTGACCGTCGTCTTCTACGAGCGACTGAAGTCCTTGCTGGACTACGAGTGGAAGAAGCTGTTGAGAGCCCTCGACCTGCGCTGCATGCCCGATGTGTCGATGCTGACTCGACCGTCGCAGCAAACCGCTCCGCAAGGGTCCGATGTTGACTGGAAGCACAGATGGACGCCCCAGATGGCAGCGTGTCCTCACTCGCGAACAGATGAGTGAAGTGCAGGGAATTCTCGACCAGGCGCATTTTGATCTTTACTCAATGGATGATTCAGAACCGCATGAAGCACTCGATGCAGCGGTCGACGCACGTCCCGCGGAGCTTGTGCGATGACCTCCTCGGCAGTCATGAAGCTCGCCTTCGGTGTGATTCTTCTCCTCATCATGTTTTTGCTGGCAACTGGGGCGAAGCGCACGGTTTCTATCGGCACACTCTTGATCATGGTGCCGTTTCAAACAATTGAGACCCAATATGCGTCCTCGAGCGTACTGATCGCATACGTACTTGCGGCGGCTTTGCTGATTGGCGGAGGTCTCAGAGTTCGAATGGTGCCGGCCATGGGCCTGATCGTGTTGGCGTACTGCGCGAGCTGTGCACTGGCAGATCGTTCATTGCTGACGTATCACGTGCTTTTCATGTTCCAGTTTTTCTCCTGCCTCGTAGTATTCGTGCTCGCGTACAACTTCGCGCTGCTCATTGAGAGTGAACGCACAATTGTGGACGTGCTGATGGTGATCAATGTCCTGGCGATCATCTATTGTGCGCTGCAGTTGTCGGTCGGCCCAGGCGAGCGCTTCATTCCTTTTGGGATCGAGGACCTCAAGTTCAACATGAATCGAGATCCAAGCGATCCGCGGTTGGTCGGACCTTTCGACAATGCTGGCAGTACAGCTGGCTATTTCTCGCTCATGACGCTGGTATGCGCCTTCGAAATCATGTTTTCCGCAGGCCGGCGGCGCTCGCTTGTGTGGATACTTACGGGCTTCAATCTATTGGGTCTGGTGGTGACCGGTAACCGGGCCGGATTCCTGGTTCTTGTTGGCATGTCGCCGCTTCTGGTTCTGGCCTACCGAAAGGAACTTGGCCTGAAGAGAATCCTGACTTTGCTAATTGGAGGCGTAATCGCACTTGCGATTGCAGCGACAATCGCGGTGACTTTTACCGACTTCAACAAGATGTTCAGCCGGATGGAAACAGTGACGGAAACCGAGGGGGGCATCCCCGAGACGCGCGCTGGAGAACTGGCCCATTGCAATCGAGAAGATCAAGCGGGATCCGTGGTTTGGTCAAGGGCCATTCTTCCTGACCGCCGAAGATGCGGAGAAAACCGGACAGCTCCAGACGCAGTTTCAGGAGGGTGGTGAGTTGGATACGGCGTTCGACCGTTACCCTCATAGCCTGTATCTGTATCTGCTTCGTACGGTAGGTATCTTCGGACTTCTTGCCGTCGTCGGGGTTTTTCGTGCGCACGTGGTTCATCTTGTTTAGCACGTCCCGACGGGATTCGATGGTGGGGTATCAATCCGCATTTGTGCGGCTTGGGCTCTTCTTGATACCTGCCTTTCTGATTGCTCAGATCACGCTCGAGTTCAATCGGCCGACACACAATCGACTATGCGCAGTTCATCTTTGCATTGATGGGCTTGCTGGTTGGCATGAGCGATCGCGCCGAGCAGAGACTTCACAACACCAGCGCAACCATACAGTCGCAGACTGACAGAAGTGTCGACGTCAGTGAAATTACGGGCCCTGCTAGTCAAAGTTCTAGGCTAGAGAGGTCGTAGGAGAAGTCGACATGGGTAGGAATGCTGTGAATTCATTGGAACCTGGGTCGACAAGAGCACTCTGGCTGTTGATCGGCCTCGCACTGTTAATCCGACTGTGGGGCATCTGCTACGGATTGCCATTCATCTACTGGACTGACGAATACCATGAGGTTATGCGGGCTCTGGAATTGGGGGCTGGAGAGTTCAATCTCTCGCGGACGGGCAAGGGCGGATTTTACTTTCTGTTGTTTTTCGAATACGGCATCTATTACGGCGCGCTGAAGGTGTCGGGGTCGTCTCGACTACGCGGGAATTCGCAGAACAGTTTGTTCGTGATCCGACCGTGTTCTACCTCATGGGTCGAACAACGGCAGCACTGTGTTGGATGTGCAACCGTTGCCGCAGCGTACTATTGTGGCGCGGCAGGCATATCAGACGAAGGCGGGTCTACTTTGCGGCGCTTTTTCTTGCCGTCAACGTCGCTGCACATTGATCTTTCGCACAGAGTAGGCGTCGACGTGCCGATGATGTTGTTCGCATCACTGGCGCTCTATTTCGGACTACGAATCGTCGCGCAAGGGCGAAGGCGGGACTATGTTCTGGCCGGGCTTTGCGCCGCGCTTGCGACCACGACCAAGCTGCCAGGGATTCTCGTGCTCCTGCCGCTCCTGATTGCGCACACCTACCGTGTTGCGGAGACTCCGGGGGAGCGGATGCGTTGGCTCACATCGCGGGACTTCTGGCTCGCCGTTGTCGATTTTCGTCTTGGTGTTGGCAGTCTCGAATCCAGGAATCCTGCTTCACTTTGATTATTTGTCTTTCTATTCGACCGCCCAACGATGAACTCCTTGACGATGATGTCATTGACGGCGGTCCTCTCGACTCATTTAACCGTCCAAATCTCTATCTCTTCTACCTAAATGTCCTGCAGGATTCGATGGGGTGGCCGCTTTTTGCGCTGGCCACGTTCTCTGTCGGCTATTCCTTGTGGAAGCGCAGACCCGCCGACGTGATGCTTCTGTCCTATGCGTTGATCAACTATCTTGCGATTGCAAGTACTTCGTCCGATGTTCTTTTCTATCCCCGCTACGCCCTGCCAATCATTGTCGTACTCGCGGTTCTCGCAGGTCGCGGCACTGTCAGACCTGGCCTTCTTCATCCCGCGCTGGCGCGTTGCGGTATGGGCGAGCAGCATTGTGCTTGATTGCATGGCCATTGACACACGCGGTCATGAGCGCGTACTCACTGACGCAAACCGATACGAGAACGTTGGCCAAGGAATGGTTCGACGCCCATGTGCCCGCTGGCAGCAAGGTGCTAATTGAGGGTGGCAAGATCGCGGCATCGAGGCTCACAGTGCCACTTGATGATTCGCGTGAATCGCTCGAGCGACGTATCGCGTACTGGAAAGTTAAGGAGCCACGGCAGGCCAAGTTTCTGGAACTCAAGCGCGCCGTGCATCAGGGGGGCGGATATGATCTGGAACTTGTACGAGTCGCATCGATTGCCCCGTTGGACGACTATACCGGCCGCGGCATTGAATATTTTGTCGTGAGGCCCGAGTTCTTTATGGGATCCAGAAAAGCGGAAAGTGGAAGTGCCAGGCTCTTGAGCAGGTTGCGCTCCGATACGCGAGTGAAACTCCTCAAGCAATTCAAGGCACGATACCAGCATACGCGCCCGGCCCGACAATCGACATTTACCAATTCCAGAGCGGTGTGGCGCCAAGTAGTCGATGAAATGTCTGAGCACTTAAAGATATTGTTCGTCGTTCACAACCAGACCCGCAAAGGCGGCGCCTACTATCGCGGCCTCAATCTCGGCGCTCCGCTGGCGCGCAGGGGTCATGACGTTACGCTGATGTCGATTCATCCGAGCGCTCGATCTGCGACTTGTCGAGCGCGAGCTGGATGGCGTGAAACTGGTGGAGTCTCCGGATCTGCTTTGGGGCGTTGGCCGCACGGGCTGGGACCCCTGGAACACGCTCAGGCGAACGTTGTGGATTCGACGGCGTCCTTTCGACGTCATTCACACTGTGGATACGCGACCGGCCGTGTCGCTGCCGGCAATTCTTGGACGCAAGGCCAGTGGCGCCGTGTGGGTTGCTGACTGGACCGACTGGTGGGGCCGCGGCGGGGCGACGACGGAACGCGATGGCTGGCTGATCAGAACCCTGATTGGTCCGCTGGAACAGCTGTTTCGAGGAAAAACCACGCCCGTATGCCGACGGTACCGTCGTGATTTCCCATGCGCTTGGGCGTCGGGCTGAAGCACTCGGAATCGATGGCAAGGAGATTCTTGTACCTGCCGCCAGGCGCCGATCCCGCCGCAGTACGCGACACGCCGATTGACGCGGCGCGAGTGAAGTGTGGCCTGGAAGCCGACGGACACCTGATTGGCTACCTCGGCAACATCTATCAGCGCGATGCGGATCTGCTTTTCGAGACTTTGCGCCGCCTCAAAGCGCGCCAACGTTCGCCTTCTCATGGTCGGGGACCCCGGGTGCCGCGTGCCGGACGCAGTCAAGGATCGAGTCATCATTACCGGTCGCCTGCCTTTCGAGAAAATGCTCGACTATCTCTCGGCTTGCGACGTGCTGGCTCTGCCACTATCCGATACGATCACGAATCGCGGCCGCTGGCCGTCAAAGGTCAACGAGTACGTCGCCGTGGGCCGGCCAACCGTCGCCTGCGACGTAGGAGATGTCGCCGGCCTGTTACGCGATCACAATATCGGTTTGCTGGTTCGACCGGACGCCGTAGAGTTCGCTGCTCGAATTGACGAGTTGCTCGCGGATCCGATTCGGGCAAAAGCGATGGGTGACCGGGCGCGCGAAATCGCACTTTCGACGTATTCGCAGAACGCGGTTGCCGACAAATTGGAAGATTTCTATCGTAAGACAATCGCCGCTCGTGCGGCGCGACACGGCGAGGCATGATGTTCAACAAATCGAAACCTGCTCTTGTTACCGGTGGCTGCGGCTTCGTCGGCCGAAACCTGACGCGTCGCCTCCTCAAGGAGGGCTATTCCCTCTGGATCGTCGATGACTGCTCCATCGGCAGACATTGCGACGAATGGTTGCCCGGGAACGCAAGCGGCGCGAATTGACGCCGGGCGTCGATCGAATACGACGGCGGCCGCGTCATTTTCATTCACGGCGATGCGCGTGACTTTTTCTCGGGCCGTGCGGAATTGGGATCGCTCAAGGAACCCGCGTTCGGGGACGTCTTTCACCTTGCGGCCATCGTCGGTGGTCGCCTTGTCATCGATGGCAATCCACTGGCGGTTGCGATTGACCTGGCACTGGATGCGCTATGCTTCAATTGGGCTGTCAAAAAGAAGCCAGAGCGGCTGCTTTACGCTTCGTCGTCGGCTGCCTATCCCGTCGATCTCCAGGGCAGAGACGGTGCCGTGGCCCTCAAGGAATCTGACATTCAGTTCGGCGGCAGGCTGGGCCAGCCGGACATGACCTACGGCTGGTCCAAAGCTCACGGGCGAATACCTGGCGCGCATCGCACACCAGCATTACGGACTGCACACGGCCTGCGTGCGGCCTTTTTCAGGCTATGGCGAGGAGCAGGACCTGAGCTATCCCGTGCCGAGCATCGCGCTGCGCGCGGCCAAGCGCGAGAGTCCGATCTACTGTCTGGGGCAGCGGACTTCAAGGCCGCGATTTCGTGCACATCGAGGACTGCATCGAGGCGATGCTCCGGATTCTGGCCAAGGTCAATGACGGAGGCGCCGTCAATATCGGCTCCGGAAAACTGATCAATTTCCGGGAAGTCGCGACAATTGTTCGTGCAGCTCGAAGGCTATCAAGCCGAAGTCAAGCCGCTCGAGGACAAGCCCGTCGGCGTGCATTCCCGGTACGCAGACATCAGCCACATGAAGAAGACCCTCGATTGGCAGCCGGCAATAAGCATCGAGGAAGGATTCGCGCGCGTACTGCGAGTCGCTCACGAGCGCAAAGCCAAGGGACTATGACCAGGAACGATCATGACGGACCCGCTCACCACCGTATGATGCGATCTCCATAGAGGTCTGTAATCTCGCGGTGATTCGCGACATATTCGGATATGTCCGAACCATGAACTCTTTTCAGCCGAATCTGGCGTGCAAGCCGCTCTGTCCAGTTCGTGGTTATCGATCGCGATATCCAGCTTGCCGAGCAGGGCGGCGAAGAAAGCAATGCCGATCGCCCAGGAAATCCTCGTAGCGAAGCGGCGTGCACGCTGACACCGGCGTCCTGCATCGCGTCCGCCCACCAACGCTTCACTTTGTGGATCTCGACGCACTTGTCGACGATTCGTCCGAATCGCTTCGGATCGATGTTTATCTTCGGGATGCCTTCGGAATCGACTTCACCTCTGGCCAGGCGGAACTGAAGGTGACCAGGCTTTCCGGTGCCGTCGCCGTGATACTTCGATATTGCCCATCGAAAGAGATCCTGGCGCACCATGATGAACACAACGACGTCCAAGTTCCGCAAGCGTCCGCGTCATGAGCTCTCTTGAAGTTGTCTCGACTCAGACGCCTGACGCCTTTGTCAGGACATGGATTGGTTTCGACCGCCGATAGGGCGACGCCGCAGACATATTTGGTATGTCCCACGGCGGCGTAATTCTCATCTTGAAACCAACCGATATCGAAGCATCGAATGGCCTCAGAGGTGCCCGCGCTGTGTGCATATAGATACTCGTTCAGGCGCACGAGATCGAGTGGGCGTTCGCCGTAGATCAGGTTCAGGCAATTGCGAAACCTTTCGGGTCCCAGCGACCCGCAGTTGAACCACTCGAAGGGTTCCCAGCCACCGAGACCGGTTTCAGTTTCATGGCGAACGACAGACACTTGGTCAAGTTCGTCGAGATGATTGCACGACGGCGGTTGAGCCTTCCTTCTCTTCGAAGAACAATGCGAAATTTCTCACTACTTTCGCTCCGCTTGATCGTACCGGCGCCCTTTGAACGCCGACGAAAGTGCTCGTCACTATGACCAACTACCCAACGCCGCGCAATGCGACACCGCAGCACTATCTTGGACGACCGCCTCGATTTTGCGCCGGTCGTCCGCGGAAATGCGCGTTTTCCAAGCGTCCTTTTGTTCATGCGGATTCCGGTAAATGGAGTAATACCTGTCACCCCATCCGGTGTGTTGCGGATCATTCAGGTTAGCGTTCCTCAGTCCGTAAAGCGTGTCTATGTACCGTTTGTGTCTGGTCAGAATACGCCAACCCGAAATGGGCAAACATGGTCTTAATGTGCGTATACGCGTCATCGGCAAGTTGCTCGTACGTCATGATCATGCCGCTCCTCGACCCTTGGATCAGGCGAAGGCAAGTTTCCACCTCGCAACGCCAGAGCAGAGCAGTTCTCTGCAGCATGTCCGATCCTAGCGCAGACATCTGCGAAGCGATCCGCGAGATCCGGCGAGTGCTCACAAAGGATTTCCTTCAGCCTCTGCTGTCGCCCGGACGGCATCTTGCCTTTTTCCTGGCCATAAACCTCTGACAGTACTGTTGCGCACGGATGACGAACCAGATAGATGATCGGTACGTCAGTTTTCTCAAGAAGGTTTTGCAGCGGCCGAATGAATGTCACCTCTTTAAAGATGATGGGCGCACCGCAGGGCGGTGAGTACAACGCGCCATATGCTCGCGCCGCCACCGGAAATACCCGGGCTACCGGCCACAATTGCCTGCGACCCAGCGTGAACTGGCGGTAACGCTTTGGAAAAAACGGCTCCTTGTTGGTGAGCGGGTGAGCTTTGGAAAGGAGTGGGTATAACTGTTGGAGATCCTGCTGACGAACCTCCTGTTGTTTCAGCCTGTGCATCCATCCGCGAAAGTCGCTGTTGATGGGTGCCATGCGATGAAAGGGTTCAAATCGGTAGATGACTTCCGGGCAACTGTCTAGCAAGGATCCGGCCCAGGTGGTGCCAGAACGTCCCGGACCGACCAAGGCGCACAGGCGATCATTGGCCGGAGTCATTCGCCTTTCCTTGCGGAGCGCACCCACTCCACCTGTTTGCCGTAGACGAAGCGAAGATAGACGCGGGATTTTCAGCAGCGCATATACCGGAGCGAAAGCCAGTTCCCATGCGGAAATAACGGAGCGCGCGAACCGTCGTCCGAGCGATGGCGACGACGACGCCAAGCAGCAGCAAGGACGGACGCTGCCGGCCCACAGCGGTCCGGTTTCCCGAAAAGAATCGCCAGAAGTAGAGAGACTGTACACATCGCCGCGACCAGCAAGAACAGCAGAGCAAGCGGTGGGACAATCAGGTCGAATGCCATGGCGAGTAGCGGACCATTGCGACCCGCAGATGGCCTTGGCGAAGAGGTTGGGAGCTTCGGCCAAAATAAGCCCAAGGTGCCCATGCTCCCAGCGTGTGCGTTGAGTCTTGAATCCCTGCGATGAATCAGGGAAGTACGACACGACTTCGGCCTCGGGGCAGTACAAGGGCGCGAGTCCTTTGCTGGCGAGGTCGACACCCAGCTTCATGTCCTCGACGATGTGACCAGTTGCGAGGTCGGTGCGGGCGACGACTGGCCAAGGGAATGCCATTCCGGTCCCCATCAGCATGCAAGGCAGTCCGAGCCTGAGATACCCGAGCGGGCGGACCAAGTTCTTGACGATGCCCGCAAATTCGGCGACGCGCATCGTGAGAGGAGCGCCAGGATGATTCCGCATGGAATAGGTCGCCTGAATGGGGCGCTGCACGGCCGCACATGTCCGCGCGAGGCGATCCACGGCGTCCTTGGTCAGCGAACAATCTGCGTCGACAATGATGAGGACTTCGGGAGGCACATTCGTCAGGTGCTTCACGCCAAAGTCCAAGGCATAGCCTTTTCCAATTCTTAGTTGATCGTGCCGCTCGATGACTTCCGCGCCTGCACTCCGCGCGAGGTCGCCGTGTCATCAGAACAGTTATCGGCAACCACCAGGAGGCGATCACCGGATGCGAGGTGCGCCCGTGAGCGCTCTGCATGTTGCATGAATGCCGGCCGCCTCGTCGTGGGCAGGTACGAGTATAGCCACTGCGGGTCGAATGGTCGGCCATGGAGTCCGGCGCCGGGCGCCGGGTGCCATTGCGCAGAACACCTGCACCGAGAGCACGACGACGGGAATCGCAAGTAGCCCAATGAACGCATAGAGGATGGTGGAAAATGCGGTTACCAGCACGGAGTCAGCTCGAGCTCATGGCTTCGCGGAAATGTGCGGCAAGTTTCCGGGCTTCATTGCGCGCCGAGTGGTGTAAGCATGACGCGCTCGCGCCCCCGTGCTCCCATGGCGGCCAGGTCCTGATCAGGCGTGCTGAGGACCGCGTCCATTGCGTCGGCCAACTGCTCCCACGTCGCCAGCCGGAACCAGCCACCCGGTCTCGCCTGGACGCACCAGTTCCGGAATCCCGGCGATGTATGTGCTGAGCACCGGTCGCCGCAGCGCCATGGCCTCCATGATGACGACCGGAAGGCCCTCGGCAAAACTCGGAAGCACCATGGCGCGGCTCGCGAGAATCTCTTCGCGCACGCGTTCGCTGCTGAGCCAACCCGTGATCCGGACACTGTTCCGAAGTCCGCAACGCTCAATGAGAGCTTCGATCTCGCGACGCATCTCGCCGTCGCCGACCAGTACCAATTGAAAGTCCGCGTTTCCGTCGTGCCAATTCGGCGGCGGCCATGACCAGCAATAGCTGACCTTTTTGCTCGCAGAGCCGGCCCACGCAGACCAGTCGATTGCCGGTTGGCGAAGTCGTGGGGGCGCCTTCGTAGAAGGCCTCGTCGAGGCCGCAGTGAACGACGCGGATCTTGGGCCATTGCCCAAGGTCCACCCAGCGCCGGAGCTGGCTGGCGCCAAAGCTGCTTACTCCAACGACAAAGGCAGCGCTGCGTATTTTCTCGGCCAGGTGCAGCGCAAGCGGCTTGTCGAATTCCTCGGGACCATGCGCCGTGAAACTGTAAGGTCGGGCCGCCCAAGGCGCGGATCAGCATGGCAAGTTCCGCGGGGTTCGTGCCGAAATGAGCGTGCACGTGCTGGACCTGCGCTTCCTGCAACCAGGCGAGCACGGTGCATGCCTCAGCCAAGTAAATCAGGTGGATCGCCAGCGGTCGATCCGATTTGCGGCTCATGCGAAACGCCAATGCAAGTGCGCGGGCGAACTTTCGCGGGCTGAGGATCGCGGTCCTGATCGTCGCCACGAGCAGCGGCCACGCGCCGTTCTTCAGGACAAAGCGCGTGCGCGCTCGCTCGCGGAGATCTTCCGGGTCTACGAGGCTCCCATCCCAGCCACGTACGGCCACGCGCAGGACGTCGAAGCCCTGGTCCTCAATCGCCTGGATTTCACGTCGCACGAAGCTGTGGCTGACCTTGGGATACTGATTGACAAGGTACGCGATCCGGGGGGGCGAAGACTGCGGTCATGGATCGCTACTGGACATACGTGCGGCGCCAAGTATAGCCTGCCTGTCCCGGCGGAATTGGCACGAAACATAACCCCGCGCATCCGCACGTGGCCTGCAAATAGTGCGGCGCGATTGCAAGAGGAGAAATCCTGCTGCGCATCATGATGATCGGCCCTTACCCGGGCTCGCCGGACAAGATCGATGGGGGTGCAGCCTCGGCCCTCACATATCTGTCGCAGGAATTGGCGAGTCGATCCGGTATCGAACTCATTGGGGTTCGTATTGCGGATACCAGTACGGCCTCGAAGGGCGTCAGAAAATTCGACTGGCCAATCGTCGATCTGCCACTCGGGCGACTCGGCCTCACGACATTGTACCGGCAGCAGAGAAAGCATTTCGACGACCTGCTGCAACGCTACCGGCCGGACATCGTCCACGCTCAGGGAATCGATCTGCCGGGCTACATCGCGGTCAACAGTGGTTTTCCCTCCGTAGTGACTGTCCACGGAATTCTCGGCGAGGAGACCAAATACGGCGCTGATGTCCTGGCGCGTGCACGATCGTTCCTGACAGGCATGCTCCTGGAGCAACCGACAGTGCGGCGCGCGACGGACCTGATCTCGATCAGCCCATATGTCAGCCGAGCACTACGGCAAACAGATCGGCGGTCGTATTCACGAAATTCCGAATGCGATTGCGCCGCGGTATTTCGGCATTCGACGAGTCCCTGAGAAGGGGCGCCTGCTTTTTGCGGGACGCCTTATCACGACGCAAAGGGGTCGTGGATCTGGTGCGCGCCTTTGCGAGAGTCCGCGAGGAGCGAGCGCATCTCGTGTTTGCCGGCGCCGCGACGGATCCGGACTACGAGCGTCTCGTTCGACAGGAAGTAGCCGCAACTGGGAACTGGTCGAACATGTCGAGTTCCGCGGGTTGCTGGATGAGCCCACGATGCTCGAAGAGTTTTCGCGTGCAGAGGCCCTGGTGTTGCCGTCATACCAGGAAACGGCGCCCATGGTCATCCAGCAGGCCATGGCCGCAGGACTCGCAGTGATTGCAACGAAGATCTGTGGCGTTCCCTACCAGATTGAGCACGACGTGACGGGTCTCTTGTACACGGCAGGCTCAGTCGACGAATTGGCGACGCTGCTCCGACGGCTTGGAACGGAGCCGTCGTTGGGCAAGCGACTCGGCGAGGCAGCTCGGGCTAGCCGCCTTTGAACGCTATCACGCGGCGAAGGTTGCCGACGCAACCGTGGCCACCTACGAAATCATCCTGCGGAGTCGCGCTACCGCCTAGACCTGAATTTCCTTAGTTCACTGGGTCGCGGCCACTTCGCTAGGTCAATCATTAGGCCTCTTCCTGGGCCGGTTGCCAGTTGCACGGCTTCCACGAACTAATTTTAGGTCCTGTTATGGGCGAAGAACCGTTGCCTTCAGCCTAGTTCGAGTCTGCATGGGAGGCCGCTCTTGGTGACTGTAGTCATCCGGAGACAGTCTACGATTCCCAAAGGTTGAGACTCAGATCACAGTGCCGACTCGGGTCTTTTGGCGAAGGTCACCAGAAGATATAGGCTGCCCGGAGTCGTTGCGGAACGCGAATTGTCTCGAACGGGCGAAACCCTCATAAGGTCACTGTGTCCATGGCCGCCTGTGCGGCCGAGGGAACGCAACTTCGTGCGTTAAGGTCAAAGGCTTCCGTGGAGGATGCGAGAGATGAAAAGTGCGCGATGGTGCCTGATCTGCATGACTTTTCTGGCGTCCTGCGCAGTCGCGTTATCTGCGTCAGCAGGGGACACCGACCGCACATATACGGGCGGATGGCGAGGCTCCGACGACGTTGTCACTGGATGGGATTGGAGTCTGCCGTCGGGTATCAAACCGACTGCAGGCAGTGGAATTTTCAATCTCAACTCCAAGGTCCCGGCGGGTTTCCCCGGGAATCATCTCAATCAAGTAAATGCCAAGTGGAAAGACTTGGAGCCGGCCGACGGGAAGTACGATTTCAGTTCAATTTTCGCCGCAATGAATGATCCCAACTACGATGGCGTCATGCTCAACATTCGAGGCATGGTCGTTTCGATAGTGGACGCTAACGGCAACCCCGCTCTGTCGACCGAAATCACTGCGCCAGCATGGCTGTATCCGTCCGTGCCTAAGGTGACTGAGGGGCTCAGGAACGGCTACAGGATCACAAACATGCAGATTTACGACCCGACCGTTAAGGCCAAGTTGCTTCGGCTGATTAAAGCGATCGGGAACGCCGGCATCCCCGGCAACCCAAAACTCGTTGCGCAGATTATCCATGGAGTCTCAAGCAGTCGTGGCGAAGAGTGCTGTGCGACTCAAAACAATGCTGCGGCCGTCGAGGCCACCATGCAAGAGGTGATTGCAGCCTGGACGGCCGCCTACGGAACGTACTCGAAGAAGTTGGCTTGGCTGACAGAAGAATCAAACCTGTTCAATTCCGCAGTGACGAAAGGCGGAACGGGCATGCGCGGTGGGATCATCGAAAACTGGATGCGAGGCCAATACACTCCCGGAGAAGCGAATAAGACTGGCCAGATTTACGAAAATGGCTATCTGATCGTTGATGAAAGTTTTCCGCCAATCGCCCAAGGTAGAGCATGGATGGACGAGAATGAGGAGTACACAACCAAAATATTCACGTCACCGGAGCGGTTACAGCAGAACTATCGAATGTCAACATTGCGAACCCTGCAGATGAGGCGGAGCATTGTCTGGACCGAAAAAGATAGTGTCGTTAACCCGCCACTCCTCAATTGGATGTCGCTCGAACTCGGAAAGAACGCAAGCACCGCGCCGGATGCGTGGGTGACGCTGATGAGTACATGGACTCGCTCGGGCGGGGACAAAGAGGTGAAAAATCTCGAGCGGTGGCTCTATCAGCGAGACATCAACGGTGTGTCAACGAAGTCTACGTTACGCCAGGATCACAGCTTCAATGCAAGTGGCAATGACCAGCTCGAATCGAGCAAGTGGTATGTCGACTTGGCGCGAAGTGGCAATGCCATTGGCATCGCCGTGGATGACAGATTTCTTAATGGGGGTCCGAATGAAGTGGCTATTAAGGTCACATTCTTCGACTCGGACACCGCGCAATGGACACTTGATTATTCAAGGCCTGACGGCACAACGGGTACTCGAAAGGTTCAGGGCAGCGCAACTGGGGTAGTGCGAACGGCAACCTTCTTCCTCAAAGACTTTGTGGCCGCAAGGAATGGCATGGATTTCGATTTCTGGCTGCGGTCTGCTAGCGGGAATACGCCATTCATGTTTGTTCGGCTAGTTAAGCTGCAGGTTGCTGCTGCAGACGCGGCCCCACGTCCACCTGAAAGTATAGTCGTCGAGTGAACCTCGGCCGCATGCCAGTTCTCAAGACATAAAGGCTGTTCGCGCTCCGGGACTCTTCCGGCGAACACAATTCGAACAATAGCGAGCGTCAATGCGCGTTACGCGCGGATTGCATAGAATAAGTTCTATGCAATCAGGTCAAGTCTTCATTGTCGGCATGAACGGCTCCGGCACGACGATGTTGCTGGATTGCCTTGCCGGGCATTCAATGATTTACGGTTTCCGCGGCGAGACGAAGGTGCTGCCGTACTTTATTGAGCGACAGACTCGATATGGAGATCTAGCAGACGACAAAAACTTCATTAGACTATGGCACGATCTTCAGGCCGCGGTTGGCGGACAGGGCTGGCCGAAGGATGTGGACACTTCGGCGATCGAGCGCTGGGGCGCGAGACCGCGAAGCGCTGCGGCTATCTTCGATTTTATCATGACTACACTTGCCGCCACGGAGGGCAAGCAAATCTGGTGCGAGAAGACGCCAATGTACGTGCATCACGTGCGCGTTCTCGCCGGAGAGTTTCCAAAAGCCAAGTTCATTCACGTCATTCGAGATGGTAGGGATTGCGCAGCTTCATTCCATCGCAGATGGCGGTTTAACCCCGTTCGTACTGTATTTCGCTGGAAGCGAGCAGTACAGGCGGGTCGATGCCAGGCGGCAGATCTGGGTCAAAGGTACGTCGAGATCCATTATGAGCAGCTTACGAAGGCACCTGAGGAAAGTCTCAATGAGCTTTGCCGATATCTCGGCGTTCCATTTGAGTCAGAAATACTGAAGCCGACTCGTTATAGACCTCACATGACTGGCTCGGTTGCGACGTCAATTTCGCCAAATGAGCGCCGTGCAGAGCTATATTTTAGGCCGTCCACGATCAAGGAACTTGAAAGTGTTGCGGGTCTACTGTTATCGGATTGTGGGTACGCTACGCATTACCTCGCCGGAGATCGGAATCCATCAAAGTGGAAATTGCGTTGGTGGGAGGTCACCGACGATAGTCGGCGATTGAAGGAAGTGCTCCGCACGGCGACGGGAATGAGTAAACGCGGACGTTTGTCCTATTTTTCACGGCGGGTGCTGGGGGCCCTGAGGCAAAAAAGCTCGATCAAGTAATGTCAATTTCCTGCTGCTTTTTGTTTGTGGCCCTTGCGTCGTGAGATCTCATGTCAATGGCGGCTTGGGAGAATGTTGCACTTGGCGATGCATCAGACAAATGAGCAGATTTGAGTCTCCGAATGAGTCCGGAGCGCCCGGAGAGCAAATCCGGAGCATGATTGAACTCGCCAAGAAAATCGACCAGACCATGGTTTTTTACACAACAAGTTCCCCGGCATGGTTAGCTTCGATAGCCGGTGATTGTGTACGCTCGAGTTCAAGTGCGCCAAGTGTAATTTAGCGCGTCGACGAGTAGCCGGTGGTGAAAGAGATCCAGCGGTGTGGCGCCGAAAGAATGGGCGATGCGATCCTATGAGACATGCAACAATCTTTATACTTTCGGATGTGCGTTCGGGTTCCACCCTTCTTGACACTTGTCTCGCTGGGCATCCTTCCATCGTTTCGCTCGGCGAGGTCCACTGGCTGGCGGCATACCTTGGGCAGGATCGAAGTCTCTATGATCCGGAACACCCCTTGGTGTGCACGTGCGGAAAACGGCTAACCGAATGCCAATTCTGGTGCAACGTCCAACAGTCTCTAGGCCGACCGCTGGATTCCCTGCAGTTAAGACAACGCCTCAATCGTGCTAGGCGCGAACCTAAGCTCCTAACCGCAGTAATACACGTACCGCGTAGATTGGTCAAAACAGTACCGAGTCTCTATCGCTGCCCACTGATTGGAGGCGTGTTTGGTGGAGGGCGCGTGGGACGTGACTCCGTCGCACTTTATGACGCGGTGTCTATGGCGACCGGCCGCCCATTCTGTGTCGATTCCTCAAAGTCGCCCTATCGATTTCGCGACACTTACAATTTTGACCCTACGAGGACTCTTGCAATCGCCCTTGTACGCGATTACCGGGCAGTGGTTCATTCGAAAATGAAGCGCGGCGAGTCCTTGCGATCCGCTGCTTTGGGATGGCGACAGAAAATGCTGCAAATAAGTGCGCTGACGCATGATTTGCCGGCCGAACGTGTTTTTCAATTGAAGTACGAATCTTTCTGCGCGAATCCGCAAAAGGAGCTTTGTCGAATATGCACGTTCTTAGGCATCGAATTTGTGGAGCGCATGCTCTATCGTGCAATCACTGACTTGCACCACATCGGTGGTAGTCCGTCAAAATTCGACCCTTCTCGCGCCAATATTTCTCTCGATCAATCCTACGAGGGTCAGTTCACACCCGAAGCGCTCACGCTTATTCGGTCTCTCGTCGGTAAAGTGCCGGAGCAGTGGGGCTATTGACCGACCAAAGGTTCGCAGCGCGCGCGTACTTGGCGACATTATTGGGCCCAGCCATTTTGCAACGACTTAAGTGCGTCTCATCGTCAACCACGACCCGGACGTGATCGCAACCTTCGCTAAATTCCGTCGCATGTGGGCGGACAATCGTACGTTTGGCCAAAGGTCGAGACACTGAAGTGTCAGAAGGTTGCCGACGCTGAGGCGTCGTACCCATTCAGCGTCTATTATTCCGTGCTTTCGCAAGCTCTTATGGTGCCAAGGTTTCCCAGGACTTTTACTCTGCAGAGAACCGCTTAACGGAACTAAGTGAGCTCCCTAATCGTTTTCTTCGTCGGGATCATCGGCGACGCCGGAATATTGGAGAGGTTTCGATTCCAAGGTTCACACGGGCCTTGTGCCACATGATCAGATTCCAGACGATCAGTGTAGTCGCAGTTGCGACGGCAGCCCCAGTCATTCCCCAGAGCGGCACGAGCGACAGATTCAATGCGACGTTAACCACGGCGCCTACAAGGACACTCTTTGTCGTATCGCGCTCGTGACCCGTCATGTTGAGAAGAGAAGCAACCGAGCCCATCGAGGCATTGACAAGCTGGCCAATGCAAAGAATTACGAGGGGCAAGTAGGCTCTCTCGAATGCAGGGCCATAGATTTTCCTGATGATGAACTCGCCGAAACAACGATAACGATTACGACAGGCACTGCAACCATCAAGATGGCCTGTGCACTGCGAGTCATCATCTGTTGAATTCTTTGAGTGTCGCCCTTGGCAAAGAGGTGAGCAATGTGCGGCCCTTGAATCATGTTCACGGCCTGCATGCCAAATATGACAATCGCAGCCATTTGGAGCGGCCACGCGGTAAATACCTACGTCGGCATCGGCCTTGAAGAAACCAAGCGCCAGGATGTCGGTCCTGCCATTGATCAGCTGCAACGCTGCCGTCATGCCGAACGGTATGCTGCTTTTCAGCCATCTGGCGGATTCGAACTGCAATCGTGCCCCTCGCAGCTCGTCAGGCTTGTTTCGGAGGAACAGGAATAATCCGCAAAGAAAGGCAAATGCGACCGACATGATGTGCAGGCCCATGACGCGAACCGGAGAAGCGAGGTCAACTCCGAGCTGCCAGAAGAGCAGCAGCGAAATCAGAAGAACGAGGGGCCTGATTACCGGCTGTGACAATTGACCAAGCAATACCTTGCGGAGACCGCGAAGCATGCCATCGCGCAACGACCCGAAGGACAGGAGCGGAACCAACAACAACGCAAGCCACAGGCACGTCAACTTGCTGGGACTGAATTCGATCCCCGAACAAAAGCAGGACCGTCGCACCTACCAGGATCAATGATACCACTGGTCAGGGCGACAGTGCGGTGAGCCCAAACGATGAAACTGCGCATGTAGCCCCAGTCCTTGCGCGCGTTCGCCACTGCGATTTCCCGAACGGCCAAGATTTGGGACTCCAAGTTCCGACGGGATGGTCAGTAACGCGATCAGCGCGATCGCGTATGAAAAAACACCGTAGCCGGAAGGACCCAATAGTTTTGCCAATACTATCGAGGTCGTGAAGGCGATCATTGCACCGGCGAGTTTTGATTCCCGCGGTGCCGACTGCGCCTTTTACAAGCGACGCGGCGAGACTGCCAGGTCGTGAACGCGCAGAGTTGATGCGCTTGATGAATTGTATTGGTGAAAACATGTCGGCAAGCGTCAGGAGTTCATGGAACTTCGCTTCGGCATTAGGACATCATGTGGTGCCGACAGTATTGCGGATGGCAGCGTGTTCGAAGTCGAAACCGAAGTAGTCGATGTCGTCGCGAAAGGTTTTGGCAACAATCTCAATGAGTTCATCCGAATACATCGCCCGATAGTCGTAAGGCGCCTGGGTCACGTTCCGGCGTTTGAGTGCGATCGGCCGGCCCAGATATGCAGGCAGGTCGTCGTCGAGACTCTCCATGCGCAAGACAATCGCAGACAACGGCGCCACTCTCATCACGAATCCAATCGAGTTGGTTGAACCAGGAGCTGAGCGGCCCCATCCAGGGCTGCCCGGGATGTTCTGGTATCGGCAAGATCCTTTGCTGCCTGACGAAATCTTCAAACGACGCGTTGGCAATGAATTGTCGCCTCGGGTCGGTAGACGGCCATTGCGCAGCGTTCTGGCGCGCAAAGTGGTATCTCGATGCAGTTCTGCTCCAGGGGTTGCGGACAACGGCGAAGTACTTGAGATGTCGACCAACCTTATCCGCGATATCCACATAACGATAGTGAAACGGATCACTCAGCGATACGTCCTTTTGCAGGGATAAAGCGTCCCTGACGCGTCTGGCCGGCATTTTTGGGAACATGTATGAAGTGATAGCGGGCTTGACGCGTGGCATGCCAGTGACCGCGAAGTGCACGTCGGACAAGCGCTTTCAATGGCATGAAAATGCCCTGCTCTTGTCAATATCGCGGGTATGGACGGACGAGCCGGTCAGGCTGCAAGAAACAGCAGCACCAGCGCAATCGTCGCCATGCCAGCGGCAAGCGCAAGATTGGTCAGTCGCCGTCTGCGAACTTCCATCCGACTCTGTATCTGTCGGAACGTGGGCAAACGGTTCTGAACCAGCCAATGCAACGACATCGAGGCTGCCACGCACTGTCGGGTCAGCAGCATTCAGCAGGAAAGCAGTCGCGAGACCTGCAGCTATGGCCAGCACCAGTCCAAGGAACATCAATGCAACGCGATCGGGCTCGACCGGGTCTTCCGGGACCCTCGCCGGATTTATCAGGACATAGGTCTCGGCGGCAGAATCGGCCGCCTTTCTCTTGAGTTCAGCCGTCGCCTGCTGTGCGCGCATTTGTTCATACTGCGTCTTGATCACCTCGTAGTCGCGCACGAGGTCCGAATACTGCTCTTCGATCTGCGGCGAGACGGAGATCGCTCCCTGCATGCTCGAAAGCTGGCGGGATAGATCTGAACGCCGGGCAGAGAGTTCTCTGACCTCGACAGTTGCGGAGTTGGCCTGCGCCTGCAGCGTGATAAATGCGGGATTGGTGGGCTGAGCCGTCGAGTTGCTCGAAACCTCGGAGGTCAACGAGGCGATCTCGCGTTTCAGCCTGCGAACGTCGGGATGATCCTCACTGTATTTCGAGCGGGCAGCCATCAATTCCTGCTGCGCAACTGCCAGCCGATCCTGGCCGCGCAGAACGACCTGTCCGGTTTCATCCAGAACGGGACTGTCGCGCGGGGTATCGCGAAGTTGAGCCGTGTAAAGTTCCTGTCGGGCTCGCGCCGCCCGCAAGTCCGCATCTACGGCCGCGAGATCCCGCTCGAATGCCATGGCTCTTTCCTGGTTCCTCACGCGATCGTCCGGAAGTCCAGCGGGATGCGCCTGGCGGAATTTCGCCAACCTCGCCTCCCGCTCGCGTAGTTCAGAGGCCAGACGATCGGACTCCGCGCTGGCGAAAGCAATTTCGCGCTCGGCCTCTTCCTTCGCCTGAGCCGCGCTCGACGAGACGAACAGCGTCGCGAGTTCAGCTGCAACTCTTTGTGACGTCTCCGGATCGGAGTCCCTGAATCCCACGTCAAAAGCGTAGGTCAGATCCGCCGCACGCATCGACTTTGGGTCGATGACGCCAGTCACTTGTGGAGTGATCTTGACGTTCTCATTGAACGAGGCCAGCTTCTCGTCCAGCAGGCCTTCCCCGAAGGTCGTCTCGTACAGCTTGTGACTCTCGATCAGTGCCTTTACGTTCTGATCGGTCAATACACGCTGCCGGGTGCGTTGCAGACGCTGCTCGACATACTCTTGCGCGCCAATGCCTCCGGTCAACTCCACAGGCATGTCCATCTGTTCGATGAGCAGTTTCGCGGACGACTCGTAAACCGCGGGCGAGAAGAATACGAATGCAGCCATCGCGAGCAACACACCGAAGGCAGCGAGAGCGGCTGGCCGGGCGCGATTTCTCAGGACACGCAAATAATCCGAAAAGGTGCTGGTGTCTGGCGTCATGAGCCGCTCCGAATTGAAGTATGAATATCGTCTTTTCCGAAGCTCAGAACTTGATCGATCTGGTAGTCACGCATCTGCTTCGCGTGCGTAAAAATGATGAGTTCGCCCAACAGCCCGAGGGCAAAGAGTTGCAGCCCCAGAACGACCATCAACGTCGACAAAAGCAACGCAGGCCGCTGGGTGAGTTCCTGGCCGAAAAACAATCGCTCGATCACGATCCAGGCCACGAGTAAGGCGCCGATCGCGAACAAGCTGACGCCGATCATGCCGAAGAATCGCAATGGCTTCTTGGTGAATCGCACGAGGAAGAAAACAGTGAACATGTCCAGGAATCCGCGCGCGTAGACCCTGGGCCCATAGAACCCCTGGAACCTATCCTCGGGAGACTGCCGGACGTCGATTTCCTTGACCCGGAATCCTTTTCGATCGGCCAACACGGGCAGGAAGCGGTGCTGGTCGCCGTAAAGCTGAATTTCCTCGAGTACGCGTCGATTGCAGGCACGGACACCGCAGCCCAGGTCGCTGAAACGCAAGCCGGTGACAATGGCGAGCAGACCGTGGAATGCGCCACGACGAAGGCGTTCGAATGGACCTCCAGCGCGCGGCCAGCGTCGGGCAACTGCGAGATCACAGTTATCGAGCGCCGTGACTAATTTACCAATTTCATTGCTTTCAATCTGATGGTAGGCAGGCAGCGTCAAGATGATCTTGCCCGATGCGTGTTCAAATCCGGCCATTAGTGCGGTGGCTTCGCCGAATTCCCGCGTCAGGCTGATGACGGTGATGCGGTTGCCCTTCGCCGCGAGTTGCTGCAAGCCGGCGGCGAACGCCTCTCGCGGGCCGTCGAGCACAAAAATCATCTCGAATGGACGACCCAGCGCATCGAGGCTTGCGCGATAGGCCGCGTAGAGCTCGACGGGGTCGGAATAACGCTCGCCGACCGGAATGATGACCGACAACTCTACGGGCACAGGAAATTCACTCATCGACTGGAGACTCCACTGGGACACCATTGTGCGCAGTACTTCTCCAGACCTTTCCCGTAAGGCGCGAAAAATCCAGGTCACGCACGTCGCCGAATCGGTAGATGAGTTCGCCGAATATCCCGCCGCAGACCAGCATGAAGGCGGCCATCAAGAGCAGCACGCCCGAACCTGCCACAGGAAGGGGGATTCCTTCGTCGGTCATGCCCCAATGCCACAGCGAAAAGCCGAGCGCTACCGTGCCCAGCAAGGCCATCGGCGTGGCCAGGATGCTGAACCAGACAAGGGGCCGGGACGTGAACGACGCGACCGTCTTGATCACCATGAGGTCCAGCAGAACTTTGTAAATGCGCGATAAGCCGTATTTCGACTTGCCGAATTGGCGCGCGTGATGGCGGACCTTGATCTCGGCAATCCGGGGCCCCGCAATCGACGCCATGGCCGGTATGAAACGATGCATCTCGGAGTAGAGCGGGATCTCCTTGATGAGCGAGGCTCGGTACGCCTTGAGTGAACAGCCGTTGTCACGGATCGGCACGCCCGTCACTTTGCCGATCAGCCAGTTCGCAATCCTTGACGGGATCTTGCGCGAAATCAGCTTGTCCTGGCGGTCGTGGCGCCAGCCGACCACGATGTCGTTGCCCTCGTCGATCTTCTCGAGGAAGTTGGCGATGTCCTGCGGGTCGTTCTGAAGGTCGCCATCCATCGTGATGAGGATGCGGCCCTGGGCCTGTTCGATGCCGGCTGCCATTGCGGGGGTCTGACCGTAGTTGCGCCGGAACTTCACGATGCGGACGCGCGAATCTCGACGCGCAATCTCGATTGCACGCTCGAGCGTGTGGTCGCGGCTGCCGTCGTCGACGAACACCATTTCGAAGGGTTTTCCGATGGGCTCGATGGCGCTCACGATCGCCGCGTGCATGCGCTCGATGTTCTCCTCCTCGTTGTAGAAGGGAACGATGACCGACAGATCAGGCTTCGTGTTCAAGTCGTTAATTATACTGCGGTTTCCAGCCCCAGGACCGCAGCTTGGCTCACTTTACAGATTGTCGGCCTGCAATCGCCGACTCCATCACGGCTTCGTAGCGTTCGGCACACCGGTCAATGAAGTAAGCCTCGACCTGGCGGGCATTTGACCCCCCAATGGCGCGGCCTCGGTCTGGCATCTCCGCAATCGCGCGAATTGCGCCTACGAATGCATCAGTGTCGTTGAGCCGCAAAACGAAGCCGGTTTTTCCGGTCGACAGGTAATCGGTCTGGCCACCGTGGTCGTAGCAAATGACCGGCAAGCCAAATGCCATCGCTTCCAGGAACACAAGACCGAAGCCCTCATGCTGGCTGGTGGATGCAAAGAGGTCAGCCGCGGCGAGGGCGCGGTATTTTTCTGTTTCTGCGAGCCGCCCAAGCAGATGCACGCGGTCCTCGATGCCATGTTGCGCAGCCGCGCGGCGAACCGGCTCCTCGTCTGGGCCGCCGCCTACCACCAGCAAGTGCGCATTCGGGACACCGCTCGCTGCGATCGCGGCGACGAGTTGTGTCGTCTGCTTGCGCGCGACGAGGCGTCCGATCGTGACGATCGTGAGCGCGTCCGCCGGCAGCCCGAATGCGGTCGGCGGCACGCGCTCCATGCGAGGCGGGCGATCGATGCCGAGCGGAATCAGTTCCACTTTCCGTTCGACGTTGTAAATCTCCCGCACGTTGTCGCGCGTGTTGTTCGACTGCGCGATCACGGTGTCGGCGCGGCGTAGCATCCGCTGGATCGGACGGCGCAGCCAACTGTGCCGGTGCGGCGACATCTTCTTGCTGGGGTCGTAAAGATCGCCGCCGTGAACCGAAAGAACGTTTGGCACGCCGTAGCGATCCGCAATCCACTGGCCGGCCGGGCCGGTCGGCACGACGAAATGCGTGTTGACGATGTCGAACGAGCTCCCGCCTTTCATGCGGGCGGCGCGCCAGGCGGCAGCCGGCAGGTAGGCGAACATGGAGGGGAAGTTTGCGGTGTCGAGCGCCTTGCGAAAGAACACGGGAACCCGGACGACACGCACGCCGGAATCGTCCGACACGGCGGGCAGGTCGCACGCGCGCGAGGTCAGCGCGGTGACTTCGTGTCGCTTGGCGAGCTCACGCGCAAGGGCGGCCATGACCACGCCGCCGCCGCCGCCCAATGGCGGATATTCGTAGTTGCAGAAGAGGATCTTCACCCAGGGGCAGTTTATCGCAAGCTTATGTTGCCATTGGGCGAAAGCGTGTGACCCGCGAGCCAGTCGGCATTAGAATTGCGGGACATGAGACAGAATGTGACCGCCCCATGAACGTGAGCGCTTATTCACAGCCGTCGCCGGTGTCTTCGGGCAAACGCGTGCTCTCCGCTCGGCTCGAACCCTTCGATTCGTACTGGCAGGCGCCGGCCGATGTCGAGCGCGGCTATAGCTCTTTCCTCGCGTACTACCGCGCGAACTACATGCCGCACCTGCCGGAAGACCGCGCTGCCAGGATTCTCGTCATCAGCTGCGGCCCCGGCTATCTCGTCAACATGCTCGCACAGGCGGGTTACACGAACGTCCACGGCATTGATTCGGATCCAGCCAAGGTCGCGCACGCGACCCGTCACAACCTCGCCTGCGAAGCGGCGGAGGCGTTCCCGTTCCTGGAACGCAGTACCGGCGGCTATGACGTCATCGTGCCGGAGCAGGAGCTCAATCACCTGACGATCGCCGAGACGATCGAATTCCTCCAGCTCTGCAATCGTGCGCTGAATCCGGGTGGACGCATCATCGTCTACGCGATGAACGGCGCGAACCCGTTCGTCGGCTCGGAAAACGTCGCGCACAACATCGACCACTTCTACAACGTGACCGAGCACAGCCTGACCCAGCTCCTGCAACTCGGCGGCTTCACGCAGATCCGGCCATTCGCGCTCAAGCTCTACGTGTTCTGGAAGAACCCGTTGAACTACGTCGGGCTCGCGGTGACGGGCGTCTTCGAGTTCTTCTTCCGCGTGATGTTCAAGCTCTACGGCAAGAGCGTGTCGGTCGTCAGCAAGAAAATCGCTGCCGTCGCCGTCAAGGCGCCGGGCTGAGCTTCACCTCGTACGCGAGGTAGTGCCCGGATTCGCCGATCGGGTCGAGGCGGACTTCGGGGCTGTTCCAGAGCCAGGCTGTCGCTTCCGTGTGGAGGCGATCGACCAGCGTGATCTCGCCGAGCAGACGCGTCGCGAGCGTACGGCGAAAAGTAGCTGATGATCGCGCGCAGGTTCTCCGCGGCGAAGGTCTGCCGGTAGCCAAAGTAGACGAGCGGGCGATCGAGGGTGCGCAGCTCCGCGATCGAATTGGGGTGGCGATCGCCCATGTACCAGGTGAGTGCCTTTTCGCGCGTCCGATGGCCGCGGAAGACGATGGTGTCCGTGCTGACATCGCGCGCATCCACCTCGGGCCACAGCACGCGGATGAGCTGGAAGTCCGTGTATCCGGACGAGGTGAGAAGCGCGTAGCGGCCCGCGCCATAGCGTGCATCGAGGGTCTGGATCATCGCCTGCATCTGGTCGAGCTGCACGCGGTGCGGCATGATCTTGAGCGTCACGGCATTGCCCGCCATGAGAACGACGACCGCCGCCACAGCGACAGCGCATCGAGCGCCATCGGACATGCGCTGCCAGGCTCGCCAGCGCAGCTCGATCGCCTCGATTGCGAGGGCCAGCAGGCCACCGACGGCGACGAGGTTGACGGCCACGTGACGTGCTTCGATGCTGTTGATGACGAAGACGAACGGCGCCATGGCGAGCAGGAACCAGAGGCCGAACGCGCGCAGCTCCTGACGACGCGGAGTCAGCAGGGCGAACGGCAGGAGTAACCAAAGCGCGCCAAGCTCGGTCGCGATGTTGACGAGCTTGGCGATCACCGGCACATCGCCATCGATGAGATCGAGATAACTCGCGAGGTAGGCTTTCAGGTCGATGCCGAGGAACTGGAGCACGGCCATAGTCAGGACGATGGCCGCAAGCCCACAGATCACGCCGTAGAACACGAGCCGCCTGCGATCGATGCCGGCGACCGGGAACACGACGAGCGCTGCCCAGCAGGTGGCCGGGAGGAACACCATCTGGTTCTTGGTAAGTGCCGCAATTGCGAGACCCGCAATTGCAATCAGCGCAAAGTGATCCGGTCCGCCGCGCGCGAGCTCCAGCAAGGCATAAGTCGCAACCAGCGCGGCGAACAGTGCCTCGTTGTCCGCGAGTACCTTGAAAAGAAGGTAAAGAATGATGGGCGACATCGCGAGCAGGAAGGCGGCCGCTCGCCGCTCGGGCAGGTCCGGCAACAGGTCGCGCAGGATGTGGAACACGAGAACGAAGCTCGCGACGATCAACAGGAAGTTGATCGCGACGAGGGCGTGGAAACCGCTTGGCCCGTCGCCCGCCGCCGTCATCACGCCTTTCACGAACAAGGCGTGAAGGATTCGCCCCTGGGTGAAATTCGGGATGCCTGACGGCTGGATGCGCCCCTCAATGATCTGCTCAGGCGTCTGGTAGAGACCCGCGTACAGGTAGCTCGGCTCATCCCAATGATGACGGCCGTCGTGCGCAAGCCAAAGTCCCGCAATCGCGGCGAGCGCGAGCGGCAACAGCCAGTAGATGAATTTTCGACTCGCGATCGTCACTATGTTCAATATTGGATCACGCGGCTGCGAGCCTGATCAACTACGTTACACTGGAATCGTGACGGCGATGCAACGGGACACGCACGCGCTTGCAAACGGCGAGTTTGACGTCGCAATCATCGGCGGCGGCGCGTTTGGCGCGGCCGCGGCCTGGGACGCGTCGTTGCGCGGCCTCAAGACGGCGCTGATCGAGCGCAATGACTTCAGCGCCGGGTCCTCCGCGGAATGCTTCAAGATGGTTCACGGCGGGATCCGCTACCTGCAGCATGCGGACATCCCGCGGCTGCGCTCGTCCTGCCACGAGCGAAGCGCGATGCTCAGGATCGCGCCGCACCTCGTCGCGCCATTGCCGATCGTGATCCCGACCTATGGCCACGGCCGCAAGGGCAAGCTGTTCCTGGGGACCGGCATGCGGCTCTACGACTTCCTGACGCTCGACCGCAATGCCGGAATCGCGGATCGCACCCGGCACATTCCGGGCACGCGCTTCCTGAGCCGCAGCGAGGTGCTCGCGCTCTTTCCCGACATCGACGACCCGGAATTGACCGGCGGCGCCGTGTTCGACGATGGCCAGATGTACAGCCCGCCGCGCCTCGTGCTCGCGTTCGTGAAGTCTGCGGTCGGGAAAGGCGCGGTCGCCTGCAATTACGTCGAGGCCCTGGATTTCCTCTGGGAAGGCGATCGCGTGCGCGGCGTGAGAGCGAGGGACCGCCTGGACGGCAGCGAGATTGAGATACGAGCGAAACTCGTGTTGAACGCGGCGGGCCCGGGCGCGGAATACCTGCTCGAACGCAATCCGCGCTTCGGGCAATGGCAACGCGGCGCATTCTCCCGCGACGCCTGCTTCATCGTGCGGCGCAAGCCGCGCTCGAAGTATGCACTCGCGATCCAGGGCCGGAGCCGCGACCGCGATTCGCTGGTCGGACGCGAGGCGCGGCACATGTTCGTCGTCCCGTGGCGGGATTTCACGCTCATCGGCGTGTGGCACAAGCTGTTTCCGGACCATCCGGACAAGACGGTCGTCGAAGAGGAAGAGCTTTCGACGCTGGATCCGCGAGATCAACGACTGCTGCCCGGCGCTCGCGCTCACGCGCGAGGATGTCGTTTACAGGAATTGCGGTCTCGTACCTTTCGGCGATGGCAGCGTCGGGACCTCCGAGCTCAGCTTCGGGAAAGAGTCGCGCTACATCGATCACAGCAAGGCCCACGGCGTCTCGGGGCTCGTCACGTTGATCGGCATCCGTTACACGACGGCGCGTGGCGATGCGGCCGCCGCTCTCGATATGCTGCTTCAGCAGATGCCGAATGCGCCGGGCGCACCCGCGACCGCAAGAACGCCGCTCGCCGGCGGGGCAATCGAGGATTTCGAGGCCCTGCGCGCGGGCGCGCAGCGCGTCCGGGATCCAAGCATTGCCGCTACGACGCTCGATGGCTTGCTTCGGAACCATGGCACAGACTTCGGCGCCATCCTCGGCTTGGCAAAGGGTGACGCATCCGATGCCGTCCGGATCGGCGAGTCCGATACGATCATGGCTGAGGTAACGCACGCCGTGCGGAGCGAGATGGCGATGAAGCTGGACGACGTGATCCTGCGCCGCACGGACCTCGGGTCCGGCTGTCACCCGGGCGTGTCGGCCGTGCGCGCCGTCGCCGGCCGGATGCAGTCCCTGCTCGGCTGGAGCGAGGAGCGGCTGCACAGCGAAATCAACGCGACCGAGGCGATCCTGAGCCGGCATGGAGCCGCAGAAGGCGCCCTTTGAAGCTGCTCCTGACGGGAGGCTCCGGCTTCATCGGTTCGCGGCTTGCGCTCGCGGCGCGCGCGCAGCAGCTCGATGTCGTCGTCACGGGACAGGTCAACAACGATGCCGAGCGTTCGCGCGTCGCCGAGATGACCCGCGCCGGCGTCACGCTCGAGACCGGTCCGCTCCAGGACGCTGATTTCGCGCGACGCATCGTCGCCGGTTGCGATCTCGTGATCCATCTCGCCGCCGCGCAGCACGAGGCGAACGTGCCGGACTCCTACTTCGAGGAGGTCAATATCGGCGGCACGCGCTCGCTCCTCCACGCGAGCCGCGCGGCGGGCGTCAGGCGCTTCGTCTATGGCAGCACCATCGGCGTGTACGGATCGGCCGCCGAGGGCCTGCTCGACGAGGACAGCCCGACGCGGCCCGACAATATCTACGGGCGCACCAAGCTCGCGGCCGAGAAAGTGGTGCGGGAGGAGGCGGGCGCCCTCGAGACCTGCATCGTGCGAATTTCGGAGACTTACGGTCCCGGCGACTTCCGCCTGCTGAAGCTTTTCCGCGCAATCGACAAGGGCGCCTTCATGATGATCGGCGACGGCCAGAACCGGCGCCAGGCCATGCACGTGAACGACCTGATCGAAGGCCTCCTGATTGCATCGCGACACCCTGCGGCGGTCGGCCAGACCTTCGTCATGCCGGGGCAACGAGGCGATGACGACGCGCGAGATGGTCGCGACCATTGCCGGGGCCCTGGGCCGGCCCGTGCCGCGCCTGCGCCTGCCGCTCTGGCCATTCATCGCGGCAGCGGTCGTATTCGAAGGGACGTTCAAGCCGCTCGGCATCCAGCCGCCGTTGCACCGGCGCCGGCTCGATTTCTTCCGCAAGTCCTTCGTGTTCTCGACGAAGAAGGCGGAGGCGTTGCTCGGCTTCGTGCCGCGGGTTACGTTTGCCGAAGGCGCGCGCGAGACGGCGGCCTGGTACCGCGAGCAGGGAATGCTCTCGCGCTAGTCCCGCGAGCTGAATCAAAGGTGCGCGCGTGAGCGGAATCGTCGGAATCGTCGGAGACGGCAGCCTCGCTGAATTGGAGGCGATGGCGGTGCGACTTGCGTATCGCGGCCGTCACCTGCGCACGGCAAATCCCGCACCGGGCGTCTATCTCGGCGAGGTCCACCACGAGCCGGGCACGCTCGATCCGGCGTCGGGACTTTGCCTCGACGCGAATGGTTCGCTGTATCCACGCACTCGAAGCGATGCGCGCGACGCCGCCGTGGCGGATGCGGACGAGCGCGGTCGCCTCACGCAGGCGCTGGGCGAGCGCGGCACGGCGGCGCTGAAGGACCTGAGCGGCTATTTTGCGCTCGCACATTTTGATCGCGCCTCGAATACGGTCTCGCTCGCGAGCGACCGCCAGGGATTCAAGACCTTCTACTACGTCGAGCTGCCGGGGCGCGTCGCCTTCGCCTCCGATTACAAGGCACTGCTCGCGCTTTCAGACTGCCCGGCGGAGCTCGACCGCGACGTGCTGCAGACCTATCTCGTGCTGTTCAGCTGCCCGGCGGGCCGCAGTCTCTTGAAAGGCGTGCGGTCACTCTCGCAGGCCTCACTGCTGCGCATTCAGGGCGGGCGGACCCGCCTCGAAAAGTTCTGGACGCCGGCACGCCGGAAACCCGAGCGATCGTTCGGCGAGACGGCGAAGGCATTGCGGGCGACGCTCGAGTCTTCGTTCACCTCGCTGCTCGCCGGGCACAAGCGCGCCGCACTCCTGCTGAGCGGCGGTTTCGACTCGGCGGCGCTCCTCGCGCTCGTGCGGCACGTGCGGCCGGACCTCAAGCTCTCGACGTACACCATCGGGCACAGCGCGGAGGATCGCGACATCCAGGGCGCGCGCCGCGTCGCGACGCATTTCGGCTGCGAACATCACGAATACTTCTATGCGCTGAAGGACCTGCCGGCGGAACTGCCGCGCATGGTCTGGCTGACCGAGGACCTGAGCGGCCGCGAGGAAGCCATCCTGCAGCCCGCGATCACGGCGGCAGCCGCAGGCGGCGAGCGCCTCGTGCTCGCCGGGCACGGCGCTGACGCGGTCTTCGGCGGAATGCCGCGTCACCGGATCCTGTGGCTGCGGGATCACGCGCCGCCGCCGCTTGCGCGGTGCGCTCTGCGAGCTTTACACCTACACGCGCTACAAACGCATGCCGGCGTCCTGGCTCGGACGTCAGCTCGTCAAGCAGGCCTATCACGGGGATCTCCCCGTCGCCGCCGCAGGTCCTGGATGCGCATCTCATCGGCGCGGATGGCGGCTGCAAGAGCCTGGAGCGCTACCTCGAGGAGCATATCGCGCCATCCTCGGGTTTCCTGCACGATGAACCCGTGCTGGCGGAGCGGGGCGCCTCGATCGCAATGCCCTTCCTCGATCCCGCGGTCACGGAATTTGCTCTCGGTTGCCCGGGCCGATACCACATCACGTTGCGCGAGCAAAAGCGGCTCCTGCGCGCGGCGGTTGCGGGACTCATGCCGGAAGCCATGCTGAAGAGCCGCAAGACCATCCAGCGCTTCAAGCACGATGGTGCGCTCTCGGATGCCTTCGACCGGATCGCCCGCGAGCTCGACCTCGCACGCTCGCTCGCGGACCGCAAGCTCATGGACGGCGACTACGTCTGGTCGCTCACCGAGCGCGATGCCGGCGGCGCGATGTCGACGGAGCGCATGCATACACTCTGGGGACTGATCTGCGCGGAGTTGTGGATGCGCCAGTTCATCGACCGGCGCGGGAGCTAATCGAGCATCGCCGCGAATTCGGTCTTCCCGATGGCACTTGCGAGCTCATCGTAGTTTGCGACCATGTCCTGCAGCCGCTCCGGATTCATCTTCACGAGCTTCGACTGCATCGGCTGTTCCGAAATGCCGAGGAAGCGGCAGACGTCACGGGCGACATCGGCGCGAAGCCCCGGGCCGTCGATCATGGTTTCGTAGTTGAGCGTGAGGCGGGGATGATCCTTGAACGCACGCTCGTGCGCCTCGAACTCCGCAACCGAGCGGCGCATGTAGTCGAGTGCGCCCGTGACCGAAATCGGCATGCTGACGGCGGCCACTGCCGTGGTCGTGTGCGGCTTCCAGGCATTGTCGCGCTTGACCGTCAGTAGCTGGCTCGAGACGTAGTTCTTCAGCAGGTTGTTGCGACGCAGGTGCAGGATCCGCAGGTCCTCACGTTCGACCAGGAACTTTTTCGTCCACGGTGGCTGGATCTGGTTGTACATGGCCTTGAAGGCCATCACCGGGCGCAGCCCGAGTTGCATGCTGCCGAGCCGGCCCTCGTCGAGGTAGCGGCGCATCATGCGGGTCGGATACCAGGCGCCGGACCTCAGGAAGCGGTAGGCCTTGGTGCCGTACCGGAACCTGAAGAGGAACTCCGGCACGTGGAACAGGCGGCTACCGGCGAGGAGCTCGCCGAGGCAGCAAACCTCCGGATGGGACTCGAGACAGGTCACCAGGAAGGTCGAGCCGGTGCGCTGCGTCGTGAGAATGATCGCCTGAGTCATGAGCTTACGAATTCTACTTGCATGAGCACATGAAGTTCGCGCGTTTCAGGTGACATAATTCCACGCTGCGACTGCATCGAACAAGGCGACCTGCCGTTCGCACCAAATAGCCGTTTCGCTGATTGTGTGACGCAGTTCACATGGCTAGTATCGGGCGAACAGGGAAGGGAAGCCGCATTGCGCGGTTTTTCGCGCGAACAGGCAAGGCGCCTTTTGAATACAAGAATCAACACGGCGGTGCTCGCGCACCGCGCGCCCAGGACCGACGACGACTCGCCAGGCTGGTTCCGGCGTGCGATCCATCCGTTCGTGCCGGCGGGCTTTCAGGACCCTGTAGGGCTCGCACGCAGGCTCCTGCGCAGCAAGGACCCGGCCGCGATGTTCGCCATGCGCGCCGCCGCCACAGCGCCTTTCTGCATGCCGCTCGACCTGATGCTCCAGCCCTTCGAGCAGCGCCGATACCGGCGCGCGGCGCCGCCTGAACGGCCGATCGTGCTGGTCTGCGGCCCCGCGCGTTCGGGCACGACGCTCGCCGCCCAGCTCCTGATTCGCAACCTGCCGGTCGGCTACCTGGACAACCTGGTCTCGATCTTCCCGCGCGCGCCGCTCATTGCCATGTACCGCGTCGGCAAGCACGTGCTGCACAAGACGGTTGTCTACCGCAGCTACTACGGGCGCACCGATGGCTGGTCCGCGCCGAACGACGCATTGAATCTCTGGGACCGCTGGCTCGGCGGCGATCGCAGCCACGTGCCTGACCGCCTTCCGGAGAAACAACGGAGCGAGATGATTGCGTTCTTCGGCGCGCTCGAGCGGCAGACCGGAAAGCCTGTCGTCGCCAAGAACAACGCCCTGAATGCCTGCGCGCATCTCGTGGCCGAGGCGCTGCCGACAGCGCGCTTCATCTGCCTGCAGCGTTCGCGCACTTCACTCGCGCTCTCGCTGTACAAGGCGCGCATGGACATTCATGGCCGGCCGACCGTGCCGTACGGCCTCACATCGAACGACGAACGCAGCGTCGACGACGCGATCGAGGATGTTTGCCGGCAGGTGCTCTATCACGAAGCGCTGGCGCGCGAGCAGGAAGCGCGACTTGGACCCGAGCGCTTCATGCTGGTGCAGTACGAAGACGTATGCCGCGATCCGCGGGTATTCATCGAAAGGGTTGGTCGCGGTTTTCTGGGCGTCAAGCCGGACTTCAGCAAGACCGACCCCGAGCTTCGCGCATTCAACTACGGCCACCGCGTCGGCGACGGCGAGCTGCTGAGCCGGTTGCGCGAGACCTTCATCCGCCTGGGCGCTGAATGCGAATTTCCATCGCCTCGTAATTCCCAGCCCGCAATAGCGGCACGAGCCTGACTTCGGGGCTGTCCCACAGCCACTTCGTCTCGGGCGCATAGAGATGCTCGACGAGCTCGATGCGACCGAGCACGCGCTCGGCGAGTGCCGGTGAAATGCGGTCGAGCATCACGCGCAGGTTCTCCGCCGCAAACGTTTTCCGGAATCCGAAGTAGACGAGCGGCCTGTCCGCCGACTTGAGCTCCGCGACGCTGTCGTAGTACCGGCCGTCCAGGTAGGAGCGCAGCAATTCCTCGCGGGTCGCTTGCGCCGTGTTGGTCAGGATCACCGCCGTTCCGGCAGTCCGCACGTCGCGATCGGGCCAGAGCACGCGGATGATGTGGAAGTCCGCATACCCGTTGGCCGCGACAAGCTGGTAGCCGCCGGGGCCGTAGTGCTTGTCGAGACTCATGAGTGCTTGCTGCAGGCGCGGCAGGTCCACCTTGTGCGGCATGATCGGGAGCATCACGGCGTCGCTCGCGAGCAGCACGAGTACGCCGAGGACCGCGACGGCGCGCGTCAAACCGACGGCGAGCCTCAGACTTTCCAGCCGCGCGCCGAGCGCCTCGAGCGCGAGCGCGATGAGGCCGCCCGCCGCCGCGAGATTGACGGCAACCTGTCGCGGCTCGACGCCGGAGAAGAAAAGGAACGGCGCCATCGAGCCGAGGAACCACAGGGCGCAGACGAGGAGCTCGCGCCGCCGCTGGGTCAGCAGCGCGAGCGGAAGCAGCAGCCACAGGAAGCCCAGCTCCGTGCCCAGATTCATGAGCTTCGCGATCAGCGGCGTCTGGTTCGCAAATGGCGCGCGATAACTCTCGATGTAGGCGGTGACGCCGATACCCGTGACTTCAAGGAATGCGATCGTGAGGGCAGCACCCGCAAGGCCGCAGAGGGCGCCCTGCAGCGCGAGCCGGCGCCTGTCGAGTCGAGCCACGGGCACGAGGCAGGCCGCGAACCAGAATGCAGCCGGCACGAAGATCATCTGGTTCTTGGTCAGCGCGGCCGCGGCGAGCCCGAGAACCGCAGCGGCCATCCAGGCGGCGCCTCGACCCTCGGCGGTGCGCGCGAGCGCGAGGGTCGCAACGAGGGCGGCGAGCAGCGCTTCGTTGTCGGCCGTCGTCTTGAATGCGAAGTAGAGGACGACCGGCGCCGTTGCGAGCAGCAGCGTCGCGGCGCCGATGGTACGGAGCTGAGGCATCAGGGCCTGCGCGATGCGCCCGATCAGCCACAGGTTCAGCACGGTGATCAGCAAGTGCATGAACTGGAGAACCCGGAATCCCGGTTCGGCGTCCCCAGCAATCGCGAATACGCCCTTCAGGAACAGCAGGTGCAGGATCCGTCCCTGCAGGAATCCCGGGACGCCTGAGGGCTGCACATCGCCCGCTACGATCGCGGGAAGGGTCAGGTACTTCGCGGCGTAAAGATAACTCGACTCATCGCCGCTCAGGCGACCGTCAGCGGCGAGCCACAGGGCGGCCAAAACGCCGATCGCGAGCGGCAGGAACGCCCATCGTGGAATTCCGGCCCATTCCGACGGCTTGCTGCCTTGGAGTGCCATGCGCTACTCGAGGACGGGCGGCTCGGCCTGCCGCCGCTTGCCGAAGCCGTGACGAATCGCGTCGGCGAGGAACTTGCGCTCGTCCTTTGGCACGAGGCCCGTCAGCGTGGCTGCAAGGAGATACGTGCCGACGCCTGCGGCCAGGCGCAGGAGGGGCGAGGAGCCGTCGAGGAGGAGCAGCACCGCGCCGGTCAGGAAGGCGCAGCCGAGCGGCCTCAGCAGGAAGCGCGGCACGTCGAATGCGATCACGTGGCGAGCGACGAAGCCCGTGTCCATCGAAAACGTGATCACGGCGGAGGCGAGCACGCCGGCCGCGGAGCCGATGAGGCCGAAGAAATGCCCGAGCCCGAGCACGAGGGCCGCGAGGCAGGCAAGCCCGATGAGCGCGCGCACGACCACCGCGTACTCGCGTCCGTTCGCGATCATGGCCTGCTTCAGGACGTTATCGGTCGCGAGCAGCATCTGTGTCCAAACCAGCACCTGCAGGAGCAGGGCCGACTGCGCGAATTTCGGGCCGTAGAGGAGGTGGACGATCACGTCGGCAAAAATACTGATGAACACAGCCGCGCCCGAGAGGGCGAGGCACACGTACTTGGAGGCGAACGAGACCAGCGAATGTCGGTCGCTCGCCTCACTCGCGAAGCTGCGCGCGAGGGAAGGCATGATCGATGTGGTCGCCACCGACACCATGATCCCGAGCGTGAGGCGGATGCGGTCCGCCGCGTCGAAGATGCCGATCTGCGCGAGCGTAAAGAGGATCGGCAACAGGAGCAGCGGAGCTCGCGTCGTGGACTCGGTGACCATGCGGTTGACGGCGAAGGGCAGCGTGCGCGCGAAATCGATGTGGGGACGGCCGGATTCCTCGTGCGGCGGCGCATTGCGCAGGATCATCCAGGTGAAGAGCGCGGCCGAGGCCGCCTGAAACAGCACGCGCGAGATGAAAGCCGACTCGACGCCCATGCCCTGCATCAGCATGACCACGAGCACAGCGAGGCTCGCGGCGCGCGTGAGGAAGGTCGTCCAGGTGAGGTAGAGCACCTTCTCCATGCCCTGGAGCGCGGACTGGCCGACGAGCGCGAGCGCGGAGAACGGCATGCCGATCGCGAGCGTCACGAGGCAGCGATGCACTGACTCCTGGTCGCGGTACATGAAGGCCGCGACGAGAAAGGCGGCGGAGGGAATGAGGCTTGCCGAGACCGCGAGCGTCGCCGCCTGTCGCCACAGGCGCACGCGCTCGCGCGGGCGAGCCGCCACTTCGCGGATCAGTACGTCCTGGAGGCCGAGCGGGGCGACGAACTCGACGAGGAGCGCAATGCTGAAGAGGAGCGCGAAGAGGCCCATCGCCGACGGGCCGAGGAAGCGCGCGATCAGGACGGCGAGCACGAGGCCCATGCCTTTTGCCACCAGTCCTACAGCCATGAGCGCAACGGAATTGCGCACGATGGAGAAGGCGACCGCCACGGGTTCCCGATGCATGCGCGCAAGCCTACCGATTTTTCAGGAAGCTGGCCGCGAAAAAGTCAGGAATTCAATGCATTCGGAGCACATTCCCGAATCCGCCTGTGCTTTCGTGCGTAACGATCCTGTCTTACACGCGTCATAAAACGGTGGCCTTATGTCCAGATGTTGTGGTTAAACTTGTGCACGGCACACAGGAGGTGGCCATGTCCTTCAATATTTCCGAATGGTTGATGCGCCGGAGGATTGGCGCCGAGGTCCGCCATGCCGGCCGGTACGTCGAGCACAGCCGGGTCGCGAACCCATACCATGCGGTCAGCATCGAGTCCGGCACGAAGTCCTGCGCCGCGGCTCGCGAGCTGGAAGGTCGTCGCTACCTGTCCTCGGCCGCGCCGATGCTGCCGCTCAAGGGCTGCACGCAGGCGAAATGCCAGTGCCGCTACGCGCACCACAAGGACCGGCGCAGTGCCCAGGACCGGCGCAATAATTTCGCCAATCCGCACGCCCACAAGATGAACGAACGGCGCGATGGCGGCGGCCGCCGGATGACCGATCCCGTCTGAATACAAGGGGACGTTCACCTTGCTCCCGCGGCGGGAAGCAAGGTGAACGTCCCCTTGGTAATTCTCTAGCGGATCTTGAATTCTTCGGACTGCAGCCCGTGCCGGGCGAGCAGCTTGTAGAAATCGGTGCGGTTGCGGCCCGCAAGCTTGGCCGCCTGCGTCACGTTGCCGCGCGTGATCTGCAGGAGTTGCACCAGGTAGTTCCGCATGAACTCCTCGCGGGCCTCGTCGAAGGTCGAGACCTGCGGCGCGGTGCCCGTGCCGAGCGCACGCTGCACGAGTTCGGCGCTGATCACGGGACCCGTCGCGAGCGAGGCCGCGTGCTGCAGCAGCGTCGCGAGCTGGCGCACGTTGCCCGGCCATTCGCCGACCATCAGGAGTTCGACCGCCTCGGGCGCGAGCACGTGGCGCTTGCCGGTGTTGCGGGCGAGCTCGTCCATGAAGTGCGCGGCGAGCAGCGGCACGTCGTCGCGGCGCTGCGAGAGCGGCGGCAGGTCGATGCGGCTCACGCTCAGGCGGTAGTAGAGGTCCTCGCGGAACTTGCCGCGCTGGATCAGCTCCGGAAGATTTCGGGCCGTCGTCGAGATGATGCGGCCGGGCTCGTCGTCCTGCAGGCTGTTGAGCGCGATCTGCAGGTCCGGCGGCAGGTCGCCGACTTCGTCGAGCAGGACCGTGCCGGCCGGCGCATCGGCAGGCTTCGGCGGATCGCCGGGTTCGCCGCGACCGTCGAGGACTGCCTGCAAGGACTCCTGCGTCGCCGTGACGCAGGCGAGGGTCAGGAAGCGGGCGCCGCGGCGCGGGCTCGCCTGGTGGATCGCGCGCGCGAGCTGGGCCTTGCCCGTGCCGGGCTGGCCCGTGATCAGGAGCGGGGCGTCGGAGCCTGCCGCCATCAGCGCCTGCGAGAGGCGTTCTTCCATGACGGGGTTGCGCGTGATGATGCCGGCGCGCCAGTCCTCGGTAACGCTCGCGAATCCCGAGACCTTGAGCGCCGCCCCGATCTGTTCGAGCAGCTGGTCCTTCTCGACGGGCTTCGTCAGGAAGGCAAAGGCGCCGCTCTTGGTCGCCGTGACGGCGTCCGGGATCGTGCCGTGCGCCGTCAGCAGGATGACGGGCAGGGCCGGGTAGCGCCCCTGCAGCTCCTTCAGGAGCATGATCCCGTCCTTGTCCTTCATGCGAAGGTCGGTCACCAGCACGTCCGGGGTGAAGCGAGGAACGGTCGTGAGGGCCTGGGAGGCGTTCTCGCAGGCCGCAACCTCGAAGCCCTCGGAGCGCAGCCGGATCGTGATGAGGCGCAGGAGGCCCGGGTCATCGTCCACCAGGACGATGCGCGGGCGACGGCCCAGGGGCGTCTTCACGGCCGGGGCTCCGGCGTGCCGCCCTCGAGCGTCGCGATGGCCTCGAGCTTGGCCTCGGCCCGCTCGAGCTCGCGGCGCAGGCGGTCCTTCTCCGCGGTCTCTGCCTGCAGCCGGCGATTGAGGTCGGCAATCCGGTTGTCGTCCTGGGACGTCGTGCCGCTGCGCAGCGTCTCGTTCTCGTGCGTCAGCGCGAGCCGCGCATCGAGGTCGCGCACCATGAGGTCGGCCAGCGCGCGTTCGGAGGGCAGCATCGTCTCAGGCGTTGCCAGCGCCTCACCGAGGAGCGCCCGGGCGCCCGCCGGGTCGCTGGCGGGGTGGCCCGGAACGGCCAGCACGAAGGCGTAGCGGAGCCGCTTCTGGGTCGAGGGATCGGCGAGGTAGGCGCCGCGCGTGGCGGAGACGATCTCGGCCTGCTCGGCCGCGCCGCCGCGGCCCAGGCGGTCGAGCGTCGCGAGGTATTCGGCGACGATCTGGCCGTCATCGGTCTGCGCGACGGGCGTCGTTTCCTTCTTCCGCTTGAGGCCCGACCAGTCGTCCACGCTCTTGCAGCCCGCGACGAGGCTCGCGAGGACGACGAACGCGACGAGCCGCTCATGCCGCATGGGCAGCCTCCCGCCGCGCCGCGGCCGGCAGGCGGATGCGCAGGTGCGCGCCGGAATATTCGCCGGTCACGATCTCGACCGTGCCGCCGTGGGCCTCGACGAATTCGCGCACCACGGAAAGGCCGATGCCCGTGCCCTTGAGCGGGCCGCCCTGCGGCGTCGCGCCGGAATAGAACGCGTCGAACACCTTGTCGCGGTCATCCGGCGCGATGCCGGGACCGGTGTCGGCGAAATCGATGACGGTGGTGGCGCCCTCCGGATGGGCATGCAGGTGAATCGTGCCGCCCCGGGGCGTGAACTTGAGCGCATTCGACAGCAGGTTCTCGAGCACGAGCTTGAGCTTCGCGCGGTCGGCGACGAGGTGCAGGTCGGCGACGTGCATGTCGAGCGTGATGTTGCGCGCCGCCATCGCGAGCCGCTGGCTGTCGACCACGGTGCCGACGAGCGAGCTCAGCCGGAACGACGTGAGTTCGACGCTGCTCGCGCGCGACTTCCAGGCGCTGTACGACAGGAGGTTCTCGATGAGCTGCTGCAGCCGCAAGGCGTTCTCGCGCAGGATCGAGGCGACCTCGCGCTGGTTCTCGTCGATCGGCCCGACGGCGCCGTCGAGCAGGAGGTCCGTGCCCTCGCGGATATTCGCGAGCGGCGTCTTGAGCTCGTGCGACATGTGCCGCAGGAACCGGTTGCGCTCGAGCGCGATGTCGAGGAGGCGCGTGCGCAGCCACTCGAGCTGGCGGCCGAGTGCGGAGAGATCCGCCGGCCCGCTGATCGCGATCACCTGCGAGAACGTGCCGCGGCCGAGGTCGCTGATCGCGCGGTCGATGGCGCGGAGCGGGCGCAGCACGTAGAACCAGAAGATGCCGGCGATGGCGAACGCTGCCGGCACGAGCCCCATGAGGGCCCACAGCAGGCCCTGCTGCGTCGCGCTCGCCTGGCTCTCGACGTCCTTGAGCCGGGCGTCGATGCCGAGGCGCGCCCGTTGCGCGAGCCGGTTTGCCTCGACACCGAGGACCTCGAAACGGCTCACGACGGACGATGGCGGCATGCCTGCTGCGCCGTTCCGGACGAAGGAGGCGCTGGCCTCGCCGGCGGCCCGGACCTGGTTGATGTCCGTTTCCGGCACGTAATCGGCGAGCTTCTCCAGCGTCCGGTTGAACGCGGTGTAATTCGACTCGAAGGCCTTGGCGACGCGCGGGTCATTCAGCACGCGCATACAGGTTCGCGGCCCGTTCCATGGCCGTGATGTCCTGGAACAGGACCTGGGTGTGCTGGGTGAGGGTGATGCTGTCGCGAACCAGCAGGTCGCTGGTGCGCGAGAGTTCGCGCAGCTGCAGGCCGCCGTAGACGAGCGCTATCGTCAACGGCAGGACGATCAAGAGGAGCGCCGCCGACAGCAGCCCGCTCAATGACTGTGGGCGGATCCGGGTCATGCCGCCTATGTTAACCGTCAGGCCATGGGTTGGCGCAGGAGGCGCTTTTCCCAGGCAAGTGCCGTGGCCACGATTTCAGCCAGGTCCGCATGCCGGGGCGTCCAGCTCAGAGGTGTCGCGAATGCGCCGGGCCGCCGCGACCAGCTGGGGCGGGTCGCCTTCGCGCCGCCCCGATTCAATGACGTTCAGTCGCGTGCCCGAAATCCGTTCGACCTCCTGCAGGACTTCGCGGACGCTGAAGCCTTGCCCGTAGCCGCAGTTGAGCGTCGTCGAGCCGCCGCCGCCACGGAGGTAATCGAGCGCCTGGAGATGGGCTGCGGCGAGGTCTTCGATGTGGATGTAGTCGCGGACGCAGGTGCCGTCCGGCGTGTCGTAGTCGGTGCCGAAGATCGAGATTTCCTTGCGCTTGCCGACGACGTGCTCGGCGGCGACCTTGATGAGGTGGGTCGCCTCGGGTGTGCACTGTCCGATGCGGCCGCCCGGGTCGGCGCCGGCGACGTTGAAGTAGCGGAGCGCCACGTACGCGAGCGGCGTCACCGCGGCGACGTCCCGCAGCATCTGCTCGCTCATGAGCTTCGACCAGCCGTAGGGGTTGATCGGCACCGTCGGCGTGTTCTCGTCCGCGACGCCGCCCGCCGGGATGCCGTAGACGGCGGCGGTCGAGGAGAAGACGAAGTGCTTCACGCCGGCGGCGACGCAGCACTCGAGGAGCGTGCGCGTGTTCGCCGTGTTGTTGCGGTAGTACTTGAGCGGATTGCGGACCGACTCGGGCACCTGGATGTGCGCGGCGAAGTGCAGGACGGTATCGACCTTGTGCTCCGCGAGCAGGCGCGAGACGAGCGCGGCATCGCCGGTGTCGCCCTGGACGAACGCGCCGTGCAGCACGGCGCCGCGAAAACCGGTCGAAAGGTTGTCGAGCGTGACCAGCTTTTCGCCGCGCTCGCCGAGCTGGCGCGCGACGTGGCTGCCGATGTAGCCGGCGCCGCCGGTGACGAGGATGGTAGTCATCGAAGCTCCACGATATCGTGCCGCCATGATACCAACGGCCGATCAGGCCCCGTTTGCGAACCTGTCACCAGATTTGATCGCGGATGCCGTCGAAGCGGCCGGTTTTCCGAGCGATGGCCGCATTCTCGCGCTCGGCAGCTACGAGAACCGCGTGTTCCAGGTGGGGCTCGAGGAGGCGGATCCGGTCGTCGTGAAGTTCTACCGGCCGGGGCGCTGGAGCGATGCGGCGATCGCGGAAGAGCATGCCTTCGCGCGCGAACTCGCGGCGGCCGAGATTCCGGTCATCGCGCCGCTTGAACTTGAGATTGGCGGCGAGCTCGGCGAAGGCGCGGTCGCGGTCTTCGGCGGCTTCCGATTTGCCGTCTATCCGAGGCGAGGCGGGCAGTGGCCCGAGCTCGGCAACGAGGACGACCGCCAGTGGATCGGGCGCTTCCTCGGCCGCATTCATGCCGTGGGCGCGACGCGGCGCTTCGAGCATCGCCCGCGGCTCTCGCCGCAGGCGATGGGACGCGACTCGGTCGAGTACCTGCTCGATGGTGAACTCATCCCGGACTACATCGAGCATCGCTACGAGCAGGTGACCGGGGAGTTGCTGGATCTCGTCGAGGCGCGCTTCGAGCACGCCGGGACGCTGCGCTACATCCGCATCCACGGCGATTGCCATCGCAACAACGTGCTGTGGACTGCGGCCGGGCCGCATTTTGTCGATCTCGATGACTGCATGACGGGCCCGGCGATCCAGGATCTCTGGATGCTGCTCGCGGGGCGGCCGGCCGAGATGCGCGAGCAGCTCGCGCAGATCCTCGAGGGCTACTCGAAGTTCGCCGAGATCGACCCGATCGAGGCGACGCTGATCGAGGCGCTGCGGGCGCTGCGGATGGTGCATTACGCGGCCTGGCTGGCCCGCCGCTGGCACGATCCGGCGTTCCCCAAGGCCTTCCCCTGGTTCGGGGAAGCGCGCTTCTGGGAGCGCCATGTGGCCGAGCTCGAGGAGCAGTTGAGTGCGATTGATGCAGAAGACCGCTGAATCAATCAGTTAGGCAGCGTTCCTGACGTAGATTAGACCCGGTCTCCGGGTTACAATCCGCGGCCTTTTTCGCCCCGGCATCCCAGTGATCCAAAACCTCCGCAATATCGCGATCATCGCGCACGTCGACCACGGCAAGACCACGCTCGTGGACAAGCTGCTGCGCCAGTCCGGCACGCTCGATGCGCGCAAGCCCATGACCGAGCGCGTGATGGATTCCAACGCGCTCGAGAAAGAACGCGGCATCACGATCCTCGCGAAGAACACCGCGATCCAGTGGCGCGAATACCGCATCAACATCGTGGATACGCCGGGCCACGCCGACTTCGGCGGTGAAGTCGAGCGCGTGCTGTCCATGGTGGATTGCGTGCTGCTGCTGGTCGACGCGGTGGACGGCCCGATGCCGCAGACGCGTTTCGTCACGCAGAAGGCCTTCGTGCACGGTCTCGCGCCGATCGTCGTCGTGAACAAGGTCGATCGGCCGGAAGCGCGGCCGGAGTGGGTCGTGAACCAGACTTTCGACCTGTTCGATCGCCTCGGCGCGAGCGAGCGCCAGCTCGACTTCCCGATCGTCTATACGTCGGCGCTGCAGGGCATTGCCGGCTATTCGCCGACGTCGATGACCGCGGACATGACGCCGCTCTTCGAGACGATCGTCGCGCGTTGCCCGGCGCCGGACGTGGACGTGGACGGTCCGCTGCAGCTCCAGGTGAGCCAGCTCGACTACTCGAACTATGTCGGTTCGATCGGCATCGGCCGCATTCGCCGCGGGACACTGCGCCGCGCGATGCCGGTCGCCGTGGTCGATCGCGACGGCGCCGTGCGCCAGGAGCGGATCGGCCAGGTTTTCGGCTTCATGGGCCTCGAGCGCGTCGAAGTGGAGGAAGCCCGCGCCGGCGACATCGTCGCATTCGCGGGCCTCGATGCCCCCAAGATCTCCGACACGATCTGCGATCCCGACACGGTCGAGGCACTGCCCGCGCTCGTCGTGGACGAACCGACGATCAGCATGACCTTCGAGACGAATACCTCGCCTTTATTCGGCCAGGAAGGCAAGTTCGTCACGAGCCGGCAGCTGCGCGAGCGCCTCTTGCGCGAAACGCTCTCGAACGTGGCGCTCCGGGTCGAAGAGACGGACGATCCGGACCGCTTCGTCGTTTTCGGCCGTGGCGAGCTGCATCTCGGCATCCTGATCGAGAACATGCGCCGCGAGGGCTACGAGCTCGCAGTCTCGCGGCCGCGCGTGGTCGTGAAGGAAGAGGGCGGCGAGAAGCTCGAGCCCTGGGAACAGCTGACGGTGGACGTCGAATCGACCGCGCAGGGTGCCGTCATGGAAGCCCTCGGCGCGCGCGGCGCGGAGCTCACCGACATGTTGCCGGACGGCAAGGGCCGGGTTCGTCTCGATTACAAGATCCCGTCGCGCGGCATGATCGGCTTCCAGACCGATTTCCGCACGATGACGAGCGGCACGGGCCTCATGTACCACGTGTTCGATCACTTCGGCCCGGTGGTCGACCGTGCGCTCGCCGAGCGTTCGGCCGGCGTGATGATTTCGAACGGCCGCGGGCCGGTGCTCGCGTATGCGCTCTTCAACCTCCAGGAGCGCGGCACGCTGTTCGTCGGCCCCGGCGATCTCGTGTACGAGGGCCAGATCGTCGGCGAGACGAGCCGCGAGGGCGACATGGTCGTCAATCCGCTGAAGGGCAAGAAGCTCACGAACATCCGGACGCAGAGCAAGGACGAAAACGTCCTGCTGACGCCGCCGATCCGCATGGCGCTCGAGCAGGCCATGGAATACATCGGCGACGACGAGCTGGTCGAGGTCACGCCGAAGAACATCCGGCTGCGCAAGCGCCACCTGAGCGAAGGCGACCGCAAGCGGGCCGATCGCCTCGCCTGAGTCAAAGGGGACGGTCGTACATTTCGAACGTTTACCGTAAACGTTGCGAAATGTACGACCCGGCACCGTCTGGAAAGGGCGGATTTGGGCGCTCCGCGGCGGGCTTGTAGGACCCCCGGAACCGGCCCCCAATACCGCGCCTTCCATCACGACTCGGGCCCCGCCGAACCGCGAACGGGGTCACGTTCGCCCCCCGGGGCATCTTCTAGCATCACTGCATTACGTCGCATTCCACCGGGTGCGACTGCTTTGCGCTTGGGGTCAGGGTGACGACGAAGAGTCCAGGCAACGTCGTGATGCTGAAGAAGTCCGCGGGAGCGGATACGGCTTCGCACACCCTGCCGAAGTTGCCCGCCCCGGAAAAGCGCAAGAGCAGCATCCACCCGGTCCTGGAGCAGCAGCTGCTGGAGGCCGCCGACACCTCCGGCAAGATGCGCCTGCGCAGTCTCATCGAGATCGTCAGCCACCAGTACGACCTCTACGAATCCGACCGCACCAGCCTCGAGACCGTGATGCGCCTCGCCTCCGACGAGGCGACGGCCATGACCGAGCGGCTCGAGCGCGAGAGCGTCGTGCGCCTGCAGGCCATCCTCGACCACGTCAAGGACGGCATCATCTCGGTGGACCACCTCGGCCGCATCGAGAGCATGAACCGCACGGCCGAGCGCTTCTTCGGCGTGCGCCAGTCCGACGTCATGTCGGACCTGCTCGACACCCTGATCCCGGACGTCGCGCCGCATGGCGACGTCGCCCGCGCGCTCGAGGAACTCGCGACCGCGCAGGAAACCACGCACTACGACCTCGCCGCGCGCGAGGTCATCGCCAAGCACCGCCGCGGCGAGCTGATGCCGGCCGAGGTCCTCGTCAGCATGATGACGACCAAGCCCCGGCCGACCTACATCGTCTGCATCCGGGACACGGCCGAGCGCTCGAAAGCCGAGGAGGCGCTGAAGGACAGCGAGGCGCGCTACCGCGTGCTGGTCGAGAATGCGCCGGAGGTCGTCGTCGTGCTCGACGTCGAGAGCGGCCGATTCGCCGACTGCAACGACAACGCCGTCAATTTCTTCAAGATGTCGCGCGATGAACTGCTGCGCGTGGGCCCGGAGCAGGTGAGCCCGCCCGAGCAGGCCGACGGCACGCCCTCGTTCGGCATCGCGCGCGGCCACGTGGACCAGGCGCTCGCCGGCGAGACGCCGGTCTTCGAGTGGCTGCACAAGGATTCGGAAGGCAAGCTGATCCCGAGCGAAGTGCGTTTCGTGCGCCTGCCGAGCACCCGCGGCAAGCTGATCCGCGCGAGCATCATCGACATCACCGAGCGCAAGCAGACCGAGCTCGTTGCCGCGGGCGAGCGCCGCGCGCTCGAGAAGATCGCCTCCAGCGAGCCGCTCGCCGTCGCGCTCGCCTCGATCACCGAGGTCGTCGAGCGCGTGCTGCCGTCCGCTATCTGCTGCATCCGGCTCTACGACCCGGTGAAACGCGTGCTGCAGCACGTCACGGGCAAGAGCCTGCCGCGCGAGTACGTCGCGCTCATGGACAACTACCCGGCGGAGATCCGCTTCGGCTCCTGCGCCGCGGCGATCGCGCTGCAGCGGCAGATCATCGTGCCGGACATCTCGAAGGACGCGCTGTGGGAGCATCGCCGCGAAGCGGCCCTGAAAGCCGGCCTGCACGCCTGCTGGTCGACGCCCATCACCGGCGCCGACGGCCGGGTGCTCGGCACGTTCGCGACCTACCTGAAGCGCACCGGCATGCCCTCACGCCGCGACCTCGAGCTCGTCGGCCGCATGGCCCAGCTCGCGCGCATCGCGATCGAGCGCCGGAGCTCGGAAGACGCATTGCGCGAGAGCGAGGGCCGCTTCCGCGGGCTCTTCGACAACGTCGTGGAGGGCGTCTACCAGGTGACGCTCGACGGCTACCTGCTCTCCGCGAATCCCGCGCTGATCGCCATGCTGGGTTACGCCTCGCTCGAGGAACTGCGCGCGATCGGCTCGACCGACCAGCTTTACCCGAAGCCGGAGATGCGCCACGCGCTGATCGAGAAGCTGAAGCGCGATGGCAAGCTGGTGGAGGCCGAGTACGAACTGAAGCGCCGCGACGGCACGGTCATCACGATCACCGAAAACGCGCGGCTCAACCGCGATGAGCGCGGCCAGCCGACCGGATTCGAGGGCACGCTGACCGACATCACGGAGCGCAAGCGCGCCGAGCAGCAGTTCTACGAGGAGAAGGAGCGGGCGGAGGTCACGCTGCAGTCCATCGCGGACGCCGTGATCACGACGGATCGCGAAGGCACGGTCGATTACATCAATCCAATCGCCGAGAAGATGACCGGCTGGCCGTCGGACGAAGCCTGCGGCAGGAACGTCACCGAGATCGTGAAGCTCGTGAAGGACGGCGGCCGGGAGATCGTGGACGACCCGGTGAGCCATGCGCTCGCGAGCGGCGACCCGGTGCACCTGGCGGACCAGACGGCGCTCGTGAGCCGCCGCGGCCTCGAGGTGCCGATCCAGGCAACCGTCGCGCCGATCCGCGACCGCAACGGCCAGACCGCGGGCACGGTCATCGTGTTCAGCGACGTGAGCCGCGAGCGGCGCATGAAGCGGCTCCTGTCCTACCAGGCGGCGCACGACGCGCTGACGGGCCTCATCAACCGGCGCGAGTTCGAGAGCCGGCTCAGCAGCGCGATCGAGTCGGCGCGCGCGGCCACGATCAACCGCCACGCGATGATCTACGTGGACCTTGACCAGTTCAAGGTCGTGAACGACACCTGCGGCCACCCGGCGGGCGACCAGCTGCTGCGCCAGGTCACCGGGATCCTGCAGACGCGCGTGCGCGCGAACGACGTGCTCGCGCGGCTCGGCGGCGACGAGTTCGGCGTGCTGCTCGAGCACTGCACGCCGGACCAGGCGCTGCGCATCGCGGACACGATGCGCCAGGCGATCCACGACCTGCGCTTCCAGTGGGGCACGAACACGATGCAGATCGGCGCGAGCATCGGCATCGTGCAGATCGACCAGGCGACGGAGAGCGTCGCGACGCTGCTCTCGGCCGCGGACATCGCCTGCTATTCGGCGAAGGACGGCGGCCGCAACCGCGTGCAGGTCTACGACCCGGCGAGCGCCTCGGCCCGGCACCGCGAGATGCGCTGGATGGCGCGGCTCACGAATGCGCGCGACGAGGGCCGCCTCGACATCATGTTCCAGCCGATCGTGCGGATCGCGGAATCGTCCAAGGAGCGCCCGCACTACGAGCTGCTGCTGCGCCTCCACGACGAAAACGGCGCGATCGTCCTGCCGGACGAGTTCATCCCGGCGGCGGAGCGCTTCAACCTGATGCCATCGCTCGATCGCTGGGTGATCGAGAAGGTCCTGCGCGACTACGTTCCGTCGACGAAGGACGGCGTGGAGGAGGCGGCCTTCACGGTCGCGATCAACCTGTCCGGCACGACGCTCTCGGATCCGGGATTCCTGGAGTTCCTGATCGACTCGCTCGAGGCGCACGAGCCGACGCCGGGCGTGCTGTGCTTCGAGGTGACGGAGACGGCCGCGATCACGAACCTCGGCCACGCGAGCTACCTGATGCGCGAGATGGCGAGCCGCGGCTGCCTGATCGCGCTCGACGATTTCGGCAGCGGCCTGTCGTCGTTCAACTACCTGCGGACGCTGCCGGTCAATTACCTGAAGATCGACGGCAATTTCGTCCAGAACGTCGCGAGCGACCCGGTCGACCGCAGCATGGTCGAGGCCATCGTGCAGATCGGCCGGGCGATCGGCATCGAAACGGTCGCCGAGCGCGTCGAGACGCCGGCGGTCCTCGAGACGCTGCGCCGCATCGGCGTCGGCTACGCCCAGGGCTTCCTGTGCGGCCGCCCGACGTCGATGTCCGTCTTCCCCCACAAGAAGTCCTGAAGGGACGCCCCCGTCAAAAGGGGACGGTCACCTTTAAAGGTGACCGTCACCTTTTCGATAGACTGGCGGCGTGATTGCCGCGTGTCCAGTTCCTGCCCGTTGCCTTGATGCTCGCGGCCGAAGGCGATCGAGCCTGCCGCCCACGACGCGCATGCTGGACACTCGATGGCCTGCCGGCATGCTCGGGGACTACCCGATGTCGCGCGACTCCTCCGGGACCTCCTGGCAGCCCGACGCGACAGTTCACGAGATGGGCCACGTCATGCAGGGCGACTGGATGTTCGCCGGCCACGTGATGCTGAATGGCATCTACGACTCGCAGGACGGCCCGCGCGGCGACGAGCTCGGCTTCGTGTCGGGCATGGTCATGGGCACGGCGCGCCGCGATATCGCGAATGGCGATGCCCTGACGCTGCGCGGCGATGCTGAGTCCGGATCCGTTCATGGGCCCGCGCGGGTATCCGCTGCTGCTCGCGGCCGGGGAGACGGCGGACGGGCAAACGACCCTGGTCGATCGCCAGCATCCGCACGACCTCTTCATGGAACTGTCCGCGACCTATGCGCATGAATTCGGGACAGGCGCGCAGCGCATTCCTCTACGCGGGCCTGCCGGGCGAGCCGGCCTTCGGCCCGCCCGCATTCATGCACCGGCCGGCGACGATGATGAGCCCGGAGGCGCCGATCACCCACCACTGGCTCGACTCGACCCACATCACGTTTGGCGTGATCACGGCGGGGTGGGTGCAGGACGACTGGAAGTTCGAGGCTTCCCAGTTCACGGGCCGTGAGCCGGACGAGGACCGCTATGACATCGAGCGTCCGCGCCTCGACAGCACGTCGCTGCGCGCGAGCTGGAATCCCGGCGCGAACTGGTCGCTCCAGGCGTCCTGGGCGGACGTCAAGAGCCCTGAACAGCTGGAGCCTGCGGTGGACGAGGAACGGCTGTCTGCGAGCGCCCTGTATGGGCGTGCGCTGGACGGCGGCCGCTCCTGGTCGGCGACATTCGCCTGGGGCCACAAGAATCCGAGCGAGGGCGAGTCCACCGATGCGCTGGCGCTCGAGGCGGCCTGGGTGCCGGCGGCGGACTGGCAGGTCTTTGCGCGCGTCGAGTGGTTGCAGACCCACGAGCTCGGCGGGGATCTCGACGAGGTCCATGCGGTCGCCAAGCTCTCGGTCGGCGCCCGGCGCGAGTTTCCGCTGACCGAGCGCGTCCGCCTGGGGCTCGGCGCGCTCTACAGCATCAACGACGTGGACCGCGCGCTTGCGCCTTCGTACGGTGGCAGCAACCCGACCGGCGCGATGCTCTTCCTGCAGTTCCTCGCCGGCACCTGAACGGGCCAAGGGGACGCTCACCTTGCTCTTGAAGACATTCAACTCAAGTGACAATCGACCCCTTGAGCAAGGTGAGCGTCCCCTTGCGTAAGCCTTTGTTAGTATTCGGCAGGAACTCGCAGGGCCAGGCCATGTCGGAAGGGCGTAAACCGGAGAGCTGAATGGTTTCCACACAGAATTACATGCGCGACCGCGCCGGCAAATTCGGGCTCCTCGTGGGTATCGCGATCGTCATTCACCTGCTGTACCAGGTGATCGTCATCCCGCAGGCGGAAGCCTGGACCGCGACGCAGATCGAGCTGGTACGCAAGAACCCGGGCTACCGCCCGGAACGCTCCTTCTTCACGATCATCAAGGAGCGCGAGCCACAGGTGACGATCATCATCTCGCTGTGGGCCGCCGTGCTGTCGCTCATGCAGTTCGCCGATACGCGCAGGCAGCGCCGCCTGCTCGAGGCGGATCTCCTGCGATTGCCGCCCGGCGTCGTGATCCTGCCGGAGGATGCGCTGGAGTACTCGAGGCGTCTCGACCAGCTGCCCGAGAAAGAACGCAATTACGTCGTTCCGCGAGTGCTGCGCGGCGCGCTGAAGCGCTTCGGCACGACGCGCAACGTGCAGGACACGTCGACTGCCATCCACAACACCTGCGAATCGGAGGCAGCGCGGCTCGATTCCGAGCTCGCCATGCTCCGCTTCAGCGTGTGGGCGACACCGGCGCTCGGTTTCATCGGCACGGTGCGCGGCATCGGAAACGCGCTGCAGGGCGCGGAGCTTGCCATGAAAGGCGACACCTCGGCCGTAACGGGCGGTCTCGGCGTGTCGTTCAACTCCACGCTGATCGCGCTGACGCTCTGCCTGATGCTCATGTACCTGCTGCACGAGATCCAGCTCGCGCAGGAGCGCCTCGTGCTCGACACGGAGCGCTACGCCGACGAGCAGCTCGTCGCGCGACTCAGCTCGCGCTAGGCCAGGCTCGCGCCGCCTCAGCTCGCCGGCGCTGCGTCGGTATCCGCGTCGTCTTCGCTCTCGGTGACCGCGATCCAGGTCGAATCCGGGTCATACGCGTCGATGCCAGCGACGGCCTTGTCCGTGTCGTCGCCCAGGTCCTTCTGGAACACGACGCCGTCCTGGTTGACGATGAAGGTCATCACGCCGCTCACGCCGTATTCGGCGGGCCAGGCGATCAGCGCGAAGCCGTTCTTCAGCACGCCCTTGTCGAAGTAGTCGATCGCGCCGCCGTTCGCGTTGTCGGTCTGCTTGTAGAGCGGCCGGTAGCGGTAGCCGTGATAGGCGCCTCCGCCCGACTTGTAGCCTTCGGCCGCCGCCGCCGCGATGAACGGCCCGATCGGACTCGCCGGCTCGCCTTCGACCGGTTCCCAGTACAGCCCGTTCTGCGTGCCTTCGTCGCTCACGAGCTTGTTCGCAAAGACACCTGCGCCTTCGCCGTCGTGATCCGCGGCCGCGTACTCGTGCTGCGCGTCGACAAAGCCGCGACAGACCGAGATTGCGCCAAGCTCGTTGTGCCCGATGCGGCGGTACACGATCTCGTCCGCGCCTTCCGCGCCGTCGAGGTACCACTGGCCGTCCTTCTTCACGACCGGGACCGGGAATCGGCCAGTCTTCGGCGCCGACCTGCAGGATGACCTTGTCGTCACCTTCGGGCACGAGCGAATGCTTGGCGTCGTACATCTTCAGGAAGTTATCGCGCGCACTCTTGTCGGCGACCGCGTCGCCGGAGGAGAGGATCGACTCCGACCCGGGACCGAAGAGCTCCTTGAGCCGGGCCATGTCCGGCTTGCGGCCGGCCTCGACCATGGCCGCGACGGCCTCGTCGGCCGATGCGAAGGAGGCATGCTCGGAAATCTTGGCGCAAGCGATGAAGGTGATCGCCAGGACCGCCGACATTGCGAGTGCGACCGTCGAGGAGAAGCGATCCTTCAAGTGGTTTTTCATCGTGATTCTCCTAGCGGTGCGGCTTCTTGGCTTTGCCGCCGCCGCCTCCCGTGCTGGCTTTTCCACGCTGGCTCGCCTGGTGTTCTGACTTCCCGGATTTCTGTGCGCCTCCGCCGGATCCGAATGCCGTGCCGCTTTGCTTCGGTGCCGCTTTCGGAGCAGGTGCCGAGCGCTGCGCCGGCACGGCAGCCGATCGACCCGCCGACGGGTGCGCCGCCTCGGTCCGGTCGCGGCCTCGATCGGCCGAACCGGTTGGCCGCTGCTGCGGCGATTCGCGCGTTCCGGGGGGTCGGTTCGCGCCAGACGAACGGTTGTTGGCGCTCGCCGGGCGGTTTGCACCCGTCGGGGGATTGTTCGCGCCCTTGTACTCCGTCTTCGGGCGCGTAGGCAGATCGCGGGCGACGCCGGCCGGCGGGGATTTCGCGACCATCTTGTCGCGCGCTGCCTTGTTCTCGGGTTTCGCCCCGGCGTAGCCGGACTGGCGCGCGCCACCGGGTGACGCGTCCCTGCCGGCTGCTGCCTGGCGATTCTGCTTGGACCGATCGCTCGCCTGGCGATTCAGGCTGTCGAGATCGTTCCGCTTGGGATTCGCGGCCGTGATCGGGCTCTGCGCCTTGCGCGAGCGGGCGTTGGTCGCACCCTGGCCCTGGCGATTCCAGTAATTGTTGCCGCCGTTGTTGACGATGATCGTGTTGTTGTTGAAGCCGTGCTGGTAGTTCGGCGGACGGTTGTAATTGTGTGCCGGGTAGTAGCCATTGCCGTACGGTGGCCGGTACATGTACGGCGGCGGCGGATAGTACGGTCGTCCGCCGTAATACATACCGCCATGGTGGTAATTCGGGCCGTAGTCGTCCCAGTCGTCATCGTCATCGAACACTTCGTTGACGAGGAGGCCCGCGCCGAAGGCGAGCAGGCCTGTCGTGATCAACGAACCCGTGCTGTGCCCGGTCGTCGTCGCCGCGGCCGTCGTCGTTGCCGGGGCCACGGTCGTCGTCGTGCCATCCGCCGACGTCACCGTCGTCGTGCCGCTACCTGACACGTTGACCGTCGTCGGCGGCGGGATCGTCGCAGGCGGCGGCGCGTACACAGCCTCAGGATCGTACTTCGGAACGTAAACCACGTCCGGATTCGCCGGCTTGACCTCGACGACTTCCTTGCCGTCCTCCGTCGAGGTGTCGACCTTGAGCTGCGCGGAGGTCTCGAGATTGCCGACATCCTTCGCCTGCTTGCGCAGCCGCTGCACAGCGTCGAGCACGGCCCCCTGGTCGGCGGTAAAGGCCTGTCCCAGTTCGGTCGTCCAGTCCATCTGCATGCACATCATGTCGAGGGCTTCGGGAAACTGGAGCAGGGCGCGCGTCGACGGGCTCAGGCCGAGTTTCGACGCTTCGTCATCGAGCTTGCTGCCGCTCAGGTCCTGGTGCTCGATCAGCCAGTTGCCGGCGTCGAGAACCTCCTGGGGATTGGTCGAGGCGGTCAGGACATGGCCGAGCACCACATCGGGATACAGGGCGATCGGTGCGGCGAGTTCTTCGAGCGCCTCCGGCGTCCAGGATCCGGCGGCGGGGGCGGCGGCGTCAGTCGCGGCGGCCGTTGGCGACGTACCGGCATCGGCGGCGGGTTCACCTTCTTTCTTTCCGCAGCCGGACAGGATCAGTGCTGCCGTGCAAATCCCCAGGCAAATCAACTGGCGCGTGCGCATCTTGGCTCCCCTGGAACGCGAATGAGGTGCTCGCCGGCATTTCGCCGGCGCGCAAATTTTGTCGGGAGACTCATACAGGGTCTATTGGACGAAAGTGCTACACGCGGCCGGCCCGGCCCGAACATGCCGCGCAATTGGGCGGCCGGTTACTTTTGTATGTGCGTGTACTGCCAGGCGATGCCGTAGGCCGTGAAATCGCTGCCGATCCGGGTGCTCGCTCCCTGGCTCCAGCTGAACTTCAGCGCCTGCCGCGGGCTGATCGGTACCGCGAGCGTCATGCCGACGCGCGAGTTGGTCTGGCGATCGTCCTTGAGCACGCTGTCGACCGTGCTGCGACCGCCGTCGTAATACGTTCCATCGAGCGCGAGCCATAGCCGCGGGACGAAAGACGTAGGCCACGTGCGCCTGGATGCTCGTCAGGGGTTCCTGTTCGCGGTGCCGGCCGCCGAAGAAATTGTCGTTGTCGCCGAAGAACCACGCACCGGCATAAGCCTCGAGGAACCACCGCCCGATCGGCTGGGAGACGCCGATCTCCGGCTTGATCGCCCAGCGGTTCGTGCCGATGTTGATCAGCTTGTCTCCGTGGTACTCGCCCGTCGGCAGGGAGACCGTGAGACTCGCGCCCAGCGTCGTAGTCGGCGCGCGCTTCGCGAACTCCGCCGGCGTCAGTGCCGGCGTGCCGATGAAATTCATCGCCAGCCGCAGCTTGACGTCTCCAACGCCCGCACGGCTCGCTTCGGCCGGTTCACCATCCAGGGTCCCGGTGAAATCGCCGCGCACATAAGGCAGGGTCATCGTTGCACTCGCCAGGCGGCCGAAGAAACCAAACGTGTGCCCGACTCCGACACCTGCCGCGTTGATTTCGGCTTCGACGTCGTCCACCGGCAGGGACGGGTCGGTCAGGACCGCGCCGGTCGAGCGCCCGTACGCCAGTCCTACAAAAGTCACGCCGGTCGGGCTCGCTGCGTAGGCCCGCGGTTCGATTTCCTGCGCACGAGAAATCGCGGGCAGACAGGCGGCACCTGTGAGCACGAGAACCGGCCATGCCGACCTGCGACGCATGGATATAATATTCGCACGCCCGTCAAGGAGTCCGCACATGGATCGCATCCGCAGCCGTTTGATGGCCCTCGCAGCCATCATTTGCCTGGGCTCACTGGCCGCCGCGGCACAGGCCGACCCCGCCGGCAAGTGGCGCGTGGAATTTGGCAGTCATGCGGACAACGACGGGACCCTCACGCTGCGCATTGCGCCCGAGGGCGGCGCACCGGTGGACGTGGAGACGAAGATCACGGCCAAGAGCGGTGCGGGCAAGGTGGCAAAGGCCGTGCGCGACTCGCTGAAGGTATCGCTGGGTGACGCCTACCATGTCGAGATCGACGACGGCGAAGACGTGGTCATCAAGCGCGAGGGCAAGACGCCGAAGTTCGACGTGACGCTCGCCGGCTCGACGCTGACCGGCCTCAAAGTGACGATCACGAAAGAATAGCGCTCCCGTACAACAACCGGCGCCTCCACGGGCGAAACGAATATCCGACACCTATTCGCTCTTGCGGCGCTCGCCGTCCTCGGCGGTTGCGCGGAATTGCCGCCTCGACCGGACCTTCCGGACGAGTTCGCACTTGCGCCGGCTGAGGACGGGCGCCTGGACGACATGATCGACGGACCTGAAGCGCGGCATCCAAACCAATCTGCCTTTCGGCTGCTGAACGAGGGCACGGAGGCCTTCGTGATCCGGATGCAGAGCGCGCGGCTCGCGGCGCGAAGCCTCGACATCCAGACCTACATCTGGCACTCCGACCTGACCGGCATCTACCTGGCGCAGCAACTGCTCGAATCGGCGGACCGCGGCGTGCGGGTCCGCCTCCTGCTCGACGACCTCGATGCGCGTGCCAAGAACGACGGCTTCGCCGCGCTCGCGGCCCACCCGAACATCGAAGTGCGCATGTTCAATCCGTTCGTGACGCGGAGCGGAACGCTCAGCAAGGCGGGCGAGGGCGCGTTCAGCTTCGGCCGCATCAATCGCCGCATGCACAACAAGAGCTGGATCGCGGACAACCGGATCGCCGTCGTCGGCGGCCGCAACGTGGGCGACGAATACTTCGGCGCCGGCGATGAGGTCAACTTCGTCGATCTCGATTTCGCGATGCTCGGGCCGATCGTGCGCGACATCTCCGGCGTCCTTCGACAAGTACTGGAACTCGCCTTCGGCGTACCCGATGGAAACGCTCGACCCCGAGGCGGTCAGCGACGAGGCGCTCGCGAAGCTTCGCGAAAAACTGGCCTCTCGCACGACGGGCGCGGAGGACAGCCGCTACGCGGTTGCGCTGCGCGGCGACAACGTGGTCAAGCGGATGTATGCGGGCGACTGGCCGATGCAGTGGTCCGGCAAGTACCAGTTCGTGTCGGACGACCCGCGCAAGGTGACGATGAAGAAGAAGGACGTGAAGCGCACCTCGGTTGGCAACGCGCTCCTGCCGATGATCCAGGGTGCAGGGAAGTCCGTCCACATCATCTCGCCGTATTTCGTGCCGGGCGATTCGGCGACGGCGGGCCTGGTCGCTGCTGCAAGCAGCGGCAAGGAAGTCGGCGTGCTGACCAATTCGCTCGTCGCCAATGACGTCGCGGCGGTGCACGGCGGCTACTCGCGCTATCGGAAGCCGCTGCTCGAAGGGCGGCGTGCAGCTCTGGGAGCTGAAACCGACGGGCGGCAAAGGCAATTCGAGCCTCCTCGGTTCTTCCGGCGCGAGCCTGCACACGAAGGCATTCTCCGTGGATGGCGAGAAGCTGTTCGTCGGCAGCTACAACCTCGACCCGCGCTCGACCTGGCTCAATTGCGAGCAGGGCGTCATGGTCGATGATCCCGTTCTCGCGAAACAGCTCGACGGGCTGTTTGCAACCCAAACGAGCGGCGGACACGCCTGGCATGTGACCCTGGTCGATGGAGATCTGCGCTGGGATGACGGGACCGAGACATTCAAGTCAGATCCGAAAGCGTCCGGCTGGCAGAAATTCCAGGCCTGGCTGACCCGTGTCCTGCACCTGGACGCCCAGCTCTGAGACGACGCCGGCTCAGAACGCTTCGCCGACCGAAAGCGTGAACGTGCTGTCGTCGCGGCCCCAGGCCATGTCCGCGCGCACGTTGACCTTGAACTTGTCCGTCACGCGATAGCGCAGGCCCACACCGCCGGCGGGCAGGGCGTCGCCGGACTTGAACTGGCCATCGCGATCCCCGACCGATGCGACGCCGCCAAAGGCGACCATGCCCCAGCGGTGGGAGAGCTGCAAACGCCATTCGGCCTGTGCGGCAAGCAGCGACCTTCCGATGTAGGTGCCGGGCGTGTAGCCGCGCAGGTCGCAACCGCTGCCGAGCCACGGCAAGGCAAAGAATGGCGCGTCGCCTTCGACGTGCTCGGCCGCAATGCGGTAAGCGATGACCTGGCGGTCGGAGAGGGCGCGATAGCCGTTGTAGGACGAGTTGATCCGCGTGAAGTTGTTGTCGCTGCCCAATGCTTCGTCAAAGTGCTTGATCTCGAGCGAGGCGAGCGCGCCGGACCGCGGCGCAAACGTGTCGTCCCGCGTGTCCCATTCGACGGAGAGCCCGAGGTCGGCGAGCGCGATGTTGTCCAGGACCAGGAAACCGACGGCCGTGACATCGGTATTCGCGTAGGCGGCGGACAGGCCGACCCAGGTGTGCTTGCCGAAGCGCCGCGCCGCCTCGATCGAGGCGGCGTTCGCCGCCTGGTTGACGGCGACCTGGCGCTCGGCCGCCAGGTCCCCGAGCGTGACGCTGTAATTGATGTCGGCGATCGCGACGCCGGCCGTCGTCCGCCAGGTGTTGCCCGCCCAGTAGCCACGATGGGCGGCGAGCGCTGCCCAGGTGTCCTGCTCCGCGTACATGCCACCGACACCCAGCATCGATGGCGGTCCGGCCTTGGGAGCGCTCGCATCCCGGTAGAGATATCCGGCACCCACGACCAGGCCAGCGCCGATGAGCGCATTGCGGAATGGCAGCGGCACGACGACGAATTCACCGTCCCGTTTGCCAATCGCCTGGCCGCCGGCTTCGATCGCTTCGATCATCCCGTCGCCCGACTGCGAGTCTGGCGCGCCCTGACTCGCGAAATCGGCCGGCGTCCCGGTCTGGGGATTGCCGGGTGGCTCATCGGCAAAGCCGAGCTGACCTGCGAAGGTCAACATCAGCCCCGCCAGTATTGAAACGATCACTCGCATGGCGTGTAAGAGTCTACGTGGATGGCCTCTGGATCGATCGGACTCCAGTGACGAATCGTGAGTTCCGCCGTTTCGTCAAAGAAACCGGCCATGTGACCTTGGCGGAGATTTCGCCCGATCCGAATGGCTCGAGATGAGCAGCTTCGGCTTTTCGCATGAGCGCGCGGCGAATCCGGCGATAGCCGAGTTCGCCGCTTGCATTTCGGGGTCCGCAAGACCTAGCGCATGCTCTCCCGCAGCTCGACGAGGGCGACGTCGGCCGCATCGACGCGTATCAGGCCGAGGCGCGGAAATTCGAGGTCGATGATCACGTAGGTCGTCAGCGAGAGGACGACCGCGAACACCAGCGTGTGCAGCCAGCTGTGGTCCTTGTTGACGGACGCGCCGTACCCGACGAGCAGCGCGCTCACGAGGCGAAATTCCAGCCAGCATGAGGAAAATCGACAGTCGGCGGATGATTCCGGGTCGCCATAACGCGCGTCGTCGTGATGTCGATCATTTCGTTCAGCGCGGGCAGCAGCAGCATGGCGGTCGGCGTCGGAACGCCCGGGCCGCAGGATCCTCGACCGCCTTCGCCCAGATCTCCTGTTGCAGGGCTTGGTCCTCGGCAAGGCTCGCCTGGGTTGCCGCCAGTGTCCTGCGAGTTCCGGTAGGTCTGCAAGCCGGAATCCACGTAGCGACGAAACAGATCCTTCATCTCCGGCTGCGCATCGCCGGCAGCAAATCGATTCGCAGGTAGGCCGTGCCGATCGCATTCGTCTCGGCCGTGATCAGGTGACGGCGATCCTCGAATCGCGAGGCCGCGCCGGAGAACGAGAAGGCGAGCAGCAGTCCCAGCAGGGCGAAGACCGCGCCCTCGACTGCGCCCACGCCCTTGGGCAGCCCTTCAGGATCACGCGCGATTCTCGCGATGCCGATGCGCCGCCCGATTTCGGCGGCGACGAGCAGCGCGAGCAGGAGCCCTGCGAACAGCAGCAATGTGATCATCGAGAAGTTCACGTCGGCCTCCCGGATGCCCGCGGTCCGACTCCTATCTTTGTTTATCATGAGCCCATGAGCAAGGGCGCCATCTGCTTCGCGATTCTCGTCGCCTGCGTCGCGGTGGCGAACGCCGAAGCGCCCGCATTCACGTCCGTGCAGCCGGAGTTGTTCGCCGCGCCTCACGCGCTCTCCAATGCGTTCGCCGATTTCGACGGCGACGGCGACCTCGACCTCGCCGTCTCCTTCGAGAGCGGCGCGATCCATCTCTATCGGAACGATGCGAGACACGTTCGTCGAAGTGGGAGCACAGCTCGGCCTGCCGGCCGCGGGACCGCAGGTCCGGGGTCTCAGCTGGGGGGACTTCGATGGCGACGGCGACCCGGACCTGCACGCCGGCGTGTCGGGCGCCGAAGGCGTGCCGGCGCGCAATCTCCTGTTCCGGAATGACGGCGGCAGGGCCTTCGTCGAGGTCGCGAAAGACCTCGGCCTGGTCGTGCTCGATGCCGACAGCCGCCAGGCGAACTGGGTCGACTACGACAACGACGGCGATCTCGACCTGCTCTCGGCGCAGCGCTCCGGCACGCAACCGCCTGTTCCGCAATGACGGCGGGAAGTTCACGGACGTGAGCCAGGACGCTCGGCCTCGCCGATCCGAGGCGGACCGTCGGCTCCTGCTGGTTCGACATGGACCAGGACGGCGACCTGGACGTGTTCCAGGCCAACCAGCAGGCGGACAAGGACACGCTCTATCGCAACGACGGCGGGACCTTCACCGACATCGCGCCGCAGCTCGGCATGCATCAGCCCGAAAGAACGCTGAAGGAAGGCGGCGTCGGTTGCACGGTGGGCGACTACGACAACGACGGGCTGCTCGACCTGTTCGTCGCGACCTACGGCACGACGCTGCTCTATCGCAACCTCGGCGGCGGGAAGTTTCGCGAGGTCGCGGCCGAGGCCGGCGTGCAGCAGAAACTGCACGCCGTCGGCGCGTCATGGGGAGATGCCGACAACGACGGCGACCTCGATCTCTTCGTCGCCGCCTACGTGGACGGAGACAACGGGTATTCGCGCGCGCACCTGTTCATGAACGAGCAGGGCCGATTCACCGACGCGCTGGGCGAGGAGAGTCCGCTTCGCGCAGCGGACCACGGCGTCCAGTGGGCGGATTTCGACCAGGACGGCGACCTGGATCTCGCGCTGACCGACGATTTTCCGGAGCACGGCCACCATCCGCTGTTGCGGAATGAGCTGCCGAAGGAACCGGCCGAGCCGCTCGCTGCAGGTCCGGGTGCTCGATCACGAGGGCCGCGCCACGCGCGCCGGCTCTGAAGTGCGGTTGTACGCGTCGGACGGAAAACTGCTCGGCACGCGCCTCGTGCCCACGGGCGACGGCTACGGTTCGCAGGGCGTCGTCCCGGTGCATTTCGGGCTGGCAAGAATGCAGGTCGTGACCGTCGAGGTCACCTTCCTGACGCGCGAGGGACGCAAGATAAAGCGCATCGCGAATGTCGATCCGCGCGAATGGGCGGGCAGGGCGTTCGTCGTGAAAGCGGACTGACGCGCGCGATGAAAGACCTCGAGCGGCGCATCAGCGTCGCACCCATGATGGACTGGACCGACCGGCACTGCCGCTACTTCCTGCGGCAGTTCTCGCCGCGCGTCCTGCTGTACACGGAGATGATCGTTGCGCAGGCGATCGTGCGCGGCGATCGCAGGCACCTGCTGGAATTCAATCCGGAGGAACACCCGGTCGCGCTTCAGCTGGGCGGTTCCGAGCCCGGAACTGCTCGCCGAGGCGGCCGCGATCGGCGCGGATTCGGCTACGACGAGATCAACCTGAATGTCGGCTGCCCGAGCGACCGGGTCCAGCAGGCGACCTTCGGCGCCTGCCTGATGGCGCGCCCGCGCCTCGTCGCGGACTGCGTCCGTGCGATGCAGGGCGCAGTCGGGATTCCGGTCACGGTGAAGTGCCGCATCGGCATCGACGACCAGGATCACTGGGACTTCCTGCGCGAATTCGTCGCTGCGGTCGCCGAGGCCGGCTGCGGCACGGTCATCGTGCACGCGCGCAAGGCGATCCTGAAGGGACTCAGCCCGAAGCAGAACCGCGAGGTTCCGCCGCTCGACTATGCGCGGGCCTGGCGCGTCAAGGAGGAATTCCCGGCGCTCACGGTCATCGTCAACGGCGGACTGCGCACGGTGCCGCAGGTCACCGAGCAGCTCGCGCACGCGGACGGCGTGATGCTGGGCCGCGAGGCGTATCACAATCCCTACCTGCTGCCGGCGCTGCACCGCGCGATCTACGACGACGCATTCGAAACGCCGACGGCTGCAGACGATCGCCGAACGCATGCGCTTGTATGCGGAGCGCCAGGCCGCGACCGGGACGCCGCTTCGGGCCATCACCCGGCACATGATGGGCCTGTTCAACGGACGCTCGGGCGCACGCACGCTGGCGCCGCGCGCTCAGCGAGGGCGTGAGCCGGGGATCGCCGACGCCTGCGCTCATTGAAGAGGCAAAGGCGACTGCACTGTCTGCGCGGTCAGCTGCTGTCCATGAATCGGCGGAAGCGGTCTTCGCTCCGGTCGTCGCGCGGTCCCAGCAATTCGTAGAGTGGCGTCGGGTCGAGCCAGGCGGGCGCGGGACGGAATCCGCAGCTGTGTTGTGCGCTCGAATACGGCCAGTCGATCGCGCGCCGGCACAGCCCGCCGCGAACCGGCGACAGCAGCGCGTGGCGTGCGACTTCGAGCAGGTAGAGATCCAGCTTGACGAGCGTCGAGAGGGCGTGTCCGTGGCGCAGGCGCGGGCCTGCGAGCTCTTCGGTCGCGAGCGCGAGCGATACGGCGCTGCCCCGCGCGACGACATGCAGGCAGCGATCCGTCATGCACCACACGATGCAGCTGATGGCGTGGCGCAGGCACACGTCGGCCAAGTTGCCTCGCGGCAGCGGCCCGGACCCTGGCATCCGGATAAAGACTGTGCCGCCCGCGCGAACGCGCGAACACGTGGCGGATGACCGGCGCCGCGGAAAAATCGATGCGTAGGGCCATGTTCCGCCTTCCTGCGTGGAGGCGACGAGGATGTCAGCGGCCCGGTTTAACGGCTCTGTCTGTTTCCTGCCTATAATCCGAATTATGTAATCCGGGTCGGGGATGCAGGGCCGGCATGGGGCAGGACCAGGAACTCGCAATTCTCTTCGCCGACGTCGTCGGCAGCACCCGGCTGTTCGAAATGCTGGGCGACATCGCCGCGCGCGACAAGGTCTCGATCTGCATCGAGATCATGCGCCGCGCGACCGAGCAGCACGGCGGTTCGGTCGTCAAGACGATGGGCGACGAGATCATGGCGACGTTCGCCGACTGCGATGAAGCGATCGATGCCGCGGTCGAGATGCAGGCGGCGATCGCCGGCCATCCGGATCTCGAGGTCGAGGGCCAGCAGATCACGATCCGGATCGGCTGCCATTTCGGCCCGGTCGTGATCGAGACGCGCGACGTATTCGGCGCCGCGGTCCACACGGCCAACCGCATGACGAGCCAGGCCAAGGCCGGCCAGATCATCATCACCGACGCGATCCAGCAGCGCGTGTCCGACCAGTGGCGTGCCGTGGCGCGCCGGGTCGACATCGCGGTGCCGCGCGGCCAGCACGAGGAGGTCACGATCTTCGAGGTGCTCTGGCAGCACGGCGAGACGACCAGCATGCTGCCGGCGATCGCGACGATCACCGAGTTGCAGAAGCAGTTCCGTGTCCGGCTGCGCTACCTCGGGACGGAGCTCGTGCTCGACAATCGCGATCGCACGTACGCGACGCTCGGCCGCGGCCAGGAAAACGACCTCGTCATCAAGGGCAACCTGGTCTCGCGCCTGCACGCGCGCGTCGAGGCCGGCAAGAACCGCTTCATGCTCGTGGACCAGAGCACGAACGGCAGTTTCGTGCAGTCCCAGAATGGCGACGACGCCTTCGTCCGGCGCGACGCGATTCCGCTCAAGGGGCAGGGCGTGATCGGCCTCGGGCGCGTGCCCGAGCCGCAGTCGTATCACACGGTCGAATTCTTCTGCGAGGACGGCCCGGAACTGACTCCGGACCGCTAGGGGTGCCGGGTCGTACATTTCGTACATTTGCCGGCAAATGTACGAAATGTACGACCCGGCACCCTCAGATGCGAGCCGCGTTCCGCCAGGCGCGCAAGTTCCTCGCGCATCGCCGCCGGCAGGCGAGCGCCGTAGCTGTCGAGGTACTTCCCGATCTCCGAGGCTTCCTGGCGCCAGGCCGCAGTGTCCACGGCGAGCAATTCGTCCACGGTCGCCGTGTCGATCGCGAAGCCCCGAGAAGTCGAGCGCATCGCGGGTCGGCACGGCGCCGATCGCGGTGTCCGTCGCCTTGGCGCCGCCGGTGCAGCGCGCGATGATCCAGGAGAGCACGCGCAGGTTCTCGCCGTAGCCCGGCCAGAGGAAGCGGCCTGCGCTATCGCGCCGGAACCAGTTGACGTGAAAGACACCGGGCGGCTGCTTGAGGCGCTTTGCCATCGACAGCCAGTGTCCCCAGTAGTCGGCAAAGTTGTAGCCGGCAAACGGCTTCATCGCCATCGGATCGCGCCGCACGACACCGACATCGCCGGTGGCTGCTGCCGTCGTCTCCGAAGCCATGCCTGCGCCGACCAGCACGCCATGGGCCCAGTCGCGCGCCTGATACACCAGGGGCGCGAGGGTCCTGCGGCGGCCGCCGAACACGAGCGCCGTGATCGGCACGCCCTGCGGCGCGTCGGCCATCGGTGAATAGCTCGGGTTCTGCCTGGCTGAAACCGTGAAGCGCGAATTCGGGTGCGCGGCAGGTCCTTTCGCCGGATCGTAGGGCCGTCCCTGCCAGTCGAATACCGGCTTGCCCGTCGTCGAGACCCTCCCACCAGGGCTCGTTGTCCTTCGTGAGCGCGACGTTCGTGAAGATCGTGTCGTGCCGGATCAACTCGAACGCCTGCCGGTTGGTCTTCGCATTGGTTCCCGGCACGACCCCGAAATAGCCGTCCTCGGGATTGATCGCCCACAGCCGGCCGTCCGGACCGGGATGCAGCCAGCCGATGTCGTCGCCGACCGTCCAGACCTTCCAGCCGGGCATGGAAGCCGGCGGAATCAGCATCGCAAGATTGGTCTTGCCACAGGCGGAAGGGAATGCGCAGGCGATGTAGTGGGTCTCGCCCGCCGGATTCTCGACGCCGACGATCATCATGTGCTCGGCGAGCCAGCCCTCGTCGCGGGCCTGCCAGCTCGCGATCCTGAGCGCGTGGCACTTCTTGCCAAGCAGCGCGTTGCCGCCGTAGCCCGAACCGTAGCTCTGGATCTCGAGCGACTCCGGGAAGTGCATGATGAAGCGCCGCTCGGGATCGAGCTCACCGATCGAGTGCAGGCCCTTCACGAACACGCCGTCGCGCGCAATGCGCGCGAGCGCGGCCGCACCCATGCGGGTCATCAGCTTCATGTTCGCGGCGACGTAAGCGCTGTCGGTGATCTCGACGCCGCAGCGTGAATAGGGCGAATCGATGGGACCCATGCAATACGGAACGACATACATCGTCCGGCCGCGCATGCAGCCCGCGAACAGCGCGTCCATTTTCTGGCGCGCCTCGGCGGGCGCCATCCAGTGGTTGTTCGGGCCGGCGTCGTCGCGCTCTTCGGTGCAGACGAAGGTCAGGTGCTCGACACGGGCGACGTCAGACGGATTGGACCGGTGCAGGTGGCAGCCGGGAAAGCTCTCGGGATTGAGCTTCAGCAGGTCGCCCGAGGCGATCATCTGGCGGATGAGTTCGCGGTACTCGGCCTCGGACCCGTCGCACCAGTGAATCTGGTCGGGGCGGGTATGCGCGGCGACCTGGAGTACCCAGTGCCTCAGGTTTTCGGGTGCGTGAACGGGAGCGGCCGTGCGGTCGGGTGCGGTTGCCATCGGAGCCTCAACGGAATCAATTCAGAATATAGCAGGCGACCCGGCGAAATGGGGGCTTTAGTGGCCTTATCCACACGCGAAACCCATTGATCTCGCACGGTTTTCTCGGGACACTGCGCGGGCCCGACACGCGGGTCCGGGGGAGTCGGCCATGAAGCGGTGCGCGAAGTTCCTGATGATCCTGCTCGGCCTGTCGGCCATGCATTCGGCCCGTGCTGCAGACGCCAAGGCGGAGCTCGACCGGCTGTTCGCCGACGAGCGCGCCTTGACCTGGCGCGAGGATCCGCTCGCCGCCACGAACGACGGCGTGCACGACTTCGACGACCGCCTCCCGTCGGTGCTGCCGGCGGACCAGGCGCGGCATCTGGAGGCCGATCGCGAACTCATCGGTCGCCTGCATGCGATCGATCGCGGCGCGCTGGCGGAATTCGACACCGTCAGCTACGACCTCTTCGACTTCATGGTCTCGCAGCGCATCCAGCTCGCGCAGTACCGCGAATGGCGCGCGCCGCTCAACAGCGACAGCGGCTTCTACGCCGATCTCCTGCAACTGCATGCGCAGCAGGCGCCGCGCACGACGAAGGACTACGAGAACTACGTCGCCCGCCTCAAGGACGTGCCGCGCTACTTCCGCGAGAACATCGCGAACATGCGCCAGGGCATCGCGGACGGTTTCGTGCTGCCGGCCGAGATCATCCCGGGCATCGCGAGCGTGATCGCGGGTGCGCAGTACGCGAAACCCGAGGACTCGCCGTTCTGGATCCCGTTCGCGGAGTTCCCGGCCGGCGTGCCGGAGGCGGACCGTGCGCGTCTCGCCGAGGCGGGCCGGGCAGCGATCCGGGACCAGGTCATCCCGGCCTACGCGGAGTTCAAGACTTTCTTCGACAACGAGTACAAGCCCAAGGCGCGCACGACGATCGGGGCGAGTGCGCTGCCGGACGGCGAAGCGTACTACGCGGATCTCGTGCGCTACTTCACGACGCTGCCGGGCGCGACGCCGAAGGCAATCCACGAGACGGGCCTTTCGGAGGTGAAGCGCATCCACTCGGAGATGGAGGCGATCATCCGCGAAGTCGGCTTCAAGGGCAGCTTCACCGACTTCCTGAAATTCCTCCGGACGGACCCGCAGTTCTACGCGAAGACGCCGGAGCAACTGCTGTGGCACGCCGCCTGGGTCACGCGCGAGATCGACGGGCGCATGCCGGATTTCTTCGGGCGCATCCCGCGCGCTCCTTACACGGTAAAGCCCGTGCCGGCCGCGCTCGCGCCGAATTACACGGGCGGACGCTACAACCCGGGCCCGCTCGGCGCCGCGGGCGAGTACTGGGTGAATACCTACGCGCTGCAGAATCGTCCGCTCTACGTGCTGCCGTCGCTGACGCTGCACGAGGCGGCGCCCGGCCACCACACGCAGGGCTCGCTCGCGCGCGAACTCGAGAACGTCCCGATGTTCCGGCGCAATTTCTATCCGCATGCCTTCGGCGAAGGCTGGGGACTCTATTCCGAGTACCTCGGCGTCGAGATGGGCATCTATCACACGCCCTATGAGCGCTTTGGCCGCCTCACCTATGAAATGTGGCGGGCCTGCCGGCTGGTGGTGGACACCGGGATGCACGCGTTCGGCTGGACGCGCCAGCAGTCGCTCGACTTCATGACTGAGAACACGGCCCTTTCGGAACACGAGATCCGCACCGAGGTGGACCGCTACATCGCCTGGCCGGGCCAGGCGCTCGCCTACAAGACGGGGGAACTCGAGATCAAGGCGCTGCGCAGGCGCGCGGAAGCAGCGCTCGGGCCGCGGTTCGACGTCCGCGCGTTCCACGATGCCGTGCTGGGGCAGGGCGGCGTGACGCTTCCGGTGCTCGGCAAGCAGATCGACGCCTACATCGCGCGCACGCGAGGCCCGTGAACGGGCGCGGCGAATACGGGCGGCTGCTCGGCTCGAACGGCCCGCTCGCGCGCGTCATCGAGGGTTTCGAGTCGCGCCGCGAACAGCAGCTCATGGCCGACTGGGTCGGCGAGACGCTGGCAACCCGCGGCACGCTCGCGATCGAGGCGGGCACCGGTACGGGCAAGACCTTCGCTTACCTCGTGCCTGCGCTCCTGTCCGGCCGGCAGGTGATCATCTCCACCGGCACACGGACGCTCCAGGACCAGCTCTTCAACCGCGACCTGCCGACCGTCGCGAAGGCGCTCGGCCGCCCGGCGCGCGTCGCACTGCTGAAGGGCCGCGCGAACTACCTGTGCCTGCACCGGCTCGACCTCGCCGAATCGGCGCCGCAGCTTCCGGGCATTCCGCAACCGAACGAGCGCATGCTCAGCCGCATCCGCCGCTGGTCGCGCACGACGGCAACCGGCGACCTTTCCGAGGTCAAGAGCCTGCGCGACTCAGATCCCGCGCGCGCGGCCGTGACCTCGACGCGCGAGAACTGCCTCGGTGCGTCCTGTCCCGCCTATTCGCGCTGCCACGTCGTCGCGGCCCGGCGCGAGGCTCAGGCCGCCGACATCGTCGTCGTCAACCATCACCTCTTGCTCGCCGATCTCGCGCTCAAGGACGAGGGCTTCGGCGAGCTGTTGCCCGGCACCGAGGCCGTGATCCTCGACGAGGCGCACCAGGTGCCGGAGATCGCCGCACAGTTTTTCGGGCGCGAGTTCTCCGCGCGCCAGGCGGCGCTCTTCGCGCGCGATACGCTCGCGGAACTCACGCGGCTTGGCCTCGCGCTCACGACGACGCGCGAGCGCCTCACCGCGCTCGAATCGGCGATCGTCGAGGCAACTGCTGCACTCGCCGGCGCGAGCGAGCGAACGGACTGGCCCGACCTGCCGGACGCCTTCATGGGCGCGCTCGAGCGGGTTCGCGAGGCGCTGACTTCGGCCGGACAGGAGCTCGCGACGCCCGATGCGGACGACCCGGGCCTGCGCCATGCCGTGCGCCGCGCGGCGAAGCTCGCGGAGTCGCTGACGGCGATCGTGGACGCGGGCGCGGAGGAGGGACTGCGCTATGTGGAGACGGGCCGCGGCACATTCACGCTCGCCTTCACGCCCTTCGAGGTGGCGACGCGGTTCAGCGAACTGATGCGCGCGCAGGGCGGCGCCTGGATCTTCACCTCGGCGACGCTCGCGGTCGGCGATGACTTCTCGCATTTTCTCGGGCGCATCGGCGCGCCCACGGCGAATGCCGTGCGCATCGAGAGCCCCTTCGATTTCGAGAGCCAGGCGATGGTCTACCTGCCGGAGGCGCTCCCGGATCCCGCGAGCCGCGAGTACACGTCCCACGTCGTGGCTGCCGCGCTGCCGCTCGTCGAAGCGGCCGGCGGGCGCAGCTTCCTGCTGTTCACCAGCCACCGCGCGCTCAACGAGGCGGCGCGCGAGCTCGCGATGCGACCCGGTTTCCGCGAGCGGTTTCCGCTGCTCGTGCAGGGCGAGGCGCCGCGCGAGTCGCTGCTCCAGCGCTTTCGCGAGCTCGGCAACGCCGTGCTGCTCGGCACCGCGAGCTTCTGGGAGGGCGTCGACGTGCGTGGCCACGCCCTGGCGCTGGTCGTCATCGACAAGCTTCCGTTCGCGGCACCCGATGATCCGCTGCTCAAGGCGCGACTCGAAGGCATCCGGCGCCGCGGCGGCAATCCGTTCCAGGAATTCCAGCTGCCGCAGGCGGTGCTCGCGCTCAAGCAGGGATTCGGCCGCCTGATTCGCGACCGGGAGGACTTCGGCGTCGTCATGCTCTGCGATCCGCGCCTGCGCACGCGCGGCTATGGCAGGCTGTTCATGTCGTCGCTGCCGCCGGCGACGGTCACGACCGATCTCGAGGAAGCCGCGTCATTCCTGCGCCGGCGCCTCGCGCGCGCCGGCGTCGTCGTGCCCAAAGCGCTCGAAGCATGAAGATCCTCGCGATCGACGCGGCGACGGAAGCCTGTTCGGCGGCGCTGCTTCGCGACTCGCGATGTCGAGGAACGCTACGAGGTGATCGGGCGCGGGCATGCGGACCGGCTCCTGCCGATGGCCGATGAATTGCTGCGCGAGGCGGGTCTCGCCGCGCGGGACCTCGATGCCATCGCCTTCGGTCGCGGGCCGGGCGGATTCACGGGACTTCGCATCGCGGCCGGCATCGCACAAGGCCTCGCGGCCGGGAGCGAGCGCCCGATCCTGCCCGTCAGCAATCTCGCTGCCGTCGCGGCCCTCGCCGCGCGCGTGTCGCAGCAGACACAGGTCCTCGTCTGCATGGATGCGCGCATGGGCCAGGTGTATTGGGCCGCGTTTGATTGCAGCGGCGCCGCCCCCGTGGCGCTGACCGCCGAATCGCTGTCGGACCCTGCAGAAGTGCTCCCGCCTGCGGGCGAGCGCTGGTTCGGCGCCGGCCACGGTTTCGCCTTGCCCGCGATCGCGGGGCCGCTGGGTCCGCGGCTTGCCGGCCACGACAGCTCGCTGCTGCCGAGGGCCAGCGACATCGCGCGGATCGCCGCGATCGATTTCGCGGCGGGGAAGGGGGTGCCTGCGGCGCGCGGACTGCCGGTTTACCTCCGCGACGACGTCGTGCACAGGCGCTGACGCCCGCGGTGTCATAATTCTTCAATAATGACCCGTCAGTCTGACCGCCTACGTATGGCGGACACCCGAATCCTGGTCGTCGAGGACGAGCAGCCGATCCGCGACCTGATTGCCTTCGGGTTGCGCCGCGCCGGCTGCGAAGTCGCGCTCGCCGAGCACAGCCAGTCCGCGCTCGCGAGCATCGGCGACCGGCGGCCCGACCTCATCCTGGTCGACTGGATGCTGCCCGACATGAGCGGCCTCGACCTGATCCGCGTCCTGCGCCGCGACGCGAATACGCGCGACATCCCGATCATGATGCTGACGGCGCGCGCGGAGGAAGCGGACAAGGTCACCGGACTCGATACCGGCGCCGACGACTACCTGACGAAGCCGTTCTCGGCGCGCGAGCTGATCGCGCGCATCCAGGCCGTGTTGCGGCGCAGCGCTCCGGCCGGCGAGTCCGAACGCGTGGAGGTGGAAGGCCTCGCGCTCGACCAGGCGGGACATCGCGTCGTGGCCGACGGCAAGTCGGTCCCGCTCGGTCCGACCGAATACCGGCTGCTTGCCTTCCTGATGACGCATCCCGATCGCGTGTACGCGCGCAGCCAGCTTCTCGACCGCGTCTGGGGCGGCAACGTCTACGTCGAGGAGCGCACGGTGGACGTGCACATCCGCAGGCTCCGCAAGTCGCTCGAACCGAGCGGTTACGACCGCTTCGTGCAGACCGTGCGCGGCGCGGGCTACCGGTTCTCCGTGCAACAGGACTGAGCCATGCGTTCGGCCTGGTCCTTCGCGCTGGTCCGGCTGGCCGTGGCGATCGCGATTGCGGCGCTGCTCGGCCTCATCACGGGACACATGGCGCGTGGCTCACGATCGTGCTCGGCGGCATCCTCGCCTGGCAGTTCGTCAACCTGTTCCGCCTGCAGCGCTGGCTCAAGCATCGCGCCCACGAGGACCCGCCGGACATCGGCGGCGTCTGGGGCGACGTCATCGCGATCATCAACCGCATCTACCGGCGCAAGCAGTTCCACAAGCGCCGGGTGACGCAGCAGTTCCGCGAGTTCCGCCGCCTTTCGGCCGCGCTGCCGGACGGCGTCGTGCTGCTGTCGGAGGGGCAGGAGATCCGCTGGTTCAACCGGATGGCCGCGGAGTTCCTCGGCCTGCGCCGCAAGGTGGACATCGGCATCCCGATCGCGAACCTGGTGCGCGACCCGGAATTCGTGGCTTACCTGCAGAAACCGGAGGCCGGCGGCGTCATCATCCGCGCGCAGAAAGGCGAAGCCTGGCTCGCGATATTCGTCATACCCGCGGGCCCGCAGTACCTGATGCTCGTGCGCGACGTGACCCGCGAGATCCGGCTGCAGGAGATGCGCAAGGATTTCGTCGCGAATGCCTCGCATGAACTGCGCTCGCCGCTCACGGTGATCTCCGGCTACCTCGACGAACTCGCGGAGGATGCCGGCGTCGGGCCGGAATGGCGCGAGCCGGTCGCGGACATGCGCCGCCAGGCCCTGCGCATGCGCGAGATCGTCGAGGACCTGCTCGAGCTCTCGCGCCTCGAGGCGACCACGGACGAGGCGCCGATGGCGCCGGTGGACGTGCCGGAACTCCTCGAGCGGCTCGTGCGCGAGGCGCGCGCGGCGCCGGCCGGCGCGCCGCACTTCGAGCTCGACATCGACGACAGCTGCATGCTCCGCGGCAGCGAGACGGAACTTCATTCGATCGCATCGAACCTGATCTCGAACGCGGTCAAGTACACGCCGGCCGACGGCACGATCACGATCCGGTGGGCTCGCGAGGCGGGCGGCGCGCAACTCGTCGTGCGCGACACCGGCATCGGCATCGCGCCCGAGCACCTGCCGCGACTGACCGAGCGCTTCTACCGCGTCGATCGCGCGCGCGCGCGCGCCAAGGGCGGCTCGGGGCTCGGGCTCTCGATCGTCAAGCACGGCCTGCAGCGGCATGGCGGGCGGCTCGAGATCGCGAGCGAAGAAGGCCGCGGTTCGGTCTTCACCGCGCACTTTCCCGTCGCGACGCGTGATCACGCGTTCGTCGGCTGCAATAAAAGCGTCATAGTCCGTCGCCATAATCCGGCCGCCAGTACCGCATGCGGGTACTCGCGATTCATCAACTACCGGAGTATGGCTCGTGAAAAAGCTCTTGATCCCGGGCGCGATTGCGCTGCTCGCCGCAGCGCCCGCATTCGCGCAGTCGAAGACCACCTTGGACCAGGTCATGAAGGACCTGGCGGCGCTGACCGATCGGGTCGGCAGGCTGGAGCAGGACAACACCCAGCTGAAGACCGAGAACGCCACGCTCAAGGCTGAGAACGACCGGCTCGAGGCGACTTCGGAGTACCTGAAGGACAACGCATCGGCCACGCGCAAGCAGCTCGCCGAGGAGGCCCCGCAGGTTGCCGCTTCAACAACGCACGTCAAAGGAGCCGACTGGGCCTCGCGCATCAGCTTCAAGGCCGACACGCGCTACCGGTATGAGTCCGTGGACCAGGAAGCGGCCGTCGAACAGGCGCGCCAGCGCATTCGCGCACGGTTCGCGATGACCGCAAAGATCAATGACACGCTGACCGGCACGATCGGGCTCGCGACGAACGGCGGTACCGGCGACCCGCGCTCGACCAACCAGACGCTGGGCGAGGGCTGGACGCGCAAGGGCATCGGCCTCGACCTCGCTTACGTCGACTGGAAGCCGAACGACAGCTTCGGCATGAGCTTCGGCAAGATGCCGCAGCCCTGGTACAAGGTCTCCGGCTACTTCTTCGACAACGACATCAACCCGGAAGGCATCGCCGCCCGCTTCGGGTCCGGACTCTTCTTCGCGAATGCCTTCTAGCATGCGCTGTCCGAGCGCGGCACCGCGAGCGATGCCTCGCTCCTCGGCGGCCAGCTCGGCCTCACCGGGCAGATCGGCGGCATGAAGCTGACCGGCGCGCTCGGGTACTTCGATGTCGGTTCGGTGCAGGGCGAGGTGACGACGACCATTGCCGCGCTGCCTTGCACGGCAAATCCGGCGTTCTTCGGCGGGCCGCAGGGCAATACCACGGTCAACATCGCGCCGCTCGGATGCCCGACATTGCTCAATGACTTCAACATGATCGAGGCGCTCGCGCAGGCGGAGTTCACGATCGCCAACCAGCCGCTGCAGATCTATGCGCAGTACGTCCAGAACGAGGAAGCGAACGACCTCGACAATGGCTGGTTCGCCGGCTTCAACTGGGGCAAGGCCGGCAATCCCGCGCACCTGGGAATTCGGCTACGCCTACGGCCTGATCGAGAAAGACGCGATGTTCGGCCAGTTCGTCGATTCCGACTTCGGCGGCGGCACGACGGACGCCGAAGGCAGCGTGTTCAAGGTCGGCTTCGCGCCCGCCAAGAACTGGGTCCTGAACGGCACCTACTTCCTGAACCAGCGCTTCATCGACGCCCCGGGCGCGATCCAGCGCGGCTACGACCGCTACCAGATCGACCTGAACTGGAAGTTCTGAGGCGGGCTGTCACGAGACTGTCACAAAACGGCAATAAGGTTGCCGGTGAATCCAAGGAGCTGAGACGACCATGAAAGCCATTTCGCTGTTGACCGCCGCGACGGTTGCGTTCGCGGGCCTGGCGCTGACGCCGAAGGCCGATGCCCAGGTCATCAAGATCGACGGTTCGAGCACGGTGTTTCCGATCACCGAGGCCGTGGCCGAGGAGTTCCAGATCCAGAATCGCGGCAAGATCCGCGTCACGGTCGGAATTTCCGGCACCGGCGGCGGCTTCAAGAAGTTCTGCCGCGGCGAGACCGACATCTCGGACGCCTCGCGCCCGATCCTGACCGCCGAGATGGAAGCCTGCCGCGCGGCCGGCATCAAGTACTACGAGCTGCCGATCGCGTACGACGCGCTGACCGTCGTCGTGAACCCGCAGAACACCTGGGTCACGCAGTTCACGATCCCCGAGCTCAAGAAGATGTGGGAGCCGGCGGCGCAGGGCAAGATCAAGACCTGGAACCAGATCAACCCGAAATGGCCGAACGAGCCGCTTGCGCTGTTCGGGCCGGGCTCTGATTCAGGCACCTTCGACTATTTCACCGAAGCCGTGAACGGCAAGGCGAAGTCGAGCCGCGGCGACTACACCGGCAGCGAGGACGACAACGTGCTGGTGCAGGGCGTCGCGAGCAACAAGGGCGCGATCGGCTACTTCGGCTACGCGTACTACGAGCCGAACGCCGGCAAGCTGAAGGCCGTGCCGATCGTCGGCAAGTCCGGCAATGCCGTCGGTCCCGTCGCGCGAAAGCGTCGTGGACGGCACGTATGAGCCGTTGTCGCGCCCGATCTTCATCTACGTCGCCGAGAAGGCGGCCCAGCGGCCCGAGGTGAAGCAGTTCGTCGAGTACTACCTGGCCAAGAGCAAGCCGCTGATCGAGGAAGTGAAGTACGTGCCGCTGCCCGCGCAGGCGTACACGCTCGCGACCGAGCATTTCCACAGCGGCAAGCTCGGCACGGGCTTCGGCGGCGTGCCCGAGGTCGGCCTCAAGGTCGAGGAGCTCCTGGCCCGCGAAGCCAAGCTCTGAGCCGTTTGCCATGCACGGGCGTCCGGACTAGCCTGTGCCCACCATGAAGAAGACGGGAGCGGGATCGCGTGATCCCGCTCCCGCGCGTCAGGGGAAAGCGATGGGCGGGGACAGGCGCGGCGGAGAGCCATGACCGAACAGGCCGTCACCAGCCCGGCGGGCAAGCCCGCCGGTCTCGGATTCCGCAAGGCGCGCGACCGCGTGGTCGAAGCGCTTGCTGCTGCTCGCAGCGCTCGTCGCCGTGTTCACGACGATCGCGATCGTCATCGTGCTCGTCATCGAGTCGCTGCCGTTCTTCAAGGTCGTGTCGCTCAGGGATTTCCTGACCGACACGATGTGGATCCCGCTGTTCGAGCGAGCCGCGCTACGGCATCATGCCGCTGGTCGCCGGAACGCTCGTGACGACGTTCGTCGCGCTCGCTCGTCGCGGTGCCCTGCGGCACGATCATCGCGATCTACCTCAGCGAGTTCGCGCCGTTCAAGCTGCGCGAGACCATCAAGCCCGCATTGGAACTCCTCGGCGCCGTGCCGACCGTCGTCTACGGCTATTTCGCGCTGATGATCGTGACGCCCCTGCTGCAGAAGATCATCCCGGGCTTGCCGGGCTTCAACATGCTCTCGGCCGGCCTCGTGATCGGCATCATGATCATCCCGTACATCGCCTCGGTCAGCGAAGACGCGATGCGGTCGGTGCCCAACTACATGCGCGAGGGCAGCTATGCCATGGGCGCCACGCGATTCCAGACCGCGACGCGCGTGGTCGTGCCGGGCGCCCTGTCGGGCATCGCGGCGGCCTACATCCTCGGCATCTCGCGCGCGGTCGGCGAGACGATGGTCGTCGCCATCGCGGCGGGCCTGCAGCCGAACCTGACCTGGGACCCGACGCAGCCGGCGGCCACGATCACGGCTTTCATCGTGCAGGTGAGCCTCGGCGACCTGCCGCACGGCAGCATCGGCTACCAGTCCATCTTCGCGGCGGGCCTCGTGCTGATGCTGATGACGCTGGTCTTCAACATCGCGGGCTTCTCGCTGACCCGCCGGTTCCGCCAGGCCTACTGAGATGAATGCAACCACCGCAGACGCCGCGCTCCGGCAGATCCGGTCCGACGTCAGCCGGCGCAAGATCTTCGACCAGATCTTCGTGATCGTCGGCCTCCTGATCATGTTCTCGGCGCTGCTCGTGCTGGTCCTGCTGTTCATCGACCTGGTGCAGACCGGCGCGCCGCGCCTCAACTGGGATTTCCTGACGCAGTTCCCGTCGCGCAAGGCCGAGCGGGCCGGCATCCTGTCCGCCTGGGTCGGGACTTCGCTGATCATGCTGACGACCGCGGCGGTCGCGATGCCGGTCGGCGTCGCCGCGGCGATCTACCTCGAAGAATATGCGCCGAAGAACTGGCTGACGGCGATCATCGAGATCAACGTGACGAACCTCGCCGGCGTGCCGTCGATCATCTACGGCCTGCTGGCGCTCGGGCTCTTCGTCTACCAGTTCAACCTCGGCCAGAGCATCGCGGCGGCGGGACTGACGCTGTCGCTCCTGATCCTGCCGATCGTGATCGTGGCGACGCGCGAGGCGCTGCGCGCGGTTCCGCGCGCAATCCGCGAGGCGGCCTACGCACTCGGCGCGACGCGCTGGGAAGTCACGGCGCACCACGTGCTGCCGTATTCGACCGGCGGCATCCTGACCGGCATGATCATCGGCCTCTCGCGCGCGATCGGCGAGACGGCGCCGCTCGTCACCATCGGGGCGCTGTCGTTCATCGCCTTCCTGCCGGAGTCGCCATTCAAGGGCGAGTTCCCGTTCTTTTCGTTTGCCTGGCTCAAGGAAGGGTTCACGGCGATGCCGATCCAGATGTTCAACTGGGTCTCGCGGCCGGATCCGGCATTCCAGGTCAATGCCGCCGCGGCCGGCGCCATCCTGCTCGGCATGACGCTGCTGATGAACGGCGTCGCAATCTACGTCCGCTTCCGCTTCCGCAAGAGAATCAACTGGTGAGCACCATGCAGACCGGATCCAGCTCGACCGACAAGCCCGCCACGGCCGGCGCCGACGCATGCGGTCGACGGCAGGCTGGCGACGCCGCGGCCATCCGTCGACGTGACGCGCAGCCCCGCGAACTGCGCAGGAGAACGTGGTCATCAAGTCGCGATGCGGAAGGACTGTCCTTCTATTACGGCGCGGTCAAGGCGCTCAAGGACCTCAATATCGAGATCCGCGAGAAGCAGGTCACGGCCCTGATCGGGCCTTCCGGCTGCGGCAAGACGACCTTCCTGCGCTGCTTCAACCGCATGCACGACCTGACGCCCGGCACGCGCTACGAAGGGCCGGATCATGCTGTATCCGGACGAGCTGGACCTCGTCGGGCGCGGCGTGGACGCGATCGAAGTGCGCATGCGGATCGGCATGGTGTTCCAGAAGCCGAACCCGTTCCCGAAGTCGATCTTCGAGAACGTGGCCTACGGACTTCGGGTCCGCGGCGTGCGCTCGAACGCGCGCGTCGAGGAAGAGGTCGAGAAGGCGCTGCGGCAGGCCGCGATCTGGGACGAGGTCAAGGACCGGCTGGACAATTCCGGCCTTTCGCTCTCGGGCGGCCAGCAGCAGCGCCTGTGCATCGCGCGCGCGCTCGCCACGAACCCCGAGATCCTGCTGTTCGACGAGCCGACCTCGGCGCTCGACCCGATCGCGACGGCGCGCATCGAGGAGCTGATCGCGGAGCTGCGCGACCAGGTCACGGTCATCATCGTCACGCACAACATGCAGCAGGCCGCCCGCGTCTCGGATTACACGGCCTTCATGTACCTGGGCGAGCTGATCGAGTTCGACAATACGAGCAAGCTCTTCACGAATCCCTCGCAGAAAGCGACTGAAGACTACATCACCGGCCGGTACGGCTGAGCCGGCGGCGGCACGCATGTCCGAAGCGAGCGAAGGGCACATCTTCAAGGCCTACGACGGGGCGCTGTCCGAATTGCGGCTGCGCGCCCACGCCATGGGAGTGCTGGTCGCGGACCAGGTCGAGACCGCGGTCCGCGCGCTGCTCGACTCGGACCGCAAGGCGGCGGAGCTCGTGCTGTTCCGCGAGGAGCAGATCAACGCGTACCAGACCGACATCGAGGCCGAGAGCTTTCGCCTGCTGGCGCAGCGCGCGCCCGTCGCGAGCGACCTTCGGATGGTGCTCGCGATCTCGCGTGCCGTCACCGACCTCGAGCGCGCCGGCGACGAGGCGAAGAAGATCGCGCGCTTCGCGCTCGCAAGCGCCGGCCGCAGCACGGGCGGGCCGTCGCGCGTGATGCACCGGCCGCTGCGGCACATGGCCGAGCTCGCCTCGGAGGCGATGCGGGTTGCGGTGGATGCGCTCGACCGCGGCGACGCGCGGGTCGCGCATGACGTCGCGCGCCTCGACCGCGAGCTCGACCAGGAATTCGAGGCCGCGCTGCGCCAGCTGATGACGGTCGCCATGGAGCGGACGCGCCTGCTGCGCCCGATCTTCGACACGGTGTTCGCGCTCAAGGGCCTCGAGCGGATCGGCGACCACGCGAAGAACGTGGCCGAGCACGTCGTGTTCCTCGTGAGCGGCGCCGACGTCCGGCATGCGACGGCGCCCGAGCGCGGCATGCCCGCCAAAGAATCCCAGCATTGATATGATGGTTTGATGCCGGCGCGGCCGGCCAGGGGTTGTTGCCATGGAATCCGCCGATCTCGGCCAGCACACGTCCAAGCGATTCAACGAGGACATGGAGCGCGTCCGCACGCGCGTCCTGGAGATGGGCGGCTTCGTCGAGCAGCAGCTCCAGCGCGCGGTCAAGGCGCTCATCGAGGGCGACAGCAACCTCGGCGAGGAAGTCGCGCGGGACGACTACCGCGTGAACCAGATGGAAGTCGAGATCGACGAGGAGTGCGGGCGCATCATCGCGACCCGCCAGCCGACGGCCTCGGACCTGCGCGTCATGGTCGCCATCATCAAGACCATCACCGACCTCGAGCGGATCGGCGACGAGGTGGAGAAGGTGGGGCACATCGCGGCGCGGCTCGCGACGATGGAGAAGCCCTCGGACAACTACCGCGAGATCCGGCACCTCGGCCGGCTCGTCACCGAGATGGTCCACGACTCGCTGCATTCGTTCGCGCGGCTCGACGCCGACGAGGCCTTCGAAGTGGCGCGCCGCGACCGCAAGGTGGACGAGGAATACGAGTCGATCCAGCGCCAGAACATCACGTTCATGATGGAAGACCCGCGCTCGATCCGGCGCGCGCTCGAGATCATGTGGGTGGTGCGGGCGCTCGAGCGCATCGGCGACCACGCCAAGAATATCTGCGAGTACACTGTCTACATGGTCCACGGCAAGGACATCCGCCACCTCTCGCTCGACGACGCGGAACGCCAGATCCGCGACTTCGCGCGCGGGCGGAAAGGGGCCTGATGCTGGCGCGGCGCCAGGGCAACGGGCTCGCCGCCTGCGCCTGTGCCGCCGCCGTCGCGTTCGCCTTCTACGCGCAGTACGGCATGGGCCTCGTGCCCTGCCACCTGTGCATCTTCCAGCGCGTGGCGCTTGCCGCGCTCGGCCTCGCTTTCCTGGCGGCAGTCTTCCTTTCGAGGCCGGGCGGCCGCGGGATTTTCTGCGCCGCGCTCATCGGGCTCATGGGCCTCGCGACGATCGCAACCGCGGGCCGGCATGTCTGGATCCAGATGCAGCCCGAGGGCGCAGTGCCCGCCTGCGGCGCCGACCTCGCCTTCATGCTGGACCTCTTCCCGCTGACGGACGTCATCCTGAAGGTGTTCAAGGCGGGCGGGGAGTGCGCCAAGATCGACTGGTCCTTCCTGGGCCTCTCGATGCCGGCCTGGGTGCTCGTCTTCGCCGTCCTGCTGACGGCATTCGGGCTCTGGATCAACCTGCGAAAATCCGCCTGAGGATTTCCCCGAAGACGCGGTGCAGCCGGTCGATGTCCTCGACCGCGCAGCATTCGTCGACCTTGTGGATCGTGCGATTGAGCAGGCCGAACTCGACGACCTCGGCGCCGAGCGCGCCGAAGAAGCGGCCGTCGGAAGTTCCGCCGCCGGTCGAGAGTTCAGGTTTCAGGCCCGCGATTTCGGCCACCGCCGCGGCGACGAGCGCGGTCAACCTGCCCGGCGGCGTGTAGTACGGAAGCGAGGCCTCCAGCCACTCGATCGAGTGACGCAGGCCGTGCCGATCCAGGACTTCGGCAACCGTCCGCTTGATTCCGTCCTGCGTCTGGACCGGCGACCAGCGCAGGTTGAACTGTGCCGTGAGTTCGCCGGGAATGACGTTCGTCGCGCCGGTGCCGGACTGCAGGTTGCTGATCTGGAAACCGGTCGGCGGAAAATGCGCATTGCCCTCGTCCCAGCGCCGCGCGGTGAGCTCGGCGAAGGCGGGGAGCACCGCGTGAATCGGGTTCAGCGCGCGGTCGGGATAGGCGACATGTCCCTGGATGCCCTGGACGGTCAGGCGGCCCGACAGCGAGCCGCGGCGGCCGATGCGCACGGTGTCGCCGAATGCCTGCTGGCTCGAGGGTTCGCCGACGATGCAGAAGTCCACGCGCTCCCCGCGCTCGCGCAGCCGATCGACGACGCGCCGCGTGCCGTCGACCGACGGGCCTTCCTCGTCGCTCGTGATCACGAAACCGATCGCGCCCGCATAGGCGGGTTGCGCCGCGACGAACGCCTCGGCCGCCGTCGTCATGGCGGCGACGCCGCTTTTCATGTCGGCAGCGCCGCGGCCGTAGAGCAGGCCGTCGCGCACGACGGGCTCGAACGGATCCGACTGCCACTTCTCGCGCGGGCCGGCGGGCACGACGTCCGTGTGGCCGGCGAAGCACACGAGCGGGCCCGGGCCGCCGCGGCGGACCGCCCACAGGTTGTCGACGTCGCCGAAGCGCAGATGCTCGATCGTGAATCCCGCGGCCGCGAGCCGCTTCGCGAGCAGCGCCTGGCACCCGGCATCCTCGGGCGTGACCGATTTCCGGCGGATCAATTCTTTCGTCAGCTCGAGCGTCTCAGACATTCGCGCAACTCTACCGATATCGCGTCACGCTCGCGACGTTGTTCGGGAGCCGGCGCGCGCGGGATCCGGCGGGGTGTCCCCTCGCTTCGCGCGATCCTTAAGCTCCGCTCGGGGACACACCCGCCACCTCGCGCGCTCCGGCGGACGAGCAGCGGCAGCGCGGCCGAGCCGTTGCGGGATCCCGGAGCGAGCGAATGTCCGATCTTCTGAGCGAGCGAAGGGATCCCGCCGGCGAAGGCCGCGTGGCGTCCCCGCCGGATCCCGCGCGCGCCGCCCCTACATCCGCAGGAGTTCGTTGATCGACGTCTTGGCGCGCGTCTGGGCGTCGACGCTTCTTGACGATGACGGCGCAGGACAGGGAATGGGAGCCGTCGGGAGCGGGGAGGCTGCCGGGGACGACGACCGAGCCGGCGGGCACGCGGCCGTAGGAGATCGCCTTCGATTCGCGATCGTAGATGCGCGTGCTGGCGCCGATGAAGACGCCCATGGAGAGCACGGCGCCACGCTCGACGATCACGCCCTCGACGACTTCCGAACGCGCGCCGATGAAGCAGTCGTCCTCGATGATGGTCGGGCGCGCCTGCAGCGGCTCGAGGACGCCGCCGATGCCGACGCCGCCGGAGAGGTGCACGTTCCGGCCGACCTGGGCGCAGGAGCCGACGGTCGCCCAGGTGTCCACCATCGTCCCCTCGCCGACATAGGCGCCGACGTTGACGAAGGAAGGCATCAGCACGACATCCCGCGCGATGTAGCTGCCTGCGCGCACGATGGCGCCCGGCACGATGCGCGCACCATCGGCTCCAAATCGCGCCGCATCGTACCCGGAGTGCTTGAGCGGCAGCTTGTCGAACCAGCGCAGCGCCCCGGCCTCGCGGACGACGTTGTCGTGCGTGCGAAAGTGGAGCAGGACCGCTTTCTTGAGCCATTCGTTGACGCGCCAGTTGCCGGCGCCGTCCGGCTCTGCGACGCGGGCGCGGCCGCTGCCGAGGAGCTCGAGGCATTCATCGATCGCGGCCAGGAGTTCGCGGGGTGCGCTGTCCGGCGCGAGCGTCGCGCGATTCTCGAAGGCCTGCTCGATCCGTTCCCGGGTATTCATGGCATCCTCAGGCCGCCGCGATGCGCGCGTCGAGCGCAAGCGTCAGGGCCTCGGCGAGTGACTGGCAGCGCAGGTTCGAGAGCGGCCGGCCGGTTTCGTCCGTGATCGTGAAGACGTCTTCGGCGCGTTCGCCGACGGTCATGATCTTGGCGCCGTGCAATTCGACCTTCTGGTCCCAGAAGACCTGACCGATCTCCGACAGGAGGCCCGGCCGGTCGCCCGCCACGACCTCGACCAGCGTTCTTCCCTTGTCAGGGTCCGCGCTGAAGCTGACCTGGGTCGGCGTCGTGAACATGCGCACCTGCCGCGGCACCCGGCGCGCGACCGCGGGCGCCTGGGCATGGTGCTCGGACAGCGCATGCCGCAGGTGCCGCTCGATGCCGGCCATGCGCTCGCGGTCGGTGATCGGCTGGCCGGTATCCTCGAGCACGAGGTACGTATCGAGGCTGCCGCCGTCGGCGGTCGGCGTGATGCGCGCGTCCTGGATGCTGAGTCCCTGCTGGTCGAGGGCGGCGGTCGCGCGCGCGAAGCTGTGGTGACGCCCGTGCGTGCAGACGAGCACGACCGTCGCGCCGCCGCGGCCCGGGTGCTCGGCGACCGCGACGAGCGGGCTCGCGTTGCCGGGCTCGTGCGCGGCGATCTCGGCCGTGTGCCAGACGATCTCCGCGGCCGCATGCCGCAGGAAGTAAGCGTCGGTCAGCGTCGCCCAGACGCGCTCGATCGCGCCGGCGGCGACGCCCGAGGCGATGAGCTGCTCGCGCGCAAGCGCCTGTGTTTCGGCGATGAGTTGCTCGCGGTCGAGCGGCGACTCGAGGCCGCGGCGCAGCGCCTGCTTGACGCGTTCATAGAGCTCGTCGAAGAGCGTTGCCTTCCACGAGTTCCAGAGCTTCGGATTGGTGCCGCGCACGTCTGCGACGGTGAGCACGTAGAGGTAGTCGAGCCGCGCCTGGTCGCCGACCGCGCAGGCGAAGGCGTTGACGACCTGCGGATCGGAGATGTCCTGCTTCTGCGCCGTCACCGAGAGCTTCAGGTGATTGCGCACGAGCCAGGCGACGAGCCGGGCGTCGTAGGGCGACAGTCCCTGCTCGAGGCAGAATGCCTCGGCATCCACGCCGCCGAGTTCCGAGTGATCTCCGCCCCGGCCCTTCGCGATGTCGTGGAAGATGGCCGCGAGGTAGGCGACCTCCGGTTTCGGCAGCGCCCGGAAGATCTGCGCGAGCTTCGGGAACTCGTGGTCGTAGCGCTCGAGCGCAAACCGGCGGAGGTTGCTGACGACGAACAGCGTGTGCGCATCCACGGTGTAGGCGTGGAAGAGGTCGTATTGCATGCGGCCGACGATGCGGCCGAAGGCCGGGATGTAGCGGCCGAGCACGCCATAGAGGTTCATGCGGCGCAGTTCGTGCGTGACGCCCGCCGGCGCACGCAGGATCTCGAGGAACAGCCGGTGGTTGCGCGGGTTCTGGCGGAACTCCTCGTCGATGAGCCACAGGTTTTCCGCGATGAGCCGGATGGTGCGGGCGCGCACGCCGCGCAGCCGCGGGTTCTGCTGCAGCACGACGAAGAGTTCGAGGAGCGCCGACGGGTGGCGCGCAAAGACGTCCGCCGAGACGGCCTCGATGCATTCGTCGCGCTCCTGGAAGTGACCCGAGAGCGGCAGCGCCGGCGCGTCGCGATTCGCGAGCATCTCCTCGCGGATCTGCTGCAGCAGCAGCTCGTTGAGCCAGCTCACCAGCATCGCCGTGCGGTAGTAGCGCTGCATGAACTGCTCGACCGCGAGCGTATAGGTTGCATCCTCGTAGCCGAACATCCGCGCGAGCCGGATCTGGTGGTCGAAGAGCAGGCGATCCTCGCGCCGGCCGCTCAGGAGGTGCAGCGCAAAGCGCACGCGCCACAGCCAGGCCTGCGCCGACTCGAGCTGCGCGAGTTCGCGCGGTGCGAGGAAGCCGCGAGTCGCCAGTTCTTCGAGCGACTCGGCGCCGAAATGGCGCTTCGCCACCCACGCGATCGTCTGGATGTCGCGAAGGCCGCCGGGACTCTGCTTGACGTTGGGCTCGAGGTTGTAGGCCGTGTCGTGGAACTTGTGATGGCGCTCGGCCTGTTCGGCAAGCTTCGCGTCGAGGAAATCCCGTGAGGACCAGAGGCGGTCCGGGGCGAGCGCGCGGCGCAACGTGGCGTACAGTTCCGGCGGCCCGGAGAGCAGTCGCGCCTCGAACAGCGTGGTCGCGACCCCGAGGTCGGCGAGCGCTTCGTGCTGGCACTCCTCGACCGTGCGGACACTGTGGCCGGTCTCGAGGCCGATGTCCCAGAGGAAGGCGAGAAATCGCTCGAGCGGCGCCGTCCAGGCGCTTTCCGCGCCCTGCGGGAGGAGCACCATCACGTCCACGTCGGAGCAGGGCAGGAGTTCGCCGCGGCCGTAGCCGCCCACGGCGAGCAAGGCCGCCGATTCGACGGCCGGCCCTGCGTGCAGGCGCCAGGCACGCGTGACGAGCGCGTCCACGAGCGCGGCCCGATCGCGCACCAGCGGTTCAATGGGCTCATCGGCCCGGAAGCGGCGCGCGAGTTCCTGGTCGCCGTCCGCGAGGGCGGCGCGAAAGTCGGCGAGGGGATGGAGCGATCCGTCGAGTCGCCCGGTCAGCGACGTGAGGTAACTCCAGCTTCCCGAATGGCGCGCCGGCCCGCGCTCGACCGGATTGCCGAGGGCGGTCTGCACCGCTCAGGCCGCGTCGCGGTCAGCCGCGCCGAGCGTCAGCACTTCGAAGCCGGCCGGCGTCACGAGCACGGTGTGCTCCCACTGCGCCGACAGCGAATGATCCTTGGTGACGACGGTCCAGCCGTCGCCGAGCAGCTTCACGTGCCGGCGTCCCGCGTTGACCATCGGCTCCACGGTGAAAGTCATGCCGGCCTCAAGCGCCATGCCGGTCGCCGGTTCGCCGTAGTGCAGGACCTGCGGGTCCTCGTGAAAGACCCGGCCGATGCCGTGGCCGCAGTACTCGCGCACGACGGAATAGCCCTGCGCCTCGACGAAGGCCTGGATCGTGTGGCCGAGGTCACCCAGGCGCGTCCCGGGCCGAATCGTCCGGATGCCCCGCCACATGGCCTCGAAGCCGACCTCGCACAGCCGCTTCGCCTGGATCGAGGGCTCCCCGATCAGGAACATGCGGCTGGTGTCGCCGTGGAAGCCGTCCTTGATGACCGTGATATCCACATTGAGGATGTCGCCGGCCTTCAGGACCTTGTCGCCCGGGATGCCGTGGCAGACGACGTGGTTGACCGAGGTGCAGATGGACTTCGGAAAACCCTTGTAATTCAAGGGTGCGGGAATGGCTTTCTGGACGTCCACGATAAAGTCGTGGCAGATCCGGTCGACCTCGGCCGTCGTCATGCCCGCCGCGATCCGGGGACCGATCATGTCGAGGACATCGGCCGCGAGGCGCCCGGCGAGGCGCATCGCGTCCTGTTCGGCCGGCGATTTGACCGATACGCGAGTGTGGCTTTGCATCAGCATGGGTCAGGCCCGCAAATGAGGGGGTGAAGAGCGCCTATCACATTGTTTCGACGGGACAAAGATGGTATAAAGCGCGGCGTTTTTTCTCAACCAAATCCACACGCGAATCGACACGTGCGGCTGGGTGCCGGGTCCCTTGACCGGTTGCCGCATGCGGATTCGCGGAGGGCTAACCCGAAAGGAGTAATCATGGCCAGTTTGTCCATGAGGCAGATGCTTGAGGCGGGGGTTCATTTCGGTCATCAGACCCGCTTCTGGAACCCGAAGATGGCGCCGTTCATCTTTGGCGAAAGAAACAAGATCCACATTATCAACCTGGAGCGGACGCTGCCGCTCTACAACGACGCGGCCGGCTTCGTGAAGGGCGTCGTCGGCGACGGGGGCAAGGTCCTCTTCGTCGGCACCAAGCGCAGCGCCCGCGACGCCATCCAGGCGGAGGCGACCCGCTGCGGCATGCCTTACGTCAACCAGCGCTGGCTGGGCGGCATGCTCACGAATTTCAAGACCATCCGCCAGTCGATCAAGCGGCTGCACGAGCTCGAGGAGCTGCGCGACTCCGGTGCGCTCGAGCGGCGCAACAAGAAAGAAGCGCAGATGCTTCGCCGCGAGATGGACAAGCTGATGCGCAGCCTCGGCGGCATCAAGGACATGAACGCGCTGCCCGATGCGCTCTTCGTCGTCGACGTCGGACACGAAGAGATCGCCGTGCACGAAGCGCGGAAGCTCGGCATCCCGGTCGTCGCGATCGTGGACAGCAACTGCTCTCCGGACGGCATCGACTACGTGATCCCCGGCAACGACGACGCCATGAAGGCGATCCACCTCTATGCCGGCGGTATCGCCGACGCCGTGATCGACGGCAGGTCTTCCGTGCCGGTCGTGCCGGCGGGCGAAGACGAGTTCGTCGAGCTCGACGAGGAAGGCCAGCCGCGCAGGAAGTCCGCCGCACGCGCGGCGCGCAAGCCCGCGAACGTCCGCCGCAAGGCGCCCGCGCGCGCGCGCCAGTCCGCGGAGACGTCGTCGGCAGCGACGATGCCGCCGGTCGGCGCCGCTGAAGTCGTGATCGACGTGCCGGACGACGAAGTCGTCGTCGACGAAGTCGCGACCGATGCCACCCATGCAAAGCCGGCCGTGCGCCGCCGTCCCGCGGCCCGCAAGCCGGAAAAGGCCGGAGAGTAAAGTGACGATCACTGCAGAAACGGTGAAGACGCTGCGCGAGCGCACCGGCGCCGGCATGATGGAGTGCAAGAAGGCGCTCATCGAGACCGGCGGCGACCTCGACGCCGCGGCCGAGATCATGCGCAAGTCCGGCCTGGCAAAGGCCGACAAGAAGGCGGGCCGGATCGCGGCCGAAGGCACGATCGCGACGGCGCTGGGCAGCGACGGCCGCTCGGCCGTGCTGGTCGAAGTCAACTGCGAGACGGACTTCGTCGCGCGCCAGCCCGAGTTCCAGGGCTTTGCGGCCGGCGTCGCGCGTGCGGCGCTTGCGGCATCGGCCACGTCGTCCGAGGCGGTCGCTGCGCTCAAGCTCGATGACGGCGCGACCGTGGACGACATGCGCCGCCAGCTCGTCGCCAAGATCGGCGAGAAGATCGACGTCCGTCGCGCAGGAATGCTGAAGGCGCCGGATCGCATCGGCGCCTACGTGCACGGCACGCGCATCGGCACGCTCGTCGCACTCAAGGGCGGCGACGAGGTGCTCGCGCGCGAACTCGCGATGCACGTTGCGGCCGTGAACCCGCAATACGTGAAGCCCTCCGACGTGCCGGCCGAAGTCGTCGCGAAGGAGCGGGAGATCCTCGTGGCGCAGGCCGCGACGGAAGGCAAGCCGCCGGCGATCGTGGACAAGATGGTCGAGGGGCGGCTTCGCAAGTACCTGGCGGAGATCTGCCTGACCGGGCAGCCGTTCGTGAAGGATCCGGACACGACCGTCGAGAAGCTGCTCGCGAATGCGAAGGCGGAGGTCACCGGATTCCTGCGCTACGAGGTTGGCGAAGGCATCGAGAAGAAGCAGGAGGACTTCGCCGCCGAGGTCATGGCCCAGGTCCAGGCAGCGAAGGACAAGGGTCAGCCCGACAAACCGAGCTGATTGGTGCCGGGTCGTACATTTCGTACATTTCGATCCGGGTGAGAATGGATTGAAGGTAAACGGGAAATGTACGAAATGTACGACCCGGCACCTGCAGGAGCGCAGCATGGCTGATACCCAGGCCCGACAGCCGCTCACGAGGATCCTGCTCAAGATCAGCGGCGAGGCCTTGCTCGGCGCGGCCGATTACGGCATCGATCCCGCGATCCTGAAGCGGATCGCCGGCGAGATCCGGGACGTCCTCGCCCGCGACATCCAGGTTGCGGTCGTCATCGGCGGCGGCAACATCTTTCGCGGCGCGGGCCTCGCTCGTGCCGGCATGGACCGCGTCACGGCCGACCACATGGGCATGCTCGCGACCGTCATGAACGCGCTCGCGCTGCAGGACTCCCTCGAATCCCTCGGCAGCTACGCACGCGTCATGTCCGCGGTCCGGGTCCAGGAAGTCTGCGAGGACTACATCCGCCGGCGCGCCGTGCGCCACCTCGAGAAGGGGCGCTGCGTGATCTTCGCGGCCGGCACCGGCAATCCTTTCTTCACCACGGACACGGCGGCATCGCTCCGGGCGATCGAGATCGGCGCCGACCTCCTGCTCAAGGCCACCAAGGTCAACGGCATCTACGACGACGACCCGGTCCGGAACCCGAAGGCCAAGCGCTACAAGACGCTGTCTTTCGACAAGGTGCTGGACGACCGGCTGAACGTCATGGACGCGACCGCAATCGTCATGTGCAGGGACAACGCCATTCCGCTTCGGGTCTTCAACCTGACGAACGAGGGCGACCTCCTGCGCATCGTCGACGGCGAAGACGTCGGCACGCTGGTCGCGAACGGACTATGAGCGGAGCGCGGAGGGCAAGCCATGCAGGATGAGATGAGTAAGGATGCGACGCTGCGCATGTCGAAGTGCGTCGCGCTCCTCAAGGATCACTTGCGGAAGATGCGCACCGGCCGCGCGAACACCGGTCTCCTCGACGGCATCAAGGTCGACTACTACGGCAGCGAAGTGCCGCTCAGCCAGGTCGCGACCATCAGCGTGGAGGACGCGCGCACGCTCGTCGTGTCGCCCTGGGACAAGTCGGCGGTGACCGCGGTCGAGAAGGCGATCATGAAGTCGGACCTCGGCCTCACGCCGAACACGGCCGGCCAGGTCATCCGCCTGCCGTTGCCGCCGATGACCGAGGAGCGCCGCAAGGAATTCACGAAGGTTGCGCGCCACGAGGCCGAGAACGCCCGCGTCGCGGTACGCGCCGTGCGTCGCGACCTCATGACCGAGCTGAAGGACATGCTGAAGGAGAAGCTGATCTCCGAGGACGACGATCGCCGCGCCCAGGAGGAGATCCAGAAGCTGACGGACCGGCACGTGCACGATATCGACCAGGTGCTGGCCGAGAAAGAGAAAGAGCTGTTGCAGGTCTGAGATGCCGGCAGCAGCCCCTCAAGCGGCAGGCGCCCTCCCGGTGCCTCGCCATGTCGCCGTGATCATGGACGGCAACGGCCGCTGGGCGGAGCAGCGCTCATTGCCGCGGGCCGCGGGCCATCGGGCCGGGACCCAGGCCGTGCGCACGATCATCGAGGAGTGCGTGCGCCACGGCGTCGGGGCGCTGACGCTCTTCGCATTCTCGAGCGAGAACTGGCAGCGGCCGGCGGGCGAGGTGGGCCTGCTGATGCAGCTCTTCCTCGAATCCCTGGACCGCGAGGTCGCCGAGCTCGACGCGAACGGCGTTCGCATCCGCTTCATCGGCGACCGCGCGCGGCTCGCGCCGGCGCTCCTTGCGCGCATGGACGCGGCGGAGGAGAAGACCGCCGCCCGCGCGAAGCTCGATCTCGTCATCGCGGTCGCCTACGGCGGGCGCTGGGACATCGTCCAGGCGGCGCGCCAGCTCGCGCTGGAGGCGAAGGAGGGCAGGCTGGAAGCTGCCGCAATCGAAGAGGACACGCTCGCCGGACGCCTGGCGACGGCCGGCCGCCCGTCTCCGGATCTTTTCATCCGCACGGGCGGTGAGCAGCGCATCAGCAACTTCCTGCTCTGGGACCTCGCGTACACCGAGCTCTGGTTCACGGAAACGCTCTGGCCCGATTTCGACGCGGCCTGCTTTGCGGCGGCGCTTGCCGACTTCGGCGGCCGGGAACGGCGTTACGGCCGCGTCGCCGGACGGGCGGGGGCGCACTGATGCTCGGGCAGCGGATCCTGACGGCCGTCGGCCTCGTCGGCGTGCTCGCGCTCGTCATCGTCGTGCTGCCGCAGAAGCTCGCGATCGTCGCGCTCGCGGTGCTGATCCTGATGGGCGCCTGGGAATGGTCGCAGTTCGCCGGATTCGGGAGCCCTGCGGCGCGCGCGGTTTACGTCGCCGTGGCCGCCGCGATGATGGCCGGGCTCTGGAAAATCACGGCGTCGCCCGCGGATTTCCAGCACGTCATGGCGCTCACGATGCTCGGCTGGATCCCGCTGTTCGGCTGGATCGTTTTTGCACCGGGCCATCGCGCGAAAGGCCTGGCCGCGATCGCGGGCCTCTGGGCGCTCGTGCCGACCTGGCTCGCGCTCTCGAGGCTGTACCTTCAGGACGGCGACGGCCGCGAGCTCGTGGTCTTCGTGCTGCTGCTCGCCTGGGCCGCCGACATCGGCGCCTATTTCGCAGGCCGCTATTTCGGCCGGCTTGCGACTCGCGCCGGTCGTGAGTCCGAACAAGACCTGGGAAGGCGTGCTCGGCGGCCTCATCGCCGGCGTCCTGGTTGCAGTCGCAGCGCTCGCCTGGTTTGACCTGCCGCCGCTCGCCTTCCTGTCACTTGTGCGTCGCGGCCATCCTCGCGTCCGTCGTCGGCGACCTGCTCGAGAGCATGTTCAAGCGCCAGAGCGGGCTCAAGGACAGCGGCAGCCTGCTTCCGGGCCACGGCGGCATGCTCGATCGCATCGACAGCCTGACATCGTCCGTGCCGCTCCTTGCGCTCGGGCTCGGTTGGCTGGGGCTCGTGGCATGAAGGGCATCGCAATCCTCGGTTCGACGGGAACCATCGGCGAGGCGACGCTGGACGTCGCCGGGCGCCACCCGGACCGCTTCCGCGTCGTCGCCCTCGCCGCGCACTCGAATCACGAAGCGCTCTTCGCGCAGCTGGAGCGGCACCGTCCCGCCTTCGCCGCGCTCGCGGACCGCGTGGCCGCCGCGAAGCTCGCGCAGCGCGTCGCCGCAGCAGGCTTGCCGACGCGCGTGCTCGGCGGTCCCGATGCACTCGTCACCGTCGCGACGTTGCCGGAAGCCGATGCCGTGATGGCAGCCATCGTCGGCGCCGCGGGCCTGGCACCGACGCTCGCCGCCGCTGCCGCCGGCAAGCAGCTCCTGCTCGCGAACAAGGAGGCGCTCGTGCTCGCGGGTGCGCTGCTTCTCGACGCGGCCCGGGCGAGCGGTGCGCGAATCCTGCCGATCGACAGCGAGCACAACGCGGTCTTCCAGTGCCTGCCGGCCGGAAGCGCGGCGGGCCTGCCGCCGGCCGGCGTCGCCCGCATTGTGTTGACGGCATCCGGCGGCCCTTTCCTGCGCACGCGTCGCGAGGACCTCGCGGCCGTGACGCCGGAGCAGGCCGTCGCACATCCGAACTGGCGCATGGGGCCGAAGATCTCGGTGGATTCGGCAACGCTCATGAACAAGGGCCTCGAGCTGATCGAGGCCTGCCATCTCTTTGGCGTCACGCCCGACGCCGTCGACGTCGTCATCCACCCGCAGAGCATCGTGCATGCGCTGGTCGAATTTGCGGACGGCGCCGTGCTTGCGCAGATGAGCCAGCCCGACATGCGCGTTCCCATTGCACACGCGCTCGGCTGGCCTGAACGCATCGCGTCGGGAGTCGCCGGACTCGACCTCGTGCAGATTGCGAAGTTATCGTTCGAAGCCCCTGATTTAGAACGATTTCCGTGCCTTGCAATGGCCACCGCGGCGGCGCGCGCCGGGGGCACGATGCCGGCGGTCCTGAATGCGGCGAATGAAGTCGCGGTGGAAGCGTTTCTTGGCCGGCGGCTGAACTTTGCACGCATCGCCGGGGTCATTGAAGGCGTGTTGCAACAGCACGAGGCGGGGCCGGTGCGATGCCTGGAAGACGCGCTGGCCGCGGACGCCTGGGCGCGCGAGCGCGCGCATGCTGCGCTGACCTCGCGCCAGGCAGCCGGCGCATGAACGCCGGCATCCTCACCTCCATCGTCGCTTTCGTCGTCGCGATCGGCATACTCGTGACCGTGCACGAGTTCGGCCATTTCTGGGTCGCGCGCAGGCTCGGGTTCAAGGTGCTGCGATTCTCGCTCGGCTTCGGCAAGCCGCTCCTCAAGCGCGTGAGCCGCGATGCGGACGCGGTCGAATACGTGCTGTCGGCGATCCCGCTCGGCGGATACGTGCGCCTGCTCGACGAACGCGACGGGCCGGTGCCGGCGGGCGAGGAACATCGCGCCTTCAACCGCAGGCCGCCGCTCGCGCGCATCGCCGTGCTGCTTGCGGGCCCGGGGGCGAACTTCCTGTTCGCGATCCTCGCCTACTGGATCCTGTTCATGCAGGGCATTCCCGGGCTCAAGCCCGTGGTCGGCGAGGTCGCTCCGGATTCCTACGCGGCTCACGCGGACCTGCGGCCCCTGGACGAGATCACCGCGGTTGCGGGCCGAGCGACGCCGACGCGCCAGGCGGCGGTGCTCGCGATTCTCGAGGGCGTCGTCGACAACGGTGCGGTGCCGGTGGAGGTCAAGGGCGAGCGGGGCACCGTGCGAAAGCTCACGATCCGCGTGCCGGAAAGCGAGCGGCGCGCGTTGACGGAACCCGGCACGCTCCTCAATGGCCTCGGATTCTCTTTCTGGTACCCGCCGCAGCCTGTCGTCGTCGGCGAGCTGACGCCGGACTTTCCGGCGGCCGCCGCGGGCCTTGCGCTCGGCGATCGCGTCATCGAGGTGGATGGGGAGCCGGTTGACGACTACCTCAAGTTCGTGAACCTGATACGCGCCCGCGCGGGGCAGGCGACCGAGCTCACCGTGATGCGGGGCGGCAAGCGCCTCAGCTTCGAACTCGTGCCGAAGGCCGTCGTCGAGGAAGGCCGCACGGTCGGCAAGATCGGCCTCGGCGCCTCGCTCAGCGAGGCCGGCGGCTTCCCCGAATCCATGCAGATGGTCGAGCGCCACGGTCCGCTCAGCGCGATCGGGCCGGCCGTGCGCGAGACCTGGGACAAGAGCGCGCTCACGGTGCGCTTCCTGTGGCGGATGGTCACGGGCGACGTCTCCACCAAGAACATCTCCGGGCCGATCAACATCGCGCAGTACGCCGGGCTGACGGCGACCGAGGGCTTCACTTACTATCTCGGGTTCCTGGCCCTGGTCTCGATCTCGCTTGCCGTGCTGAACCTGCTGCCGGTGCCTGTACTGGACGGCGGCCAGGTCGTGTTCCAGCTCCTCGAGATGGCGAAAGGCGCCCCGATCTCGATGAAGGCGCAGATGCTCGGGCAGAAGGTCGGCATCGCGATGCTCGTCGCACTGATGGGCTTCGCGTTCTACAACGACATCACGAGGCTCTTCGGCTGATGACGCAGGGACACGCAGGCAACGCGCTTCGGACCGGCATTGCAGCCGTGCTGCTTGCCGTCTCGGGCGTCGCCGTCGCGCAGGATGCCGGGGACTTCACGGTCGGCAACATCCGCGTCGAGGGCCTGCAGCGCATTTCCGAGGGCACGGTCTACAACTACCTGCCGGTCAACATCGGCGACCGCCTCGACCAGCGCCACGTCCAGGAGGCCATCCGCGCCCTGTTCGCGACCGGCTTCTTCAGCGACATCGAAATCCGGCGCGACGGCGCGACGCTCGTCGTCGTGGTGCGCGAGCGGCCGTCCATCGAGAGCTTCGAGCTCGTCGGCAACAAGGACCTCAAGACCGAGGACCTGCAGAAGTCGCTGCGCGGCGTCGGCCTCGCGACCGGCAAGACCTTCGACCGTTCGGTGCTCGAAGAGGTGCGCGGCTTCCTGACCGACCAGTACTTCAGCCGCGGCAAGTACGCCGTGCGCATCGACCCGAAAGTCGAGGAAGTGCCGGGCAACAAGGTGCGGATCAAGATCGACATCGTCGAGGGCAAGCGCGCGCAGATCCGCCAGATCAACCTGGTCGGCAACACCGTGTACGAGGACAAGGAGCTGCTGGATGAGTTCGAACTGAAGACGCCGGACTGGCTCTCCTGGTACAAGCAGGATGACCGCTACTCGCGCGAGTCGCTGCAGGGCGACATGGAGAAGCTGACGTCCTACTACCAGGACCGCGGCTACGCCAATTTCGCCGTGGAGTCGACGCAGGTCGCCATCGCGCCGGAGATGGACGACATCTTCATCACGATGAACCTGCACGAGGGCGAGGTCTACAAGGTCGGCGAAGTGAAGATGGCCGGCACGATGAAGGTGCCCCAGGAGCAGCTGCAGCGGCTGCTGCTGGTGAAGACCGGGCAGACCTATTCGCGCAAGCTCATCACGCAGTCGCAGGAACTCATCTCGTACCGGCTCGGCGCCGAGGGCTATGCCTTCGCCAAGATCGACCCGGTGCCGACCGCGCACGAGGACTCGAAGACCATCGACCTGACTTTCTTCGTGGACGCGGGCAACCGGGCCTACGTGCGCCGCATCAACTTCATCAACACGAGCGCGATCAACGACGAGGTGCTGCGGCGCGAAATGCGGCAGATGGAGGGCTCGTACCTCTCGAACGCGCTGCTCGAGCGCTCGAAGGAGCGCCTCGCGCGCCTGCCGTACATCGAGAAGGTCGATTTCGAGACGAACCCCGTGGCCGGGTACGCCCGACCTCGTTGACGTCGACTTCGACGTGAAGGAGGGCCTCCCGGGCCAGTTCAGCGGCGGCATCGGCTACTCGGAGTCGCAGTCGTTCATGCTGAACGGCAGTTTCGTCCACTCGAACTTCATGGGTTCCGGCGAGCGCGTCGCGCTCGAACTCGTCGCGGGCCAGTATTCGAAGCAGTACAGCCTGTCGCACACCGACCCGTACACGAACATCGACGACGTGTCGCGCACGATCGGCCTCACGTACCGCGACGTCACGCAGTACGTGTCGGCGGCCTCGGATTTCTCGACGACGACGATGTCGGGCACGCTCGAGTACGGCTACCCGATCACGGAGTACCAGGGCCTGCGCTTCGGGCTGGTCGCCCAGCGCTCGGACCTGATCGTGAACCCCACGAGCAGCGCGCCGGAAGCCGTGGACTGGGTCAAGTCGAACGGAAATCCCTACACGCAGGTGATCGAGCGCGAGATCCCGCCGGTCAACCCCGACGACGACCCGACGATCGTCACGACGACCCTGTATGGCACCAAGTTCGACACCTTCGAACTGGTCGGCAGCTGGTACTTCGACTCCCGCAACCGCGCGATCTTCGCCGACCGCGGCCTGCAGCACTCCCTCAGCCTCGCGGTCACGGCGCCGGGCAGCGAGGTGAACTACTACACCTTCCGCTACGACTACCTGCAGCTGATCCCGGTGTGCAAGAAATGGACGGTGGCGCTGACGTCGCAGATCGCCTACGGCGATGCGCTCGGCAAGGACACGACCTCGCTGCCGCCGTACCGCCAGTTCTTCGCCGGCGGCCCGGATTCGGTGCGCGGCTTCACCGAGAGCCGGCTCGGCCCGAAGGACGGCTTCGGCAATCCCTACGGCGGCAACCTGAAGGTGGTCGGCCGGGCGGAGCTGCTGTTCCCGGTGCCGGACAAGTGGCGCGCGAGCACGCGCATCAGCGCGTTCTTCGACATCGGCAACGTGTTCTCGCAGGGCGCCGCCATCCACTTCACCGGCCGGGATGGCCGCACGCCGGTGGACTACGAGTTCGATTACAATGAGTTGAAGCAGTCCGCGGGCGTCGCCATCCAGTGGTTTGCGCCGCTGGGCATCTTCCGGTTCAGCTACGGCATACCGCTGAACGAGTTCAAGGGCGACGCCGTCCGTTATCCGGACGAGGTCGAGCGCTTCCAGTTCACGATCGGATCCGCATTCTGACAGTCGAGGCAAGATGACACACATGACCAGGCAAATCGTTACCTGCGCCCTGATCGCTGCCGCCGCTCTCGCGGGCGCGCCGTCCGCCGAGGCCCAGGCCCTCAAGATCGGCTTCGTCAATTTCGGCCGGCTCCTGGAGGAGTCGCCGCAGGCCAAGGCCGCCCAGGCGTCGCTCGAAGCCGAGTTCATGCCGCGCCAGCGCGACGTCGCGGCGCAGCAGAAGTCGCTGCAGGAGAAGAGCGACAAGCTCCAGAAGGAAGCCGCCGTGATGTCGGAGGCGGACCGCGTCCGCACCGAGCGCGAAGTGCGCGACCTCGAGCTGAACGTCAACCGCCGCTTCAAGGAGCTGCAGGAAGACCTGAACCTGCGCCGCAACGAAGAGGTCGGCAAGATGCAGCGCGCCCTGCTGCAGGAAGTGCAGGGCTATGCCAAGGCGAACGGCTACCAGCTGATCGTCAGCGACGGCGTCCTGTACGCGGCCGACGGCGTCGACATCACGCCGCAGCTCGTGGCCGCGATCAAGTCCAAGGCGCCGGCCGCCGCGACACCGCCCAAGCCCTGAGCCCGAAGGGGCAGGGCGCGCCATGGCGATGACGCTCGGCGAGATCGCGGTCCGGTACGGACTCGATCTCGCCGGCGATCCCTCGCAGGTCGTCGAAGGCGTGGCGGCGCTTGCCGCCGCGACGCCGGGCACGCTCACTTTCTGCACCGGCGCGAAGTACCGCAAGCAGCTCGCGGCAACGCGCGCGACCGCCGTCGTGCTGCCGCGGGAACTCGCCGCGGAATGCCCGGTTGCCGCACTCATCAGCGCGCGCCCCTACGCGAGCTACGCGCGAATCGCCGCAGGCCTGCATCCGCCGGCTGCCGTGGCGGCCGGTCGCGCGCCCGGCGCGCAGGTCGCGCCGACGGCGCGCGTCGCGGCCTCGGCCTGGATCGGGCCCAATGCCGTGATCGGCGCCGGCGCCGTGATCGGCGAGCGTTGCTCGATCGGCCCCAATTGCGTGATCGAGGCGGGCGTTCGCCTCGGCGATGACTGCCGCCTGCAGTCGGGCGTCACGCTGTGCCATGACGTCGTCGTCGGCAGCCGCTGCACGTTCAAGGCAGGCGCGGTCGTCGGCGGCGACGGCTTCGGCTTCGCGCCCGACGCAGACGGCTACGTCAAGGTGCCGCATCTCGGCGGCGCGCGCCTCGGCGACGACGTCGAGGTCGGCGCCAACACGACGATTGACCGCGGCACGATCGAGGACACGGTCATCGGCGACGGCGTCAAGCTGGACAACCAGGTGCAGGTCGGCCATAACTGCCGCATCGGGGCGCATACGGTGATCGCGGGCTGCGTCGGCATTTCGGGCAGCTCGATCATCGGCAGCCGCTGCATGATCGGCGGCGGCGTCGGCATCGTGGGCCACCTCGAGATCGGCGATGAAGTGATCGTGACCGGTGCATCGATGGTGACGCGCTCGCTCCCGGGACCCGGCATCTATTCATCGGGGATGCCCGCGATCGAGGCTGCGACCTGGCGGCGCACCGTCGCGCGGCTGCACCAGCTCGAAGGGCGCCGACGCGGGCGCGGATCTACGGGTTCAGGCGGGGAAGGTGACGAACCATGAGCGAAGGCTTCCCGATGGACATCCAGGCGATCCTCGCGCAGCTGCCGCATCGCTATCCGTTCCTGCTCGTGGATCGCGTGATCGAATGCGTGCCGGGCAAGCGCATCCATGCGATCAAGAACGTCACGGTCAACGAGCCGTTCTTTCCCGGGCATTTTCCGGGCCGGCCGACGATGCCCGGCGTCATGATCCTGGAGGCCCTGGCGCAGGCGGCAGGAATCCTCGCGTTCAAGACCGCGGGTGTCGTGCCGGACGAGAATTCGCGCTTCTATTTCGTGGGCATCGACGGCGCGCGCTTCCGCCGCCCGGTCGTGCCCGGCGACCAGCTGGCCCTGAAGGCGACGTTCGATCGCGCGATGCGCGGCATCTGGAAGTTCACGACGGTGGCCGAGGTGGAGGGCGGCGAAGTCTGCTCGGCCACGATGATGGTCGCGCCGGAGGTCAAGCCTTGATCGATCCGCGCGCGATCGTCTCGCCGGATGCCCGGATTGCCGACGACGTCGCAATCGGACCCTTCGCCGTCATCGGCCCGGGCGTGCGGATCGGTGCCGGAACCTGGATCGGCCCGCACGCCGTCGTCAATGGCCCGACCACGCTCGGCCGCGACAACAAGGTGTTCCAGTTCGCGTCGATCGGCGACGCGCCGCAGGACCGCAAGTACGCCGGCGAGCCGACCCAGCTCATCGTCGGCGACCGGAACGTGTTCCGCGAGTTCTGCTCGATCAACCGCGGCACCGCCGGCGGGCGGGCCCAGACGACGATCGCGAACGATTGCCTCTTCATGGCCTATTCGCACGTCGCGCACGATTGCATCGTCGGCAGCCATTGCATCATGTCCAACTGCACTGCACTTGCAGGCCACGTCGAACTCGGCGACTGGGTGATCCTCTCGGGCTACTCGGGCGTCCACCAGTTCTGCAAGGTCGGCGCACACGCTTTCCTGGCGAACAACGCGGCGGTGACGCGCGACGTGCCGCCCTACGTCCTCGCCGCGGGCTCGCCCGCCGAGCCGAAGGGCATCAACAGCGAGGGCCTGAAGCGGCGGGGCTTCGAGGCGGCGCAGATCGCGAACATCAAGAGTGCCTACCGGGTCATCTACCGGTCGAAGCTGAAGCTGGCGGAGGCCGCGGAGCAGCTGCGGGCGCTCGTGCCGACGCAGCCGGAGATCGCGCCCTTCGTGGACTTCCTCGCCGCCAGCGAACGCAGCATCATCCGCTGATGCAGTGGAATCTCTGATTTATCCCCGCATGGGCGCGACCGTGACGATATTCGTCCCTGGCAAGGCGCGAGGAGCGTGGTGTATCACGCGATACACGAGTGACGAGCAACGCCGCCAGGGACGAATATCGTCCGGTCCCGCAGGGTTACGTGCGGGCCTTGGCGGGACTTCGTTGCTCGCCTCGCCCATAGTCCTCACTATGGGGCTTCGGCTCGCGCCTTGTCCCGCCAAGGCGCGCACGTAACGCGCTCCATGTGGGGACAAATCAGAGATTCCAGCCGTCCGCTCACGATCGGCCTCGTCGCAGGCGAGTCCTCGGGCGACAACCTGGGCGCGGGGCTCATCGAGGCCCTGCGCGCGCGCGCACCGGACGCGCGCTTTGTCGGCGTCGCGGGCCCGCGCATGAAGGCAGCCGGCTGCGAGAGCCTCGCGGACTCCGAGGAACTCGCGGTCATGGGCCTGTTCGAGGTCCTCCACCACCTGCCGCGGCTGCTGCGCCTGCGCGCGCGCGTGCGCGCCGCGATGCTGGCGCTGAAGCCGGACGTTTTCGTCGGCATCGACGCGCCTGAATTCAACCTGGGCGTCGCGCCCGCGCTGCACGCGGCGGGCCTTCGCACCGTGCAATACGTGAGCCCGCAGGTCTGGGCCTGGCGGCGCGGGCGCGCCTCGCGCATGGCGGGTTTCCTCGACCTCGTCCTGTGCCTGCTGCCGTTCGAGCGCGGCGTCTACGACGCGGCGGGATTGCGGTCGATCTTCGTCGGCCACCCGCTCGCCGATCAGCTGCCGCTCGAGCCGGATCGCGATGCGGCGCGGCGCGCGCTCGGCCTTGCGACGGGCGCACGGGTCGTCGCCGTGCTGCCGGGCAGCCGCCGCGGCGAAGTCGCGCGACTCGCCCCGGCCTTCGCGGGCGCGATCGCCTGGCTTGCCGCGCGGCGGCCGGGCCTCGCGTTCGTGGTCCCGCTCGCGGGACCCGGGACCCGCGCCACCTTCGAGTCCGCGCTCGCGCGTGAAGCGCCCGGCGTCGCCGTGACCCTCGTCACGGGCCAGGCGCAGGCCGCACTGACGGCCGCCGATGCCGTGCTGGTCGCCTCCGGTACGGCGACGCTCGAGACGCTGCTCTGCAAGCGGCCCATGGTCGTCGCCTACCGGCTGGGGGCCCTGACGGCCTTTGCGCTCAGGCATCTCGGCCTGCTCAAGGCGCCCTTTTTCGCCCAGCCCAACCTCCTCGCCGGCCGCCTGGTCGTTCCCGAGCTCGCCCAGGCTGACGTGACGGCCGAGCGCCTCGGCCGGGAGATCGAGCGCTGGCTGGATTCGCCTGAGGCGGTCGCTGAACTGCAGGCCCTGTTTACGGCCATCCACAGGCAACTGCGGCAGGGCGCGAGCGGGCAGGCCGCGGAGGCGGTCCTGGCGCTCGCCCGCGGTGCGGTCCCGTGAGCGGCCGGGGCGCTGCCGTGCCGCGGCTCGCAGGAGGCCTCACGGCCGGCGTGGACGAGGCGGGCCGCGGACCGCTGGCCGGCCCCGTGGTCGCCGCCGCGGTCATTCTCGACGTGCGCCGGCCGGTCGCGGGCCTGCGCGATTCCAAGCAGCTCACGCCGGCCGCACGCGAGCGCCTCGCGGGCGAAATCCGCGCACAGGCGACTTCCTGGGCCATTGGCTGGGTGGACGCGGCCGAGATCGACGTGCTGAACATCCTGCAAGCCTCGCTGCTCGCGATGCGGCGCGCGCTGCTCGGCCTCGCCGTCGCGCCGGCGCGGGTCTGCGTGGACGGCAACTGCTGCCCGGACGCGGCCATGCTGGGGCTCGGCTGCGCGATCGAGGCCGTGGTGCGCGGCGATGCCGCGATCCAGGAGATCAGCGCTGCGTCCATCCTCGCGAAAGTCGCGCGTGACGCCTTCATGACCCGCGCAGCCGGGCTCTATCCCGGCTATGGTTTCGAGCGCCACAAGGGTTACCCGACCGGGGACCACCTGGAGAACCTGGCGCGCATCGGCCCGAGCCGGCTTCACCGCCAAAGCTTCGCGCCGGTAAGGCGCTAAGATTCCGCGCATGCGACCGACCGAGACCCATCCGGGCAGCCCTGCATTCGTTCACCTGCGGTTGCACACCGAATACTCCCTCGCGGACGGCATCGTGCGCGTGCCGCGGCTCATGCAGGCGGTGGTCGAGGCCGGCATGCCGGCCGTCGCCCTCACCGACCACGGAAACCTGTTTGCGATGGTGAAGTTCCATCGCGAGGCGGAGCGGCGCGGCGTGAAGCCCGTGATCGGCGCGGACCTCTGGATCGCCGACGGCAGCGAGCGAGCGGAGCCCACGCTCATGACGCTGCTGGCGCAGGGTGAGCAGGGCTTCCGGAACCTCACGCGGCTGGTGTCGCGCAGCTACCTCGAGGGCCAGGAACGCGGCCGGCCGCTCGTCGCACGCGAATGGCTCGACGGCACGACGACCGCCGGGCTGATCGCCCTGTCGGGCGGCGCCCAGGGCGACGTCGGCCGGCTGCTGGCCACCGGCCGCGTCGCGGAAGCCGCTGCAGTCCTCGGGCGCTGGCAGGCGATTTTCGGCGATCGCTACTACCTGGAGGTCCAGCGCACCGGCCGGCCAGGCGAGGAGGCGCACATCGCGGGCGTGCTGGCGCTCGTCGCCGCACCACGACGTGCCCGTCGTTGCGACCAACGACGTGCGCTTCCTCGGCCGCGACGAGTTCGAGGCACACGAGGCACGAGTCTGTATCCGGGAGGGCCAGCGCCTCGACGACCCGGGTCGTCCGCGGCGCTACTCGCCGGAGCAGTACCTCAAGTCGCCGGCCGAGATGGCGGCGCTTTTCGCGGACCTGCCCGAGGCGATCCAGAACACGCGTCGAGATCGCAAAGCGCTGCTCGCTGCCGCTCGCGCAGGGCGGCATCTTCATGCCCGCCTTCGAAGTGCCGGACGGCAGCGGCGCGCCGGCCTACCTGCGCCGCCTGGCGGAAGAGGGGCTCGCGCGCCGGATCGGCGCCGCCGCGGAGGAGATCGAGCGTTACCGCGCGCGGCTCGACCAGGAACTCGGCGTCATCTGCGGCATGGGTTTCGAGGGCTATTTCCTCGTGGTCGCGGACTTCATCCGCTGGGCGCGCGAGCGCGAGATCCCGGTCGGCCCGGGCCGCGGCTCCGGCGCGGGCTCGCTCGTCGCCTGGGTGCTCGGGATCACGGACCTCGACCCGATCCGGCACGACCTCCTGTTCGAGCGCTTCCTGAATCCGGAGCGCGTGTCGCTGCCGGACTTCGACATCGACTTCTGCATGTCGCGGCGCGACCAGGTCATCGACTACGTCGCGGACCGCTACGGGCGCGACCGGGTGTCCCAGATCATCACGTTCGGCTCGCTCGCGGCGCGGGCGGTCGTGCGCGACGTCGGCCGCGTGCTCGGGCTTCCGTACGGCTTCGTCGATGGCGTCGCGAAGCTGATCCCGTTCGAGCTCGGGATCACGCTCGAGGACGCGCTCGAGAAGGAACCCGAGCTTGCGCGGCGCTTCGGCGCCGAGGACGAGGTGCGCGACCTCATCGAGCTTGCGAAGCAGCTCGAGGGCCTCGCCCGCAACGCCGGCACGCACGCGGGCGGCGTCGTGATCGCGCCGAGGCCGCTCACGGATTTCACCGCGCTCTACTGCGAAGCGGGCGGCTCGAGCGTCGTCACGCAGTTCGACAAGGACGACGTCGAGCAGGTCGGGCTCGTCAAGTTCGACTTCCTCGGCCTTCGCACGCTCACCATCATCGACTGGGCGATGCGGCTCATCAATGCGAAACGCCTCGCCGCGGGCGAGGCGCCGATTGACCTTGCGCGCCTGCCGCTCGACGACGCGGAGACCTTCAAGCTCCTGAAGTCCGGCCGCACGACCGCGATCTTCCAGCTGGAGTCGCGCGGCATCACGGATCTCGTGCGCAAGCTCCAGCCCGACCGCTTCGACGACATCGTCGCGCTGGTCGCCCTGTTCCGGCCGGGGCCGCTGCAGTCCGGCATGGTGGACGACTTCATCGCCCGCAAGCACGGCCGCTCGGCCGGCACGATCGACTACCTGCACCCGAGCCTCGCCGAGATCCTGAAGCCGACCTACGGCGTGATCCTGTACCAGGAACAGGTGATGCAGATCGCGCAGACTCTCTCCGGATACACGCTCGGCGGCGCGGACCTGCTGCGCCGCGCGATGGGCAAGAAAAAGCCCGAGGAGATGGCGCTCCAGCGCTCCGTGTTCGTCGACGGCGCGGTCGCTCGCGGCGTGCCGGCGGCCCGCGCCGGCTACATCTTCGACCTGATCGAGAAGTTCGCGGGTTACGGCTTCAACAAGTCGCACTCGGTGGCCTACGCGCTGCTCGCGTACCAGACCGCATGGCTGAAGGCTCATTATCCGGAGGCCTTCATGGCGGCCGTGCTGTCCTGCGACATGGAGCACACGGACAAGGTCGTCTCGTTCATCGACGAATGCGCCGGCCTCGGCCTCGACGTGCAGCCGCCCGACGTGAACGCCTCGAGCTTCGCATTCACCGTCGCGGGGCCCGGCACGATCCGCTATGGCCTCGGCGCGATCAAGGGCGTCGGCGAGGGCGCGGTCGAGGCGATCGTCGGCGAGCGCGAGCGCCAGGGCGCGTTCCGCGACCTCGTCGACCTCTGCCGGCGCGTGGACCTCCGGCTCGCGGGCAAGCGCACGCTCGAGGCGATGCTGAAAGCCGGCTGTTTCGACAGCTTCGGCGCGACGCGCGCCTCGCTCGCCGAGGTGCTGCCGGCCGCGATCCAGCTCGGAGAGCAGCGCACGCGCGCCCATGCCGCGGGGCAGGACGACCTCTTCGGCGGCCTCGCGGGTCCCGCCGCCGGCGACGAACGCGCGACGATCGAGATCCCGGTGCTCCCGGAGTGGAGCGAGGCGCAGCGCCTGCAGGGCGAGCGCGAGACGCTCGGCCTCTTCCTGTCCGGCCATCCGATCGCCGAATACGAGCAGGAGCTCCGGCAGGTCGCGCCGGCGCGCATCGTGGACCTCGGCGGGCCGCGGCCGCAGTCGGAGCAGCGCTTCGGCGGCGGCAAGAACGTGACGGTCGCCGGCCTCGTGCTGGAGATGCGCCGGCGCGGTTCGCGCATGACGCTCGTGCTCGACGACCGGAGCGCGCGCATCGAGGTGAGCCTCTTCGACGACGTCTGGCAGCAGCACCGCGCGGTCATCGCGCGCGACGCGATCCTCGTGGTCGAGGGACAGCTGCGCTACGACGAGTTCATCGACGACTGGCGGATCAATGCGAAGAAGCTGACGCCGATCGAGATGCTGCGCGAGCGCGAAGCGCGCAAGCTCACGATCCGGCTCCCGGCCGGCGGCGGCGACGGACGCCTGCTCGCGCAGCTGGAGGAAATCCTGCAGAGGGGCCGCGGCGGACGCTGCGCGGTCGCCGTGCATTACATCGGCGGCGAGGCGCGCGGCACGCTCGCACTCGGCGAGGAGTGGGCCGTCAAGCCGAGCCGGGCGCTCGTCGACGAACTCGCCCGCCTGGTCGGCCGCGACGGCATCCGTTTCGGCTACGGGCCGCGCGGCGGACTGAAAACGCCGTCACCGCTGAGCGCGCGTACTTCGCCGGCGGGACCCCTTCGCTCGCTCAGAGGATCGGACATTCGCTCGCTCCGGGATCCCGCGACGGCTCGTCCGCGTGCCCGGGCGGCGCCGGCGTGTCGCGCGCGCGACGGCCGGACGGGTCCCCGAGCGAGCGAATAAGTTCGGGCTGAGCGAGCGAGGGCCCCCGGCCGGCCGAACGCGCGCGGAAACTCCGTCGGTGCAGCACGCGCGCCTGGGTGCGATTCGTCCCGGCGTGAAAGGGCGAAACGTCGGTTCCTCTATACTGTCCGTATGCCGCTGCAATTCCTGGACTTCGAGCAGCCGATCGCCGAGCTCGAGGCGAAAATCGAGGAGCTGCGGTTCCTCGCCGAGGACTCGGACCTCAACACCGGCGATGAGATCGAGAAGCTGCGCGCCAAGGCGCGGACGCTCACGAGCAGCATCTTCGCGAACCTGACGCCCTGGCAGATCACGCAGCTCGCACGTCATCCGCAGCGCCCGTACACGCTGGATTACGTCCCGCTCGTCTTCACGGAATTCCAGGAGCTGCACGGCGACCGCATGTACGCGGACGACCAGTCCATCATCGGCGGCGTCGCGCGCCTCGCCGGCCTGCCGGTCATGCTGATCGGGCAGCAGAAGGGGCGCGACACCAAGGAGCGCGTGCGGCGCAACTACGGCATGCCGAAGCCCGAGGGCTATCGCAAGGCGCGGCGGCTGATGCTGACCGCGGAGCGCTTCGGACTTCCCGTCGTCACGCTGATCGACACGCCGGGCGCCTATCCCGGCGTCGGATCCGAGGAACGGAACCAGAGCGAGGCGATCGCGCGGAACCTCTTTGACATGGCGCGCCTCGCGGTGCCGATCGTGAGCTGCGTGATCGGCGAAGGCGGCTCGGGCGGTGCGCTCGCGATCGGCGTCTGCGACCGCCTGCTGATGATGCAATACAGCGTCTATTCGGTGATCTCGCCTGAGGGCTGCGCATCCATCCTCTGGAAGAGCCCGGACCGGCGCGAACTCGCCGCCGAGGCGATGGGCATCACGGCCGAGCGGCTGTCGAAGCTCAACCTGCTCGATGAAGTCATTCCCGAGCCGCTCGGCGGCGCGCATCGCGAGCCGCAGGTCATGGCCGAGCGCCTGCGCGATGCGCTCACGCGCCATCTCGGCGAGCTCACCGCGTTGCCGGCCGACAAGCTCCTCGCCGGGCGCCAGCAAAGGCTGCGTGGGTTCGGGGTTTACGGCGGGACCTGAAGTGCGCTTCGGGGCGGATGCGCTCGCTGCCAGCCTTGACGCCATCGATCCGGGCTGGCGCAGCGCGAAACTTTGCGTCGCGCTGTCGGGCGGGCTCGATTCCACGGTCCTCCTGCACGCGACGGCCACACTTGCGGCGGACAGTGCGCGCGAATCTCCGCGCCATCCACGTGGACCATGGCCTGCAGGCGGCATCCCCGGCCTGGGCGGAAGCCTGCGCGGCCAGCCTGCCGCGCCGCCGGCGTGCCGCTCGAGATCCTGTCGCTCCGCCTCGCGCCGCCCCGCGGCGCGAGCGTCGAGGCCGCGGCGCGCGAGGCCCGCTATGCCGCGCTCGCGCCGCTGCTCGAAGACGGCGAGTGGCTCCTGACCGCGCATCACCGCGACGACCAGCTGGAGACGGTCCTGATCCAGCTGTTGCGCGGCGCCGGCGTTGCCGGCCTTGCGGCGATGCCGGCATGCGTCGCATTCGGCCGCGGGTCGCCACGTGCGCCCCTTGCTCGATTTCGACCGCGCGGAGCTCGCGGCCTATGCCGAGCGTCATCGCCTCGCCTGGAATGACGACCCCATGAATCTCGAACCGCGCTTCGACCGCGGGTGGCTGCGCAGCCGCGTGCTGCCGGCGATCCGCGAGCGCTGGCCGTCGGCCGCGGCAACGGTGGCGCGCAGTGCCTCGCACCTGGCCGAGGCCTCGCGCCTGCTCGCAGAAATCGCGCAGGCCGATGCGGCGGGCATCGTGGACGAGGGACGCCTGTCGCTCGAGGGACTTGCGCGCCTGTCGCGCGACCGCCAGGTCAACCTGGTCCGCGGCTGGCTGCGGGAGCAGGGCCTGCGGCCGCCGCCGGCGGCGCGACTCGCCGCGGCGATGCCGCCTTCCTGACGGCGCGGGAAGACGGCGCGCCGGCCCTGCGCTGGGATGCCGGCGAGATCCGGCGCTATCGCGGCCGGCTCTACGCCATTGCAGTCCGTTGCCTGCGACGCGGTGCCGGCGACGGATGACGGCGCGACGTCACTCGAGCTCGGTTCGGGCTGCGGGCGATTTGCGCTCGTTGCAGGAGCGGAGGGCGGCTTGTGCGCGGCGCGTGCCGCGCAGCCGGTGCTGCGCTTTCGAACGGGCGGGGAGAGCCTGCGGCCGCACTCGGGGCGGCCGCGCAAGCGCCTGAAGGATCTCTGCCAGGAAGCGGGCATCGTGCCCTGGATGCGCGACCGCCTGCCGCTCGTCTTCGTCGGCGAGCGGCTCGTCGGCCGTCGGGGACCTCTGGATCGACGCGGACTTTGCGGCCGAGGCGGGCGGCCCGCCCTGAAGCCGGTGTGGACCGGCCGGCCGCAGATCTACTGAAGGCGCGCGCGCCGGCCTCAGCGCCAGCACTCGGCCGTATTGTCGGCGCCGCCGGAATCGAGCGCGGAGCGCACGCCGGCCTGGGTCACGGTGAAGGACCGGCAGGCCGTGTCCTGGAACTGGTTCTGGCCCGCAATCGCCGTCGCCCGCACCGTAAAGGTCGTCGCATCTGCCGGCATCGGCATCGTGAGCGTGTACCAGCCGTTCTTGCTCGCGGCCGCGCCCTGCAGCTGGCCGGCGGCGCAGTTGGTCGCGCCTGCGATCGACGTCGCGTAGGTGTTGCACTGGAGGTAGTGCTTCTCCTGCTGCGTCGCGAGCGCGAGCACGGCGTCCTTCGCGTCCGAGCGCTGGCTGCGGATCACGTAGTTGCGGTACGAGGGGATGGCGATCGCCGCCAGGATCCCGACGATGACCATGACGACCACGAGCTCGATCGAGCGTGACGCCGCGCTGCCGGTGCATGCTTTTCATCAGTTCACTCCGGTCTGCCGCCAGAAGGTGCGCACCGGCGCGAGGTTGACGCCGACGCCGCAGCTTTCGAGGCCGACGAGGCACACCGGGTCGGGGCGGCATTCCGCGCCGACGCAGGTCGTCGGGTTCTCCGGGCTCGGGAAGAGCCAGACCACTTCCGGCGCGAGGCCGCCCTGGGCGAGCTCGGTGTCGCGGTCGTCCACGGAGTCCGGCGGGTCCGTCCGGGCTCTCGCGGTCGTAGACCGGCGCACCCGTGTAGGCGCTGATCGTGTAGAGCCGGTTCGTGCCGACGCCCGGGGCGCAGCTCGCGCTCGCCGTCGTCGAGTGCCGAGTTCGGCTCGTAGGTCGTGAACTGGATCATGCTCTCGATCGTGCGCGCCTCGGCGAGGTTCTTCTCGCCCGTGAAGCCGGCGGCGCGGGCGGCGCAGGTCGAGGCGCCAGCCGGTCGCGGCCGGCGGGATCGTCGGCGTGATCGTGTTCGTGATGTCGATCAGGTTCACGTCCGCCTCGGTGATCACCGTCGCCGCGTCGTACTGCGCCTGGGAGAGGCGGGCGAACGGCTGGTGGTCGCGCAGGCTGTAGAAGCGGTCCTGCGCGTCGATGTTGAGCGGGTGCGCGCGGTAGCCCGACCCGATCGCGATGTTGAGCCAGGTCTGGCCGCCCGAGGACAGGAAGGCGACGTCCGGCGCGCTGTAGAAGCGCCGGTGTCGTCGTCACCGGGTGCGTCGCCAGGTGCGCGTTGCCGAGCGAGGCGAATACGCCGCCCGTGACCAGGTTCGCGCCGTCTGGCCGTTGTTGATGTCGAAGCGCCAGACGCGCCCGCCCATGTCGCCCGCGTACATGCGGTCGGCGTAGCCGTCGCCCGTGAGGTCGAACACGCGGATGTCGCCCGGGAATGCCGAACTTGATCTCGGCATGCTTGATGTTCGCCGTCGTGTCGGTCGTCGGGCCGCCGTGCCAGAGCACGTTGCCCGAGAGCGAGTCGACGATGAAGATCTGGTTGCCGACGCCGTCGGCGCATAGCCGCCGTTGTCCTGGACGGTGTCATAGCCGCCGCCGAACACCAGCACCTGCTGCAGCGTGTTCTGCGTGGCGCGCGCTCGATGTTGATCTTCGCGACCGACGGCGTGGACCAGCTCTGGCCGGCGCCGATCAGCTGCTTGGTGCCGGTCTCGTTCGGGCCGATGCGGAACAGCAGCGTCGGCACATTGCGATCGGTCACGTCGATGCCGTAGTAGTCGCTGCCGCCGCGGCGCATGCCGAAGTAGATCAGCACGCGCTCGCCGAGGCCGGACTCGATCACGCCGTTCTCGTTGACCTCGTTCCGGACCACGCGGATGTTGCCGTCGAGGCCGTACTCGCGGTCCGTCACCGCGTCGTTGTGCGTAGAGGTCGCGCGCGCGGGCGAGGAGCTGGCGCGGCATGAAGGCCCACAGCTCGTGGCCGTCGATCGAGTCGATCGCGTGCAGGTAGCCCTCGTTCGTGACGGCATACACGACGCCGTCGTTCGGGTTCGGGGCTCGCGAGCGAGCCGCCGTAGATCACGGTGGCCGGGCGGCCGTTCATCGGGTCGCCCATGGCGAGGCGCGTGTCGTCGTCGAGCCGTCGCCGTTGGCGTCGGCGATGTCCTGGCCGCGCAGCCAGTTGATCAGGTTGTCGCGTGCCGGGTGCTTCCGTCGGCGCCGAGGCCGAGGAGCGCGGTCGTGATCGCGGCGTTGGTCGTCACGATCTGGTTGCCGGCCGCGGTCAGGGCCACGCGCCGTGTTGATGTCGCTGTAGACCTTGCGCGGTGCCGACGCCGGCAGCTCGTACGCGGCGCCGCCGAGGTCCACCCGGTCGCCGTCCACCAGGTCGCTCCAGTAGCTGCGCGAGTGTCGTCTTGAAGAAGCCGGTCGTGACTTCGACCGCCGGCACTCCGTTGACGTCCTCGATGACGCCGGTCGGCGTCGAGCTTGTACTTCTTGATGTTGCCGTCCCAGTTGTAGGTCTCGCTCGGGCGGAACACCGTGATGTAGAGGTCGTTCAGGTTCTGCGTGCGGTTGAACGCGTTGACCGACACCGCGGGCGCGGTGAAGGAGGTGTTGAACGACAGGATGTCGCGCGTGATGCTCGTCAGCACCGTGCTGAGGGTCGCCGTGTCCTTGGCCTCGTAGAACTGGCCGCCGGCGCCGGAGGCCGTGTTCTGCAGGCAGCGTCGAGCCGTCGACCTCCGGCGCCGAAGCCGATCGTGTAGGTCGTGACGGTCTGGCGTGTTGATCAGGCTCGGCCGCAGGTCATGCGTATACATGTAGTGCCGTCATGTCGTCGAGGCACTTGCCGTCGCCGGTGCCGCTGCAGTTGTGCGCCGATCAGCGTCTGGACGTTGGTGTTCGCGCTGTTGTCCGCGGTCGGCAGGCCGTCGGTCAGCAGCACGATGAAGTTGCGCTGGCAGGAGATCGTGAGCGGGCTCTCGTACTTGGCGGTGTTCGGCGCAGGCATGCGCGAGCTCGCGACACTCTGGAAATGCGGTGGTCGGGTTCGCTTGTGCGAAGTCAGGCCGTACTTGACGTTGTTTCCGCTCAGGTAAAGATAGGCTTCGTACATCGTCTCGGACAGCGGCGTGCAGCCGTCGGCGGTGATCGCCGCGATGTCCGCGACCAGGTTCGCCCGATTGGCCGCGACCGCGCCGATCGGCCGCAGCACCATGCCGCCCTCCGAGGTGGCGGTGTTGTCGCAGCCATTGTTCGTGTTGTTGCTGTACTGCATCAGGCCGACGTTGACCGCGTCGTCGACGGCGAGCGAGTTGATCGTCTGGATCGCGACCTGCTGCACGATCTGCAGGCGCGTCTGCGTGATCGTGCTGCCGTTTTTCAGCCAGTTGATGTAGTTGCCCGAGTAGAAGACGTAGCCCACGTTGGCGCCGTTCTGCGGTCCAGGTGATCGCCTGGCTCGCGCTCGAGGTCCAGGGGCCGTTGCGCGGCGTCGGCCGCCCACAGGCTTGGCTGAAGTTCACGCCGTTGCCGTGGATGCCGGCGTCGGTCTTGCATTCGACCCACACGGCAGTTGCCGTGTTGCCGTTGATGCCGTGCCAGCGGGGCCGTTGCCGCGCCACTGGGCCGCGCGGTCGGCCACGTAGTAGCCGGCGCTCGCCATGTCGGTTATGCGCCGCATTGCACATGAAAGCGACAAGCGGCACGGATTTTGCGAGCTGTGCAGGTCGGCGGGGCGCTCGAGTTCGAACCCGCGGCGAAGTAGACGCGGTCGTCGGCGCAGGTGCCCGGCCAGTCGGTCGCCGGATTGAACGGCACCTGGGTCGTGACGTCCGTCGGACATCGAGCCCGAGGTGTCGATGATGAACAGGATGTTCGGCCGCTCGTTGGACACGGCGTTGCCCGTGCCGACGAAGATCTCGCTTTCGTCGGCCATCGCGGCGCAGCCGATCGCGGTGAGCGCGACGGCGGCGGCGAAGTGGAGGAAGCGGATGGGTGTGTGTTTCATGGCTGTGCTCACTGGTTGACCGTCGCGGGGATCCGCAGGCGGGTCAGGGTTTTGTCGGAGTAGCCGATACGAGACGAGAAGGTGCAGGTCGCCCTTGGAGGCGGCCTCGCGGAACTTCGCGTACGGCACCGGGTTCTTGCCGATGTAGTAGTGCGTGCTCCGGTCGAAGCGCAGGCGCAGGATCGGGCAGCCGGTGCGGCATTCGGTGGCCGACAGCGTGCCGCTCGGCACGCCCGGCAGCGACACGAGGTTCGTGCCCGTTTCCAGGCCGCCGGTGACGGCCGTCAGCGTGCCCTGCGCCAGGGCCGCAGTCGCGGCGAGCACGCCGACGGTGGCGACGAGCCAGGACGCAGCGCGTTTGCCTGCCGACTTGCGCGTTTCGGAATTCGGGGTGTGTTCGAAGTGGTTCATGGTCGCTCTCCGCGTGCCGTCAGGTGCCAGGACCGACGACGTAGAAACTCTGGGTATGGTTCGAGAGCGAGCTGTCGGGACCGTTGCCCGTCGCGTCCACCTGGAAGTGATAGGTCTGGAAAGTGGTGCCGATGCTGTAGCCGGTCATGCCGGTGCCGAGCGGCGCCTGGCCGACGAACTGCAGGCGGTACGAATAGGTGTCGCCCGGCGAATTCGGCACGGCGATGGTCGCCTGGTTGAATACGGCGCTGGTCGAGAGCACCGGGTTCGCGAGCGCGTCTTCGATCGCGACTTCCGCGGCCTGGAAGGCGTGCTCCTGGCTCTGCGTATTGCGCACCATGCGCAGCTCCATCGTCGACGTGAAGACGCCGGACACGGCGAGGATCGTCAGGACGACGAGGAGGATGAGGCCGATGACGAGGGCGGCGCCCTGCTGCCGACGGGGACCGAGTGACTTGCCGTTCATCGCCGTGTATTCCTGAGCGCGATCGTCTTGCTGACGAGGACCCGGCGGAATGCATCCCCGGGAGATCGGACAGCGCCGACGCGGCTGCCGTAGGTGTAGGCGCCGGTTGTCCGTGAATCCTGTTTCCTGCTGCTCGGCGCGCACGAGGAGCCAGATGCGGACGGCGACGATCTGGTCGCCCGCCGGGATGGCGGTGTTCGGCGGCACGAAGTAGTCGGCGTTCTGGTCGCCGTTGAAATCGCCGCCGAGCTCGACCTGCAGGTCCTCGACGCCCGGGACGATCTGCAGGTCCGTGATCGCGGGCGCACCGCCCGCGACGTCGAGCTGCTTGCGCCGCAGCGACGGCGTGCCGGCGCGTTCGTCGGAATCCTGGTCCACGTAGTAGCCATTCACGACGACCGCGCGAGTCTCGGACAGGGGCGGCGCGTAGCCGGCCGGTACCGTGCCGTTCGCGAAGAGGGTGCCTTGCACGCGGCTGGTCTGGATCTTGATCTGGCCTGCGCTCGCGGCGAGCGCGCCCGCCGCAATGGCATTGGTCGAGACACGGCGGATGGTCAGCGTGTCCGAGCCCGCCACCGCGCCTGCGTGCCGAAGGCGCCGCAGCCGAGCGTGTAGGAATTGGTCGCCTCGACATAGGCGGGCAGCTTGATCGCCCACATCGCGCCGCACTGGTTGATGGTCGCCGCCATAGCCCGTGAGTCCGGCCGGCAGTGTGTACGTCGGGTTCACGTTCGGCGGGTTTGCCGGGTCGAGCGTGGGACCGTTCTCGATCAGGTCCGCGCGGCTCATGAGGCCCCAGTAGTTCGCCATGCGCAGGTCTGCCTCGAGCGTGCTCATCGCGTAGCGCGCCGTTTCCTGCAGGCGGGCGGCAGAGTCGTTCGTGCGGTACAGGTCGCGGGTCTTGCCGAACACCGAGATCGTGCCGGCCAGCAGGAAGGTGCCGATGGCGAGTGCGACCATCAGTTCGATGAGGCTCATGCCCCGCTGGCGGCGCACATTGGCCATGGGAAGGTCTTCATGTCTGGAACCCGAACTGGAAGGTCACGGGCAGCCACTTCGCCGACCTCGAGCCATTGCACCGTGATGACGTAGCTGGTCGGCTCGCCGACGGCGACGGGCAGCGGTCACGACGACCTGGCCCTGCCCGCCCGGCAACTGCTGGGCAATCGCGGTCTTCCAGTTCGAAGAGGTCCGTCGTCGCGAGTTCGGCATCCGTGCAGCCGCCGGTCGTTGCGCATGCGCCCACGAGAACTGCCGGCAGCGGTAAGACACTGATGCGTAGCCATTCTGGGCCGTACGGTTCATGCGGATGCGATCGGCGAGGTCGGCCGCCAGCTGGACCGCTTCAGTGCGGTAGATCGCCGTGCGACCGGCCTGGAGGCTGTTGAGGTAGAGCGCCGCGATGCCGAGCAGGCCGATCGCGAGCACGACGAGGGCGACCAGCACCTCGACCATCGTGAAACCCTGCTGCCTGGTGTGCGTCTTCATGGCTCAGGCCTCGCACCCGCCGACGTTGGCACCGATGGCGGTGAGGAGAGTCTGGATCTCGCCCATGTCGCGGGTGACGCCGGCGCGTCCCGTGACCGAAACGAGGATGCCGCGCGCAGAGGAGAGCTCGCCGCCGGAGGGCGTGTTGCCGCGCTGGTCGCAGAGCACCAGGCGGGCCGCATTCGGGTTGAGGGCGAAGCCGCTCAGCAGGTAGGTGACCTGCAGCGGGTTGACCGAGGAGCGTGCCGTGATCTGCGTGTTCATCGGCCTCGTGCTGCAGCAGGACGAGCTCGCCGGCATCCCGCTGGCCGCTCTGGTTCGTGTCCACGAAGGCAATCCAGCCGGTCAGGAAAGCCGAGGCCGCGCAGGTTGATTGGGGTTGGCGCTCGAGTCGGCATCGGGCGTTCGCGCTCGTGCAGAGCGTCACCGGGATGCGTCGCTTGATCGCCTCGGAGCGCGTGAAATGCAGGGCTGCCATGACGTCGTTGGCGGCGCCCGTGATGCGGGAATTGCGGATGAAGTCGGTCATGGACGGGACGCCGACGGCAAGCAGCACGCCCGCGATCGCGAGGACGACCATCAATTCGAGCAACGTGAATCCGGCCTGGGCTCTTTTCATGGGTTGCACTATAAGGAGCGCCGACCATGGCTAAAGCGGGCGTTCCGACGGGCGCTCGCGCGGTGGCGACGAACGGCGGAATGGCCGGTCTACCGGGTCTCTTATGTCGGCTCGCGTGTGAACTGCCTCACATTTCTGCTGGCACCGATCCGCGCGCTCAACTAGACTGAACTCCCGTCGTTTCGACCGACGGCGGGGATTCCAATGACGAGATTCGTGTTCGTGACCGGTGGCGTGGTGTCCTCGCTGGGGAAGGGCCTCGCCTCGGCCAGCCTGGGCGCGATCCTCGAGGGCCGCGGGCTCAAGGTCCGCATGGTCAAGCTCGACCCCTATATCAATGTGGACCCGGGCACCATGAGCCCGTTCCAGCACGGCGAGGTGTTCGTCACCGAGGACGGGACGGAAACCGACCTCGACCTCGGGCACTACGAGCGCTTCGTGCGCACGACGACCGGCCGCAACAGCAACTTCACGACCGGCCGGATCTACGAGCGCGTCATCGCGCGCGAGCGGCGCGGCGATTACCTCGGCGCAACGGTCCAGGTCATCCCGCACATCACGGACGAGATCATCCGCAGCATCCGCCTCGGCGCCGGCGATGCCGACGTCTGCATGGTCGAGATCGGCGGCACGGTCGGCGACATCGAGTCGCTGCCCTTCCTCGAGGCGATCCGCCAGATGGGCGTCGAGCAGGGCCGCGGCAGCTGCGTCTATATCCACCTGACGCTTGTGCCGATCGTCGGCGGCTCGGGCGAGATCAAGACCAAGCCCACCCAGCATTCGGTCAAGGAGCTCCGGGGCATCGGCATCCAGCCCGACGTGCTCCTGTGCCGCTGCCTCAACCCGCTGCCGGAGGAACAGCGCCGCAAGATCGCGCTCTTCACCAATGTCGAGGAGCGGGCCGTCATCTCGGCGGTCGACGCCGACGACATCTACAAGATCCCGATCCTGCTGCACGAGCAGCACCTCGATGCGATCGTCTGCAACAAGCTCGGCATCGAGGCGCCGCCGGCGGACCTGCGCGAATGGCAGCAGGTCGTCTCGGGGCGCCAGCAGCACGACGCGACGGTCAACATCGCGATGGTCGGCAAGTACGTCCAGATCCGCGACTCCTACATCTCGCTGAACGAGGCCTTGCGACATGCAGGCCTCAAGACACGCACCCGCGTCCAGCTCCACTACGTCGAATCCACGGACCTTGAAAGCGGCGGCACGGCGAGCCTCGCCGGCATGGACGCGATCCTCGTGCCCGGCGGCTTCGGCGAGCGCGGCATCGAGGGCAAGATCGCGGCGGTGCGCTATGCGCGCGAGCACGGCGTCCCGTATCTCGGCATCTGCCTCGGCATGCAGGTCGCCGTCATCGAATTCGCGCGCGACGTCCTCGGCCTGCCCGGCGCAAACTCGACGGAGTTCGACCGGTCGGCGCCGGATCCCGTGATCGCGCTCATCACGGAGTGGCGCGACCGCAGCGGGCGAGACGCTCCGCCGTGACGACCGTTCGGATCTCGGCGGCACGATGCGCCTCGGCGCGCAGGATTCCAGGATCCTGACCGGCACGCTCGCGCGCAAGGTCTATGGCCGCGACGTGATCCACGAGCGGCACCGCCACCGCTTCGAGTTCAACAACAACTATCTCGAGCGGATGCAGAAGGCGGGGCTTTCGATTTCGGCGTACTCCGACGACGGCCTGGTGGAGATCATCGAGCTGCCGTCGCACCCGTGGTTCATCGGCGTCCAGTTCCACCCGGAGTTCACGTCCAATCCGCGCGACGGCCATCCGCTGTTCGCGAGCTTCGTGCGCGCGGCGCGCGATCACGCGGCGCGGCAGCAGGCAGGCAAGCTGCCGCAGGCGGTCAGCGCTTGAAACTTGCCGGAGCCGAGATCGGCCCCGACCGCCCGCTCTTCCTGATCGCAGGGCCCTGCGTCGTCGAGAGTCCGCAGCTCACGCAGGATATCGCCGGCGAGCTCAAGGAGATGACGAGCGCGCTGAAGATCCCGTTCGTGTTCAAGGCCTCCTACGACAAGGCGAACCGGTCGTCGCGCGCTTCGTTCCGCGGGCCCGGCATCGAGCAGGGCCTCAAGGTCCTCGCCGACGTGCGCCGGCAGCACGGCGTGCCGGTGCTGACCGACGTGCACGAGGACACGCCGCTCGGTGAGGTCGCCTCCGTCGTGGACGTGATGCAGACCCCCGCGTTCCTGTGCCGGCAGACGAACTTCATCGTCAACGTCTGCTCCCAGGGCAAGCCGGTGAACATCAAGAAGGGCCAGTTCCTGAGCCCCTGGGAAATGTCGAACGTCGTCGAGAAGGCGCGCTCGACGGGCAACCCCGGGATCATGGTCTGCGAGCGCGGCTTCAGCTTCGGCTACAACAACCTGGTCTCCGACATGCGGGCGCTCTCGGTCATGCGCGCCTTCGGCGCGCCGGTCGTATTCGACGCGACGCATTCGGTGCAGCTCCCGGGAGGGAAGGGCTCGTCCTCCGGCGGCCAGCGCGAGTTCGTGCCGGTGCTCGCGCGCGCCGCCGTGGCCGCGGGCGTCGCCGGCATCTTCATGGAGACGCACCCGGATCCCGACAAGGCGCTCTCCGACGGCCCGAATGCCTGGCCGCTGCCGCGCATGCGCGAGCTGCTGACGCTCCTCGTCGAACTCGACCGCATGGTCAAGTCCCGCCCGTTCGCCGAGAGCTCGCTCTGATGCGCATCGTCGACATCCGCGGCCGCGAGATCATCGACTCCCGCGGCAACCCGACCGTTGAAGCCGACGTCGAGCTCGAGGACGGCACGCTGGGCCGGGCGCCGGTTCCCTCGGGCGCCTCGACCGGCACGCGCGAGGCGGTCGAGCTCCGGGATGGAGACTCGAAGCGCTATCTCGGCAAGGGCGTGCTGCACGCCGTGCAGCACGTGAACGGCGTGCTCCGGGATTCGCTGGTCGGCCGGGACGCGTCCGACCAGGCGGGCATCGATGCGCGCATGCGCGAGGTGGATGGCACGGAGAACAAGTCGCGGCTCGGCGCGAATGCGATCCTCGCGGTGTCGCTCGCGACCGCGCGCGCGGCGGCGGCCTCGCAGAAGCTCCCGCTCTTCCGCTACCTCGGCGGCGGCGACGCCGTCGTGATGCCGGTGCCGATGATGAACATCGTCAACGGCGGCGCGCACGCCGACAACAGCCTCGATATCCAGGAGTTCATGATCGTCCCGGCCGGCCTGCCGAGCTTCCGGGAAGCGCTGCGCGCCGGCGCGGAGATTTTCCACCAGCTCAAGAAGATCCTGCAGGGGCGCGGGCTCGCGACGGCGGTCGGCGACGAAGGCGGCTTCGCGCCCAACCTGCCGTCGAACGAGGCGGCGCTCGGCGTGATCCTCGAGGCGATCGAGAAGGCCGGCTACCACCCCGGCCACGACGTGTGGCTCGGGCTCGACGTCGCCAGCACCGAGTTCCACAAGAACGGCAGTTACCACCTCGAGTCCGAGGGCCGCAAGTTCAGCGCGGCGCAGTTCGCGGAATACCTCGCCTCGCTCGCGGACCGCTACCCGATCATCACCATCGAGGACGGCATGGCGGAGGCCGACTGGGACGGCTGGTCCCTGCTGACGCGGCGCCTCGGCCAGAAGGTGCAGCTCGTCGGCGACGACCTGTTCGTCACGAACACCGAAATCCTCGCGCGCGGCATCGCCGAGCACGTCGCCAATGCGATCCTCATCAAGCCGAACCAGATCGGGACGCTCACGGAGACGCTCGCCGCGATCGACATGGCGACCCGTGCAGGCTATGCGTCCGTCGTCTCGCACCGTTCGGGCGAGACCGAGGACTCGACGATCGCGGACATCGCGGTCGGAACTGCGGCGACGCAGATCAAGACCGGCTCGCTGTCGCGCTCGGACCGCGTCGCCAAGTACAACCAGCTCCTGCGCATCGAGGAGTTGCTCGGCGCGCGGGCGCGCTACGCGGGCCGCGACGCTTTCCCGCTCAAGCGGCGCCCGGAGGCGTGATTCCCATGCCGCCGGAACGTGCTACGCTTCCCGCTCCATGAAGTTCGTCTTTGCCGCGCTCGCCGCCGCGCTCCTTCTGCTCCAGTACCGCCTGTGGGTATCGGACGAAGGCATGCAGGAGGTCTGGCACCTGCGCCAGGCCGTCGAGAACCAGGCTTCCGAAAACAAGGTGCTCGCGGAGCGCAACGCCCAGATGAGGGCGGAAGTGAACGACCTGAAGCACGGACTCACGGCACTCGAGGAGCGGGCCCGCAACGACCTCGGCATGATCGCCGTCAACGAGACCTTCTTCCAGGTCGTCGATTCGACGCATCGCGCGCCGGAAGCCGAGCCGGCCGTGCCCGATTCCATGCAGGCCTCGGCGACGCCTTGACGCACGGGTGGGCGAACGCATCTGGTTCGTGATCGCCGCCGCGGGGCGCGCCAGCCGTTACGGCGGCCCGGTTCCCAAGCCCTACCTTCGCATCGCCGGCCGCACGCTCCTCGAGCACGGCCTGCGCACCCTGAATTCGGTCGCGGGCATCGCGGGCGGCGTCGCGGTGCTCGCGAACGGCGACCGGCGCTTCGAGCGGCTGCCGCAATCCGTCCGGCGCCGGGTCGTCGCGGTTGCCGGCGGTCCGACGCGCGCGATCTCCGTGCTGAACGGCCTGCAGGCGCTCATCACGGCGGACGAGGATGACTGGGTGCTGGTGCACGACGCGGCGCGTCCCTGCGTGCAACGCAAGGATGTCGAATCACTCATCGCGGCCTGCCGCCGGGATCCTGTGGGCGGGCTGCTCGCGGTGCAGGTCGCGGACACGCTGAAGCAGGCAGGCGACGATGGCCGCAGCCACCGGACCCTGCCGCGCGAGCGGCTCTGGAGGGCGCAGACTCCGCAGATGTTCCGGCTCGGACGGCTCGTGCAGGCGCTCACGCGGGCGCTCGCGGAAGGATTCGAGGCAACGGACGAGGCCGCCGCGATCGAGAATCTGGGCTTGAAGCCGCTCCTCGTCGAGGGATCGCCGCTCAACGTCAAGGTCACGCGGCCCGCCGACCTCGCGATTGCCGCGGCAGCGCTTCGCGCCCAGCGGAGGCGCCGATGAGAATCGGCTTCGGCTTCGACGTGCACCGCTTCGGTCCCGGCGACAGCCTGCGGATCGGCGGCGTCACGATCGCGCACGAGCGCGGGGTGGTCGCGCATTCGGATGGCGACGTGCTGTTGCACGCCCTGATGGACGCCCTGCTCGGCGCCGCGGCGCTCGGCGACATCGGCCAGCATTTTCCGCCGCAGGATCCGCGCTTTGCCGGCGCGGACAGCCGCGAGCTCCTGCGGGAGGTCTGCAGGCGTGTGACGGCGCGCGGCTTCCGGGTCGGCAACTGCGATCTCACGCTCATCGCCGAGGCGCCGCGCCTCGCACCGCATCGCGACGCAATCGTCGCCAACGTCGCGGCCGACCTCGGCATCGCGCGCGATCACGTCAACGTCAAGGCGACCACGGCCGAGGGGCTCGGCGCCATCGGACGCGGCGAAGGCCTTGCGGGCCAGGCCGTGGTGCTGCTTCTCGACGCGCATGCCGCCTGATTCCGCCGCCGATCCCTGGCGCGAGCTTGCGCTCGAGACGCCGCGCGCCTTTGGCGAGACGCCGGTTTCCGGGGCGCTCCGCGTCGAGGCGGCCGACTTCCGCGTCGAAGAGCGACTCGGCTTCGAGCCCGACGGCGGCGCCGCACACCGGTTGCTGCTGGTCGAAAAGGAGAATGCCAATACGCTCTTCGTCGCGCGGCTGCTCGCAGCGCGCGCCGGCCGGCCGCCGGGCGACATCGGGTTCGCCGGGCAGAAGGACCGCCGCGCGATCGCGCGCCAGTGGTTTTCCGTTCCAGCCGGGCCGGAGACGGCGTCCTTCGTCGGGTATTGCGGCGATGGCTTCCGGGTACTCGCCGAGCACCCGCATTCGAGAAAACTCAGACGCGGTGCCTTGGCAGGCAACCGGTTCCGCATCCGCGTGCGCGGGCTGCAGGGTGATGCCGCGGCGATCAGCGCGCGCATCGCGCAGCTGCAGGCGGCGGGCGTCCCCAACTATTACGGCATGCAGCGTTTCGGCAAGGAGGGCTCGAACCTCCGTCGCATCCGCCAGTGGCTCGAGACCGGCCGGCTGCCGCGCGGCCGCGAACCGCGGGCCTTCGTGCTCTCGTCCGCGCGCGCGCTCGCCTTCAATACGGTGCTCGGCGCGCGCGTGCGGACCAGAACCTGGAATCGCCTCCTGCCGGGCGAGATCGTGAACCTCGCCGGCAGCCAGTCGGTGTTTGCCGCCGAACATCCGGATGAAGGGCTGCAGCAGCGCCTGCGCGAGGGCGACGTTTCACCCACGGGGCCGCTCTGCGGTGCCGGCGGCCTGTTGCCGGGCGGGGAGGCCGGTCGGGTCGAGGGCGAGGCGCTGGCCGCCGTTGCGCCACTGCCGGCCTTGCTCGCAGCGGTGGGCCTGCGCGGCGAGCGGCGCGCGCTCGTGCTGCGGCCTTCCGGCCTCGTGCACCGGATCGAGGCGGACGATGTCGAGCTCGAGTTCGAGCTGCCGCGCGGCGCGTTCGCGACGAGCGTGTTGCGCGAACTCCTCGACGTGCGGGTGCCCGAAGCGGGCGGGGACTAGCGCTCGATCAGGACGTACAGCGCGCCCGTGCCGCCGTCGTTGCGGCGTGCCGAGCAGAACGCGCGCACGGCGCCATGCTTTCGCAGCCAGCGATTGACCGCCGACTTCAGCACCGGGCCGCGATTGCCCGAGCCGCGGCCCTTGCCGTGGATGATCCGTATGCAATGCCGGCCGTGCAGCGCGGACTCGGCGAGGAAGGCGCCCAGGGCGGCGCGCGCCTCGGCCTGGGTCATGCCATGCAGGTCGATCTCGTCGCGGATGGAAAATTCGCCGCGCCGCAGCCGGCGCAGGACCGCCTCGGCAACGCCATCGCGGCGAAAGGCGAGTTCATCGCCGGACTCGACATCCAGATCGTGGGGGTCGAAGGCGAGCGAATCCGCAAGGACCTGCGCTTCGTCGGCGCGGCGCGAAGCGGCGCGTGGCCGGCGCCGCTCGCGTTCCGGCATCCGCTTCGCCGGGTCGAGCGGCCGGACGCCGCGCACGGCGGCGCGAAATAACTGGCGGTCCTCGTCCTTGATGGCGGCATCCTCCGTCCACGCGCCGGGGCGACGGGGCTTACAGTATAGTGCGGCCCGGCCGCGACACGCGCGGCCGGGAAGGGACAGCGAACCTTGAAGATCCTGCTTGCCAACGACGACGGCTACCGCGCCGAGGGACTGCGATTCCTCAAGGACGCGATGACAGGCGTCGCGCCGCTCACCGTCGTCGCGCCGGACCGCAACTGCAGCGGCGCAAGCCATTCGCTGACGCTCGAGGTGCCGCTGCGCGTCCAGCGCGTGGACGAAGACACCTGGTACGTGATCAACGGCACGCCGACCGACTGCGTGCACCTGGCGATCACGGGCCTGTTCGAATTCGAGTTCGACATGGTCGTCTCGGGCGTCAACGACGGCGCCAACCTCGGCGACGACGTGCTCTACTCGGGCACGGTCGCGGCGGCCATCGAGGGCCGCTTTCTCGGCCTGCCGACGGTCGCCGTGTCGCTCGTAGCGCAAGGCGGCGGCACGGGCCCGCACTTTGCGACGGCGGCACGCGTCGCGCGAGAGCTGGTGCTGCGGCTGCTCGCGAAGCCGCTGCACCGCTCGATGATCCTGAACGTCAACGTGCCCGACCTTCCCTATGAAAAGCTCCAGGGATTCGAGGTGACGCGCCTCGGCCATCGCCACCGCGCCAAGCCCGCCGTGCGCGGTCTCGACCCGCGCGGCCGCGAGATCTTCTGGGTCGGCGCGGCGGGCGCGGGCCAGGATGCCGGGCCCGGCACGGATTTCCACGCGGTCGCCAACGGCTTCGTGTCGGTGACGCCGCTGCAGGTCGACCTGACGCGCCACGCGGCGCTCGAGGGCGTGCGCGAGTGGCTCAAGGAGCCGCTCGCTTGAATTCGGAGCGCAGCGGCATCGGCATGACGAGTGCCCGCACGCGCGAGCGCCTGATCCAGCGGCTGGTGGAGCAGGGCATCCGCGATCCGCGCGTGCTCGATCGCATCCGGAACGTGCCGCGGCACCTGTTCATGGACGAGGCGCTCGCGAGCCGCGCCTACGAGGACACGGCGCTCCCGATCGGCCACGGGCAGACCATTTCGCAGCCCTATGTCGTCGCGCGCATGACCGAGGCGATCACGATCGGCGGCACGCCGGAGAAGGTGCTCGAGATCGGCACCGGCTGCGGCTACCAGACCGCGGTGCTTTCGCCGCTGGTCGGGCGGATCTACAGCATCGAGCGCATCGAGCCGCTGCTCGATCGCGCCAAGGACCGGTTGCGCGAACTCGGGATCAAGAATGTCCGCTTCAAGCACGGTGACGGCAACGAGGGCTGGCCCTCGCAGGCGCCCTTCGACGGCATCCTGCTGGCGGCGGCCCCGCATGCGCTGCCGCAGAAGCTCCTCGACCAGCTCGCCGAGGGCGGCCGGCTCATCGCGCCGGTCGGGCCGGAGGGCCGGCAGGAACTGCTGCGCTTCACGCGCCACGGCGACCAGTTCATGCGCGAGCGGCTCGGCTTCGTGAGTTTCGTGCCCCTGCTCGGTGGTGTGACCTGAAGCGATGGCTTGCATGCGTCGCGGCGCTTTCGATCGCCGCCTGTTCCGGTCATGACCGAAGGCCGCCGCTGCCGGACTATCACGTGGTGCGTGCCGGCGACACGCTCTATTCCATCGCGCGACGCTACGACCTCGACGCCCGCGAGATTGCGCGCTGGAACGGGATGCAGCTCGACGAAGTCATCCATCCGGGCGACCGGTTGCGGCTCAATCGGCCGCCCCGCGACGCGGTCGCGAGGTCGGGTGCCGCCTCGGCGCCGGCCGCGAAGTCAACGCGCGCATCGCCCACCGATCCCGAGCACCGCCCGCCGCCCTGGCACTGGCCGGTGAACGTCGGCAAGGTCGTCGGCACCGTGCGCCAGCCCTCAGGCGGTCTCGGGCTTCGAATCGACGGCGGACTCAACCAGCCGATTCTGTCGGCGGCGGACGGAACCGTGGCCTACACCGGCAGCGGTCTCCTGGGCTATGGCCAGCTCGTGATCATCAACCACGTGCGCGGCTGGCTCACGGCTTACGGTCACAACGCGTCCTTGCAGGTAAAAGAGGGCGACGAAGTGCGAGCCGGACAGCAGATCGGGACGATGGGGCTCGGACCGAACCAGCAGGCGATGCTCTATTTCGAGATCCGCCTCGACGGCGAGCCGCTGGACCCGCTGACGCAATTGCCACCACGACCGTAAAGGGCGACGAAGGGACGGTCACCTTTTCCCGAAGGACCGAAGGAAAAAGGGGACCGTCCCCTTCGCGTCCCTTACGGTCACACGGTCATAGCATCAGCGCGACGGCGACGTCGCGAAACTCGCCGAGCAGCACGTTGTACGTGCGGCAGGCCGCGCGATTGTCCATGACCTCGAGGCCGATGCCACGCGCCGCGAAGTCGGCATAGAGCTCGAGGCGGGGCAGGTGCTGGCGGCTGCCGGTGCCGAGCAGCACGACTTCCGGCCCGAGGGCGAGCAGCGCCTCGAAATCGCCGATCGCGAGCGCATCGATCGCGGGCGGCCGCCAGCCGTCCACGACATGGCTGCGCGTCACGATCACGCTGCCCTGGTAAGTGCGGTCCCTGAGCCGCACCTCGGTTTCGGTGCAGGCGAGGATCGCATTGGCTTCGCCGGCCGTCTCGCGTGTGAATTCCATCGCTGTTGCGAAATATAGCCAATTGCACCGGGGCGGCGCCGCTATCATGGCCGCCGATGAAATCCCGTGACCTGCCGCGGGCCCAGCCGCCCCGGCTCCGGCGCAGGCCGGCCGGCGAGCCCGGCGGCTTGCCGCAAAGCCTGCATCCGGTGCTGCGGCGCGTGTACGCCGCGCGCGGCCTGCGCGAGGCGGACGAATTGTCGCTCGAGTTGCGCGGCCTGCTCCCGGTGTCGTCCCTGGACGGGATCGGGCCCGCGACGGAGCTGCTCGCCGCGCACATCGAGCGCGGCTCGCGCATCCTCGTCGTCGGCGACTTCGACGCGGACGGCGCGACGAGCACGGCGCTCGTGCTGCGCCAGCTCGCGCGCCTCGGTCATGCGAACCACGACATGCGGGTCCCGGACCGCATGCGCCACGGCTACGGCCTGACGCCGGCACTCGTGGCCGAGCTCGCGGGCGAAAAGACCGACCTCCTGATCACCGTGGACAACGGCGTCTCGGCCTTCGCCGGCATCGAGGCGGCACATGCACTCGGCATCGAGGTCCTGGTCACGGACCACCACTTGCCGGCGGCGACGTTGCCGAATTGCGCGGCGCATGTGAACCCGAACCTGCCCCAGGCGGGATTCGGCAGCCGCGCGCTGGCCGGCGTCGGCGTCGCTTTTTACCTCATGGCCTCGGTCACGCGCGCGCTCGAGGAGCGGCAGGGCCGCAAGCTTCCGGCCGTCACCGACCTGCTCGATCTCGTGGCGCTCGGCACGGTTGCCGACGTCGTGCCGCTCGACCGCAACAACCGCATCCTCGTCCAGGAAGGCCTGCGCCGGGCCCGCGCGCATGCCGCGACGCCCGGCTTCATGGCGCTCGCGCGCGTCGCCGGCTGCCGCATGGACGAGCTCTCGGCGCGCCAGCTCGGCCACCAGATCGCGCCGCGCCTGAACGCGGCCGGGCGCATCGACGACATGGCGGTCGGCATCCGTTGCCTGCTGACCGACGACCCGGCTGAGGCGCTTGCGCTTGCCGGCGAACTCGACCGGCTGAACCGCGAGCGCCGCGACATGGAGGCGCGCATGCGCGAAGAGGCCATGGTCGCGGTGCGCAATCTCCGCATCGCCGATGGCGACCTGCCGCCGGGGCTCACGCTCTTCGATCCGGGCTGGCATCCGGGGATCGTCGGCCTCGTGGCCGGGCGCATGAAAGACCGGCTGCACCGACCGGTCGTTGCGTTTGCGCCGGCGTCCGAGGATGAGTTGCGCGGATCGGCCCGCTCGGTCGCGGGCCTGCACGTGCGCGACGTCCTCGAGGCCATCGCGACGCGACACCCGGAACTGATCGATCGCTATGGCGGGCACGCGATGGCCGCCGGGCTCACGCTCCGGCGCGCTCGGCTTGCGCGATTCGCCGACGCGTTCTCGGACGAGGTGGGACGGCAGCTGACGCCCGCGCAGATGCAGAACGTGCTCGAGACCGACGGCGAACTCGCCCCTGACGAGATCACGCTCGACACGGCGCGCAGCATCGAATCCGGCGGACCCTGGGGCCAGGCATTTCCGGAGCCGGTGTTCGAAGGCGAGTTCACGGTCGTCGACTCGCGCACGGTCGGCGAGCGGCACCTCAAGCTGTGGCTGCGCGCTGCGGCTGCGACCGTCCCGGTCGAGGCAATCGCATTCGGGTATTACGACGAGGACGGCGCGCGACGGCCTTCGACGGGCGCGCGCGTGAAGCTCGCGTACCGGTTGCAATCGACGAGTTTCGGCGGCACGCCGCGCGCGGAGCTGCTCGCCGAGCACGTGGAGTGGCCGGCATGAGCGTCTGCTAAGATGCCGCCGCCATGGAAGCCGCGCCAACCCGCCGCCTGATCGAAGACCTCACGGAGCGCCTGAAGGCGCTGAGGGGGTACCTTTGAGTACGACACGAAGCGCGAGCGCCTCGAAGAGCTGAATCACGAGCTCGCGGATCCGGCGGTCTGGAACGCGCCTGCCGAGGCGCAAGCGCTGGGGCGAGAACGCGCGCGGCTCGAAGCCACCATCGCCGAACTCGACCAGCTGGGCAGCGGCCTCTCCGATGCCGCGGAACTCCTGACGCTCGTCGAGGCGGAAGGCGACGAAGCGGGATTTTCGGAAATCGTGAAGGACACGGCGAAGCTCGAGGAACGCGTCCGCAAGCTCGAGCTCTCGCGCATGTTCCCGGGCGAGATGGACCCGCGCGGCGCTTTCCTCGACATCCAGGCCGGCGCCGGCGGCACGGAGGCGCAGGACTGGGCGCAGATGCTGCTGCGCATGTACCTGCGCTGGGCCGAGTCGCGCGGGTTCGCCGTCACCGTGACCGACCAGAGCGCCGGCGAAGTCGCGGGCATCAAGAGCGCATCGATCGAGGTCGACGGCGATCATGCATACGGGTGGCTGCGCACCGAGACCGGCGTGCACCGCCTGGTCCGCAAGTCGCCGTTTCGATTCCGGAAATCGCCGGCACACGTCGTTTGCGTCGGTGTTCGTCTCGCCGGTCATCGACGACGAGATCAACATCGAGGTCAATCCGGCCGACATCGAGATGGACACCTACCGCGCGAGCGGGGCCGGCGGCCAGCACGTCAACAAGACGGACTCCGCCGTGCGCCTCAGGCACCTGCCGTCCGGCATCGTCGTCGCCTGCCAGGGCGAGCGCAGCCAGCACAAGAACCGCTCGACCGCGATGAAGATGCTGAAGGCGAAGCTCTACGAGCTCGAGGTCAACAAGCGAAACGCCGCTGCGCGCGTGCTGGAAGACCAGAAGACCGACGTCGGCTGGGGCCACCAGATCCGCTCGTACGTGCTCGACCAGTCGCGCATCAAGGACCTTCGGACCGGCCACGAAACCGGGAACACCTCGGCCGTGCTCGACGGCGCGCTCGACCCGTTCATGGAGGCGAGCCTGAAGCAGGGCCTGTAAGCTGCCGACATGACGACGCGAGAGCCCACCCCCGCCGCCGACGAGAACGCGCTGATCGCCGAGCGGCGCGCCAAGCTTGCGCGGTTGCGCGAGGCGGGCGTCGCCTACCCGAATGACTTCCGCCGCGACGCGCTCGCGGCCGACCTGCACGCGACCTATGCCGAGCGCAGCGACGAATGGCTGGGCGCGAACCCGGTGCGCGTGCGCGTCGCGGGCCGCATGCTGTTCAAGCGCGTGATGGGCAAGGCGTCCTTCGCGAAGCTGCAGGACTCGAGCGGCCAGATCCAGGTCTACCTGCAGTCGGAGGCGCTAGCTGCCGCCTACGACGAATTCAAGGGCTGGGACGTCGGCGACATCGTCGCGGCACAGGGCGTGCTCATGCGCACGCGCGCGGGCGAGCTCTCGGTGCGTGCGGATTCCGTGCGGCTCCTCGTCAAGGCGCTCCGCCCGCTGCCCGACAAGTGGCACGGGCTCGCCGACACCGAGGCGCGCTATCGGCAGCGCTACGTGGACCTCATCATCAACAGCGAGGCGCGCCAGGTGTTCGAGACGCGCACGCGCATCGTGCGCTTCCTGCGCGACTTCCTGGACGCCCAGGGCTTCCTCGAAGTCGAGACGCCGATGATGCAGCCGATTCCGGGCGGCGCAGTCGCAAGGCCCTTCGTCACGCACCACAACGCGCTCGGCCAGGACATGTACCTTCGCATCGCGCCCGAGCTCTACTTGAAGCGCCTTGTCGTCGGCGGCTTCGAGCGCGTCTACGAGATCAACCGCAACTTCAGGAACGAGGGGCTCTCGACGCAGCACAACCCCGAGTTCACGATGCTGGAGCTGTACCAGGCGTATGCGGACTGCGCGGACTTCATGGGCCTCGTCGAGCGCATGATGCAGGGGCTCGCGCTCGCCGTCGCGAGCAGCCGCAGCATCACCTACCAGGGCCGGGCCATCGATTTCGCGACGCCGTTTGCGAGGCAGTCAGTGGAGGAGGCGGTCGCCGCGGCGAATCCCGATCTCGACCGTGCGCGCCTGCGCGACGCGTCGTACCTCAGGCCGGCCTGCACGAGGCTCGGCCTCGAGCCGGCCAAGGACGACGGCGCCGGGGCGCTCCTGCTCGCGATCTTCGAGAAGACCTGCGAGCGCGGCCTGCTGCAGCCGACTTTCATCCATTCCTACCCGACGGAAGTGTCGCCGCTCTCGCGGCGGCGCGACTCGGACCCGTTCGTGACCGATCGCTTCGAGTTCTTCGTGGACGGGCGCGAGCTCGCGAACGGGTTCTCGGAGCTGAACGACCCCGAGGACCAGGCCGAGCGCTTCCGTGAGCAGGTCAGGCGCCGCTCGGCCGGCGACGTCGAGGCGATGTACTTCGATGCCGATTACATCCGCGCGCTCGAGTACGGCATGCCGCCCGCTGCCGGGCTCGGCGTCGGGATCGACCGGCTCGTCATGCTGCTGACGGATTCGGCGAGCATCCGGGACGTCCTGCTGTTCCCGCAGCTGCGTAACCAGACGACCGAAGAATAGGGTGCGGGCTGGGGCAAGAGGCCCTGCCTTTTTCCCGAAGGACCGAAGGAAAAAGGCAGGGCCTCTTGCCCCAGCCCTCGACTCACTCCTCGTCGTCGGGCGCCGGTGCGGGGATGGCGTAGGGGAGGTCGGCGGGCACGAATTCGGAGCCGCCGGGCTTGGTGCCGAGCAGGTCGCTGCAGAAGCGGAGTTCAACGACAGCCAGGCACTGGGTCGAGGCTTCGTCGCGCGCCGAGATGACGACCTGGGCCGCGAGCGTCTCCCCGCTGAAGAGCGCCTGCGCCGGCTGCAGCGCCGCATCCGGCGGACCGACGTAACGCAGGGTGCGGCGCTTGAGCCGCCCGAGGTGCTGCGCGCGCGCGACGATTTCCTGGCCGACGTAGCAGCCCTTGCTGAAACTGACGCCGCCGATCAGGTCGAGATTCAGCATCTGCGGGAGCCAGAGCGCGGCGGTTGCCGGCATGATCGCCGGCTCGCCGTCGGCAACGCAGATGCGTTCCCAGTCCTCGGGCGTCGTGCGCGGTATGGCGACGAGCGCAGCATCGAGTGCGCGGCGTGAGCCGGCGAGCAGGATGCGTCGCGGACTCGCGACCAGCATGGCAAGACCCGCGGCCGCAGCCGCGGCCTGCGACCAGTGCGCGTCGGGTTCGGCGTCGATGAGGCCCGCGACCTGGAGCTTGTCGCTGCAGTCGTCGAAGCGAACGTCCGCGCGCAGCACGTAGGCGGAGAGCTGCGCGATCAGCGTCGGGGCGAGCTTCCGATGCAGCACGAGCAGCACGTCGTCGCCGTCCGCGGCGAGGCGCAGTGTCGCGAGCACGCGGCCCTGCCGGTTGCAGGATGCGGCCAGCATGCCGGGGTGGCGCTCGAGGCCAAGGATGTCGTTCGAGAGCTGGCCCTGCAGGAAGGTGCGCGCGTCGCGGCCGGTGACCGCGACGACGGAATAGGCGGGCAGCGGCGCAACGCGCGTGATCCCCATCGCGCCATCGTAGCGCAGCACATCTTCGCGAATGCGCGGCAATTGGCCGTGGGAAGCCCTGATCCCTTCTGGCAGAATAGCTTAGCGATGCCACTACCCGCCGAACGGCCGTTGTCCCCGCACCTGCAGGTGTACCGGCCGATGTACACGATGGTGCTGTCGATCCTGCATCGCGCGAGCGGGCTTGTACCTGTCCGCCTGTGGTTTTCTCCTGGCCGGCTGGCTCCTCGCGGCAGCGCTCGGCCCCGACGCTTACGCTTGTGCAGTCAGCTTCTTCTCGACGCTGGCGATGCGGATCGTGCTGCTGCTCGCGCTCGCGGCCTTCTGGTACCACCTGTTCGCCGGTTGCCGGCATCTCGCCTGGGACGCGGGCCATGGCTTCGAGAAGAAGGTCGCGCGACGCTCCGGTGCCGTCGTCGTCCTGCTCGCGGCAGCCGCGCTCCTCGCAACGCTCGTCCTGACGCCGGCCGGGCATTTCGTGGCGGGCGTGCCGTGAGCGGCCGGCGCGGTAGCGGGAGCCACCATTGGCGCAACCAGCGCCTGACGTCGGTCGCCTTGCTGCCGCTCGGCCTCTGGTTCCTGATCGCGCTCTTGCGGCAGCCCAGCCCTCGACTACGCGATCGTCTCCGGCTGGTTCGCCAAGCCGTTGCAGGCTTTCCTCGCCGCGCTCTTCGGCGCGACGCTGCTGTGGCATTCGATGCTGGGCGTGCAGGTCGTGGTGGAAGACTACGTGCGCGGGTCCCTGCGCAGCTTGACGATCGGCCTCTCGCGCTTCGCGCACGCCGCGGCCGCGCTCGCCCTCGCGTACGCACTGTTCCGGCTCGTCACGGGCGGTGCCGGATGAGCGCCTACACCGTGATCGACCATCGCTCGGACGTCGTCGTCGTCGGCGCGGGCGGTGCGGGACTTGCGCGCGACGCTCGGCCTCGCCGAAGCCGGACTCGACACGGCCTGCATCACCAAGGTCTTTCCGACGCGCAGCCACACGGTGGCGGCGCAGGGTGGCATCAGCGCGGCGCTCGGCAACATGGGCGACGACGACTGGCGCTACCACTTCTACGACACGGTCAAGGGCTCGGACTGGCTGGGCGACCAGGACGCCATCGCCTACATGTGCCGCGAAGCGCCCGCGGCCGTGATCGAACTCGAGCACTACGGGCTCCCGTTCTCGCGCACCGAGGACGGCCGCATCTACCAGCGGCCCTTCGGCGGCATGACGACGCACTATGGCAAGGGCATCGCGCAGCGGACCTGCGCGGCCGCCGACCGCACCGGCCACGCCATGCTGCACACGCTCTATCAGCAGAGCCTCAAGCACCGCGCGAAATTCTTCATCGAGTATTTCGCGATCGACCTCATCATGGAGGAGGGCGCCTGCCTCGGCGTGCTCGCGCTCGACATGGCAGCCGGCACGCTGCACCGCTTTCTCGCGCAGGCGACGATCCTCGCGACCGGCGGCTACGGCCGGATCTACTTCACCTGCACCTCGGCGCACACCTGCACGGGCGACGGCAACGGCATGGTGCTGCGCGCGGGGCTGCCGCTGCAGGACATGGAGTTCGTGCAATTCCACCCGACCGGCATCTACGGAGCCGGTTGCCTCATCACCGAGGGCGTGCGCGGCGAGGGCGGCGTGCTCAGGAACTCCGAGGGCGAGCGCTTCATGGAGCGCTACGCACCGAACGCGAAGGACCTCGCCTCGCGCGACGTCGTGAGCCGAGCCATGACGATCGAGATTCGCGAGGGCCGCGGCGTCGGGCCGCACAAGGACCACCTCTTCCTGCACCTCGAGCATCTCGGCGCCGACGTGATCGCCAAGCGCCTGCCGGGCATCGCGGAGACTGCGAAGATCTTCGCGAACGTCGACGTCACGCGCGCCCCGATTCCCGTCCAGCCGACCGTCCACTACAACATGGGCGGGATCCCCTGCAACGTGCTCGGCCAGGCGCTCACGCGCGAAGGCGGCGCGGAGAGAGTCGTCCCGGGACTCATGGCGATCGGCGAGGCGGCCTGCGTGTCGGTGCACGGGGCCAACCGGCTCGGCTCGAATTCGCTGCTCGACCTCGTCGTATTCGGCCGCGCGGCCGCGGCGCATTGCGCGAAGTCGCTGCGTCCGGGAGCGAGCGTTGCAGCGCCGGCCCCGCGCACCATGGATCCCTTGCTCGCCCGCTTCGACCGGATCCGCAGCGCCGCCGGGAACCGTCCTGCTGCGGCGCTTCGCGACGAGATGCAGCGCGCGATGCAGCGCGACGCCGCCGTGTTCCGCACCGGCGAGACCCTCGCGGAGGGCTGCGCGGCGATCGGCCGCTGCTTCGAGTCCATGCGCGAGCTCAAGATCTCCGATCGCTCGCTCATCTTCAATACGGATCTCGTCGAGGCGCTCGAGCTCGACAACCTGCTCGGCCAGTCGCTCGCGACGATCCACTCGGCGCGCAACCGCACCGAAAGCCGCGGCGCGCATGCGCGCGAGGATTTCCCGGCGCGGGACGACGCAAACTGGATGAAGCACAGCCTGGCCTGGGTAGACGAGGCCGGCGGCGTGCGATTCGATACGCGGCCCGTCCAGCTGGATACCCTGACGGGCGACGTCGAGCGCATTCCGCCGCAAGTCCGGGCCTACTGAAGGGAGCGAACGAGCGATGGCACAGTTCCGATTGCCGCCGAATTCGCGCTACGGCGACCAGCCCGGCCGGCACCATCCGGCGCCCGCGGACGCCGCACGCGTCCGGCAGTTCCGGATCTACCGCTGGGACCCGGATTCCGATGCGGCGCCGCGCGTCGACACCTACGACATCGACCTCGATCGCTGCGGGCCGATGGTTCTCGATGCGCTCATCAAGATCAAGAACGAGGTGGACTCGACCGTCACCTTCCGTCGCTCCTGCCGCGAGGGAATCTGCGGTTCCTGCGCGATGAACATCGACGGCGTCAATACGCTCGCCTGCACGCAGGCGATCGCCGCGGTTCAGCGGCGCGGTCCGCATCTTCCCGCTGCCGCACCTGCCGGTCGTGAAGGACCTGGTGCCGGATCTCACGCAGTTCTACGCGCAGTACGCCGCCGTCGAGCCCTGGCTCAAGGCAAAGGACCCGCCGCCGGCATCCGGCGAACGGCGCCAGGCGCCTTCCGACCAGGAACACATCGACCGGCCGTCGGCCTGCATCCTCTGCGCCTGCTGCTCGACGTCCTGCCCGAGCTTCTGGTGGAACTCGGACAGCTTCCTCGGCCCCGCGGCGCTGCTCGCGAGCTACCGATGGATCGTCGACACGCGGGACGGCGCGGGGGCCGAGCGCCTCCAGGAGCTCGACGACACGTTCAAGCTCTACCGTTGCCACACGATCATGAACTGCACCGAGGCCTGCCCGAAGGACCTGAACCCGGCGCGCGCGATTGCCGACATCAAGCGGCGCATCGTCGAACGCGACGAGTAGGCCGTGCACGACCCCGAGCATGGTCGCCTCAGGTGGCACTGCCGGCGCGGCATGAAGGAGCTCGACGTGCTGCTCGAGCGCTGGCTCGAGCGGGGCTGGCCGGAGGCGGACGCCGGGGCCCGGCTCGCATTCGAATGGCTGCTCGAGCAGCCCGACCCGGACCTCGCAGACTGGCTGATCGGCGGCGCGCGGCCCGTCGATGCCGCGCACGCGGCCCTCGTCGATGACATCGTTCGCGGCCGCGATTGAGCCGGCCGCGTCGCCGCGCCTCGCTGCGGCTGCGCTCCTCGCGCACACCCTGGCGGCCGCGGCGCCCTGGTTCGCGCGCGTCGATGCGCCGCTCGCGCTGCCGCTGACGCTCGCCGCGATCGCGGGATTCGCGCTGTCGCTCCGGCGGCTGCCGGGAAGGCATTGCCCGCTCGCGGCGATCGACCTCGGTGCCGACGGCCGCTGCCGCGCGCGACTCTCGCGGTCCCCGGAATGGCTGCGCGCGGAACTGGGACCCGGTTCACGGGCGTACGAGTCGCTCGCAGTCGTGGATATCCGGGCAGGCGGCCGCCGCTACGGATGGGTCCTGCCACGCGCGGCCCTGTCCGAAAGGGAATTTCGCCGACTGAAGGCCCGGATCCGGTTGTCTTGCTAGAATCAGGGCGTTATCTCACCCCAGGAGGGGCTTTCGCCCGCCCACCCACCACCTTGCGAACTAACCAGGGGTCGGCCGGTCATATCCGGCGTGCACGTGGAGGGCGCAGCGCAAGTCGTCGAGCCTATGCGGGCTGAAGCAGGCGACATCGCGCTGGTTCGCCGGGTCCAGAAAGGGGACAAGGCGGCCTTCGACGCCCTGGTGCTGAAGTATCAGCACAAGGTGCTGAAACTCGTGCAGCGGTACGTTCGCAATCCCGCGGAAGCCGAGGACATCGCCCAGGAGGCGTTCATCAAGGCGTACCGCGCCTTGCCGGCATTCCGTGGCGACAGCGCGTTTTACACGTGGCTGTACCGGATCGCGATCAACACCGCGAAGAACGCGCTCGTCGCGAGCCGCAGGCGGCCGGTGTCGTACGACCTCGATCTGCAGGACGGTTCGCAGGTCCAGGCGCATGCCCGCCTGTCGGACACGGAAACGCCCGAGGCGCTTGCGCTGACGGACGAGATCCGGCGCACGGTCAACGAGGCGATCGAGTCGCTGCCCGACGACCTCCGGCTCGCGATCGTACTGCGCGAGCTCGAGGGGCTGAGTTACGAGGACATTGCAAAGACGATGGAATGCCCGGTAGGCACCGTCCGTTCGAGGATCTTCCGCGCACGCGAAGCGATCGATCGCAGCCTGCGCGAGGTGTTCGACGGGGGCCTGGGGCGAATCGGAGACATTGAATGACGGATCGAATCAAGGAACAGCTCTCGGCATTTCTCGACGGCGAGCTGCCGGACCCGGAGTCGGCGCTCCTGGTGAAGCGTCTTGAGCGCGACGATGACCTGCGCGGCGCGCTTTCGCGCTACTCGCTGATCGGGGCCGTGCTTCGCAGCGACGGCGACGTGCCGGCTGCGCGGCAGGTGGCCGCACGCGTGAGCGCCGCCATCGCGAAGGAACCGTTCCGCGGCGTCGCGTTCTTCCGCATGCCGCGTCGCGACGTGCTGCTGCGCGCAGCGGCGGGCCTTGCCGTCGCCGCAAGCGTCGCGTTCGGCGCGGTGCTGCTCGTGCAGCAGGTCGGCACGCAGGACCCGGCCGGAGCCGAAGCGGTGGTCGCGAAGGCGGAAGTCCCGCCGGTCCAGCCCGTCTCCGATGAGCTCGATGCCACGGACGCGCCCCCGGAGGCCTACGTGACGCCGCCGGCGACCGATTCGCCGTCAGGAATCCCGCCGGCCGAGTTCGCCAATTACCTGGTGGCGCACTATGGCTACGCATCGCCGCTCGCGCGCCGCAGCGTCGGCGCCGGGATCATCAGCGACGACGATCCGTCGCTCGTCGATACGGCGCCGCCCGGGGAATCGAACGACCCGTGAGCGCGCGACCGGCCATCGCGTTCGCGCTGGGACTCGCCGCCGCACCTGCTTTCGCCGAGAGCGGCCAGGAGTGGCTGACGCGCATGGGCGCGGCGCTCAATAACGCGAGCTACGTCGGAGAGTTCGTGTCCGAGTCCGCGGAGCGAACCGAGCGCCTCGCGATCACGCATCGCGTCCGCGACGGCGTCGTTTCGGAGCGGCTCGTTTCGCTGAGCGGCCACGGCCGCGAGCTCGTGCGCGAGAACGACGAGGTCGTGGTCTACCTGCCGGACCAGAAACTCGCGATCATCGAGCGGCGCTCGGGCCGCAGCGACCTGATGGGCGCACTGCCCCAATTCGAGGGGCGGATGGCCTCCTGGTACAAGGTGGACTGGGTCGGCCGCGAGACGCTCGACGATTTCGGCCCGACCGCGGTCGTCGCAGTCAGGCCACTCGACGGCTACCGCTTCGGCTACCGCCTCTGGATCGACGTGGATTCGCACATGCCGGTGCGCAGCGACCTTGCCGACGGCTCCGGCCGCGTGATCGAGCGGCTGCGATTCACGAAGCTGCGCTTCGACAACAACATCCCGGATTCGGCCTTTGAGCCCGCTGTCGATCGCCGGAAGCTGCGTTGGGTGCGCCAGTCGCCGCAGTCGGAAGAGGAGACGCCAGCCTGGCGTGCGGCGCAGGTGCCGCCCGGATTCCGCCTTTCGGTCAGCGGCATGCAGGCGCTTGCCGGATCCGGCGCCCCGGTGAATCACCTCGTGTATTCCGACGGGCTCGCGACCGTTTCCGTCTTCATCCAGACGCCGGAGCCTGGCAAGGCGCCGATGCAGGGCACGACGCGCTCGGGCGTCGCTTCGGCCTTTACGACCGTCGTGGACGGCCACCAGGTCACTGCCGTCGGCGAAGTGCCGCCGCGCACGCTCAAGTTCATCGCCTCGGGCCTGCGCCCTGCTGCGGCGCCCGAAGGCGCGACGCCCGCTGCCGCTTCAAACCGGCACTAGCGACGGCAGCGGATGCCGGAATCCCGGTTTCTCGTCTTCACCCGCGAGGATTGCACGCTCTGCGACGAGTTCGTCGCGGAGCTTGCCGCGCTGCTGCCGGCGTTCGAAGTGCGTGACGTGGACGAAGACGCGACCGCGCGCCGCCGCTACGGCCTCAAGGTTCCCGTGCTCACCTGCGAGGGCAGCGTCGTCTGCCACGGCCGCATCGACCGCGCCGCGATCGAGCGGCTCACGCGCGCCTGAAGCGGGTCCACCGCGTCCGACTGCTATAATCGCCGTTTCCCGGACGCGCCTGTCCGGCAAGGGCGTCCCGCTTCCCCCGATGCAGCAGCAGATACGCAATTTCTCGATCATTGCGCACGTAGACCACGGCAAGTCGACGCTCGCGGACCGCCTGATCCAGACCTGCGGCGGCCTCGAGGCGCGCGAGATGCAGGAGCAGGTGCTCGACTCGATGGACCTCGAGCGCGAGCGCGGGATCACGATCAAGGCCCAGTCGGTCACGCTGACGTACCGCGCCGACGACGGCAAGGACTATCAGCTCAATTTCATCGACACGCCCGGGCACGTGGACTTCTCGTACGAAGTCTCGCGCTCGCTTGCAGCCTGCGAGGGCGCGCTGCTCGTGGTGGACGCCGCGCAGGGCGTCGAGGCCCAGAGCGTCGCAAACTGCTACACGGCGCTCGAGCAGGGGCTTACGGTGCTGCCGGTGATCAACAAGATCGACCTGCCGTCGGCCGACGCCGAGCGCGTCATCGAGGAGATCGAGAACATCATCGGCATCGAGGCGACCGATGCCATCCGGGTCAGCGCCAAGACCGGCGAGAACGTCCCGCAGCTGCTCGAAGAACTGGTGCTGCGCATCCCGCCGCCGAAAGGCGACGCGGCTGCGCCGCTGCAGGCGCTGATCATCGATTCCTGGTTCGACAACTACGTCGGCGTCGTCTCCCTCGTCCGCGTCATGAACGGGGCGCTGCGCCCGAATGACCGCATCCAGGTCATGTCGACGGGCCGCGGCTGGCAGGTGGACCGCGTCGGCCGCTTCACGCCGAAGCGCATCGCGACCGACGGGCTGTCCACCGGCGAAGTCGGCTGGATGACCGCCGGGATCAAGGACATCGACGGCGCCCCGGTCGGCGACACGATCACGAGCGAAAACCGCCCCTGCGAGAAGCCGCTGCCCGGATTCAAGACCGTGCAGCCGCGCGTGTTCGCAGGGTTGTTTCCGGTCCAGTCCGACCAGTACGAATCCTTCCGCGACGCGCTGCAGAAACTCAAGCTGAACGACTCGGCGCTGCACTACGAGCCGGAAGTGTCGACGGCCCTCGGGTTCGGCTTCCGCTGCGGCTTCCTCGGGCTCCTGCACATGGACATCGTGCAGGAACGGCTCGAGCGCGAGTACGGGCTGTCGCTCGTGACCAGCGCGCCGACCGTCATCTACGAAGTGCTCGGCAACGACGGCGAAGTCAGCCTGGTCGACAATCCCTCGAAACTGCCGCCGAACTACCGCGAACTGCGGGAACCGATCATCACCGCGAACATCCTGGTGCCGCCGGAACACGTCGGCGGCGTGCTCGGCCTCTGCCAGGAGAAGCGCGGCGTGCAGAAGAAGATGCTGCAGCTCGGCAAGCAGATGTCGCTGCAGTACCAGCTGCCGCTCGCCGAGGTCGTGCTGGATTTCTTCGACCGCCTGAAATCGGTGAGCCGCGGCTATGCGTCGTTCGACTACGAGTTCAGCCATTTCCAGGCGGCACCGCTGTCGAGGCTGGACGTGCTGATCAATGGCGACCGCGTCGACGCGCTGTCGATGATCGTGCACCGCGAGAGCGCCTACCAGCGGGGCCGGGAACTCGTCGACAAGATGCAGGAACTGATTCCGCGCCAGATGTTCGAAGTGGCGATCCAGGCCGCGATCGGCGGCCAGATCATCGCGCGCGCGACGGTCAAGGCATTGCGCAAGAACGTGCTGGCGAAATGCTACGGCGGCGACGTGACGAGAAAGCGCAAGCTTCTCGAGAAGCAGAAGGAAGGCAAGAAGCGGATGAAGCAGCTCGGCACCGTCGAGATCCCGCAGGAAGCGTTCCTCGCGGTCCTGAGCATGAGCAAGAAATGAACTGCGGGGGATGCTGATGGTCTTCGATTTTTCGTTCCTGCTGGTCGCGCTGGCTGCGCTCACGGGCGCCGTCTGGGGCCTCGATCGCCTGTTCTTCGCGGACAGAAGCGCCAGGCGCGCGGCATCGCCAAGGAGCCGGTGGCCGTCGACTACGCGCGCTCGTTCTTCCCGGTCATCGTCATCGTGCTGGTGCTGCGCTCGTTCCTGTACGAGCCGTTCCGCATTCCCTCCGACTCGATGATGCCGACGCTGATCCAGGGCGACTTCATCTTCGTGAACAAGTGGCGCTACGGACTGCGCCTGCCCGTGCTGAACACCCGGATCGTCCCGGTGGGCGAGCCGCAGCGCGGCGACGTCATCGTGTTCCGCAAGCCGAGCGACCCTTCGCTGGTCTTCATCAAGCGCCTGGTGGGCCTGCCGGGCGATACGATCCAGGTGGTGGGGTCCCAGGTGCTGGTGAACGGTACGCCGTCTCAGATTGCGCCGGGCGAGTTGTATTCCGGGCCCAAGAACGAGCAGTATCCGTTCACCCATGTGGGCGAGGAGCGCCTGGGGAGCAGGACGCATGCCGTCCTCCTCGACCCTGCGCGGCCCGGCATGGAGGGAGAATGGCGGGTGCCGCCGGGCCACTTTTTCATGATGGGCGACAATCGCAACAACAGCCGCGACAGCCGTTTCCCGGACGTCGGTTTCGTCCCGGAAGAAAACGTGATCGGCAAGGCTGAGGCGATCTGGCTGTCCTTCAACCCGGACCGCAAGTGGCGCCTGCTGTGGAACCGCATGGGCACCGGGATTCGTTAGGGAGACAGGTATGCTGCACAGACAGCGTGGCATGACAATGATCGGGATCATCGTCGTCGTCGTCGTGGTCGGCGCGTGGGTCTATGCCGGCATCCGGCTGGTGCCGAAGTACCTCGAGTACATGCGCGTCGCCTCGACGCTGGAGAAGGTGCGCGACGAATTCGACAGCAACCCGGGTTCGACCGAGTTCATGCTGCGCAAGGCGGTCGAGCGGCACTTCGACATCGAGATGGTCGAAGTGATCACCGCGAACGACATCGAAATCCACAAGGAAGGCGGCGAGTTCACGATGCGCGCCGCTTACGACGACACCGTGCCCCTCGCGGGCAACGTGTCGTTCCTGGTCGAGTTCGACAAGTCGGTCACCGTCAGCGCGCGCTGACCGGCGTGCGGGGAACGTGAACCCTGCGGCCGGCTGGCTGGCGGAGCAGCTCGGCGTCGATCTCTCCGACCCGGCGCTGCTTGCGCGGGCGCTGACCCATCGCAGCCACGGGTCCGTCAACAACGAGCGGCTCGAGTACCTCGGCGACGCGGTCCTTTCCTTCCTCGTCGCCGAAATGCTTTTCCTGCGTTTTCCCGATGCGAGCGAGGGCGAACTCTCGCGTTTCCGCGCCAGTCTCGTGAGCGGCGAGGCGCTGGCGGCGACGGCCGCCAGCCTCGGCCTCGGCGAGCAACTGCTGCTCGGCGAGGGCGAGATGAAGTCCGGCGGCCATCGCCGCGCCACCATCCTCGCGGATGCGCTGGAGGCCGTGGTCGGGGCCGTTTACCTCGACCAGGGAATCGAGGCCGCGCGGCAGGTCGCCGGGCGGCTGTTTGAAGCCGCGATCGATGCGCTGCCGTCGGCATCGGAACTGAAAGACCCCAAGACGCGGCTGCAGGAATGGCTCCAGGGCCGCGGGCTTCCGCTTCCCGACTACACCGTGCTCGAGGTCAGCGGCGAGCCGCACGACCAGCGTTTCAGCGTCCGCTGCGACATTCCGGCGCTCGCGCTCTCGGCCGTTGCCGACGGCAGCAGCCGGCGGCGCGCGGAGCAGGAAGCCGCACAGCGAATCCTGTCGGATCCGGCGCTAAACTAGGCCGGGTGAGCGCAGGGAATCACGCATCGCTGGGGCACGGTCGTGCTGGCCGGCCGCCCGAACGTCGGCAAGTCGACGCTTCTCAACGCGCTCGCGGGACGCAAGCTCAGCATCGTCACGCCGAAAGCCCAGACAACCCGCCACCGGGTCGAGGGCCTCGTGACAGGGCCTGGCTTCCACATGATCGTGACCGACACGCCAGGCGCGGGCGCCGCAGCCGGCAGCCGTCTTGCGCACTTCATGAACCGCGAAGGCGAGGCGGCGCTCGGCGCCTCGGACGCGGCCATCCTGGTCGTCGCCGCGCCGCGCTGGGCGGAAGGCGACAGCGCCATGCTCGCGCGCCTCGCGCAGTCGGGACTGCCGGTCATTCTCGCCGTCAACAAGATCGACCGCGTCAAGCCGCGGGATGCCTTGCTGCCGATCCTCGAGAACTTTTCGCGCCGGCACGACTTCTCGGCGATCGTGCCGATCTCGGCGTCGAAGGCCGTGAACCTCGATGCGCTCGTCAAGGCCGTCGTCGGGGCAGCTTCCGGAAGGCCCGGCCGAAGAGGCGCGACCGGCGCATGAGCGGGGCGAGCGCTTCCAGGCCGCCGAGGCGCTGCGCGAACAGCTGATGCTCGCGCTCTCGGACGAGCTGCCCTACGGCATCGCGGTCGAGATCGAGCGCTTCGAGCCGACGCCTGACGGCCGCACCGAAATCGACGCGATCATCTGGGTCGAGCGCATCGGCCAGCGCAAGATCGTGATCGGAACGAAAGGCGCGCGGCTCAAGGCCATCGGCAGCGCGGCGCGGCTCGCGCTCAACGAGCTCTTCGGCCGTCGCGTGCACCTCAACACCTGGGTCAAGGTGCGCGAAGGCTGGAGTGACGACGACCAGTTGCTGCAGCGGCTCGGCCACGAGCCGTCATGACCTCCACGCGGCGCACGCTGCTCGAAGCGGCGTACCTCCTGCATCACCGTCCCTGGAGCGACACGAGCCGGATCCTCGACTTCATGACCCGGAGCCATGGCCGGGTCACGCTGTTTGCCCACGGCGCACGGCGCCCGAAGTCGCCGCTGCGCGCCGTGCTGCGCCCGTTCGTGCCGCTCCTCGTGTCCTGGTCGGGCCGCGCGGACGGCGGCACGCTGACGACGGCAGAGTCTGCTGGCATCGCGCCGGCGCTCGCGTCGTCCCGCCTCATGTCGGGTTTTTACCTCAATGAACTCCTGCTGAAGCTCCTGCCGAAGGAGGATCGCCACGAGGAACTCTACGACGCCTACGCGTCGGCGCTCGCGGCACTTGCGTCCGGGGAGGAACAGCCGGCGCTTCGCGCGTTCGAACGCGTGCTGCTCGAGGAACTGGGCTACGGCCTCGACCTGTCGCGGGACGCGGCGAGCGGCCGGCCGGTCGAGAGCGATCGGTACTATCATTTCGAGCCGGGCCGCGGCGTGCTCGCGGTCAGGGACGGGGATGCGGGGCCTGACATTCACGCCGGCCACGCCGTACTCGCGGTTGCGCGCGGCGAGTTCGGCGCGCGGGACGCACAGAAAGCCGCGCGCGGCATTTTTGGCGCCGCGATCGCGCTTTGCCTGGAAGGGCGGGGGCTCGCGAGCCGCGACGTGATGCTGGCGGTGCGCCGGCGGGGGCGGGAAGCATGACGGGATCGGACATCTGGCTCGGCGTGAACATCGATCACGTGGCGACGCTGCGCCAGGCGCGCGGCGGCCGTTCGCCGGACCCGCTGCTCGCTGCGCTGGTCGCCGAGCAGTGGGGCGCAGACAGCATCACGCTGCACCTGCGCGAGGATCGCCGGCACATCCAGGACCGCGACGTGCGCGCCATGCGCGGCGCCCTGCAGACGCGCATGAATCTCGAGATCGCGGCGACCCGGGAGATGCTCCCGATCGCCCTCGAGGTGCAGCCTGAGGACGTTTGCCTGGTGCCGGAGAAGCGGACCGAGGTGACGACCGAGGGCGGGCTTGACGTCGCGGGACAACTGGCGGCGATCGCCGACGCCTGCCGCCGACTCGCCGCCGGGGGCATCCGCGTCTCGCTTTTCATCGACCCGGACGCGGTCCAGGTCGACGCGGCGGCGCGCGCCGGCGCGCCGGTCATCGAATTGCACACGGGCGCCTACGCGGAGGCCGAGGGCGCGGAACGCGGCCGCGAGCTCACGCGGCTCGCGGATGCGGCGAGGCGCGCAAGCGCGGCGGGGCTCGTCGTGAACGCGGGCCACGGGCTCGACTACCACAACGTCCAGCCGGTCGCGGCGATCCCGGAGATCGTCGAGCTCAACATCGGCCACTCGATCGTCTCCCGCGCCGTGATGAGCGGCTTCGGGCCCGCCGTCGCGGAGATGAAGCGCCTCATGCTGGGTGCGCGCCGAAGAGCCCCATGATCTTCGGCATCGGCACCGATCTCGTGCAGGTCGAGCGCATCGAGGCCACGTACCGCCGTTTCGGCGAGCATTTTGTCGATCGGCTGCTGATGCCCGAAGAACGGGCGCTGTTCGATCCGGCGCGCCGGCCCGTGCGCTTCCTCGCCATGCGATTCGCGGCCAAGGAAGCGATCTCCAAGGCGCTGGGCACCGGCTTCCGCCACGGCGTGTGGATCCGCGATTTCGGCTTCAAGGCGAACGCCTGGGGCAAGCCGGAAGTCATCTTTTCTCCGCGCGGCCGCGCCGTGGCCGATCGCCTCGGCGCCGCAGAAGGCCACGTCAGCCTCACGGACGAGGCGGGCCTCGTCATGGCCGTCGCCGTCCTGATGAAGAAGCCATGAGCGCGGGCGCCGACTGCCTCGTGTTCGACATCGAGACCGTGCCCGACACCGAACTCGGGCGCCGGCTCGGCTTCGATGGCAGCGACGTCGAGGTGGCCGAGCAGATGTTCGCCGCCCGTGCGGAGGCGACAGGCGGCTCCTCGTTCCTGCCGTTCGAGCAGCACCGGGTGGTCGCGATCTCGACGCTGCTGCGGGACGGTGACCAGTTCCAGGCCTGGAGCCTCGGCGCCGTGGATAGCCTCGAGGACGACCTTGTCCGCCGTTTCTTCGCGGGCATCGAGAAACTCCGGCCGACGCTCGTCTCCTGGAACGGCTCCGGCTTCGACCTGCCGGTGCTGCACTACCGGATGCTGCGCCACGGCATCGCTGCGCCGACCTACTGGGACACAGGCGAGCGCGACCGCGACTTCAAGTGGAACAACTACCTGAACCGCTATCACGCGCGGCACCTGGACCTCATGGACGTGCTGGCGGCCTACCAGGCGCGCGGGCGCGCGAGCCTCGAGCACACGGCGCTGCTGCTCGGCCTGCCGGGCAAGCTCGGCATGAGCGGCGACCAGGTCTTCGATTACTGGAAGGCGGGCCGCATCGCCGAGATACGCGCCTACTGCGAGACGGACGTGTTCAATACCTACCTCGTCTGGCTGCGCTTCCAGCTCATCCGCGGCCAGCTCTCGACCGGCGAATACGCGGCCGAGCTCGCGCGCGCGGGCGGCTGGCTCGCCGAGCGCGCGGAGCCGCACTGGCGCGAATACGACGCGGCCTGGGTCCGTGCGTGAAGGCTGCGCCCGCGATCGAAACCGCTGAGATCGAGTCGCTGGATCACGAGGGTCGCGGCGTCACGCACCTCGACGGCAAGGCCGTCTTCGTGAGCGGCGCGCTGCCCGGCGAGTCGGTCAGCTTCCGCCGCACGCGCCGGCAGCGGCGCCATGACGAGGCGGCGGTCGTCGAGGTGCTGCGCGCGGCGCCAGAGCGCGTCACGCCGCGCTGCCGTCATTTCGGCGTCTGCGGCGGCTGCTCCCTGCAGCACCTCGAGCATCCGGCGCAACTCGCGGCGAAGGGCCGCATCGTCGCCGAGGCGCTCGAGCGCATCGGCGGCATCCTGCCTGAGCGCTGGCTGCCGCCGCTGACCGGACCGGTGTGGGGCTATCGGCGCCGCGCGCGTCTCGGCTGCAAGCACGTGGACAAGAAGGGCAAGGTCTTCGTCGGCTTCCGCGAGCGCGGCAGCCCCTTTCTCGCGGATCTCGAAGTCTGCGAGGTGCTTGCGCCGCCGGTGGGCGCGCTCGTCTCGGCGCTGGCCGGGCTGGTCGGCGGCCTCAGCATCAAGCGGCGCGTGGCGCAGATCGAAGTCGCCGTGGCCGAAAATGCGACGGCGCTCGTGTTGCGCGTGCTGGAAGATCCGGATGCGGCGGACCTCGAACGGCTGCGCGACTTCGAACGGGATCACGGCGTCGCGCTCTACCTGCAGCGCGGCGGCCTCGAGACAGTCACGCCGCTCTCGCCGCCGGCGCAGGCGCTGCGCTACGAGCTGCCCGGGCTCGCCGCGGGCATCGAGTTCGCGCCAACCGATTTCGTGCAGGTGAACGGCGCGCTCAACCAGCTCATGGTGGCGCGCGCGATCGAGCTCCTCGCGCCGCAATCCACGGACCGGGCGCTCGACCTCTTCTGCGGGCTCGGAAACTTCAGCCTGCCGCTTGCGATGCAGGTCGCCTCGGTCGACGGCGTCGAGGGCGACGCCGCGCTCGTGGCGCGGGCGCGCGCCAATGCGGCGCGGAACGGCATCGCCAATGCCGCGTTTCACGCCGCAGACCTCGCGGCCGAGGCGCAGCAGGGCGCCTGGGCGCGCGCCGCCTACGATCTCGTGCTGCTCGACCCGCCGCGCGCCGGCGCGCGCGAAGTGCTGCCGGTCGCCGTGTCCTCGCGGCCGCGCCGCCTCGTCTATGTGTCCTGCCATCCGGGCAGCTTCGCGCGCGACGCAGGCATACTGGCGAAGGAACTGGGTTACCGCCTCGTGGCGGCCGGGATCATGGACATGTTTCCGCACACTTCGCACGTCGAATCCATCGCGCTGTTCGAGCCGCACCCATGACACTCGGGCCGGTGATGGTGGACCTCGCGGGCATCGCGATCGAGCCGGACGAGCGCGACCTGCTCGCGCACCCGCAGGTGGGCAGCGTCATCCTCTTCACGCGCAACTACGAGAGTCCCGAGCAGCTCGCGCGCCTCACGGCGGAGATCCACGCGATCCGCACGCCGCCGCTCCTCGTCGCAGTGGACCAGGAAGGCGGGCGGGTGCAGCGTTTCCGCGAGGGATTCACGCGCCTGCCGCCGCTGCGCGATATCGGCCGTCGATTTTCCGTGCAGCGTGCGGAAGGGCTCGCCCTTGCGCGCCAGCTCGGCTGGCTGATGGCGGCTGAACTGCGCGTCCGCGGCGTCGACCTGTCCTTCGCGCCCTGTGTCGACGTCGACTACGGCGTCAGCCGCGTGATCGGCGACCGCTCGCTGCATTCGGATGCCGATGCGGTTGCCGAGCTCGCGGTCGCCTACATGCTCGGCATGCGGGATGCCGGCATGGCGGCGACCGCCAAGCATTTTCCCGGGCACGGCGCAGTGGCCGCCGACTCCCACGTGGCATTGCCCGTGGACCGTCGCGAATGGGCGGACCTCGAAGCGGATCTGCGCCCGTACCGCCGGCTCATGGCAAACGGACTGCCGGCCGTGATGGTCGCCCACGTCGTATTCCCGGAGGTGGACGACAGGCCCGCAAGCCTGTCGCCGCGCTGGATCGACGGCGTCCTTCGCGGCGACCTTGGATTTCAGGGCGCAATCTTTGCCGACGACCTGTCGATGGCGGGCGCCGCGGCCTTTGGCGACATCGCATCGCGGGCGAGGCTTGCGCTCGAGGCGGGCTGCGACGTGCTGCCGGTCTGCAACGACCGCGCGAGCGCGGTCGCGCTCCTCGATTCGATGCGCACCGCGCCGGACCCGGTGAGCCGCATGCGGCTCGTGCGCCTGCATGGCCGCGATGCGAGCTCGACGCCGCTCGCCGCCGATCCGCGCTGGCAGACGGCAGTCGCCGCCGCCCGTGAACTGACCGATCGGCCGGCCCTGGAGCTCGACGGCGAACGACCTGCCTGACGGACGGTCCGCTTCGCTCAGCCGCCCAGGTATTCCAGTATGGAATTCGCCGCCGCAATGCGCGCCGCGGCATCCGCGGTCGCGATCCGCAGCCGCAAGCGCGTCGGCCCGTCGAGGCGGTAGCGGCCCCCGGGGTGCTGCAGGAGCTTGACCACCCGGTCCGGCTCGACGCGGTGCTCGCGATTGAACTCGACGACGCCCGATGCGGCGCCGAGTTCGAGGCGGCGAATGCCGAGGGCGGCGGCCCTCTGGCGCAGCCGATGCACGACGAGCAGCGTCTTCGTCGGCGGCGGCAACGGCCCGAAGCGATCGATCACTTCCGCTTCCAGGTCGCCGAGCCGCTCGGCGTCGGCGGCACCCGCCATGCGCTTGTAGAGCTGCAGGCGGATATGCACGTCCGGAATGTAGTCTTCCGGCAGCAGCGCCGGGAGCTGCAGGTCCACCTCGGAGCCCGTGGCGAGCGGCGCCTCGAGATCGGGATCGCGGCCCTCGCGCAGCGCCGTCACCGCGCGCTCGAGGAGTTCGAGGTAGAGGCCGATGCCGATCTCCTGGATCTGTCCGCTCTGTTCCTCGCCGAGGAGCTCGCCGGCGCCGCGGATCTCGAGGTCCTGGGTCGCGAGCGTGAACCCGGCTCCCAGGTCCTCGAGCGATTCGATCGCCTCGAGGCGCTTGCGCGCGTCCTCGGGCAGCGCTGCCGCCGGCGGCGCGATCAGGTACGCCCAGGCCCGGTGGTGCGAACGTCCGACGCGACCGCGCAGCTGGTGCAGTTGCGCGAGGCCAAAGCGGTCGGCGCGGTCGATCAGGATCGTGTTCGCCGTCGGCACGTCGATGCCGGACTCGATGATCGTGGTGCAGACGAGCAGCTGGAAGCGCCGGTGGTAGAAGTCGAGCATGAGCTGCTCGAGATCGCGCTCGCGCATCTGGCCGTGGCCGACGCGGATCGTCGCCTCGGGCACCAGGCGCCGCAGGCGCTCCGCGAAGAGTTCGATGTCCTCGACCGTGTTGTGCACGAAATAGATCTGCCCGCCGCGGCGGATCTCGCGCAGGCAAGCCTCGCGCACGAGGCTGTCGCTCCACTCCGCGACGAAGGTCTCGATGGCGACCCGTTCGGCCGGCGGCGTCGTCATCAGCGAGAGGTCGCGCAGGCCGCCCAGCGCCATGTTGAGCGTGCGGGGTATCGGCGTCGCCGTCAGCGTCAGCGTGTCGACGTCGGCGCGCAGCTGCTTGAGCCGCTCCTTGTGGCCGACGCCGAAGCGGTGTTCTTCGTCCACCACGACGAGGCCGAGGTCATGGAATGCGACGTCGCGCTGCAGCAGGCGATGCGTCCCGATCACGATGTCGACGCTGCCTGACTTGAGCCCCTCGACGATCGCGCGTTGCTCGGGGACGGTGCGGAAGCGCGACAGGCTCTCGACGCGGACCGGCCAGTCGGCGAAGCGGTCGGCGAAGGTCTGCGCGTGCTGCTGGGCGAGCAGCGTCGTCGGCACCAGCACGGCGACCTGGCGCCCTCCGGTGACGGCCGCGAACGCGGCGCGTAGCGCAACCTCCGTCTTGCCGAAACCGACGTCGCCGCAGACCACGCGGTCCATCGGTCGCCCGGAGCGCATGTCCGCGAGCACGGCCTCGATCGCCTCGTGCTGGTCGATCGTCTCCTCGAAGGGGAACGCGGCCTCGAAGGCGCGATATGCGTTTTCGTCGAAGGCAACCGGGCGGCCCTCGCGCGCCGCGCGGCGCGAGTAGAGGTCAAGAAGCTCTGCCGCGACGTCGCGAACGCGCTCCGCTGCGCGCCGGCGGGCGCGCGCCCACTGCTCGGTGCCGAGCTTGTGCCAGGGCGCCGAATCGGGCGAGCCGCCGGTGTAGCGGGTGACGAGCCCCAGCGCGTGTACCGGCACGTACAGCAGGTCGCCGCCTGCGTACTCGATGACGAGGAATTCGGCGGGATTGCCGGCAACCTGCATGACCTTCAGGCCGCGGTAGCGGCCGACGCCGTATTCCTCGTGAACCACCGGGGCGCCGGGCGAGAGCGCGGCGAGTTCGCGCAGGATCGCCTCCGGGTCGCGCTCCACGCGCCGCCGCCGGCGCTCCTGGCGAGCGCGCTCTCCGAACAGCTGGTCCTCGGCCACGAGCGCGAGCGAGCGCGTGGGCAGGAGCAGGCCGCGCACGTCGGATGCGATGGCGAGGCCGAGCGCGCGGCCGCTTTCGAGCCATGACGGCCAGTCCGCGGCGACTTCTGCCGCCAGGCCCTGGCGGCGCAGCATGTCGAGGAGAACTTCCCGCCGGCCGGCGGAGTCCGCGGTCACGAGTATGCGTCCGTCGAATCCGGCGACGAAGTGCTCGAGCTTGTCGAGCGGGCGCTGCGCACGTGTATCGGCCCGCAATTCAGGCGGCGGGCCGGAAGCGAAGTTCTCGAATGCCGTCGCGACGCCGATCGGTTCGACCTTGACGGGCGTGAGCTGGATCCGCGGATGCCCGGCGAGCGCCGACAGCACTTCGGCCGCGGGCATGAAGGCTTCCGCCGGCGGCAGCAACGGGCGCTCGCGGTCGTGACGGCGGTCTTCGTGTCGCTGCTCGATTTCCGACCAGCCGCCCGCGAGCGTGCGGTCGAGATCCACCAGGTCCACGATCACGCTGCCGGCGGGCAGGTAGTCGCAGAGTCCGGAGGTCTGGCTGAAAAAGAGCGGCAGCCAGGCTTCGATGCCCGCCGGCATCTGGCCGGCCGTGACGGCGCGGTAGACGCTGCTTTTCTGCGGGTCGCCTTCGAAGCGCTCGCGCCAGCGCGCCCTGAACTCGGCTATCGCTTCGGGCGATGACGGGATTTCGCGCGCCGGCAGGAGCGGCACTGCCGCGAGCCGTGCGCCGGAACGCTGGTCGGCAGGATCGAAGACACGCACGGACTCGATCTGGTCATCGAAGAGGTCGAGCCGGAACGGCTGCGGCGCACCGGCGGCAAAGAGATCCACCACCGAGCCGCGCACGGCGAACTCGCCGGGACTCAGCACCTGGGTGACCTGCACGTAACCGGAGTCGGCGAGCCGCTTGCGCAGCTTCGGCAAGTCGATGCGATCGCCTGTCGTGAGCGCGAAGGCGTGGGCCGCGATGAAGGCGCGCGGCGGCAGGCGGTCGAGGAGGGCGGCCTGCGTCGTGACGACGATTCCCTGCGCGAGGTCCGGGAGCGCTGCGAGCGTGCGCAGCCGTTCCGAGACGATGTCCGGGTGCGGCGAGAAGGGGTCGTAGGGCAGAGTCTCGCGGTCCGGAAACGACCAGAGGCCGAGGCGACCGGCCGTGAAAAAACGCAGCTCCGCCAGGTATTGGTCGGCCTCGCGGCCGCTGCCGGCGACGACGACGAGCGGCGTCCCCGCGGCGGCCGACTCCGCGAGGAAATACGCCGGGCTGCTGCCGTAGAGCTCGCCCCAGCGGACCGTTTCACGGCCCGCGGGCAGGAGGACTTCGGACTGGCGCGAATCGGGCATCAGGCATCCTGCAAGCAAAACTCCCCGTTCCGGGCGAACCCGGCGGGGTCTTGCTCAGCAGGATACCTTGGACCCGGCGACCCGCGGCTCAGCCGGAGGACGCGCTCCTCACGATGACGCTATGGAGCACCCGGTCGTTCTCGAAGTACACCGAGAACTGCGGGTAGTCCCAGCGCGTGATGGGCGGGTTGCCGACGGCGGCATGGCGGTTGGTCGGAGCTCCATAACGGCTCTCCACCGTCGCCATCGTGCTGCCGCGGTGCGGACTGTCCGCTGCGGCCGCTGGATTGCCGGTGTCCGTGTTGAGCGTTTCGGCCAGGGCGGGCGTTGCCGCTCCAAGCGCGAGCAACACCAAAATGCGTAGGATAGGCATCGCGATACCTCCGCTTTCGAGTGTAGCACCGGGTGGGAGCCTGTCGAGGTTGCCACGATAAAACCTTGATAGGCATGCCGAATCCTGTGAACCACCGCACATGCTGACGCCGCTGCCCCTGGGCCTTGGGCTGCGCTACGTCCGCGCCCGCCAGCACCAGTACTTCGTGTCCTTCATCAGCTGGGTTTCCCTGGCCGGAATCTGCCTCGGAGTCGCGGCCCTGATCGCGATCCTCTCGGTCATGAACGGATTCGAGGGGGAATTGCGCACGCGGCTCCTGTCGCTTGCCGCTCATGCCACCTTGCCGGCGCCGGCCGATCCGGCCGCCTTGCGCGATCTGGCCGAGCGCGCGCGCCGCGAGGCCGGCGTCGCGAGCGCGGAACCTTTCATCGAAGTCCAGGGGCTCCTGTCGAACGGCGCGACGCTCGCCGGCGCCGTGCTGCGGGGCATCGACGCCAGCGGATCACGGCCCGGGCTCGGCACTTGGGCAGGCCATGCGGCAGGGCCAGATTTCGGCGCTTGCGCCCGGGAGCATGCGCGTTGCGCTCGGCCGCGTGCTCGCATTCCAGTTGCAGGCGCGCACCGGCGACCACGTCAACATGCTGCTCCTGCGCAGCGACGCGGACGGCGCACTCGCGCCGCGCATCGGGGCATTCGAAGTGGCGGGCCAGTTCGAGATCGGCCTCGCCGACCATGACGCGACGCTCGCCTTTGCCTCACTCGAGGATGTCGCCTCGCTTGCAGGTCCTTCCGCAACGGCGGGCATTCGCGTCTTCTATACCGATCCTTTCGAGGCGCGCAAAGCGCACGCCCGCACTCGTGGCGGCGCTCGGCATGAAAGGCGGCACCGACTGGACGCAGGAACATGCCGCCTATTTCCGGGCGATCCGGCTCGAAAAGACGATGATGACGGTGATCCTGCTCCTGATCGTCGCGGTGGCCGCCTTCAACATCATCGCGAGCCTCGTCATGGTCGTGTCCGAGAAGCGCAACGACATCGCGATCCTGCGCACGCTCGGCTTCTCGCGCGGCGGCGTCGTTGCCACGTTCATCGTGCAGGGGACGCTGATCGGCTGGATCGGCGCGCTGGCGGGCACCGGGCTCGGGATCCTGCTCGCGGTGTATGCGGGAGACATCGTCCATACGCTCGAACGCCTGTTCGGCTTCGAGCTCTTCGACCCGGCCGTCTATTACATCTCCCGCATTCCTTCGGAACTTCGGGCCTCGGACGTCGCGCTCGTGTCGATCACGGCCTTCACGCTGACGTTCCTCGCCACGATCTACCCGGCGCGGCGCGCGGCCGCGACAGAACCTGCGGCGGCGCTTCGCTATGAGTAGGACCGCGGCATGGATCGGGCTCAGGTACCTGCGCGCGCGCAGCGAGAACCGCTTCGTCGGCTTCATCTCGGTGATCGCCATGGCGGGCATCGCGCTCGGCGTCATGGTGCTGATCGCGGTCCTCTCGGTCATGAACGGCTTCGAACGCGACCTCTCGCGGCGGATCCTCGACATCGTGGCCCACGCCACGATCGAGGGGGATGAGGGACGGCTCGTCGACTGGAGGGGAATCGCGGAGAAGACACGCGGCGCGCCCGGCGTCGTCGCGGTCGCGCCCTTCATCGAGGGCCGCGGCATGCTGGTCGCCGGCGAGCATTCGGCGGCCGTGGACCTGCGGGCCGTCTTGCCGGAGGAGGAGCGGCGCGTGTCCGCCCTCGAGTCGCACATCTCGGGCGGCGGATTCGGCGCGCTCGAGGCCGGCCGCTGGCGGATCCTGCTCGGACGCGGCCTCGCCGAGAAGCTTGGAGTCGGCGAGGGCGACGGCGTGCTGGTCGTGATCGCGCAAGGCAACGTCACCCCTGCCGGGGTCGCGCCGCGCATGCGCCGGTTCACGGTCGCCGGATTCATCGACGCCGGCATGTACGAATTCGACCAGGGCCTTGCGCTCGTGCACATGGAGGACGCGCGCCGGCTCTACCGGCTGGGCGACAGCGTCACGGGCCTGCGCTACCGGTTCGACAACCCGGATGCCGCCGGGCAGCGCGTCCGCGCCATCGCCGAGACGCTGCCGGGGCGCTACTACATCAGCGACTGGAGCCGCCGCCAGGGCAACTTCTTCCGCTCGATCCAGGTGACGAAGTCCATCATGTTCTTCGTGCTGCTCCTCGTCGTCGCGGTCGCCGCCTTCAACATCATCGCGACGCTCGTGATGGTCGTGAAGGAGAAGCGCGCGGACATCGCGATCCTGCGGACGCTCGGGGGTTCGCCGCGCGAGATGCTGACGGTCTTCATGACCCAGGGCTCGATCATCGGCGTCGTCGGCACCGCGGTCGGCGTGCTGCTCGGGCTCCTCGTCGCCGCCAACGTCAGCACGATCGTCGCGAGCTTCGGGCGGCTGACGGGCATCATGCTGGTCGACCCGCGCGTCTATTTCATCTCGGAGCTGCCGTCCGATATCCGCGCCGGCGACGTCCTGCTGATCGCGGGCGTCGCGCTCGCGCTCGGCGTGCTGGCGACCCTGTACCCGGCCTGGCGGGCGGCCAAGACATTGCCGGCCGAAGCCCTGAGACACGAGGTCTGAGCGAACAAGCCATGAGTGATGCCGTCGTCCTCGCCTGCGAAGGGCTGGTCAAGGAATTCCGGCAGGGGCCGGCCCTGGTGCGCGTGCTGCAGGGCGTCAACACGACGATCCGCCAGGGCGAGCGCGTCGCGGTCGTCGGGGCGTCCGGATCGGGCAAGACGACGCTGCTGCAGCTTCTCGGCGGGCTCGACCTGCCGACCGCCGGCCGCGTGCTGATCGACGGACGGGAGATGTCGGCGCTCGAGGACGCGGAGCGCGGCCTGCTTCGAAACAAGGCGATGGGGTTCGTCTACCAGTTCCACCACCTGCTGCCGGAGTTCAGCGCACTCGAGAACGTCGCGATGCCGCTGCTCATCCGCCGCATGGCGCGTGCCGAGGCGGCGCGCGAAGCGACGGCGCTGCTCACGCGCGTCGGCCTCGGCGAGCGGCTCGGGCACCGGCCATCGCAGCTCTCCGGCGGCGAGCGGCAGCGTGCCGCGGTCGCGCGGGCGCTCATCACGCGGCCGCGGATCGTGCTCGCGGACGAGCCGACCGGCAATCTCGACGGCCGTCACGCAAAGCAGATCCTCGATCTCATGATGGAGCTCAACCGCGAGCTCGGCACGAGCCTCGTCATCGTCACGCACGACCGGGGCCTTGCCGCGCGCATGGACCGCGTACTCCTGCTCGAAGACGGAATTCTGGTCGAAAGCACCGCCTGATCGCGCCGCAGGCCCGGTGACCGGCCGGCATGCTGCCGGCGACCCGGTCAAGGGCGACACACGATGATCCGGTTTGCGCTCGCGTTCTGCGCGGGAGCGGCAGCGGTGCACGCGCTGCCCGCACTGTGGCGCGGCGAAGCTCGTGGCGGCCGTGGCAGTCCTTGCCCTGTTCGCGGCGCGGCGCCAGCCGCTTGCGGCCGCCATGCTCGCCGGCTTCGCCTGGACGCAGCTGCTCGCGGCGCTCTGGCTCGCGTCCGCCTGGCCCTGTGCCCGCGACCGCGAGGCGGTCGCACTCACCGGCCGCGTGTCTGCGCCTGCGCTCGAACGGGAAGACCGGACCGATTTCGACCTGGATGTGATCGAGACGTCGGCGCCGCGGCCCTGGCCAGAGCGTGTGCGCCTCGCGTGGTACGAGGCCGGGCAGAAACCCTCGCCGGGCGAATGCTGGCGCCTCACCGCGCGGCTGCGCTGCCGGCACGGCTTCGCGAATCCCGGCGCGCAGGATCGCGAGTTGGCGCTTCTCGCCGAGCGCATCGATGCGACGGGTTACGTCGCAAGCGATGATGAGCCTCGGCGGCTGACGGTCCCGCCGCGGCGACCGATCGAGCGCCTGCGCGAGCGCATCGCCGATTCCATTTCGGACGCGGTCACTCCGGGCCCATCGGCCGCCGTCCTGCAGGGTCTGGCCGTCGGCGTGCGCGGCAATATCCCGGACCGGCTGTGGGACGCATTTGCGGTCACGGGCGTCGCGCACCTCATCGCGATCTCGGGCCTGCACGTCACCGCATGCGCGCTGTCGGTGCTGGCCTTGCTGCGGCTCGCGTGGCGGATACCGAGACTTGCCCGACTGTCGACGCGCGTCGCGGTCGAGAACCTGATCGTGGTCGGGGTCACGGCGGGCTATGCCTGGCTTTCGGGCGCCTCGCTCCCGGCCCTGCGCACGCTTGCGACGGTCGCCGTCCTCGCCTTGCTGCGCTGGCTTCGACGTTCATGGCCGTTCTCCCGGGTGCTCGCCATGGCGGCATTCGTCCTGGTCGCCACGGATCCTGTCGCCATCACTTCCGCAGGCTTCTGGCTGTCGTTCGTCGCGACGGCAGTCCTCGTCGCCCTGGTGATGCGGGAATCCGGATGGCTCGGGAAGCTCGCGGGCTTCGCGAAGTCGCAGCTGTCGATCATGGCGCTGCTGACGCCGGTTCTCGCGGCTTCGTTCGGGCGCATTTCGCTGATCGCACCCGTCGCCAATGCCGTCGCGATCCCCGCGTTCGGTTTCCTGTTGCTGCCCGCGGTGCTGGCCGGCAGCGCGCTCGCCGCCATCGCGCCGGCGGCCACAGCCGGACTCTGGCGTCTGCTTGCGGCGATCCTGGATCGCGCATGGCCCGCACTCGAAGCCATGGCGTCCTGGCCTTTCGCCAGCTGGTCGCCCGCGGCACAGCCGCTCGCGCTCATGGCAGCCAGCGGCGCCCTCGCGTTTGCCGCGCTCCTCGTGCCGGTTGCGGGACTGCGTCTCGCGGCGGCGGCGATGCTGCTCGCGATCACCTGTGGCCGGGCGGAGAAACCCGACACCGGCGCATTCTCACTGGCCGTCATCGACGTCGGGCAGGGACTTGCAGCCGTCGTCGAGACGGCGCATCACGCGCTCGTCTTCGACACGGGGCCGCGCTGGCGCGGCGGTCCGCCAGCGGCGCGGGTGTCGCTCCTGCCTTACCTTCGCGCGCGCGGCATTCGCGATATCGACCTGCTCGTCGTGAGCCACGACGACCAGGATCATGCCGGCGGTGCGGAACTCCTGCGGCGCGAACTGCGCGTCGGGCGCACGATGACTGCGCCGGGCAGTCGATTGCATTCCGACGCGACCTGCCGTCGCGGCGACTCCTGGGTCTGGGACGGCATCGCGTTTCGCGTGCTGCACCCGCCGGCAGGATTCGCGGGAAGCGACAACGATCGATCCTGCGCCCTTGCCGTGAGCGGTCCCGGCGGCACGGCCCTGCTGCTCGCCGATCCGGAAGCGGCAGCGGAGGCGGCGCTCGTCGCCCATGACGTCGCGGCGGATGTCGTGCTGTTGCCGCATCACGGCAGCCGCAGTTCGTCGTCGCCGGAGCTCGTCAATGCGGCATCCGCACGACTTGGCATCGCGTCGGCGGGCTTCGGCAATCGCTGGGGCATGCCGGATGCCGGCGTGGTCGCACGATGGCGGTCCGCTGGAACGACGATTCTCGACACCGCCGAGGCGGGCGCCATCCGAGTGCGCTTTCCGGCCGCACCGGGCCCGCTGGAGGTTTCAACCGAGCGGCATGACCGGCCGCGCTGGTGGCGCGACGGGACCGGCGGTTGAGGGCCGCGGGCAGGCGAAGCGGCCGCACGGTATCATGCCGCGCCATGTGGGAAATCATCCTCGCGGGCGGCCCCGTCATGTGGCCGATCATCCTGTGCTCGGTGGTCGCAGCCGCCATCGTGCTGGAGCGGCTGTGGACGCTGCAGCGCAAGCGCGTGATCCCGCGCGAGCTCACGGATCGTATCTGGAAGCTGGTTGAGTCGCAGAGCCTCAACGAGCGCCACATCGAGGCGCTGGCCCTGAATTCGCCGCTCGGCCGCGTCCTCGCCGCCGGACTTGCGAACCGCGACCAGGGCCGGGAAATCATGAAGGAGGCCATCGAGGACACGGGCCGCCACGTCGTGCACGAGCTCGAGCGCTTCCTCGGAACGCTCGGCACGATTGCCGCGATGTCGCCGCTGCTCGGCCTCCTCGGCACGGTGACCGGCATGATCCGGGCCTTTGATGCCATCTCCGCCGAGGGCGTCGGCGACCCGCGGGTCCTGTCGGGCGGGATCGGCACGGCGCTGATCACGACGGCGGCCGGCCTCATCGTCGCGATCCCGTCGCTCTTTGCCTACCGGTACCTGCGCGGCGTCGTCGACCTCCTGGTCGTGGACATGGAAAAGGAGGCGATCAAGCTGGTGCGCGCCTTCGACCAGATGGGCCTGCGCGCGGGGCGCGCCGCGCGGCGCCGCGAAGCCGCGTCATGAGATTGCGCGTCAAGCGCCCCGACGATCTCGAGCTCAACCTGATCTCCCTGGTGGACGTGGTCCTCCTGCTGGTCATCTTTTTCATGCTCTCGACGACCTTCATCCAGGACGCACGGCTGCGCGTCGAACTGCCCGAGGCGAGTTCCGCGGCGCCCGATCGCTCGCTGAACCCGATCATCATCACCATCTCGGCCCAGGGCAGCTACCGCGTCAACGACCGCGCGCTCGTCAACAACGAGCGGGCTACCTTGAGCGCGGCGCTGCGACAGCTCGCGGGCACCGCAAAGAAGGGGCCCTTGACGATCCGCGCCGACGCACGCGCGACCCACCAGTCCGTGGTGACCGCGATGGACGTCGCGGCGCACCAGGGTTTCACGCAGGTCAACATTGCGACTGTCAGCCAACAAGCAGAAGAATAAGGCGGAGCGGGCGGCGCTCGACGCGAACGCGCTCAAGACCTACGTGCGGCTGCTCGACTACGCGCGCCCGCACTGGCCGATGTTCCTGCTGGGCGTCGTCGGCATGGTCCTCTATGCCTCGGTCGACACGGGCTTCGCGATCCTCGTCAAGAAGTTCCTCGACGGCGCGTTCGTGCAGAAGGACCCGCGCATGCTGGTCTTCGTGCCGGTCGGCATTGTCGTGCTGTTCCTGATGCGCGGCGTCGGCGACTACCTGTCCGTGTACGCGCCGGGCTGGGTGGGCCGGCAGGTGATCAAGTCCATCCGGCACGACGTTTTCGCGCGCTTCCTGCAGCTGCCGGTGTCGTTCTTCGACAAGAATGGCGTCGCGCAGCTGCTTTCCCGGCTGACCTACAACATCGAGCTCGTGGCCGAGGCCGCGACGAACGCGATCACCTTCATCGTCCGCGACACGCTGACGATCGTCGGGCTCATCGGCTACCTCATCTACCTGAACTGGAGGCTGACGCTGTTCGCGCTCGCGGTCGGACCGCTTGCCGTGTTCCTCATCCGCACGACCAGCCACCGGTTCCGGCGCTACAGCACGCGCATCCAGGCCTCGATGGGCGACGTCACGCGCGTCGCCAAGGAGTCGCTGGAGAGCCAGCGCATGATCAAGGTCTTCAACGCCGAGGAGCGGCAGGCCGCGATCTTCGAGCAGGTCAACGAGCGCAACCGGTCGAGCTACATGAAGCTCATCACGGTCAAGGCCGTGTCGAATCCCGTCGTGCAGATGCTGGCCTCGTTCGGCCTCGCTGCGGTCATGTACATGGCGATCAAGGACGTGCTGGACAAGGGCCTCTCGGTCGGCGAGTTCACGTCCTTCCTGGCGGCGCTGCTGATGGTCACGGCCCCGCTGCGGCGGCTCGTCAGCGTGATCGGGCCGCTGCAGCAGGGCATCGCGGCGGGACAGAGCGTGTTTGAAGTGCTCGACGCCGCTGCCGAGGACAAGGGCGGCGAACTCGCGCTCGAGCGGGCCCGTGGCGAGGTGGAGTTCCGCGACGTGAGTTTCACCTACGACCCCGAGAAGGGGCGGGTGCTCACCGGGATCAGCTTCCGGATCGCTCCCGGCGAGACGGTCGCGGTCGTCGGCCGCTCGGGCAGCGGCAAGTCGACGCTCGTGAGCCTGCTGCCGCGCTTCCACGACCCGGATTCCGGCGCGGTCCTGCTGGACGGCGTCGACATCCGCCAGTACCGCCGGCGCGACCTGCGCAACCAGCTTGCGATGGTGAGCCAGGACGTGATGCTGGTGGACGACACCATCGCCAACAACATCGCGTTCAGCGCGCCCGGCGCGGATGCCGACACGCGTGCGGCGCGCGGCGAAAGCCGCGCACGTGCTGGAGTTCGCCGAGGAGCTGCCGCAGGGACTCGAGACGCCGATCGGCGATCGGGGCATGCTGCTCTCCGGCGGGCAGCGCCAGCGCGTCGCGATCGCACGCGCGATCCTGAAGGATGCGCCGGTGCTGATCCTGGACGAGGCGACCTCGGCGCTCGACGTCGAGTCCGAGCACCTCGTGCAGACCGCGCTCGGCGAGCTCCTGAAGGGCCGGACCACGCTCGTCATCGCGCACCGCCTCTCCACGATCGAGGGCGCGGACCGCATCATCGTCATGGACGAGGGCCGCATCGTCGAATCCGGAACGCATGCCGCGCTCATCGCGGCGGGCGGCACCTACGCCGCGCTGCACCGGATGCAGTTCAACGTCTGAGCGGGATAGCGGCACCCATGGGCAAGCGCCTGCACGACTGGGTGGTGACGACCTGGTATGGCGACACGCGGCGCGGACGCTGGCTGCTGCCGCTCGCCTGGCTGTTCGCCGCCGTATCGGGCCTGCGGCGCAGCGCTCTACGAGCGCGGCCTCTTCGGGCGCTACCGGTCAAGCCGCCTCGTCGTGATCGTCGGCAACCTCACGGCCGGAGGCACCGGCAAGACGCCATTCGTGATCTGGCTCGCGGGCGAGCTCGCCGGTCGCGGCCTCAGGGTCGGCGTCGCGACGCGTGGTTACAAGGGTGCGAAGGGCAGTGCACGCCGGCTGACTGACGTGGATTCCGCGTCGGACGCGGGCGACGAGGCGATGATGATCCGCCGGCGGCTCGCGGTCCCCGTTGCGGTCGCGCCGCGCCGGGCCGATGCCGTGCGCCTGCTCGAGACCGACTGCGACGTGATCCTCTGCGATGACGGCCTGCAGCACTATGCGCTTGCGCGCGACGTCGAGATCGTGGTCGTGGACGGCATGCGCGGCTTCGGCAACGGGCTCCGGATCCCCGCGGGTCCGCTGCGCGAGCCGGTCTCGCGGATCGAAGAGGCAGATGCCGTCGTCGTCAATGGAGCGGGCACGGAGCTTCCGGGTGCGATTCGCATGCGCCTCGAACCGGTCGCCGTCGTCGCCTTTCGGGACGGCTCGCGCCGGGCGCTGTCGGAATATGCCGGCCGGGAGGTCGTCGCCGCCGCGGCAATCGGCAATCCCGAGCGTTTCTTCGCGATGCTGCGCGCGCATGGGCTCCTGATCGAGACGCGCACGCTCCCGGACCACGCGCGTTTCACGCCCGCGCTCGCGGGCGCCGGCCGCGGCAAGCCGGTCCTGCTGACCGAGAAGGATGCCGTAAAATGCAATGGCGTCGGCTGGAGCGAGGCCGGCTATGTCGAAGTGGCGCCCGAGGTGGACGCCGCTGCCGCGGCTGGCCTCCTGGACCTGATCGTGCGCCGCGCGGCTGAAAAACAGGAAAAGACATCGTGAGCGAGCGCCTGACCGACATCCTCGCCTGCCCCGTGTGCAAGGGACCGCTCCTGTGGCAGCGAGACAGCCAGGAGTACCTGTGCCGCGCGGACCGGCTCGCTTATCCGGTGCGCGACGGCATCCCGGTCATGTTGCCGGACGAGGCGCGGCGCCTCGCGCCGGACGACAGCGCGCTCGCGAATCGCTAGCCGTGTTCCGGGTCGTCATTCCGGCGCGGCATGCTTCGACCCGCCTGTCGGGCAAGCCACTCGCGCTGCTGGCGGGCGAGCCCATGATCCTGCACGTGCACCGCATCGCGAAGCGCTCCGGCGCGGCGGAAGTCATCGTCGCGACCGACGACGAGCGAATCCGCGCCGCTTGCGCGGCTGCGGGCGCGATCGTCGAGATGACCTCGGCGACGCACGCGTCAGGCACGGATCGCATTGCCGAAATCGCCGCACGGCGCGGCTGGGCGGATGAGGAGATCGTCGTGAACGTGCAGGGCGATGAGCCCTTGTTGCCGCATTCGCTGATCGCGCAGGCGGCGAGCCTCCTCGCCGCGAACCCGGCAGCGGCGATCGCGACGCTCGCGACGCCCCTCGCGAGCGACGCCGAGTACCTCGATCCCAACGTGGTCAAGGTCGTGGCGCGCGCCGACGGGATGGCGCTCTATTTCAGCCGGGCGCCGATTCCCTGGGATCGCGATGGCTCCGCCTCCAGTCCCGCGAGCCGGGAGCGCCACCGCGGCGCGCGGCGCCACATCGGCCTCTACGCCTACCGTGTATCCGCCTTGCGCACGCTGGCAGCGGCGCCGGCGACGGCGCTCGAGCTTCGCGAGCGCCTCGAGCAATTGCGCGCGCTCTCGATCGGCCTTTCGATCGCCGTCGCGGACGCCGCCGAGGCGCCGGGACCCGGAGTCGACACGCCCGAGGACCTCGCGCGGGTTGACGCACTGATGCAGAGGGGATTGAAGACTTGAATCGCGCTGCCGACCGGGTCGCGCCCTTCTACGCGGTCGAGATCAACCGCCTCGCGAATGCGCGCGAGCGCCGCGGCCTGCCGGTGATCCACATGGAGGTCGGACAGCCGTCCGCCGGTGCGCCGGCCGCGGCGATCGCCGCCGGCCATCGGGCGCTCGCGGACTGCCCGCAGGGCTATTGGGAGAGCGGGGCGCTCGCCGAGCGCCTCGAGCGGCACTACCGCGACGCCTACGGCCTCGCGATCGATCACACGCGCATCATTCTCACGATGGGCGCATCGGCAGCGCTCGTGCTCGCCATGTCCGTGCTGTTTGACCGCGGCGCGCGGGTCGCCGTCCCGCGGCCCGGCTACCCCGCGCACCGCAATGCCCTGCATGCGCTCGGCCTCGAGCCGGTCGAATTCGATTGCGGTGCCGAGACGCGCTTCCAGCCGACGGCGGCGATGGTCGCGGCGCTCGACCCGGCGCCGGCGGGGCTCATCCTGACGAGCCCGTCGAATCCGACCGGCACGATGATCCCGGACGCGGAGCTCGCCGCCATTGCCGCGGTCTGCGCCCGGCGCGGAATCACCATCCTCTCGGACGAGACCTACCATGGGATCGTGTATGGCGCCCGCGCGCATTCGATCCTCGAGCACGCGCCGGATGCCGTCGTCGTCAACACGTTCTCGAAATACTGGTGCATGACGGGCTGGCGGCTCGGCTGGGCCGTCGTGCCGGATTCGCTGGTGGACGTGATGCGCCGGTTCGCGGGAAACCTTTTCCTCGTGCCGCCGACGCTCTCGCAGCACGTCGCGCTCGCGGCGATGGACGAGACGGCCGAACTCGAGTCCCACGTCGAAACCTACGCCAGGAACCGCTCGCTGCTCGCGGATGCGCTCGCCGGATTCGGCATCGAGCGGATCGCGCCGCCGGACGGGGCGTTCTACCTCTATGCGGACGTCGGCGACTTCACGCGCGACTCGCTCGCCTGGTGCCGCGAGCTCCTCGACGCCACCGGCGTCGCGCTCAACACGGGTCGCGACTTCGACGGAGTCCACGGCGATCGCTTCGTGCGGATCTCGTTCGCCGTGTCGACGGCGGAAGTGATGCGCGCGATCGAGTGCCTGGACGGCTGGCTCCGGCGCCGCAAGCGCGCATGACGCGCGTGCTTTTCGTCTGCCTCGGAAACATCTGCCGCTCGCCCACGGCGGAAGCGGTCGTGCGCGACTTCGCTCGCCGGGAGGCGAGCAGGCCTCGAACTCGAGCTGGATTCCGCGGGGACCCACGGCTACCACACGGGCGATCCGCCCGACGAGCGCTCGATCGCGACGGCGCGCCGCCGCGGCATCGACATGAGCGACCTGCGTGCGCGGGTCGTGGAGAGCACGGATTTCGAGCGATTCGACCTCGTGCTTGCGATGGACGAGGCGGTCTACGACCAACTCAGGCGCGTAGCGCCGGAGGGGCGCGCGGACAGGGTCCGGTTGTTCCTGGAGTTTGCGCCGCAACTCGGACGCCGCGACGTGCCCGATCCGTATTACGGCGGCGCGGCCGGCTTCGAGGACGTGCTGGATCTCGTCGAGGAGGGCGCGCGCGGCCTTCTGGCCGCGCTCGCCGCCCGCGAGTGACTCAGTCTTTCGGGTCGAAGTGCTGCCCCTCGCCGGGTGAGGACGACCACACCGTGTAGGTCGACCCGGCCGCAGGTGCCGTTGGGGCCGGCGCAGCCGCCGGCGGCGGCGCGGCAGGCGCCGGACGCGGTGGCGGCGAGTCGATCGACGGTGCGGCGCTCATCGGGGCGTCGGGTGCATCACCCGGCGGCCGCGCGTCGCCCATGCCCGGGACCACGATCGGCTGCGTGTCGGTCGGACGGTAGGACTCCTGCCGGCCGCGACCGCCGCGCCCACGACGGCGCCGCCGCGGGCGCCGCTGCGCATCGCCTTCCGCAGCCGGCTGGTCCGGGCGCGGATTCTGGGGCGCTTGCGCCGCCTGTGGCGGTTGCGCCGCCTGTGGCGGTCGCGGCGCCTCGACCGGGCGCTGACGGTTGGCTTCGTCGCGGCCAGGGCCGCCGCGGCCGCGGTCAGGACGGTCACCGCGATCGCCGCGGTCATCGCGATTGCGATCCCGGTTGCGGTCGCGATTGCGGTTGCGGTCGCGATCACGGTCCGGGCGCGGCCCGCGATCGGTGCGATGCGGGCGGCGGCCGCCGCGATCTTCGCGGTGATCGCGATGGTCGCGACCGTGGCGGTTGCCGTGCCGTTCCTCGCGCGCCGGCGTGCCTGCCGTTTCGGCGGGCTCGCGGGCGGCGCCGTTGCCGCCGAAAAAGCCGAACAGGCGGGACCAGAATCCTGGACCTGCCTCCACCACGCGCGGCGGCGCTGCCACGGGCGTCGGCGCCGGGGCCGCCGGGGCGATGGGCGTGACCGCCGCCGGCGCCGCGGCCGGACGCTTGTCGGCCTGCGTCTGGAAGTCCAGCTCGACCAGGCCCTGGCCTGCCATCTGGTAGCTCGTCTTCGCGTTTTCCGGCAGCGCCAACTCGTCGTCACGCACGCGCCGGATCGAATAGTTCGGCGTCTGCATGTTCGCGTCGGGCACGAGCACGATGTCGATCTCGCGCGCGCTCTCGAGCTGGTGCAGCCACTCGCGCTTTTCGTTGATGAGGAAGGTCGAGACGTCGACCGGGAGCTGGGCGATGACGCGGGTCGTGCGGTCCTTGCGGACCTCCTCGCCGATGAGGCGGAGCACGGCAAGCGCCATCGACTCGACGCTGCGGATCGTCCCCATGCCGCTGCAGCGCGGGCAGGCCATGTGCGTCGACTCGCCGAGGGACGGGCGCAGGCGCTGGCGCGACATCTCCATGAGCCCGAAGCGGGAGATGCGGCCGAGCTGGATGCGTGCACGATCCGAGCGCACGGCGTCGCGCAGCCGGTCCTCGACGCCCTGCTGGTTCTTCTTCGACTCCATGTCGATGAAGTCGATGACGATCAGGCCGCCGAGGTCGCGGATGCGAAGCTGCCGCGAGATTTCGTCCGCAGCCTCGAGGTTCGTGTTGTAGGCGGTCGTCTCGATGTCGGCGCCGCGGGTTGCGCGCGCGGAGTTGATGTCGATCGAGACGAGGGCCTCGGTGTAGTCGATCACGATGCTGCCGCCGGAGGGCAGGGTGACCGAGTGCGAGTACGCCGACTCGATCTGGCTTTCGATCTGGAAGCGCGTGAAGAGCGGCACGTCGTCGGTGTAGGGCTTGATCTGGCGCTGGGCGTCGCCCGACTGGAAGCGCTGCACGTACTCGAGCGCGCGCTGATGGGCGCCCGGCTCGTCGATCAGGACCTCGCCGATGTCGTCCGAGAGGTAGTCACGCAGCGCCCGCGTGACCGCGTCGCTCTCCTGATAGACGAGGAACGGGGCAGAGCGCTCGCCCGCGGCCGTGACGATGGCGTCCCAGTTGGCGCGCAGGTTGTCGAGGTCCCACTGCAGCTCCTCGGGTCCGCGGCCGACACCGGCCGTGCGCACGATCGTGCCCATGCCGTCCGGTATCTTGAGGTGCTCGAGCGAGTCGCGCGTCACGTCGCGGTCCTCGCCCTCGATGCGGCGCGAGACGCCGCCCGCGCGCGGATTGTTCGGCATCAGGACCAGGAAGCGTCCCGCGAGGCTGATGTAAGTGGTAAGGGCAGCGCCCTTGTTGCCGCGCTCTTCCTTCTCGACCTGCACCAGGAGCTCCTGGCCTTCCTGGAGCACGTCGCGGATATTGAAGCGGGCGCCGGGCGCCGGCTGGAAGCGGAAGTATTCGCGCGCGACTTCCTTGAGCGGCAGGAAGCCCTGGCGCTGGGCGCCGTACTCGACGAAGGCGGCTTCGAGGCTCGGCTCGACGCGCGTGACGCGCGCCTTGTAGACGTTGCCTTTCTTCTGCTCGCGAGACGGTAAGTCGATCGAAAGGTCGTAAAGCTTCTGGCCGTCAACCAGAGCGACGCGCAACTCCTCCTGCTGAGTTGCGTTGATTAGCATTCTTTTCATGTGCCCCATCCAAGGTGCTTGGGGCCCTGTCGCGGGGGATGTCGCGCATTTTCACGGGAGGAATCTGCAGCTCCGCAGGCGCGGATCGCGGGCGCACAGGTGCGGGCCGCAGCGACTGGCTGCGGGTCGTATCGCTCCTGCAGGGACTTCCGAGATCGACACGCGCGGGGAACTTCACATCCGAAACGAAGGGCCGGCGATGGTCCGGACGAACCGGACCAACTAACATGCGGCCTGCCCGCCACGACACCACGGTTGAACGGGGCCGATTGGGAGAAACCGCGTAATGGTCAGCAGCCTGGCTTCACTTCGCGAAGCCTGCGCCGCACGACCTGACTGCCGGCTACGATATCAGATGCTCCCGGGAAATCAACACGTTAGAGAGATTCGGTGAAGGCGGGTCGAAATCAATCGCTTGGCGTGCGCAAGGTCCGGGCCGGCGAGGCGTCGGCCGGCCAGCGCCTCGACAATTTCCTGCTGCGCGAACTCCAGGGCGTTCCCCGCAGCCGGGTCTACCGCCTGCTGCGGCGCGGCGAGGTCCGGGTCAACGGCAAGCGCAAGCAGGCTGACTACCGGCTCGCTGCCGAAGACGAAGTCCGGCTGCCGCCGCTGCGAGACCCGCCGCCCGTCGAGTCCGGGTCGCCGCGTGTTCCCGACGCACTGCTCGCCGTCGTGCGCGACGCCATCGTGCACGAAGATCCGCGGCTCCTCGTGCTGAACAAGCCCGCGGGTCTTGCCGTCCACGGCGGATCCGGGCTCGCCTTCGGCGTCATCGAGGCGCTGCGGGCATTGCGGCCGGACGAGTCGCTCGAGCTCGTGCACCGGCTCGATCGCGACACGAGCGGATGCCTGCTCGTCGCGCGCAAGCGCGCGGCCCTCGTGAGTGCGCACGCCCTCCTGCGCGAAGGTGCGGTCGAGAAACACTACGCCGCCCTCGTCGTCGGGCACTGGCGCCTCGGGCGCAAGACGATCGACGCGCCCGTACTCACCGATGCGCGCCAGGGCGGCGAGCGCGTCGTGCGCGTGCATCGCGGCGGCAAGATCGCCGTGTCCATCTTCGATCCGGTCACGCATTTTCGCGATCTCGCGACGCGCATGGACGTCGCGATCCAGACGGGACGTACCCACCAGATCCGCGTGCACGCGGCCTTTGCGGGACATCCGGTCGCGGGCGACGAGAAATACGGCAACCGGGAATCCAACGCGCCGCTGCGCGCGCTCGGCCTTCGCCGCATGTTCCTGCATGCGTCGTCGATCGCATTCCGCTGGCCGGACGACGGGACGGCATTTCGCGCGGAGGCGCCGTTGCCGGCGGAGCTCGAAGCGGTGCTCGCGAAGCTGCGCAGGCTTCCGCGATCCCGGGCTAAGCGCGTCCCAGTGGATCGAGGCCCGCGGCGCGCAGCGCCCCGGCGAGCCAGATCAGCGGAAGCCCGACGAGTGCGGCTGGATCGTGCGTGTCCAGCGCCTCGAAGAGTGCGACTCCGAGACCTTCGCTGCGAAATCCGCCCGCGCAGTCGAAGGGCCGGTCGAGTTCGACGTAGCGGGCAATCTCCAGCGGCGTCAGGGCGCGGAAGTGGACGATCGTGAGGTCCACGTGCTCGGCGACGGACAGCGGCTCGGCGCGGCAGAGTACGGCCGCGGTGTGGAATTCGACTCGCCGGCCGCTGTTCGCGGCGAGCTGTTCACGGCAGCGCGCGGCATCGCCCGGCTTGTCCAGGATGCGCTCCCCGCACACGGCCACCTGGTCCGAGCCGATGACCCAGGCGCCCGGATGTCGGTTCGCGACGGCCGCAGCCTTGGCGTGCGCGAGGCGCAAGGCCCGCGCCGCGGGCGACTCGATCCTGCGTAGCTTCGTCGACACCAGGCGCCTCCACGGCAAAGGGGAGGCCGAGGCGCTCGAGGAGCGTCGCCCGATAGCGGGAGGTGGAAGCGAGGAAAAGTGGCTGCGTCATGGCGCTCCAAGGCTTAAAAAACAAGGATTTGCGCCATTCGTTCTTTGACACCCCGGAGCCTCATCTCTATGATACCGCCCCCATGTCGACGCCCCCAGATCGACCGCTCGACGTGCTCGGGCTGGCGCGCGACAGGGCCCTGGTCGAGCGCGAATTCCCGATTGCCGGGTTTGCGCGCCTGCGGGACAGGTTGGCGGAGCCGACCGGTCAGGCGCATGCCCGGGCGCAGTTTGGCCTGGCGGGGCAGTGGCCGATTGCGCAGCTTGCCCTCGAGGCGGACGTCGTGATGAGCTGCCAGCGATGCCTGAAGCCGGTCCGCCGGAAGCTCGCATCGGAGTCGCAGCTCGTGTTCGCGGCGGAGGATGCGCCGGAGCTGCCGGGCGACTACGAGGCGATCGGCGGCGATCCGCGCATGGTCGACTTCGCCGCGCTCGTCGAGGACGAATTGCTGCTCGGGCTTGCCGCTCATTCCGCGACATGAAGCGGATGAGAAATGCACGCCGCCTGGGGCGGCGGGATCGGAAGCGGGCGAAACGCAGTCGACGGAAATGCGCCGGCCGTTCGCGGGATTGAAGGATTTGCTGAAACACTGAGTTGGAGAAGTTTTCATGCCCGTTCAGAAAAGCCGAAAGACACCGTCGAAGCGCGGCATGCACCGCTCGCACGACCATTTGACGAAGCCGGCGCTGTCGAAGGACCCGACTACGGGCGAGACGCACCTGCGCCACCGCGTGAGCCGCGACGGCTTCTATCGCGGCAAGAAGGTGATCGACGTTCCGTCCGAGGACACGGGTCAGGAGTGAGCCGGGGGCCCGCGGCCCGGCCACGACCCCTCCGATGAACCGCTATTCGCGCGTCGCCGGAACCGGCAGCTACCTGCCGGAGAAGATCCTCACCAACAAGGATCTCGAGGCGACGATCGACACGACGGACGAGTGGATCCGCACGCGCACGGGCATCGAGCGGCGGCACATCGCGGCTCCGGACGAAACGAGTTCTTCGCTCGCCGAGCATGCGGCGCGGCGCGCGCTGAAGTCCGCGGGCATGACGCCCGCCGACGTCGATTTCATCGTCGTCGGCACGACGACGCCTGACCTCATCTTTCCGAATACGGGCACGCTGCTGCAGCAGCGGCTCGACATTCACGGCTGTCCGGCGTTCTCCCTCGAGACCGCCTGCAGCGGATTCATCTATGCGCTTTCGATCGCGGACAAGTACGTGCGGCTCGGCGAGTCCAAGTGCGCGCTCGTGGTCGGCGTCGAGTGCCTGTCGCGTTTCGTGGACTGGACCGATCGCGCCACGGCCATTCTATTCGGCGACGGCGCGGGCGCCGTCGTCCTGACACCGGCCGACGAGCCGGGGATCATCGGTACGCACCTGCACTCGGACGGCAAGTACCAGGACCTGCTCTACTTTCCGTACGGCGTCTCGAAAGGATTCGACACGCTGCGCAACAATTCGACGGACGGCCTCAAGATGCAGGGCAACGAAGTCTTCAAGGTCGCGGTGCGCACGCTCTCGAAGCTCGTGGACGAGACGCTCGCAAAGAACGGGGTCGAGCGCGGCGACATCGACTGGCTGGTCCCGCACCAGGCCAACCTCCGCATCATCCAGTCGGCCGCCGACAAGCTCGGGTTGCCGATGGAGAAGGTGGTCGTCACCGTGCAGGATCACGGCAACACGTCCGCCGCCTCGATTCCGCTCGCCCTCGACACGGCCGTGCGCGACGGGCGCATCCACCGCGGCCAGCTGCTGCTGCTGGAAACTTTCGGCGGCGGCTTTACCTGGGGTTCGGCGCTGATACGCTACTGATGCGGAAACCCGCAGCGGACAGGGTGGTCCATACAGGTATGCGGTCCATTTTCACGGTCATTGCACTTGCAGCCGCGCTGCCGGCGATCGCTGACGAGTACACGCTGCCGGCGGAGGGCAGCGACGTGATCGGCGCAACGGTCACGACGCAGGCCGAGTTGAAGGACACGCTGCTCGACATCGCGCGCCAGTACGGCCTCGGTTACGAGGAAATCACCAACGCGAATCCGGGCGTCGACCCGTGGCTGCCGGGCGCGGGCACGGTCGTCGTCGTGCCGAAGCAGCGGCTTCTGCCGCGCGCACCGCGCACCGGCATCGTGATCAACCTGCCGGAGCATCGTCTCTACTGGTATCCGCCAACGCCGGCGGGGCAGCAGCCGGTCGTGTGGACCTTCCCGGTCAGCATCGGGAAGATGGACTGGAACACGCCGCTCGGCAGGACCACGATCGTATCCAAGGCCAAGGATGCCCCGTGGATACCGCCGAAGTCGGTCCTCGCGGAGCATGAAAAGCGCGGCGAGCCTCTTCCGGAAATTGTTCCGGGGGGTCCGGACAATCCGATGGGGCGTTACAAGATGGCACTCGGCATTCCTGGCGGCGCCTACCTGATTCATGGCACCAACAAGCCTGCCGGCGTCGGCATGCAGGTGACACACGGCTGCATGCGCCTGTACCCGGAAGACATCGAGGCGCTCTACGGCATGGTTCCGGTCGGCACCCAGGTCACGATCGTGAATCAGCCTTACAAGTGGGGCTGGGTGGACGGGGAACTCATGATCGAGGTGCACCCGCCACTGCAAGAAGACGCCGGCCAGACGCCGACGCTCACCGATCTGACGCGCTTGATCGTCGATGCGACGCGCTCGAAGCCGCTCGCCATCGACTGGATTGGCGCTGAGCGCACCTGGCGCGAAGCCAAGGGAATCCCGACGCCCGTCTTGGTTGCGGGCTCACGCACCGCGTCGCTCACGCCCGGCCCGTAATCACGTCCCGTAAATACGAAGGCCCCGCGGTGTCGCCACCGCGGGGCCTTCTTGTCGGCGTCGGACGTCGATTACTTCGACATCGACTTTTCGAACATGCGATTCAGCTTCTCGCTGTTCGCATCGCAGCACTGCTGCGCAGCCTGCGCCGCAGACGCAGCCTGGTTGGCCGTGTTCTGCGCCGAGGTGGCAGCCTGCTGGGCGGCGGCCGCGGCACGGCTCGCGCCGTCCACCGAAGTCTTCATGCCGTCTACGTCACTAGACAGCTTGGACACTTGCGACTTGAGCGAGTCGACTTCCGCCTGCAAGGGCTTCAGATCGGTGCAGCCGGCGCCCAGGGCGAGAACGGCGGCAGCGACGCCCACCTTCAGGATCTTGGTCATGAGATTTTTCTCCACAAGGTTGCATGGAACGTTACACGCCGCTTGCGCGGATGCACGGCGCCGGCGGTCCTTCCTCTCCGCGCGGTGGCGATGCGGATCGTAACGTATCAGCGCGGCGGGTGAAAGCCGATTCCGCTCTTGTCGCAGGCCGGCGACACTGATTTGTCCGTCTTTGTCCGACACTTCAGTTTCGTTTTTGCGCGCATGGCCTGCATTCACGCCGGCCACCACGCGCGGGATCCGGCGGGGTTCCTCGCTCGCAAACGCTGCCGGAACTTTAAGCGTTTGCTCGCGAGGACCCCGCCACCTCGCGCGTGGTGGCGGAGGCGTGTGTGCGCGCATTGCGCTGGGAGCGAGCCGATCGGGCAGGTGACTGCGGCCGATAGCGCAATAAATGCTTGCCAGACGCTCGAGCCTGTATATAATCACAGGCACTGGCAATCCATACAGGTGACCCATGTCGGACGACCTCACGCCCCGCCAACGCCAGATCCTCGAGTTCATCCAGGACGCGATCGCCGCCAACGGGCTGCCGCCGACGCGCGCGGAAATTGCGCAAGCGCTCGGCTTCCGCTCCGCCAACGCCGCGGAAGAGCACCTGCGCGCCCTGCAGCGCAAAGGCGTGATCGCGCTGATCGCGGGCAGTGCGCGCGGCATCGTGCTGAAGGATGCGCTGCGCGAGCAGTTCGGCCTGCCGCTGATCGGCCGCGTGGCCGCCGGCCGTCCGATCCTCGCCGAGGAACACATCGAGGGCCGTTTCCAGATCGATCCGGCGCTGTTCAGCCCGCGCCCGCACTACCTGCTGCGCGTCAGCGGCATGAGCATGCGTGACGTCGGCATCCTGGATGGTGACCTCGTCGCCGTGCACCGCTCGCCCGATGTCCGCAACCGGCAGATCATCGTCGCGCGGCTCGAGAACGAGGTGACCGTCAAGCGCTACAAGCAGGACGGCTCGGTCGTGTGGCTGCTGCCCGAGAACCCGGACTTCGAGCCGATCCGCGTCGACCTGCGCAAGCAATCGATGACGATCGAGGGCGTGGTGGTCGGCGTGCTGCGGCGCAGCCGTGCGGACGTCATGCAGTGAGCGACGCGCTCGCGGAGCTCCTGCGCCATCCCGCGCTCTGGCGCGGTGCTGACGCAGGCGCACCCGAGACGCTCCCGACCGGTTTTCGTGCCCTCGACGCGCGCCTGCCCGGCGGCGGCTGGCCGCTCTTCACGCTGGTCGAACTCCTGGTGCCCGCCGCGGGCATCGGCGAGATCCGCTTGCTGCTGCCCGCGCTTCGCAGCCTCACGGCGGCGGGCACGGAGCCGCGCTGGGTTGCCTGGCTTGCCCCGCCGCATCTGCCGTACGCGCCGGCGCTCGCCGACGCCGGGCTCGACCCGGCGCGCATGCTGGTGATCCGTCCGCGCGCGGGAGTCGATCGGCTCTGGGCGATGGAACAGGCGCTGCGTTCCGGCGCCTGCGCCGCGGTGCTCGGCTGGACCGGCGAGGCCCGCGACCCGATGCTCCGGCGCCTCAAGCTCGCAGCGGAGGAGGGCCGCACCCCGGCCTTCCTGTTGCGGCCCTCCATCCATCGCAACGAACACTCGCCGGCCGCGCTCCGGCTCGCACTTGCGGCGCGGGAGTACGGCCTCGACGTCGAGATCCTGAAGAGCCGCGGGGGCATCCCGGCGCGCGTCGAGCGCCTGCCGGTCCACTAGGGGCGTTCCCGGATGTTCCAAGAACGCCCGGCCACGATCGCGCCGGCAACGGCAAGCCATCGGCGCGCGCTCGCGCCCGTGTCCGCGCCGCGCGCGGAAGCGCCGGCCCGCGCGGGCGAACTCTGGCTCGCCGCGCATTTCCCGCGACTGCCGCTCGATGCCGTGCTGCCGGGTACCGGGCAGGCGCGTGCGGCCGTCGTCACTGCCCTCGATGATCCACGCCGCACCGTCGTCGCCTGCAACGAGCGCGCAGCGCGCCAGGGCATTGCGCCCGGCATGGGCCTGAACGCCGCGCTCGCGCGGGTGCCGGGATTGCGGGTCGAGGAACGCCGGCCCGCCGCGGAGGCCGCGCTCCTCGATCGCCTCGGGCGCTGGGCGCTGCAGTTCACGCCCGTCGTCAGCCTCGAGCCTCCGGCGGCTGTGCTCGCTGAAGTACGGGGCAGCCTCGACCTTTTCGGCGGCGTGATGGCGCTCCTGCGGCGCGCGCTCGCGGGCATCGAGGCGAGCGGGCTCTCAGCCTCGCTCGCGCTCGCGCCGACGGCGCGAGGGGCGCTCTGGCTCGCACGCGCCGGGCTCGCGATGACCGTGACCCGCGCCGACGCGATGGCAGGCATCGCGGCGCAGCTGCCGCTCGCTTGCCTCGACTGGCCCGAGGACACGGTCACGACGCTCGCCGGGCTCGGCATACGGAGCGTCGCGGACCTGCTCCGGCTGCCGCGCGCAGGCTTCGCCACGCGCTTCGGGCCGCGGCTCCTCGACGAGCTCGACGAGGGACTCGGCCGGCGCCCCGCGCCGCGCCGGCGCCTCGTCGTGTCCGAGCGCTTCGACGAGCGATGCGAGCTTTCGGCCGCCGCAGAGGACGTCGCCGTGCTGCAGCCGTCGCTCGAGCACCTGCTCGCACGGCTCGAGTCCTTCCTGCGCAGCCGTGCTTCGGGCATCCGCGTGCTGCGGGTGGATCTGCTGCACCGCGGCGCGGCGCCGACCCGGCTTCGCATCGCGCTCGCGCGCCTGGCGGGCGACGCGGCGTACCTGCGAGAACTCCTCGATGAGCGGCTCGGGCGATGCCGGCTCGCCCTGCCCGTGATCGCGCTCCGGCTGCGCTCCGGCGTGCTGCTGCCGCTCGTGCTGCGCGATGCAGGGCTCTTCGAGCGCGGCCGCAGCGCGGATCCGGAGGCGACCGCACGCCTGCTCGACCTCCTGCGCGCGCGGCTCGGGCAGGAGGCGGTGTTCGGCGTGCTGCCGGTGCCCGAGCATCGACCCGAGCGCGCCTTCCGGATCGCGGAGCCGGACGCCCTGGCTGCGCTGCCGGTGCCCTGGACCGCCGGACGCCCGGCACGCCCGCTGTGGATGCTCGCGGAGCCGCAACCGCTCGACGACTGGGAAGGGACGTTCGTCACCGGCCCGGAACGCATCGAGACGGGATGGTGGGACGGCCATGACGTGCGACGTGACTACTACGTCGCCCTCAGCCGCGCCGGCGTACGGCTCTGGATCTTCCGCGAGCGCCCGCCCGGTCAACGTTGGTTTCTGCATGGCGTGTTCGGATGACGAGCGGCACGCAGTCGTCGGCCGGGACTCGCGCGCTCGTGCCGGCCGGAACTCCGTCGCTCACTCGCCGGAACTGATGCGCTCGCTCGGGGACCCGCTCGGCTGCGCGCGCGCGAACGGGCCGCAGCATCGACCGTCGCGCGTGCGAGCGCGCAGGAGCCGCGGAGCAACGTGCGCGAGCGAGCCGTTGCGGGACCCCGGAGCGAGCGAATGTCCGTTCTTCTGAGCGAGCGAAGGGGGTCCCGCCGGCGAAGCTCGCGCACGTTACATCCGCGGGTGTGACGGGCGATGTCGTATGCGGAACTGCATTGCATCAGCAATTTCACGTTCCTGCGTGGTGCCTCGCATCCGGCCGAACTCGTCACGCGTGCGAAAGACCTCGGCTACGCCGCGCTCGCGCTGACCGACGAGTGCTCGCTCGCGGGCATCGTGCGGGCGCATGCCGCCGCGCGCGAGGCGGGGCTGCCGCTCGTCGTCGGCAGCGAGTTCAGGCTCGTGGACGGCCTCCGGTTCGTCGCGCTTGCCACGAGCCGCCGCGGGTACGCGGCACTCTCCCGTCTCATCACGCGGGGCCGCCGGGCGGCGCCGAAAGGGCAATACCGGCTCGCGCGGGCCGACCTCGAGACCGGGATGGAGGACTGCCTCGCGCTGTGGCTGCCGGATGCCGAGCCCGCGATCGAGCAGGGCGAGTGGCTGCGCGAGCGCTTCGAGGGATGCCTGTGGGTTGCGGTCGAGCTCACCGCGGCGGGCCGCGACAGCGAGCGGCTCGAGCGGCTCTCTGCACTCGCGCGCGAGCTCGGGCTGCCTGCAGTCGCGGCCGGCGACGTGCACATGCACCAGCGCCGGCGCCGTGCGATGCAGGACCTGCTGACCGCCGTGCGCCTGAAGACGACCGTCGCGCTCGCTGGCCATGCGCTTTTCCCGAACGGCGAGCGGATGCTGCGGCCTCTTGCGCGGATCGAGGCGCTGTACCCGCGCCCGCTCACGGACGCGACCCGGGACATCGCCGAGCGCTGCCGGTTCTCGCTCGACGAGCTTTGCTACGAATACCCGGAGGAGATCGTGCCTGCCGGCACGACGGCGACGTCGCACCTGCGCCGCCTGGTCGAGGAGGGCGCGGCGCGGCGCTGGCCCCCGGGGATGCCGGCGCCGGTCCGGCAGCTCATCGAGCGCGAGCTCGCGCTCATCGCCGAGCTCGGCTACGAACGCTACTTCCTGACGGTCCACGACCTCGTCGAGTTCGCGCGCGGACGCGGCATCCTGTGCCAGGGACGCGGCTCGGCGGCGAACTCCGCCGCCTGCTACGCGCTCGGCATCACGGAGGTCGACCCCGCGCGCATGTCGATGCTGTTCGAGCGCTTCATCTCGCGCGAGCGCAACGAGCCGCCCGACATCGACGTGGACTTCGAGCACGAGCGGCGCGAGGAGGTGATCCAGTACCTCTACGCGAAGTACGGCCGCGGCCGCGCCGCGCTCACCGCGACCGTGATCTGCTACCGGCCGAAGAGCGCGGTGCGCGACGTCGGCAAGGCGCTCGGGCTCGATGCGGCGCAGGTGGACCGCCTCGCCCACGCGATGCAGTGGTGGGACGGCCACGAGGTCGAGGACTCCCGCATCCGGGATGCGGGCTTCGACACGGCGAATCCGCTCGTCGGGCGCGTGCTCGCGCTGACGCGCGAGCTGATCGGGTTTCCGCGGCACCTGTCGCAGCACACCGGCGGCTTCGTGATCTCGCGCGGGCCGCTCGACGAGCTGGTTCCCGTCGAGAACGCGGCGATGCCGGAGCGCACGGTGATCCAGTGGGACAAGGACGATCTCGACGAGCTCAGGCTCCTCAAGGTCGACGTGCTGGGCCTCGGCATGCTCACCGCGATCCGCCGGGCGCTCGCGTTCGTCTCGGCGCGCCGCGGCTCGGAGTTCCGCCTGGCCGACATCCCGGCCGAGGATCCGGCCGTCTACGAGATGATCTGCCGCGCGGACACGGTCGGCGTGTTCCAGATCGAGTCGCGCGCGCAGATGGCGATGCTGCCGCGGCTCGCGCCGCGCTGCTATTACGACCTCGTCATCGAGGTCGCGATCGTCCGTCCCGGGCCGATCCAGGGCCAGATGGTGCATCCGTACCTGCGCCGGCGCGCCGGGCAGGAAGCGGTCGTCTATCCGGGTCCGGAAGTCGAAGGCGTGCTTTCGCGCACGCTCGGCGTGCCGATCTTCCAGGAGCAGGTCATGCAGCTCGCGATCGTCGCCGCGGGCTTCACGCCGGGCGAGGCCGACCGGCTGCGGCGCGCGATGGCCGCCTGGAAGCGCAAGGGAACGCTCGGCCCGTTCGAGCAGCGCCTGGTCGAGGGCATGCGCGCGCGAGGCTACGAGGAGGGCTTTGCCCGGCAGGTGTTCCAGCAGATCCTCGGTTTCGGCGAGTACGGTTTTCCGGAGTCACACGCCGCGAGCTTCGCGCTGCTCGTCTACGTCTCGGCCTGGCTCAAGCGGCACGAACCCGCGGCGTTCTGCTGCGCGCTCCTGAACAGCCAGCCGATGGGCTTCTATGCGCCGGCGCAGCTCGTGCGTGACGCGCGCACGCACGGCGTGACCGTGCTTGCCGCCGACGTCAACGCGAGCGGCGTGGAATCGACGCTCGAGGCTGCGGAGGATGGGCCCGCCCTTCGCCTTGGCCTCGACCGGGTGCGCGGGCTCGCGCGCGAGGCGGCGGAGCGCATCGTGGCTGCCCGCGCACGGGACGGTTTTGCGCGCGTGGGGGAACTTGCACGGCGCGCGGGCCTCGGCCGGCGCGATCTCATGGCGCTCGCGTCGGCGGGCGCACTCGCCGGCCTCGCCGGCCACCGCCATCGCGCGGGCTGGGAGGTGCTGGGCGTCGAGCCGGCGCTGCCGCTCGTGCCGGCCGCCGAGCGCGAGGAGGGCCTGCCGCTGCTGCGTGCCCCGGGCGAGGGCGAGGACATCGTCGCCGACTATCGCGCGCTCGGTTTCACGCTGGCGCGCCATCCGCTCGCGCTCCTGCGGCCGCAGCTCGCCGGCGACGGCTGGCTGACGGCCGCCGAGGTGGCCGGTCTCACGGACGGGGCGCCGGTGCGGACCGGGGGCATCGTCGTGACGCGCCAGCGGCCAGGCAGCGCGGGCGGGGTGATCTTCGTGACGCTCGAGGACGAAACGGGCTACGTGAACCTGGTGGTCTGGAGCCGGATCGCGGATGCGCACCGCAAGGCGATGCTGGGGGCGAGGCTCCTCGGTGTCCGCGGGCGCCTGCAGCGGGAGGGGGAGGTCCGGCACGTCGTCGTCGACGCCCTCGAGGATCGTTCGGCGCTGCTCGGGGGCCTCGTGGCGAAGGCGCGGAGCTTCCGCTAGCGGCGGCGGTTCGGGGCGCGCCGCGGCAGCTTCACCTGCCGGGCGCCCGTTTCATCGATGTCGTAGTCGTCGAAGTCGGACAAGAGGCCCGCGGTGCGCTTTTCCTCGCGTATGCGCTCGAGCTTGCGCCATGCCGGCTCGCTCGCCGCGGTGCGGGCACCGCGGCGCTTGCGGGTATCGAAATCCCGCATCAACTGGTCGACGTCGAGGTCCTCCGCGGCTTCCTCGGCTTCGTCCGGTTCTTCGTCCTCGAATTCTTCCTTGGGCTTCTCGCTCATGCGACCTGTCCAGGGTCATTGCCGGCCGACTTATAAGACGCGCGGGCTCCCGCCGCAAGGGGTCTCAGCGCACCAGCTGGTTCAGCTGGAATATCGGTAGCAAGAGCGCGACGACGATCACGAAAACGAAGCCGCCCATCAGCAGGATCATCACCGGGCCCAGGACACCGACTGCCGTATTGACCACGCCGTCCAGCTCGCGTTCCTGGTTGTCGGCGGCGCGTTCGAGCATGGCCTCGAGCTCGCCGCTCGTCTCGCCGCTCGCAATGAGGTGCACGAGCATCGGCGGGAACAGCTTGCTGGCGCCCAGGGAGCGGGCGATGGGCGCGCCCTCGCGCACGCGCACCGCGGCGTCCTGCACCGCACGGCGCATGGTCGTATTCGTGACGACTTCGGCCGCGATGCGCAGGGCCTCGAGCACCGGCACGGCGCTCGCCGTCAGGATCGAGAAGGTCCGGGCGAAGCGGGCGGCGTTGTTGCCGCGGGTGATGCGGCCGATGAGCGGCAGGCGGAGCTTGAAGGCGTCGTAGCGAAGCCGCGCCGCCGGGTCGCGGATCCAGCGGCGGAAGCCCCAGGCCACGGCGCCGACGACGATGATCAGCAGCCACCACCAGGCGCGCAGGAAGCCGGACGCCGCGATCAGGATCCGCGTGAGGATCGGGAGCGGGCGGTCGCCGGCTTCGAACACGCGCACGACCTCGGGCACGACGAAGCCGAGGAGCAGTCCCACGATGCCGAGGCAGACCACGGTGAGGAGCACCGGGTAGATCATCGCGTTCGTGATCTTCTGCTGGAGCACCTGGCGGTTTTCGGTGAAGTCCGCCATCCGTTCGAGCACGGAATCGAGGTGACCCGACTGCTCGCCCGCGGAGACAGTCGCGCGGTAGATCTCCGGGAACACGTTCGGGAAGGCCGCGAGTCCCTCGGCCAGCGTGCGGCCTTCCATCACGCGCGCCCGCACGCCCGCGACCACGCTGCGGACACGGGCCTTCTCGCTCTGCTGCGAGACCGCGAGGAGCGCCTCTTCGAGCGGGATGCCGGAACGGACGAGCGTCGAGAGCTGGCGCGTCAGGAGCGCGAGGTCCGCCGTCCGGATGCGGTTGCCGAACGAGAAGGAAAAAGACTTGCGTGTCGGTGCGTCGTCTGACCTCGTTGACGGTCACCGGCAGCAGCGCCTGGTCGCGCAGGAGCTGGCGGATCTGGCGCGCGCTGTCGCCTTCCAGGACGCCGCGGAGCTCGCGTCCCTGGGCGTCGAGTGCCGTGTATTCGAAAGCGGCCATTACTCTTCGCGCGTGACGCGGAGCAGTTCCTCGAGCGAAGTCACGCCTGAAAGCACCTTCGCGCGCCCGTCGTCGCGGATGCCGGGGGTGACCTCGCGCGCCTGGCGCTCGAGCTCATGCTCGCTGGCACGGTCATGAATCATGACGCGCATGCGGTCATTGATGATCACGAGCTCGTAGATGCCGGTGCGTCCGCGGTAGCCGCTGCCGGAATCGACCCCCGGGCGGTAGAGTGTCGCGCGGCCGGCGTCGGCGGTATTGAGGCCGAGCAGCCTCGCCTCGTAGTCGCCGACCGGGTAACCGATGCGCGTGTCCGGGTTCAGCACGCGCACGAGGCGCTGCGCGACGACGCCGAGCAGCGTCGAGGCGAGCAGGAAGGGCTCGACGCCCATGTCGCGCAGGCGCGTGACCGCGCCGACCGCGGTATTCGTATGCAGCGTCGAGAGCACGAGGTGGCCGGTCAGCGAGGCCTGGACCGCGATCTGCGCGGTCTCGGTGTCGCGGATCTCGCCCACCATCACGACGTCAGGGTCCTGGCGCAGGATGGCGCGCAGGCCCCGGGCAAAGGTCATCTCGACCTTGGTGTTGACCTGGGTCTGGCCGATGCCGTCGATGTAGTACTCGATCGGGTCCTCGACCGTCATGATGTTGCGCGTGCGGTCGTTGATGCGCTCGAGCGCGGCGTAGAGCGTCGTGGTCTTGCCGGAGCCCGTCGGGCCCGTGACCAGGATGATGCCGTGCGGCTTGTGGATCTGGTCGTCGATCATGCCCTGGACGCGCGGCTCCATGCCGAGCGAGGCGAGATCGAGCCGGCCGGCCTGCTTGTCGAGCAGTCGCAGCACGACGCGCTCGCCATGGCCGGACGGCAGCGTGGAGACGCGCACGTCGACGGCGCGGCCGGCGATCCTGAGGCTGATGCGCCCGTCCTGCGGGAGGCGCTTCTCGGCGATGTCGAGGCGCGACATCACCTTCACGCGGGAGATCAGGAGCGGGGCGACGGCGCGCTTGGTCTGCAGCACCTCGCGCAGCACGCCGTCCACGCGGAAGCGGATCACGAGCCGGTTTTCGTAGGGCTCGATGTGGATGTCGGAGGCGTTTTCCTTGATCGCCTGGGAGAGGACGGCATTGATGAGCCGGATGACCGGCGCGTCGTCCTCGCTCTCCATGAGGTCCGACGGCTCCGGCAGGCCCTCGGCCAATCCGGCGAGATCCGTTTCACCCTCTATTCCTTCGACGATCTGGCCCGCCTCGCCGCTGCCGCCCTCGTAGGCCTTGCGCAGCAGTTCGTCGAATGCCGGCTCCGCGACACGCTCGATCACGAGCGGAATGCCGAGGAAGCGGCGCAGCTCCGCGACCGCCGAGGGCTGCGCGCCTTCGCGATAGACGACCTGGGCCTTGCCGTCGACGACGCCGCGCACGAGCACGCCGTGCCGCTTCGCGAACGCGAACGGCAAGCGCCCGACGGGCGCGATCGGCTTCGGCGGCATGCCCGCGATCATCGGACCATGGATCGTCACGGCGGCGGGGCGGCGGGCGCCGGCTCGACCGCGGCAGGCGGGGCCGGTTGCGGCGGCCCCTCGACGGCGGGGTCCTGGCGGGCCCTGCGGCGGCGGCGGGGTCGTCTGGGTCGGGCCGACGAGCGGCGGCAGCGTCGGCTGCGTCGCGCCCGGCATCATCTTCACCTTGCCATCGTTGCGATTGAGCTGCATGTCGCGCAGGTAGTTGTACTTCGCGTTCGTTTCGAATGCCGCCTGTTCCGGGGTCCGCAGCACGCGCGGGCGTATGAAGACCATGAGGTTCGTCTTCGTCTTCTGGGTGTTGCGCACGCGGAAGAGGCCGCCGATGAACGGGATCTTGCCGAGCACCGGCACGCGGCTCTCGCTTTCGGTCAGGCGGTCCTCGATCAGGCCGCCGAGCACGAGCATGCCGCCGTCGTCCACCAGCACGCGGGTCGAGATCGTGCGCTTGTTGGTCACGAGGTCGGTGGTGGAGACCTGGGATGCGGGGGCTGCGATGCCCGAAGCTTCCTGCTCGATCTTGAGGAGGATGGTGTTTTCGTCCGTGATCTGCGGCGTGATCTTCAGGATGTTGCCGACTTCCTTGCGCTCGATGGTCTGGAACGGGTTGACCGCGCCGCCTGCCGTGCCGGTATTCGTGAACTGGCCGGTCAGGAACGGCACTTCCTGCGCGACCTTGATCTGGGCCTCCTCGTTGTCGAGCGTGATGACCGAGGGCATGGAGACGACGTTGGTGTCGCCGTTGCTGGCGAGCGCGCGCAGGATCGCGGCGAAGTTCGTGCCGCTGCTCTGGTTGCGGCCGCCGCCCACGGTGAAGCCGCCCGGTGCGGAAGTGACCGACGAAGGATCCTTGATCCCACGAGCGATGTCCGCGATGCTGACGCCCGCGACCGGCGTATTGAAGAGTCCGACCAGGAAGTTGTCGCCGGAGCCGTCCACGATCCAGTTCACGCCGAGGTCGCGCGAGGCATCGTTCGACACCTCGACCAGCATGGCCTCGATGATGACCTGGGCGCGGCGAACATCGAGCTGGTCCACCACAGACATGAGCGAGCGCATTGCCTTCGGGGGAGCGGTCATCACGAGTGCATTGTTGTCCGGGTCCGCCCAGATCGTGATTGACTTGTCGACGCCACCGGCCGCCTGGGCCTGTGCCGCAGGCGCCCCGCCGGCCTGGGCTACGACTGCGCCGGTCTGCTCCTTGAGCTTGGCCGCCAGTTTCTCGGCATCCGCATAGCGCAGGTAGCGCACCTGCGTGTCGCCGCCCGCTTCGAGCGGCGTGTCGAGGTGCGCGACGAGCGTGCGAAAGCGCAGGCGCTGCGACTGCTCGCCGCTCACGAGCACGCTGTTCGTGCGCTCGTCGGCGACGATGCGCGCGCCGCCCGCGGCGTCCGCGCCCTGCGCGCCGGCGAGCGTGTTGATGACGCGCACGATCTCGGTCGCCGAGGCGTGTTCGAGCCGGATGACCTCGATATCGCCGTCGCCGCTGCGGTCGATGCGCTGGACGATGCGCATGATGCGGTTCACGTTCGCCGCGCGGTCCGAGATGATCAGCATGTTGGCGGACGGGTAGGCCGCGAGGTGGGCCGCCTGCGGCATCATCGGCCGCAGGATCGGGCACCAGCTGCCCGGCGGAGACGTTCCGCACCTGCATCACCTGCGTCACGATCTCGTCGGAGGTCGCGCTGACGCGGTCCGGCAGGTCGTTGGCCGGCACCTGGCGCGCATTGCCTGCCGGCAGGATCTTGATCACGTTGCCCGAAGGCACGGCGACAAAGTCGTATACCTGCAGGATCGCAAGGAAAGCCTGGTAGAAGGCATCCGGGCTCATCGGCGTATTCGAGAGCATCGTCACCTGCGCGCGCACGCGCGGATCGACGATGAAATTCTTGCCCGTGACCTGGCTCACGGCCTCGATCACCTGCCCGATGTCGGCGTCCTTGTAGTTGGGCGTGATCTGCGCGCCCTGCTGCCCGGCGGCGGCGAGCGGCAGTGCGCAGGCGAGGAGGGCGGCCAGGCGGATGATGGGCTTCATGGAGTCGTTCCTCTCTCGCCGGTCCTCATTCCGTCACCTCGTCAGCCTCCTCAGTCGCGTCCTCCGCCTCGGGGGCGGGCGCGGGGGCTGGCTGGGCCTGCATCTGCTGGACGACGGAGGACGGATCGACGGTGATCTGCTGTTGCTGGCCGCCGCGCTCGACGGTCAATGTGACCGCGCCGCCCTGCCCGATGCCGCGCAGGATTTCGAGGCCGCGATTCGGGTCGTCGAGGGCCGTGCCATTCACGGCCATGACGAGGTCGCCGGGCTGCAGGCCCAGGCTCGCAAACTGCGCGCGGTTGCGACCGGGATAGACGCGATAGCCGCGCAGCGACCCGCCCATGAAATACGGCTGCGGCCGCAGCAGGTCGCCGGTCGCCTGCGGGTTCTGGACGAGCAGCTGTCTCACGCTGTCGGCGAGCGAGGCATTCGGAGCCTCCTCGGCCGAATTGTTCGCCACCGACCGCGGCATGACTCCGCCCGCGCCACCGGCGAGACGCGGCAGGAGCAGCGATTCGCGCGCGCCATTCCGGTCGAGGATCACGCGGTCGGTATAGACGGCAAAGAGCTTCGCGCCGCCGGGAAGTGCCGCGCCGGTCGCGTAGACGCGCGTGGACTGTCCGCTCGCCCCGATGATCGCCCAGCCGTGCTCGGGTTCGCGGCCCGCGAGGGTGCCTGCAAGCGTGAGGTTCGCCGTGGTCGCCGGCGCGTCGTTGGGGTCGCCCGATTCGCGCGCAACGCCGAACAAGTGCGCGTTGACGATGGCCGCGAGGTCCACGGCGGGCGCCGGCGGTGCGATGTCGGGCGCAGGCCCGCCTGAGCCGTCGTCTGCGGAACCGAGGGCCCGCCACGCGAGGGCGGCGAGCTGGGCGGCGATGGCGACTGCGAGGACGACCGTGACGATCGAGGGTGCCGCGGCCGCGAGGCCCCGTGCGCCGCCTTCCGGGCGGCGCCATGGCGCGACGATTCGGTCGACTAGCTGCATCCGGTCTGGTCCGCGAATACGGGGGGGAACCCGAGACATGATACGGGTTGCCGGCGCGCACCCACAAGGCGGAAAGCGGCCCGAAATCGAAGTAACGGCGGGCACTTGTGCGACACTTCTCATACTGGGCTCGCAATTGGTGTCGCCATTTGGCGAATGACGGACCCGTCACTTGTGCGGGCGGCAATCGGACCCTATAAATGAGGCGAAGGCGAAGGACGGGCTGAAAGCGGTGGCGAAGGACAAGGATCGGGAGATTGGGCAAGGCGGTCTCGACCTCGTGGTCGAGGAGGCGCAGCCAAAGCTGCGCAAGCCGCCCCTGTATCAGGTGGTGCTGCTGAATGACGATTACACGCCGATGGAATTCGTGGTTGACGTGCTCGAGCGGATCTTCAGCCTCGACCGCCTGCGCGCGACCCGCGTGATGCTCGAGGTCCATACGAAGGGCAAGGGCGTCTGCGGCGTGTTCACGTTCGAGATCGCGGAGACGAAGGTTGCGCAAGTCATGACTTACTCACGGCAACACCAGCATCCGCTGCTGTGCACGATGGAGGAGACCTGAGTGCTTTCGAGTGAGCTCGAATACTGCCTGAACGAGGCCTACCAGAAGGCCCGCGACGCGCGCCACGAGTACATGACGGTGGAGCACCTGCTCCTGTCCATCCTCGACGCGCCGCGCGTGCGCGAGATCCTGAAGGCCTGCGGCGCCGACCTCGCGCGCCTGCAGGTCGAGCTCCAGAAATTCATCGACGAGACGACGCCCGCGCTCGCCGCCGAGGATGACCGCGAGGTGCAGCCGACGCTCGGCTTCCAGCGCGTGCTGCAGCGCGCTGTCTTCAACGTGCAGTCGAGCGGCAAGAAGGAAGTCACGGTCGCAAACGTGCTGGTCGCGATCTTCAGCGAGAAGCAGTCGCACGCGGCGTACCTGCTGTCGCTGCAGGACGTGACGCGCCTCGACATCGTCAATTTCATCTCGCACGGCCTCCCGTCATCCGGCGAAGGCCGCGAAAACGCGCGCGAAGAGGGCGGTGCGGGCGAACGCGAGGCCGAGGACGGCACGGCCGGTGCGCTCGAGAAATACACGGTCAATCTCAATGCGCAGGCGGTCGCCGGGCGCGTGGATCCCCTGATCGGCCGCCAGCTCGAGGTGCAGCGCACGATCGAGATCCTCTGCCGCCGCCGCAAGAACAACCCGCTCTACGTCGGCGAGGCCGGGGTCGGCAAGACCGCGATCGCCGAGGGCCTCGCGCGCCTCGTGGTCGAAAAGAAGGTCCCCGACGTGCTCGCCGATTGCACGATCTATGCGCTCGACATGGGCGCCCTGATCGCGGGCACGAAGTACCGCGGCGACTTCGAGAAGCGGCTCAAGGGCGTCGTCGGCGAGCTCAAGAAGAAGCCGGGCGCGATCCTGTTCATCGACGAGATCCACACCGTGATCGGCGCGGGCGCAGCCTCGGGCGGCGTGATGGACGCGTCGAACCTGATCAAGCCGCTGCTGGCGAACGGCGAGTTGCGCTGCATCGGCTCGACGACCTACCAGGAATACCGCGGCATCTTCGAGAAGGACCACGCGCTCGCGCGGCGCTTCCAGAAGATCGACGTGGTGGAGCCCTCGGTCGCCGAGACGATCGACATCCTGCGCGGCCTCAAGTCGCGCTTCGAGGAACACCACGGCATCACGTACGCGGACGATGCGCTGATCGCGGCTGCGGAGCTCGCCGAGCGCCACATCAACGACCGCCACCTGCCGGACAAGGCGATCGATGTCGTGGACGAGGCAGGCGCCTCCTTGCGCCTGAAACCGGCTGCGGAGCGTGAAGCCACGGTGACGGTCGCCCACATCGAGGCGGTGGTCGCGCGCATCGCACGCATCCCGGCCAAGAACGTCTCGACGTCGGACCGCGAGGTCCTCGCGAACCTGCAGCGGAACCTGAAGCTCGTGATTTTCGGGCAGGACGCCGCGATCGACGCGCTCTCCGCGGCCATCAAGATGGCGCGCGCCGGGCTCGGCGACGAGCGCCACCCCGTCGGCAGCTTCCTGTTTGCCGGCCCGACGGGCGTCGGCAAGACCGAGGTGACGCGGCAGCTCGCGATCGCGCTCGGCGTCGAGTTCCTGCGCTTCGACATGTCCGAATACATGGAACGGCACACGGTCTCGCGCCTGATCGGCGCGCCGCCCGGTTACGTCGGATTCGACCAGGGCGGCCTGCTCACCGAGGCGATCGCCAAGCAGCCGCACTGCGTGCTGCTGCTCGACGAGATCGAGAAGGCGCACCCGGACGTGTTCAACCTGCTCCTGCAGGTCATGGACCACGGCACGCTGACGGACAACAACGGCCGCAAGGCGGACTTCCGCCACGTCATCATCGTCATGACGACGAATGCCGGCGCCGCGGAGATGAGCCGCGCGAGCATCGGCTTCACGCAGCAGGATCACGCGACCGACGGCATGGAAGCGGTGCGCCGCATCTTCTCCCCGGAGTTCCGCAATCGCATCGACGCGATCATCCAGTTCGCGCCGCTCGATGGGCCGACGATCGAGCGCGTCGTGGAAAAGCTCGTGATCGAGGTCGAGGCCCAGCTCGAGCAGAAGGGCGTTGCGCTCTCCGTCGATGACGACGCGCGCCACTGGATTGCGGCGAGAGGTTACGACCCGAAGATGGGGGCGCGCCCGATGGCGCGCGTGCTGCAGGAGCACATCAAGCGGCCGCTCGCCGAGGAGCTCCTGTTCGGGCGCCTGGCAGGCGGCGGAAGCGTTCGGGTCTTCCTCGCGCCGGGCGGGGAGTCGCTCGCACTCGACATCCGGCCCGCCAAGGCGCCGGAACTGCTCAGTCAGGAATAAGTATCGAAGGGGACTGTCCCCTTCGTTTTCAGCGCGCCCGGTAGATGATGCGGCCCTTGGTGAGGTCGTAGGGCGTCAGCTCGACGGTGACCGTATCGCCGGTCAGGATCCGGATGTAGTGCTTGCGCATCTTGCCCGAGATGTGGGCGGTCACGACGTGGTCATTCTGGAGGCGCACCCGAAAGGTCGTATTGGGCAGGGTCTCGACGACCTCGCCATCCATCTGGATTGCCTCTTCCTTTGCCATCGCGCCCCGGTGCTGTAGCAGAAACCGCGCGGATTGTGCCGCAGGCGCATCCTGCGCGCAATCGCATGTTTCATCCGCGCCACACGGGCACGCGCGAATTGATCAGCTCGGCGAGGCGCGCCTCGAAGTCCCAGCGCGGGATGCTGCGGCTGCCGAGGCTCGCGAGATGCGGGCTCGCCATCTGGCAATCGATCAGGGGCACGTTGCGCGCAAGGCATTCCGAGACGAGCCGCGCGAGCGCCACCTTCGAGGCGTCGGTTTCGCGCGTAAACATCGATTCGCCGAAGAACACGCGGCCCAGCGCAACGCCGTAGAGCCCGCCGACCAGGCGGCCCTCGTGCCAGGTCTCGATCGAATGCGCGAGCCCGCGCCGGTGCAGCAGCACATAGGCATCGTGCATCTCGCGCGTGATCCAGGTGCCCGGAAGGCCGCGGCGCGGCCCCGCGCAGGCCTCGATCACCTCCTGGAACGCCGTATTGATCCGCGTCTCGTAGCCGCGTTTTGCGATCGAACGGGTGAGGCTGCGCGAGGCCCTGAACTCTGACGGCAGCAGCACGGCGCGCGGATCCGGCGCCCACCAGAGGATCGGCTGTTCGGCGGAGTACCAGGGGAACACGCCATGGCGATAGGCGTGGATCAGCCACTCCGGCGTAAGGGCGCCCCCGACGGCGAGGAGGCCGTTCGGCTCCACGAGCGCGCGCGACGTCGGCGGCAGGGCCGTCGGCGGGTCAGTCTTCTGGAGCCACGCGATCCCGGACATCGGGATCGAGCCTAGCCGGGATATCGGCGCGCCGGAAGGGCAGGTGCCCGGCTGCCTCATCGAGCCAGGCACGACGCACATCGCGCTCGCGCTCGAGCCAGTCCCCGATGGCGGCGGAGAAGCGCTCGTCCGCGATCTCGTGCATCGACCAGACCGGCGTCGGCAGGAAGCCGCGCAGGAGCTTGTGCTCGCCCTGGGTGCCGGGCTCGAACCGGGCAAGGCCCTCGCGGATGCAGTATTCGATGCCGCGGTAGTAGCAGAGCTCGAAGTGGAGGCTGTGGAAATCGCCGCTCGCGCCCCAGTAGCGGCCGTACAGCGTGTCGCGACTGCGCAGCGAAATCGAGCAGGCAACCGGCTCGCCCTCGAGTTCGGCGAGCTCAATCACGATGGCATCCGGCATGGAGCGGGCAATGCGTGCGAAAAAATCCCGGTTGAGGTAGGGCGCATGCCCGTAACGCGCGAAGGTGATCGCGTGCAGGCGATACGCGACATCCATCATCGCCTCGTCGAGCGCCTGCCCGGTGACGGTGCGGCACTCGATGCCGGCCTCCGCGATGCGGCGCCGCTCGCGCTTCAGCTTCTTGCGTTTCTCCGCCGTGAAGCCCGCGAGAAAATCGTCGAACGAACCATAGCCGTCGTTCCGCCACTGGAACTGGCAGTCGAGTCGCGGCATCAACCCGGCGCCGACGAGGAACTCGCGGTCGCTCTCCGCCGGAAACAGGACATGCAGGGACGAGGCGTTGCATTCATTCAGCAGCGCGCGGGCGCCGGCCAGCAGTCGAACGCGGTCGGCGTTGTCCGCCGCGAGAAAACGCGGGCCGGTCGCCGGCGTGAAGGGGACCGCTGCCACGAGCCGCGGGTAATAGTGGAGCCCGGCGCGGTGATACGCCTCGGCCCAGGCGAAATCGAAGACGAACTCGCCCCAGGAGTGCGACTTGAGGTAGAGCGGCAGCGCCGCGCGCAGCCGGCCCTCGCGATCGAAAAGCAGGATATGCCGCGCATCCCAGCCGGTTGCCGGCGTCGCGCAGCCGGATTCCTCGAGGGCGAGCAGGAATTCGTGGCGCAGGAACGGCAGGCCGGCGCCCGGCAGCGCGTTCCATTCGGCCGCATCCACGCCGGCGAGCGAGCGTGCGATGCGCACATCCATGCAGGATCAGCCGGCGGCGGCCCGCTCGAGGTAGCGATCCGCGTCGAGCGCCGCCATGCAGCCGGTGCCTGCGGAAGTGACCGCCTGTCGATACACGTGGTCCGCGACGTCGCCCGCGGCGAAGACACCGGGAACGCTGGTTGCCGTCGCATCGCCCGCGATGCCGGACTTCACGACGATGTAACCGTCCTTCATGTCGAGCTGGCCCTGGAAGAGTTCGGTATTCGGCGTGTGTCCGATTGCGACGAAGAGCCCGGTGACGTCGAGGTCCCGTGACGACTGGTCCTTCGTCGAGCGCAGGCGGACGCCCGTCACACCCTGCGCGTTGCCCAAGGACCTCGCCGACTTCGTGGTCCCAGACGAGCGATACCTTGCCCTGGGCCCCGAGCACGCGCAGCCGGTCCTGCAGGATCGCCTCGGCGCGCAGCTTGTCGCGGCGGTGCACGAGCGTGACGTGCGAGGCGATATTGGTCAGGTAGATCGCTTCCTCGACCGCCGTATTGCCGCCACCGACGACCGCGACCCGGTGGTTGCGGTAGAAGAATCCATCGCAGGTGGCGCAGGCCGAGACACCGCGGCCGCGGAATGCGGTCTCGGAATCGAGGCCGAGGTAGCGCGCGGAGGCACCGGTCGCAATGATGAGCGCATCGCAGGTGTATTCGCCGTCCTCGGCGACGAGGTGAAACGGCCGCTTGCCAAGGTCCACGCGCGTGACCTGGTCCGAGGCGATCTCGACGCCGAAACGCTCGGCGTGGCGGCGCATGCGCTCCATCAGGTCAGGACCCAGCAAGCCCTCGACGTCGCCCGGCCAGTTGTCGACTTCCGTCGTCGTCATGAGCTGCCCGCCCGGCTGCAGGCCCGCGATCAGGAGCGGCTTTCGATTCGCGCGCGCGGCGTACACGGCCGCGGAATAGCCGGCGGGACCGGAGCCGAGGATGATGAGGCGCGAGTGGCGAGGCGTCGTCATGTGTATAGTGGCCCTTGCAAAAGCGCGCGTCCCGCGCTTGCAGGCAACCGAGCATGGGTGCTTGCTGCCCGATTTGCAACGCTCTTATAATCAACCGCTTATGAAGCATTCCTTACCGGGATTCTGAGCCGTGGCCAAAACCGCAGCCGAGGCCATCGGCACTGACGCAAAACTCGATCCCGTTTTCGCGCGCGCGCTGCGCGAGGCGATCTTCTGGCTGCTCGCTGCGCTTGCGCTCGTACTCTTCATCGCGCTCGCAAGCTTCGATCCCCTCGATCCGAGCTTCAGCTACACGGGCGAGCCCGGCCAGGTCGGCAACCTGATCGGCCTGTTCGGCGCCTATCTCGCGGGCGCGCTGTTCATGCTCTTTGGCTGGCCTGCTTTCCTGTTTCCTGTCGCGATCGCCTACAGCGCCTGGGCGGGTCTCAAGCGCGTGCCGGGCGAGAAGGGCCACGGACGTTCGACGATTGCGCTTCGCGTGACGGGCCTCGTCGCCGCGCTTGCGACGAGCTGCGGCCTTGCGGCGCTGCATTTCTCGGCCGGCGTGCTGCCGGCGGAGGCGGGTGCGGGCGGGATCCTCGGCAAGCTGATCGGCGAGGGCCTCGCCCAGTTCGCGTCGCTGCTCGGCGCAACGCTCGTGCTGCTGTCGCTCTGGTTCGTCAGCGTGCAGCTCTACACGGGCATCTCCTGGCTCACGGTGATGGACTGGCTCGGCCACGGCATCCTCAAGGCTGCCGCGTGGGTGCGGGCGCGCCTCGCGGTCTCGCGCGACCAGGCCGTCGGACGGGAATCGCGCGAGGCGCGCGAGACGGTCGTGCGCGAAATCCAGAAGAAGGCGGAGAAACGCACGCCGCCGCGCATCGAAATGGCGGCGCCGCCGGTTCCCGAACCCAGCAAGCGCGTCGAGAAGGAAAAGCAGGTCCAGCTTTTCGCCCGGCCGCCGTCGCGCGACCTGCCGGAACTCAAGCTCCTCGACGAGCCGCCGCCGCGCGGGAAGCACGTATTCGCCCGAGGCGCTCGACGCGATCTCCCGCCTCGTCGAGATCAAGCTCAAGGACTTCGGGATCGACGTCGAAGTCGTCGCGGTCCAGCCCGGCCCGGTGGTCACGCGCTTCGAGCTGAAGCCGGCGCCTGGCGTCAAGGTCAGCCAGATCAGCGCGCTGGCGAAGGACCTCGCGCGCGCACTCTCGGCGATCAGCGTGCGCGTCGTCGAGGTGATCCCCGGCAAGGCCGTGGTCGGCCTCGAGATCCCGAACGAGTCGCGCGAACTCGTGACGCTCGGCGAGATCCTGCGTTCGCGCGCCTACGACGAGCTGGCCTCACCGCTCGCGCTTGCGCTCGGCAAGGACATCGGCGGCAACCCGATCGTCGCGGACCTCGGCAAGATGCCGCACCTCCTGATCGCCGGCACGACCGGCTCCGGCAAGTCGGTCGCGATCAACGCCATGGTTCTCTCGCTGCTCTACAAGAGCTCGGCTGAGCACGTGCGCCTCATCCTGATCGACCCGAAGATGCTCGAGCTCTCGGTCTATGAAGGCATTCCGCACCTGCTCGCGCCGGTCGTGACCGACATGAAGCACGCGGCCAATGCGCTGCGCTGGTGCGTTGCCGAGATGGACCGGCGTTACCACCTCATGAAGGAGCTCGGCGTCCGCAACCTCGCGGGCCTCAACCGGAAGGTCCGGGACGCGCAGGAGGCGGGGCAGTCGATCCCGGATCCGCTCATTGCGCGGCTCCGCGCGCACGGCAAGTTCGAGGGCGACGTGCCGGCGCTGCAGCCGTTGCCATTCATCGTCGTCGTGATCGACGAGCTCGCCGACCTCATGCTGATCGTCGGCAAGAAGGTCGAGGAACTCATCGCGCGGCTTGCGCAGAAGGCGCGCGCCTCGGGCATCCATCTCGTGCTCGCGACGCAGCGCCCGTCGGTGGACGTCATCACCGGCCTCATCAAGGCGAACATCCCGGCGCGCATCGCGTTCCAGGTGTCCGCGAAGGTGGACTCGCGCACGATCCTCGACCAGAACGGCGCGGAGTCTCTCCTTGGCCACGGCGACATGCTCTACCAGCCGCCGGGAACATCGACGCCCGATCGAGTTCACGGCGCCTTCGTGTCGGACCGCGAGGTGCACGCAGTCGTGGAATCGCTGAAGGGCGGCAGCGCGCCGGTGTACGTCGAGGAAGTGCTCACCGGCCCGCAGGAAAGCATCCCGGGCCTGCCGGACGAGCCGGGCGAAGGCGGCGAAGGCGGGGCGGAGGGCGAGCAGGACCCGCTCTACGACGAGGCCGTGCGCATCGTCACCGAGTCGCGCCGCGCGTCCGTGTCGGGCGTGCAGCGACGCCTCAAGATCGGTTACAACCGCGCCGCGCGGCTGGTCGAGTCCATGGAGGCCGCCGGCCTCGTCGGTTCCCTGCAGTCGAACGGCAGCCGCGAAGTGCTGGCGCCGCCCCCGCCGGAAGAGTGATGCGATTCGCCTCGGATCGCACTTCTGGCGGTGCTCCTGCCGGGACTCGCCGGCGCGGATGCGGCTGCCGATGCGCGTGCCGCCGAACGACTCGAGGCCGCGCTCAAGGGACTGACTAGCCTGCGCGCCGGTTTTCACCAGACCGTGACCGACGCGCAAGGGCACGCAAACCGAGTCCGCCGAGGGCACCGTCGCGCTTGCGCGACCGGGCAGGTTCCGCTGGGACTACCGCGTGCCGGCGCAGCTCATCGTTTCCGACGGCACCACCGTCTGGCTCTACGACGTCGACCTCGCGCAGGTCACCATTCGACCGGCCGCGGATTCGCTCTCCGGGACGCCGGCGCTGCTCTTCTCCGGCAAGACCGATCTCGGCGCCGAATTCAAGATCGCGGACGGCGGCGAGGCCGACGGACTCCTGTGGAGCCGGCTCACGCCGAAAGGCGCGGACAGCGACTTCCGCGAGCTGTCGGTCGGCATCGCGGGCAGGCGAGCTGCGGCGCATGGTGATGGTTGACCGTCTCGGCCAGACGATGCGGCTCGAGTTCGAGCACATCGAGCGCAATCCGCGGCTCGACGTCGTCCACCTTCAGCTTCACGCCGCCGCCCGGCGTCGACGTGGTCGGCCGCGCGCCGGAGGGCGGGGGTTGACGCAGACGGCGTTCCGCCGCCTCTGGATCGGGGCGGTCCTCGGGCTTGCCGCATTCATCGTTTACGCGAGTCTGTCGCCGCAGCCGCCCGTGCCGAACGAAATCCTGCCGGACAAGGTCGGGCATTACCTCGCGTACCTGTCGCTCGCCCTGCTGGGATCCGGGATCACGTCACCCGATCGGCTGTGGCGCACGCTGCTGCGCTGTTTCCTGCTCGGCGCGGCGCTCGAGATTGCACAAGCGCTATTTACCGAGCATCGCATGGCCGAATGGGGCGACCTCGCCGCCAACGTCACCGGGATCCTGACCGCCTGGCTCGTCGCCGGCCAGGGACGGGCGGGCTGGGGGCTGCGCGCGGCGGCCTGGCTGCAGGGGAAGCGCAGGTCCTGACTTCACCCGCGAGCGGATAGAATCCGCCCGAGATGCGAAAGCAAGCCGAATTGCCAATGGATGCGCCGCCGTCGGGTTACCGGCCGCTCGCGGATCGCATGCGGCCGCAGTCGCTGGCGGAGTTCACGGGCCAGTCCCACCTGCTTGCGCCGGGGCGTCCGCTTCACCGGCTGCTGACGGACGGCGTTGCGCATTCGATGGTGCTCTGGGGCCCGCCGGGCAGCGGCAAGACGACGCTCGCGCGGCTCGCCGCGAAAGCCTGCAAGGCGCATTTCATCGCGCTGTCGGCCGTCGTCGCCGGGGTCAAGGACATCCGCGAAGCCGTGGACGAAGCCAGGGATTCGCGCCGGGCGGGCGGCGCACCGACCGTGCTGTTTCTCGATGAGGTGCATCGATTCAACAAGGCGCAGCAGGACACGTTCCTGCCGTTCGTCGAGGACGGGACGCTCTTGTTCATCGGCGCGACGACGGAAAATCCGTCGTTCGAGCTGAACTCGGCGCTGCTCTCGCGTGCCCGCGTCTACCTCCTGAAGGCGCTCACGACGGCGGAACTTGCGACTCTCATCGCGCGTGCGCTGGCCGACTCCGAGCGCGGCCTCGGCGCAAGCCAGATCCAGGCCGCGCCCGGCACGCTCGACCTTCTCGCCGACGCGGCGGACGGCGACGCGCGGCGTGCACTCAACCTGCTCGAAGTCGCCGCCGATCTCGCAGCGGATTCACCGGCAGGCAGGGTCCTGACGCAGGACATCGTGCGGGAGGCGACCGCGGGCGGGCATCGCCGATTCGACAAGCGCGGCGAGCTTTTCTACGACCAGATTTCGGCGCTGCACAAGTCGGTGCGCGACAGCGACGCGGACGCTGCGCTCTACTGGCTCTGCCGCATGCTCGACGGCGGCTGCGATCCGGGCTTCGTCGCGCGCCGGCTCCTGCGCATGGCGAGCGAGGACATCGGCAACGCGGATCCGCGCGCGCTGACGCTCGTGCTCGCTGCCTGGGACAGCTATGACCGTCTCGGGAGTCCCGAGGGCGAACTCGCGCTCGCCCAGGCCTGCCTCTTCCTCGCGCTTGCGCCAAAGAGCAACGCGGTCTACTCGGCGTTCGGGGCCGCGATGGAGGACGCGAAGGCGCAGGGTACCCTCGAGGTTCCGCTCCACCTGCGAAACGCCCCCACGCGGCTCATGAAGGAACTCGGCTACGGCAAGGGCTATCGCTATGCGCACGACGAACCGGACGCGCTCGCGCCGGGCCAGACGCATTTCCCGGATACGATGGAACCCCGCTCGTACTACGAGCCGGTTCCCCGCGGGCTCGAAATGAAATTGCGGGAGACCCTCGAGCGCATCCGCGAGGGCGCGACGGCGCGGGCGCGGGAAACCACGGAATGGAAAGACGGACATGCTTGACATCCGGCAGCTTCGAACCGATCCGCAGGGCGTCTCGGCAAACCTGGCACGGCGGGGTTTCGCGCTCGATCTCGCGCAATTCACGGCGCTCGAGGCACGCCGCAAGGACGCACAGGTCGCCGTCGACGCGCTGCGCAATGAACGCAATACGCGCTCGAAAGCGATCGGCCATGCCAAGGCGCAGGGCCAGGATGTCGCGCCACTGCTGGCAGAAGTGGAGTCGCTCGGTGCCCGGCTGACGAAGGCGGAACAGGAGCTTGCGGGACTTCAGGCCGATCTCGACCGGCTGTTGCTTGACCTGCCGAACCTCCTGCACGACAGCGTGCCCTCCGGCCGTGATGCGAGCGCGAACGTGGAAGTCCGCCGGCATGGCGAACCGCGAAAGCTCGATTTCGAAGCGGCTGACCACGTCGCCATCGCAGAAGGGCTCGGCGGTCTCGACCCGGCCGGGGCCAGCCGGATATCCGGCGCCCGGTTCGCGGTTCTCACGGGGCCGGTGGCGAGCCTGCATCGTGCCCTTGCACAGTTCATGCTCGACCTGCACCAGCGCGAGCATGGCTATCGCGAAGCCTGGGTTCCCTATCTCGTGACACGCAAGACGCTGACGGGCACCGGCCAGTTGCCGAAGTTCGAGCTGGACCTTTTCAAGCTTGCGCGCGAGGCGGCGGAGAGCGAACTGTTCCTGATCCCGACAGCGGAGGTCCCGCTCACGAACCTCGCGGGCGATCGCATCTTCGACCCGGACGAGCTCCCGATGAAGCTGGTCGCGCACACGCCCTGCTTTCGCTCCGAGGCGGGCTCTTACGGCAAGGACACGCGCGGCCTCATCCGCCAGCACCAGTTCGACAAGGTGGAGCTGGTGCAGGTCGTCCGGCCGTCGGAGTCGTACGCGGCGCTCGAGGCGCTCACGAGCCATGCCGCGCAGGTGCTCGAGCGGCTCGAGCTGCCGTACCGCGTGATGGCGCTGTGCTCGGGCGACGTCGGCTTTGCGAGCGCCAAGACCTACGACCTCGAGGTCTGGCTGCCCGGGCAGGGCGCCTACCGGGAAATCTCTTCATGCAGCAATTGCGAGGCGTTCCAGGCGCGGCGCATGCAGGCGCGCTGGCGAAATCCGGAGACCGGGAAGCCGGAACCGGTGCACACGCTGAACGGCTCGGGTGTCGCGGTCGGCCGCGCGCTCGTTGCGGTGCTCGAGAACGGCCAGCAGGCCGATGGCAGCGTCGTCGTGCCGGGCGTACTGCGGTCCTACCTGGGCGGCATCGACCGCCTCAAGCCGGCCTGATCAGCGATTGCTGCCTGCGCCGAGCAGCTGCAGCAGGCTCAGGAACATGTTGTAGAGGCTGATGTAGAGCGTCACGGTGGCGTGAATGTAGTTCGTCTCGCCGCCGTGCAGGATCTCGCCCGTCTGGTACAGGATGAGGCCCGACATCAGCAGCACGAACATGCCCGATACGGCAAGCGACAGCATCGGCATCGAGAAGAAGATGGCGACAAGGCCCAGCAGGAAGGCCGTGAGGATCCCCACTGTCAGGAAGCCGCCCATGAACGAGAAGCGCCGCCCGCTCTTGATCGCGTAAGCCGAGAGCCCGAGGAAGGCGAGGGCCGTGATGCCGAAGGCCGACATGACGATCGAATGGCCGTTCGGGAGCGCCCGAACGTACATGCTGATGATCGGCCCCAGCGAATAGCCGAGAAAACCGGTCAGCGCGAATACCCACAGCAGGCCCCAGGCGCTGTCCGCTGTCTTGCGAACCGCAAAGAGCAGGGCGAAGTAACCGCCGATCGTGATCCACGGCCCCAGGTAGGGCAGGTTGAACGCATAGGCGACCGCCGCGATTGCGGCGCTGAAGCCGAGCGTCGCCGCCAGCAGGAGATAGGTGTTCCGCAGGACCTTGTGGGTCGCAAGCGGGGATTCGCGTGCTTCGACCTGTCCTGCAACGATGACGGGATTGCGTTCCATGCGGCGGGCCTCCTGCCCGATCATCGGGCGACGACCCGATTATAGGGCCGATTGGCAAATTCATGGGACGTAGGGCTTTGGGCCCATGGCCGGGGCCTGCGCCCACAGGGACAATTGCCGCGATTCGGCCCGATCAATCGCAGGGGGAGGCGGACATGTTTGCGAAGATCCTGTCGCGGTACTGGTGGATGACGCTGATCCGTGGGTTGCTGTGGGTCCTGTTCGGGATCGTGCTGTTCGTCGAGCCGGGACTGTCCCTCGTCACGCTCGCCACCGTCTTCGGCCTCTTCGTGCTCGCAGACGGCATCGGAAACATCGTCACGGCCATCGGCGGCCGGGACCAGCATGAGCACTGGTGGCTGCTGCTGATCGTCGGCCTCTGCGGAATCGGAATCGGGCTCCTCTCCGTCTTCAATCCGGCGCTCACGGCGCTCGCGCTCCTGTTCTACATCGCCATCTGGGCCATCGTGACGGGAGTGTTACAGGTCGTCGCCGCGATTCGACTCCGGCAGGAGATCGAGGGTGAGTTCTGGCTGATCCTGGGCGGCCTCGCGTCCATCGCGTTCGGAGTGCTTGCCATCGCGCGGCCGGGCGCCGGGGCGCTTTCGGTGCTGTGGCTGATCGGCGCGTTCGCGATCGTCTACGGCGTCCTGCAGGTCGGGCTCGCCCTGAGGGCCCGCGGATTCGCGATGAAAATCGCCGGCGTGCTCAAGGCGCGCGCGTGAGCAGGCAGGCGATGATCTAGAATCGCGCCTACCGCAAGCCGCGGCCGGAAGGAGAGGTGGCAGAGCGGTTGAATGCACCGGTCTTGAAAACCGGCAGCCCTTCACGGGGCTCGTGAGTTCGAATCTCACCCTCTCCGCCATTTGACAATGCAACGGCCGGTTGCTGCCCCCGCGCCCAAGTCGCTAGAGTGCTACGAGCACATCACCGCCTGTTCAAAGACTGATGCGGGCGTTCGCGCTCAACACAGCCTGGTCACATCCGGTGGCGTCAGGTCCATTCCAGATCTCCATAACCAGTCATCTAGGGGGCGTCATGTTCAACAGGGAACTTTGTACTCGCGTACTCCAGGTCGCGGGCAGCGTCGTGCTTTGCAGCTATGCGGTCGCGTCACAGGCCGATCCGATCAGCCTGCAGGGCGTTTGCCATCTCAGTTCAGCTCGTCGGTCAGGCAAGGTGCGATCTCTACGTACGAGCTGAGCGACGAGCTTCACCTCGCCGGGCGTCGGCGCTCGCAAGTCGCAGATCAAGGTTGACGGCATCGTCGTGGCCAATTACGTGAACGACGTTGCCAACCCGGTCGACTTCTCGATTCCGACGGTTTCCGGCACGGTGACCGTCGCTTGCGGCGCAGCGCATGTCGTGAAGGCGACTGTCGCCGCGGTCGGCGATGACACGCCTTATCTTAGCTGTCGGCTCCCTGCCGGCGGTCGCTCTGCCCCGCACTGCCGTAACCCTCGTTCCGCAGGCACTGCCTGTCGGTTAGAAACAGGCACCGCAATCGCGATTGCTGAAATACCCCGGCCAAGAGCCGGGGTTCTTTTTTTGAATCGGCCGGTACGCGGTGCAGAATTTCACGGGTCCAAGTTTCACGTTCGTCGTCAGTCCATGAGCAAGAAGATCGACACTGATTCAGCCGGGCTCGGCATGTCCGCCGAGGCCATGCGGGAACTGGCGCAGCGCGCGACGGAATTGATTGTCGCCCGCGTCGCAAGCCTGCGCACCGAGGCACCCTGGCGCGGGGCATCGCGCGCCGTGCTCGAGCCGCTGCTGCGGGAGCCGGCGCCGGAAGCGGGCAGCGACCCGCTCGCGGTGCTCGAGCGCGCCGTACGTGACGTGCTGCCCGTCGCTGCGCGCGTGGACCATCCGCGTTTCTTCGCATTCGTGCCGTCGGCGCCGACCTGGCCGGGCGTGATCGCCGACTACCTCGCCGCAGGGTTCAACACGTTCCAGGGCACCTGGCTCGGCTCCGGCGGACCGAGCCAGCTCGAGCTCGTGGTCATCGACTGGATCCGGCAGTGGGTCGGCTTCCCGGATACCGCCGGCGGGCTTTTCACGTCCGGCGGCTCGGCGGCGATCCTCGACGCGCTGGTCGCCGCCCGGGAGCAGGCGGGTGCTCCGGAACGGCCCGCGATCTTCCTGAGCGACCAGACCCACTCGGCCGTCGAGCGGGCGGCGCGCATCATCGGCGTGCGGCGCGACGGCATCATCGTCATCCCGAGCGATGCGGACTACCGGTTGCCGCCTGACGCGCTCGCACGGGCGGTTGCAAAGGCGAGGCAGGATGGCTTCACGCCCATCGCGGTCTGCGCCAACGCCGGCACCACGAACACCGGCGCGGTCGATCCGTTGCCGGAAATTGCGGCGTTTTGCGAGACCGAGAAGGTCTGGCTGCACGTCGACGCGGCCTATGGCGGCTTTGCCGTGATCTGCGAGCGCGGCAAGCGGATTGCTCGAGGGCATTGAGCGCGCCGACTCGATCAGTCTCGATGCCCACAAGTGGCTGTTCCAGCCGTTCGAGGCGGGCTGCGTCCTGGTGCGCGACGTGGCGACGCTCGTGCGCGCATTCAGCGTCAATCCCGACTACCTCCAGGACACGAAGCTCGGACTTGAGCACGTGAATTTCGCGGATCGGGGATACCAGCTCACGCGTTCCTTCCGCGCGTTGAAGGTGTGGATGTCCATCCAGACTTTCGGGCTGGCCCGGTTCCGCGAGGCCATCGAACGCGCCATGGAATTCGCGGATCGGGCGGGCGTCCTGGTGACGAACACCGAAGGTCTCGAGCTCCTGAGCCCGCCGTCGCTGGGCGTACTGTGCTTTCGCTACCGGCCGGCCGGCGCCACCTGGACGCGCGACCGGATCGAGAAGCTGAACGAGTCGATCCAGGCGCGGGTGATCGAGTCGGGGACCGCCATGATCTCATCCACGCGCCTGCGCGGCATCTATTCGCTTCGCCTTTGCATCATGTCGCACCAGACGGTCTGGGATGACGTGCGCGAGACGATCGAGGGTATTGCCGCGTTCGGCAAGCAGCTCGCGCGCAACTGAGCCGGCCGCGCTATCATCGGGCGAATGCGCAAGGAATACGCGGACCTGCGTCGCCGGCCCTTGCTGGCTCCTGTCTGGATCGCCGCACTGGCCGGCATCCTCGTCATCGCGCTTGGCTTCTGGCTCGTGAGCGCCGCTTCCACGACGACTGTCTTCGTCATGCGCCACGCCGAGAAGCTGACGACAAATCCGGATGACAAGGATCCGCCGCTCGCGCCCGCGGGCGAGGCGCGGGCGCTCGAGCTCGCGAAGCATTTCGGCGGAGCGCCGAAGGGCCAGTCGCTCGATGCGATCATCGTGACGGAACTGCGACGGACGCAGGACACTGTGCGCCCGCTCGCGAATCGCCTCGGAATTCCGGTCATCGTCGTGCCGGCGAGTGATCCCGCGGGTGCGGCCAAGCGGGCGCTGCATGACTTTCGCGGCGGCCGGGTGCTGATCGTCGGCCACTCGGATACGGTGCCCGAGATTGTCGAGGCGCTTTCGGGAGTCGACGTCGGACCGATGTCCGACACCGAGTACGGCATCCTCTACATCGTCGCCGTGCCGCGCTTCAGCCGCTCGGAAGTGACGCGCTTCGACTTGCCCTGAGCGCGATCGCGCGCTCGACGAAGTCCTGGTGGCGGGCGATCCGCAGGTCGGCGAGCACGGCGTCCGTGATCCGCTGCTCCCCGTCAATCAGGAACGTGGCGCGCCGTACGCCAAATCCCAGGGGACCATCCACCCCATAGGCCTTGATCGCGGACTTCGATTCGTCCGACAGCAGCGTGAAGGGCAGGCCGTACTTTTCGCGAAAGCGGCGGTGGCTCTCAGGTGCCTGCGGACTCACGCCCACCACGGTCAGGCCGGAGGCAAGAATCTGCGCATGCAGGTCGCGGAGGTCGCAGGCCTCTTTCGTGCAACCGGGGGTGAAGTCAGCCGGGTAGAAGTAAAGGATCAGCGGGCCGCCAGACAGGAGAACGGACAGGCGTCGTTCGCGGCCATCCTGGTCGGGCAGGGCAAAATCGGGTGCCGTCGCGCCAGGCTTCAGCATGGTCAAGTCTGGGCGTACGACGTGGGGCCGCGGAAGACCGTCTCCATGACGCCGTAATTGGACCGGTGCATGCCCATGCGGGCATAAACGCCCTGGGCACGTTCGTTTCCATGGTCGACGTACAGGCGGATCCCGCAGATGCGGGCGTCGGCGCGGGCGAGGTTGCCCAGGTGACCGTAGAGCGCCCGGAAAACGCCATCGCCCCGGTGGGCCGGCAGCACGTAAACCGACTGTATCCAGAGGAAAAGGCCATTGCGCCAGTCGCTCCACTCAAAGGTGGTCATGAGCTGGCCGACCGCGCTCCCGCCGGCCTCGGCGACGTAGTAGCGCCCCAGGGCCGGGTCGGCGAGCACGGCCTGCACGCCCTGGCGCAGCAGCGCGGGGTCAAGGGTCTTCCCTTCCGTCTCGGTCGCAAGTGCGGCGTTGGCCGCGACAATGAACGACAGGTCGGCCTGCGTCGCGTCTCGGATTTTCATCGGCTGGCAAAGGTACACGATTGCGGCACCGGGCGTTGCCGGCTCTGCCAGGTGCTTGCTTGCTGCCCCGGCGGCGCCTCACTACAATCCCGCCCTCATTCGTGGGGCGGTAGCTCAGCTGGGAGAGCGCTGCGTTCGCAATGCAGAGGTCGAGGGTTCGATCCCCTTCCGCTCCACCAATTTCCCTTCTTTCCCGCGTTGACAGGGTGTTGCCGCAGGCCTAGCGTGAAGGCAGCGTCATACCGCTTACCGGGAGAATACAGATGGCAGCCAGAAAGAGACCCGCGCGAAAGGCGCGGCGCAAGGTCGAAAGGAAACGCCGCTCGGCCGGCCGCAAGATCGCTCGCAAGACGCGCGTCGTGAAGCGCAGGGCCAAGGTCCGCAAGCTGTCCGCACGCGTAAAGGCCAAGGCGGCGTTGCGCAGGGCCAAGCGCAAGGTGCGCAGGGTCGCGCGCTCGGCCAAGCGCAAGGTGCGCGTCGTCAAGCGCGAAGCGCGGTCGGCAATCCGCAGCGGAGCGCGCAGCGTCGGCGCGGCGTCCCGCAAGGCCGAGAAAGCGACGACTGAATTCGTGAGCGCAGCAGCCACCAAGGTGGAACAGGCTGCGCAGGCAGTTGACCGGTCGATGACACCGTCACCGGTTGAGGCGCCGTTCTAGGACGCATTCAGCCTGGCCCGTCGGCTCGCCTATCCCGGGGCCGGTCCGCAAGGACCGGTCCTCGGGTAATATTTTTCCCGCACGCCCCGGTAGCTCAGTGGATAGAGCGCTTGCCTCCTAAGCGAGAGGTCGTCGGTTCAACTCCGGCCCGGGGCGCCAAATTTTCGAGTCTCAGCGAGCCAGCATGGTCTGCGAAGCCCGTCAGATAAGGAGCGAGAGAATGTTTGTGAACAAGCTAGTCTGGGCCGCCGTTCTTTCAGGCCTTGCATCAATCAGCTCGTCGGTCCTGCCGTCTCTTGCCCAGGAACTGCCTCCGCAGCCCTCCACCCCGGTCAGGCCACAGTCGCCGGTCAAGTCGCCAACTACTCCGAGATTGCCCACGACAACGATTGATCCGGAAACGAACTATCGTTCCATTGCGATCACGTGTGACAAGAAGGTGAGTTACAAGCTCACGACCGGAAGCAGTGAAGGCGCGTGCAAGCTCTTTGTGGAGCAAGGCAAGGTTACGGGTGCCTTCTGTACGGATGGCACGAATTCGGCCCTGCAGGCTTGCTCAACAGGCTGCGGGGAGACGACGGGTTCCGGGGGCTGCACCCGGCAAGATCAGGCTCGCTAACTATTGCTCCATCATCAAAGCGACGACGGCACGCTTGAAGGTTAGCTCGGCACAACGAGAGCTGGTGGATACACTAGCCGGCAGGATAAATGCGTTCCTTGCCCGGGGCGCCGGTTCCCGCCGTTGCCTGCACGGCCTGCCGTAAGGCGACCTGATCGCGGACCGTGACGGCGCCGCGCCCGAGCGCGACCCAGCCTTTTGCCTTCCAGCCCTGCAGGTATTGATTCACGACCTGGCGCGAGACGCCGAGGAAGGTGGCGAGGTCTTCCTGCGAGATCTTGAGCGTGATGCCTGCTTTCGAACGCTGGCCATGCAGTTCGCCGAGGCTCAAGAGCCGCTTGGCGAGCCGCGCCGGCGCGTCGAGCAATGCGGCATCCTCGGCCAGTCCGCTGGTCCAGCGCAGGCGCTCGCCGCAGAGCTTCAACAGCTCGAGCGCAACGCGAGGTTCGCGTTCGAGGAGCGCGACGAAGTGGTCGCGGCGGATCGAGACGAGCTCTGAGGGCTCGGTTGCCGTCGCGGTCGCCGTGCGTGTGCCACCGTCAAGCAACGCGATCTCGCCGAAGGTGTCGCCGGGCTCCATGATGTTGAGGGAGATCTCGCGGCCATCGGCGGTGCCGGAACTGATCCGGATGCGGCCCGCGACGACCGCGTAGAGGGCGTCGCCCGGATCACCCTGGCTGCAGACGATCTCGCCCGTCCTGAAGCTGCGTTGGGTGGCGAGGCCCACGATGCGGTCAAGCGAAGCCGCCGGCAGGCCTCGAAACAGCGGGCTGCGCTGCAACATCATCTTGCCCGCCAGTGTCGTCATCGAACCACCCTGCGGTGCGTCCCCGGCGAAAGGCCGATGATACGCCTCGCGCGCCGTAACGGCGGGCGTACTCGCGGCCGATGAGCCAGGCGACGACCGTCATCGCGGCGCTCAAGAGCACGATCAGCCAGACGAACTGCAGGCGCGGCTCGGTGAACACCCGCAACCCGATGAGCACGCCGAGCGTCGAGAGCAGGTCGCCGACGCGATAGAAAAGGGTGTCGATCGCGGTCTTGGCCTGGTACTTCTCCTCGCGCGTCGCCGGCAGGAGCAAGGCGCTTCGGGTCGTGTTGAGGAGCGAATAGTCGAGGCTCCGCTGCACGACGAGCGCCGACTGCAGGAGCGCGAACACCGGGATGAAGCCGATGAGACAGAACCCGGCGAGGATCGCCACCGGCGTCACGAGCAGTGCGCGCGCAATGCCCGCCCCCTGGATGATGCGCGAGACGAGGAGCAGCTGGATCAGGAAGCCGACGAGCGTGATCGTCGAGCAGTACTTGCCCATGAATGCGCCGATGAAGGCGCCGGGGTCGCCGGGCGAGCGCTGGTGCGCGAGCTCGGTGAGCCAGTTGGAAAGCACGTAGTCGCCGGTCGAGGTGATCCAGTTGATGAGGACGACAAGCGCCGCGATGCCGACCAGGTAGCGGCTGCGCCCGACGATGGCAATGCCGCCGAGCCAGCGCCGTAGCGCCGTCGCCGGCACCGAGCGGCGCCAGCTCCGGTTCGCGCGGTCCGCCCGCCGACCTGCGATTGACCTCGGCGCGCGCGAATTCACTGAGCAGCGATCGCAATGCAGATGACGCCTGCAGCGGCGAGCATCAGGCCATACGGGCCGATCGCGGCGAAGCCGGCGGAGGCTATCGCTGATCCGGCGAAGGCGCCGGCCGAAACACCGACCGCGATGACGCCGAAGAGTCGCGTGCCCGTGCCGACGTCGAGAAGATCCGTCGCGAACGCCCAGAACTGGGCGACGGCCATCACGGAGAAAATGCTCGCCCAGACGAAGAACGCGAAGCTGAAATGGATGCCGGCGTGGCCGATTGCGAAGAACGCCACGAGGTTGAGTGCGAAAAATGCCATGACGAACCGGAAGATGCGGTTCGTCGCGATACGTCCGACGAGTTTCCCGTAGGCCGGCAGGATCAGGAGGAGCAGGATGGCCTGCACGCCGACGGCGTAGCTGCGAAGCTCCGCCGTGCCTTCCGTCAGGATCAGGGCCTCGCGCACCGGCCGTATCAGGTAGTAGGCGAGCATCAGCGTGAAGGCCTGGAGCGCCAGGATCGCGATGCAGCGGCCTTCGCCGGCCTCGACCCGCGTGAAGAGGGTCAGGAACCGCTCGAATCGCGTCAGGCGCATGCATTCGCTCATGGCACTTCCCGTGGCCCGAATCCCAAAAAAAGCGCCCGGCCAGGCTCGACCGGGCGCCATGGAGCTGGCATCCGTCAGATCCGGCGATCGAGCGCGTCGCGGCGCACCGCGGCGACGATCGCGCTGACCGGCTGCGACGACGCGGCGGGCTTCTGGAGCAGCAGGCGCGTGTCGAAGGAATTGACCAGCGTCGACATCAGCAGGGCTGTGGTGGCAACCGCAGCCAGGCCGGAAACGATCTGCCTGGTGCGGGAAGACATTCCATTACTCATGACCATCCTCCTCAAGTTGTGGTGTAGAACCCGTTCCGATGCGGGAGTGATGTTGAACGCGAGGCTGCCGGCCTTCTGTCAATGACCTGACACAAGTGGCGAGATGGCGTCCGGACGGTGCCTCGGGCATGATCCCTGCGCGCATGAACGCCCGCTGGATCACGGTCATATCCGGAATTGCGATCGGCGCGATCTGCGCCGCGCTCATCTCGATTCCAGCCGTCCGCGCGCTGGAGCAGCAATACGGCCTGCAGGGTCTTTTCGACCTGCGCGGCCCGGTCGAGCCGCCGGATCACGCGGTGCTCGTGCTGATGAACGAGCGCTCGGCCGACTCGATTTCACTCCCGCGCGATGCCGAGCGATTTCACCGCTGCGAGGATCTCCGCGTCGGCGTCCGGCCCGCGACCCACGTGAGCCTGCCGGAGATGCCTTCGCGCTGGCCGCGCTGCGTGCACGCGTTGCTGCTGAGCCGCCTCGCCGAAGCCGGCGCGCGGATCGTCGTCTTCGACGTCCTGTTCCGGGAGCGGCCGCCGCTGCCGGGCGCCGGCGGCGATCTGTACGCCTGGCAGGACGAGATCCTGGCGCGCGCGATGGCGATGACCCCAGTCGTGATCGCGCAGAAAGTGGAGGAGAGCGGCGGCCAGGAGCAGCTCGCGGCGCTCAGTCCGGCCATTGCCGACAGCGGCGCTCGGCGCCGCCCCGTTTCCGCTGCTGAACGAGCCGAGCCGGCGATTCGATCGCTTCATGGCCTTCAAGGAAGGCGGTCTTGTGACTCCGACGCTGCCCGGCCGTCGCGCTCCAGGCTTACGCCCGTGAGGGTTATCCGTTCCTGCGCGATTTCCTGGTGCGCCACGCGGGCGAGAATGCGACTCTGCTGCCTGCATCGACGGCCGAGCTCGAATCGCATGGCGAGCTCCAGGCGAGCGCGACTCCTCATTCGCGAGCTCGCGCACAAGAATCCGGTCGTCGCGAAGCAGCTGCGCAAGATGGCGATCGAGACCCGATCGGCCGTGCACGACCCGGCGGCGGCGCAGGCGATCGGCGCACTCGGTGCGCTGTATTCAGGTGACGGCACGCGCCTGCTCAATCCTTATGGTCCCGCGGGCACGATACCGAGCGTCGGTTACGACGAAGTCCTGACGGCACCCGCCTCCGAGAATGTGGCTCGGTTCGGTGGCCGCGCGGTTTTCGTCGGCTACGGCGAGACGAGCCGGACGGAGCAGGTAGAGCATTTTTCGACCGTCTACTCCGGCGGCCAGGGTGCGGACCTGAGCGGCGTCGAGATTGCGGCGACGGCATTCTCGAACCTCGTGGACGACCGGACGATTCGGGAACTTCCGTCGACGACCTGGTTGTGGCTCACGTTCGCGGCCGGTTTCCTCGTGTTTGTCGTCTGCCACGGCCTCGGCAACCGGGTCGCCGTCCTGGTCGTGATCGTGCTTGCCGGTATTTACCTTGCGGTCGCTTCGCATTACTTCGGTACGCAGCAACTGTGGATACCGATCGCGCTTCCGCTGGCGGTCGCCTTGCCGATCGCCATGCTGGCGGCGTTTGGCCTGAAGTTCTGGACCGCGCATCAGCAACGCGCGCGCTTGCGCGACGCCTTCAGTCATTTCGTCCCACGCGATGTGGTGACGCGACTCGAGCACAACGCAGGCGATCTCGGCGTTTCGCAGGAAGCGATCGAGTGCGCCTGCGTCGCGACAGATGCCGCCAACTTCACGCCGCTCGCCGAGACGATGACGCCGGAGAAGCTCGCGGCATTCCTGAATCGCTACTACGAGGCGCTCTTCGGACGCGTTGCCGAGCGGGGCGGGATCGTCTCGGACGTCGTCGGTGATTCGATGCTCGCGATCTGGCCGGACCGGGCGACAGACACGCGCCGGCGGGTGCTGAATGCACTCCTGGAGCTGCGCGATGCGGCCGAGGATTTCAACGTCCGGCTTGCCGGCAATCGCCTGCAGACGCGTTTCGGCGTCGATTGGGGGCGCGTCGCACTGACGACGGTCGGCGCACATGGCCATTACGAGTACCGCGCAGTCGGCGATGCCGTGAACACGGCCAACCGGATCCAGGAGCTCAACAAGCGCCTCGGCACGCGGATCCTGGTCTGCAGAGCCCGTTCTCAGCGGGGCCGGCGGTGAGTTCCTGACCCGCAACCTCGGCCGCTACCTGCTCCGCGGCAAGAGCAACGCCATCGAGATCCACGAGTTGATCTGCCTCAAGTCCCAGGCGAAGGCGGGGGACGCCGATCGCTGCGCCAGGACCCAGGAGGCCATTGAGTTCCTGAGCCGGGGCGACATCGAGGCCGCGAAGATCCTGCTGGGGCAGACGCGGGAGGCGTTCCCGGATGACGGACCGATCGCATTCCTGCTCACCAGCCTGAACTCCGGGCTAACCCGAGAAAACGGGGCCTGGGTCGTCAATTAGACGTGTCGGCTCGATGACAGAACGCGCTGCGAGTTGCCGGTAGCCTGTTGCTGGGCAGGTCAAGGATCGCGCGTCGACCGTGGCGTTGCGCTGGCCCTCCCAAAGGACTACTTTGCAGCCGCAATCAACCAGAATAACGACGCCTGAGCTTCCTGATTTCGATACCGGGGGCGGGCAGATGGGGTATCGCACTGACGATCCGACGGGCAGGAGCCGCCGATGGCTCCGGGCATGCGTCATTGCGCTTGCCCTGGGCCTCGCGACCAGCCTGAGCTATCGCGCCAACGCCCAGGATGCGGCAGCTACCTGCGCACCGGCAATCGGCCGCCTCGTCTCGTTGCAGGGCAGCGTGGAGGTCCAGCGCGCCGGCAGCACAAGTTGGATACGGGTGCAACGCCTCGACACGTCGCTCTGCGCCGGAGACCGTCTGCGCACTGGGACATTGAGCCGGGCGGCGCTCTTCCTCCAGCCCGAAACGCTGGTGCGGGTGGACCAGAACACCACGATTACGCTGAACCAGTCGAACGAGGAGATCGAAGTCGAGTTTTTCGGTGCCGAAATCGCGGCAGAGGCGATGAACGCAAAGTCCTTTGGGGCGGCCTACTTCATCACGCGCTTCCCGAAGAAATTCAGGGTCAAGACGCCGCACGTGAACGCGGCGGTGGAAGGCACTGAGTTCATGGTCGAGTTGAGCCGCGATGCGACGAAGCTGACGGTGGTTGAAGGCAAGGTGTCTTCCGAGTCGTTGGTGTCGCGTGACACCCAAATGATAACGGCCGGACAGAGCCTGTCGAGCGGAACCGCTGGAACGGGCGCGATCACGACTGTCGTCAAGCCGCAAGACGCCGTGCAGTGGGTTTTGCGGTATCCGCCGATCAGCGATGGGTCAAATGCGTCGCGGGCAGAAGAACTGTTGCGCGCAGGTAGTGTTGATGAAGCACTGACTGAAATCGATTCAGTACTTCGCAGTGATGCCGACAACAGCGATGCACTTGCAATTCGGGCGATCATCCAGGTCGCAAAGAACGAGAAAGCGGAGGCGCTCGAGTCTGCGGGCAGGGCGACGACGGCCAATTTGGGGAACTATCGTGCCTGGCTCGCGATGTCGTATTCGCAGCAGTCGAGTTTCAATTTGGAGGCGGCCCTTGAAAGTGCACTAAAGGCGGAGTTACTGCAATCAGGCAGCGCGCTTGCCCATGCACGTGTAGCGGAATTGTACTTGTCGCTTGGAGATTCGCGACGCGCCGAAGAGGCGGCTCGAGCGGCAGTTGCGAGCGATCCGGCGGAGAGTCATGCATACAGCATGTTGGGGTTCGTGCACCTCGCGCAGATTAATACCAAAGCCGCGCGCTCGGACTTCGCTACGGCAATTGAACGGGACTCGTTCAGTGCGCTGCCGAGGCTCGGGCTTGGGCTTGCGAAGATCCGCGACGGCGAGCTGGTGGCGGGTCGCGAGGAGCTCGAAGTTGCCGTGGCACTTGACCCATCGAATTCGCTGCTGCGGAGCTATGTCGGCAAGGCCTATTACGAAGAAAACAGCCAGCAACGCGACCAACTGGCCGCTGCTCAACTCGAGCTGGCACAGAACCTGGATGTCGGGGACCCGACGCCATGGTTGTATGGTGCGATCCTCAAGGAATCCTTGAACAGGCCCCTTGAGGCACTTTCGAGTCTCCAGGCTTCGTCGGCGCGAAACGACAATCGCGCGGTATACCGGTCGCGGCTATTCCTCGATGACGATGCCGCGGCGCGGAGCTCTAGCGTGGCTGCGGTATATCGCAATCTCGGATTCGAAAAGTTGGCGATCGTCGAAAGCTCGAAGGCGCTAGCAGACAGTCCAGGGAACTTCTCGGCGCATCGCCAGCTTGCGGTGGCGTACTCGGACCTGCCAAGGCATGACATCTCCAGAGTCAGTGAGGCGCTACAGGCTCAAATCCGACAGCCTGTTTCCTTGGCATCTGTGGGTCCGGAACTCGGGACCGATAATCTGGCAATTAATCGCAATGTCGGGCCCGCGCGCCCCGGCAACAATGAATTCGATGCCATGTTCAATCGCAATGATCTTCGTGTCCAGGTCGACGCTATCGTCGGCGGACTGGATACGTACGGCGATCAATTCGTCGCAAGTGTGCTGAATGACGAAGTCGCCTACACAATTAGCCAGCTGCATTACGAGACCGACGGATTCAGCGAGAACGATGCGGCCAGAAAGGATATTTACGGATTCCTGATTCATGGTCAGGTGACGAATGGCAGCAGCCTGCAATTGGAAGCCAAACGGTCCGACTTCGAGATTGGGGAGACGTTTTTCTCGTTCGACGAGTTTCCGTTTCCTACGACACTGATCGAGAAAATTGACACCCTTCGATTGAGCGGGCATCACACGCTCGACGCAGGCAGTGACCTAATTTGGTCCGCGGTGACGGCAGATCGCTATCGTGCAGTGAGAAGCTTTCCGGACGGTGGCCTGTTTCAAAGCTCGAATGCAAATCCAGTTGCAGTCGAGATGCAGTACATCGCGAACCTTGGCCGAATCGAGATCGTCGCAGGCGCCGGATACATTGACGATACTTCCCATTTCGGGCCGGAACAAGCTGACGAAAGAAACAAGAGTTCAAGCGCCTATGGCTACTTGCTATGGAGGCCGCGAAGCGTGAATGCCAGCTTCCAGTTCGGGCTGGCAGCCGAGGATTTCGAGTCGACGACCAGGTCCGAATTCGGAGTGCAATCACTGGATGAAAGCCAGATCAGTCCAAAGATCGGCGTCGTATGGTCGCCGTTTGCAGGAACGACACTTCGAGCTGCTGCGATTTCGTCACTGCATCGTCCGTTCATCGCGAGCCAAACCATTGAACCAACTCAGATAGCCGGATTCAATCAGTTCTTCGACGGATTCGAACAGTTCTACGGCGACTTCATAGGGACCAGTTCCGATCGCCTTGGAGTCGGCCTCGACCAGGCCTTCTCACCGACGGCATTCGGCGGAGTAGAGTGGAGTGAGCGACACCTAGATGTCCCCTCATTTGTGTTTGTAGGTGAGGAATTTACATGGCGCGAAAACGCGGTGCATGCCTACTGGTACAAGACCTACATTCCGGAGACTTCACGTGGACCGCTTGGGGACTGGCAGGTCGCGCTCTCAGCGGAAGTTGAGTATGAAAATGTCGATCGTCCGCAGGTACTGACGGGCGCCGAAGGCATCATGAATCTCGATACGGTCCGGGTGCCCATCGGCATCCAGATGTTCAGCAGCGGGGGGCTGACTATTCGGCTCGCGACTACGTATGTCGCTCAGGAAGGTGACTTTTCGATCGACGTCCCACTGCCGGTAGTGCATACAGACGATGAAGCCTGGATTACGGATGCCTCGCTCGAGTACCGGTTGCCACGCCGGATGGGACTGATTTCCATTGGCGTCATGAACCTATTTGATGAATCGATTGAGTTGCTGGAGATCGATCCGCTCAATCCACGGGTTGCAACCAAGAGGTTCGTGTTTGCAAAGTGTAGTCTTACGTTTTAATAGTGCATGGGAGATCGAAGAATGAATACCAGATATCTCACAATTGTTTTTTGCCTCATGCTGGGTGGAATGGCGTCTCCGGCCTTTACAGAGGAGATGCGGGGTGCGCATGTCGTTGTCTCGGGACCAGCAAAGCGGGTCTTGGAATTTCAGAATAATCTGAAGGCGATCGTGTCTGCCTACCTCGTGGATGGCAATCTCGGTAACGCCGGCGTTGCTTGCAGCTTCGTGGCAGACAATATCGAGAAGGACTGCGACAACCTCAGCAATGAGCAGCCGGAACGGTCCAATCTCACCTTGGAATACGTCATCTATCGGGATCAGGAACGACTCACGGCCTTCGTTGCTGCCTGGGCGAAGATGCAGGACCAGGATTTATCGTCCGTAACAATGTCTTTCGACATGATCGGCGTAACGGCCGGGGATTGCCTCAATCCAGAGGTCGCAAAACAGCCGTGCACGAATGCGACCTGGTGCCCCAACACGTTCCCAAAGCGCTGCGACAAGGCGGCGGGTCCTCCCTGCTCGAGTTGCGGAGTTCCATGATCTCCGTGTTTTTTGGCGCCTCGCTAACAGTGATGTCAACTTAGCGTCGAACACTCGACGAGAGCGGCACTTTCAGCCATGCCCGTGAGTGCCGCCGCTCAGGGGGGGTGAAGACATGATCGGGGTACCTGCGACTTTCAGCGAGTGGGCTCGTGCGATGGTATCGCTTGGAGTTGTTGGTTCGCTGGCGCTATTGGCTGGTTGCAGCGGCTGCACATCCAACGAAGACTCAAAGGCGAATCTGGAACCGCCCGCGCTTTGGAAGCCTGTCAAAGTTGTTGTTGAACGCTTCGTGCCTACACCTCAGGCCGTGGCGACTCAGTTGATCCAATTCGACATCGCCGCGTTGCGGCCACCCACGAACAAGCGCCTCGTCCTCAAGCTTCCAGGCGGAGTTACGATGATCGTCATCAACGTAAAATTCGAGGAGATTGACGCATCGCGCTTTGTGTGGAGGGGGACGGTTGAGGGCGAGGCCGGCGGCGACGTCCGGTTCGTCGTAGTCAATGAGACGATGGTCGGGGATATCGTGACTGCGCGCGGAAAATTGTACGCAATACGGACGATAAAACCCGGACTTGCCGTTGTTGAAGAACTGGATGCCGCGCTATTCCCGCACGAGGAAGGGCCGGATCGTCCTGAGCTGCGTGACCTGCCCAAGAGCCCGGCAGAACAGCCGGCTGACACTGGAACTCCAGGCAACTCGGAACAAGCGAAACGCAAGGCCTTTATGCCGCACATCCTGGCCGAAGTCCCTGGCAGGTCGAACATTGCAGCCGATGCTCGGCTGGCTCCGGTCGTGCCCAGTCCGCAAGGACCGGAATACATCCAACGTGCCAACGCTCCACAAGCAATCGAAGAAGATACCGTCATCGACGTCATGATTCTGTACACCACCGGTGCCGGCACTTACCTCAACGTTCCCGATGGGGTCGAGGCGAAAATCATTGAAATTGTGTCCGATGCTAACAATTCATACACGGAGAGCGGCGTTCACCAGCGGATCAATGTAGTGCGTTGGGAAGAGACTGATTATCTCGAAACTGGCGACATTTACTTTGACTGGAAGGCGCTGAAACGAAATGGAAACGGATCGACCGATGCGCCTCAGTCTGGCGATCTGAAATCAAAGAAAATCTCTGTTGGTGCGGACATTGTGGCTTTGCTGACGAGTCCGGTCTCAAAGTCAAACGCCAATTCATGTGGGCAAGCAGGTCAAATGCATGACGTTCTCCCGGAGCATTGCTCGGAAGCCTACGCAGTGATTCCGAGCAACTGTGCGGCAACACAGTATTCATTCATCCATGAGCTTGGCCACGTAATGGGCGCTGATCACAATGAAAATAATGATGATCCTACAAACTCGCCGCCATACGACTACAGCCGCGGGTTTATCGCTCCAAGTAATTCCTGGCTCACGGTAATGTCCCTGCCAAAGGATGGCTGCATGTTGCCGGAATGCCAGAGAATTCGCCGATGGTCGAACCCTGCGTTTACGTTTGCCGAGACGCCGAATGGCGCACAGGTTCCGCAGCTTGTCGAGTACACTGGAAGTGCATCTGCGAACAATGCGCAGACGCTGATGGATACTCGTGGGACCGTGGCGGCATTTTCCGAAACCTGCAAGTGACGGGCCCGCGACCATCAGATATGCAGTTTTGGCTACCGCGGCGGAATTGCCCAGGTCTTCGCAAGTATTGAGTGTCGCGGCGGTCCGGTATAATTGGCCCGGCCATGAGCCGCTCCCTGCGCGAACTGTACGAATCAAGCCCGTTCGCGAGCGCGCAGGCGCCGTACGTCGAAGACCAGTACGAGCGCTTCCTTGCAGACCCCGCGAGCGTCAGCGCGGAATGGCGTAATTTCTTCGATAAGTGTCGGCCCGGGCGAACGCCCGCAAGCTCCGCCTACCGCGGCCAAATCGGCGCCGGCTCCGCAGCGACCATCAGTAGCTGCTCCGGCGAATGCTTCGGCAGCCACAGACGGCGCCAAGCAGTCATCTGTCTCCCGCCTCATCCAGTTCTACGCCAACCGCGGCCACCTGATCGCGGACATCGATCCGCTCGGGCTGATGCAGCGGCCGATGCCGCGCGTGCTCGACCCGGCCTACGTCGGCCTCACCGAAGCCGACACGAACACGGAGTTCTACACGGCGAGCCGGACGAGCGGCGTCGACAAGCAGATGAAGCTGTCGGAGATCCTGAAGCAGCTCCGGCAGATCTACACGGGCCGCATCGGCGCCGAGTTCGCGCACGTGTCGACGACCGAGGAGCGACTATGGCTCCAGGACCGCTTCCAGGAAGGGCGGCTGAACCATCGCTTCACGAACGAAGAGCGATTGAACCTGCTTTGGCAACTCTCGGCCGCGGAGGGTCTCGAGCGTTACCTCCATACGCGGTATGTCGGGCAGAAGCGATTCTCGCTGGAAGGCGGCGATGCCTTGATCCCGCTCCTCGACGACGTGGTGCAGAGGAGCGGCGCGGCGGGCGTCGAGGAGATCGTCGTCGGCATGGCGCACCGCGGCCGGCTCAACGTGCTAGTCAACGTGCTCGGCAAGTCGCCGTCGATGCTCTTTTCCGAGTTCGAGGGCAAGCACGAGGACGATTCCTCGAAGGGCTCCGGCGACGTCAAGTATCACAAGGGCTTTTCCGCGGACCTGCGCACGGTGGGTGGCAACGTTCACGTCGTGCTGGCATTCAATCCCTCGCACCTCGAGGTGGTGGACGCGGTTGTCGAAGGTTCGGTGCGAGCACGCCAGGAGCAGCGCGGCGACGCGACCGGTGCCACGATCCTGCCGCTCCTGATCCACGGCGACGCGGCATTCGCAGGGCAGGGTGTCGTCACTGAGACAATGCAGTTGTCGCAGGCCTCCGGCTTCGCAACGGGCGGTACGCTGCATATCGTCATCAACAATCAGGTCGGTTTCACGACCGATCCTGAGGATGCGCGCTCGACGCTCTATTGCAGCGACGTCGCCAAGATGATCGAGGCGCCGATCTTCCACGTGAATGCTGACGATCCGGAAGCCGTCGTCTTCGTTGCGCGGCTCGCGCTCGACTACCGCATGAAGTTTCTCAAGGACGTCGTGATCGACCTCGTCTGCTACCGCCGTCATGGCCACAACGAGGCAGACGAACCGGCGGCGACGCAGCCGATCATGTACCAGGCGATCCGCAAGCATCCGACTGCGCGCCAGATCTATGGCCAGCGACTCGAGCAGGACGGCCTGCTCGACGAGGGGCAGGCCGCGGCGATGATGGAAGACTACCGCCGCGGCCTCGACGAGGACCGCCCGCAGGCGCGCGCCTTCGCCGGTACGAGCGGCAACAAGTTCACGGTGGACTGGAGCCGGCACATCCAGGCCGACTGGTCGGAGAAGATCGCGACGGCAGTGGATCGCAAGCGGATGGATGCGCTCGCGAAGATACTGACCAAGCCACCGGCTGGATTCACGTTGCATCCGCGCGTGCAGCGGATCATCGACGACCGCGCGCGCATGTATGCCGGCGAACTGCCACTCGACTGGGGCGCGGCCGAGACGATGGCCTATGCCACGATCCTGACGGACGGCTATGACATCCGCCTGACTGGCCAGGACTCGGCGCGAGGCACGTTCTTCCATCGTCATGCGGTATTGCACGACCAGGCGACGGGCAAGACCGACATACCACTTGTGCATGTGGCAACGGACAAGGTGCGGTTCCGCATCACCGACTCGACGCTTTCGGAGGAAGCCGTACTCGGCTTCGAATACGGGTATTCCACGACGGATCCGTCCACGCTCGTCATCTGGGAAGGCCAGTTCGGCGACTTCGTGAACGGTGCACAGGTGATCATCGACCAGTTCATCACCTCGGGCGAGGCCAAGTGGGGCCGCGTGTCCGGCATCACCCTGTTCCTGCCGCATGGCTACGAAGGGCAGGGTCCCGAACACAGTTCGGCACGCCTCGAGCGCTTCCTGCAGCTCTCCGCGGAAATGAACCACCAGGTCTGCGTGCCATCGACGCCGGCGCAGATGTTCCATATGCTGCGCCGGCAGATGCTGCGGGCACTCCGGAAGCCCCTCATCGTCATGACGCCGAAGAGCCTCCTGCGCCACAAGCTTTCGGTGTCAACGATGGCTGACTTGAGCGAGGGCCGCTTCCAGCCGGTCATCGACGAGGTGGACGCGTTCGACGCGGCCAAGGTTCGGCGCATCGTGTTCTGCAGCGGCAAGGTGTATTACGACCTGCTGGAGAAGCGTCGGTCGGAGAAGGATTCGGAGGTCGCGTTGGTTCGCATCGAAGAGCTGTATCCCTTTCCGGCAGACGATTACGAGGCCGTCCTCAACCGCTATGACAACGCGCGCGAAGTCGTCTGGTGCCAGGAAGAACCGCAGAACCAGGGCGCCTGGTACCAGGTCCGCCATCGCCTGCAGGCACCGCTCGACGGGAAGCGCAGGCTTCAATATTCGGGCCGTGAAAGCGCGGCGGCGCCCGCCACCGGACTGCATGCCACGCATCAGCGCGAACAGGAAGCGCTGGTCGCGGCCGCCTTGAACCGGGCCCAGACATGACCATGGAAGTGCGCGTCCCCCAGCTCCCCGAATCGGTCGCTGACGCGACGCTCGTTGTCTGGCACAAGAAGGTCGGCGACACGATTGCACGCGACGAGAATCTTGCGGACCTCGAAACCGACAAGGTCGTACTGGAAGTGCCCGCGCCGGTCGCGGGCGTCATCAAGTCGCTCGACAAGACGGCAGGAACGACGGTCACCAGCGGCGAGCTGCTCGCCGTCATCGACGAGCAGGCGAGTGCCGGCGCGGCATCGAAGGGCCCGGCCAAGGCGGAGCCCAAGAAGCCGGAAGCCAGAAAAGCAGAGGCCGCAGCTGCATCCGCGGCAGTGCCGCCTAAGAAAGAAGAGTCTCCGGGAAAGCTTTCGCCGGCCGCACGCCGGTTGGTCGAGGAAAACAAGCTGTCGGCGGACCAGATTTCAGGCAGCGGACGCGACGGGCGGATCTCGAAGAGCGATGTCGCCCATCACCTCGAAGTAGCGCCCGCGGGGCAGGCGTCGGCCTCGACGAGCGGGCGTATCGACCAGCGCGTACCGATGTCGCGGCTTCGCGCGCGCATCGCCCAGCGCCTCGTCGAAGCGCAGTCAACGGCGGCGCTCTTGACCACATTCAATGAGATTGACATGCAGGCGCTCATGGCGCTTCGCAGCCGTTACAAGGACGCGTTCGAAAAGCGCCACGGCGTGCGGCTCGGCTTCATGTCGTTTTTCGCCAAGGCCTGCGTCGAGGCATTGCGGCGCTTCCCGGTCGTCAACGCCTCGGTAGAGGGTGGCGACATCGTTTACCACGAATACTACGACCTCGGCGTCGCTGTCTCCACGGACCGCGGACTGATCGTCCCGATCCTGCGCGATGCCGACCGCATGGATTTCGCGGCGATCGAGAAGGCGGTCACCGGTTTTGCCGAGCGCGCGCGCAGCGGCACGATCACGATCGAGGAGCTGACCGGCGGTACGTTCTCGATCACGAACGGCGGCGTGTTCGGCTCCCTGATGTCGACGCCCATCGTCAATGCGCCGCAGAGTGCGATCCTCGGCATGCACAAGATCCAGGAACGGCCGGTCGCGGTGGAAGGCCAGGTCGCGATCCGGCCCATGATGTACGTCGCGCTCACCTACGACCACCGCATCATCGACGGCCGCGAGGCCGTGCAGTTCCTGGTTGCGGTGAAGGAAGCGCTCGAGGATCCGGCGCGGCTCCTGTTACAGGTGTGAGGACGATTCACCATGGCTGACAGTTTCGACGTCATCGTCATCGGCGGCGGGCCCGCCGGCTATCCGGCGGCCATTCGCGCGGCACAGAACAAGCTGTCGGTCGCCTGCATCGACGAATGGAAGAACCGCGACGGCAGCACCGCCTTCGGCGGCACCTGCCTCAATGCCGGTTGCATCCCGTCCAAGGCATTGCTCGAGTCCACGGAGCTTTACCATCGCGCGCAGCACGAATTTGCTGCGCACGGCGTCAAGGTCGAGGGCCTCGCCTTCGACGTCGCGGCCATGCAGAAGCGCAAGGGCGGCATCGTCCGCCAGATGACGCAGGGCATCCTCGGTCTCTTCAAGGCCGCCGGCGTCACGCCGCTCACCGGTCACGGCAGGCTGCTGCCAGGCCGCAAGGTCGAGTTCACCGGACCAGACGGGACCAAGAAGACCTTGCAGGCCAAGCATGTCGTGCTCGCCTCAGGATCCGAGCCGATGGCGCTGCGCGGTGTCGAGTTCGACGGCAAGCAGATCGTGGATTCCTGGGGCGCACTCGAGTTCGACGCGGTGCCGAAGCGGCTTTGCGTCATCGGCGCGGGCGTCATCGGACTCGAGCTCGGCAGTGTGTGGCGCCGGCTCGGGGTCGGAAACCGTCGTGCTGGAGGCACTCGAGCAATTCCTGCCCATGGCGGATGGCGCGCTCTCCAAGGAGGCACTGCGTCACTTCAAGAAGCAGGGCCTCGACATCCGCCTCGGCGCCAAGGTATCGGGCACGAAGGTCGAGAAGGACGGCGTGCACGTCAGCTACGCGGATGCGAGCGGCAGTCAGTCGCTCGTCGTGGATCGCGTCATCGTCGCCATCGGCCGTCGGCCCTTCACGAAGAACCTGCTGGCTGATGGCACAGGCGTCGTGCTCGATCCGCGCGGATTCATCCAGGTCGATGATCACTGCAAGACCAGCGCGGAGGGCGTCTGGGCGATCGGCGACTGCGTGCGTGGCCCGATGCTCGCGCACAAGGGCAAGGAGGAGGGTGTCGCGGTCGCGGACCTCATCGCCGGCCAGTACGGGCACGTCAACTACAAGGTCATCCCGTCCGTGATCTACACGGCGCCCGAGATCGCCTGGGTCGGCCAGACCGAGGAACAGGCCAAGGCCGGCGGCCGGAACGTGAAGACGGGCAGCTTCCCATTCGCCGCGAGCGGACGCGCCAAGGCGATGGAAGCCGGCATCGGCTTCTGCAAGGTCGTCTCGGACGCGGCCAGCGACGAAATCCTCGGCATCCACATCATCGGACCGATGGCGGGCGAGTTGATCGCCGAAGCCGTGCTTGCGATGGAGTATTCCGCGAGCAGCGAAGACCTGCAGCGGACGGTCCATGCGCACCCGACGTTGTCGGAAGCGGTGCACGAGGCCGCGCTCGCCGCGGACAAGCGGGCGATCGACATATCCGAATCGCTAGAGCTACTGCGCGGCGCCGCGCGCTGATGACGCCGGGCATGGCAGAGAGCCGCGCCAGCAGGCGTGCGAGTTCCGGCAGTCCCGCCACGGCGACACGCAGCGACAGGTCGGCACTGCCCTGGGCCGTGTCGCCCTGCGAGGCCAGCCGCTCGATGTCGATGTGTTCCTCGGCGACCACCGTCGTGATGTCCCGCAGGAGGCCGCGCCGGTCCATGGCGTGCACGACGATCTCGACCGGGTAGCGCCTGCCCGCCGACTTGCCCCAGTCCACCTGCAGGAGCCGCTGCGGCGCGCGAGCCGCGAGCCGGGCGAGATTGCGACACCCTGTTCGATGCAGCGTGATGCCGCGGCCGACCGTCACGTAGCCCGTGATCGGCTCCGGCGGCACCGGATTGCAGCAGCGGGCGTGCGTGCTCATGAGGTCGCCGACGCCCTCGACCTGCACGTCTGCCGACTTTTCCTTGCGCCTCTGTCCGATCGGCGGCAGGTCCGCATCGGCCGTCGGGGCCGCCTTGCCGCGCAGCCGCCGCTCGAGCGCCCCGGATACCTGGGCAAGGCTCAGGTCGCCGGAGCCGATCGCGAGGTGCAGCGCGTCCGCGCTCGGGAGGCTGAACTCGCCGATGAGGTCCGAGGTGAGCGAGTGCTCCGCCCCGAGGCGCGCAAGTTCGCGCTCGAACATCTCGCGGCCCTCGCGCCGGTTCTCGCCCATGTCCTGCCGCTTGAACCAGGCGCGGACCTTGGCGCGGCTCCGGGGCGAGGCGAGGAATCCCTCGCGCTCGATGAGCCAGTCGCGGCTCGGTTGCGACTGCTTGCCGCCGATGATCTCGACCACCTCGCCGTTCGCGAGATGATGGTTGAGGGGCACGATGCGGCCATTCACGCGCGCGCCGCGGCAGCGGTGCCCGAGTTCCGTGTGCACGTGGTAGGCAAAGTCGATCGGGGTCGAACCGCCCGGCAGATCCACGACCTCGCCCTTCGGCGTCAGGGCATACACGCGATCGTCGAACAGGTCCGCGCGGACGCGGCTCAGGAAGTCGCTGTCGCTCTCCGCCTCGGACGCCGGCGCAAGCAGTTCCCGCAGCCACTCGATCTTGCGGTCATAGGCCGCATCGCGCGCCGCGCCTTCCTTGTAGCGCCAGTGCGCGGCCACGCCGAGTTCCGCGTGATCATGCATCTCGCTGGTGCGGATCTGGATCTCGACCGGCACGGCCGAGGGCCCCAGCACGGCCGTGTGCAGCGAACGGTAATGGTTGTCCTTCGGCGTCGCGATGTAGTCGTCGAACTCGCCCGGGATGTAGTGCCAGCGCCCGTGCACGACGCCAAGGGCTGCATAGCAGTCCTCCAGCGAGCCGGTGATGATCCGCACGGCGCGCACGTCGAAGACCTGCTCGAACGCGAGGTTCTTGCGGTGCATCTTCCGCCAGATGCTGTAGATGTGCTTCGGCCGCCCGACGACCTCCGCCCTGATGCCCGCTTGCGCAAGTTCCGCCGAGATCTCCGCGATCACGGTGTCGATGTAGCGCTCGCGGTCGATTCGGGACTCGTTGAGCCAGCCGGCGATGCGGCGGTATTCCGCGGGCTCGAGGTGGCGGAAGGAGAGGTCTTCGAGTTCCCACTTGAGCTGCCAGATGCCGAGGCGGTTCGCGAGCGGCGCGTAGATCTCGCGCGTCTCCCAGGCGAGATGGAGGCGCTCCGCCTCGTCGAGCTCGCGCGCCCGGCGCATCCGGCGCAGCTGTTCCGCGAGCCGCACGAGGACGAGCCGGGGGTCGGTGACGACGGCCAGCAACATGCGCCGCAGGGCATCCGCCTGGCCGGCCGACAGGCCGCGGCCCGGCGTCCAAGGTCGCACCGGCGCGGAATTCGCCCAGGCGGCCGAGTTCCTCCGCGAGCACCGTCGCGGCCTCGCCGAACGCCGCGACCGCATCGGCGCGCGGCAGGAGGCCGCGCACGAGCAAGGGCTGGAGCAGGGCGCCCGCAACGATCTCGCGCTCCGCGCCGAGCCCCGCGAGGATCGCGCCGGTCTCGTCGCCCTGCTGCCTGGCGGCCGTCCAGCCCTCGGCGGCCGTCGCCCGTGCATCGAGCGCAGCGCGCACATTCTCCAACACGACCGCGCCGGCGGTCGCTCCCGTGGTCGTCGTCTTCATGGCGAATGGCTATCATAACTCCCATGGTGCGAATCCTCGGCCTCGATCCCGGATCGCGGATCACGGGTTACGGTGTCGTGGACGCCGGCAAGCAGGGTGTCCGATACGTCGCGAGCGGCTGCATCCGGGTGGGCAACGGCGCGCTGGCGGGACGGCTCCTCGAGATCCACCGCCACGTCACGGAACTCGTGGATACCTACACGCCCGGCGAAATCGCGATTGAGCGCGTCTTCATGCACAGGAATCCGGACAGCGCGCTGAAGCTTGGGCAGGCCCGCGGGGCTGCGCTCTGCGGCGCCTGCTATGCGGGAGCCGCGGTTTTCGAGTACGCGCCGCGAGCGGTCAAGCAGACCGTGACCGGAACCGGCGCGGCCGAAAAGGCCCAGGTGATGCACATGATCAAGGCGCTCCTGACGCTGCAGGGACGCCTCAGCGCGGATGCCGCCGATGCCCTCGCCATCGCCGTCTGCCATGCGCAGCATCGCAATGGGGTGGCGCACTACGCCCGCCGGGGGAGTGGCCGGTGATCGGGCACCTGCGCGGCCGGCTCGTCCGCAAGGCGCCGCCCGCCCTGATCGTGGACGTCGGCGGCGTCGGCTATGAGCTCGAGGCGCCGATGTCCACGTTCTACCGCCTGCCGGAGCTTGGCAGCGAAGTCGAGCTGCACACCCACCTCGTCGTGCGCGAGGATGCGCACCTCCTGTATGGCTTCGCGACGGAAGACGAGCGTCGATTGTTCCGGGACCTGCTGCGCGTGACCGGCATCGGGCCCAAGATCGGGCTCGCGCTGCTCTCCGGCATGGATGCCGACACCTTCTTGCGCTGCGTCGAGGCCCAGGACGTGGCCGCGCTGACGCGCATCCCCGGCATCGGGCGCAAGATCGCGGAGCGCCTCCTCGTCGAGATGCGGGACCGGATTCGCGCGCTCGGCCAGATGCCTTCAGATTCCCCAAAAACCGGCGTGGCGGTCGGCGCGCGGGCCGAGGCCTACGCGGCGCTCGTCGCGCTCGGCTACAAGCCGGTCGAGGTGAACCGCCTGCTCCAGAGCGTCGAGAAAGATGGCGGGGCCACCGAGGAGCTGATTCGCCGCGCATTGCAGGCGGCGGCCCGGTAGGATTCCGCGGATGATCGAACAGGACCGGGTCACGGCGGCGACGGCGACACGCGAGGACGAGGACATCGCGCGCAGCGTGCGCCCGCGCCGGCTGGACGAGTACATCGGCCAGGCGGCCGTCAAGCAGCAGATGAGCATCTTCATCGAGGCGGCGCGCCGCCGGAATGAGGCGCTCGATCACGTGCTCATTTTCGGCCCCCCGGGCCTTGGCAAGACGACGCTTGCGCACATCGTCGCGCACGAGCTCGGCGTGAATCTCCGCCAGACCTCGGGACCCGTGCTCGAGCGGCCGGGCGATCTCGCGGCCATCCTGACCAATCTCCAGCCGCGCGACGTCCTCTTCGTGGACGAGATCCACCGCCTGAGCCCCGTGGTCGAGGAAATCCTCTATCCCGCGCTCGAGGACTTCCAGCTCGACATCATGATCGGGGAGGGCCCGGCTGCCCGCTCGATCAAGCTCGACCTGCCGCCGTTCACGCTGGTCGGCGCAACGACGCGCGCCGGACTCCTCACTTCACCGCTTCGCGACCGCTTCGGAATCGTGCAGCGGCTCGACTTCTACGGGCGCGACGAGCTGCGCCAGATCATCCTGCGCGCCGCGGGCATTCTCGGGCTTGAGATCGACGACGCCGGCGCGACCAGCCTTGCGCATCGCTCGCGCGGGACGCCGCGCATCGCGAATCGCCTGTTGCGGCGCGTGCGGGATTTCGCCGAAGTGCGCGCCGACGGGCACATCGATGCCGCGGTCGCGAAGAGCGCGCTCGACCTGCTGGAAGTGGACCTCGAGGGATTCGATCTTCTCGACCGCCGATTCCTGCTGACCGTCATCGAGAAATTCGCCGGCGGCCCGGTGGGTATCGACAGCCTCGCGGCGACGCTCGGCGAGGAGCGCGACACGCTCGAGGATGTCGTCGAGCCGTTCCTGATCCAGCAGGGATTCCTCGTGCGCTCGGCGCGCGGACGCGTTGCGACGCCTTCGGCGTGGCGGCATTTCGGGCGCGAGCCGCCGCAGGCCGACGCGGGCGGCGGCAGCCTGCCGCTGTTTCGCGGGTAGGACCCGGGTCTTGGGAAGCTTCAGCTTTCCGGTGCGTGTCTACTGGGAAGACACGGATGCCGGCGGCGTCGTCTACTACGCGAGCTACCTCAAGTTCCTGGAGCGCGCACGCAGCGAATGGCTGCGCGCGCTCGGCATCGACCAGGTGAAACTCCAGCGCGACGAACGCCTGCAGTTCGTCGTGGTCGAAGCGAACATCCGTTACCATCGGCCGGCGCGCTTCGACGACGAGCTCGTGGTGTCGGTGGCGCTCGAGGAGCTGCGCGGTGCGTCATTGGCGCTCGCACAAGACGTCCGCCGCGGTGAGGGCGCCGGTGAGCTTCTCATCAGCGCGACAGATCCGCGCCGCCTGCATCGATGCGGACAACCTGCGCCCGCGGCCGCTGCCGCGGGCCCTGACGTCGCAATTCTGAAGGAATCGCCTTGAACGAATCGCACTCGATATTGCAGCTCGTCCTGTCCGCCGGTCTGGTCGTCAAGGCGATCCTCGCGATCCTGATGCTCGCTTCGCTCGCATCCTGGTCCATCATCTTCCGCAAGAAGCGCCTGCTGTCGCTGGCCGAAAGCGAAGCGAACCGATTCGAGAGCACGTTCTGGTCGGGCGGCGACCTCGGCCAGCTCTATCGGGCGATCGGCAAGCGCAGCAAGCCGGCGGTCGGCATGGAGAGCATCTTCGAGGCCGGTTTCGGCGAGTTTACGCGCCTGCGCGGGCAGTCCGTGCCGGCCGGCGAACTGCTCGAGGGCGTGCGCCGCGCCATGCGCGTCACTCAGCTGCGCGAGATCGACCGCCTCGAGGCGAGCCTCGCAACGCTCGCGACGGTCGGCTCGACGAGCCCGTACGTCGGTCTCTTCGGCACGGTGTGGGGCATCATGGGCGCCTTCCAGGGCCTCGGGGATGCCCAGCAGGCGACGCTCGCGATGGTGGCCCCGGGCATCGCGGAGGCGCTGATCGCAACCGCGGCCGGTCTCTTCGCGGCGATCCCCGCGGTCGTCGCCTACAACCGCTACGCGGACAAGATGGGCCGGCTCGAGCTCCGCTACGACGCATTCATGGACGAGTTCTCGACGCTGCTACAGCGTCATGCGGCGTCGCGGGCCTGACGATGCCGACGCAGCGGCGACGCCGGAAACTGATGGGCGAGATCAACGTCGTCCCGTACATCGACGTGATGCTGGTGCTCCTCATCATTTTCATGATCACGGCGCCGCTCCTGACGCAGGGCGTCCAGGTCGAGCTGCCCGAAGCGAACGCGAAACCGATCGACCCTGATCTGCTCAAGAACCGCGAACCGCTCGTGCTGTCGGTGGATCGCGACGGGCGCTATTACCTCAACATCGGCGGCAACGAGGATAGTCCGGTGGGCGAGGCGGAGGTCGCGCGCCGGGCCGGTGCGGTGCTGGGGCGCGACCCGGCAACGCCGGTGCTCGTCAAGGCCGACGAGCGCGTCCCCTACGGGAGCGTCGTGCGCGGCATGGTGCTCCTGCAGCAGGCGGGCGCGACGAAGATCGGCTTCCTGACCGACCCGAAGGCAGTGCGCGCGCTCGAGGATCTCGAGCGCAAGCGATGAGCGAAACCATGCGTGCACCCATCGCGCCCATCGGCTGGTCGATCGCGCTGCATGCGGTGCTCGCCGGACTCCTGTTCCTCGGGCTGACGCTGCCGACGCGCGAACCGGAGCTGGTCGTGCTGCCCATTGACGCCGTCGTGATGGACCAGGCCGTTCTGCAGGCCGCGGGCCAGAAGCGCGACGACGAGGAGCGGCGCGAGGAGGAACGCCAGCAACGCGTGGCGGCCGAGGCCGAGGAGAAGCGCCTCGAGGACGAACGCCAGCAGCAGGAGAAGTCCGAGGAGCAAGCCAAGGAACAGGCGCGGATCGAGGCTGAGCAGAAGGCGAAGGCGGACGCGCAGGCGAAGCAGAAAGCCGAACTGGAGGCGAAGAGCAAGGCCGACAAGGAAGCGCAGGCGAAAGCGGCTGCCGAGAAGAAGCGCCAGACCCAGGAGAAGCGCGATCGCGACCAGCGTGAGGCGGATTTGCGCGCACGGCTCGAGGACGAGGAAACCCGAACCAGCGCCGGCTTCCAGAGTCTCAAGGCGAGCTATGTGCGCGCGATCCAGCTCCACGTCGAGCAGCGCTGGTTCGAACCGCCGGGCGTCGCGCAGGGGCTAAGCTGTACGATCTACGTCACACAGATTCCGGGAGGCGAGGTGGTGGGCATGCGATTCGGGACCTGCAATGGCGGCGCCGCGGTGCGCCAGTCCATCGAGAACGCCGTCCGGAATGCCTCGCCCTTGCCCGCGCCGCCGGAGCCCGCACTTTTCGAGCGCGAGGTCGAGCTCGTGTTCACGCCGAAGGAGTCCCGCCGTTGAAGTTTCGCCACGCCCTCATCCTGATTGCCGCGCTCGCCTGGCCATTCGAACCGGCCAGCGCCCAGCTCACCGTCCAGATCCTGAAGGGGATGGCCGAGTCGGTGCCCATCGCCATCGTTCCGCTCGCCTGGGACGGGACGGGCGCTGCGCCCTATGACGTGGCGGCCACGGTGCAGGCCGATCTCGAGCGCAGCGGCCGCTTCCGGCCCCTCCCGCGCGCGCAACTCGTCGAGCAGCCGCACGCGGCGAGCGAGGTGGACACGGCCGACTGGCGCATGCTGAAGGTGGACTACGTGCTGGTCGGCAAGCTCTCGCCGTTGCCGGACGGACGCTTCGAGGTGCGCTACGAGCTCGTCTCGGTGGCGAACGGCGAGCGGCTTCTCGGCACCGCGGTGCCGGTCGATCCGAAGGCCCTGAAGCGCGCGAGCCATCGCGTGTCCGATGCGGTCTACGAGAAGATCCTCGGCGTGCGCGGCGCCTTCGCGACCCGGATCGCCTACGTCGCCGTGGACGGGCCGGTGACGAAGCGCAGCTACCGGCTGGTCGTGTCGGACGCGGACGGCGACAACGAGCGCATCGTCTTCGGCTCGCCGGACCCGATCATGTCCCCGGCCTGGTCACCCGACGGGCGTTCGATCGCCTACGTTTCGTTCCACTCGGGTCTTGCGGCCATCTACGTGCAGACCCTGAGCACAGGCGCCCAGGTGCAGGTCTCGGCGAGGGCCGGCATCAACGGCGCGCCGAGTTATTCGCCGGATGGGTCGCAACTCGCCCTCGCGCTCTCGCGCCGCGACGGCAACGTGGACGTCTACGTGCTGACCCTCGCGACCCAGGACCTCAAGCGCATCACCGACGATCCCGCGATCGACACCGAGCCGTCCTGGGCGCCGGACGGCCGCTCGCTCTATTTCACGTCGGACCGCGCCGGTGGACCGCAGGTCTACAACGTCGGCGTCGAGCCCGGCGCGCGGCCCCGGCGCATCACTTTCGACGGCAGCTACAACGCGCGGCCGCGGGTCTCGCCGGATGGACGCCAGCTTGCGGTCGTCACGCAGGACCGGGGCGCATTCCGGATCGGGGCGGTGGACATCCAGCGCGGCGGCTTGCAGGTGCTGAGCGGCGGCCAGCTCGACGAGTCTCCGTCGTTTGCCCCGAACGGCGCGGATATCCTCTACACGAGCCGGGTCGGCGGGCGCGATACGCTCGCGATCGTCTCGAGCGATGGCCGCGTCCAGCAACAGATCGCGGCAGGTTCCGGCGAGCTGCGGGAGGCCGCCTGGTCGCCGTTCCTCAACTAGCGGGCGTGACGCGCCCCTGTGCCTGTGTTAGAAGAACGCGGCACTTCGACCGAGATTCTTGAGCCCAAGGAGTCCGAGCTATGCGTTTGCTGCCTGTCCTCTTGATCGTGTGTGCCACGCTGGCGCTCGCCGGCTGTCCGAAGAAGCCGACGACGGTCCCGGAAACCTCCGGTTCGACGGCCACGGAAGGAAGCGGCGCAAACACGGGCCAGGGCGAGGGACAGATCGGCCAGGGCCGCGACCTGCCCGGGGCATCGGGGAGCGTCAACGGCGGACCCGCCGGGGCCGCCACGGTCATCTACTTCGATTTCGACCGCAGCGACATTCGTCCGGAGTACGCGTCGCTCATCAACACGCATGCCAAGTTCCTGGCCGGCTCGAGCGTCGATCAAGATCCGCGTCGAAGGCCACACGGATGAGCGCGGCTCGCGCGAGTACAACATCGCGCTGGCCGAACGGCGGGCGCAGGCCGTGCGCCAGGCTCTCATGCTCCAGGGCGCGGGTGACGCGCAGCTGACGACGGTCAGTTACGGCGAAGAGCGCCCGGCGGTTGCGGGCAGCAACGAGTCCGCGTACGAGAAGAACCGGCGCGTCGAGCTCGTCTACGGCCGCTGACGGAGCGCCGATGCGAGCGATCCGTTCCGCCATCGTCGCGGTGCTGGCTGGCCTTGCGGCGACCGCCGCCTTCGCGCAGTCCAAGGGCGAACGCCTCGATACGCTTGAAACGCGCATGGGCTCGGTCGAGCGCCAGCTCGCGAACCAGGGCCTGCTCGAGATGTCGAGCCAGATCGAGGAACTCTCGACGCAGCTGCGCGCGCTGCGCGGCGATTTCGACCAGCTCCAGCACGATCTCGAGCAGGCGCGCGCGCAGCAGCGCGACCAGTACGTGGACCTCGACACGCGCCTGCGCGCGGCCGAGACGGCGCTGACCGCGGCCCAGGCCTCGGTGACGCCGGGCGGGCCGGAGGCGGAGTACCAGGCGGCGTTCAACCTGCTGAAAGACGGCAAGTACGACGAGGCGGCGGCATCGCTCCGGGGCTTTCTCGCGAAGTACCCCAAGCACGAACTCGCGCCCAACGCGATGTACTGGCTCGGCGAAGCGCACTACGTGCGCCGCGACTATCCGGCGGCACTGGCGGCATTCGAGGGCCTCCTGAACGACTACCCGGGCAACCGCAAGACGCCGGATGCGCTCCTGAAGATCGGCTATTGCCAGGTCGAGCTGAAGCGGCCCGGGCCTGCCCGTGAGGCGCTGACCCGCGTCGTGCAGGAATACCCGGACTCGCAGGCCGCGACGGAAGCTCAGGCGCGCCTTGCGCGCATGGGCGGGCCGGGCGGCTGAGGAGGGCGGATGTCCGCTGAGATGTCCGCGGTCCCCGCCGCGGCGCGGTTACGGATCACGGAGACATTCCTCTCGCTCCAGGGCGAGGCGGACGCCGTCGGCTGGCCCACCTTTTTCATCCGACTCACGGGCTGTCCGCTGCGCTGCCATTACTGCGACACCGCCTACGCGTTTCATGGCGGCGAATGGCGGACTGTCGCGCGGCTCATCGACGAGGCGCGCGAGTCCCGCGCAAGGCATGTCTGCGTGACGGGCGGCGAGCCGCTCGCCCAGCGCCAGTGCCTCACCTTGCTCACGGTCCTGTGCGAGGCGGGCTTCGAAGTCTCGCTGGAAACGAGCGGCGCGATCGACGCGAGTGCGGTGGATCCGCGCGTCGTTCGCGTCATCGACGTCAAGACCCCGGGTTCCGGCGAATCGGAGCGCAACCTCGACCTCGCCGTGCATGAGCTGCGCAAGACCGACCAGCTCAAGTTCGTGATCTGCGATCGCGCCGATTACGAGTGGAGCCGCGCACGCGTCCAGGGCGAGCGACTCGATGCGCGCTGCCAGGTGCTCTTCTCGCCGAGCTACCAGCAGCTCGCGGCGGGCCAGCTCGCGAACTGGATCCTTGCCGACCGTCTGCCCGTCCGCTTCCAGGTGCAGCTGCACAAGGTTCTCTGGGGTGACGTCCCGGGACGCTGATTCAGCGGATCTCCGCGGCACGCCCGCCGTCGTCCTGGTCTCGGGCGGCCTCGATTCGGCGACGACGCTCGCGATCGCGCGCGAGCGCGGCCATCGCTGCTACGCCTTGTCCTTCGACTACGGCCAGCGGCACAGCATCGAGCTCGGCGCCGCGCGCCGCATCGCCAAGGCACAAGGCGTCGTGGAACATCGCGTGCTCGCCATGCCCATCGGCGAACTGGGCCATTCCGCCCTGACGGATCCCGCGATCGCCGTTCCGGAGACGCCGGGCGAGGGCGTGCCCGTGACTTATGTTCCCGCCCGCAACACGGTCTTTCTCGCCTGCGCACTCGGCTATGCCGAGGTGATCGAGGCCCAGCACATCTACATCGGCGTCAATGCCGTCGATTATTCGGGTTACCCGGATTGCCGGCCGGGTTTCATCCGGGCTTTCGAGTATCTCGCCAACCTGGCCACGCGAGCGGCGATCGAAGGCAAGCTGATGAACATCCATGCGCCGCTCATCGAGCTGTCGAAGGCCGACATCATCCGCCGCGGCATGGCGCTCGGCGTCGACTACGCCGCGACCATCTCCTGCTACCAGCCCGATACGCAGGGTCGCGCCTGCGGCCGCTGCGACAGCTGCCGCCTGCGGCGCGCGGGATTCGAGCAGGCCGGAATCCCCGATCCCACGCGCTACAGATGAAGGGCCGGAGGGCCTCAGGTATCATTCGCGCCCCTGAAGTGGGCCGTTAGCTCAGTGGTAGAGCATCTGGCTTTTAACCAGTTGGTCGGTGGTTCGATCCCACCACGGCCCACCATGCATCCATCTAGGCGTTCCCCTTCGAAGCCAGTCTTCGGTAGGGAAAGTATCGTTTCAAGTCGTTGAGCGGGGCTTCCAGGAAACGCCAGGACAGGCCTGCCAGGAACAGGGTGACCGCCAGATAGGAAAAAAACAGCGGAATTGCGAAATGCGAACCATGAGTGTCGATGAACTTGTTCGCCAGCCTATGGATCTCGTTGGACACGAACAAATGCAAGCAGATAAACCCCGTAGCTGATTTTCCCCAGGTAAGTCAGCGGCCGCCATTCAAGTGCTCTGCCGAACGGCTCCGGACATGCCTTTGGTCGCCTTGGCGACGAGAAAGACGAAAACCATGGCGGCAGCCGAATCGTACAGAGCGAGGAAGAGCGGGTCGTCTCCGTCGACGCGGCCAAGCGCCATCATGCCGGTCAGTAAAGCAAGGCCGATCCACAGCAGCCAGCGACTCTTGTCGCGCAAAAAATCGGGCACCTGATCCGGTGCATGCTGGACAAGGGCCAGGAGCGCACCTGCCCCAAGCGTGTCCAGGCACGCCGGTGTCAAGACCCAGACGGCGACCGTGATTGAGCCCCGCGAGCGAACCCAGGCCGCGAAAAAGAGGCGCGGCGATGATGAGGCCCATGATCGTCCACGGGAGCGCTCGCTTCGGGAGGCCAGAGTATCAAGGCGGGCCAAAACAGGTAGAACTGCTCTTCGACCGAAAGACTCCACAAGTGGGAAATCGGATTCTGCCAATGGCCTCGCAGGGCAAAATAGATGTTCGACGCGTAGCTGACATGCCAGATGAGCGTCTCCCGCAGGACCTGTTCATGCAGCAGCCAGCCCGCGGCCAGGATTGCGTAGTAGAGGGGAAATATCCTGAGGAAACGCCGGATGTAGAACTGTTTCAGGGCATAGGCGGAAGATTCGATTCCGGACTGAACCCAGGTGCGACACTGGAGCAGGATTCCAGTGATCAGGTAGCCGCTCAGCACAAAGAACAGCAACACGCCCAGCCGGCCCAGGTGATGCGCAGGTTGATCGACTTCAGGCACCCAGTGGTGAAGCAATACGATCGAGACGGCCAGTGCCCTCAGGCCATCAAGTTGTGGCACGTGTTTCAAGGCGTCCTACAATACGGCATCAAACGACTTCAGATTACAATTCGTCCTGCGGCGAGAGGTCACGGATGACTGCACATCGCTCTGTCATCGCCCAGTTCTGCGATGACGTCCGCCAGGAGATCGGCAACAAGTTCTCGCTGATGGGCTGCTATGGCTCGGATCTCTACGTGCCGGAGTTCCCGATCACGCTGCCGAAGCTCTGCGTATTCGTGATCGCACGGACGCCGCGCGAGCAGCCCTTCGAGCGGCTGACCCTGCGCCTGGTGCGGGGCAGCGAGGTCTTGTCGGAGCTCGACGCGAATCCGGACAAGCTGAATGCCGGCGAGACGCCCGAATGGGCGCGCTGGCTGTCGCTGACGGGCATCCTCGCGGTCACGCCGTTCCACGCCACGGGACCCTGCCGCCTGCAGGTGCTGGCCGAGACCGAATCCGAGACGCTCGAGAGCGGGCAGTTCCTGATCGAGCGGATGCGCTAGGGCGATCCGGACTCAGCAGCAGCGATTCGGCTCGCTCCAGCGCCGCTCGAGCTCGCCGCGGTAGAACTGGCTGCGGTCGAGCGCGGCTTCACCGGGATGCGCGATTCGCCGGTGCATGAGATAGCGCTCATAGGCATCGTCGCCGGTGATCGAGCGCAGTCCCGCCCACCACCGTCGCCAGTACCGGCGAGCCGCGTCATGTCAGCTGCGTCGCCACGTAGGGCGACTCCGTGCTGTGCGCCGGGCGCCGTCCCGACAGATGCTGCAAGCAGCCCCGGGCCATGTCGATGACGACAATCCACACGACCAGCAGGAAGAACACGGTGAGCCAGCCGTCGAGATGCTGGTTGAAGATCAGCTTGGATGCGACGGCCGCGCGCTCAGGCGGCAGCACGCCGGCTGCCAGCTTTTCCGCGAGGTCCCGGGCCGCCGCGAAGAAGCCCATTTTCGGGTCGTCGCTGAATATCTTCTGGATCGCCGCAGCGGTCGTCACGGTCACGAGCCAGGCGAGCGGGAGGCCGGGCACCCAGGCGTAGCGCTGCCGCCCGGATTTCACGAAGGTCGCGGTCACGACCGCGAGCGCGATCGCGGCCAGCATCTGGTTCGCCATGCCGAAGAGCGGCCAGAGGATGTTGATCCCGCCGTTCGGGTCGATGACGCCGATGTACAGGAAGTAGCCCCAGCCGAATACGACGAGCAGGCTCGCGGCCCAGGCGGAGGGATACCAGGACGTCCGGCCGAGCGGCTCCCAGAGGGCGCCGAGCGCATCCTGCATGATGAACCGGCCGACGCGCGTGCCGGCGTCGAGTACCGTCAGGATGAAGACCGCCTCGAACATGATGGCGAAGTGGTACCAGATCGCAAACAGCCCGTCGCCGAAAGCGGATCCGAAGATGTGCGCCATGCCGACGGCAAGCGAAGGCGCGCCGCCGGTGCGGCCGTAGAGCGTCGTCTCGCCCATGCTGTGGGCAAGCGCCTGCATCTGCGCCGCATCGACGGGAAATCCCCAGGACGTGATCGTGGCCGTCGCCGTCGCCGGATCCGCGCCCACGACGCCGGCCGCGGTGTTGATCGCGAAGTAGACGCCGGGATCCAGCACGCAGGCGGCGATCAGCGCCATGATCGCGACGAAGGACTCGAGCGCCATCGAGCCGTAGCCCACCATGCGCACGTCGGTCTCGCGCGCGATCAGCTTGGGCGTCGTGCCGGAGGCCACGAGCGCGTGAAAGCCCGAGATCGCGCCGCAGGCGAGCGTGATGAACAGGAACGGAAAGAGCTGGCCGCTGAAGATCGGGCCGGTGCCGTCGATGAACCGGGTGAAGGCGGGCATCCGGATATCCGGCTGCAGGACGCAGATTGCGATCGCGAGCAGGAAGACGACGCCGAGCTTGACGAAGGTGGAGAGGTAGTCGCGCGGCGCGAGCAGCAGCCAGACCGGCAGGATGGCGGCCACGAGGCCATAGCCGATCACGAACCAGGCGAGCGTCTCTGCATCGAGGTCGAACCAGGCGTGCAGCTCCGGGTTGCGGTCCACCCAGCCGCCGGCCCCGACCGCCAGCAGGAGCAGCGCGACGCCGATGACGGTCGCCTCGAGCACGCGCCCCGGGCGCAAGCACGCGCAGGTAAACGCCGACCAGGAGCGCGATCGGGATGGTCGCGAAGACGGTCGCGGTGGACCAGGCGCTGTGGGCCATGGCCTTGACGACGACGAGCGCGAGCACGGCGATCAGGATCACCATGATGAAGAGCGTCCCGACCATCGCGGCCGAGGCGCCGAATTTTCCGAGCTCGTCACGCGCGAGATGGGCGAGGCTGCGCCCATCGCGGCGCGTCGAGCAGAAGAGCACGAGCATGTCCTGCACGCAGCCCGCAAGCACCGCGCCGACCAGGAGCCACAGCGTGCCGGGCAGGTAGCCGAACTGGGCCGCAAGCGTCGGGCCGATGAGCGGCCCCGCGCCCGCGATCGCCGCGAAATGGTGGCCGAACACGATCGAGCGGTGCGTCGGCATGAAGTCGCGGCCGTTGTCGAGGCGCTCGGCGGGTGTCGCCCGCGACGCATCCAGCCGGCAGACGCGCGCGGCGATCCAGCCGCTGTAGAAGCGATAGCCGATCAGGTAAGTGCAGACCGCCGCGACCACGAACCAGAGCGCGTTGATGCTCTCGCCGCGATTCAGCGCAATGCCGCCCAGGGCGGCCGCGCCCGCGACGGCGATCGCGGTCCACAGGGCGACACGGGCGAACTTGGGGGTCGACATCAAGGCATGCCTCCAGCGGCCCGCGCCACGATAATCGCAGCGCCCAAGCCGGGACAAGTGCGGCTCAGAATTGCGGGCGGCGGTCCGGATCCTGCAAGGCGCGCGCCAGGAAGCGGCGGATGGCCGGCAGGGCGTCGTCGGCGGGCATGAGTTTCTGCTGCTCCATGAGCCGCGCCATGTCGCGGATGCTGCGCTCCCCGTCGATCATGGCGAGCAGGAAGGCATACACGCGCGTCGAGAGCGCCTGCGCGCGAAACTCCGGCAGCGCGGGAACGGGCAGGTCGGCGCGCTCGATCCACGGCGGCAGTTCGCGCCCGGGAGCCGGCGAGGGGATGTCCTTCTCCTTGCGCGCACAGAAGGTGATGACGGACTCGATCCGCGCGTGGCGGCTTGCCGGTGAGCTGAGGTACGGTCCTTTCGCTTCGCTCGCCTGCGGCCGGGAGAAGCCCGACGCCGGCAGGCGCTCGATGAGTTCCTCGAGACTGAGCGCATCGGCAGGCGCGGCGTCCGCGAATGCCAGCGAACCGTGATTGATCCAGAGTCCGCCAGGCGCGAGCAGGGCGTTCACGCGCGCCATGACCCGGTCGATGGGCTCGCCCGCCACGTCGATGAACCAGGGCGTCAGGACCAGATCGAACTGGCCCGGCCTGAACGGCGGTGCGCTTGCGTCCGCGAGCACGAGGGAGAGCCCCGGCTTGGGCGGTTGCGGGGCCGAGTGGCGACGGAGCACCGCGTGGTCGGCGATGGTCTTTGGGGCGATCGGGAACTCATAGAGCTCGAGCGGCGGCCCGGCGAGGATGCGCGCTGCGGCCAGCAGGAACAGCGGATTGAAGTCGAGCGCGACCGTGACTCCCGGCCCCAGGGCCTGGTGCAGGTCGTAGGCGAGGCGTCCGGCGCCGGCGCCCAGCACCAGCCGCCGCGTCGGTGCCGCGCCCTTCGGAAGGCTTGCAATGACCGCATCGAGGCTCGCGCGGTTCTCCGCATCACCCCAGCACCAGTCCCGGTGCAGGTTCGGGTAGTACGACGTCAGGCCCTGGCTGACCGGGAGTTCCGTGCCGAGTGCGACATGCACGGCGTGCGCCTCGCTGCGGCGATCGATGCCGAGCGGCTGCATCAACTCGCGGACGCGCACTGCCTGGTCCTCGAAGGCTCCGGCCAGGTGTTCGATGCGGGTGCGGGTGAGGCCAGGCGGGGCGCTTTCGAGTGCGGCGCGCTGTCGAGCCGCTTCGGTTGCATAGTGCGTGAGCAGGTGATGCAGGCGTCCGCGCCATTCCGTCAGCGCGAGCCGCGGTTCGGGCATCAGCCAGGGTATGCCACCGACCTCAGGAAAATCGATCCGGCACTTCAGGCAGCTCGCGCCGGCCAGGCGCGTACCACAGGCGGGGCACGCGAGCAATTCCGCGAGCGCGGCATCGAATGTCATGCGCGCATCATGCCGCAACGGCGCGGCGGTGGTGACTGGAAGCGCCGCCGACTATCATTCATCGATGCCGGGGGATGCAGCGACAAGATTTCGTCTCGTGGACGGTGCGGGACCCGCACAGCGTGCGGTGTTCCGCGCCGAGGCGCCCGGCCGTTCGGAAATCCTCGTCATCGGCGGTTACCAGGGGCCCGCGCTGCCGGCAGAAATCGGCAACCCGAAAATCGAGCCTCGCGCGACCGGCGGATTCCAGATCATCAGCGAGCAGGGAGTCCTCGACTTCGATGCCCGCGCGATCGACCGGATCGAGATGCGCCCCTCGCTCTTCGATGAACTGCATCGGCCATTCGCCCTCGGCACGGGCGACCGGCTGGCGGTGCGCGTCCTGCTGGCGCTCCTGCGCCTGCCGGGCGGGGCGAAGCTGCTTCGCTTCTGGCACGCGAGGCGGGGCGCATGAACCCGAACGAGATCATCGTCCAGGCAACGGTCGGCGCCATGGTGCTCGGCGTCGTCATCGCGGCCTGCATCTGGATCTATCGTCGCTGGGGCATTTACCGCGCCCGCAAGCAGCTCGTCCGGTCGTTCGAGGCGGTTTCCGCCGCCGTGCTCCGGGACGTCTTGATACCGGACGGCAGCGGCGGGCAGTTGCACATCGACTTCCTGCTGCTCACCGGGCGTGGGCTACTGGTCGTGGACTACCGTGACGTCGAAGGCGTCGTGTTCGGCGGCGAACACATGCGGGAGTGGGCCGTGATGAACGGCAGCGCGCGCTCCACGTTCCTGAATCCCCTGGAGCCGCTCTACGACCGCATCGCGGCCGTTCGATTGCTCGCGGGCGAGGTGCCCGTCGACGGGCGCATCGTCTTCACCAGCCGCTCCAAGTTTCCGAAAGGGCGGCCTCCGCGCGTCATGCGCCTCGACCTGCTGGAAGCGGAATACCCGGCCGCATTGCCGGGCGCAGCCCATCCGGCCGAGCGTTATCGCGCCGCCTGGGACCAGCTCGTCGCCCAGGCGGAGCCGAGCCCGCTGGGTCGCAGCTAGGCGGCGCCTCGCGCCTGGTGGTCGGCGACCACCTTGGCGACGCACACCGTCAGCTTTTCGGCGCAGGCGAGGTGCAGGAATTCGTTCGGGCCATGCGCATTCGCATGCGGGCCCAGCACGCCCGTCACGAGAAATTGAGTTTCGGGGAAGCGCTCACCCAGCATGCCGATGAACGGGATGCTGCCGCCCGTGCCCAGGTACATCGCGTCCCTGCCGAAGGTTGCGCGCGACGCATCGCGCATCGACGTCTCGAGCCAGGGCGCCACCGGCGGTGCATCCCAGCCGGGCTGCGACGAGCCCACCTCGAACCGGACCCGCACGCCGTAAGGCGGGTCGGCTTCCAGCCGCTTCTTGACGGCCGCGGCCGCGGCCTCGGCGTCCGCACTCGGCGGCATGCGGAATGAGAGCTTGAACTCGACGCGCGGCAACAGCACGTTGCCGGCGTTCTCCATGGCCGGAAGGCCTGCAGCACCCGTGACGGCCAGCGTCGGGCGCCAGGTATTGTTGAGCACGAGTTCGACCGGCGAGTCCGTGAGCGCCCAGGCACCCGGCACGAATGGCAGCTTGCCGGCGATCTCCGAGCCCAGCACGGCGGCGGCCGCCCGCGCCTGGTCGATGCGGGCCGCCGGAATCGGCACGATGAACTCGTCCAGGAGCACGTCGCCCGTGACGTCGCTTTCCACGCGCGCGAGCAGCGTGCGCGCGATGCGAAACACCGAGGGCGCGATGCCGGTGCCGGCGCCCGAGTGCACGCCTTCGGTCAGTCCCTCGACGATGAGGTCTCCGACGAGGTTGCCCCGCAGCGACGTCGTGCACCAGAGCTGGTCGTAGTTGCCGCACTCGGCGTCGAGGCAGACGACGAGACTCGGCGTGCCGATGCGGCTTGCGAGCTTGTCGACGTAGAAGGGGAGGTCGTAGCTGCCGCTCTCCTCGCAGGCTTCGATCAGCACGACGCAGCGCGCGTGCGGGATCTTCTGTTCCTGCAGCAGGCGGATCGCCGTCAAGGACGAGAAGACCGCGTAGCCGTCGTCGGCGCCGCCGCGGCCGTAGAGCTTGCCGTCGCGTATCACGGGCTCCCAGGGCGAGAGTCCTTCGGCCCAGCCGGTGAATTCCGGCTGCTTGTCCATGTGGCCGTAGAGAAGCACCGTGTCGCTGCCGGTACCCGGGATTTCGCACAGGAGCACGGGCGTGCGGCCCTTCTCGCGCATGATCTCGACCTTGAGGCCCGCGATCGGCTGCTCGCGGCACCAGGCCGCCATCAGCTCCGCGGCGCGATCCATGTGTCCGTGCGCCTGCCAGTCGGCGTCGAAGAGCGGCGACTTGTTGGGAATGCGGATGTAGTCCGACAGGCGCGGGACGATCGAGTCGCGAAAGGCCGCTCGGGTGGTTTCCTGGGCGCGTTTGAAATCCATGTAAGACCTGTTATCCGTGAGTCACGGCGTATTATCAATCCAATTGCGGCATCGCATCCGGTGCGCCGGCCGCGACTCGAAGTGTAAGGCCAAAAAAGCGGCTGGCATTCGCGGTCGTTGCCGCGGCGAGCGCAGCGGGATCCTCGCCGCGACAATGCGCCAGCGCTGCGAGGACTGCCGGCAGGAATGCCGGCTCGTTGCGCCGATGCGCCGGCTTCGGCTGCAACGTGCGCGGGAGCAGGTAGGGGGCGTCGGTCTCGAGCATGAGCCGGTCTGCCGGAATATGCGGCGCGGCATCGCGCAGGGCCTGACCGCGCCGCTCATCGCAGATCCAGCCGGTCACGCCGACGGATAGCCCAAGCGCGAGGCATTCCTCGAGCATGGCCTGCCCTTCGGTGAAGCAATGCCATACGGCGCGCGAAGCGGCCCGCGGGTGCGCCCGCAACATGTCCAGGAAATCCGCCTGGGCATCGCGCTGGTGAAGAAAGAGCGGCTTCTGTTGCCCTTCCGCAAGTGCCAAGCTGCAACTCGAATGCCCGACGTTGTTCGGCCGGCGGCGAGAAATTCCGGAAATAGTCGAGCCCGCATTCCCCAGCCGCGACAACCATGGGATCGGACAGCTGCTCGCTCAGCCGCTCTGTGTCGCTCTCCTGAAGGCTTGTCGCATGGTGCGGGTGGACGCCGGCCGTTGCGCGGAGCCACTGAGGATGCTGCCGGCAGAGCGCAATGGCCCGGTCCGTGTCGTCCAGCGTGCTGCCGGTCACGATCATCGCGACGACGCCGGCCGCGCGGGCGCGCTCGAGGACGGCGTCGCGATCGACGTCGAAGCTGTCGTGCGCGAGATTGGCGCCGATGTCGACGAGGGGCGTCACCAACCGCCCCGGCTCAAGCGGCGCGGAGCGCCGTCGTCACGGGCTGGCGTGCGGCCCGCAGCGCCGGCAGGAATCCGCCGACCATCCCGATCACGACGGCGATGACGAGGCCCTTCTGCACGAGCGCGGGCGTCACGGCGAAGCGGAACACGATCTGCGTGAAATTGGCGCCGAGCGTCGAGACCGCCATGTTGTTGAAGAGGAGGATATGCGATCAAGGCGCCCGGCAGCGCCGCCGATGAGCGCGAGCGCGAGCGACTCCAGCATGATCGAGACGACGACCGGGAAGCCGCCGAAGCCGATCGCGCGCAGCGTCGCGATCTCGCGTGCGCGAGTCCCGACGGCCGCGTACATGGTGTTGAGCGCCGCGAACGTCGCACCGAGGGCCATGATGAGCGTGACGACGCCGGCGAGCATGCCGATCGTCTGGCGGAACTGCTTGGTCTGCCCGCTGTAGTACTGCTCCTCGGTCTGCACGTCCACATTCAGGCGCGGATCGGCCGTCAAGGCGTCCTTGACGGTCTGCAGGCCCTTGGCGTCCGCAAGCTGCAGCCGGATGGAGCTATAGCCCTGGCGCGCGAATGCGGACTGGGCGACTTCGACGTCCGCCCAGAGCTCGCTCTCGTTCGCGTCACCGGACTCGAAGATGCCGACCACGGTCCACTCGGAGCCGCGCATGCGCAGCGTCTGCGCCGAGCCCGGCGCCCTGGAACTGCGCGGCAACGCCGCGGCCGACGATCAGTTCCTTGAGGCCCGGCTCGAAGCGCCGGCCCTCGACGATCTTGAGCTGCGGGCGCAGGTCGAATGCGGCCGGTTCCACGCCGCGCACGGTGATGTTCGAACCGAGCTTCTCGCCGGTCTTGACGAGTTCCGCAATCACCATCATCTCGGCCGAGGCGAGCGGTCGGCCGGAGGCGTCCTGGGCGACGCCCGGCGCCTGCTTGATGAGCGTGCCCTGTTCGCGCGGCAGGCCCGAATTCAATTCGGCGCTCGAGCCGCCGCGCAGCACGATTGCGATGTCCTTGCGCCCGGTGGACTCGAGCGTCGAACGGAAGCCTTCCGCCATCGCGAGCAGGGCGGTGAACACCGCGACGACGCCCGCGAGGCCGACCAGGATGACGAGCGAAGGCCCGAGACGCTCCGGAATGCTCCGGAAGCCGAGAGCCGTGATCGCGACGATCTGGCGCCACATGGCCGTTCCCCTAGCGCCCGGCCAGCGCGTCGACAATGGTGACGCGGCTCGCGCGCAGGGCCGGCAGGAGGCCGACCGCGAGGCTCAGGACCACGATCGCGATCAGCCCGACGACCCAGACCTGGCCGTCCACCACGATCGGGAAATTGGCTCCGCCGATCGCGATTCCGATCGCCGTTGCAAGGCCGAGTCCGATGAGGCCGCCGATGATGCACAGCGCCGCCGCCTCGGCGAGCACGAAGGCGAGCACGCTGCCGTTGCTGAAGCCGAGCGTCTTCAGGATCGCGAGTTCCGGGATCCGTTCGCGCACGCTCTGGGCAATCGTGTTGCCGACGACGAGCAGCAGCGTGAAGAACACGGCGAACAGGATCCAGCGCACGATCAGGCCGATGTCGCCGATCTGCTTGAAGAACCCGATGTTGAAGTCCTTCTCGGTCTGGGTCTTGGTCTCGTCGGAGGAGTTCTCGAACATGCGGTCGATCGTCGAGGCGACCTCGGCCGCGCGGTCGGGATCCGTCAGCTTGATCGTGAACGTGCCGGCGCGTCCCTTGCCGAACTGGTTTGCCTCGTCGAAATAGGCGTAGTTGATCCAGCCGACATTGGTGCTGCGCTGCCACTCCTCGTCCTTGCCGTCGTAGATGCCGACGAGGTCGAAGGTCCAGGCCTTGCTGCCGTCCTGCTGCGGGAAGATGTTCGAGGCGATCGGGACCTTGTCGCCGATCTTCCAGCCGTACTGGTCCGCGAGCTGGCGGCCGACGATCATGCCGGTGCGCGTGTCCGCGAAGGCTTTCCACTGGCTGTCCGGCATGACGTATTCGGGATAGACCTCATGCAGCCGCGCGGAATCGGTGGCGAAGAAGATGAGCTGCGTGTTCTCCTGCCAGACGGCGCCGAACCATTGCTGCCACATGACCTTGTCGACGCCCGGCACCGATTCGATCTGCGGCAGGAGGCGCATGGGCAGCGACTGCGTGAAGGACACGCGCGCCTGGGTCACGAGCCGCGTTGCACCGACGAAATCCGCGCCGGCCGAGAAAAGGACGTTGACCGCCTGCAGCAGGCCGAAGAGCAGGAACGCCGTGACGATCGAGAGCAGCGTCAGCACCAGGCGCGTCTTCTTGCGCCCGAGGTTTGCGAGCACGAATCCGGTGCGGGTCATGGTCGCCTCAGGCCGCAGCCGCCTGCTCGAGCAGCTGACCCTTCTCGAGGTGCAGTGTCCGGCTCGCGAATTCAGCCGCCTTCGGGTCGTGCGTCACCATGACGATGGTCTTGCCGTGGTCGCGGTTCAGCACCTGCAGGAGCCCGAGGATCTCATCGGCCGTCTTGCGGTCGAGGTCGCCGGTCGGCTCGTCGCAGATGAGCAGGGCAGGGTCCGAGACCAGCGCGCGGGCGATCGCGACGCGCTGCTCCTGGCCGCCTGAGAGTTCTTTCGGCTTGTGCCGGGCACGGTCCGTGAGGCCGACGACTTCGAGCGCGACCGCGACTGACTTCCGCCGCTGCGCGGCCGAGAGGTTCGTGAGCAGCAAAGGCAACTCGACGTTCCGCTCCGCCGTCAGCACCGGCATCAGGTTGTAGAACTGGAACACGAAGCCGACGTTTCGCGCGCGCCACTTGGCGAGATTTCCGCCCGAGAGCTTGTCGATGCGCTCGCCGCCCACGTGAATCTCGCCGGAGGTCGGGCTGTCGAGACCGCCGATCAGGTTGAGGAGCGTCGTCTTGCCCGAGCCCGATGGGCCCATCAGTGCCACAAAGTCTCCCTTCGGGATGTCGAGCGTGAGGCCGTGCAGGACCTCGACCGTCTGCTTGCCGCGGACGTAGGACTTGTGGACATTCCGGACCTGGACCATCGCATCACTCATTGCCAGTCTCCCGCGCTACGACCGCATCTCCGTCCTTGAGGGTATTGGGCGCCCCGACGATCACCACGTCGGCCGCCGCCACGCCGGCCTGCACCTCGCGGCTGTCGCCGAGCGTCCCGCCGAGCGAAACCGCGCGCCGTTCGGCATGCCCCTCGCGCAGCAGGAACACGACGTCCTTGCCGTCATCCTGCCGAATCGACGCGCTCGGGACCAGTACGCCGCGCGGCGGCGCGGGCGCGCCGCCGTCCGCGGCCTTGGATTCGAGGAATGCGACGCGCACGCCCATCTCAGGCACGATCCGCGGGTCCTTGGTTCCGAGCGCGATCCGGACTTTCACGGTCGCCTTGGAGCGGTCCGCCGTCGGGACGATCGCGATGACATTCGCCGGAATGCGCCAGTCCGGATACGCGTTCAGGACCGCCTCGACCTTCTGCTCGGGCTGCACGCGGTTGATGTAGGCCTCGCTGACGTCCACCTGGATCTCGAGCGAATCCATGTCGACGATCGTGCCGATGCCCGTGCGGATCGAACCACCGCCGGCCGAGATCGGCGAGATCATCTCGCCCGGCTGTGCGGCCTTCACCGTCACGACTCCGGTGAATGGTGCCCGCACGATCGTATTGTCGAGCTGGACCTGCGCGGCCTTCAGGGACTCGTCGGCGACACGGACGGCGCTCTTCTGGCTCGATGCCCAGGCCTGCAAGGCCTCGTTCTGCGAGCGGGCGGTATCGAGCGCGGCCACGCTGATGAGCTTCTTGTCCGCGAGTTCCTGCGCCCTCACGAACTCTCGATGGGCATTCGCGCTCTCGGCATCGGCCTGGGCCTGCTGCGCATGGGCGGCGGCGACCTGGGCCCGGCGGAGGTCCACTTCGACGCGCGCCTCGGAATCGTCAAGGGTCGCGAGGATCTCGCCGGCGGCCACATGCTGGCCTTCCTCGATGCGGACGTCGCGCACCTTGCCGGTGATCTTGGCGGAGACCGTCGCTTGCCGGCGCGCCGTCACGTAGCCGGTCGCATCGAGCACGGAGGTGCCCGTGCTCGTCGCGGGCATGGGTTGCGCAGTCGCGACCTTGACCTCGATGGGCTTTTCGCGGCTGAAGAACCAGGCCGCGAGCAGGCCCGCCAGGACGACCGCGGCGCCAATGAGCGAGCCAAAGGCGGAGGCGAGACGACGATCCGTCCGCAGGCGCATCACGGTCGATGCGCAGTTCCTTGAGGAGTTCTGATTTGTCCACGCGTTCTGGTCGGTCTGGATCCCGGGGCCGCGCAGTGTGCCATAGACGGGCTTCAGTCCGCGCGCCAGCGAAATCCGGCGGCGGCAATGCCCAGAAATAGCAGAGTCATGGCAGCCAGCCAGCCAAGCTGCGGCCAGACGCTCGCGAGTCCTGCGCCGTCCAGCATCACGGCGCGCGCGGCATCCAGCATCTGCGTCAGCGGGAGCACCTTGGCCGCCTGCTGCAGCCAGTTGGGCGCGCCTTCCAGCGAGAACCAGACGCCCGAGAGCAGCATCATCGGCCAGGACGCGAGGTTGATCGCGCCGTTGGCGAGTTCCTCGCTCGCAAAGCGAGCGGCCATCATGAAGCCGAAGGCGATCATGGAAAGCGCACCCAGGATCGCGATGAGGAGCAGGAGCAGGACGCTGCCCTCGTTCCGGAACGGGATAAAGAGCGCGAGTACTCCATAGATCATCGCGGTGACGCTGACCGTCAGCAGGAGGCGCGAGAGAACCTGCGCCGCGCCGAATTCGAATGCCGTCAGCGGCGTCGCCGACAGGCGGCGCAGGAAGCCGCTCTTGCGGTAGCGCACGACGACATAGCCGACGCCGAAGAGGCAGCTGAACATCATGTTCATGCCGAGGATGCCGGGCAGCAGCCAGTCCACGTAACGCACAGCAGCGCCGCTGACCGGCTGGCGCGTCGCGGCGCCTCCCGCGGTCTCGAGCAGGAGTTTTTCGACCAGGTAGCCTTTCGGGGAATCCTCGTTGATCCAGTAACGCGGCGCGGCGCGCAGGTCCAGCAAGAGGTCGAGCTGATGGCGTTCGACCTTGCGAATCGTCGATTCGATGTCCTTGGCGTCGATCCGCACGAAGTCGATGTAGCGCGTGCCGAGGAAGGGATGAAGGCTCGCATCGAGTGCGGAGCCCTTCGGGCGCCACGACGTCCACCTTGAACATCGCCCGCGGCTGGCCGCCGAAGATCACGGCGAAGGCGATCACGAGCGCAAGCGGGAACAGGAAATTGAAGATGAGGGTCGAGCGGTCGCGCAGGAACTCGAGGTTCCGCGCATGCCAGACGGCGAACAGGCGGCGCAGGCTCATGTCCGCAGTTCCCGGCCCGTGAGCTCGAGAAAGAGGTCCTCGAGGTTTCGCGGGCGGATCCGGATCTGCCGCAGCGAAATGCCGCGTTCGAGCAGGTGCCGCAGCGCGCCCTCGACGTCAGCGGTCGAGATCTCGACACGGTCGCTCGCGACCAGGACCGTCATCGGGAAGTCCGCAGGGTCGCCGCGGAAGTCTTCGCGCGGCAACTCGATCACGACGTCGTCGAAATGCTCCGCGAGCAGCCGGGACGGCGGTCCCTCGGCGATGATCCGGCCGCGGTCCATGATCGCGACGACGTCGCAGAGGAAATAGGCCTCCTCCATGTAGTGCGTGGTGAGGAGGACCGTCCGGCCCTCGGCCTTGATCGAGCGGATGAGGTCCCAGAAGTTGTGCCGGGCCTGCGGGTCGAGGCCGGTCGTCGGTTCGTCGAGGAACAGCACCTGCGGGTCGTTCGCAAGCGCGATCGCAAGCAGGAGTCGCTGGGCCTGCCCGCCGGACAGCTTGCGATTGTCACGGTCCGCGACCTGCTCGAGCGCACAGGTTTGAATCAGGTCCTCGACCTCGCGGCGGCGCGGGTAGAGGCGCGTGAAGAGCGTCAGGGTCTCCCGGACGGTCAGGAATTCCTGCAGCGCCGTTTTCTGGAACTGGATTCCGGCCTCCGCGCGAAAGCGCGCGCCGAGCGGCTCGCCGCGGTAGAGCACGTCGCCGGATGTCGGCTGCGTGACGCCTTCCATCATCTCGACGGTCGTCGTCTTGCCCGCGCCATTCGGGCCGAGGAGACCGAGGCACTGGCCTTCCGCCATCGAAAACGAAACGCCGTCCACGGCGCGCACGCCCGGGTACTGCTTCACGAGATCGCGGACTTCGAGCACGGGCGGCATGGTCATTTGCATGCTATATGATTGCGCGCGTGACGCCGAACCCGTTCCCGCACCTGCTGGCGCCGCTCGATCTCGGGTTCACCACGCTGCCGAACCGCGTCCTCATGGGCTCGATGCACACGGGCCTCGAGGATCGCGCGGAGGATTACCCGAAGCTCGCGGCCTATTTCGCCGAACGCGCGCGCGGCGGCGTCGGCCTCATGGTGACCGGCGGCATCGCACCGAATGCCGCGGGCTGGACCAAGCCTTTTGCCGGCACGTTGAGCGGCCGGCGACACCTCGCACGGCATCGGCTCGTGACGGACGCCGTGCATGCCGAGGGTGGCCGCATCTGCATGCAGATCCTGCACACGGGCCGCTACGCCTACCACCCGCTCGCGGTCGCCCCCTCGCGACTCAAGGCGCCGATCTCGCCCTTCACGCCGCGTGCGCTCTCGGACGGCGGCGTCGAGCGGCAGATCTCCGCCTTCGTGCGATGCGCGGCGCTCGCCCAGGAAGCGGGCTACGACGGCGTCGAGGTGATGGGCTCGGAGGGTTACTTCATCAACCAGTTCCTCGCCGCCCGCACCAACCGCCGTTCCGATCGCTGGGGCGGGTCCTGGCCGAACCGGATGCGCCTGCCGATCGAGATCGTCGCGCGCACGCGCGCGGCGGTCGGCCGCGATTTCATCATCATCTACCGCCTGTCCATGCTCGACCTCGTCGAGGGCGGCAGCCGCTGGGAGGAGATCGTCGAGCTGGCGCAGGCGGTCGAGCGCGCAGGCGCCACGATCATCAACACCGGCATCGGCTGGCACGAGGCGCGCATCCCGACCATCGCCACGATGGTGCCGCGCGCGGCATTCAGCTGGGTGACGCGGCGACTGAAGGGCGTGGTCGGGATCCCGCTGGTGACGAGCAACCGGATCAACGATCCGGCCGTTGCGGAGCGCGTGCTCGCGGCCGGGGACGCCGATCTCGTGTCCATGGCGAGGCCTCTGCTCGCGGATCCCGCATTCGTCGCGAAAGCGGCCGCCGGCCGCGCGGATGAAATCAACACCTGCATCGCCTGCAACCAGGCCTGCCTCGACCTCGTCTTCGAGAATGAGGTCGCTACCTGTCTCGTCAATCCGCGCGCAGGGCGGGAAACGGAGCTCGTCTATCGGCCGGCCACGGCGCCGAAACGGATTGCCGTCGTCGGGGCAGGGCCGGCGGGACTCGCCTGCGCGACCGTCGCCGGCCGGCGCGGGCATCGCGTGACGCTCTTCGAGGCCTCCGCGGAGATCGGCGGCCAGTTCAACATGGCAAAGCGCGTCCCGGGCAAGGAGGAGTTCCACGAGACGCTGCGCTACTACCGCCGTGAACTCGAGCTCGCACAGGTGCGCGTGTTGCTCGGTCGTGCCGCTGCAGCGGGTGACCTCACCGGCGGGGATTTTGACGAGGTCGTCCTCGCGTCGGGCGTCCTCCCGCGTGTCCCGGCGATTCCGGGCCTCGATCACCCGAAGGTCCTGAGTTACATCGACGTGCTGCTCCGCGGAAAGCCCGTCGGCGCCTCGGTCGCGATCGTGGGCGCCGGGGGGATCGGATTCGACGTCGCCGAATTCCTGAGTCACGATGCGTCACATGCGGCGACGAGCCAGGACATTCCGGCGTTCATGCGCGAGTGGGGCATCGACATGACGTTCGAAGAGCGCGGCGGCCTCATGCCCGCTGCGGAGACTGCATCCGCGCGCGAGATCTGGCTGCTGCAGCGAAAACCGACGCCGCCCGGCCGCGATCTCGGCAAGACGACCGGATGGGTGCATCGCCTCGCGCTGAAGCGGCGCGGCGTGCGCATGCTCGCCGGGGTCGCCTACGAGCGCATCGACGATCGCGGCCTCACGATCCGCGTCGGCACGGAATACGCGGCTGCTGCCCGTGGATCAACGTCGTCATCTGCGCAGGGCAGGAGCCACGCCTGGAACTCCTTGCGGGCCTCGAGGGCGCGGGCGTCAGGGCGCACCTGATCGGCGGCTCCAAACTCGCGACCGAGCTCGACGCCAGGCGCGCGATCGACGACGGCTCGCGCCTGGCGGCCGCGCTATGAATTTTCCGCAGGGCGGCGTGGCGCAGTTGGGCCTGCTCGACGATGCCGCGCCGGATCGCGGCTGGCGCGTACGGCAGAGCGCGCGGGCCAGGCGGCTCGCCGTGCGCGTGCTGCCGGGCGGGCTGGTCGAGATCGTCGTGCCGCATGGCACGCGCCCCCGCACCGTTGAAATGTTCGTGACACGCCACCGGCGCTGGATCGAGCGGACGGTTGATCTCTACCGGCCGGCAGAAGTGCCGGCACTGGGCGCTCTGCCTGAGCAGATCCAGTTCGCGGCCACCGGGCAGAGCTACGCACTGCGGCGCATCGACCAGGCCGGCCCGCCGCGCCTTCGCGTCGAGGGACATTCGATCGTGCTCGCCGGCGCCGAGGGCCGCCCGGCGCTCCTGCGCCATGCCCTGCAACGCTTCACGATGCGCGAGGCGCACGGCGCGCTTGCGCCCTGGCTCGCGCGGATTTCGGAGGCCTCGGGACTTCGCTATGAACGAATGCAGATCCGGCGCCAGCGCACGCGCTGGGGAAGCTGCTCGAGGGCCGGCACGATCAGCCTGAACGCCTGCCTGATGTTCCAGCCGCCGGGGGTCGTCAATTACCTCCTGATCCACGAGCTCGCGCACACGCAGGCACATGAATCACTCGCGCCGCTTCTGGCGCCTGGTCGCGGATCTCGAGCCGCGCTGGCGCGAACTCGACGCGGCGCTGACGCGCGGCTGGCGCGAAGTGCCGTTCTGGGCGATCGGCTAGGCCTGCCATGACGCCGCACGCCGGCGAGCGGGGCCGAGCTGTGCCCTACGTCGTGCTCGGCATCGCGCTGCTCGCGGTCTCGAACGGCGCGATCTTCGCGCGCCTCGCCGCGGCGCCGCCGCTCGCGATCGCCGCCTGGCGCGTCGGCCTCGCGCTCCTCGTGGTGCTGCCGCTCGCGCTCACCGCCGAGCGCCCGGCGCGTGCAAGCCGGGCCGCGTATGCCTGTGCAGTCGGGGCGGGCGCGCTGCTCGCCGTCCATTTCGCGACCTGGATCGCCTCGCTCGAGCACACGACGATCGCGCGCAGCGTGCTCCTCGTCAGCACCTCGCCGATCTGGGTCGCCGTGCTGCAATTCCTCGCGGGACGCGGCACGCCGTCGCGGGCGACGCTCGCCGCGCTCGCGCTGGCGATCGCCGGGGCCGCCATCGTGAGCAGCGGCGGCCACGGCGGCGAAGGCGCGCTCCTCGGCGACCTGCTCGCGGTCGCGGGCGGCATTGCGATGGCCGGATATTTCCTGCTCTCGCGTGAATCGCAGAAGGAACTTCCGTTCCGGACCTACCTCGGCATCGCTTACGGCACGGCGGGCCTCTTGCTGTGGGCCGCGGTGCTGCTGACCGGGACGACCGCGAGCGGCTATGACGCGCGGACCTGGTGGGCGCTGGCGGCGATGGCCGTCGTCTCGCAGCTCATCGGCCACAGCGGCTACAACTGGTCGCTCCGGCACCTGAATCCGCTGTTTGTCGCGGTCGTCTCCGTCGGCGAGCCGGTGCTCGCCTCAGTGCTCGGCTGGTGGCTGCTCGGCGAGGCCGTGGACTGGCGCACCGGCGCGGGCGGCCTGCTGATCCTCGCCGGCATCGCGCTGGCGGTTCGCCGGGCGCCAGCGCCTGGCTAGCGCGACGGCCCGCGCCATTCCTCCGTGCGATACCCGAGTCGTTCCGCTTCACGCCGCAGCCGGGACCCCGCATTGACCAGCACGGCCTCATCAGCGACAGCGAAGTGCGGGAAATCGGACCCGGCATTGCCATAGGCGACGATCGCGGCGCCCGGATGACGGGCGCGCAGCGCCTCGACGCAACGGCGCTTTTCCTCTGCACGGCGATTCTCGGTCACGAGCGCGCCGTCAAGCCGCCCGTCGATCCAGGCGACTTCCGTGCAGATCGTCTCGTCGAATGCGAAGCAGCGCCCGATATGCGGCACGTAGAGGTCCACGCTGGCCGAAAGCAGTACGAGTCGATCCCCGGCAGCGCGGTGACGCGCAATCGCCGCGAGCGCGCCCTCGCAGAGATCGCTCGCGCCGATCGAGGCGACGTATTCGGCGGTCCAGCGTTCCACCTCGTCGCGCGTGGCGCCGGACATGGCCGCGCGGATCAGGGCCGATTTCAGGCGACCGCGATTCCGGTCGGCGACGAAGTGAAACAGCGCGCCGAGCGCCTGCCCGTAAAATCCCGCGCGCGCATGGCGGCGCCGCCAGCCCCGCAGGTAGGGCAGGAGCGTGTCCCGCCGCGTGATCGTGCCGTCGAGGTCAAAGACCGCGATCCGCATCGCGGCCCGGCTCAGGCCGCGAGCTGGCGCAATACGAAGTGCAGGATGCCGCCGTTGTCCATGTACTCCCACTCCTTGGGCGTATCGACACGGACATTGACCTTGAAGCTCGTCAGCTTGCCCGAGAGGCTCTGTCGCCTGGACGGTCGCCTCGCGGCTGCCGGCCGTGAGGCCCTCGATGTCGTAGACCTCGGTGCCGTCGAGGCCGAGCGAGCCCGCCGTCTGGCCGTCCTGGAACGTGAGCGGGAACACGCCCATCCCGACGAGGTTGGCGCGATGGATTCGCTCGAAGCTCTCGGCGATCACGGCCTTGACGCCGAGCAGGCTCGTGCCTTTCGCCGCCCAGTCGCGCGAGGAGCCGGTGCCGTATTCCTTGCCCGCGATGACGACGAGCGGCACGCCGGCCGCGATGTACTTCATCGCGGCGTCGTAGATCGGCAGCTTTTCGCCGGCCGGCAGGTAGCGCGTGACGCCGCCCTCGACGCCGGGGACCATCAGGTTCTTGATGCGCGTATTCGCGAACGTGCCGCGCATCATCACCTCGTGATTGCCGCGACGCGAGCCGTAGCTGTTGAAGTCGGCCGGCACGACGCCGTGTGACTGCAGATACTGGCCGGCCGGCGCATCTTTCTTGATCGCGCCCGCCGGAGAGATGTGGTCCGTCGTGATCGAGTCGCCGAAGAGGGCGAGGCAGCGCGCGCCGCGCACGGTCGGCAGACCCGGCGGCTTCTTGCCCATGCCGTCGAAGTAAGGCGGATTCTGGATGTAAGTACTGCCGCCGTCCCAGACGTAGGTCTTCGATGCCGCGACCTGGATCCCGCGCCAGCGTTCGTCGCCGTGGAAGACGTCGGCGTAGGTCTTGGAGAACATGGCGGCATTGACGCTCTTGGCGATGAACTGCTGCACCTCGAGGGCAGTCGGCCAGATGTCGCGCAGATACACGGGTTTGCCTGCGGCGTCGCGCCCGAGCGGGTCGCGGGTGAGATCGATGTCCACCGTCCCCGCGAGGGCGTAAGCGACGACGAGCGGCGGCGAGGCGAGGAAGTTCATGCGCACTTCCTGGTGCACCCGGCCCTCGAAATTGCGGTTGCCGGACAGGACCGAGGCGACCGAGAGCTTGTTGTCGCTGACTGCCTTCGAAATCGGGGCGTTGAGCGGGCCGGAGTTGCCGATGCAGGTCGTGCAGCCATAGCCGACGATGTTGAAGCCGAGCGCCTCAAGGTCCTTGAGAAGCTCCGAACGCTGCAGGTACTCGGTGACGACCTTGGAGCCCGGCGCGAGCGAGGTCTTGACCCAGGGCTGGACCGTGATGCCGCGCTTGCGCGCATTGCGGGCCACGAGGCCGGCGGCGAGCATCACCGCCGGATTCGAGGTGTTCGTGCAGGACGTGATCGCGGCGATGACGACCGCGCCGTCCTTGAGCTCATAGGCGGCGGCACCGTCCTGCACGCGAGCCGAACCCGATGACTTCCACTTGTCCTGGTCGCGGGCGAAGGCGTCGCGGTAGGCCTTCTGCATGTCGCCGAGCGCCACGCGGTCCTGCGGGCGCTTCGGGCCGGCGAGCGAGGGCTGCACCGTTCCGAGGTCGAGGTGCAGCACGTCCGTGTAGAGGGCATCCGGCGCACCGTCATGGCGCCAGAGACCCTGTTTCTTCGCGTACTCGCGCACGAGCGCGATCTGGGCCTCTTCGCGGCCCGTGAGCCGCAGGTATTCGAGCGTCACCTCGTCGATCGGGAAGATGCCGCAGGTCGCGCCGTACTCCGGCGCCATGTTCGCGATGGTCGCGCGATCCGCGAGCGGGAGCTGGCCGAGACCGTCGCCGAAGAACTCCACGAATTTCTCGACCACGCCACGCTTGCGCAGCATCTCCGTCACCGTGAGCACGAGGTCGGTCGCGGTCGCGCCCTCCGCGAGCCGGCCGGACAATTTCACGCCGATGACTTCGGGGATCAGCATCGTCGAGGGCTGGCCGAGCATGGCTGCCTCGGCCTCGATGCCGCCGACGCCCCAGCCGAGCACGCCGACGCCGTTGATCATCGTGGTGTGCGAATCCGTGCCGACGACCGTATCCGGGTAAGCCAGTCCCTTGTCGTCGGCGAAAACGACGCGCGCCAGGTATTCGAGATTGACCTGGTGGACGATCCCGGTGTCCGGCGGCACGACGGAGAAATTGTCGAAGGCCGACTGGCCCCAGCGCAGGAAGGTATACCGCTCGCGGTTCCTCTGGAACTCGAGCAGGGCATTCAGGTTCAGCGAATCCGCGGTGCCGTAGTGGTCCACCATGACCGAATGGTCGATCACGAGCTCGGCCGGGATCAGCGGATTGATGCGGCCCGGGTCGCCGCCGAGCTTCGCCATGGCGTCGCGCATGGCGGCGAGGTCGACGACCGCCGGCACGCCGGTGAAGTCCTGCATGATGACGCGCGCCGGCGTGAAGGCGATCTCGCGGGCGGGGAGTTTCCGGGGATCGGCCTTGGCGAGCGCAATGATGTCGTCGCGGGTGACGCTCTTTCCGTCCTCGTGACGCAGCAGGTTCTCGAGCAGGATCTTCAGCGAGTAGGGGAGGCGTCCGACGTTGGGCTCGGCGATCGCGTCGAGCGCGCAATACTCGTAACTGCGGCCGCCGGCTTCGAGCTTGCGGCGGGCCTTGAAGCTGTCCTGCATGAATCCTCCAGCGGGTGAAGCGCCATTATAACGGCCCCGCCGAGGCACTCCTCGCCGTCGTAGAAAACGACGTACTGTCCCGGCGCCGCGCCGCGCAGCGGCTCCGCGAAGCGCACGTCGGCGCCGCCTGCGACCGGCGTGACGCGGCAGGCGACGTCCGGCTGGCGATAGCGCACCTTCGCCGTGCAGTCGAAGGCATCGGCCGGCGCCGGCCCCGCGATCCAGTGCAGCTCGACCGCGTGCAGGCCCACGCTATGAAGCGCGGGATGGTCGGCGCCCTGGACCACGACCAGGGCATTGCGGGCGAGGTCCTTGGCGGCGACGAACCAGGGCGCCTCGGACTCGCCCTTCTGGCCCCCGATGCCGAGCCCGCTCCTCTGGCCGAGCGTGTAGCGTTCAAGGCCCGCGTGGCGGCCGATGACGGCCCCGTCGAGTCGCTCGATGGGCCCCGGCCGGCCGGGCAGCCACTGGCCGACGAAGTCACCGAACGGACGCTCGCCAATGAAGCAGATGCCGGTCGAGTCGCGCTTTGCCGCGACCGGGATGCCGCGATCGCGCGCGATCGCGCGGACTTCGGGCTTGCGAAGCCCGCCGACCGGAAATTCGCAGAATGCGAGCTGGGCCGCGTCGAGCGCATGCAGGAAGTAGCTCTGGTCCTTGTTGCGATCGAGGCCGCGCAGCAGGCGGGTGCCGCTCCCGATGCGGGCATAGTGGCCGGTCGCAAACCGTTCGGCCCCGAGACGCCTGGCGTAGTCGAGGCCGACGCCGAATTTCACTTCCCGGTTGCAGAGCACGTCGGGATTGGGCGTGCGCCCGGCCTCGAGTTCCGAAAGGAAGTGCGCGAACACGCGTTCGCGGTACTCGGCCGCAAAGCTCGCCTTGTGCAGGGGAATGCCCAGTTCCTCGGCGACACGTCGCGCATCCTGGAAGTCGGCCGCGGATGTGCAGTAGCCGTCCTCGTCCTCGCTCCAGTTCGACATGAAGAGCGCTTCGACCTCGTGGCCGGCGTCCTGGAGCAGGGCCGCCGAGACCGCGGAGTCGACGCCGCCCGAGAGCGCAACGATGACGCGCGCCATGGCCTCAGCCCGCCGCCCGCTGCATGGCGAGCCCGTCGAGCGGCACATGATTCAGCATGTCGAGCGGGTAGCGGGCCCCGCGCAGGAAGTCGTCGACGCACAGGAGCACCAGGGGGCTTCTGTGCTCGGCGGCGCGCGCGGCAAGGGCTGCGCGGTCGAGCCACAGCGTGCGGATGATCGCCCGGTCGAGCCGCGCCGCTTCGTCGCGCTCGCCGACGCGGCCTGCAAAGGCGATGCGCAGGATCATGCGACCCGCCGGGCCCTGCCACAGGTAGAGGCCGGTCACGGCATCCGGATGAAACGCGCGGCCAGTCTCCTCGCGCGTCTCGCGCACGACCGCCTCGACGAGCGACTCGCCGGCCTCGAGGTGGCCCGCGGGCTGGTTCAGCACGACGCGACGCGCGGCACGTTCCTGCACGAACAGGAAGCGGCCGTTGTCTTCGGCGATTGCCGCGACGGTGAGGTCGAGCTTCAGGGACATGGGCCGATTATAGCGGCGCAGGCCAGCGCCAAATGAAAAGGGGACGGTCACCTTTAAATGTGACCGTCCCCTTTCAAAGATGTTCTTTCAGAGATGCTGCTGGCGGGTCTCGGCTTCCGGTTCGCTCGCGATCCAGATCTCGTCGAAGTAGTTGAGATAGCGGCGCGCGACCATCGGGTCGTTCATCTCGACGATGCCTTCCCAGCGCGAGGCCTGGAGGCGGTAGACGAGGGCGCGGTCGTCGGCGATCAGGAATGCGGACTGGTTGTCGCGGCTCTCCGACTTCACGCGCCGGATCTCGATGTGGCTCGTGATGCGGCGGGCGAGGTGGACGAACTTGCTGCCTTCATAGACGACGCGCGAAGGATCGGCGAGCAGCACGCGAACCTTGGCGTAGCTCTTCGCGAGCACGAGCTTCTTGACGATCTCCAGGAACTGGGGCTGGTCGTAGACCGCGGGCTCGAGGTCCTGGGTGTACATCGTGAGCAGGCGCCGTGCCGCGAACGCCACCTGCTGCGTGGCGCTGCGTGCCTCGTCGAGCGTTCCGATGATGGAGCGCGTTCCAGTCACGCTCTGGCGCTGGGTCTGCACCGATGTCACTCCAGGACGAGCGACATCCTCACGTGTGGAATGCCAGCCTCGTCGAACACTTCGCCCTTCCTCTCGAAGCCGAGCCTCTCGTAGAAGGGCACCGCCTGCACTTGCGCGTGCAGGTATGGTTCGCGGATGCCGAGGCGCCGCGCCTCGCCGAGCAGCCGGAGCAGGATCTGCATGCCGATGCCCCGGCCGCGCAGCCCTGCAATGACCGCGATTCGGCCGATCTTACCGGCGGGGTTCAGGCGGCCGGTGCCAACTGGGTCACGGTTCAGGCGGGCGAGGACGTGGACGCTCGTCGCATCCTCGTCATCCCACTCGTCGGACTCGGGGATTTGCTGTTCTTCTATGAATACCGCGCGGCGGATGCTCTCGAGCACGCGACGGTCCGCGTCCCAGTCGGCGAGCGCACATTCCAGCTGCGGATCCGCCATGGCAGGCGGGCTTCAGAGGGCGCGCGCGAGCGCCTCGGCGAGGCCGGTGTACGAAGCGGGCGTCATGACTTCGAGGCGCCGTCGCGCCTCATCCGGCAGTCCGAGTGTCGCGACGAAGGCGCGCAGCTCCGTGCCGCCGACTTCGCGGCCGCGCGTGAACTCCTTGAGCTTCTCGTAGGCGTTGGCGACGCCGTGCGCGCGCAGCACGGTCTGGATCGCCTCCGCCAGCACTTCCCAGCGCGCGTCGAGGTCGGATGCGATGCGGGCGGCGTCAGGTTCGATGCGCGCAAGTCCCGCGAGCGCCGAGCGCCAGGCGAGCAGCGCATGCCCGAACGCGACGCCGAGGTTTCGCATCACGGTCGAGTCGGTCAGGTCGCGCTGCCATCGCGACACCGGCAGCTTCTCGGAGAAGTGGCGCAGCATCGCATTCGAAAGACCCGCATTGCCTTCGGCGTTCTCGAACGCGATCGGGTTCACCTTGTGCGGCATGGTCGAGGAACCGATTTCCCCGGCGACCGCCTTCTGCGCGAAGTACCCGAGCGAAACGTAGCCCCAGGCATCGCGGCAGAGGTCCACGAGAATCGTGTTTGCGCGCGCGAGCGCATCGCAGTACTCCGCGATCCAGTCGTGCGGCTCGATCTGCGTCGTGTGCTCGTTCGGCACGAGGCCGAGTCCCTCGATGAGGCGGCGCGATTCGGCGCGCCAGTCGATCGACGGATCGGCCGCGACGTGCGCATTGAAGCTGCCGACCGCACCGTTGAACTTGCCGAGGATCTCGACGCGCCGGAAACCCGCGGCCGCGCGGCGCAGCCGCGCGGCGAAGTTCGCCATCTCCTTGCCGAGCGTCGTCGGCGAGGCTGCCTGACCGTGCGTGCGCGAGAGCATCGCGAGGGATGCATGGCGCGCGGCAAGTCCGGCGAGGTGGTCGGCGACCGCGGCGATCGCCGGAAGCAGGATTTGCTCGCGCGCCTCGGCCAGCATCAACGCATACGCGAGGTTGTTGATGTCCTCGGAAGTGCAGGCGAAGTGGACGAATTCGAGCTGTGAGGGCGTCGCGCCCGCGGCCGCGAGCGCTTCGCGCACGTAGTACTCGACCGCCTTGACGTCGTGATTGGTCTTCTGCTCGAGCTCCTTGACCCGGGCGTGCCCGGACGCGTCCAGCCCGCGCGCGAGGGCATCGATGCGGCTTGCGACGGGCGCTGCAGGGCGGGAGAGGGCCGGGAAGCGCCCGCCTTCGGCGAGCTGGCGGAACCAGGCCGCCTCGACACGGATGCGCCGGTCGTTGAGTGCAGCCTCGCTGAACAGCGCCGCAAGGTCGGCGCATTTCTCGGCATAGCGTCCGTCGAGCGGCGACAACGCGTGCAGGCGGGAGTCGGTCATGGAGGCGGAGCGCAACTGATAGAATGCGTATGTTACCCGTGAGCGCCAAAGACCGCATCGAAAAGGACAGCCTCGGCGAAGTCCGCGTCGCCGCAGACGTGCTGTGGGGCGCCCAGACGCAGCGCGCCGCGGACAACTTCCGCATCGGGCGCTCCCGCATGCCGGAAGAGCTCATCCGCGCCATCGGCCTCATCAAGTGGGCGGCCGCGGAGACGAATGGCGAACTCGGTGAGCTGCCGAAGCCGGTTGCGTCCGCCATTGCCGCCGCGGCGCTCGAGATTGCCGAAGGCCGGCACGCCAACCAGTTCCCGCTCGGCGTCTTCCAGACCGGCTCGGGGACGAGCACCAACATGAACGTCAACGAGGTGATCGCACACCTCGCGAGCGAACGCCTGGGTGACAAGGTTCATCCAAATGACCACGTCAATCGCTGCCAGAGCAGCAACGACGTGATCCCGACGGCGATCCACCTCGCAGCGGCGACTGCCGTCGCGGCATCGTTGCTGCCAGCGCTCGAGAAACTCGCCACGGCGCTCGCCGCCAAGACGAGAGAAGTTGGCCACCATGTGAAGGCAGGGCGCACGCACCTCATGGACGCGCTGCCGGTCACGATCGGCCAGGAAATGCATGCCTGGCAGACGCAGGTGGAGGATGCCAAGGCACGCATTGAAGCGGTGCAAGCACGGCTTGGAAGACTTGCGCTCGGCGGCACGGCGGTCGGCACCGGCGTCAACGCTCATCCGGAATTCGCGAAGCGCGCCATCGCGCGGCTCGCCGCCCGCACCGGACTTGCCTTGATCGGTGCGCCCGACCGCTTTGCGGCGATGGCGTCGCAGGACACTGCCGTCGAATTGTCGGGAGCGCTCCGGGCCTGCGCGGTTGCGCTGCTGAAGATCTCCAACGACCTGCGCTGGATGAATTCCGGCCCGCTCGCGGGGCTCGCCGAGATCTCGCTGCCGGCCCTGCAACCGGGCTCGAGCATCATGCCCGGCAAGGTCAATCCCGTGATTCCGGAGGCGGTCGCGATGGCGGCGACGCGCGTCCTCGGCCACGACGTGGCCGTGGGCCTCGCCGGCGCTTCCGGCAATTTTCAGTTGAACGTGATGTTGCCGCTGATCGCGGACACGCTGCAGGAGAGCATCGCGCTCCTTGCCGACTCGGCGGTCGCGCTCGCGGAGCGCGCCATTCCCGGCCTCACCGTGCAAGACGCCAGGATTTCCGAGTCGCTCGCGCGAAACCCGATGCTCCTGACCGCGCTCGCACCGCGCATCGGCTACGACCGCGCGGCGGCCATCGCAAAGCGCGCGGCCTCCGAGTCGCGGCCGATTCTCGACATCGCGGCCGAAGAGACCGGCCTTCCGCGCGATGAGCTGGCTCGCATCCTCGATCCGGCGCGCCTCGCGCGCGGAGAAAAGCCGGTCCCGTGAGCGCCGCGGCCCCGCTCGAGCTGCATCGCCTGCCGGTGGCGGAATTGCGTACCGAGCTGCGCAGCCGCCTGGCCGACGAGCCCGCGATCGGCGCGGCGCCGCGAATCGGTCACTACGCCGGCGTCGACCCGCGCCGGCTCGCGTCGCTCATGCCGGCGGCGACGACGCGCGCTGCCGTGCTCATTCCCGTCATCGACCGCGGTGACGACCTCACGGTCCTGCTGACACTGCGCGCGGATGACCTGAAGCACCACGCGGGGCAGATCTCGTTCCCCGGGGGCCGTGTCGAGGCCGGGGACGCGGATGCGGTCGCGACGGCGCTGCGCGAAACGGAGGAGGAGATCGGCCTCCGGCGTGAGTTCGTCGAGGTCCTCGGTCGCCTGCCGGACCACGCGGTGATCACGGGTTACCGCGTCACGCCCGTCGTCGGGCTCGTGCGCCTGGGCTTCGAACTGGTGCTCGACCCGATCGAGGTTGCGGGCACGTTCGAGGCGCCGCTTCGGTACCTGCTCGATCCGTCCATGCAGGCGCGGCGTAAGCGGACGATTGCAGGCGAGGAGATCGAGACCTTTGACCTGCCCTGGGGCAGCTTCCACATCTGGGGCGCAACGGCGGGCATGCTGCTGACGCTGCGCGAGGTCCTCGGCGAGGCGAACTCCCGTGGCGATTGACAAGCTGCTCGCGATCATGGACCGGCTGCGGGATCCCGAGCGCGGCTGCCCCTGGGATCTCAAGCAGGATTTCCGTTCCATTGCGCCCCACACGCTCGAGGAGGCCTACGAAGTCGCGGATGCCATCGAGCGCGGTGACCTCGCGGCGCTCCGCGACGAACTGGGCGATCTCCTGTTCCAGGTTGCCTTCCACGCGCGCCTTGCGAGCGAGCAGGGCGCTTTCGCCTTCGACGACGTCGTGGATGCGATCTGCGACAAGCTGACGCGGCGCCACCCGCATGTCTTCGGCGATGCCGTCGTGTCCGATGCCGCCGAGCAGACTCGCATCTGGGAAGACATCAAACGCGGGGAGCGCGCAGCACGTGGGGACGCGGGTGCGCTGGCCGACGTGCCCGTCGCATTGCCGGCCCTGACGCGCGCGCGAAAGCTCGGTTCACGCGCCTCCGCGGCCGGATTCGACTGGCCCGATGCCGCCGGTCCGCGCGCCAAGATCGACGAGGAACTGGCCGAACTCGACCGTGCGGCAGGCTCGACCGATCCCGGCCCGCGTGAAGCGGAACTCGGCGATCTCCTGTTTTCGGTCGTGAACCTCGCGCGCCATCTCGATATCGACCCTGAAACGGCACTGCGCCGGGCGAACGACCGGTTTGCGCGGCGCTACCGCCATGTCGAACTGGAGCTCGCCCGTCTGGGCGAGGCCGCGGGCAGCGCCTCCCCACAGCTCCTCGATCGCCTGTGGGCGGCCGCGAAGGCGGAAAATCCCTGATTGCACGCCGCAGGCGGCGTTCAGGACGCATTCATTTGCCCCTCCGTAGATTGGCGCCGTGCCAATCAAGGAGGCGCACCATGTCACGCACAAACCGGGTTTTAGCACTGGCAGCCGGCCTCGCCCTCGCATCGGCTGCGGCGCTTGCCGACCCTTCGAACGGGGCGTACGACGCCCGCTATGACCAGAATGGCGACTATGACTATGCCGATGTCGTTCACGTCGAGCCGCTGCGCCGGCAGGTCCGCGTCAGCGAGCCCGTCCGCGAATGCTGGCAGGAGACGACCCAGGCGTCCGAAGGACCGTTTTCGTACAACCACATTGGCGGCACGCTGATCGGGGGCGCGCTCGGCACGGTGCTGGGCAACCAGATCGGCCATGGCCGCGGCAAGGACGCGGCCCGCGTCGCGGGGGCCCTGATCGGCGGCGCGATCGGCCATAACGTGTCCGTGGATCGCCAGCGCCAGCTCTACGGCGATTCGAGCCGCAGCGTCGAGCGCTGCGACGTGCGATACCGCGACAGCTACGAAGAGCGCATCGACGGCTACCAGGTCACCTATGCGTACGCCGGTCGCCAGTACGTCACGCACATGCCCTACGATCCGGGCGAACGCATCCGCATCCGCGTGGACGTGACCCCGGCTTCCAGCTGAAGCACGGCGCCCGGGCCGCCCCGTGCGGCCCGGGCGGCTGCTTCCTCTAGAATGTCGACATGGCGATGAACCGGACGATTCCCCGCGCTGCCTTGTGCCTGCTCCTCGTCTCGGCCGCGTTTCCCGCGGCCGATGCGCTCGCGTCCGGCGGCCATCGCGGCCGAGGCGACGGGGAGCACGCGCTCGCCGACCGGGCGATCTCGCTCGATGAGGCGGTGGCGCAGGCCGAGCGCCGGTACAAGGCGCGCGCCGTGCGCGCGGAGGAGAAGCGCCACGACGATCGCGTCGAGTACCGGATCCGGCTGCTCGGCGACGACGGCCGCGTCTTCGAAGTGCGGATCGACGCGGCAACCGGCCGCGAGGACTGAAGCGTGCGCCTGCTGGTGCTGGAAGACGAGCCGGCACTGCGCGAGACGCTGGTGCAGCAGTTTCGCGCCGCGGGATTCACCATCGACGAAGCTGCCGACGGGGTCGAGGGCGAATTTGCGGGCCTCGAGTACCCGATCGACGTCGCGGTCGTGGACCTCGGACTGCCGCGGCGTTCCGGCCTCGATGCGATCCGCGCCTGGCGCAAGGCCGGCAAGACATTTCCCGTCCTGATCCTGACCGCGCGCGACAGCTGGCAGGAAAAGGTCTCGGGCCTCGATGCCGGCGCCGACGACTACGTCACGAAACCGTTCCGTTTCGAGGAAGTGCTCGCGCGCGTGCAGGCGCTGCTCCGCCGCTCGGGCGGCTGGTCACAGCCGCTCATCCGTTGCGGCGCCGTCACGCTCGACACGCGCGCGCAGGAAGTGCGGGTCGCAGGCGAGCCGGTCGAGCTGACGGCATTCGAGTACCGGCTGCTCGAATACCTGATGCTGCGCGCGGGCCAGGTCGTGTCCAAGACGGAGCTCACCGAGAAGCTCTACGAGCAGGATTTCGAGCGCGACAGCAATACGATCGAAGTCTTCATCGGCCGCTTGCGCCGCAAGCTCGACCCTGACAACCGCCACCAGCCGATCGAGACGCTGCGGGGCCGCGGCTACCGGATCTCGCGCGACACCGCGTGACGCCCGCGACTCCATCGCTGCAGTCGCGCTTGCTCCTCACGCTGGCGGCACTGCTCCTGGTTGCCGCGGCGGCGGCGGCCTTCGCGCTCGACTCGCTCTACCGGAACCTCGGCCTGCGCGCGCTCGAGGACGTCCTCGATGCCCAGGTCATCGCGCTGATCTCGACGGCGGAGATCGAGGCCGACGGGCGACTCGTGCCCCAAAACCTCGCCGAGCCGCGCCTCGCGACACCGGGTTCAGGGCTCTATGCGGAAATCACCGGCGCCAAGGGCGGCTGGCGATCGCCGTCGGTCGTGGGCAGCGGCCTCAACTTCGCAGCCGAACCGAAGCCCGGCGAGCGGCGCTTCGAGCAGGCGCGCCTGCCGGATGGAACCCGCGTGCTCGGGCTCTCGCTCGGCATCCGCTGGGAGCCCGCGGACGGTCCGGCTGCGGATTTCGTCGTCCGCGCGGCACAGAGCCTCGAGCCCTGGTACCAGCAGCTGCTGCGCGTGCGGACCGGCATCGTCACCGGACTCGTATTGCTCGGGCTCCTGCTGCTCGGGGGACTCTCGATTGCGCTGCGGGTTGCACTCGGCCCGCTGCGGCGGCTCGAGACCGAGATCGTGGATATCGAGGCGGGGCGGCGCGAGTCACTCGGCACCGGCTGGCCGCGGGAACTCGCCGGCGTCACGGGCAATCTCAATGCGCTCCTCGTCGGTGAGCGCAAGCGGCTGGAGCGCTACCGCACGACGCTCGGCAACCTCGCGCACAGCCTCAAGACGCCGCTGGCGGCGATGCGGGGACTGCTCGACCGCGGGGAATCGGCGCCGGCAGCACTCACGCCGCAGCTCGAGCGCATGCAGGACATCGTCCAGCATCAATTGAAGCGGGCGGTCATGGGCGGCAGCGGCGCGACGCTCATCGACCTTGCGGTACAGGCGCCGCTCGAGCAATTGCGGTCCGCGCTGGCCAAGGTCTACGCGGACAAGCGGGTGACGGCGACGCTCGATGTCGCGCCGGGTACGGCCTACCCGATCGACGCGGGAGACTTCCTCGAGCTCGCCGGCAACCTCATGGACAACGCGTTCAAGTACGGCAGAAGCGCCGTCCACGCGCGCGCGACGACCTGGACGGGTGCCGGCTGGCGCAGGCCCGGTCTCGTGCTCGAAGTCGAAGATGACGGGAGCGGCATTCCCGCCGCTGACCGCGCCCGCGTGCTCGAACGCGGCGCGCGCGCCGACGAGAGCGTGGCGGGGCAGGGCATCGGTCTCGCCGCCGCGCGCGAAATCGCCGCGGCCTATGCCGGCACGCTCGAAATCGGCGAAAGCCGCCTGGGCGGCGCGCGGCTCGTGGTCAGGCTGCCCGGCCGCTGATCGTCAATTGACGTCGAACTTGATGCCCTGCGCGAGCGGCAGGTCGCTCGAGTAGTTGATCGTGTTCGTCTGGCGGCGCATGTAGACCTTCCACGAGTCGGAGCCCGATTCGCGGCCGCCACCGGTGTCCTTCTCGCCGCCGAACGCGCCGCCGATCTCGGCGCCCGAGGTGCCGATGTTCACGTTCGCGATGCCGCAGTCGCTGCCGGCGACCGACAGGAAGCGCTCGGCGTGCTGCAGGCGATCCGTGAAGATCGCCGACGACAGGCCGTAGTCGGTGTCGTTGTGGATGGCGATCGCCTCGTCCAGCGTCTTGAACGGGATGACGTACAGGATCGGCGCAAACGTCTCGTGCTTGACGACCGGCATGTCGTTGCGGGCACGCACGATCGTCGGCTCCACGAAATAACCCGGCCCCGGCAGCGTATTGCCGCCGCAGCGGATTTCGCCGCCCTGGCTGCGGGCATCGGTGAGCGCGGACTCGAATTGACGCACGGCGGAGGCGCCGACGAGCGGGCCCATCAGGGTCTTCGGGTCGAGCGGATTGCCGATCCTCACCTGCTTGTAGCTTGCGACCAGCCGCCGCTCGACTTCGTCGATCCGCGACTCGTGCACGAGCAGGCGGCGCGTCGTCGTGCAGCGCTGGCCGGCCGTTCCGACCGAGCCGAAGAGCACGGCGGGCACGACGAGGTCCAGGTTCGCGAACTCGTCGACGATGATCGCGTTGTTGCCGCCGAGCTCGAGGAGGCTGCGGCCGAGGCGTGATGCGACGCGCTCTCCCACGTGGCGGCCGACGCTGGTCGAACCCGTGAAGCTCATGAGCGCGACGCGCTTGTCGTCCACGAAGCGGCTGGCGAGTGCGTTGTCGGCCGGGATGAAGAGCTGGAAGATCGGCGGCAGCTTCGCCGCCTCGATGACTTCATTGCAGATCTTCTGCACCGCGATCGCGCAGAGCGGCGTGTGGTGCGAGGGCTTCCAGACCGAGATGTCGCCGCAGACGGCGGCGAGGAAAGCGTTCCAGGACCAGACTGCAACCGGGAAGTTGAAGGCCGAGATGATTCCGATCACGCCGAGCGGATGCCACTGCTCGTACATCCGGTGCCGCGGGCGCTCGGAATGCATCGAAAGGCCGTAGAGCATGCGCGACTGGCCGACCGCGAAGTCGGCGATGTCGATCATCTCCTGGACCTCGCCGTCGCCCTCGGCCTTGATCTTGCCCATCTCGAGGCTCACGAGGCTGCCGAGGAGGTCCTTCTTCGCACGGAGCGCATCGGCCATCAGCCGCACGGCCTCGCCGCGACGCGGTGCCGGGATGTCGCGCCAGGCGGCGAATGCCGCGACGCTGCTCGCCATCACGCGTTCGTAGTCCGCGGCGCCCGCGCCGCGAATGCGCGCGATGACCTCGCCCGTCGCCGGGTTGATCGAGTCGATGAGCGGCGCATCCGGCGCCGCATGCCATTCCTTGCCCGACCAGGCGCCCGGGTTCACGGCCGCAAGGCCGAGGCCCTTGAGGATCCGGTCCGTCTCGCCGCTGACCTTGTCCTGCATCGGCTTTCTTTCCGTGTTCATCGCATCGCTCCTGCGCGGCTGCGCTGCTTGCCGGCCTTGCCCTCGACCATGACCCGCGCCGAGATGGACTTGTCCGTGCCGTGCTGGTACCAGGCGCCGAACCGGTTCGCGAGCACCTCGGGCAGGCGGAACTGCTCCTGGCGGACGAAACCGCGGTACGCCTCCGGTTTCGCCAGCACGAGGTCGATGACGGCCGTGATGCCGGCCGCGGTCGTCACCTGGATCGCCGACCAGAGCCGCCCGAGGATCTCCTGCGGGTAGATCTTGATGACGTAATTTTCCTCGCGCAGTTCCCCGTCCTGGCGGCCGCTCACCGCGACGTAGACGATCACGACGTCCTGCAGCGTCTGCGGCACGGCGTTCTCGAGGATGCGCTTCAGCGTTCGCGCGGTCCTGATTCAGCTTCAGGTCGTTCATCAGCAGGCGCATCTGCACGCAATGACCCGGGTAGCGGATCGTCTTGTAGTTCATCTGCTCGCAGCGCGCGCCGTAGGTCTCGCCGAGCGAGCCGAGGCCGCCCGAGGTGTTGAAGGCCTCGTAGCGCGTGCCGTCGATCTCGATTTCCTCGAGGCCCTCGAGCGGCGCCGATTCGACGGAGTGGCCGTCCGCCACCCCGAGGCAGGGATTGCCGTATTCGTTGATGAGCCCGTCGGTCGACCAGGTCATCGAATACTTCAGCATGTTGTTCGGGTGCTGGGGCAGGGCGCCGACGCGCATGCGGACGCTCTTCAGCTCGTCGAAGTGCGTGATGAGCTCATTGGCCGCGATCGAGATGAAGCCGGGCGCAAGCCCGCACTGCGGCACGAAGGCGGTCGTCGCACCCTCGGCCGTCGCGCGCACGGCGCGGGTGACCTCGACGTCCTCGGTCAGGTCGAAGTAGTGAAGGCCGGATGCGCGTGCAACCTTCGCAACACCCGGGTTGCAGAAATAGGGCAGCGACGAGACGACGGCATCGCAGGGGTGGTCGGCCACGTGCTTTGCGAGGGCGGCCGGGTCCGCGGCGTCCACGGCGTGTGCCACGAGGTTCCGCTTGCCGTGCGCGCGCGCGACGGCGCGAGCCGCATCGCCGTTGACGTCGGCGAGCTGGACCTCGTAACCGCTGGCATCCGCCAGCAATCCGGAGATGAGCGCGCCGATCTTGCCGGCGCCCAGGATCAGTACGCGATGCATCGGAAAATCACCTGAAAATGGGTGGCGCATTCTGCCCATTCCGGCGGTCATAAACCACCCCTTGAAGCCTTTATTTTTGCAGTGCAATCAACTCCGTGTACGATGGCCCGGAACATGAATGTCGCGGTCGAAACCGGCGGCTGGACACCCGACAGCTGGCAGCGGCTGCCGGCCCTGCAACAGCCCGTTTACAGGGACGGCAAGCAGCTTGCGCGCGTGCTCGGCGAGCTCGCGCGCCTGCCGCCGATCGTCGTCTCCTGGGAGATCGACCAGCTGAAGGACGAGCTCGCAAGCGCCCAGCGCGGCGAGCGCTTCCTGCTCCAGGGCGGTGACTGCGCGGAAAGCTTCGCCGACTGCGACTCGGACACGATCGCGCGGAAGCTGAAGATCCTGCTGCAGATGAGCGTCGTGCTCCTGCACGGACTCAAGAAGCCGGTGATCCGCGTCGGCCGCATTGCGGGCCAGTTCGCGAAGCCGCGCTCGGCGGAGTCGGAGACGCAGAACGGCGTGACGCTCCCGAGCTATCGCGGCGACCTCGTGAACCGCGCGGCGTTCACTGCGTTGGATCGCGAGGCGGACCCGGAGCTTCTCCTGCGAGGCTACGAGCGCGCCGCGCTCACGCTCAACTTCGTGCGTGCCCTGGTGGACGGCGGTTTCGCCGACATGCATCACCCGGAGTACTGGGACCTCGGCTTCCTCCAGCATGCGAAGCTGCGGGATGCGTACCGCCGGATCATCGACTCGATCTCCGATTCGCTCGATTTCTATGCGGCGATCTCCGGCTCGCCGGTGCACGAGGCCTCGCAGGCGCGTTTCTACGCGAGCCACGAAGGGCTGCACCTGCTCTACGAGCAGGCGCAGACGCGCTACCTGAAGCGCCGCCAGCGCTGGTACAACCTCTCGACCCACATGCCGTGGATTGGCCTGCGCACCAGCGCGCCGGGCGGCGCGCACGTCGAATACTTCCGCGGCATCGCAAACCCGATCGCGGTCAAGGTGGGCGAGGGCACGGATGCGGCCACGCTTGCGGAGCTCGTGCGCATCCTCAATCCGGACAACGAGCCCGGGCGCCTGACGCTGATCCATCGCTTCGGCGCGACCCGCATCGAGTCGGCGCTTCCCGCGATGATCCGCGCGGTGCGCGACGTCGAGCCGCCAGGTCCTGTGGGTCTGCGACCCGATGCACGGCAATACCGAATCGACGCCGCAGGGCATCAAGACGCGCCGCTTCGAGAACATTCTCGCGGAGGTCGAGTCCGCATTCCGCATCCATGACGAGAACGGATCGCACCTCGGCGGCGTTCACTTCGAGTTGACGGGCGATGACGTCACCGAATGCACAGGCGGCGCACGCGGCCTGACGGATGTTGACCTCGCGCGCGCGTACCACACGACGGTGGATCCGCGGCTCAACTACGAGCAGGCGCTCGAGCTCGCGATGTTGATCGGCCGTCAGGGCAGTCGCCGCTGAACATCTCGTTTATCAAAGAGTTAGCGGTGGAACCTCAGGAACTTTCAAGCACGACGACGGCACGCGGCGGCGCGCCCGCGGCTTCGGGCGAGGTCCTGACGCCGGACGCGATCGCCTTCGTCAACGAACTGGCCGAACGCTTCTCGCAGGAACGCGACGAACTGCTCGCGCGTCGCGCGGCGCTGCAGCGGCAATTCGACGCGGGCGCGTTGCCCGACTTCCCGGAAGAGACGCAGGCGCTGCGCGAAGCCGACTGGAAGATCGGCGCGATCCCCGCTGACCTGCTGGACCGCCGGGTCGAGATCACCGGGCCGCCCGAGCGCAAGATGGTCATCAACGCGCTGAATTCCGGCGCGAATGTCTTCATGGCGGATTTCGAGGATTCGCTGTGCCCGACCTGGGCCAACCTGATCGATGGCCAGGCGAACCTGATGCAGGCCGTGCGTCGAACGCTCACGCACGAGACTCCGGAAGGCAAGGCGTATCGCCTCAACGAAAAGACGGCCGTGCTCCTCGTGCGGCCGCGCGGCTGGCACCTGCCGGAGAAGCACTGGATTCATGGCGACGAGGCGATCGCCGGCGCGTTCATGGATTTCGGCCTCTACCTGCACCACAACGCCGCCGAACTGATCGCGCGCGGCACCGGACCCTACTTCTACCTGCCAAAACTCGAGAACCGGTTCGAGGCGCGGCTCTGGGCGCGCGTCATCGAGCACGCCGAGCGCCTGCGCGGCCTGCCGCGCGGGACCGTCAAGGTCACGGTGCTGATCGAGACGATCACGGCGGCCTTCGAGATCGACGAGATCCTGCACGAGCTCCGCGACTGGATCGTCGGGCTCAACTGCGGCCGCTGGGACTACATCTTCAGCTTCATCAAGAAATTCGGTCACCGGCCGGAGTGCGTGCTGCCCGACCGCGGCAGCGTGACGATGACCTCGCATTTCCTGCGCTCGTACTCGCAGCTCGTGATCCAGCGCTGCCATCGCCGCGGCGCCTTCGCGATGGGCGGGATGGCAGCGCAGATCCCGATCAAGAACGACGCCGCGGCGAACGACCAGGCGCTTGCGCGCGTGCGTGCGGACAAGGAGCGCGAGGCGGGCGACGGGCACGACGGCACCTGGGTCGCGCACCCGGGGCTCGTGCCGGTTGCGCGGGAGATCTTCGACCGCCTGATGCCCGGGCCGAACAACCTCGGGCGCCTGCGCGAGGACGTACACGTCAGCGGGTCCGACCTCCTGACGGTGCCCGACGGGCGCGTCACGCGGACAGGGCTTCGCAGCAACATTGACGTCGGCATCCGCTACCTCGCGGCCTGGCTGGGCGGCAACGGCTGCGTCCCGATTCATCACCTGATGGAGGACGCCGCAACCGCCGAAATTTCGCGGGCGCAGCTCTGGCAGTGGGTGCGGCACGCGACGCCGATCGAGGATGGGACCGCCGTCACGCTTCAGACCATGCGCGACGAGGCAGAGTCCGTGCTGGCCGAAATCCGGCGCGAGACCGGCGCCGTCGCCTTCGACGCAGGGCACTATGGGCGTGCCGCCGAACTGCTCGACCGGCTGACCGCCAGCCTGGAGTTCGAGCCGTTCCTGACACTTCTCGCCTACGAAGACATCGATTGAACCGGGAGCATTCATGAATTTGCAGACCGCCGCGCAGATCGAAAGCCACTGGAAGGAGAGCCCGCGCTGGAAGGGCGTTGCGCGCGGCTACACAGCCGCCGACGTCGTGCGCCTGCGCGGCACGGTGCACGTCGAACACTCCCTCGCGCGCCTCGGCGCCGAGAAACTCTGGCGCTACCTGCATGAACTCCCGTTCGTGAACGCGCTCGGTGCGCTGACTGGCAACCAGGCCATGCAGCAGGTACGGGCGGGGCTCAAGGCCATCTACCTCTCCGGCTGGCAGGTCGCGGGCGATGCCAACCTCGCGGGCGAGATGTACCCGGACCAGTCGCTGTACCCGGCGGATTCGGTTCCGGCGGTCGTGCGCCGCATCAACAACACGCTCCTGCGCGCGGACCAGATCTGCCACGCGGAAGGCAACGACAAGACCGACTGGCTGCAGCCGATCGTCGCCGACGCCGAGGCGGGGTTCGGCGGCGTGCTGAACGCCTTCGAACTCATGAAGGCGATGATCGACGCGGGCGCCGCGGGCGTGCATTTCGAGGACCAGCTCTCGAGCGCCAAGAAGTGCGGGCACATGGGCGGGAAAGTGCTGGTGCCGACGCAGGAGGCGATCAACAAGCTGGTCGCCGCGCGGCTTGCGGCCGACGTCTGCGGCGCACCGACCGTGCTCGTCGCACGCACGGACGCCGAGTCGGCGACGCTGCTGACGGCCGACGTGGACGAGCGCGACCATGCCTTCATCGCCTCGAAGGAGCGCACGAACGAGGGGTTCTTCCCGGTCAACGCCGGCATCCCGCAGGCGATCGCACGCGGCCTCGCCTATGCGCCGTATGCGGACCTCATCTGGTGCGAGACGGGAACGCCGGACCTGCACGAAGCCAGGGAATTTGCCGAAGGCATCCATCGCAAGTTCCCCGGCAAGCTCCTGGCCTATAACTGCTCGCCCTCCTTCAACTGGAGGAAGAAGCTCGACGACGCGACGATCGCGAAGTTCCAGCGCGAACTCGGCGCCATGGGCTACAAGTTCCAGTTCATCACGCTCGCCGGCTTCCATGCCCTCAACTTCTCGATGTTCGAGCTCGCGCGCGGCTACAAGGAATCGCAGATGAGCGCCTACGTCGCGCTGCAGCAGGCCGAGTTCGCGGCCGAGCCCGTCGGCTACACGGCGACCAAGCACCAGCGCGAAGTCGGCGCGGGCTATTTCGACGACGTGACGCAGACGGTGACCGGGGGCAACTCCTCGATCACGGCGATGCGCGGCTCGACGGAGGAAGCGCAGTTCAAGGCGCGGTGAAGCGGGGGAGAGCCCCGCCGGGCGCCGCGTTCGATCCGCGACTGCCGGCGGTGCCCGCGGCTCGCTCGCTTCCTGGACGGCGTCGGTGAAGCGCATCCGGACTATCACTGCCGGCCGGTCGCAGCCTTCGGGCAGCTGCGGCACCGGCTCCTGGTCGTCGGGCTCGCACCAGGCCTGCATGGCGCAAACCGCACGGGGCGGCCATTCACCGGCGACCATGCAGGCATCCTCCTGTATCGCACGCTCCATGCACACGGCTTTGCCTCGCGCGCCGAGTCTGTCAGCGCCGATGACGGACTCAGGCTCGTCAACTGCCGCATCACGAACGCCGTGAAGTGCCTGCCGCCCGGCAACAAGCCGCTGCCGGCCGAAGTGCGGCAATGCAATCGCTATCTCGAGCGGGAACTGTCCGCCTTGAAGGCGGCAGCGTCGTCGTCGCGCTGGGGGCGATCGCGCACGGCGCGGTCCTCCGCGCCTCTGGACTGCGGCCGGCGGCAGGGCGCTTCGCACATGGCGCGGAGCACCGGCTGCCGGGTCCGCTCGTGCTCCTGGATTCCTTCCATTGCAGCCGGCTCAACACGAATACGGGCCGGCTGACGCCCGCCATGTTCAATCGCGTCTTCGCCCGCGCCCGCCACTTGATTGGAGCCTGACGCGGGCCACACCATGGCCGCGTGAAAGACTTCGACGCCAGGGCCTTCGTCAAGCGGCTCCCGGACCGGCCGGGCGTCTACCGCATGCTCGACGAGGCCGGGAAGATCGTCTACGTCGGGAAGGCGAGAAGCCTCAAGTCGCGCGTCGGCAGCTATTTCCGCGCCGACAAGCTGCAGCCGAAAGTGCAGGCGCTGGTGCGCGTCGTGGCGGGAATCGAAGTCACGGTCACGAACTCCGACACCGAGGCGCTCCTGCTCGAGCACAACCTCATCAAGAGCCACCGCCCGCGCTTCAACGTCATCCTGCGCGACGACAAGAGCTTTCCCTACCTGCACCTCTCAGCTCACGAGTTCCCGCGGCTCTCCTTCTACCGCGGCTCACGCAAGCTCCCCGGGCGGCTGTTCGGCCCGTACCCGTCCGCGAGCGCGGTGCACGAGACGCTGAACCAGCTGCACAAGCTCTTTCGCCTGCGCAGCTGCAAGGACACGTTCTTCGCGAACCGCTCGCGCCCCTGCCTCGAATACCAGATCGGCCGCTGTTCAGCGCCCTGCACGGGCCTCATCGACGCGGCGTCCTACGCCCGCGACGTCGAATCGGCCGCGATGGTTCTCGACGGACGCGCCAAGGACGTGACCGTGCGACTCGGCGCAGACATGGACCGTGCCGCGGAGCAGCTCGATTTCGAGCGCGCCGCGATGCTGCGCGACCAGCTCGCGGCACTGACCGACGTGCAGGCGCGCCAGGTCGTGACGCGCGCACGCGCGGGCGCCGATACCGACGTGATCGCGGTCGCGGAGGAGGGCGGCGACTTCTGCGTCGCCCTCATGTTCGTCCGGGGCGGACAGGTGCTCGGCACTTCGACCTTCCACCCGCGGGCGCCTATCAGCGAGGCTCCCGAAGTCCTCGCGGCGTTCGTCGCCCAGCACTACCTGGAGCGCGACCCGCCTCCCCGAATCTATCTATCGCACCCGATCGAGGACGCGGAAACGCTCGCGGCCTCGCTGTCGGAGCGTTCAGGCCGAAAGGTCGGGATCAGCGTTGCACGTCGCGGCTATCCGCAGCGCTGGGTCGCGCTCGCCTCGCAAAACGCAGCGAACGCGCTGCGCATGCGCGAGGCGACCGCGGCAAGCCTCGCGGATCAGTTCGAGGAACTTCGCCAATTCCTGGGCATCGCGAATCCGCTCGAACGCATCGAGTGCTTCGACGTGAGCCATACGCAGGGAGAGGCGACCAACGCATCCTGCGTCGTCTTCGGCCCGGCGGGCCCGATCAAGGCGGAATACCGGCGCTACAACATCGAGGATGTCGAGCGCGGCGACGATTACGGAGCGCTCAGGCAGGCGTTGCTGCGCCGTTATCGGCGCCGCAAGGCGGAGGAATCGCCGTTGCCGGATCTCCTTCTCATCGACGGCGGCAAGGGACAGCTCGAACAGGCGATCAGCGTCCTCGCGGAACTCGAACTCGAACTTCCGGCGGTCGCCGCGGTCGCAAAAGGCGCGGATCGGCGTGCCGGACAGGAGCGCATTTTCTTGGCGGGCCACGGGGCGGCCTCTATACTGCCTCCGGACTCGAAGGCACTGCACCTGATCCAGCGCGCGCGCGACGAAGCGCACCGGTTTGCGATCAGCGGGCATCGCCGCAAGCGTGCGCGATCGCGGCAGACGTCGATGCTGGAGGCGGTCGCGGGCCTCGGCCCTGCGCGGCGCCGGGCGCTGCTTCGGCATTTCGGCGGCCTGCAGGGCGTGCTGCGCGCCGGAATCGAGGACCTCGGGCGCGCGCCCGGCATCGGGCCGGCATTGGCGCAGGCGATCTACGAGCATCTGCATCCGGGAGCGGGATGAGCGGTCCATTCACGATTCCGAACCTGCTGACCGCCATCCGCATCGCCTTCATCCCGGCGATCGTCGTGCTGTTCTACCTGCCGTATCACTGGTCGGACATGGCCTGCGGCGTCGTCTTCGCACTGGTCGGCATCACCGATGCATTCGACGGTTACCTGGCGCGCAAGCTCGGCCAGGTCTCGCGACTCGGCGCCTTCCTCGACCCGGTCGCGGACAAGCTGATCGTCGTGACGGCGCTGGTGCTGATCGTCAGCAAGAACCCGATCTGGTACGTCACGCTCACGGCTGCGGTCATCATCGGCCGCGAGATCGCGATCTCGGCACTGCGCGAATGGATGGCGACGATCGGCGCCCATCACAAGATGAAGGTTTCCGGGGTCGCCAAGTTCAAGACGATCGTGCAGATCGTCGGGCTCTCGATGATGCTGTTCCACGAGGACCTGTTCGGGCTGCCGATCTACGCTTTCGGGCTCGTGCTCACCGTGGCCGCGGCCGTGCTGACGCTCTGGTCGATGATCACCTACCTCATCGCGGCGGGCCCGAATTGAGGGGTTCCCGCGAAACTTGACAGTCCGGGGTGCGTTCCTAGAATGTCGCCTCCGGATTGGCACGGTCCCTGCGGGAATAGCTCAGTTGGTAGAGCGCAACCTTGCCAAGGTTGAGGTCGCGAGTTCGAGCCTCGTTTCCCGCTCCAGATTTCACTGAAACCCCGGGACGCAATTCCGGGGTTTCGTGTTTAATGCCCCCGAAGGCTAGGTGGCAGAGTGGTCATGCAGCGGCCTGCAAAGCCGTGTACGCCGGTTCGATTCCGACCCTAGCCTCCATGTCTGCGACGCCCCGGTGGCGGAATGGGTAGACGCTACGGACTTAAAATCCGTTGGCCGCAAGGCCTTGCAGGTTCGAGTCCTGCCCGGGGCACAAGAATCCAGGTGCGGTGCATATGGCAAAGACAGTCCGCGACATCATCGGCGATCCCACGACGTGGTCCAATTATGGTGAAGGCGGTATGGGGATGCCGCTGCTGCGCGGCGCAACAGTCATTGGCACGCGCGAATCGGAGCCAGACGAGCTGAGGGTTGTCATCGACGCCCGCGGGCGTGCGCTGCACTCGACGTTTGTCATTGCCGATCGCGACGTACGCCAGCGGCTGATCGAGATCCTCAAACCTGGCCTGTTGCTCGAGGACTGCCTGAATCAACCGCTAGCGTAGAGGATCCCGGGTAATTCGCGGCTAGCGTTTGCCCAGCAGGTACCGGAAGTCCAGGCCGACGAGCCAGACCTCGTCGTCGTAAGGCTGCGCGCCGAGCGTCAGAACGGTCGGCAGCGTGTCCACGTTGACGCCCTGTAGCGCCCAGTCCTCGGTCGGAAGCGACTCATAACGCAGCTGCAGGCCAATTTCGAGCTTTTCAGACCAGCGATACGTCATTCGGGCGCGGAGCGAATCGAGCGTTGATTCCAGGTCCGGGAATCGGCCCGGGCCGCTACCGCCGGTCACGTCGATCTGGGTCGTGCCCTCGGCCCGCGTGTAGTCGACCTGCAGGTCAATCTTGTCGGCGATCCCCGTGATGCGAATGCCTCCGCCGAAGTCGTAGAACTCGTCGGACTGGTCGGCCCGCCAGTCGGGGTCGGCAAACGCCGCGCTGCCCGTCTGGAGCGTGTTGACCTCGTCATAGCCACCCGTCAGGTAGGCAAACACTTTCTCCGACACGGGCCAGCTGACGTCCGCTGCGAAGCGCAATTCGTCGCCGTCGGTCAATCCAAGCACGGTGCTCGAATAGCTCGTATCGGCATACGAAGCCCGTGCCGAGACCGCGACCGGCCAATCTGGCGGAGCCACCGTAGCCCAGAGTTCGCCAAACTGACGGTAGCGATATGCGAGGTTGTATTTCCGCAAGAGCGGGTTCTGATCGAGACCGGCCGCGACCGTCTCGTCATAGCCATCCGCTTCCCGCCTGGAGACACCGCCCCGCGCTGTGAAGTCGAGGTAGGGCTTGGGCTGCCACTGCACGCGGCCCCAGCCCGTGTCTTCGGTCTGCTGGCCAACCTCCTGGAAGGTCCGGTCGAGCTCGGTCCTGTCGTAACCGGCCGCAATCCTGACGGCTTCGAACAAGTCGTAGTCCGCGCTCAGATTCAGTCGCAGCCGCTCGAAACCGTACGGGACGTTCAACTCCGTCTCGCCCGAGAGGAACGTGTCGGCAATGACTCGTGTCCAGGGCGATTGGGCGGTCTGATTGTCGCGCTCGTCGTACCGGATCGCGACTTTCATGCGCGCCCGCGCGAACGGACGCGACACCGCGGTCAGAGCCAGATTGGTCGTGTCGATTTCCGCATTCAGGCTGGCGCGGGGCAGGGGACCGGCAGCCAGATTGGAATTAGTCGTATACGGCAGCAGGGAATCGTCCTGATTGCCCCGTCCGAGCGCCGCCGAGAACGCCAGGTCGGTGTTCAGAAAGGCCGTCCGATAGTTTCCGGTCAGCGACAATTGCTGGAAGTCATTGTCGGGGGGCTCCGCGAGTGCGCCCTGTTCCGCCCCGGGTGCCGTCAGGAACGGGCTTTCCCAACGGGCCGCCAGGCCGATGTTCCTGAAGAATGACCCGTAGTACGCAAACTTCAGGTAGCCGGAACTGCCGTCGTACTGGATGCCGGCCTCCACCTCGTCGGTCTCATATTCGAATCGGTGCGGCAACAGGCTCGAGTTTGTGAAATAGGGGGCGCCGAGCACCTCCGTGCCTTCGCGATCCTGTCGCTGATAGTCGGCAAACAGCCGAAACCGCGCGGTCGGGAGGTACCGGCCGCCCACTTCGAACGTCTTGCGCTCGCTTTCGATGTCCTGCGGGAAAAGGCTCGTTGCGAGGTCAGCAAGCTCCGGCGTCGTACCCCCAAAAGTCCAGTTCGCCGGGAGGGCTAGCAGGTCGTCGCCAGCCGGCGAAAAAACCGTGCTCGTGCTGTCGTACCGGTGACGGGGAAGCTGGCTGAAACCGAGGCGATAGTCGAATGCCCCGGGGCGGCCGCCATCGACGCGGATCACGCGGGAATCGAGCCCGAGATCCTCGATGAGCCATTTCTGGCGATACCCCTCGCTCGCATAGCTCCCGTCGCCGTCGACATTCAGGTAACCGCCCTGCTGGTCATAGCCGGTCGCGTCGCCAAACGTTGCGGAGTCCTCACTCGCGTAGCTGCCGCCGGCCCTGAAGTCCGCCCGGTAGCCCTGCTCGAACGGGCAGCGCTCGCACTTCCACCCGGACGTGTCCGGCTCAGCGGATTCGCACACCGGGGCAATCGACATCGACCCGGCAATCGCCAGGATGGCCACGGCGCCCGATACGTCTTTGCCGCTGTTTCGCATCCACTCGACCTCTCGACCGCCGCGATGCGGCGGTCCCAAACCGTCAGCGCATCAGTTTCGATCCCGACGGGTGATTGGACCCATGTATCTGAGAATGGCAGTTCAGGCAGCTCTGGCCCAGCAAGTAGGCCGAGGGCGTGCCGCCCGCGAGACCTCCGGCGTCCCGGGCGATGCTCGGGTGCCCGCTCTGCGAATGGCAGCCCTGGCACAGCAGCGGCGCCCGGGCCACCAGCATGCCGGGCTGATTCGATCCATGCGGGTCATGGCAGGTGGTGCAGTCCTCCGCGACCGGCGCGTGTTCCCACAGGAACGGACCGCGCTTCTCGGCGTGACACTGGTAGCACGTTTCATTGACGGTCTGGCGGACCAGGAGCTTCTCAGTCGTCGCTCCATGCGGGCTGTGGCAGCCGGTACACGCCATCTTCCCCTCGCGCAGTGGATGCGCGAATGCCTTCAGCGAATCGCTCTGCCTGAAGGCATGACACTCGTAACACTTGCCGGGCTGCGTGGACGTGCGCAGCACCGCGTCGCTGGCCGCATGAACCTGGTGACAGCTCGCACAGGTGACGCGATGGTCATCGTGCGCCCCGCCATGCCATGCAAAGCCCGCATCGCCCTCGTGACAGCCGAGGCACTTCCCGTTCTGTGTCTCGACGCTGGCCGTGGATTCCTTGTCGAAGCGGATGACCTGCGGCAGCTTGCCGTCCTGCATCTGCATAGTTGCATGTGTGCCGCCGGGCCCATGACAGGACTCGCACTGCAATTGCCCGTGGCCGAAGGGGCTGCGCGGATCCGTCGGCACGCCATGCTTGGTCTGGAAGATGGCGAGCACGACGGGGGTCGCGTGGCACGCAAGGCAGGTATCAGCGCCATTCGGCGTATATGGCTGCGTCCGCGGCAGGAGCCGGCGACTGCGCGTACAACCGCAGCGGCAGGCACGCGGCACAGGCGACGAGTGCCGCGAACAACGACGACGATCGCCTGCTCTTGCCGCTCGCGGTACCGTTACGTGCCACGGTGCGGCGCGGTCAGTTGAACCTGAACGCACCGACCCCGTGCACGACCTTGACGTCTGCGGTACGTCCCGGGCCGTGGCAGAGCGCACAAGTCTCGACACCGGACGATATCAGCGTGCTATCCGCCGCTTTCGTCGCCGCGAAGTCGCCGCCGTTCTGGATCATGTGTTGCTTCGCCAGGTCGCTGACATGGCAGGCGGAGCAGACCGACGCATTCGGCGAGATGACCACGTCGTCGATCGGCGAGGCGAGGTCGGCCCCGACGTCGCATCGTCGTGCCGAGGACGGTGGCGGCATCGACCGGGTAGTAGGTGTCTGCCAGGTGACAGCCCTCGCAGTTATTCAGCCGGCCGGGATAACCGACCTCAAACGTGATTGCGCTGCTCCCGAAGCCGCAGACGTTGAACGGGACTCCCACATGTCCGCCCCCGTCATCGCCCGATGAATGGATGGCATGGATCATGCGCTTGAAGTCGATCGTCTGGTCATCCGGCCCGAAAGTCGCGAGGCAGGCCCCGCCGCCGCGCCGCGCGATATCCGTCATGTTCGGGTTGTGGCAGGTGACGCACACCTCCGGCTTGTCGGTGCGGTTGTTGCCATGCACGGACAGCTGGTGGTGGCAATCGTCACATTTCGCGATGTCGACGACCTTCCGGCGCGCCACCGCCGCGGCGTCCGTAATGGACTTATAAGCAACCGCATTGGTCACCGCGATGCGATCCACGACAGTGTCATTGTCCGCATCGAGCGCTGGATGGCCCTCGATCGCTACGGCTGCGGTTCCCACGGCTGTCGCGGGTATCGCCGTCGCCGAGGTGACGGTGAAGGTGCCGTCGCCGTTGTCCGTCGACGTGCCGCCGCAGGCTGTCAGTGGATTCATCTGGATCGGAAGGGCCGGCGTCAGTCCGCTGTCGCGGTTGGTGTAGTCGACGGTGCTCCAGGCCACGTTGACCGACATGCGGCTGGCGCCTCCCACACAGGACGTGAACGGGGCGTCGGTCTGGATGTTGTAAGGCGCGTCACCGTTGGTCGGGTCGGTGGCCGAGAAAGTCACGGTCGGGAACTGCCCGACGCCCGTGCCCGCGACACTGACGATGTTGAATTTGAACGCCGCGGCCGCCGTAGCGGTCCGGATTTCGTGCGCGACGGGGACCTGCACCAGCCTGCCCCTCGGAGTCGGTCACGGTCCCTGTCGGGCCGTGGCAGTCCACGCACTGCGTGTCGTCGTTGAACGTCAGGCCGCCCGGATGTACGCCATTTTCAATCGCGAAATCATGCACGCCATTCAGTGCATCGCCGTCGTCGTAATGGCAAGTGCCGCAGGCGGCGCGATTGGACACCGTGCGGTAATTGCTCGCCTGGGGCGTGTCCGTATCGCTTTCCTGGTGGCAGGTCTGGCAATTTCGCACGTCCTGCGGAAATTCGACATCGGACCATTCGTGCACTTCGTCGCCAAATCCAATTATCTCGTAGCCGACCCTGGCGGAATGGATGCTGTGGATGAGGCGCTTCAAATCGATCGTATTGCCGGAATTCCCGTCGACCGACGACGGGTTGTGGCAAGTGACGCAGTAGGTGACGTCGGTCCTCGCTCCGCCGTGGAAATTGAGCACGTCATGGCAGGCGTCGCAGGTGTCGTTGTCGACGATCAGGCGCGTAAAGGTCGGGGCGCCGCCGGCCGGCACGAAGTCGAAAATGCCGTTGCCCGTAATCGGTGCCTGATTGCGGATCTCGACGCCGAGACGATGCGTCTTCGTCGCGTCGAAAGTCGGTCCGGCGGGATACGCAGTCAGCGCCATGGCATAGGTGTACTGATACGTGCCGTCGTTGTTATCGACGAGCGTCCCGGACGTCGCCGTCTCGGTCGTCGCCTGGACGTCGGGGATGCCGCCATCCGCTCGCGTTACGTACGACTGCCACTCGCTGGATGCGCCGCTGCCAGCCGGCGCGGGCGAGAGTTGCGACAGCATGAATCGAACGTCCGCGGCCGAAAGCCCCACGAGGCCCTGGTTCAAGTCGTTCGTCAGGGTGAATGCGACGACCGGCGCACCGCCGCCGGCAGGAACCGTCACGCTGTTGACGGTGATATTGATCGTTGCGGCGCTGCCGATCGGAACGCCGCTGCCTCCGCCAGGCGGGCCCGGAGGACCCGGAGGACCCGGAGGACCCCCAGGACCCGCGGGACCGGTCGAGCCACTGTCGCTACAACCGGCCACGACAAGTCCAAGCACCAGCATCAGGACCGCAAGACGTCCGCGACGCACTTCACCCATGGTCATGACTCCCAACCACACGATTGGTCTGCCGGCAGATCCCGGATCGCACACCGACCGCAACGCGTTTGTCTGCAGCCGGCGCCAGGCATCGATTCTGCCCTTCGCGCGAACAGGCCTTCCCGAGCAAACCGTCGTGAGAATGAACCCTTTTTTCCGTGCGCACAATCACATTCATTCGAAGTTTGGAATGTCCGGTACTCGACGAGAACCGTTCCCATCGCGGGCCGGTTGCCTCGGCAAACTTCGCGCCAATTTCCAGACGCTGATGAAGGCCCCTGCGTGACCGCGGCGTCCGATCCTCTACTTGGACTCGTTCTCGACTTCTTCGTATCCGGTCACCATCGCCTTGAAGTGCGCTGACCGCGTGTGCCCCTGGCTGGCGAGGAACGGGTGGACTAAGGATGAATCCCACAAAAAGATGAGGCACGACACCTGCACGGAAACCACCAGGTGGATGCCGCCGAAGAACTCCGCGCTCCGGAAAATCGCTTCAGGTCCCGGAGCAAGAAACCGGTATTCGATCGCGCGCAGATCGCGGACGACCAGAGCCTACTCGCTGGGCTGGCTCGCGTAGAACGAGGAAACGCTTTCGATGATGGAGTCGCTGTAGGGCAGGCTCATGTTGTGCATCGTCGAACTCTCACGCCGATCGTCGCGATAGGCGCGTAAGCGCCATGATCAGGTAGTCCTTGTCCTGTCCCCGGATTCGGGACATCGCCATGGTGGCGTTCTCCGACGCGGTTGCGCGTGACAACGGTCGCATTTCTCGATCAGTTCCTGAACGAGGGTTTGTCCTCTTTCGGCGGGCCTGGACTTTTGCACCGCGTAAAATGCGGCAATGTTCTCGACGTCCTGTTGGCTCAGGTCGTTCACGAAGGTTTCCATGCCCTCGTGGCGCCGAGTCTTCCGGTACGACTTGATGGCATCGACGAGGTATCGAGGATCCTGACCAGCAAGATTCGGGGTCGCTGCGTCCGTGCTCGACGCCGTGCGAGCCATGACAGCCGCCGCACATGGCAGTCAGCGGCTCACCTGCCGTCGGGTTCCCGAATGACGGCGCAATGCGTTGCGCGGGGACCTGGGACGCAAAGACAGAGCGCGACGCTTTCAAGATCCAGCTTGCTCAGCCGACGCAGCAGCGAATGCATCGGATCCGTCTTCCGAACCCCGTTCAGGTACTCGTGGGCCGCAACAACCAAATAGTGCGGCTGCTGGCCGGCCAGGCTCGGCATACCTGCGGTCGTCGAATTTCCGTCCGGCCCATGACAACGGGCGCAATCGGAGGCGATCGCCTTGCCGTTCTCGTAAGGAAGATAGCGCTGGGCAACGCCCGCGGCTTCGGCCTGAATGGCCGGCAGGCTGGCGTAATAGCCGATGACATTGCGCAGATCGCCCTCACTCATCCGCGTGCGCCATGTCGCGCAGCGCGGCGTGTGTGCGCGTGCCTTGCCGATAGGCTTTGATCGAGGCGAGGAGATACGCCTCGTCTTGCGCTGCGAGATTAGGGATGCCGGGCGCCGCGCCCTTGCCGTCCAGCCCATGACATCCCTTGCATTCCCGCTCCGCGAGGATCTTTCCCGCGTTGACATCGGCCGCAGCCGGGATTCCGGGCGTGGACTTGGCAGTTGAACTTTCCTTGCCCGAGCAGCCGATCAACGCTACCGACACGGCAATAACGAACAAGAGATGTTTCATTTGGGTTCTCGAGGCTTGGACGATGATTGCACGCTCATCCAACTGTTACAGGCTGCCCGCGAATCCGACAAGTACCAGGATCAGCAGAGTCAACCCGAATGCAAGCAGGACGATACCCAGGATCCTGGAAGCCAGAGTCATGGTCGGTGACGGAACGTCCACCAGGTGCTTCTCGAGTTCTCCTGACGCAACAAGCTCATCGTATTCCAAGGTGTGCTCGCGCCTGAACTCTTCGAGCGACACGGCGCCCGTGAACATGACGATATCGGGAGGCGGCAGCCTGTCCGGCCTGAAGTGATTATTGAAAAAATGCACCGTGAACAGGAAAAGTATCGCGAGGAAGGCCTCTTCCCCGTGGGCCAGCATCGCAAGGTTGAAAATCCAACCGGGCCAGACCGCAGCGGTCAATTCCTTGAACCACAACATCAGTCCGCTCCCGCCGACGATCGTCAGGCCCCAGAAGGGAGCCCAGTAATCGAATCGTTCCCAGTAGGTCCAGCGGCCAAAAACCGGGCCGCGGCGCCTTTCCGAAGAACCACTTGAACATGGCGATGATGTCCCTGACATCCTGCAGGCTGGGCACGAGCGATGCGTGGCCGAACCACTTGAATGTCCTCCATTTTGGGGCGAGCCGGAAAATCAGGTAGAGCACGTGGCCGACGAACAGGCTGAGTATGACTACCGCGGCTGCACGATGGATGAGCGCCGCCGTTCTTGGGCCGCCGAGCGCTTTCATGACGGCCGCTGCCCAGCCGGTCTCGGCGTAGAAAGCCGCCATTCCGGTCAGGGAAAGAATCATCAATGCCAGCGCGAACAACAGGTGGACCAGCCGCCAGCCGATCGTAAACCGCTGGTAGTACCTGCCCTGCAATCGCGGCAGCTCGCTCGTCTGGACGTGCGGCCTGGTCTTCCCCGCCTGGCGGTCCTTGTGCTCGCGGTAGAACCATAGCGCTGAATGGGTCCAGAAGAAGAAGAACACACCCGTTATCAGCGCGATCATGAATTTCGACGCGATCCACATTCGGGATAGCGATTGTAGTCGTGGGTCGTGGCGTGCGGCTCGAAGGTGACAAATCCCGCTGTTGCACCTTCGTGGCATTTCCTGCAGGTCTGCAGACGGTTATTGGGGTGCACAGTCGATGCCGGATCCTTGACGCGCTGGATCGAATGACTCCCATGGCAATCAAAACACTTGGCCGTATAGGCGTAGCCCAGCGCGTTGATCTGGCCGTGATAGGTCTTCGTATAGGATTTCAGGCTGTCCTGATGACAGTTTCCGCAGTTCCTGGTGATGACGAGCCGGGTCGCGTCCATCGCGGGGCTTTCGACGTCATGGGTCGTGTGGCAATCGGAACAGATCGCCGCCTTGGGGTTGGCCTTCTGCAGGACTTCCATGCCGTGCACGGATTTCGCATACGCCTCCAGCTCCCGAGCGTGACATTTGCCGCAGACGTTCGGGATATTCAGGCGCCACTCGGCGCGGACCGTGGTGCCTTGCGGATAGACGTAATGGGCGTCATGGCAGTCGTAGCAGGTTGCATTGGTGCGTGATTGGTCCTCGATGTTAGGCCGCGCATGGATGGACTTCATGTAGCGGTCGATCTGCTGCTTGACCATCGCGAGCTTCTCCGCGACGCGAGTTCGGTCGTCTTGCTGCGCCTTCGACCACAGATTCTCGTGGCATTGCACACATCCGACCTTGAAGCGGCCATGCGTCTGGTGCGGAATCGAGGTGATGTCCTTGTGGCATCCGACACATGACTGCTTTCCATGCACGCTGGACTCGAATTTTTCCCGGATCACGTGCAACGAATGCATCTTGCCGTCCGGGCCGGGCATCGCAAAGCCTTCGTTGCCGTGACAGGCGAGGCACACGGCATTGTCTGCGCCTGCGGCGCTGGCGACGGCCGCGGAAGCATCTGCGGCCTCCGTCGAGCCGAAGACGCGAGGCGTGAACGAAAGACAGAGGGCGCCCCAGACAATCCAATGATCGCTGGTCGAACCAGCGCTTGAAGCTTCATCGCAGCGACGGCACGCGCACTCAGTTGTTCTTTGCGCCTTCCAGCACCCAGGTTCTGAGCACTTCGATCTCCCGGTCCCCGAGCTTCTTTCGGCCGTGCGGCATGCGAATCGAGGGATCCGCCTTGCCCTCGACGAGCAGGATCAGGTTGCTGCCCAGCGGATCGCCGGGCTCGATGAAAGAGCCGAATTTCCCGCCCTTCATGAAGGACTCGTAGCTGCTCATGTCGAAGCCGCTTGCGGCGTCACCCGCACCGCCTGGTACGTGGCATTCCAGGCAATACTCATTGATGATCGGCTGGACATCCGCTTTGAAGCTGACGTTGCTCGGCGAACATGCACCCAGCATGACGAGGCATGCGACATCGCTCCGCAGTCACGGGATCGAACTGCATTGACGATCCTCCTCCGCCGGGTGCGCCGGGAATCACTTCATCTGGCTGAGGATGTACTCAACGGCAGCCTTGACGTCGGCCTCCGATGCCGCGCCCCCCTTCGGAGGCATCGCGCCCTTGCCCTTCACGACGACGGCAGTCGCTTGTTCGGCCCCCAGCTTGACGAATGGGGCCCACGCGGCCTTGTCACCGCTCTTCGGCGCCATCACCGCATGGCAGCCCGCGCAGCTCTTTTCCCACACCGCTTTGCCGTCTGCAGCAACGGCCGGCCCTGCCACAAGCGCCGCGGCGGCCGTCCGATTGCAAACACTCGCCTTTTCATGTCAATCTCCCTTACCGCCTGGCTCAAATTACCATGCTGAAACATATCCGTGTTTGGACTGAATCGGCGGGCGACCGGCAGCCGCGCCCGCGGCCTCGCATCGGCCAATTTCCGCCGGGGCTTTTGGATACTATGTCGAGGCTTGTGGCCGGCGAGTCAAGGTTGATGACACGAGAGCTGGCGTGAGGGTCGCGATGGTGGGATACTGGCCGCCGGGGTCATGGCGGCGCCGGATTGCCGTCGGTTCCGCTGCCACGCAGACGATCCGGCCGGGTGCAGCCGATGATTTTCGTGCGGCATACGTGACTTCCCAGGATATCGCGGAAGGGAAGCGCGTAGCGGACACCTCGTGTACGCGCTGCCACGGCTCGATTGGCATCAGCACGGCCAAGCGCGTGCCGCACCTCGCCGGCCAACGTGCGGTCTACCTGCACCTTGAATTGCAGGCATACAAGTCGGGGGCGCGAGGCAAGGGCATGATGGCCGACGCCACGAAGTTCCTGAGCGAGGATGCCCTGATCAAGGTTGCCGCGTGGTATTCCGTCCTCGACCCGCCCCAGCCCACGCCTGCGGCGTCGACCCGGGAGGTTGCCAGCGGGCCTGACCCCGTCGGTGCCGGCCAGGCCGCTGCGGCCAGCTGCGCCGGCTGTCATGGCGAAGCCGGGATCAGCAAGACCCCTGGTATGCCGAACCTGGTCGGGCAGGACCCAAAGTACCTGGCCGCGGCAACAGCCGCGTATCAGAACGGCCGGCGCAAGCACGAGATGATGAAGGCGCTGGTCGCCACGCTTAGCCAGGCCGACGTCGGAAGCATCGCGCAGTTCTACGCGTCGCAGGAGCCGGGAAGGGCCCGGACCCCTGCGGCGGGAAACCGGGCCGCCGGCAAGGCGGCATCCGCTGCCTGCGTCCGCGTGCCATGGAGCCGCCGGCGTCAGCACGGGTCAGACGCCGAGCCTCGCCGGCCAAGATGCGCAATATTTCGTCGCGGCCATGCGCGCCTACAAGGACGGTTCGCGCGAGGATCCCGCGATGAAGGGACCCGCGACTGCGACGGGGATTCCGCGCTCGGAGATCTGGCGGCCTATTACGCGAGCCTGCAACCTCAGGCACCCAGACTGGTCAGACCGCTAGGCACCGCCGACTGGGCCGAGCGCTGCGACCGCTGCCACGGGGTCAACGGCAACAGCACCGATCCGCGCGTGCCGGCACTGGCGGCACAACGCGCCGACTATCTCGAGAGGACGCTGAATGCAGTATCGGACTGGTGAACGCAAGAGCCCGGCGATGTCGGCCATGTCGAAGGTTCTGACCGAGGCGGATTCGGAATGCTCGCGGAACACTATTCGCGGCAGAAAGCGCGGGCCGTCGTCTACGTGCTGTTGCCCGAGGCAAAGTAGTCGCCGTGGCCAGCCGAAGAAGGAAGCGATGATGAGTGACGTTCCGCTCCATCGGCTCTATCGCCACTTTTCGGAGCTGCCGTACAGCTTGCGCGTGCTCTACACCGCGGTGCTGATCATACTGAGCATCGGCTACCTGTTCGCGCTGATCTATCTGTTCCACACGTATTCCGGGCGCGATGGTAATGCAGGCTCGCTTTCCTACCAGGATCTCGTCGTCGCGTACACCGGGAGCGGCGAGGCTTCGCGACTTGAATCGGCACTGCGCGGGCCGATGTCGACGATGCTGCCCGCAAATGAACTGGATACGGTCATCCAATGGGTTCAGCAAGGCGCCGATCGATCCCAGTACGAGTCGGTGATCAGGCCGGTGCTCGACGAGCGCTGCCTGAGTTGTCATGACGGCAGCAATCCACATCTTGCGAACCTGAGTAGCTACGACAACCTGCTGACGGTGACGGAACAGGACACCGGCGCCGACATCTTCACGCTGGTGCGCGTGTCCCATATCCACCTGTTCGGAATCAGCTTCATCTTTTTCATCCTTGGTCTCATCTTCAGTCACGCCTACGTGCGCCCGGTCTGGTTCAAGTGCACCGTCATTGCTTTGCCATTTGTGGCTGTCTTGATGGACGTCAGCTCATGGTATTTCACCAAGCTCTATCACCCATTTGCCTGGGTCGTGATGTGCGCCGGCGCGACGATGGGCCTGTGTTTTGCATTCATGTGGATCGTGTCGATGTACCAGATGTGGCTATCATTGACGCCTTCAATGGTGGCCTCGAGAGGAAGCAGCGAAAATCGCGATGTCGGTTGAAACTCGGGAAGTCCTGACGGCACGCGCCTTGCCACCCGAGGTTCCGCCGCTGCCGGCATATCTCGTGGACACCTATTCGTGGGCCTACCTGCATCCCCGCAGCCTCAAGCTGCTGGACCGGCACCTGGTCGTGAACGGCATTCTCTGGGGCAATTACCGGAAATTGGTTCGTAACGCCTGCGGCGAGTTCGCGAGCGGCGATCGCGTGTTGCAGGCGGCAAGCGTCTATGGCGACTTATCGAGTCGTCTCGCATTGCAGCTTGGGCCGCAGGGCTTCCTGGACGTGATCGACGTGTCGCCGCTGCAGGTGGAACACTGCCGTCGCAAGCTCGCGGGACGGATCAACGTCCGGGTGCGCGTCGCCGATGCGGCGAGTCCGGGTGAGACCGGTTACGACGGCGCCTGCTGTTTTTTCCTGTTGCACGAGGTCCCGGACGCGAACAAGCGCCTGATCGTCGAAGCGCTGCTTGCATCGGTTCGGGTCGGGGGCAAGGTCGTGTTCGTCGATTACCACCGGCCCGCCTGGTGGCACCCGCTAAAGCCTGTCATGTCGCTCGTATTTCGCTGGCTCGAACCGTTTGCCGCCAGCTTGTGGTCAGGCGAAATCCAGGACCTGACGCCACCGGAATCCGCGATCCACTGCCGCAAGGAAACCTGGTTCGGCGGTCTCTACCAACAAGTGGTTTTGGTGCGCACGCGCTAGTCTGTATTGCGGCACCGGACTGTTCTACTTCAATTCGGTGAACCCGCCGGGCATTGCGGACGTGCAGAGCGCGACGCTCGACGACCCCGATGCGATCCCGCCGCAGATCCACGTGCAGACGGCCGAGCGCCTCGCCTGGATGGAGCGCGCGCACGAACTTCCCGCATTTGCGCGGTATCCGTCGAAAGGGTGATGCGAACCTAGAGCGGGTAGATGCCGAGCGGCTCGACGAGCTGCCAGCCGTTGCCCTCGTCCATGTACTCGGCGCGCGCCTCGAACTTCTGCGGCTCGCCGGCCTTCGTCGGGCCCTGCCAGCTCCAGGACACGTCGCTGCTGAAGGTCACGACGCCTTCGAATTCGACGACGGCGGACCATTCATCTTGTCGCCGAGCGGATGTGCCGATACCGACTTCTGCCGGAATTCGACGAGCGTCGCCTTGCCTTCGATCGCAGGATTCGCATTGATCTTCGCCAGGATGTAAGGGCCCATGGCGCTGGTATCGGGCGCATCGCCGCTGCCAGCCGGCTGACGCGGATGCCGCGACACTCCCGTCGGCCGCCAGCGGCGCTGCAGCCCGCTCACTCGCGTGCTTGTCGCCCTCGCAACCGCTCGAGAAGGACGACCAGCTGCGGCCACCCCACCGACGACGCAAGTGCGAACGCGAGCGACCGGAGACCTGTTTCTTCATGCGGGGAAGTATACGGGCCATGCGACTGTGACCGCGTCCGGGGCTGCTCCGGGCCCACTCTGGTATAGTCCGCGCGACCTGAGAGGCCGGTGAATATTCACATTGCAACCGCATAATTTTTCAGGCATTTCTGCGCGAGACATCGACGTGTGGCGCGGCGAGCGGCAGGTCCTTGCGGGCGTGTCCGCTCACGGTCGCCGCCGGCGAGTGCGTTCACGTCCTCGGCGCCAACGGTTCCGGCAAGACGACACTCCTGCGGGTCATCGCGGGCCTCCTGACGCCGGAGCAGGGGACGGTCGAGTGGGGCGGACAGGCGACACGCAAGCGATCGCGATGAGTGGTGCGCGACGATCAGCTACCTCGCCCACAGCGACGCGCTCAAGCCGGAATTGACGGCGCGCGAGAATCTCGCGTTCGACGTCGGCCTGCGACGGCGCATCCGCGATGGGGAAATCGACGCGGCCCTCGGCGAGGTCGGCCTCGCACATGCGCAGGACCAGCCGGCGGGATTCCTGTCCGCAGGCCAGCGGCGAAGGCTCGCGATGGCGCGGGTCACGCTCGCCGCGGCCCCGTTCTGGATTCTCGACGAGCCCTACACGAATCTCGATTCGGCCGGCGCCGCACTGGTCGCCGGCTTGATCGGCCGTCACCTCGACGCGGGCGGGGCGGCACTGGTCGCAGCGCACCAGCCGCCGACGATCCCGCACCACGTGCCGCGCCGCGTGGAACTCCCCTCATGAATCGCACCGGCATCCTCGGCGCCGCCTGGCTCGCATACCGGCGCGATCTCGTGCTGGCGCTCCGCCACTGGGGGCAGGTCGCGCAGCCGCTCATCTTCTTCGTGATGATCACGACCCTGTTTCCCCTCGCGCTCGACCCGGAGCTCGCCGAACTTCGCCGCATCGCCGCCGGCATCCTGTGGGTCGCGGCGCTGCTGGCGTCGCTGCTCGGGCTCGAGCTGCTGTTTCGCTCCGATCACGCGGATGGCACGCTGGAGCAGATGTGCCTCTCCGGCCAGCCGCTCTCCATCCTCGCGCTGGCGAAAGGCCTCGCGCACTGGACGGTCTGCGGCCTTCCGATCGTGCTGCTGACGCCCTTCGTCGCGACCGGCATCGGCGTGCCGTTCGAAGCCGTCGGCACCGCGATGCAGTCGCTCGCCCTCGGCACGGGCATCCTGAGCGCACTCGGCGCGATCGGCTCGGCGCTCACGCTGGGGCTGCGGCGCGGCAGCCTCCTGCTGGGGCTCCTTGTACTGCCGCTCGCGATGCCGGCCCTGATCTTCGGCGCGCGGGCAATCGACCTGTCGATCCATGGCGACAGCGCGCGCGGGCCTTTGCTGCTCCTGGCTGCCATGCTGGTACTGGCCCTGACGCTCGCACCAGCCGCGGTTGCTGCGGCCCTCAGGATCAGCGCGGAGTGACGCGATGAACTGGACCTGGTTTCACAAGCTCGCTTCGCCGCCGCATGCGTACAGGATCGCGGGGCGACTGACCCCGTGGTTTGGCTGGCCAGCGGGCTTGCTGATCGCGGTCGGCCTCTATGGGGGCCTGGTGCTGGCGCCCCCGGATTACCAGCAAGGTGACGCCTTCAGGATCGTCTATGTCCATGCACCAAGCGCCTGGCTGTCCATGCTCGTTTACGGGACGATGGCGACTGCTGCGGCAATCGGGCTCGTCTGGCGCATCAAGCTGGCGCACGCCGTTGCCGCGGCCTGCGCGCCGATCGGGGCATCGTTTACCTTTCTTGCACTGGCGACGGGCTCAATCTGGGGCAAGCCGATGTGGGGTACGTGGTGGGTGTGGGACGCACGACTGACATCGGAACTCCTGCTGCTGTTTCTCTATGCCGGCGTCGTGGCACTGCGCGCCTCGATCGACGATCGCGACCGTGCCGACCGCTCTTCGGCACTGCTTGCGATCGTCGGAGTGGTGAACCTTCCGATCATTCACTACTCCGTGTACTGGTGGAATACGCTGCACCAGGGGTCGACGCTCACCAAGATCGGGAAACCCTCCATGGCCGGTGACATGCTCTGGCCCCTGCTGACAATGCTGCTCGGATTCACGCTTTACTTTGGAGCGGTGTTGTTGGTCCGCATGCGGGCGGAGATCCTGCAACGCGAGCGTGATGCCAGCTGGCTCAGAACGGAGCTTGGACGATGACACACTTTCTGCAGATGGGCGGCTATGGTGCTTATGTCTGGCCCTGTTTCGTGCTGGCCGGGATCGTCCTCTCCTGGAACGTCCTCGCGGCGCGGCGACTGCACGCAGTCGCACAGGAGCGGGCGATCAAGCGAGCCAGTGCCGGGCGGACCGTGCGATGACGCCCCGTCGCAAGCGGCTCCTTGCAGTCGTCGCGATCGTCGCAGGCGTCGGCGCCGCGACGGCACTCGCCACGCTGGCATTCCAGGACAACCTTCTCTACTTCTACAATCCCTCGCAGGTTCTCGCCGGCGATTCCCCGGCCGGACGCACGTTCCGGATCGGCGGCATGGTCACTGAAGGGAGCCTCAAGCGCACCGACGGAACGCTCGAGGTCCATTTCGTCGTGACGGACTACCAGCACTCGATCCCGGTGCGGTACGAAGGACTGCTGCCGGACCTGTTCCGCGAAGGGCAGGGCGTCATCGCCCACGGTAAGATGACCGAGGCGGGCGAGTTCGCGGCGGATGAAGTGCTTGCGAAGCACGACGAGAACTACATGCCGCCGGAAGTCGCGGAGTCCCTGCACACACCGACGCCCGCGAGGGTTTCAAAATGATCCCGGAACTTGGCCACTTCGCGCTGATCCTGGCGCTGCTGCTGTCGGTCTCACAGGCCATATTCAGTCTCGGCGGCGCGGCGCGAGGCAATGCGGCGTGGATGGCAGCCGGACGCTCGGCAGTGGCCGGACAGTTCGTCTTCATCGCGCTTGCTTTCGGCTCGCTCGCCTGGGCCTTCGTCCACCAGGATTTTTCCGTCCTTTACGTGGCCTCGAATTCGCACTCGGAACTGCCGGTCTTCTACCGCATCGCGGCGGTTTGGGGTGCACACGAAGGCTCCCTGCTGCTCTGGGCGCTCTGCCTTGCGGGCTGGACACTCGCTGTTGCAGCCTTCAGCGGCTCGCTCGAGGCTCCATTCCGCAGCCGCGTCCTCGGCTTCCTGGGTGTCATCAGCATTGGCTTCCAGTTGTTCATGCTGACCACGTCGAATCCATTCACGCGCCTGATGCCCGCGGCTGTCGAGGGCCGAGACCTGAATCCGCTGTTGCAGGATTTCGCGCTCGCAGTGCATCCGCCCATCCTGTACCTGGGGTACGTCGGCTTCTCGGTCGCCTTCGCATTTGCCTGCGCAACGCTGCTTGAGGGTCGCCTGGACGCGGCCTGGGCCCGCTGGACGCGTCCATGGACGCTCGCAGCCTGGCTCTTCCTGACGGTCGGGATCGCTCTTGGAAGCTGGTGGGCCTATTACGAGCTCGGCTGGGGCGGGTGGTGGTTCTGGGACCCAGTCGAAAACGCGTCATTCATGCCCTGGCTGGCTGGCACGGCCCTCATCCACTCCCTGGCAGTCACGGAGAAACGCGGGCTGTTCAAGAGCTGGACGTTGCTGCTCGCGGTCACGGCATTTTCCCTGTCGCTCCTTGGAACATTCCTGGTTCGCTCGGGCGTCTTGATTTCGGTGCACGCCTTTGCAACAGACCCGGCACGCGGCATCTTCATCCTTGCATTCCTGACGGTCGTGATTGGCGGCGCGCTGGTCCTGTACGCCTGGCGCGCGCCGCATCTCAAGTCCGCCGCGGGTTTCGAGCTGACATCGCGCGAGAGCTTCCTGCTCTTCAACAATGCGCTCATCGTCGCCGCGCTCGGACTCATCCTGCTCGGCACGCTGTATCCGCTCTTCATGGACGCACTCAACCTGGGCAAGATCTCGGTCGGGCCGCCGTACTTCGAATTGGTCTTCCTCGTGCCGATGTTGCCACTGCTCGCGCTGCTGGGCGTTGGCATGCACGCCGCCTGGAAGCGCGGCATGCTCGGGACGATGAAAGTCCGGCTTTATGCGGTCGCCGGCGCCGCGATCGCCGGGGCGCTGCTGATCGGCGCTGCCGTTTACGGCGACATCCGTCCGCAGACGTCACTTGGCTTTGCGCTGGCAATCTGGGTGATGCTCTCAGCGCTCACGATACCGATTGCGCGATTGCGAGCGCGCCAGCCTTTGCCGGCCGCGGTGCTTGGCATGGTGGTCGCGCACTTCGGCATCGGGCTCGTGACGCTCGGCATCACCGGCGTCCAGTCGTTCAAAGTCGAGAAGGACGTCGCCCTCGCCGTCGGCGATTCGGCCGCGATTGCGGGCTACGACTTCAAGTTCGCGGCCTTGCGGGACGTGCAGGGACCGAACTTCACCGGCGTCGAGGGCGAAGTCGTCGTCTCGCATGAAGGCCGCGCAGTCACCGTCCTGCACCCGCAAAAGCGGCTCTACAACTCCGGCGGCAATCCGATGACGGAGGCGGGGATCGAGGCTGGCGCGGCACGGGATCTCTTCGCCGCGCTTGGCGACGAACTCGGACAGGGACGCTGGAGCCTCCGGCTGCAGTACAAGCCGCTCATCCGCTATGTCTGGCTCGGCGCGATCCTGATCGCGTTCGGCGGCGCGATTGCCGCCTTTGACCGCCGCTACCGAGTCACCGCAAAGGCGCGGGTGGGTGCTGCCGTCGTCCCGGCTCCGCCATGAGGTTGCCCGTGAGGTTTCTCGTCCCGGCGATTGCCTTTGCGATTCTCGTCGGGTTCTTCGTCGTCGGCCTGCAGCGCAAGCCAGGCGAGATCCCGTCGCCGTTGATCGGCAAGCCTGCCCCGGCATTCTCGCTGGAATCGCTCGACGATCCCGCACGAAAGGTCAGCACTGCGGATTTCAGCGGGCGCCCGTGGGTGCTCAACGTCTGGGCGACCTGGTGCGGCGGCTGCCGCGAGGAGCACTCGGTGATGCTCGACATTGCGCGCGAAAACCGCGTGCCGGTTGTGGGCCTCAACTGGCGCGACGACCGCGCGCTGGCCTTGGGCTGGCTCTCGCAACTGGGGAATCCCTATGCGACGGTTGCCTATGACCCGGAAGGGCGCGCGGCCATCGACTGGGGAGTCTATGGAGCGCCGGAAACCTTCCTCATCGATGCTGGCGGGCGCGTCGTGAAAAAGCAGATCGGGATCATGACGGCGGAAGTCTGGACGCGCGAGTTCCTGCCGCTGCTGCCGGCCGCTGAAGGTGCCCCGTGAAGCGCATCGTGGCGTTCACGGCACTGCTGCTCTTCGGACCGCTGGCGGCCGCGGTCGACTCCGGACAGCGCTTCGATGAGCCAGCCGACCAGGCTCGCTACGAGCGCCTCATACACGGCCTGCGCTGCCTCGTCTGCCAGAACGAGAGCGTCGCCGATTCCAATGCCCAGCTCGCAAGCGATCTCCGGCGCGAAGTCGAGGAACTCATGCGAGCCGGACGAAGCGACGCCGAGATTCAAGCTTTCATGACGGATCGGTACGGCGATTTCGTTCTCTACAGCCCGCCGGTTGCTCCGCGCACCTGGCTGCTTTGGGCGGCACCGGCCCTGTTCCTGGCAGGCGGCCTCGCCATCGTGGTCGTGGTCGTGCGGCGCCGGGCGCGCGCCGCACTTGCAAACCCGGCGTCGCTCGACGAGGAGCCGGATCGCCCGTGACCACATTTATCGCGATATGCGCGCTATTCCTGGCTGCCGCCGCATTCCTGCTCGTGTGGCCGCTGCTCGGCTCACGCCGCAAGGGTGAAGGGACGCCGCCTGCCCGCATTGCGGCGATCGTCGTGGTGGCCTTGCTGCCGATTGCGGCTTTCTCGATCTACCTGCAGGCAAGCAACTGGGACTGGCAAGCGCCGGAGCCGACGAAGGCCGTCACCGCACACGACCTGAAGCAAGTCGTGGCCCAACTGCAGGAGCGGCTCGCGAGCAAGCCGGACGATATCGAAGGCTGGAAACTGCTGGGCCGCTCGGCCACGGTGATGGGGGACTACGGGCTCGCGCGCACTGCCTTCGGTGAGGCAAATACGCGCAGCCAGGGCCGCGACGTCGAAGCCATTGTTGGCTATGCCGAGTCTCTCGTACTCAACGACGAACGCGAGATTGACGGGCAGGCCGCAGACCTTTTCGAGCGCGCGCTCACCATGGAGCCCGACAACTCGCGTGCACTGTGGTACGGCGGCATTGCCGCCTACCGACGCGGTGATCATGCACTCGCGCAGCAGCGCTGGGTGGAACTCCAGAATCACGAGCTGCCGCCGGAACTGCGCCAGGTGCTGGCGCAACGGCTGGCGGAACTCGAGCAATCACTCGGAAAGCCTGTCGCCCGGGCTGCAGCCCCGATTGCAGCCGGGGGCGCAACAACGGGAGGAGGAGCTGCGGGCGAAACGGCTGCCGGTGCGATCGAAATCACGGTCGGCATCGCCCCCGGGCTCGCAGCCCGCGTGCCGCCCGACGCGACCATTTTCGTGATCGCACGCCGCGGCAGCGGCGGGCCGCCGCTCGCCGTGCAGCGTCATGCGGCCGGCACCTGGCCGATCTCCGTCCACTTGAGCGATGCAGATGCCATGCTGCCCGGCACGTCACTCGCTGCTGGCGGTCCGCTCACGCTGATCGCAAGAATCTCGAAGAGCGGCCAGCCGATCGCGGCGAGCGGCGACCTGTTCGGCGAGGTCGGTTATGATTTCGCCTCGGCCCATCCGGCGAGCATTACGATAGACCGGATCGTTCCGTAATCCAGCGGCCGGAGGGTTGCCATGGGGCCGGCCGTCGTCAGCTACCGCTTCAAGCGCCTGCCATCGCCCTTCCGCTATTTTCCGAGGGCCGTATTCGGCCGTCGCAGCGCACTCGTGCCCGCCGGGCAGGTCGTGCCGCTGCTGGAAGGCCGCGCGGAGCTGGTGAGGGCAAACGATCGGCACCTTGCACGCTATCGCGAGATCTGCGGATTCGCCGGATGACGGCTGCCTGCCGATCACGTATCCGCACGTACTCGCAATGCCACTTCAGTACGCAATCCTGACGCATCCGCGGTTCCCGGTGCGCATCATGGGACTCGTCCACATCGCAAACGAGATCGAGCAGGTCCGGGCGCTTCCCGTCGGCGCTGCGATCAGCCTCCGGAGCTGGATCGAAGGCCATCGGGATACCGGATCGTGGACACGAATTCGACGTTTTTACGTCGGTCGAAGATGGCGCAGGCACGGCCTGGCTCGAGAAATCCACGTTGCTCGCGCGACGTGCCGCGAGCGGCAAGCCGGCCTCACGCAGTGCGCGCCAGGCGCTGCGCTACGAGAAGCCCGCCGAGGGGCAAAGTCCGGCCATTGCCGACATTGCCGCGCCACGCGCGATGGGCCGACGCTATGGCTGGCTATCCGGCGATCTCAATCCGATTCACCTCTCGGACCGCGGTGCGCGGATGTTCAGGTTTGAACGCGCGGTCGCGCACGGCATGTGGTCAATGGCGCGAGCGCTTGCGGCCCTTGGCGCGGATGCGCTTGCGCCGCCGGTCCGGGTGCACGTGGAGTTCAAGTTTCCCCTGTTCCTGCCCGGCATGGCGCGGCTCGAGCATTGGCCGCACGACGGCCGCCGGGTCTTCGTGCTGAAGGGCACGGACAGCGATCGCCCGCATCTGGCGGGCTTCACGCGCACCAGCTGACCGAATGCTCCGGGAGCTGATGCGCCGAATGCTCCGCGCGATGCCCGGGGAAGGGCGCGCCGTCGGGCTCGCCTTCGCCTATTTCTTCATGCTGATGTGCGCCTACTACCTGCTGCGGCCCCTGCGTGATGCCATGGCGATCAGCGCGGGGCTCAAGAACCTGCCCTGGCTCTACACCGGCACCTTCGTGGCGATGCTCGTGCTGACGCCCCTGTTCGGCGCGCTGGTCGCGCGCGTGCGCAAGCCCTTGCTGCTGCCGATCACCTACGGGTTCTTCGCCTCGAACCTGCTGGTGTTCTACCTGTTGTTCAAGGCGATGCCGGACGCGCGGTGGCTCGCCATCTCGTTCTTCATCTGGCTGTCCGCATTCAACATGTTCGTCGTCTCGGTGTTCTGGAGCTTCATGGTGGACGTCTTCCGCGGCGACGAGGCCAAGCGCCTGTTCGGTCCGATCGCCGCGGGCGGCGGCACCGGGGCCATCGTCGGTCCGCTGCTCATGCAGTTCCTCGCGCCGCGGATCGGCGTCGATGCGGTCGTCGGCCTCGCGATGCTGTTCCTGCTCGGCACGCTGCCCTGCATCCGCGGGCTCGCGAACTGGGCGGAGGCCAAGCACGGCAAATTCGTGCTGCCACCCGAGGACCCGCACTCGCGCATCGGCGGCGGCATGCTGTCCGGCTTCCTGCTGGTCGTCCGTTCGCCGTACCTGCTCGGGATTTTCGCGCTCATTGCCCTCGGCTCGATCGCCGGCGTCTTCATGTACAACGAACTGCTCCGGCTCGTCGAGGCGGGCTACCCGGACCTCGCGACGCGCTCGCAATACCTGGCCCGCGTCGACTTCGCCGTCAATGTCGCGGCATGGCTGTTTCAGGGCGTCGTGGTCGGCTGGCTGATCCGGCGTTTCGAGTTGCCGGGCGCGCTGGTTGCGATCCCGGTCATTGCGCTCGTCTCATTCATCGCCCTCGCGGCTGCCCCGTTCCTCGCCGTGCTCGCCGCGGGGCAAGTGGTCCGGCGGGGAGGGGAGTACGGCATCGCGAAACCCAGCCGCGAAGTGCTGTTCACGGCGGTGGACGCCGAAACGAAATACAAGGCCAAGAATTTCATCGACACGGTCATGCAGCGCGGCAGCGACATGGTCGGCGTCTGGCTTTTCTTCGCCGTGCAGGCCGTGGGCGTCGGCCTTGTCGGCTATTCCTGGATCTGCGCGGTCATGATGATCGCCGCCATCGTGCTGTCCCTGTCGCTCGGCCGGGCGTTCGAGCATCGGCAGGCCGGCACTTCCTGACACGACATGGGTCGAACCGAGCAGTGACGACCGGAGGCCGCCATGAAGGAACGGAAGGAATCGACGCTCGCGACTGACGCGGCGCGAAGCGCTCGCGCTGCTCGCATGCCTCGCTGCACCGCGCATGGCTGCCGCAGCCACTGATCCGATCGAGCGCGCGATTCCGCGTACGGGCGAAAAGCTGCCCGCGCTCGGCCTCGGAACCTGGCAGGTGCTGGACGTGCCGGCCCGCGGTGCGGACTTCGACGCCGCGCTGGCTGCCGTGCGGGGCTTCCTCGACGCCGGAGGCCGCGTCATCGACAGCTCGCCGATGTACGGACGCTCCGAGGAGCGGGTTGGCGACATCCTGGCTGCGATCCAGCCGGCCGCGCGACCTTTCCTCGCGACCAAGATCTGGACCACCGGGCGCGCCGCCGGAGAGGCGCAACTCGCGGACTCTCATCGGCTCCTGCGCGCGAAGACGCTCGATCTCGTGCAGGTCCACAATCTCCTGGATCTCGACGCGCACCTGCCGACCCTGCGGGCTGCGCGCGATGCCGGCACGCTCCGGTACATCGGCGTGACGCATTACCTCGCGAGCGCTCATGCGGAACTCGAGCGCGTGATCCGGCGGGAGAAGCCGGATTTCCTGCAGATCAATTATTCGCTGGCGGAACCGGAGGCGGGGACTCGCCTGCTGCCGCTTGCCCGCGAGCTTGGCGTCGCCGTGCTGGTCAATCGCCCGTTCACGAAAGGCGCGATGATCGATCGCGCCGCAGGACACACGCTGCCGCCAGTTGCCGGAGAGCTCGGCTGCCAGAGCGCAGCGCAGCTCTTCGTCAAATGGGTGCTCGGAGATCCTGCCGTCACGGTCGTCCTCGCGGCGACGCGCAATCCCCGGCATGCGGCCGAGAACCTCGAGGCCGCCTCCGGGCGCGCGCCGGATCCAGCGGAGCGCAAGGCCATCGCGGCCTGGTTCGCATCGCTCTAAGACCTGCACGCATGCCGGCAGGAGCGGGCAGGGCGAGTCTAGCGATCCTTGGAGAGCTCGACGAATTCCGGATCGTCGTGCAGGCAGGTCAGGTCGGGGTCGCGAATCATCCACTGGAAGTTCGTGACGCCGGCCGCAATCGCATCGCGGAGCGTCGCGATCGCTTTCTTCTTTTCGCCGAGCTGTGCATAAAGGCAGGCGACGTTGTAGAGCATCAGCGAATCGCCGGGAGCCAGCTCGAGCGCTGCCGCACCCTCGGCAATCGCTTCTTCCCGGCGGCCAAGTTCCAGGAGCGTCATCGCATAGAACAGCTTGGCCCGGGCGTCGTCCGGATTCTGGAGCAGGTAGGTGGGCAGGATCTCCATGACTTTCGTGAGTGATGCGGCGGCCTCGGCCTGGCGCCCGAGGCTCACGAAGGTCTGCTTCAAGTCGAGGTGGGCGACATAGAACCCCGGCTTGAGGTCGACGACCTTCTGAAACAGCTCGAGTGCCTCTGCAAACTTGCCAGTCGTAAAGTGAATCCGGCCGAGCGTCCAATACGCGATGAAATTGTCCGGATCGAGTTCGATCGCCTTGCGGCCCGAAGCCGCCGCCTCTTCGAACTTGCCCCAGATGAAGTACGACAGTCCCATCGCCGCGTAGGCCTCGGGCAAGTTGCTGTCATACATCAGCGCCTTGAAGCTGAATTCCTGCGCCTTCTCGCGGAAATCGTCCCTGCGTGAGAAATACTGGTACATCTGGCCATAGGCGCCGGAGCACGCCGCGTACGCCGCGGCATAGCGCGGATCGAGTTCGATGGCCTTTTCGAACAGCTGGATCGCATATTCGACGCTGCGCTTCGTGAGGCGATACAGGTAGTCCTGCCCGCGCAGGTACAGGTCGTAGGCCTGGACATTGTCGGTCTGGCGCTTGGTGAGCGAAAGTTTCTCGGAGAAGCTGAGCTTGAGCTTCAGCGCCTCGACGATCTGCTTCGCGACCTGTTCCTGGATCTCGAAGATGTCATCCAGCTTGCCTTTGTAGGTATCGCCCCAGATCTGGCGATTCGTCACGACGTCGACGAGCTGGACCGTGATGCGGACGGAGTCCTGGAACTTGCGAACGCCGCCGCCCACGATGTAGCGCGCACCCAGTTCACGACCGACCGCCTTGATGTCCTTCTTCGCGTCCTTGAATTGCATCGACGCCCAGCGCGAGACGAGTTCGATTTCCTTGACCAGGGAGAGGCGGGCAATCAATTCCTCTGTAAGCCCGTCGCTGAAGTAGTCGGCTTTCTCATCGGGGCTGATGTTGTCGAACGGCAATACCGCCAGAGCGCCGGACTGTTTCAAGGCTTCCGATGCGTCTGCGGCTGAGGCCCGTGCGATGGCATCGTGTGCCTCCGTCTGAAGCGCCGCGGCAGGAACGGGCTGCGGAGCAGCAAGGTTCACGCCGACACGCTCGAGCGACCGAAGAATCGCGCTCATGTGCGCGTCGGGATCGCCCCGGAAGTATTCGATGTGCTGGATGCCCGCGAGCGCGTACTTGAGGCTGACCGGAATCTCGGTTGGCTCGAGGTCGATGGGAAGGATGTGTCCCTTGCGCTCGCTGGCCAGGAGCACTTCCTTCACGACGTTCTGGGAGGCCACCGAAGACTTCGAGACCAGCAGCAGCAGGACCTTGGATTTCGCAAGCGCATTGACGATTTCTTCGCCCCACATGGCGGCGCCGTCGATGTTGCGAACATCCATCCACATCCGCACGCCGGCCGAGCGGAGCTTTGCCGTCAGCTCCATGACCTTGTCGTTGTCCTGGCGCGAGTAGCTGACGAATACGTCTTCGGGCTCTGACATGCGAATCCTGGGTACCGTGGGGCGAGCTAGTCTATCGCCGTTCGATTGAATTGATTGCCACGCGCCGGCGGGCAGGGCGGGTCGATGGAGGATTGAGTCAAATCCCCGGGGAATATTGCAGATCGGGATATACGTTATTTACCATAATATACATTATGCGAACTATGATCCAGGGCCGGAATGTGAGGCTTCGGTGGTTGGCTCGACTACATCACTGCTGTGCCAGGCGCTCTCCATGAAGGATCTGCGATGAGTTCCCTGAAGATCCGGTGCCGTCTCGTACTGCAGTCCGTCCGTTCGCGGCCGGTCGCCGTGCATCCTGGAACCGAGAAATAGCTGCGCACCGATCTCGAGCTCTGCGTCCTCGTCGAGCGCACCGGCCGGCACCCAGACGAAGCCGGTGTCGCGGAGCATGTTCGGCACGGTGGAGCCGCAGACCTGGCAGAAATGCGACCGGAAGCCCGTCGAGCGCTGCCATTGGCCGATGCGGGCCTCGCCGCTGATCCACCGGAACTTGTCGGCGGCGACGATGAGCCCGGTATTCGAGACCGAGCCGCCCTGCTTGCGGCACAGCGAGCAATGGCACTGGTAGAGCTTTGGAAACGGCCCGGACACCGCGAAGCGGACTTCGCCGCACAGGCAACTTCCAGCCAGCGTATTCACCATGCCGCCCGTGCGATCAATGGGGGCCATTGCCGCTCTTGTACTGCTCCTTGAGGCGCTCCTTCGCCTCGGCGCGCATCTTTTCCCATTCCGCTTCCTGTTCGTCGTTCAGGATCGTGCGCACCCGGGCCTGGTAGTTCTCGACGATCGGCTGTGCTTCCTTGAACATGGCGCGCTTCGCGCGGCGTGACGTGTCGCCGGCGTACTTGTCGCGGATCGCCTTGAGCTTCTGGTTGCGATCCTGGACGATCGGCTTGAGCTGCGCTTCCTGCTCGGGCGTGAGCTTGAGCCGCGCTTTCGCTTCCTCGATCACGGACTGGATAGCGGCCGGGTCGGGCTGCAGGCGCCTGGGCCAACGCCATGCCGGCGCCGAGAATTGCAAGTGCCGCCACGACGAGGCGCGCGACCCGAGTGTCTGGTTTCATCATAATGCGCACCGAAGTCTGCCCGAGGGACATCATCCGCCCATGCGACTGAATACTGCAATCGGACTGCCGCTCGTCGTCGCGCTCATCGTCGCGGCGCAACTCCTGTCGCTCGGCGATGTGCTCGAGTATCGCCGCACCGTCGCATTTACGGAGCCCTGGCGGCTCCTGACCGGGCATTTCGTGCACCTGAACCTGATTCACGCGATGCTGAATGGCGTCGCCCTCCTCCTCCTCGGCCGCCTGTTCGGCGACCGCCTGCGGCCGAGCGAGTTCTGGGTGCTCCTCGCCGGCGCGCCCATCGCGATTTCGCTGCTGGCTTTCGTGGTACTGCCGGAACTGCACTGGTACCGCGGACTCTCCGACGTGCTGCATGCGATTTACTTCGCCGGCTGCGTCGTCTGGATCGGCACGACGACGGGCCGCGCGCGCTGGCTGCCGATTGCGGCGCTCATCATCGGTTTGCTCAAGGTCCTGATCGAGCAGCCCTGGGATTCGAGCTTCCCCGTTCACGAATTACTGCGGATCGCTGTCGTTCCCCAGGCACACCTGATCGGTGCGATTGTCGGCACGGCGGCGGGATTGGTGATGCGCATGCGCCGTACAAAGCCACAACAGCAGCAAGCCCTGTAATTCGCTCTTAAGGCGCGCCCTCCACCAGGATCAGGTCGCCGCTCGAGCAGCTTTGGCGAATCAACGCTGCAGCTTGGTACTCCGGCGAGTCGTACCAGCCTTTCGCGTGGTCGTAGCTTGGAAACTCGAGCACGCACGATTCGGTTGACGGAAACGCTGCCCTCAAGCCGCTCTGCTCGCCCTCCCCGTCGCAATGTAGCGACCGCCGTGTGCCGCGACCGTCGGCGTCGCCGCCTTGACGTAGTCGGCGTAGCGCGTCGGGTCCTTCACGTTGACGTTCACGATGACGTAAGCCTTCATGAGTCCGTTTCCTTGCCCAGAGCCTGGGTTTCGATGGCGACTGACGGATACGGCAACTGGCGCTCGCCGGGAGCGTGCAGGCAGAACTCCGGCGTTGGCCCGAGCGTCATGCGACGTCCCCACAGGCAGCAGCCCGCGGCGATCTGCGGTGCCAGTGACGCTTCAAACGCCGCATAACTCATGCCTTCGGGCTTCGACATCCAATAGGCGATTGCGGGTTCGATCAGCTCGCCCTGACGCAGTCCATACAAGCCTGCAATTCCATCGGCCGCGAGCGCGGCGATCCTGTCGTGCGGAAGCTGGCGCGCCTGCGTGATCGCCGCATGGTTCAGCACATCGAGACCCGCAGAGTCATCGAGCAGGTGCCAGTCCTCGTAGCCGGCCTTGCCGCCGAGCCACGGAATTGCATTCAACCTGAAGACCCGAACGCCTTGCAGGCCCGCCACATTCGCCGCCTGCAGCACCGCGTGAAACTCGCGGTGCCGCGACTCGTACTCGCGCGCCGCGGCATCCGCCCGCGGCACGTGCCAGAAGACGTAGGCCAGCAACTTACATCAGGCCTTTTGCGCGCTTCTTCTCGCGCTTCAACGCACGCTTCTCGGCCGGAGTGTGTAGCGCCTTCTTCTTGGTCTCGCGTTTCTGGTCCTGGCCCTTGCTCATCGGGGTGTCCTCTCTTGCGTGGACGATGACGTGCCTATTCTGCCACCGGGCCCGGGCTCGCTGCTTACGGGCCCGGGTCGGCCGCCGGTTCTTGCTTGTATCATAGGCAAATGTCAGAGACTTCCCCGGGGCAGCGCCTGCGCGAGGCCGTCGATGCCGAGCGCCCGTTGCAGGTCGCCGGCACGATCAATGCCTACACCGCGCTCCTGGCCGAGCGATCCGGCTTCCGCGCCATCTACCTCTCGGGCGCGGGCGTCGCGAATGCCTCTTTCGGCCTGCCGGACCTCGGCATCACGAGCCTGAATGACGTCTGCGAGGACACGCGGCGCATCTGCGGCGCGACTGACCTGCCGCTGCTCGTCGATGCCGACACCGGTTTCGGTGCCGCATTCTCGATCGCCCGCACCACGCGCGAGCTCATCCGCGCGGGTGCCGCCGGGATGCACCTCGAGGACCAGGTGCAGGCCAAGCGCTGCGGCCACCGGCCCGGCAAGGAACTCGTGGCGGCGCCGGAGATGGCCGACCGCATCCGCGCCGCGGTGGATGCGCGCAGCGACGCCGGCTTCGTCGTCATGGCGCGCACGGACGCGCATGCGGTGGAAGGACAGAAGGCCGCGATCGAGCGCGCCGCCGCCTACGTCGAGGCGGGCGCCGACATGATCTTCGCGGAGGCCCTCACGACACTCGACGAGTATCGCGAGTTCACGCGCGCGCTGCAGGTCCCGGTGCTCGCCAACATCACCGAGTTCGGGCGCACGCCGCTATTCACCACGCCGGAGCTCGGGCAGGCGGGCGTGCGGCTCGTGCTCTACCCGCTCTCGGCATTCCGCGCGATGAGCCGCGCGGCGCTTGGCGTCTATGGCGCGATCCGGAAGGAAGGCACGCAGCGCGGCGTCATCGATCGCATGCAGACGCGCGAGGAGCTCTACGACGTCCTCGGCTATCACGACTACGAGCGCAAGCTCGACGAACTTTTCAGCCGCGGCAGGGAGCCGAAGCCATGAGCGAGGCGCCGGAAGCGACCGGCTTCAAGCCGAAGAAGTCCGTCGCCCTGTCGGGCGTGGTCGCAGGCAACACCGCGATCTGCACGGTCGGCCGGAGCGGCAATGACCTGCACTATCGCGGCTACGACATCCTCGACATCGCCGAGACCTGCGAATTCGAGGAGATCGCCTACCTCCTGATCCACGAGAAGCTGCCGAATCCCGCAGAGCTTGCCGCGTACAAGCGACGCCTGAAGGGCATGCGGGGCATCAGCTCGCAGGTTCGCAACGATCCTCGAGCAGATTCCGGCCGGCGCGCACCCGATGGACGTCTTGCGCACTGGCGTTTCGGCGCTCGGCTGCGCGAAACCGGAGAACCCCTCCCATGCGGCCGAAAGCGCGCGCGAAGTCGCCGACCGGCTCGTCGCCTCGACCGGCAGCCTGCTCTGCTACTGGCATCACTTCTCGCGCAGCGGCAAGCGCATCGAGGTCGAGACCGACGATGACTCCGCGGGCGGGCATTTCCTGCACATGCTGCACGGCAAGCCGCCGCGCGCGAGCTGGGTGCGCGCGATGCACACCTCGCTCATCCTCTATGCCGAGCACGAGTTCAATGCCTCGACGTTTACCGCCCGCGTCATCGCCGGAACGGGCTCCGACATGCATTCCTGCGTCACCGGCGCGATCGGCGCGCTGCGCGGCCCGAAGCACGGCGGCGCGAACGAAGTCGCACTCGAGATCCAGCAGCGCTACCAGAGCCCGGAGTCGGCGGACGCCGACATTCGCCGGCGCGTCGCGGCCAAGGAAGTGATCATCGGCTTCGGCCACCCGGTCTACACGATCGCGGATCCGCGCAATGTCGTCATCAAGCGCGTCGCGGAGCAGCTGTCGAGCGAGGCCGGCGACTTCAGGATGTTCCGCATCGCGGAGCGCATCGAGTCGGTCATGTGGGAGTCGAAGCGCATGTTCGCGAACCTCGACTGGTACAGCGCCGTCGCGTATCACCTGATGGGCGTGCCGACGGCGATGTTCACGCCGCTCTTCGTGATCTCGCGCACGACCGGCTGGTCGGCGCACGTCATCGAACAGCGCGCCGACGGCAAGATCATCCGCCCGAGCGCGAACTACACCGGGCCGGAGCCGCGCAAGGTTCCGCCGGCCGACCAGAGGTGACCCCGGAATGAGCCAGCACGACATCCGCTCGACCGAGCGGCCCGCCCCCGATCGCGTTCTCGTCGACATCGCGGCCTATGCGCGCGAAGCCCGCATCACGAGCGACGTCGCCTACGAGACGGCGCGCTACTGCCTGATGGATACGCTCGCCTGCGGCTTCCAGGCACTCTCCTTCCCCGCCTGCACGCGCATGCTGGGACCGGTCGTGCCCGGCGCCACGATGGCGGGCGGCGCACGCGTGCCGGGCACGAGCTACGAGCTCGATCCCGTGCAGGCCGCGTTCAACATCGGCGCGATGATCCGCTGGCTCGATTTCAACGACACCTGGCTCGCCGCCGAATGGGGCCATCCGTCGGACAACCTGGGCGGCATCCTCGCGGTCGCCGACTGGCAGGCGCGCAAGGCCGTCGCCGAGGGCCGCTCGCCGCCAACGGTCCGCGACGTCCTCACCGCCATGATCAAGGCGCATGAAATCCAGGGCGTCACGGCGCTCGAGAACGCCTACAACCGCGTCGGCCTCGATCACGTGATCCTGGTCCGCGTCGCGACGACCGCGGTCGTCGCCTCCATGCTCGGCGGCTCGCAGGAGCAGGTCGTGAATGCCGTCTCCAATGCCTGGATCGACGGCGGGGCGCTGCGGACCTATCGCCACGCGCCCAATACGGGCTCGCGCAAGAGCTGGGCGGCCGGGGATGCGACCAGCCGCGGCGTGCGCCATGCGCTCATCGCGCTCCGCGGCGAGATGGGCTACCCCTCCGCGCTCACGGCGCCGAAGTGGGGCTTTTACGACGTGCTCTTCCAGGGGAAGCCTTTCGTCTACACGCAGGGCTTCGGCAGCTACGTGATGGAGAACGTCCTCTTCAAGATCAGTTTCCCGGCCGAGTTCCACGCCCAGACCGCCGTCGAGTGCGCGATGCGCCTGCATCCCGAGGTGCGGGACCGCCTCGACGCCATCGAGCGCATCGTCGTCGAGACGCAGGAGCCCGGCGTTCGCATCATCGACAAGACCGGCCCGCTCGCGAATCCCGCGGACCGCGACCACTGCATCCAGTACATGATCGCGATTCCGCTGATCCACGGCCGGCTGACGGCCGCCGACTACGAGGACGCCGTCGCGGCCGACCCGCGCGTCGATGCGCTGCGCGCGAAGATGCAGGTGCGCGAGAACACCCAGTTCACCGCGGAGTACTACGCGGCGGACAAGCGGTTCATCGGCAATGCGATCCAGGTCTTCTTCAAGGACGGAACGCGCACGGAACGCATCCAGGTCGACACGCCGATCGGCCATCGCCGGCGGCGCCAGGAAGGCTACCCGGTGCTCGTGGAGAAATTCCGCGCTTCGCTCCCGCCCGTGTTCCCGGAGAAGCAGCGCCGGCAGATCGAGTCACTGTTCGCCGATCCGGCGAGGCTCGACGCGACGCCCGTGGACGATTTCGTCGCGCACCTGGTGCGCAACTGAGCCCTCAAGGGCGCTTCGTCAGTCCCCGAAGATCGTGAGCTGGCTGGCGTCCGCGGCGCGCCCACGGCGGACCGGGCGGCTGGCGGCTGCCTTGCGCCCGCGGGTTCCGCGACCCGTCGCAGCGAGGCCCGCGATGTAGCCGGCAAGGGCCTGCAGGGCGGTCCTCTGCAACGAGTAATGAATGAACCGGCCTGCCGGACGCGCCTCCAGCACCCCGGTCCGGCTCAGTTCCTTGAGGTGGAAGGACAGCGTGGACGCCGGGCAGCGGATGGACCGGGCGATTTCGCCGGCTGCCACCCCTTCCGGGCCCGCGTCGGCCACCCGGTCGAGGATCTGGAGCCGGGTCGACTGGGCCAGGGCCGCCAGGATGGGCACCTGTTTCTCGGCTTGAGGTTCGGTCATGGGCCCGGCCTTGAACAATAATCCCGGAACAATAGAACCGATTTCTTGACATAGCGCAAGAAATCGCCTGCCCGAGCCTTCCCCATCGTAGAAATCGCGCTATATTCAAGCCGTATCGGGTTGATGTTACGGGGAACTTCGAAACGATACGCGGTGTTCGGAAACTTGGATTGACTACCTTTCCATTGGACTAGAAATCAGAGCGATTTGTCAGGGAGCTAGGAACACCGTGAGTACAGCCGCCTGGGAGAGTTTGCATAAGGCCACGCTTGAGCTGGCCAAGCCTTCAGCGCTCAAGCAGCGCCTGACCGACGCCTTTTCGCGTTACCTGATTGACCTGCCGACACATGACCTTCCGGGGGAAGTCCGCCAGGACTTCGAAGCCCTGCGACAGTCCATGACGCGCATTCGTCCCCATCACGGGGAATGCCCGATCGCCGCGACGGTCCGCAAGATGTCGATCGGCGAGGCGGATGCCTGCGCGGCGCGGATCGTGGCGCTGCTCGATACGCTTCATCGCACGGCCCCTGCGACCCCGTCCAAGACCAACGGCCAGTCGCACGGCCGCGGAACCGGCGAGACCGGCTCCTCACGCATCCCGACGCTGATCAGCCTCAATCGAGCTTGAACTCGATCACGTCCCAGCGCGTCGTATCTTCATGACGCGCCTGCCGACGGATCGCATCGCCCATCTCCCGCCCGTTCCACGGCACGACTTCCTCGGCGAACTCGCGCAGCTTGTCAGGCACCGCATCGGTGGTCCCGAACGGCTCCATCACGATCATCGGCTTGTCGCAGGACTGGGCGTAAAGGCACTGGTATTCGATGCCGGTCGGGTCGCGAAGGTGGAGCGTGGACAGGACGACGACGACCTCGGCATCTGCCATCTGCCGGCGGAGGTCCTCACGGATCGCTTCCTTTTCCTTGCTGCGCGGCGGCTTGTCCGGCGTCGAGAGGTTCTTGTAGTAAAAATTCGGCTGGCTCTCGAGGTACTCGAAGACGCGGAAGTAGGTCTCGTCCGGCGCGTACAGGTGCGTGACGAAGAGCCGGATCGGATTGCCTTCTTCCGCCACTTGCGCCGTACCTCGCGTTGCCCTGCCCCTAGAATACGTCTTTTGGCAGGCATCGGAAACGGCCCAGGCTGATGCGACTCCTCGTCTACAACATCCGCTACGCGACCGGCACCGGCCCGGCCTTCCACCTGCCGGTGCCCGGCGCGGGCTACCTGCGCAGCAGCCGCCAGATCCTCGAGCGCATCACCGATTTCATCGCCGAGCGCGATCCGGACATCGTCGGCCTCATCGAGGTGGACACGGGCTCGATCCGCAGCGGGATGATCAACCAGGCCGAGTTCATCGCGAGCCACCTGTCCCACTACTCGACCTACCAGTGCAAGTACGGCGAGGACTCGCTCAACCAGTTCATGCCGATCGTGCGCAAGCAGGCGAACGCCTTCCTGGCGGCGTCGCGCGTGCACGGCGAGCGCTTCCATTACTTCGAGACCGGCATCAAGAAGCTGATCATCGAACTCGAGCTCGAGAACGTCGCCGTGTTCCTCGTGCACCTGTCGTTGAAATTCCGCCACCGGCATTACCAGCTGCGCCACCTGCACCAGCTCGTGCGCAAGCAGACGAAACCGGTCATCGTCGCCGGAGACTTCAATACGTTCTGGGGCGAGCACGAGATCTACCTGTTCATGCAGGCGGCCGGACTTCGCAGCGCCAACATCGCGAGCCTGCCGTCATACCCGAGCCGCTGGCCGCGCAAGGAACTCGACTTCATCCTCTACGGCCAGGGCATCGTGCCGCGGGGATTCGACATCCCGACGGTCCCGCTGTCCGATCACCTGCCGCTGGTATTCGACTTCGACATCGATCCCGACTTCGTGCGCGCCGCCGACACGGCGACGGCCGCGGGAGCGTGACGGATCGCGGGAGCGCATAATCGGGCATCCATTCGACCGGTGTCCCGAAACATGGCGAGCCCTTCACATCACTGGCGCCTCGAGACCGATGCCGACGGCATCGCCTGGCTGATCTTCGACCTGCAGGGCAGCAGCACCAACACGCTCGGCAGCGCGCCGATGCAGGAACTGAACGAGCGCCTGGCGGAGATCGAGGCGTCGAAACCCCGGGCCGTCATCATCCGGTCCGCCAAGGAAGGCGGATTCGTCGCGGGCGCCGATATCACCGAGTTCGCCGGGCTCACGGATCTCGAGCAGGCGTACCGCCTCGTGCGCAGCGGGCCAGCAGGTCTTCGACCGGCTCGAGGCGCTGCCGATGCCGACGGTCGCCGCGATCCACGGCTTTGCGCTCGGCGGCGGACTCGAACTCGCCCTCGCCTGCGATTACCGCGTCGGCGCCGACGACGGCAAGCTGACGCTCGGCCTGCCGGAAGTCCAGCTCGGCGTCCACCCCGGATTCGGCGGCACGGTGCGCGCACCGCAGCTCATCGGCGCGCCGGCCGCGCTCGACCTGATGCTGACCGGCAAGCTCTTGCGCGCGGAAGACGCGCAAAAACTCGGACTCGTCGACCGCCTCGTGCCGCGCGCGGAGCTGGCCGCCGCCGCCCGTGCCATCGCGCTCGCGCCGCCGCCGCGCCACCGCGCGTCCTTCGGGCAGCGCGTCCTGACCTGGCCGCTGGTCCGGTCCTTCGTCGCCGCGCAGGCGCGCAAGCAAGTCGCCCGGCGCGCGAATCCGGAACACTACCCGGCGCCTTACGCGATCCTCGACCTCTTCGAGCGGCACGGCGCCTCCGGCCCGGCTGCTTTCGAGGCCGAGGCACGCTCGATCGCGCGACTCTTCCTCAGCGACCAGTCGCGGAACCTGGTCCGCGTCTTCTTCCTGCAGAACCGCATGAAGGCCCTCGGCGGCAAGTCGGCGCGCAAGGTGGCGCACGTTCACGTCGTCGGCGCCGGTGTCATGGGCGGCGACATCGCCGCCTGGTGCGCCTCGCGCGGCCTCACGGTCACGCTCCAGGACCGCGAGATGAAATACGTCGAGCCCGCGCTCGCGCGCGCGAAGGAGTTCTTCGGCAAGCGTGCCCGCGACCCGGCCAAGGCCGCGGAGATGGCGGCGCGGCTCAAGGCGGACGTCGAGGCGGCCGGCGTCCCCAGCGCCGACATCGTGATCGAGGCGATCTTCGAGAACGCGGACGCAAAGCGCGAGCTCTACGCAAAACTCGAGCCGCGCATGAAGCCGGGCGCAATCCTCGCGACCAATACGTCGAGCATCGTCCTCGAGGAGCTTGCCCAGAAGCTCGCGGACCCGGGACGGCTCGTGGGCCTGCACTTCTTCAATCCGGTCGCGAAGATGATGCTGGTCGAGATCATCCGTTCTGAAAAGACGAGCCCGGATATCGTGGAGGACGCGCTCGCCTTCACACGCCGCCTCGACAAGCTGCCCCTGCCCTGCCGCAGCTCGCCGGGTTTCGTCGTCAATCGCGTGCTGATGCCCTATATGACCGAGGCCATGCTGGCGGCGGATGAAGGCGTGCCGCTCGCCCTGATCGATCGCGCGGCGGTGGACTTCGGCATGCCGATGGGGCCGATCGAGCTTGCGGACACCGTGGGCCTCGATGTCGCCTCACATGTCGGCAAGATCCTCTCCGCCGCCTTCGGGCTGCCGGTGCCGCGCCGCACGGCGGAATTGCTCGCAGCCGGGCACGTCGGCCGCAAGTCCGGCCGCGGCTACTACGAATGGCTGGACGGCAAGCCGGTCAAGCCGCCGGCCGCCGGGCATGCGCCGGACGACCTCACCGACCGCCTGATCCTGCAATACCTCAACGAGGCTGTCGCCTGCCTGCGCGAACGCGTCGTCGACGACGCCGATCTGCTGGACGCCGGGATGATCTTCGGCACGGGCTTCGCGCCCTTCCGCGGCGGCCCTTTGCACTACGCCCGCGCACGCGGCGTGTCCTCGATCGTCGCGCGGCTCGAAGAACTCGCGACGAAGCACGGGCCGCGCTTCAAGCCCGATGCAGGCTGGGCCGCGCTCAAAGCCGGCCGGTAAGGCTATGTTAGGATTCGCGCCATCATGTGAGGCCAGTGCCTCCTGTCGTTGCGCGCGGTGAGATGGCACAAGACAAGCCGGTAGAAATCGACGTGCTCCGGAGCTTCAGCCCCCTCGACGGGCTGAAGCGCGAGAACCTGCACGCGCTCGCCAAGAAGACCCGCCTGCAGGAGCTCGACTCCGGCCGCGTGCTGTTCAAGGAAGGCGAATCCGACAAGCGCACGATTTACCTCGTGGGCGGCGAGCTCGAACTTCGGGTCGGCGATCGCACGGTGACGATGCTGCGCGCCGGCACGCCGGAGGCGCGCATTGCGGTCGCACCGGGCCAGCCGCGGCGCTTCACGGCCCGCGCGCTGTCCGACGTCACCTACGTCGCCATCGATTCGGATCTCCTCGACGTCATGATCACCTGGGACCAGACCGGCTCCTACGAGGTGAGCGAGATCGCCGGCGGCGGCACCGCCGATGGCGACGACTGGATGACCGTTCTCCTGCAGACCAAGGCGTTCCACCGCATCCCGCCCGCCAACCTGCAGGCGCTGTTCATGCGCATGCAGCACGTCGCCTGCCGTTCCGGCGAGGTCGTGATCAAGCAGGGCGACGACGGCGATTATTTTTACGTCATCACGAAGGGTTCGGCCGTCGTCACGCGCGAGACGCCGATGAATCGCGATGGCCTCAAGCTCGCGGAGCTCGGCGTCGGCGAGTCTTTCGGCGAGGAAGCGCTCATCTCCGACGGCAAGCGCAATGCCACGATCACGATGCAGACGGATGGCGCGCTCGTCCGGCTCGGCAAGGACGACTTCAAGGAGCTCCTGAACGAGCCGCTGCTGCACTGGGTGGACCTGACCCACGCGCGCGAGCTGATCGGACGCGGCGCCAAGTGGCTCGACGTGCGCCTGCCGTCCGAGTTCGAGACCTTTCACCTCGACGACGCGCTGAACGTGCCGCTCTACTTCATCCGGCTGAAGGTCAAGACTCTCGACACGAAGACGCCCTACATCACGGTATGCGACACCAGCCGGCGCAGCTCCGCGGCGGCATTCCTGCTGTCCGAACGGGGATTCGAGGCGTTCTGCCTGCAGGGCGGAATGACGGGCAACCGGCTCGGGCCGGAGTGAGTCACATCGTGTGCGTCGCCTTGTCGCCGCCGAGCGCGCCGGCGAGATAGGACTCGATCTTCTTCTGCGTCGTGCCGCGGTCCTGTTCGCTGAACTGCACGCCGATGCCCGCCGTGCGCTTGCCCTGCGCGCCCTTGGGCGTCAGCCAGATCACGCGGCCCGCGACCGGCAGCTTCTCCTCCTCGCCCATGAGGTTGAGGAGCATGAACACCTCGTCGCCCAGCCGGTAGCTGCTGTTGGTCGGAATGAAGAGGCCGCCGTTCTTCACGAAGGGCATGTACGCGAGGTAAAGCGCGCTCTTGTCCTTGATGGTCAGGGTCAGGAGACCCGGTTTGGTTGAAGGCGCCCGCATCTTCAATTCCAAGTTCCCCCCGATCAGCTCGCCGGACGGCCGACCAGGGCCGTCAGCGAAACGGTCAGCCCCTCGAACAGGAGCTGTGTGTTCAGCGCACCGCCCACCAGCCTGCGCGCATCTCGCAATTGATCCAGCAGGCCGTAGCCCGCCCGTATCTTCGTTTCCAGGCCCGGCGGCCGCAACCATGGTAATCGATTATTGTTGACCAGATCACTAGCCAGGGCGGCCTCCTTCAAGCTCCGCGTAAGCCAGGATTCGAGCCAGACGAGCCGCGCCGACGGGGCATTCTTTGCACACGCATCGGCAAAGGCGACCACGTCCAGCCGCCCGGCCACCGCCGCGGATATCGCTTCCTGCATCTCGGCATCAAGTTCGCCCAGGCCCGCGGCGGCGTAGTCCGCCGCGAGGAACGGCGCACCGCCCGCAAGCGCAAGCAGCGCCGGCCAGGCTTCATCAGGCTTTTGTTGCCGCAGCCAGGCGAGCGCTTCCGCTTCGTCAGGCAACGGCAGCCGCAGCCGCATCGTGCGGCTCATGATCGTTTTCGGAATGCGGTCCACGCGGCTCGCGGCCAGCACGAGGAAGGTATCGTCGGCCGGCTCTTCGAGCGTCTTGAGGAGCGCGTTGAACGCCTTGATGCTCATCGCCTCCGCCGGCGCGATCACCGCGACCTTCACGCCGCCGCGGTAACTCCGAAACGACAGCGCTTCCGACAAGGCGCGCATCTGGTCGATGCTGATTTCCTTCTTGTCCTTGAGCACGCCGATCCAGCGGTAGTCCGGATGGCTGCCGGCGAGAAAGAGCCGGCAATCCGGGCAGCGGCCGCAGGGCCGGCTCGCATCGCCGCGGCAGAGGAGCCGCGCGGCCAGCCAGACCCCGACCTCGGCCTGCCCGGCACCGGGCGCGCCGGCCAGCAGGAACCCATGCGGAAGCCGACCCTGTTTCTGTTGCGCGGCGATTCGCGTGCGCAGTGGCTCGAGCCAGGCGACACCGGCGCGCTCCAGCATCGGCCCCGCATCGGGCGCCGGTGTGCTTTCGTCCTCGAGTTCCGTATCAGCCATCGGTCAGCGACCCGCAACCGGCAGCACGTCGTCGATGAGGCGCGCGACGGCGGAGGCGACTTCGGCTTCCGGGCGCGTCGCGTCGACGATCTTGACGCGCGCGGGTTCGCGCACGGCGATCGCGAGGTAGGCCTTCCGCACGCGTTCGAAGAACGCGGCGTCCTCGGACTCGATGCGGTCCTGGTTGGCGCCGCGGCCCGAGAGCCGCGCATGGGCCACTTCGGCGGGCGCATCGAAGACGAGCGTCAAGTCGGGTGACAGGCGCGGATGCGCGATACGCGCCAGCTCCCGGATCCAGGCCGAATTCACGCCACGGCCACCGCCCTGGTAGGCCTCGGTCGCATCGGTGAACCGGTCACAGAGCACGGTGCGGCCCTCGGCAAGCGCCGGCCGGATGACTTCCGTCACGTGGCTCGCGCGCGCGGCGAACATGATGAGCAGCTCTGCCGACGGCCCGACCGCCCCATGCCCGGGCTCGAGCACGAGCGAGCGCAGCTTCTCGGCGAGCGCCGTGCCGCCGGGCTCGCGCGTGACGATCGGCTCGATGCCGCGCCTGCGCAGGTGCTCCGCGGCGCGCGCGATCTGCGTCGACTTTCCGACGCCCTCCACGCCCTCGAAGGTGATGAACCGGCCGCGCACGGATTCAGCGTACCTGAACGCCGCTGCCGCCGCGCAGGTTGGCAATGTGGCGCGATACGTTCGAGTTGTGCGCGACCAGCGACTCGGCAAAGAAGTGGCGGCCATCGCCGAGGCCCGTCGCGACGAAATAGAGTGCGTCGGTGTGCGCGGGCCGCACGGCGGCTTCGAGCGCGGCGCGCCCGGGCAACGCAATCGGGGTCGGCGGCAGCCCGGCCCGCGTGTAGGTGTTGTAGGGCGTGTCGTTCACGAGGTCGCGGCGGCGCAGGTTGCCGTCGAACTTGTCGCCGAGCCCGTAGATGACGGTCGGGTCGGTCTGCAGTCGCATGCCCTTGCGCAGGCGATTGATGAACACGCCCGCGATGAGAGGCCGCTCGTCGGCCGCCGCGGTCTCCTTCTCGACGAGCGAGGCGAGAATGAGCGCCTCGTAGGGCGTTTCGAGCGGCAGGCCCTCTTCCCGATTCGCCCATGCCGCCTGCAATTCATGATCGAGCCGCGCATGCGCCTGCAGCAGGAGTTCACGATCGCTGGTGCCGCGCGGAAAGCGGTAGGTGTCCGGGAAGAAGAGACCCTCGGGATTCTTGTCCTGGAGTCCGAGGCGCGCGAGCAGCGCGGCGTCGCTCAGGCCCTTGAGCTCGACCGAAACCTGGGGATGGGCCTGGATCGCCGCCAGCCCCTGGCGGAAGGTCCATCCCTCCGGCAGCGTGACGGCATGCAGGACGACGTCGCCGGCCACGAACTGGTTCAGCAGCATGACCGGTGACGTCCCGGGCATGAGCCGGTACTCACCCGCCTGGATCTTCGTCGCAAGTCCTTCGGCGGTTGCGTAACGAAGCCAGGTGCGCGGCCTCTCCATCAGGCCCTGCTTCTCGAGTGCGCCTGCGACGGCGCGGAGCGACGCGCCTTGCGGCACGTCAAATGTCACGGGTGCACTGAGCGTCGCGATCGGCGCGAGCAGCCAGTGCCGCTCGTATTGCCGCCAGCCGAGCCAGGCGCCGATCGCGACGACCACGGCGAGCGCGATCCACGGAAACGCCTGGCCTATGCGCGTGCGAGCCATGCGTTGAACTCCCGGGCAATCGGATCCACGGCGAGCGTCCGTCCCGCGAGCTCGCGCACGGGCCAGGCGCCGATCAGCGCATTCGTCAGGATCAGGGACGACGCGGCTTCGAGTTCATCCGCGGCGATCGGGCGCTCGGCGATCTCCTCGCCTCGCTCGGCCGCCCAGCGACGGAACGCGCGGCGCATGACGCCCGCGACACCGCACTCGTCGAGCGCGGGCGTCACCCACTGGCCCGCCAGGCACGCGAACAGGTTCGCCTGCGTCGCCGCAATGACGTGACCGCGGTCGTCCTGCATCAGGCCCTCGTCCATCGCCCCATCTTCCCACTCCGCGCGCGCGAGCACCTGTTCGAGCCGGTTGAGGTGCTTGAGGCCTGCAAGGGAGGCATTGCGGCCGAGTCGCGTGCGGCACCAGCCAACACGCACGCCGGCGGTTCCGGCGGAGGCGGAAAAGTCAGGCCAGTCGAAGGCCGCGACGATTCGCGTGGGCCTTGCATCGCGGGGCGGGCGATAGCCGCGCGCACCGCTGCCGCGCGTCAGGATGAGCTTCACGACAGCCTTGGGCTCGGCGATCGCGCCCTGGATCTCGGTTCGAAGACCGTCCTGGTCGAGCGCGGGAAATCCGAGCCGCCGCGCGCCATCGACAAGCCGCTCGAGATGCCAGTCGAGAAAGCGCGGCCGGCCAGCCGCAACGGCGATCGTCTCGAAGAGCCCGTCGCCATATTGCAGGCCGCGATCGAGCGCATCGATCGTCGCCTGTGCCTTGCCATTCACGAACAGGCGCTTCATCCCAGGCTTCCCAGCGCACGCAGGAGGCCTCGCGCCTTGGCGCGCGTCTCCTCGAGCTCGCGCACGGGATCCGAATCCGCCACGATGCCGGCGCCGGCGCGAAGCTCGATTTCGCCATCGTGCACGGTCATCGTGCGGATCAGGATGTTGAGGTCGAGGCTCCCGTCCTGTCCGAGGTAGCCCATGGCGCCGGTATAGGCGCCGCGGCCCACGCCCTCGAGGTCGCCGATCAGCTGCATGCAGCGCACCTTGGGGCAACCCGTGATCGTCCCGCCCGGAAACAGCGCACGGATCACGTCGCCCGGCTCGACATCGGCCCGCAGGCGCCCGCTGACGTTCGACACGATGTGGTGCACGTGCGCATAGGACTCGACGGCCATGAATTCGTCCACGATCACCGAACCCGCCTCGCAGAGGCGACCGAGGTCATTGCGCTCGAGGTCAATGAGCATGACGTGCTCGGCCTGCTCCTTGGGGCTGCCCGTCAGCTCGGCGATCGCCGCGGCATCCGCATTGCCTTGCCGGGGGCGCGTGCCCGCAATCGGGCGCGTGTCGATGTGCCGTCCCCGCACGCGCACGAGGCGCTCCGGCGAGCTCGAGAGAATCGCAAGGCCCGGCATCGCGACGGAACCTGCAAAGGCCCCCGGGTTGGCCGCACGCAGGCGGCGATAGAGTTCCGCCGTCGTGAGGTTCGCGAGGCATCGGCGTGCGCCAGCTGCGGGCAAGGTTGGCCTGGTAGACGTCGCCCGCCGCGATATGCCCGAGTGCACGGCGGCAGGCTTCCAGGTAGAGCTCCGGTGCGTCCTCCGCGACGGCCTGCGTGGCCGGAACCGCTGACGTACCGATTGTCGGCGTTGCCTGCTCAAACTCGGCCGCGAGCGCGGCGGCGGCCTCCTCCTCGCCCGACCTCCGCGAATACGGCGCCACGCCCCTGCCAATGGTCGTACACGAGCGCCGCCCGCATCCGCCATGCCAGGGCGACGGTGTCAAACGGTGAAAGCGGGAGCCGGAGCGTCGGCTCGACTTCCGCCGCGAGCTCGTAGCCGAGATAGAGGAACCAGCCGCCGGCAAACGGCCACGGCTCGGGCGCGCTGGATCCGCGCTCATCGCGCCACCAGCCGTTCAGGCGCTCGCAGAACCTGCTGCCGGCGCCGGGGCCTTCAAGCCCGCCATCCCGCGACAGCGTGAGACGCGGTCCGGGTGCTGCCATCAGGATGCTGAAGCGGCCGAGCGGTCCGCCGGTCGCGGCACTGTCGAGGAATGCCGGATAGCGCTCCGGATCCCGCGCGTGCAGCTCGAGCATCCGGGCCGGCGCATCGGCGACGGCGGGCAGTTCGCGCATCACGGTTGACCGCCGCGGCATGCCGGGGCTGGCCCGCGTCAGCGCAGCGCGCGGAAGATCAGCGTGCCGTTGGTGCCGCCGAAGCCAAAGGAGTTGCTGACGACCGTGTCGATCTTCATCTGCCGCGCGGTGTGCGGGACATAGTCGAGATCGCAGCCCTCGCCCGGGTTGTCCAGGTTGATGGTCGGCGGCGCGACCTGGTCGCGGATGGCGAGCACGCTGAAGATGGCCTCGACCACGCCGGCGGCCCCGAGCAGGTGGCCGGTCATCGACTTGGTCGAGCTGACGGCGAGCTTCGATGCGTGCGCGCCGAACGCATTCTTCATGGCGATCGTCTCCGCGACGTCGCCGAGCGGCGTCGAGGTCGCGTGCGCGTTGACGTACTGCACCTCGTCCGCATTGATGCCGGCGTCGCGCAGGCTGTTTTCCATGGAGAGCCGCGCGCCCGCGCCGTCATCCGGCGGCGCCGTGATGTGGTAGGCGTCGCCGCTCATGCCGAAGCCGACGAGTTCCGCGTAGATACGCGCGCCGCGCGCCTTCGCGTACCCATATTCCTCGAGCACCATGCCGCCGGCGCCATCGCCCATCACGAAGCCGTCGCGGTCGCGGTCCCAGGGCCGGCTCGCCTTGGTGGGCTCGTCGTTTCGCGTCGAGAGTGCGCGCGCCTGGCAGAAGCCGCCGACCGCGGTCGGCGTCTGGGCCATCTCCGAGCCGCCCGCGACGACGACGTCCGCGTCGCCGTACTGGATCGTGCGCATGCCGATGCCGACGGCATGCGTCGACGTCGTGCAGGCGGTGATGACCGCGAGGTTCGGCCCCGTGATGCCGTACATGATGGACAGGTGGCCCGAGATCATGTTGACGATCGAGGCCGGGATGTAGAACGGCGAGATCTTTTTCGGGGTCTTCGTTTCGAGGTACTTGCCGTAGTTGTCCTCGATGGTCGCGAGCCCGCCGATGCCTGCGCCGAAGACGAGGCCGACGCGTGAGCGGTTCGCGTCCGTGATTTCGAGCCCGCTGTCTGCGAGCGCCTGCACGCCGGCCGCAACGCCGTACTGCATGAACAGGTCCATGCGCCGCGCTTCCTTGGCGGGCATGTACTTCGTGACGTCGAAGTCGGGGATGCTGCCCGCGATCGTGCAGGGAAATCCGGTCGTATCGAAGCGCGTGATCGGCCCGATGCCGCTCTTGCCCGCAAGCGCGCCCGCCCAGCTCGCGGCCACCGTGTTGCCGAGCGGCGAGACCATGCCGAGACCCGTGACGACGACGCGTCGCTTGCTCAAGGCATCAACCCCAGGCTGGAAGTGGGCAGGAATGGCGCGGCGACCCGGCCACGGGGCCGGGTCCCGCGCGCGAATGACTTCAGGACTTGGACTGGTGCTGGACGATGTAATCGATCGCCTGCTGCACCGTGGTGATCTTCTCGGCATCCTCGTCCGGAATCTCGGTCTCGAACTCTTCCTCGAGCGCCATCACGAGCTCGACGGTGTCCAGTGAGTCGGCACCCAGATCGTCCACGAACGACGCGTCGCTGGTGACTTCCTCGTCTTTCACCCCGAGCTGCTCGGCGACGATCTTCTTAACCCGTTCTTCGACTGTGCTCATCGGTTTGATGTCCCTCACCTTGTGATGCCCATGGGCGTCGGCCGGCCCCCGGGGGTCGCCATTCTATGCCACGGACCCCCCACTGGCTACCACAAGCCTTTGTTACACACTGTTTCTCATGGCCTTTTCAAGCCATGTGCATGCCGCCATTGACGTTCAGCGTCTCACCCGTGATCCAGGCGGCGCCGGGACCCGCCAGGAAGCAGACCGCCTCGGCGATGTCCTCAGGCCGGCCAAGCCGCCCGAGCGGGATCTGGCCCGCGAGCGCTTCGCGCTGCGGCTCCGGCGAGCGACTTGGTCATGTCCGTGTCGATGAAGCCCGGGCGCCACGACGTTGACCGTGATGCCGCGCGAGGCGACCTCTTTCGCGAGCGAGCGCGTGAATCCGCCGATGCCCGCCTTGGCGGCGCAGTAATTGGCCTGGCCCGCATTGCCGACGAGCCCGACCACCGAGGCGATGTTGATGATGCGGCCCTTGCGGGCCTTCATCATGCCGCGCAGCACGCCCTTGCTGAGGCGGAAGACGGAGCCGAGGTTGGTCGAGATGACCGCATCCCAGTCCTCCGGCTTCATGCGCAGGAGCAGCGTGTCGCGCGTGATGCCCGCATTGTTGACGAGAATCGTGACCGCGCCCTCCTTCGCCTCGATGTCGGCGATCGCCGCATCGCAGGCGGCGCCGTCCGCAACGTCGAGCGCGATGCCGCGGCCCGCGATGCCGGCCGACTTCAACGCGGCGTCGATCGCGGCGATGCCCGGGCTGCCCGTCGCCGTGCCGATGACCGTCGCGCCCGCGGCGCCGAGCGCAAGCGCGATCGCGTGGCCGATGCCGCGCGACGCTCCCGTGACGAGCGCGATCTCGCCGTTCAATGCCTTGCCGGTCATGCGTTCCCCTCTGTCCTGGCCGCGGCCAGCGCGGCCGTGAGCGATTCCGGCGACTCGATCGCATGCAGCACGAGATCGCGGCCGCCCGGTGCGCGGCGCGCGAGTCCCGTCAGCACCTTGCCGGGACCGCACTCGAAGAGTTGCCCTGCCCCGTCTCCCGTCATCGCGGCCACGATAGCCGACCACCGCACGGGATTGAACAACTGTCGATAGAGCCCATCGCGGATCGACGCCGCGTCCGTGTAGAGGCCCGCATCGAAGGACCGCACGCGGATCGCCGGCGATCGAATCTCGAGCGCGCGCAGCCGCTCGCGAAGTTCCTCGGCCGCGGGTTTCATCAGGGCGCTGTGCGAGGGGACCGACACCGGCAGGAGCACCGCGCGCTTGGCGCCCCGCGCCTTGCAGGCCTCGATCGCGCGCCCGACCGCCTTCGCCTCGCCTGCGATGACGAGCTGGCCCGGCGAGTTGTAGTTGACGGGCTGCACGACCGAGCCCTCGGCCGCCTCCAGGCAGGCCGCCTCGATGACGGCGTCTTCGAGCCCGAGAATCGCCGCCATGGCGCCGGTGCCGGCCGGCACGGCGCGCTGCATCGCCTCGCCGCGAAAGCGCACCAGCGCGATCGTCGCCTTGAAATCCAGGGCGCCCGCGGCGACCAGGGCGCTGTACTCGCCGAGGCTGTGGCCGGCCAGCATGTCGGGCCTCGGCCCGCCCTGACGCTCCCAGGCGCGCCAGGTCGCGATCCCGGCCGCCAGCATCGCGGGCTGGGTCCGCTCGGTCTCGGAGAGCCGCTCTTCCGGGCCCTGCTGGCAGAGTGCCCAGAGGTCGTAACCGAGGGTGGCCGAGGCCTCGCTGAAGGTCTCACCGATCACCGGCTCGGCAGCCCCCAGCGCCGCCAGCATGCCGACGGACTGCGAGCCCTGGCCCGGAAACATCATCGCCCGCTTCAATGGCGCCTCCCCTGCGTGCCTCTCGGGATTATAGGTTGAGCGCGATGTCACAACGCCGGGCCTCAAGGGCGGGCCAGGGGAACCGCTCTGATATCATCCGGTCTCTACAAGTGAGGCGCATCATGCTGATTTCCCGACGCGAATCCGGTTTCACCCTGATCGAGATCATGGTGGTGCTGGTCATCATCGCCATCATGACGGCGCTGATCGCCCCGCAGATCATGGGGCGGGTGGACGAGGCCCGGGTGACCGCCGCGAAACAGGACATCCGGACGCTCGAGACGGCGCTCGACTTCTTCCAGATGGAAAATTTCCGCTACCCGACGACGGACATGGGCCTCGAGGCCCTCGTCAAGAAGCCGGACGACCCGGCCATCCGCAACTGGCGCACCGGCGGGTACCTGCGCGCGACGACCGTGCCCAAGGATCCCTGGGGCAACCCGTACCGCTACATGCAGCCTGGCACCAAGGGCGGCGCCTACGACCTCTACTCCCTCGGCGCCGACGGCGAGGTCGGTGGCGAGGGCGTCGACGCCGACATCGGCAGCTGGAACCTGCAGTGACGGCCTGAAGGCCCACGGCGATGCCCGTCGCCCGTTCGCGCCGCGCCGAGCGCGGCATGACCCTGATCGAAATCCTGGTCGTCCTCGTGATCATCGGCATCCTCGCGATGCTCGCCACCTTGTCCATCGGCCTGCTCGGCGAGGACCGCGAGATCGAAAACGAATCCGGGAAGCTCGCCGACGCGATCGCGCTGCTGCAGGAGCAGGCGCAGCTCGAGGGCCGCGACTACGGCATCGTGCTCGAAACGGCGGGCTACGAATTCCAGCGCTTCGACGCGTTCGAACAGCACTGGAAGGCGGTCGAGGGCGATGCGGCGCTCGCGGCTCACCAGCTGCCGCCGGATCTCGTCCTGGAGCTCGTCATCGAGGGTCGCCCGATCCTGCTGCGCCATGAACCCAATCCGGAGGCACGCGTCCCGCAGCTCGTCGCCTGGGGCAGCGGCGAGATGACGCCTTACCGCCTCGCCTTCGTCCGCAAGGCCGGCGCGCGCGTCACGCTCGTCGGCGGCCTCGACGGCGGCATCGAGATCGAGCGGGGCGATGACAAGAAACCCTGAGGAATGCCGGCTTCACGCTGATCGAGGTCGTCGTCGCGCTCGCGATCGTCGCGATCGGCATGCTGGCGGTCTTCAAGACGATCGGCGACACGGTCAACAACGTGGACGAACTGCGGGACCGCAGCCTCGCGGAATGGATCGCCGACAACCGGATCACCGAGGTCCGCGTCTCCGGCGAAATGCCCTCGGTCGAGGAGACCGCGGGCGAGGTCGACTACGCCGGACGCAAGTGGCACTGGGTCACGAAGGTGTCCCAGACGCAGGTGAAGGGACTGCGCCGCATCGACGTGAGCGTGCGGCGCGACTCCGACCCGGACGGCTCCACGATCGTGACCCTGTCCGGTTTCATGGGCCAGACGATTTCGTCATCGCCGCAATCCAGTACCGACTGGTACGCCAACGGCGGCCCGCAGGGTCCCGGCGGGCAGGACGGGGGCGACGAGGACGAGGACGCGGGCGGCGGCGACCCCGGAGACGAGGAATGACCGCCCGCGATCGTCAGCGAGGATTCACGCTGCTCGAGATCCTGGTCGCCGTCGCGATCCTCGCGGTCATGGGCGTCATGGCCTATCGCGGGGTCAGCGAGGCGCGGGTCGCGACCGAAAATGCCGAAGGCCACCTCGACCGGCTGCGCCACGTTCAGCGCGCGATGCAACTGGTCGTGAACGATTTCCGGACGCTCACGCGCCGCCCCGTGCGGGAGAGCATCGGCGACGGCTATCGCGCAACGCTCCTGCACGACCCCAATTCCTCCGCCCTCGTCGAACTCTCGCACGCCGGCTGGCCGAACGGCGCCGGCACGCCGCGCGGCACCGTGCAACGCGTCGTCTATCTCCTCGAGGACGGAAAGCTCGTGCGCCAGTACTGGACGGTCATGGACGCGACGCTTGCGACGGTGCCGGTCAAGCGCGAACTGCTGGATCACGTGCAGCGCGTCGAGATCCGGTATCTCACGTCCGGTCGCGAGTGGATCACCGAGTGGCCGCAGTTCAACAACACGTCGCAGGCCAGCTTCACCGTGCGGCCGCTCGCCGTCGAGATCACCGTCGTGCTCGAGGACTGGGGCGAGATCAAGCGCCTGGTCGAGGTGCCGGGATGAAGCAGCGCGGCGTCGCCCTGATCATGGCCATCGTGCTGGTCGCGCTCGCGACCGTGCTCGCCGTGCACATCGGCACGCGCGCGGCGCTCGACCTGCGGCGCACCGCAGGCCTCGTCGCGCTCGACCAGGGCTGGCACGTCGCACTCGGCGCCGAGGCCTGGGCGGCCGAGGTCCTGCACGATGACCGCGAGGACAACGACACGGACCATCTCGGCGAGGCCTGGGCGCAGCCGCTGCCGCCGCTTCCCGTCGACGGCGGCGAGGTGCGCGGCGCCATCGAGGACATGCAGGGGCGCTTCAACCTCAACAATCTCGTGGACGGCGACGGCAACGCGGACGAAGCATCGATCGCGCATTTCGAGCGCCTGCTCCTGCTCGTCGGCGCGCAACCGCGCTGGGCGCGGATCATGGCGGACTGGATCGACACCGACACGCTTCCCGGAATTCCGGAAGGCGCCGAGGACAGCACTTACCTCTCCCAGAATCCGCCCTACCGCACGGCAAACACGCTCGTTTCGACGACGACGGAGTTGATGGCGCTGCCGGGCATGACGCGCGACGAATTCGAGCGCATCCGCCCGTTCGTCGCGGCCCTGCCGGTCGGCACGCCGATCAATCTCTGCACCGCCAAGGCGCCGGTGCTCGCCTCCCTCGTCGAGGGCGGCACGGATTTCGGCGACGCGGAGCTGCTCGCGAAGAATCGGAGCGATGGCTGCTTTCCGACGCTTGCCGACCTCGAGGCGACCCTCGACGCGAATACCTGGCAGGCGCTCGAGGACAAAGTTTCCGAAAGTTCCGACTGGTTCCGCGCCGTGACGGCCGTGCGTATTGGCACTTCGGAATTCACGCTGTACAGTCTGATGGAACGCAACGAATCGGCCAGTATCCGCACCGTCGTGCGCTCGACAGGCACCGAGTAGCCGCATGAACCAGTTCCTCGTCCTGAGGCTCGCCAATCCGTACAGCTGGGTCATCACCGGCGCGGACGGCGGCCGGCTCGGCCCGGTCGCGACGGGCGAGCTTGCGGACGCGGCGCCTGTCGCCCAGGAGCGACAGGTCGTCGTCATCGCGCCGGGGTCGAGCGTGACGCTCGCGAGGCCCGAGCTCCCGGTCAAGTCAGGCGCGAAGCTCGCGCAGGTCGTCCCCTACGCGATGGAGGAGTCGCTCGCCGGCGAAGTCGAGCAGTTCCACTTCGCGATCGGCGCGACCGACGAAGCCGGCGCAACGCAGGTCGCGGCGCTGCGTCGCGAGGAACTGCGGTCCTGGCTCGATGCGCTCGCCGCCGCCGGCATCGAGCCGCAGGCCATCGTGCCCGACACGCTCTGCATTCCGGACAATCCCGGCAAGATCGTCGCGGTGATCGATTCCGGGCTTCTGCTCGTGCGCGCACCCGGGAGCCTGCCGGTCGCGCTCGATGCCGAGCCGCTGACGGAATCGTTCACGCTCGCGGGTCTCGAAGGCGAGGATCGCCACGTGCAGCTCTTCGTCTCGCAGCAGGACTGGCAGGGTTCGCGCGAGATGATCGAGGCGCTGCGCGAAGTGACGGGCAGCCTCGATCTCCAGATCCTCCCGGATGGCGCCCTGCCGCTGCTCGCCGCGGCGGCCGTGCGACCGGGCGTGCTGTCGCTCACGCAAGGCGAGTTCGCCCGCCGCACCGGCTGGCGCGCGGAATGGCAGCGCTGGCGCGTGGCGGCGATTCTCGCGGTCGTGGCGCTGTCGCTGCACATCGGCGTGCGCGGCTATGACCTCGTGCGCCTGTACGGTGAGCAGCAGCGGCTCGACGCCGCCATCGAGCAGGCGGCGCACATTGCGCTGCCGGGCGTCGAGCGCATCGAAGACGCGCGCGCGCAGGTCGAGCAGCGCCTCGCGGGCGCCGGCAGCGCCGATCCGAGCGGCTTCCTGACGCAGCTCGCGGCCGTCGCCGGTGCGCTCGCCGCCGCACCGGGACCGAAGCTCGAGTCGCTCGGCTGGCGCGAGCGCTCGCTCGAGCTGCAGCTCGTCGCACCCAATACCGATTCGATCGCCCGCTTCGCCCAGGGCATCAACCAGCGCGGCCTCTCGGCCGACGTCGCCTCGACCACCAACAGCGAGAAAGGCGTCGAGGCCCAGGTGCGGATTGCCGCAGGGGCGCACAAGTGAAGCTGCAGGACTGGTATCTGGGTCTTGCCGAGCGCGAGCAACGCATGGTGCTGTGGGGCGGCGTCGCGGCGGCCGTGCTCCTCCTCGCGGGCCTCATCTGGCAGCTCGGGGCGTCCGTCGCAAAAGCCGAGGAACGCGTCGAACGCCGCCGCCAGGACCTCGCCTTCATCGAGTCGGTCACGCCGCGGCTTCAGACCATGCCTGCGGCGCGGGCCGGCGAGCCGCTCACGATCGCGGTCGATCGCATGGCGCGCGAAGGCGGCCTCGCCGACAAGCTGGCGGCCGTCGAGCCCGCCTCGAATGGCGCCCTGCGCGCGCGCTTCACCGGCGCTTCCTTCGATTCCCTGACGCTGCTCCTCGCCCGCCTGCAGAAGGAGCGCGGCGTCGAGGCCGAAACGGCCAGCGTCTCGGCCGCCGGCGAACCCGGCCTCGTCGACGCGACGCTCGTCATCCACGGCCGCTGACCCGATCGTGAAGCGCGGCGTCCTCATCGCGGCCGGCATCGCCGCCTTCCTCGTGTTCATGATCGCGATGGTCCCGGCGAGCCAGCTCGCGCGCCGCCTGCCCGCCAGCGTCGTGCTCGCCGGCGCCAGCGGGACGATCTGGTCCGGTCGTGCCCGCGCGCTTTCGGTCAGCGGGCGCCCGCTCGGCGGCATCGCCTGGTCCTGCAGCCCCTGGCGCCTGCTGGTCCTTCACTGGTCCTGCCACGCGACCCTGAGCCCCACGGGCGGCGAGGTGTCGGGCGACCTGTCCGGGAGCTTCGGGAATGAGATCGCCGGCGAGGCCATTCGCGGCCGGCTGCCGATCCGGCTGTTCGAGGGACTGGTGACGCCGCATGGCTGGACTGGCGAGCTCGAACTCGACCTCTCGGAGGTCCGGATCGTGAAGCTGCGGCCCGCGGCGGCGAGCGGGACGCTCTACGTCCGGAACCTGCATGCGCCGGGCGCCAATGGCCAGGCCCTCGGCGATTTCGAGCTGGTGGTCGGCGAGGGCACGGTCGGTTCGAATGCCCTGAATGGCCGCCTGCGCGACCTCGGCGGTCCCTTGCACGTGCGCGGAGCCGTCGAGCTCGGGCAGGACGGCCACTACCTGCTCTCCGGCGAGGCGGCGCCCGGCCCGGGCGCAAGTCCCGCCATCTTCGACACCCTGGGCTTCCTCGGATCGCCCGACAGCCAGGGCCGCCGGCCCTTCACGATCGAGGGCCGGCTCTAGCCCAGTTCGCGCCAGGCGTCGAGCAGCGGGAAATAGAGGCCGACGCGGAGCGGCCGGTCGGGATCGAAAACCTTCATGACGCGCGCGTAGCGCTCGAGCTGGCCGCGATAGCGCGCGAGTTCATTGTCGAGGAAGGCCTCGCGGTCGCCGCCCTCGTGCGAGCTCGTCTTCCAGTCCACGATCCAGCGCACGCCCTCCCCGTCGACGAAGGTGCGATCGATCCGCAGGCTCTGCAGGACGCCGTCCATGACGGCCGTGAGCGAGAGTTCGCTCTGGCCCTCGAGCGCTGCCGGATCGAGGAGGCGCGCAGCGTGATCGCTTCCTGCAACGGCCTTCATCACGCGCCCGATCCGCTCGAGCGCGATGGGTCGATGTGCATCGTCGATGCCGAGTTCGCGGAGCCGCCGCTCCCAGCGGGGCTGTTGCGGATCGTCCCGCTTCGGCATCGCGGCGCCTTCGGCGATGCGCTGGAACTCGTCATGAACGATCTGGCCGACGGCTTTCGCGATCTCGCCCGCCCAGTCGAATTCAGGCCGGATCGAGCCTTCCGCTTCACCCGAGATGCGAAGCACGGCGGCTCGCGGCAGCGATGGCGGCGCCGGCGAACTGAAACCGGCGACGAGGCGCCGCGGCGGCGGCGCCGTGAGACGCGGCCGTCCGTCGCCAGGCCGGTCGTTGCCGGCAGGCCGTGCGACCCGCGCGGCAAGCGCCTGTTCGAAGTGCGCGGCCACGACGGGCCACAGGAATCCCAGGAGGCTTGCCGAGCGCGGACGACGCAGCACCGGCCCGTCATCTCGTCTCGCGCAGGCTCGCCGTTCCGATCAGGTGCAGGCGCCTGCGCGCGCGAGTTGCCGCCACATAGGCGACGCGCCCGAGCTCGAGCGACTCGCGCTCCCGGCCGAGCCGCCGCATCCAGCGCTCGAGGGCATCGGCGTTGCCTTCGCTTTCGGTCGCATCGGCGCGGCTTGCGAGCACGATGCCGCGCTCGTCAGGGCCGGTCGCAACCGGCGTCCAGTACAGCAAGGGTCGATCGGCGGACCGTGGGCCGCGCTGCAAGTCCGGCAGGATGACGATGTCGAACTCGAGGCCTTTGGCGCGATGGATGGTCATGACCTGGACCTGCGCGCTCTCGCTGCCGACCGGCGAGGCCATGACGCCCTCGACCGCGGCATCGATCGCCGCGGCCTCCGGCAGGCAGCCCGATTCGAGCTCGAGACGGTCGAGCGCGGCGAACAGGAGTTCCGCATTCGACAGGTCGGATGCATCGGCGATCGTCGCGGGGCCGTCGACGGCAAGCCAGGCCGACTTGACCCAGCTGCCGAGCGAGCGCTCGCCGCGGCCCGCGATCACATCGTCAAGCGCCGCATGCAGGCGCTGCAGGCGCGCGGCGGAATCGGCGGACAGGGATGCGAGCAGCATCTCGTCTGCCAGGCGCTCACGCACGGGTCGGTTCGCGTCGTTGCCCGCAATCTTCAACAGGTCGGCCAGCGTCATGCCGCCGAAAGGCGCGCGCAGCACGGCGAGCCAGGCCGTGCGGTCGCCGTCATGCAGCAGGGCCCGCGTGAGCGCGACCAGGTCGCGAATCGCCGGCCGGTCGAGCAGCGACTCGAGCTCGACGCCGCGGTACTCGATGCCGGCTGCGCGGAAAGCGGCCAGGATCGGCGGCAGCGACGGACGCCCGCGCACCAGGACCGCGATCGAAGGCGGCGGACCACCCGCGGCGAGCGCCTCTCGCACGATGTCCGCGACTTCCGCGGCCATCGCGCGCGCATCGGCCTCGATGAGCGCGTGCACGCGCACCCCGTCCTCGGCCGAGCCCGCCTTCGCCGCGACCGCGGGTGAATAGCACACGGCGCCGCGCTCGAAATCGTCCACCGACGGCATCAGCGCCGCGAATGTCGCGTTCACCCATTCGACGATGGCGGTGCTCGAACGGAAATTCCGGCCCAGGCGTTCGGCGTCCAGCGGCACGGCGCCGATGCCCCGGCGCTGGGCCTGCAGGAACAGGGTCACGTCCGCTTCCCGGAACGCATAGATCGATTGCATCGGATCGCCGACGCAGAAGAGGCTCCTGCCGTCGCCGGGCTGCCAGCCGGCGACCAGGAGTTTCAGCAGGCGCTCCTGCGACGGAGACGTGTCCTGGTATTCGTCGACCAGGAGGTGATGGATGCGGTAATCGAGCGAGAGCGCAAGCTCGGTCGGCGCCGATTCGTCGCCCAGCGCATCGCGCGCGGCGGCGGCGACCGCCGGATGGTCGAGACTGTCGCGTTCGGCGAAAAGCGCCAGCAACTCGGCCACCGCGTGCGGCAGCACGGCGGAGAGCGCATCGATGCGTTCCCATTGGCCGTCCGTCAGCGCGGGGGGCGGCAATTGCCGCAGGGCCACCAGCGCCTTCGTCACATCCTCGCGTCCTGCCAGCGACTCGAGCAGCGATTTCATGTCGCGCTTGAGTGGCGGCCAGCGCGGGCCATCGCTTGCGGGCAGGAAACCCTGCTTCGCTCCGACCTGTTTGCGGATTGCCGGCTTCGACTCGCTGGTCAGCAGCAGTTCGGCAAGCGCCTGCCATTGCGGCACGCCGCCCGCAGTCGGCGCCGGCAATTCCCGCAATTGCGCGAGCGCGTGGACCGGACTCTCCGGTGCGCCGGCGGCGACTGCCGCCCGGCAGATTCCGAATAACGGCTGCCAGTCGATGGCCGACAACGTCGCCGCCACCGCACGCAGTTCCCCTTCGAGCGCGTGCTTCAGCAAGCCGTCGATCTCCGCGCGCAGGACGTCCCGATCCGATGAATCGAGAAGCTTCGGCAACCACA